>CALHAI010000001.1 GCA_937934295.1 uncultured Blastocatellia bacterium
AGTGGATCAACACCAAGGCGATTTTCCCACCTTCCAACCTGAGGAAGCGAAACAGCAGCGGCGAGGCTCGCCGGGTGAAGTGTTGCGTCTCGACCATCGCTTGCTTGTCGGGCGCCGAGCGATAGCGAAATTGCAGCGGCAATCCAAAAGCAGGTCTTTCCAGCGTCGGCTGATCTCCTTTGTGCAAGTAATCCAACACGGATGGAAAGTCAGGACTGCGCTTTTGCCGAAACTGTTGGAACTGCTTCCCCGCGTGTTCCATGGCGCTGAGAGCGTCGCTCCACGTGCTCCGAATGATCCAGATGTCGGCGTAGTCTGGATGGAGGATGGGAAACTCCACGCTGCCGCTCAATGGCCTCGGCGTAAGCGCGTTCAATTCAGCGACCAGATGGCAGACTTTCTTCAAGCCGTTTTCCAGATGCCCTTTCAACGCCTCCAGGCTATTGACGTCGGCCAGTGTGAAGACGGGGAGGTCTTTTAGAACCCTCTCATCGTCCCTGACCTCCTTCACCTGAAGATCGCCCCCGCCGCGTCGAGCGCGCGTTCCGAGCCCTCCGAAATGCGTCCAGCACCAGAGGGCGCACGCGGCGAGCTTCAACACCTTCTCAGCCTCTTTGTTGAACGAGGAGAGCTCCAGCGTGAAAGTCGTCCCGACATCGGCATAGGGACGTTCGTTTCCACCGAGCTGGGTTGAATAGAGCAGATAGGTCAGTCCGGGGCGGCGAGTCACCTTCTTCGCCTTGTCGTATCCCAGATCAAGCTCCCTGTTTTGCTTGATTCTCCTGTCGGCCCAGCGAATATCCTTGACCCTGATGAGCACAGGAGACCCGCACTCCTCTTTCCCGAAAACCTGGCTCTCCTGCTCGTGAAGCTGTTTCGGTTGTGTGACTCCGAGCCCGCCGAGCAGCGCGCGATACCAGTAGCGCAATTGTCCCCGGATGCTGGCGGCGCGAAGCTCGACCGCGTTTTGGTCATTACCCGACAGAAACAGCGGCGTGATGGCTTCCAGTTCGAAACTCACTGTCTTCATGCGGAACGACTTTACCACAGTCGGGCTCCTTAAATTCTCCATATATCCCCTCCTTTAAAAATTAACGTCTTCATGCGGAACGACTTTACCACAGTCGGGCTCTGTCCTTCTCCATCAACAACATGGCCACAACCTTTCCAGCATCCCCGGACGACTGAGAGGCTGGGGCCGTTGAATCACCTGCAGATTAGAGTCCGGAAGCTTTGAGCTCATACTTCCCGAGTCCGAAAGTCGTGCCGGTGCCGACATGCAAGAGTTCGCCAGCGATAAGAAGAGGGAGGAAATCAGCCCACGCGCTCTCTCCCAGCTCGTATTCGACCTCGCCGATGAATCCGCCCAAACGCATCTTCGTCCGCTGCCGATGCGAGTAGCGTTCCCAATCGCGCCAGGTGAGGGCCTGATGGAGAGTGGGAACGGCTCGCGCGCGCTCGATCAAGGGGCGATGATCGAGCGTTGGAGTTTCGTCCCCATGCACGAGCATGAGCTGCCAGAGCCGCCGCAGCACGCTGCGCACGAGTAGATCGAAGGGAAGTGTGTCCTGTAGATCTCCACCGACGCGCACGCGCGTGGGAGTCTGGAAGCGGAGCCGCACGCGATTCCCTACGTGGTCACGGAACTGAAGTCGCCGCGCCTGGATGAATGCGTCCAGACGCAGCTCATTCCTCTCCCAGAGGAAGCGCTTGGACAGGCCATCGTAGATCACAGAGGTGCGACCGTCAGCCTCGCGTTGGCGAACCGTTTCGAGGGCGAAGCGAGCGCGCCCTCGCCCGATACCGGCGCGTCCGGCCCAATCCACGGCGAGGATCACGTAGGGCAGAGCGGTCACGGCTCGCCCGAACAGCAACAAGCTAAAGGTTACGGGTTCGCCGGCCGCATAGTGCTCCTTCTCCTCAAGGGGAGGTTCCAGCACATAGGGATGCGGCGCATACCGTTGTCCGCGAAATGCGGGCGCTTCGGCTGGCGGCGATGTCTCGAACACATAGGGGTAATGACAACTCTGTTGGACCACGCAGCGTTCGCATTGTCCATCGGGACGAATGCACACAACGCGCTTGAACGCCCATCCTAAGGCGCCACGCACGGTCGAACCCTTGAAGCGTGGAAGTCGGGCATCCTCCTGCGCGCGCCAGGTGAACTCGAAAACGCCCACGCGCAGTGCGCGGGTGAAATTCAGGATGTCTGATGTTTTCTCCATAGGAGAGACCCGCATCCCCTAGGTGCTCCCGCTTGAAGAGTCATGCGAACGGGAACCGCGTGCTCTCGCGGGCGCTCAACTCCGCGCGTCCCTAAGCCGCCAGATCCGTGGACGAGACGACCTCGAAATCCACACCCTTATTGGATGAAGAGCGTCATTTCACCATGTGGCGAAACGACGCCGTGATTTTACAAAGATGGGCGAACATTCGTCAAGGCCTCTTCCATGTCGGTTGACGTTCTGGACTCAGAGCCGGTATGATCTCGCCCTCTACATCGAGCATCGGAGAGGGCGAGGATCGCGATGAAGAGGGTATGGCGGAAGGCTACGTGGCTTGCGCTCATCTGTGCTCTTCATGGTCACGGGTTCTCGGATTCCTCCTCGCTCCGGTTTGAAGTGACGATGGCGCCCGGGCTTCTTGATGCTCCGCAGACGGGGCGCTTGCTCCTCGTCCTCAGTTCGCGACCGGAGCCCGAACCGCGTTTTGCCATCGGGCGCACAGGGCTTGGAGGACCGTTCGTTTTCGGGCGTGACGCGCAGGAGTTCAGCGTCGGTCGCACCGTTGTCGTGGATGAGGCGGCGATCGGTGTGCCTCTTGAACGTCTCGCGCAGCTTCCGCCTGGGGAGTATTTTGCGCAGGCGGTGTTCATGTGGAATCCGGATATCCGACGTCCGGACGCGCCCGGAAATCTCTACAGCGCGGTGCAGCGGGTCCGACTCGATCCCGCGCGCGGCGGCACGTTTCGCCTGGAACTGACGCGCAAGATTCCGGAGGAATCCCCCGAGGAGACCGAGCATGTGAGATTCGTGAAGATCCCCTCTCGACTCCTCAGCGCATTTCATGGTCGGCCCATGTACGTGCGAGCTGGCGTGATCCTGCCGCGCGATTATGCGCGCGAGCCCGAACGTCGCTACCCCCTCCGGATCCACATCGGGGGATATGGCACGCGATACACGAATGTGCTCCGGATGATGGCCGAGGGATCCGAATTCCGGCGCGCTTGGCTTGCCGATGATGCGCCACGAATGATCCTGCTGCATCTGGATGGAGCTGGTCCTTATGGGGACCCCTACGCGGTGAACTCGGCGAACAACGGTCCATATGGCGATGCGCTTGTTCGGGAGCTGATCCCCTATGTGGAGCGGATGTTTCGCGCGATCGGCACGCCGGAGGCGCGCGTGCTCGATGGGGGCTCGACCGGAGGGTGGAGCGCGTTGGCGCTTCAGATCTTTTATCCGGACGTCTTCAACGGTGCGTGGGCGTACTGTCCGGACAGCGTAGACTTCCGCGCCTTTCAACTCATCAACATCTACGAGGATGAGAATGCCTACGTGAACCGCTACGGATTCGAACGGCCAAGCGCGCGCGATCCGCAGGGCGACGTGCGCTTCACGATGCGGCACGAATGTCAGGTGGAGAACGTCATGGGCTTGGGCGACAGCTATACGATGTCGGGCGGACAATGGGGGGCGTGGAATGCCGTCTACGGTCCGCGCGGCGCAGATGGGCGTCCGGTCCCGCTCTGGGATCCGAAGACGGGGCGGATCAATCGCGAGGTGGCCGAGCATTGGAAGGCCTACGATCTGCGCCTCGTCTTGGAGCGGAATTGGCCGACGCTCGGCCCGAAACTGCGGGGGAAGCTCCGCATTTGGATCGGAGAGGCTGACGATTACTTCCTCAACAATGCCGTCTATCGGTTGGAGGACTTCCTGAAGCGAGCTGATCCCCCGGCCGACGCGCGGATCGTCTACGGGCCGCGTCAGGGCCACTGCTGGCGCGGGGTGAGCGAGCGTGAGCTCATGCGAGAGATGGCCGAGGCGATCGAGCGGGCTCTCCGCCATTTGCGTTGACAAGCACCGTCGCGATGTGCCATCAATGAGCGTTCGCGGCGTATCCGCGGCGGAGCGAGCGAAGGCGAGGAGGACGAAGATGACGCCATTGGCTGAGATGAAATGCGAAGCATGTCGAGGCGACGTCCCCCCTCTCAGCGAGGAAGAGATCGCCGCGCTCTCGCGGCAAGTGCCGGAATGGATGATCGTCGAACGGGAGGGGATCAAGCGGCTGGAGCGCACGTTTCGCTTCAAGGACTTCGCCGAAGCACTCGCGTTCACGAACAAAGTGGGCGCGCTGGCGGAAGCCGAAGATCATCATCCGGCGATTTTGACCGAATGGGGGCGCACTACCGTCACCTGGTGGACGCACAAGATTCGCGGCCTGCACCGCAACGACTTCATCATGGCGGCGAAGACGGACCGGCTCTATGCCGAGGGTACGGCGGCGGCCTCCGAATGACGGCGCGCAGCGGAGCAAGGGATGGAGCGATTTCACGGACAGGCGCTCTCGTGGGAGGTGAGGGATGGCGTTCTGGAGCTTCAGCTCCACCGCGAGCCGTGCAATGAGATCGGTTCGCTGATGCTGGAGGAGCTGGAACGGTTTGTCTGGGCGTTGGATGATCTGGTGGAGACAGCGCACGTCGTCATCGTGCACAGCGTGTTGCGCTGCGGGTTCAGCGCCGGAGCCGATCTGCGCGAGTTGTATGAGCGCGCGCGGGACTTGAGTGTGGCCGAGCGGACAGCTGGCGTGCGGGGGTTTTTGGAGCGCATCCATCACGTCCTCAATCGGCTCGATGCGACGCCGCTGGTGACGATTGCGGCCGTGCACGGCGTGGTGTTCGGTGGAGGATTGGAATTGGCCCTGGCGTGCGATCTCATCATCGCTGACAAGATGGCGCGGTTCGGCTTCCCGGAATTGCGTCTGGGCTTGATCCCCGGCTTCGGGGGGATCCCGCGCTTGAAGCGAGATCTGGGCAATGGCGTGGTGCGCGATCTCCTCTTCACAGGACGCAGTGTGAACGCCGCGCGCGCGCATGCGGCGGGTCTGGTTAGTCAACTCGCGGCCGAAGGCCAAGCGCTCGCCGTCGCTCGGACGACAGCCGCTCAGATCGCGAAGTTTGATCCCACAGTGCGTCGGATCGCGAAGCGCTTCATCAAACCCATCCCCTATGAGGAACTGCGCCAGGAGATCGACCTCTTCTGCGAACTCTTCGCGCGCCCCGAAGTGATGGAGAACCTGCGTCGCTTCGTCGAGAATCGGGGTCCGTTTCCCTATCTCCCATGAGCCATTGGGAAGAGGACGCGCGTTCATTCCCCTTCAAGGTGCCCCAAGGCTCGCGCGGCGATGATCTGGCCGATGCGAAGGGCTGCCGTCGCGGCAGGCGAGGGAGCGTTCAAAACGTGTACCATGCATTCGGCTTCGAGGATATGAAAGTCATCCACAAGCCGACCCGAGGGATCCACGGCTTGAGCGCGCACGCCAGAGGGCGCCGGTCGCAGGTCCTGGGCGCGGATCTCCGGGACGAGGCGCTCCAGCGCGCGCGCGAACGCGCGTCGGCTGAAGCTGAGCGCCATCTCGCGCAGGCCCGTCCGTCCATATCGGGCGATCAGGCGCCAGAAGCCGGGGAAGGCGATCATCTCTCCGATATCCCGAGCGGAGAGGCTCCATCGCGTGTACCCCTCGCGTTTGAGGGCGAGTGCGGCGTTCGGACCGGCCTCGACGCGTCCATCCAGACGACGGGTGAGGTGAACGCCGAGAAAGGGCACTTCCGGGTCGGGCACGGGATAGATGAGATTTTTGACCAGGAAACGCCGTTCGGGGACCAATTCGTGATAATCGCCTCGAAATGGGATGATGCGCAGCTCGGGATGAAGGCCGCAGAGGCGCGCCACGCGATCGGCCTGAAGACCGGCGCAGCCGACAAGAACGCGACATCGGACGTCGCCAGCTGTCGTCTCTAGGATGATCTCTCGGCCAAGGCGATGTATGCGAAAAGCGCGGGCACTGGTGCGGACCTCCCCGCCGCATTCGCCGATCACGCGCGCGAGCGCCTGAGCAACGAGCGCGAAATCCGTGATCCCCGTCTCCGGAACCCAAAGGGCGGCGAGCCCGCGCGCATGCGGCTCATATTCCGGGATCTCTTCGGCACGCAGCCAACGAAGACCTTGAAGGCCGTTGAGGTGACCGCGCCGCTGCAGATCGGCCAGGATGGGCAACTCGCGCTCGGACGTCGCGATGACCAGCTTCCCACAGCGCTCATAAGGGATGTGCTGCTCTTCGAGGAAGCGATAGAGCGCTTGGCGTCCTTCGACGCACGTTCGCGCCTTCAGGGAGCCGGGACGATAGTAGAGCCCAGAATGGATGACGCCGCTATTGCGTCCACTCTGATGAAGGGCGAGGCGGGGTTCGGCCTCCAAGACGATCAGCGAGCGCCGTCGCGCCAGGAGGGCTTGCGCTGTAGCGAGCCCGACCAGGCCACCGCCGATGATGGCCACATCGTAAAGGCGCGCGTTCACCGCCCTTATTTTCTGAGGAGGTGGCGGAGAGCGCCTTCCAAGTCCGGATATTGGAAGACGAAACCCGAGGCGAGCAATCGAATCGGTTCGACGCGCTGACTGGCCAGCAGCAATTCTTCCCCCATCTGTCCGAAGAGCAGACGCACGGCGGAAGCGGGCATGGGCAGAAGCGTCGGTCGGCCGAGAACGCGCCCGAGCGTGCGCACGAATTCACGATTTCGGACCGGATCGGGCGAGACGACATTGACCGGTCCACGTAGGGTCTCAGTGAGAAGCGCGTACTGAATGGCGCGCACGACATCGTCTAGAGCGATCCAGCTCCAGTACTGCCGTCCGGATCCGATAGGCCCCCCAAGGCCGAGCCGAACGGGTGGAAGCATTTGCGCCAGCGCTCCCCCGTGGGGGCTGAGGACGATGCCAAATCGAAGCAGGACGACGCGAAGCCCCCTCTGAGCCGCCGGTTCGGTCGCTGCCTCCCATTGCGTCGCCACGTCGGCGAGAAATCCCCGTCCGGGTGGACTCTCCTCGCGCAAGAGTTCGTCGCCGCGATCCCCATAATAGCCGATGGCCGAGGCCGAGATGAGCACAGTCGGCGGCCGCTCCAGCCGTGCGAGCGTCTCACAAAGAAATCGCGTGCCGCGAACTCGACTCTCCCGAATGCGCGCCTTTTTTTCGGCCGTCCACCGCCCGGCGATGTTCTCCCCAGCCAGGTGAACGACGGCATCAAGGCCTTCGAGCTCCGAAGGCTCGATCTTCCCGGCCTCCGGATCCCACACCACGACTCGCTCCTCAACGCGAAGCGACGCGCGCGCCAGCCGCACGACCTCATGCCCCCCGACGCGCAAAAACGGCACCAGAGCCGATCCGATGAGCCCCGTTGAGCCCGTCACGAGGACTTTCATCCTACTCCTCCGTTCGCGTGCGATGCGAGTCCCACACGATCGCCCCAGCAGATCACCCGGTGCCTTAAAGATGGCCGAAGTGTGCCGGGGTTGTCAATAGGGCATCATTGGCGAGAGCGCGCGCGAAGCCGGGAAGGCCCAATGATGAGAATGCGATGCGGAAGGGGCTTCCGCGATCCTTCCCTCGTCACGCCAGGGCACGGTGCCCTGGCGTGACGGTTCACTCATTGCGGACGAGGATCGAACGGGCAGCCCGGGCGATCGGCTCAAACGCCTCAGGCGTGACGTTCGTCGCCACATGCACGGCCTTCTTCCGCGTATACACGATCACCGTGTTCGAAGCCGTGCGATCCACCCGGTACTTCTGAAGCGCCGGGTCGTTCTTCCCATTGGGGAGATACGTCAGAGGAATGGTGAGACCGCGTTCGGCAGCGAGGCGTTCCAACCGATCCTTGATCTCGGGACCGGCGATGTACACCACGAAGCCTCGCAACCCTTGCTCCCGATGAGTTGTCACGAGCCGATCAATCTTCTCGACCAACCTGGCCGAGACCTCACTGTCGTCCTTGATGAAGGCCATGACGACAGGAGCGAGAGCGTAATTTCAGACGTAGCAGAGCTGCTTGCCCTTGTTCGGACCGGTCACGTCGACGACGTCGAAAGCCGGCGTCGCATCGCCGACCTGAAAGCTCACTCGATCCTGCGCGCGTTCGAGCGAGGGCATCAGGCCGAGCGTCGCGACGCTCACGGCGATGAGCCACGCTCTCCTCCTCATCTCCTCCTCCTTGCAGATGTTGCTTCACGGTCACTTCAGCCGCTCGAAAGCGGCGTTGTTGAAGTTCCGTTCGGGAATACGCCCGTCTCCGATGGCTGGTTGCACATCTTGGAGACGGGCCCGAAGGTTTTCCATGTTACAATTTCCGACGTGCCTGGGCAAGAGGCACAAGCACAGGAGCAGATGGCGGAAAGGGAGGTCCCCTGCGCACAGAAGCCCCTGCGCGTTTGGCTGATGGGCGTTTCGCTCGCGCTCGTCCTCCTCCCTTATGGCCTACACCTTGGCACGCCGTCGCTGTGGGATGCCAACGAGGCCTTCTACGTCGAGGGATCGCGCGAAATGCGCGAGGCGGGGGATTGGCTCACGCCGCGGTTCAACTTCGCGGAGAAGCTGAATAAGCCGATCCTCTCTTACTGGCTCGTCCTCCTCTCCTTCGAACTTTTCGGGGTGAGCGAGGGAGCCGAACGCGCGGTGATCCTGCTGGGCGTCATCCTGACGATCCTCCTGACCTATCGGCTGGGGAGGCTTCTCCTTGGCCAGCGCGTCGCGCTCTGGGGAGCGCTCATCGTGGCGACGAGCCCAAAGCTCATTATGGTGGCGCGGCGGTCACTCATTGACGCGCTGCTGACACTGCTGATCACTGCAGCCATGTATTTCCTCCTCTGTGGATGGCGTCGGCGGTCGCGCGCGTATCTTGGCCTCGGTTATGCGGCGATGGGGCTTGGCGTATTAGCTAAGGGGTTGCTCGGGATCATCCTCCCGGCAGGGGTGATCGCGCTGTTTCTCCTCCTCACGCGTCGCCTCGCGGACGTGAAGCGCTTTCGCCCGGGACTTGGTGTACTCCTTGTCGTGGGGATCGCGGCGCCGTGGTTCGCGCTCATGACCCGGCGGCATGGAGGAGAGTATCTCTTCTCCTTCTTCATCGGAGAGCACGTCAGTCGGTATCTTCATGGGACGCACGGAGCGCAGCGCCCCTTCTGGTATTACGTCCCGACGCTGCTGGGTGAGTTCGCTCCGTGGTCCTTCTTCCTTCCGCTCGCCCTGGTGATCGCGTGGAGGCACATTCGATCCGCCGGCCAAGAGGTGGAGGGCCAAAAGTCGCTTTCGCTCCCCGATGGGCTTTCTCTCCTGTGCATCTGGTTCGGCTTCGGGTTCGTGTTCTTCAGCCTCTCGGCGGCCAAGCAGAACGAGTATTTGCTCCCCCTCTATCCGGCCGCGGCGTTACTGGTTGCTCACATGTTCGCGGCGATCGGCGCGCCCGGACGCCCGGCTCAGTCGCGCACTGGGAGAGGATTCCTCCTCTCCCTCGGTGCGGTGTGGGTCGCGCTGCTTTTGGCAGCTCGTTTACTCTTTCACGCTGCGCGAACGCTCTTCCCCGATCCCCCATTGGCCTATCTCCCGGCGTTCGTGCTCGGAGCCGCAGCGCTTGGGCTCGCTTGGGAAGGATGGAGGCGACGCCCGCATCGCGTCTTCGGCGTGTTGGTCACGATGGTCGCGCTCCTTCATGCTTCGATGGCCGGGCTCCTTCCCGAGATCGAACGGTACCGCCCGATACGGCCATTGGCTGAGCGAATCCGGCAGGAAGCCGGACCGGAGGATCTCGTGGGGTACTACCGGTATACGGCTCCCAGCCTGTGCTACTACACGCGGCGACGGATCTTCGAGGCGTTCACTCCAGAGGAGCTGCGCGATCTCTGGCGCTTGGGGAAGCGCATCTTCTGCGTGATGCGAGAACACGATGCCCGCGAGCTTGTGGAACGCCACGGGTTCACGCTTCGGATGGTGGAATGTCGGCCTTCGCTCTTCCCCCTGCGGATGAGGGAGTTCCGGCGCCTGCGCCGTTCCGAAGACCTGCCGCGCATTTGCGTGGTGACCAATCGGTAGAGATTGACTGAAGCGCGACGCTTCGGAAGGGCCGCGAAAGTGAATTCGGCGAAGCAGGAAGGATCGGCCAAGAGGCGGTGCGAAATTTGCCAAAGGCATCGGGCGAAGTGTACATTACAGACTGGGCCTCCAGGTGGGGAGCGGAGCTCGCGCGGTGAGGGGAGATGAGCCCTGGAGGGGAAGAGGAGGAGACGATGGAACACGAAGAAGTGCTCGCGCTGCCGGTTCTGCCGCTGAAGAACGTCGTGCTCTTTCCGCACATGACGATGCCGCTGTCGGTCGGGCGTCCGATCTCGATCGCCGCTGTGGAAGCGGCGCTCTCCAGCGAAGAAAAGCTCATGGTCGTGGTCGCGCAGCGCGATCCGAACATCGAAGAGCCCAAACCGGAAGACCTCTTCACCATTGGGACGAAAGCGGCCATTCGGCGAATGACCCGCGCTCAGGATGGGACGCTGCAAGTGCTCATGCAAGGTCTGGAGCGCGTGGTCTTGCTGCGGATGGAGCAGATGGCGCCCTACATGCGGGCCCGCGTCAGTCCTTTCCCGCTTTTGGAAGAGAATCCCGTTGAGATCGAGGCCTTGCATCGGGCCATTCTCGATCAGGTCTCCAAGGCGCTCGGACTGCTCCCGCAAGTCCCCGAAGAGCTGCATGCCGCGTTCGCGCAGACGGACGATCCCGTGCGCCTGGCGTATCTGCTGGCCACGATCTTGAACCTGGACTTGTCGGCGTCGCAATCCCTTTTGGAAGCACGGACGAAGGACGATCTGCTGCGCTTGCTCTTCACGCATCTCACGCATGAGGTGCAGGTCTTAGAACTGCGCCATAAGATCGCCAGCCAGGCGCAGCAAGAGATGACGCGCGAGCAGCGCGAATATTTCCTCCGGCAGCAACTGCGGGCCATCCAACGCGAATTGGGAGAGATCGATCCGCATCAGGCGGAGGTGAATCTCCTGCGTGAGCGCTTGGAGCAGGCCGAGCTCCCAGAATTCGTGCGAAAGGAGGCTGAGCGCGAGCTGAACCGGCTGGAGAAGCTGCCGAGCATGGCCCCAGATTATCACGTCATTCGCACGTATCTGGAGCTGGTCTTGGAATTGCCGTGGAATCGGCAGACGGAGGATAACCTCGATCTGGCGAACGTGCGGCGCGTGCTCGACGAGGATCATTATGGGTTGGAGGACGTCAAGCAGCGCATCCTCGAACACCTGGCGATCTTGAAACTGAATCCAGAAGCGAAGGCGCCGATCCTCTGCTTTGTCGGTCCGCCCGGGGTGGGGAAGACGAGCCTCGGGCAATCCATCGCCCGCGCGCTCGGGCGAAAGTTCGAGCGATTAAGCCTCGGCGGACTGCACGACGAAGCGGAGCTGCGAGGCCATCGGCGCACGTATATCGGCGCCATGCCCGGGCGTATCATTCAGGCCCTGCGGCGTGCTGGGGTGAAGAATCCGCTCCTCATGCTCGATGAGGTGGACAAGATCGGGCGGGATTTCCGCGGCGACCCGGCCGCCGCACTTCTGGAGATCCTCGATCCGGAACAGAATCACTCGTTCCGCGACAACTATCTTGACCTGCCGTTTGATCTCTCCAAGGTCTTCTTCATCACCACGGCGAACACGCTCGATACGATCCCGCGCCCACTTTTAGATCGCATGGAAGTGCTGCGGCTGCCCGGCTACAGCGAGGAGGAGAAGGTGGAGATCGCCCGACGCCATCTCGTCCCGAAAAAGCTCAAGGAGGCGGGCCTCACGGCCGCGCACCTGCAGATCCCGAATGCGACGCTCCGCTACATCATCGCGCGCTACACGCGCGAAGCGGGCGTGCGACAACTCGAGCGCGCGATCGCGCAAATCGCCCGCAAGGTCGCTCTCCGCATCGCGGAAGGTCATCCGGAGGGCGTGACCGTCGGGATCGAAGACGTGCCGGAGCTGCTCGGTCCCGAACGTTTCTTCCCCGAAGAGGCGCGCAAAGAGTTGCCGGTCGGCGTAGCGACTGGCGTCGCGTGGACCGAAACCGGAGGGGAGGTCCTCTACATCGAGGCGGCTCTGCTGCCCGGAGGAAAAGGCTTGACGCTCACGGGGCAACTCGGCGAAGTCATGCAAGAATCGGCGAAAGCGGCCGAGAGCTACATCTGGGCGCACGCCGAGGCCTTCGGCGTCAATCGCGAGGTCTTCGAGAAAAACGGCGTGCACATTCACGTCCCTGCGGGAGCGATCCCGAAGGACGGTCCATCGGCGGGCATCGCGATGGTCACGGCTCTGGCCTCGCTCTACACTGGCATTCCCGTGCGCAACGATGTGGCGATGACGGGCGAGATCACGCTCTCGGGCCTGATCCTTCCCGTTGGGGGCATCAAGGAGAAAGTCCTGGCGGCGCGCCGCGCGGGCATTCGATGCATCATCCTCCCGCGCCCGAATGAGAAAGACCTCCGGGAACTCCCCGAGCACGTTCGGAACGAAATGGAATTCCTCTTCGTCGAGCGCATCGAGGAGGCCATCAGCGTTGCCATCCCCGAACTCGCCGAGCGGCTGGAGCGCCTCAAGCAAGTGGCCTGAGGCGCAGGAGGAAAGCCCCTGGACTCCGCGTGGAGACCTCTGGAGAGGGGTTCACCTCTTCACGAGTGTGACGATGTTGGAGTCGTATGTCCTCCCCTCATCGGTTCGAGCGCGCACGAGGACGCGGTAGTTTTGAGGGCCTGCGGGAAGACTCGCCAGCGTGATGGCGACGCGGTGAGTGAGAGTGAGGAAGCGATAGGGGGCGATCGTCGCCGTGAAGTTCGGGATCGCGTCCAGAGGGACCACCTGCAAGGCGACGCCACCTCTGTAGCTCGGATGCTTGCGGACGGCGAGGAAGAAGGTCGCCTGCTTGTTCTGAAGCCGAACCGAAGCCGGCGCGGCACTGATGGAGACCTTAGGAGGTGCGGTGACGGTGATCTCGATCTCGGCCGTCGCGTCGCCACCGCGCCCGTCGCTGGCGCGCACGCTGACGGTCACGCGAACGGGATCGGTATCGGGGATTGGATTGACGCCGGTCGTATCCAGTTGCGCGGTGGCTCCGGAATCCGTGAGCCTTCCCGCGGAAGCGGTCCACGTGTAGGCGAGCGCATCGCCATCGGGGTCGCCCCCGTGAGCGGTGAGGAAGACCATGAAGCCGTCTTGAATCGTCGTTCGACTCGCCTCAATGGCGACTTGCGGAGGACGATTCGGGGGACGAACGGCGATGCTTCGACTGGCTGAGGCCGAGTGGCCGCGCCCATCCGCTACGGTGACGGTGACGACGACGATGACCGCCGGCGCGCCGGGCGTGGGATTGATGCCCGTCGTATCCAGTGTCGCTGCGGTGATCCCGGCCTCGAGCGTTCCGGCCGTCGTCTTCCAACTGTAGGTGAGAGGATCCCCATCGGGATCGCTCCCATTGGCCGTGAAGGAGACGCGTTCCCCATCATCCACGACGAGGCGGCTGGCCGAGAGTGAGACCATGGGGGGACAATCCTTCTCGCACACCTTGGCGGGATCATCGGCGTTGAGCGCTCGGAGCGTCCCCACGGCGTCGAGGATTCCACCCGTGCTGACCTTTCCCGCGAGCGTGGGCACAAGCTGCACGCCTTGCTGTAGCGCCTGCTGAAGCTCATGGAGGGGAACGTCGCGGACCGAGAGCGCCAACGCCGCCACCCCGGCGACATGCGGCGTCGCCATCGAAGTCCCACTGAAGCTGGCGTAGCCTCCGCCCGGCACCGTGCTCAAGATGGAGCGTCCAGGGGCCGCCAGGTCCACCCAATCGCCATAGTTCGAGAAATAGGCGAGGTCGCCGTTCTGATCCACAGCCGCGACCGAGAGCACGCCCTCATAGGCCGCCGGATACTGCCTCACGTTCGTGTTCCCATTGCCGGCGGCGGCGACGAAGAGAATCCCCTCGGCGCTCAACCGCTCGATGGCTTCCTCAAGGGCGCGCGAATAGGTGTCGGCCCCCCAACTGGCGTTCACCACGCGAATGTTCACCCCGCGCCGCTTCATGGTGAGGACGTAGTCTATCGCCTCGAGGGCATCTGAGAGATACCCGGAGCCGTCTTTGTCGAGGAATTTCAGCGCCATGATCTGCACACGCCAATTCACGCCGACGATGCCGACCTGATTGTCTCCGACAGCGCCAATCGTTCCCGCCACATGCGTCCCGTGCCGATTATCATCCTCCGGAGGTCGCGAGGGCGAGATCGCGTTGTAGCCGTAGACGTCATCCACGTAGCCGTTGCCGTCATCATCCCGAAGATTGCCGGGAATCTCCCCCGTATTCACCCACATGTTGTCCCGGAGATCGGGATGCCGGTAGTCAATGCCCGTGTCGATCACGGCGACGACGACATCGGCGCTGCCACTGGTCACCGTCCAAGCCTCCGGCGCGCCGATCATCTCCAGCCCCCACAGATTGGCGAAGTTCGGATCGTTGGGGACCACCCGATCGGCGGCGTAGAGCAAGTCCGGCTCCGCGTACTCGATGTCCTCCTCATACGACAAAAGGCTCAAGCGGGTGAGCACGTCTTCGCCCTTTTGCAGAGTGATGATCTGGGGGCGCCGCATGCCGCGACGCTTGATGAGCACGCGCTGAGGGTGATAGCGAGCGCCGATGAACCGCCACAGATCGAAAGAAGACCGCTGTTGAGCGCCCGATCGGGAAGGCATTCCCGCGACGATCACGACCGCGACGAGAAGACCGACAATTGACTTTCTCATTTGCGCCCTCTCCGAAAAACGTCTCTCGGGTTTCACTACTGTGACGCGCCGTCGAGAAGTCCCGGTTGGCCACAAATTCTCGTCGCAGATGAGGGGTCGTGAAACGAGCGGTCTCAGCAGGAGCGGTCGGCTGATGCGCACGTGCCGAGGAGGATTGGCGCCAGGGCTTGTCCCGTATAGGAGCCGGGCGTACGCGCGATCGTCTCGGGCGGTCCTTCGGCGACGACCCATCCGCCCTCCTCGCCGCCTTCGGGGCCGAGGTCAATGATCCAGTCGGCGCATTTGATGACCTCCAGATTGTGCTCGATGACGATCACCGTATTGCCCATGTTCACGAGCCGCTGTAGGACATCGAGCAAGCGCCGCACGTCCTCGAAGTGAAGTCCCGTCGTCGGTTCGTCGAGGATATAGATCGTGCGTCCGGTCGCCCGCTTGCTCAGCTCGCGCGCGAGCTTGATGCGTTGGGCTTCGCCGCCGGAGAGCGTCGTGGCCGGTTGGCCGAGTTCGATATATCCGAGGCCGACATCGAGCAGCGTCTGGAGCTTGTTCCGAATCGGGGGGATAGTCTCCAACAAAGTGTACGCCTCTTCCACCGTCATGCGGAGGATGTCGGCGATCGAGCATCCCTTGTAGCGCACGCTCAACGTCTCCTGGTTATAGCGCGCTCCGCGGCAGACGTCGCAGGTCACATAGACGTCGGGGAGGAAGCTCATCTCGATGCGCTTCATGCCATCGCCCTGACACGCCTCACATCGTCCGCCTTTGACGTTGAAGCTGAAGCGGCCGGGCTGGTATCCCCGTTCGCGCGCCTCCGGCAATTGTGCGAAGAGCTGACGGATGAAGGTGAAGACGCCGACATACGTGGCTGGATTCGAGCGCGGTGTCCGCCCAATGGGCGATTGATCGATCTCGATGACCTTGTCCACATGCTCCAGTCCGGTGATGCGCTCATGTGGGCCCGGCTCAAGTGGGCTCCCATAGAGGTGGCGCGCGAGGGCGCGATAGAGGATCTCATCCACAAGCGTGGACTTGCCTGATCCGGAGACGCCCGTCACGCAGATGAACAGCCCCAAGGGGAACGAGACCGTGATGTTCTTGAGATTGTTCGCCCGCGCGCCATAGATGGTGAGGTAGCGTTCGCCCGGAGTGCGACGCGCGGTCGGGATCGGGATCCGGCGGCGTCCAGAGAGATACTGCCCCGTGAGCGAATCCGGATGGCGAGCGATTTGGTCCGGGGTCCCGCAGGCGACCAGATACCCCCCATGCACGCCGGCACCCGGGCCAAGATCAATGATGTAGTCGGCGCGACGGATCGTCGCCTCATCGTGCTCGACGACGACGACCGTGTTCCCCAGATCGCGCAGTTTCTCCAGCGTGGCGAGCAAGCATGCGTTATCGCGCGGATGAAGCCCGATCGAAGGCTCATCGAGCACATAGAGCACGCCGCGCAACTGCGAGCCAATTTGTGTCGCTAAGCGAACGCGTTGCGCCTCGCCCCCGGAAAGCGTGGAGGCCGGACGATCCAACGTCAAATACCCCACGCCCACCGTGTCCAGGAATTCCAACCGCGTGCCGATCTCGCGCAGAAGCGGCTCGGCGATCTGTCGTTCCCGAGGCGTTAACTCATTGGGGAGATCCCGGAAGACCCATATGGCTTCGCGGATGGGAAGCGCCGTGTAGTCGGCGATCGAGCGCCCGGCCACGCGCACCGCGAGACTCGCTCGCTGCAGCCGCTTCCCTTCGCACGTCGGACACGGCACGGCCCGAATGAGCGCGCGGTAGAGATCAGTCTTGTCATCCTCCCCGTCGTTCTCGTCCCGCTCCAGATGGCGCTCCAGCAAGGCAACTGCCCCTGCCCATTCGAGCCGATAGCGAAAGCCATTGTGCTCGAAAGGAATTCGCTCGCGCAGGCCATGGAAGAAGGCCTCTTTCACTCGAGGCGGAAGTTCGGCGAACGAACGGGTTGGCTCGATGCGATAATGACGGACGAGAGCAAGAAGAACGTCCTTCAGATACCTCCCGAGCGCGCGATCAAACGGGAGCACTTCCAACCGATCCAGCGGCTGCGCGGGATCGGGGATCATCCGCTCCGGCGCGATCTCGCTCTTGGTCCCCAAACCATGACAGTCGGAGCATGCGCCATAGGGGCTGTTGAACGAGAACGAACGTGGCTCTAACGCTGGGACGGAGATGCCGCACTCGATGCAGGCCATCTTCTCCGAATACAACTGCTCGCCACCATCCACGACGGCGATCGTCACGATCCCTTCGGTCAGCTTGAGTGCCGTGCGAATCGAACGCTCCAGACGCTCCTGAACACCCGGCTTCAACAGCAGCCGATCCACGACGACCTCGATCGTATGATTCTTCCGCTTATCGAGCTTGATCTCCTCATCGAGGGCGCGGAGCTCGCCGTCAATGCGAGCGCGCACGAAACCGGACTGAGCCAGCTTCTGCAACTCCTTCCGGAATTCCCCCTTACGTCCGCGCACGATCGGGGCTAGGACCATCACCCGTTCACCCGGCGGCAAATCCAGGACAGCCTTCACGATCTGCTCGACCGATTGCCGAGTGATGGGACGCCCGCACTTGGGACAATGCGGCTTGCCGATCGCCGAGAAGAGCACGCGCAGATAATCATAGATCTCGGTGACCGTCCCGACGGTCGAGCGTGGACTCCGGCTGATCGTCTTCTGCTCGATGGAGAGCGCGGGCGAGAGCCCTTCGATGGCATCCACATCTGGCTTCTCGAACTGATCGAGGAACTGGCGAGCGTAGACCGAGAGCGATTCCACGTAGCGGCGCTGCCCTTCGGCATAGAGGGTGTCGAAGGCGAGGCTCGATTTCCCCGATCCGCTGAGCCCTGTAATGACCGTGAGCGAGCGATGCGGGATCTCCAGATCGAGGTTCTTCAGGTTGTGCTGTCGAGCGCCCCGAACGGTGATGCGATCAATCGACATCACTCGCCTCCCGCCGCGCGTGCGGAGTTTCTCAGAGACGTTTCTTCACCGCGATCCAAAGAAGGAATGTTACTGATCGCGCGCTCGGGGTGTCAAGAAGAGGGAAGTTCCAGCAGCCTGACGAGCCGGCTCGCTGGGAGAGATGTCCGTCGCCTTTTCATTATCGCACTGTGCGAACCCAGAAAGGGAGAGAGAGTTGCCCAGGGATCGTCGTACCATCGTCGCTCACCGAGATGACCCCCTCCCAGTCTCCCACAGCGACCGATGTGGCGATGCGCAGCGTGAGGGTGAACTGACCCGTCCCACCCGGGCGGACTTGAAACGTCGTCTTGTTCAACGTCGCCGTGATGGCCGGATCGGTGTTCGTCATCGTGAGCGAGAGGCGATAGGTCACAAGCTGCATGGAATGGTTCTTCACGGTGAAGGTCTTCGTCCGAGTGACCGTTTGCCGAACGCGAATGAGGCCGAAGCTGTGAGTGGGAGCATCTACAGTCGTCAACACGCGGGCCACAGCGCGCATATCCACGAGGCCAGCACCGCGATCCATCACGCTCCACGCTTCGAGTCGGGAGGGTCGCCGAGCCGTTGTGAGGATGGCCGAGCGAATCTCATCCGGCGTCCAGTCCGGGCGCAATTGCTTGAGCAGAGCGGCCACGCCCGCCACGCGCGGCGCGGCGAAGCTCGTCCCGTTGCGGAAGGCAAATCCGCTGGGATCGTAAACCGGATCTTGAAGAGCTCGCTCCACGGCCGGAGGCAGGGGGAATCGCGCGTCTCCGCGCGGATCATCGTCCTGAACGGCGGCGTAGCTGCTCAAGCCTGGGGCGACGACATCGGGCTTGATGGCGAAGGAAGAGGCCGGTCCTCGCGAGCTGAGGTCCACCAAATGATTCGGCTCGATCGCCAGCGTCACGATCGTCTCATCCGGCAGATCTAAACGCTCCAGGGCGACGCGCGGGGGTCGGCCCGCGTGCTCGTTGATGTTCACGAACTGCTTGAGGGCGAGCCCGGTTCGACGCTGGAGGAAGAGCGCGGGAAGAGGCGCGCCGCCAAGATTGGGAAAGATGAACGTATCGCCCCCGGCCTCACTGTTGTAGAAGATGACGGCGATCGCTCCGGCCATCGCGGCGTTCTGATTCTTCACGGCGAACGTGCACTGGCCGCGTTGAATGAGCGCGATGGCGCCCGCGAGCGATCCCAAAGGGAGCGGCTCGCACGCAAGTCCACCCTCATCGGCCGTGCCGTTGTCTATAAGGTCCACATCGCGCAACGGGGCATGAAGCGCTGCTTCCGGAAACGGGGTGGCGCTATTGAGCCCTCGAAATCCGAGGAGTTCGCCGAGCTCCGGAGGCGGCTGCGGTTCCAGGAGGCGCACGCGCCCGAGGGCTGAAGCCGCGGCCCCTTGATGGGCGTTCGTCGTCGCCCCGACAGCGATCACGCGCGGGGCATTGGCCGGACTTCGGACTGTTCCTCCGGCGGCGTTCTGCGTCTCAGCGGGCGGAGGCCCATCGTTACCGGCGGCAGCGATGACGATGCTGCCGGCCAAGACGGCGTTCGCGGCTGCGCGATCTAGCAGAGAGTTCGTCGACGTGCCCATGCTGATATTGATCACATCCATCCCGTCACGCGTGGCCTCTTCGATCCCGGCCAAAAGGCTATCCAATGCACACCGCGGCGCACAGACGCGATAGCTCCCGAGAAAAGCCTTTGGCGCTACGCCGCTTATGACCACCGGCCGCGTTCCCGGGAAGTCCCTCAGGTCTATGAGGCTGCCGGCCGCGCAGCTGGCCACATGCGTGCCATGCCCGTTCAGATCTTGAGCCGTGCGGAACCGCGCATCCAGATTCGCCTGTCGGTCAATCACCGACTGAAAGACTTTCGCGACGATGACCTTGCCATTGGCCAAGCCTTCGCCCGTATTCGTCTTAGGGAATCCGGGCGGCGGCACGAGCGTCGCATCTTGAAGCATCGGGTGATCGAAATCCACGCCCGTATCCACGATGCCGATCTTAATGCCCAGGCCTGCCCGTTCGCGTCCGCCGACGGCTTCCCAGAGCTCCTCAGCGCCCATCAGGGTGTGACTGACATCAAGCGGCAGGAGAACGCGCGCCCTCGGAGAGACCGATTCCGGAAAGACCTCCACGATGGGGAAGATCTCGACGACCTCGGGGAACGAGGCGAGAAGCTCCACTTTCTCAGCGGGAACAGTGAGCGCGAGGCCGTTGAGCAAAACGTGATAGCGGTGGTGAACCGTGGCTTCAGGAATCCACCGGCGCATCTTGGTGAGGAAGAGCTCGTGCTGACGGTGCAGGTAAGCCGCGTAGGCGCGCGAGCGCGCGGAAGCCATATCCAACCGCCCCTGGACCTGATTCTCGAGCGCGACGGCCAGGCTCGTGGCCGCCAAGCCCCGGATCGTCCCGCGATACGTAGCCAAGGGCTCGTCCTTTAGGAGGACGATCACCGCCACATGGCCGTTGACTCGAATGGCCTGCTTAAGGACCGCCTCTACGTGAGCGCGCTTCTGCCTCAGTCCCTCAGCCAATTGAGCGCGAGCGCTGGGGCTCAGCATCCCCAGAAGCAGAACGAGCGTGATCACCAAACATGTCCTTCGCTTCATCGCTGCACCTCCGCGCATAAGCGCGGGGATTATACCCGAGGCTTCGCGCGGAATGAAGAACTCAAGCGCGAGGACGGTCATGTGCGCTCTCCCGGAGCGGTATCCGAGAAGAGTGCTCGAGCGCCGCTCAATAAGCGGCCAGATCGAGGATCGCGTTCACCAAGTCCTCGACTTGCGGCAGGATGACGTCCTCCAGGCTGGGGGAATAGGCCACGAAGGTGTCCAAAGCGCCGACGCGGCGCACGGGCCCATCTAAATCTTCGAAGAGCTCGTCCGCGATGCGCGCGGCGATCTCCGCCCCGAATCCCCAGGCCAAACTATCCTCGTGAGCGACGATCACTTTGCTCGTCTTCTTCACCGAGCGCGAGATCGTCTCCCAGTCATAGGGGTTCAGGCTGCGCAGATCAATGACCTCGACGTCGAGGCCGTGTTGTTCCCGGACTCGCTCGGCCGCCAGAAGGCTCCGATGAACGAGTGCTCCATAGGTGATGATCGTCAGATCGCGTCCCGGGCGCACGATCTTCGCCTTCCCGAAAGGGATCATGTAGTTCGGCCCCGGATATGGACCGCGATTGTACGGTTGACGGTAGAGATGCTTGTGTTCGAGAAAGAGCACGGGATCATCGCAGCGAATGGCCGTGCGCAACAGGCCGTTGGCATCCACGGCCGTCGCAGGCATGAGGACGCGAAGTCCCGGGATGTGCGTGAAGATGCTCTCACCGGACTGGCTGTGGTAAATGGCTCCGCCTTGCAAGTACCCTCCGATGGGAACGCGGATGACCAAGGGACATGACCACGCGTTATTCGAACGCCAGCGCATGAGGGCTAGCTCGTTGCGGATCTGCATCATGGCGGGCCAGATGTAGTCGAAGAACTGGATCTCGATGACCGGCTTCAACCCCCGCGTGGCCATGCCGATGGCGCGGCCGACGATATTGGCTTCTGCCAGCGGGGTATTGAAGACTCGGTGCGAACCGAACCGCCGTTGCAGATTATGGGTGACCTTGAAGACGCCACCTTTGCCCCTGACCTTATCGAGATACTGCTCGCGGCTGCAATCGGCGACATCTTCACCGAAGACGATGATTCGCGGATCGCGCGCCATTTCGTCGTGGAGGCACGCGTTCAAAAGGTCCACCATCGTCTTCGGCTCACCCGAATACTGCGGTTCGGTCTCGAAGTCCGACGAAGTGGGATCGACCGAAGGGGAATACACGTAGAGCGTCACCGTCGAGGGAGCGGGTTTGGGCTCCGCCAAGGCTTCATCGGCCGCTTGAGCGACCTCGGCATCCACGTCCGCACGAATGGCCGCCAGGTGCTCCGCATCGGCCAATCCCTCCCGCAGCAAGAACTCGGCCAGGCGCGGAATCGGATCGCGCCGCGCTTCTTCCTCTCGCTCCTCATCGGGCTTATAGAGCGTCTCATCATCGGAGAGCGAATGCGAATACGGACGAATGACGTGGGCGTGCACAAGCGCCGGTCCCCGCCGTTGCCGGACATACGCGGCGGCTTCGCGCAGGGCGGCATAGCTCTCGAACACGTCTGTCCCGTCACACTCTCGGACCAGCAGAGAGGGGAAGCCGCGCACCAAGCGCGAGATGCTGCCTCCGGCCGTCTGTACCTCGATGGGAACGGAGATGGCGTACCCGTTGTCCTCAATGAGATAGAGGACCGGCAGCTTCAGATTGCACGCCGTGTTCAGGGACTCCCAGAACTCCCCCTCGCTGGTCGCTCCATCGCCGCTGGAGACGTAGACGATTTCGTCCGCGTGGAAGCGGCTCGCGCGATCGGCGATCTCTTCGACCAGCTCATAATATCGTCCGGCCTCGGCACATCCCACGGCCTGCAGGAACTGCGTCCCCGTCGGACTGGAGCTGGAGACGACGTTCAAGCGCCGGACCCCCCAATGCGAGGGCATCTGGCGTCCTCCGGAGCTTGGGTCCGCCGCAGCACCCACCGCTTGCAGGAACATCTCCTTGGGCGTCACGCCCAGCATGAGCATCAGCGCACGATCGCGATAGTAGGGGTAGAACCAATCGTACGCCGGTTTCAAAACCAATCCCGCCGCGACGAGCACCGCCTCATGACCCGCTCCGCTAATTTGAAAGAAGATGCGATTCTGCCGCTTGAGTTGAATCTCTCGATCGTCAATGCGGCGAGACAGCAGCATCATTCGATACACATGGAGCAGGACCTCTCGACTGAGGCCTTGATATTTCTCCTTCTCCACGGCGATGGGCGTGACCGGGTTCATGCTCCTCCTCCCCCCCGTTTTTTCGTGAAGCGCGCGCCCGGCTCCCGCAGTCGCCCCGCTTAAGGGAGTGCCGAACCGCACGTGGGCTTCCCCAATGGTGACCTCGCGATGTGCGACGCGCTCGCCAGAAAATGCCCTCCATTTTCCCGACTTATTTCGCTCAGAAGGACAGTTTATAACCATGTTGGGCTTCCGGTCAACCGAGAGCGTGCGGTCCTTCTCCGCGCAATGGGGGCGCGCGCTGCATTTGACGAGCCCAGGGATCGTCTGCTATATTTCACCCCGCAAGTTGGGCACTTAGCTCAGCGGTAGAGCGTTCGCCTCACACGCGAGAGGTCGGAGGTTCGAATCCTCCAGTGCCCACCATGCCTCCCCGCTTCGCACGCAGGTGTTGGCTTTCTCGAAACCAATAACGTACAATCTCTCCAGGGAGGAGCGAGGATGCGCGGGGATAAGAACGATCCGGGGGAGGCGCTCAAAAAGTTCGGCGTCGCGGCGTCTTTGGGAACGATCTTCGTCTCCTACGTCGCCGCCGGTCTGTTGATCGGCTACTTCCTGGACAAGTGGTTGGGGACATCGCCTTGGCTGTTTTTGCTCTTTTTCGCGATCGGCGTGGGCGGAGCCGTTTACAATGTCTTCAAGCTCGCGGCTCGGTTGTAATTGACAGATTCCGCAACCGTCTCTACACTCTTTACTTTTCGGTGAGATCGAACGAGGGAGGACGAGAGCGTGTGACGTACGCCATCATCGTGACAGGCGGAAAACAGTATCGCGTCACGCCGGGCGACATCCTGCGCATCCCCGCACTTCGCGCCGAGGTGGGGGAGACGATCGAGCTGCCGGTGCTGGCGCTGGGCGATGGAGAGCAGATCAAGATCGGTCGTCCTACTGTGGAGGGCGCTCGAGCCGTATGTCGCGTCCTGGAGCACGGCAAGGAGCGGAAGATCATCGTCTTCAAGTTCAAGCGGCGGAAGCAATATCGTCGCAAGAAAGGGCATCGGCAGCAGTACACGGCCATCCGCGTGGAAGCCATCCAAGCGGCATAAGGTGCGGATGACGTGACGCTCCGCCTTCGCCGCGCGAGCGCTGGCATAATGCAAGGAGGCGAGACGCTATGGCGCATAAAAAGGGCATGGGAAGCTCCCGCAACGGGCGGGACTCAGTCGGGAAGCGGTTGGGCGTCAAGTGCTTCGGGGGGCAGTTCGTGACCGGAGGTTCGATCCTCGTCCGACAGCGGGGCACGCGCTTTAAGCCGGGCGTCAACGTCGGGATTGGGAGCGATGACACGCTCTACGCGAAGATCTCGGGTATTGTCCGATTCGAGGACAAAGGGCGCATGGGCAAATTCGTGAGCGTGTATCCGGTGACGCCCGAGGGGAAATGAGCCCATTACAGGACGCGGTGAGCCTCTTTGGAGATGTTCGTTGATCGCGCGGAAATCGTCGTGAAGGCTGGGGATGGGGGTGACGGCTGCACGGCCTTCCGCCGCGAGAAGTATGTCCCTTTTGGGGGACCGGCAGGCGGCGATGGCGGTCGAGGGGGGCATGTGTACATGGAAGCCACCCTCGGGATGAACTCGCTCATCCACTTCAAGTACAATCCCGAGTATCGGGCCGGGCGCGGAGGACATGGCAAAGGGAACACTCGGCATGGGCGGGATGGCGAGGATATCGTGATCCGCGTGCCCGTGGGAACGCTCGTCTACGATTGGGAGACGGGAGAGCTGATCCATGATTTCTCAACGCCGGGCGAACGAGTGCTCATCGCACGTGGAGGACGCGGAGGACGGGGGAACGCGCATTTTGCGACGCCCACGCGTCGCGCGCCACGCTTTCACGAGCGCGGTCAACCGGGACAAGTGCGCCGCCTGCGACTGGAGTTGCAGCTCTTGGCCGACGTGGGATTGGTCGGCTTCCCCAATGCCGGCAAATCCACGCTTCTGGCGTGCATCTCGGCCGCGCGCCCCAAGATCGCCGAGTATCCCTTCACGACGCTGGAACCGGTCCTCGGCGTCGTCCAACTGGATGAATCCCGCAGCTTCGTCGTCGCCGACATCCCCGGGCTGATCGAAGGGGCTCATCGGGGAGCTGGCCTGGGGCATGAGTTCCTGCGACATGTCGAGCGAACGCGCGTGCTCCTGCACTTGATCGACATCTCTCCCTTCGCCAAGCACGAACCGGTCGAGAGCTACCGCATCATCAACCACGAGCTGGAGGCATACAATCCGAAGCTTCTGGAGAAGCCGCAGATCGTCGTGGCGACGAAGATGGACATCGCTTCGAGGGAGCGCCTCTCGGCCTTAGAGGCCTTTTGCCGGACGTACGATGTGGAATTCGTGGCCATTTCGGCCATGACCGGGCAGGGGATCGCCGAACTCTTGGGGCGCACTGCCCGGCGCCTGGAGGATGCGGCGGTGGCGGCGATCCCCCTCCGGTGATCCCAATATGCGTATCGGAATCTTCGGGGGCACGTTCGATCCCGTCCACAACGGTCATCTAGAGATCGCCGAGAAGGTCGAGCACTGGTTCTCCCTGGATCGCGTGCATTTCGTCCCGGCGGTGCGATCTCCTCATAAAGCGCAGCCGCCGGAAGCTGCGGCGTGGGACCGATTCGCCATGCTCGTGTTGGCGACGCGCCCATATGGGCGTTTTTACGTCTCGACGGTGGAGTTGGAGCGAGGAGGGGTGAGCTACACCATTGATACGATCCGTGAATTCCGGCGTCAGATGGGCACAGGGGACGATCTCTACTTCATCATGGGCGCCGATGCTTTTCGGACGCTCACCGGGTGGAAGGAGTATGAGGAGCTGCTCCGGTTGACAAACCTCATAGTCGTCTCGCGTCCTGGACACGTCTTGAACGCCGAGGGGCTTCCTGAGGCCTTTCGTCCCCGAGTGCGAATATTGGGGCCCGATCACGAGTCCACCTGGGAGCACGGGCCGTACATCTATCTGTGCTCGGGGATTCACAACGAGACCTCGGCGACGGCGATTCGGGCGGCTTTGCGGCGGGGGGAGATGATCGCTCATCTGGTTCCCCCAGATGTCGCCACTTACATCGAGAAGTATCGGCTCTATCGCGATGCGGTCACGATCTGAGATGGCGCGCACTTCCTCGGTACGAGATGCTCGAAGGGACCTTGCGCTGGCCATTCAAGCGGCCAGTGACAAGAAGGCCGAGAACATTGTCGCGCTTGATCTGCGGGGCGTGGCGTCGTTCACAGACTACTTCTTGATCTGCAGCGGGACCTCCACGCGTCAGGTTCAGGCCATCGCCGAGGCCATTTTGGAGAAGCTGGAGGAACAAGGCACGCGCCCTTTGCACGTCGAGGGGGAGATGGTGGCTCAATGGATTTTGATTGATTACGGCGACCTGGTCGTTCACGTCTTCGAGCAGAGCGCGCGGGAATATTACGACCTGGAGCGGCTTTGGCGTGACGCCGAACGCCTTCCGATCCCCTGAGCGTGACCCCTCCGGCCCGAGGGCCTCAAGGGATGTATCTGGAGTTCCTGTGGGTGGGAAAGACGAAGAATCCGCATCTGGCTGCGCTCGAGCAGGACTATTTGCGCCGCCTTCAACGATTCGCCTCTGCTCAGATTCGCGCACTGCGCGCGATCTCCGAGCGGGATCCGCGGCGCCTCTGCGAGCGAGAGAGCGCGGCACTCATGGGCGCGTTGCGCCCCGGATTTCGGATCGTCCTGCTGGACGAGCGCGGGAAGATGCTCAGCTCACAGGAGTTAGCCGGATGGCTGCGCGCGCAACAGCACGCTGGAGCTCCGGGACTCTGTTTCCTCGTGGGCGGCCCGCAGGGCGTCTCCGAGAGCGTTCGGGAGCGGGCCGACGAACGATGGTCGCTCTCCCGCTTGACGTTGCCGCACGAGCTGGCCCGCGTCATCTTGCTGGAGCAAATCTACCGAGCTTTTGCTATAATTTTTGGCTTGCCTTATCCGAGGTGAGCGCGGCCGCCCGCGCGGCAAGTGAAGAGCGGAGAGACGGCGCATGATGACGAAGAAGAAGATCGAACATTATCGGAGACGGCTGCTGGAGAAACGAGAGGAACTGCTCTGCGCGCTCGATCGACACGTCCACTATGGGCGGGAAGCGGATCAAGACGTCGCACAGGATCCGGCGGATAAGGCCTCGAATTCCTATTTGAAAGAGCTGCTCTTCAGCCAGAGCACGAGCGATCGTTATATCCTCGCGCTCATTGACGAGGCATTGGAGCGCATCGCGGAGGGGACCTATGGCATCTGCGTGGCCTGTGGGGCGGAGATTCAGCCGAAACGCTTGGAGGCCGTCCCCTGGGCTCGCCACTGCGTGACGTGTCAGGACCTGCAAGAGCGCGGACTCTTGCGCGAACTTGAACGCTGAGCAAATGCGCCCTGGCCTCGACGTCCTCTTCCTTCGGCACCGGCATCGGCTGCGGGGCAAACGAATTGGGGTCGTCGTCCATCCCGCCTCGCTAGATCGTCATCGGCGCCACGCCCTTGAGCGCTTCGCTTCCACCTCCGACTTGCGCCTCACGGCGATCTTCGGTCCGCAACACGGCCTGCGCGGCGAGACCCAAGATAACATGATCGAATGGGAGGGGTGGCGAGACCCGAAACTCGGGATCCCCATCTTCAGCCTCTACGGCGCGACGCGCATGCCCACGCCAGAGATGCTCGCTGAGGTGGACGTCCTCATCCTCGATCTCCAAGATGTCGGAGCGCGCGTCTACACCTACATTTGGACGATGGCGCTGTGCATGATGGCCGTCGCGCGCGACGATCGGGAGATGATCGTGTTGGATCGACCGAATCCCATCGGCGGCGTACAGGTCGAGGGGCCGGTCTTGCAAAAGGGCTTCGAATCGTTCGTCGGGATGTTCCCCATCCCGCTGCGACATGGGATGACGATCGGGGAATTGGCGCGATTGTTCAACGAGGCGTTCGGCATCGGATGCCGACTGCAGGTCATCCCGATGGAGGGGTGGCAGCGCGATCTCTGGTACGACCAGACGAATCTGCTCTGGGTCCTGCCCTCACCGAACATGCCAACCTTGGAGACCGCGACGGTATATCCGGGGATGGTGCTCGTCGAGGGAACGCAGCTCTCGGAGGGGCGAGGGACGACGCGCCCCTTCGAGCTGATCGGGGCGCCGTTCATTGACTCCGACCGTTTGGTCGTCGAGCTTCGGGCTGAGAAGCTTCCGGGCGTCTTCTTCCGACCCTGCTATTTTCAACCGACGTTTCACAAGCATGCCGGGCAGCTCTGCGGCGGCGTGCAGGTTCACGTCCTGGAGCGCACGCGGTTCAAACCCGTCCTCACGGCCGTCGCTCTCCTCAAAGCCATCCATCGTCTCTACCCCGAACATTTCCAATGGCGCCCGCCGCCTTACGAATATGTCTTCGACCGCCTGCCATTTGACATCCTGGCCGGGACAGATCACCTGCGCCAGCAGATCATGGAGGATCGCCCGCTTCGGGAGATCGAGGACTCTTGGCGCGCCGACCTGGAGTCGTTTTGCAAGCTGCGTCGAGCATACCTGATGTATTAAGCGGCGCGCCGCTCATCGCTCTTCGAGAAGCCGAGCGGCATGGTAGATATAGTGAACCCCGGAGAAGATCGTGATGGCGAAGCTCACCGCGTACAGATAAGGCAGGAGCTCCGAGAAGCTCCCCCACGTATTGGTCATGAGGACGAAGGCCACCGTGAGGACCTGGATCGTCGTGTGAATCTTCCCTGGGATCGAAGGACGAAATCGCCGAAAGCCCGCCACGATGAAGAGCGTGAGTGCGCCGAGCACGATGAAGACATCGCGGCTGATGAGGGCGATCGTGAGCCAGAGGGGGATCGGTCGGTATCCGCGATCCGGGAGAGTGAGCAAGACGAAGGCTGTTATGACGAGCAACTTATCGGCCATCGGATCGAGGATCGTCCCCAGCGGCGTGCTCTGACGGAAATATCGCGCGACGAATCCATCGAGCACATCCGTGACTCCGGCCACGAGGAAGACCCAGAGGGCCGCGCGAAGGTCATTGTAGAGGATGAGCGCGGCGAAAGCGGGGATCAACATCAAGCGGACGAGGGTGAGCAGATTGGCGAGCGTCACGACTTGAGTCATCGGGATCGGCTCGAGCCCGAACGACACCGCGGCCTCACGCGAGGGTGCGTCCATCGCCCAACGCCGCGCGCTCTTGCGCTGACGCGCTTCTCAACTCCAAAAGAGTGATCTCCGGTCGACAACGGTAGCGGAGCGGGATGAGGACTGTGCCCAATCCGCGGTTGACGTAGATCTGCGTCGCTCCGTATCGCCCGTGTCCGCGCAGGAAGGGCCAGAAGCGACGCGCGCGCCGTCGCCACGAGGGGAGGTTGATTTGCCCCCCATGCGTGTGTCCGGCCAGAACGAGCGCGATGCCGGCATGAGCGGCTTGCCAGATGATGTTCGGGTTGTGCGAGAGCAGGAGCGTCGGCCATCGGCGATCCAAACCGCGCATGGCCGCCAGGAGATCGTCCTCGCCTAAGGTCAGATCGTCAATGCCCACCAGTCCGAGCACTTCCCCGCCCTTGCGCAAAGAAGTGTGGGCGTTGCGGAGCAGCTCGATGCCGCGCCGACGAAAGGCGTGCGCGAGGGCTCCCGGACCGGTCCAGAAGTCATGATTCCCGAACACGGCGTAGACGCCGTACCGCGCACGGAGTTCTCCGAGCACTTCAGCCACCCCACCGATGTAAAACCGCGAGTGGCTCACATAATCCCCGGTGAGCACGACGGCATCGGGAGTTAAGCTGTTGGCGAGCGCCACCGCGCGAGCGATATACTCGGCATCCACGAGGGCGCTGTGATGAATGTCGGAGAGCTGCACGAGGGTGAAGCCCTCGAAGCTGGAGGGCAAATCCGGCAGCAAAATCCGCTGCCGGACGATCTCGATGTCGCGCGTCTCATCCACGGCATGGCGCACGAGCTCCAGGAACCCGGCCGCCACGCGAGCACGTTTCGGTTCGCGAAGAAACATCGGCTGCTCCTCACAAGGCGCGTATCCCTGTGTGCACCGCTCAAGCGACTCAGCGGCTTATTATAAGCGCCCCTTCGGGTCGAAGCCAAAGGGTCGAGGGCTCTGCAAGCGCCGTTTGCGAAAGATGGATCGTATGAAGCCCGGGATCGTGCTATAATGAACGGCTCTTTGTGAAATCATTCTTGACGGAGGGAGCCCGATGAGACGATTTCGCCTCTATGCTGCCGCGATCCTTGTGCTCGCTGTCCTCCCCTGGGTGGGATTGGCCCGCGAAGCCAAGCTCGTGCGATACCCCCACTATCATCAGGGGCGCCTCGCATTCACCTATTTGGGGGACATCTGGACGGCGGACGAGAATGGTCACAATGTACGCCGCCTCACCGTCCACCCCGCACGGGACATCTTCCCACGCTTCTCGCCCGATGGCCGGTGGATCGCCTTCTCCAGCGATCGGAATGGGAACCTGGACGTTTACATCATCCCCTCCGAAGGGGGAGTGGCGAAGCAACTGACGTTTCACTCGGCCGATGACACGGTGCTCGGATGGACACCGGATTCGCGCGCAGTGCTCTTCAGCAGTCAGCGTGGAGAATTCTTCCTGCCTAAGCTTTACACGGTGAGCATCGAGGGCGGCATGCCGCGCAGCGCGGGCCCGGACATGGGCGTCTTCGGATGCTACTCCCCAGATGGGCGGAAGCTCGCCATCAACCGCAAGGCCCAAGCCTACTGGCGCAAGTATTATCGGGGGGCGTATCAGAGTGACATCACGGTGATGGACCTGACGACGAAGCGGTTCACTGATTTGACGGACTTCGAAGGGATGGATTCCTGGCCGATGTGGGGGCGAGACGGCTACATCTACTTCGTGAGCGATCGTGATGAAGGAGGAGTGACGAACATCTGGCGCGTGCCGGAGCGCGGGGGGCGGGCCGAGCGCGTCACCTCATTCCGCAGCGGCGACGTGCGCTGGCCCGCCATGAGCGCGGATGGGCGCGTCATCGTCTTCGAGCACGATTTCCAAATCTGGAAGCTCGACGTGACGACGCGAAAGGTGACGCCGATCAAGCTCGACATCGCCGCAGAGACGCAGGAGAATCTGGTCGAGGTCCGCGACTTCGATGCCGAAGTGGATGACTACGACCTGGCGCCTTCGGGCCGACGCATTGTGTTCTCCATTCATGGAGAGATCTTCACGGCGCCCGTCGAACAGGGCGATCTGAGGCAGATCACCGACAGTCCGGCGCGCGATCGCGATCCGAAGTATTCGCCCGATGGCAAATGGATCGCGTTCGTCTCGGATCAGAGCGGACGCGAAGAGCTATATATGGCTCCCGCCGATGGCTCCGGCCCGGTGCAGAAGCTCACCGATCACGATGTGCTCAAGTTCGCCTTCGCGTGGTCGCCGGATTCTAAGGAGATCGCGTATACGGCCTCGGATCTCAAGCTCTACAAGGTCAACGTTGAGACCAAACGGGTCGTGGAGCTGGCGTCCTCCAAATATGGACAGATCGGTCCGCCGGCCTGGTCGCCCGATGGGAAATGGATCGCCTATGCCAAACCCAATCACGCGCGGCGAAACGACATCTTCTTGATCCCCTGGACCGGAGGCGAGGAGCGCAAGGTGACGTTCGAGCCATTCCACTACTCAGCACCGCGATTTGCGCCCAACGGGCGCAAACTCTATTTCCTCCGAGGCGAGACGAGCCTCTTCTCCGGTCAGCCTTCGGTGCAGCTCTTCTCGGTGACGCTGGAGCGGGAGGAGCGCGATCCGACCGAGCCGGAGGAGCGCGAGGAGATGGCCGAGGCGACCGAGGGAGGGCCGCGCCGTCCGCAGGTGACGCGACCGGAGCCGCCCAAGGAGATCGCCATTGATTGGGCGGGACTGCGGCGGCGGACGCGCCAACTGACGCGCATGCCCTCTCCTGTCTCCAGCTACGCCATCTCCCCAGATGGCCGCACGATCGTCTTCGCCACGAGCGAACCGACGGGCGCACGCATGGTGCCCGTCCTCTACTCGATTCAAGAGGATGGCCGGCGGCTGACTCGGATCACCGCTGGAACGGTGCCGAGCGAAGAGGACGGCGACGGACCGCCGTTCCCGGGCTTTGGTCCGGGCGGAGGGATCGGCGACATCGCCTTCTCGCGCGATGGGCGCACGGTCTTCTTCCGCGAAGGCAATGGCGTGTATTCGGTCTCGCTGCCGACGAGCGTGGCGGCGACGCAAACGCCCGGGGCTCGGGGCGATGTTCCGCGTCGGCGCATCACCTTCGTCGCCAAGGTGAAGATCGACAAGCCCGCAACGTGGCAGCAGATGTTCGACGATGCCTGGCGCACGATGAAGTATCGCTTCTATGACCCGGCAATGCACGGCAAGGATTGGGACGCCGCGCGTGAGAAATACCGCCCGCTCGTCGAGCACGTTGGCGATCGCCAGGAGCTGCTCAACATCATCAACGAGATGATCGGCGAGTTGAACGCTTCACACACGGGGACAGCGCCACCGCCGCGCGGCCGTGCCACGAGCGTCTCGACCGGTCATCTCGGCCTCGATCTCGAACCCGATGAGCAGGCCGGGCGGTACCGCGTGACGTACATCTACGAGAACGGGCCGGCCGATAAAGACTGGGTGAAGGTGAGCGTCGGCGATTACTTGATCGCCATCGAGGGCAAGCCGATCAAGGCTGGGGACAACTACTACCCCCTGCTCAATTATCGGCTCAATCGGAAGATCGAGGTGACCTTCAACAGCACGCCCACAGAAGAGGGAGCTTGGACGACACGCATCGAGCCGATCTCGATGGCCGCGTTCAATCAACTCCGATACGAACGTTGGGTCAAAGAGCGGCGTGAGCTGGTGGAGAAGCTCTCGGGCGGACGCATCGGCTACGTACACATTCAGGCGATGAACCGGCAGTCGCTGCTGCGCTTCGAGCGAGAGTTGCGGGAGAACCGGGATAAGGAGGCCCTGATCATTGACGAACGCTGGAACGGCGGGGGGAACATTGAGCAAGAGCTGCTGGCCTTGCTCATCCAACGTCCCTATCAAATCTGGCAGCCGCGCGGCACCGAACCCACGTATCGTCCGCTCAACGGCTTCTTTGGCCCGAAGGTCGTGCTGCAGAACTGGCGTTCGGCCTCTAATGCCGAGATGTTCCCAGCGGGCTTCCGTGCCCTCGGTCTCGGCAAGGTGATCGGCACTAAGACGATGGGCGCCGTCATCGGGACCGGGTCATATCGCCTGATTGACGGTTCGACCATCCGCACGCCGAGCGTGGGCGTCTTTCTGGCCAATCCGCGACGCACGAATATGGAGAACTATGGCGTCGAACCCGACATCTTCGTCGAGAACACGCCTGAGGACAATCTCGCCGCTCGTGATCGCCAGCTCGAAGTCGCCGTGCAAGAGCTGCTCAAGGAGCTGAACCGCGGGTCGCGCCAACCGATCGCACAGGGCAACGCGCGCGACTTCTGAACGCCCCGCGGTGGGCGAACATACGGGAGGCTCCGTCGAGAACCACCCTTTCCACGGAGCCTCCCTGACTGAGCACTCGCGGAGCGTTCACCTTCTGTCGAGCAAGAACGCGCTTTCAGACGGCGACCTCACGGTTGACCCCCTTTCAGGAAGCGGTCGAAGAACTCGGCAGCCGCACGATAGGCGCGAATCCAGTTCCGATGCAAGAGGAAGTCGTGCACCTCATCGGGGAAGATGAGCTGCTCGACATGCGCTTTGCCTTCGGCGCGCAGGCGTTGAATGAGATCGACCGTCTCGATGAAGTCCACGTTGCGATCGTCGTCACCGTGGATGAAGAGGACCGGGGAGGTCCAGAAGCGCACCGACGCCACGGGCGAAGACTCCCACGCCAGCCGCATGAGATCTTGCCCATGAATCCCCCATCCGCCGCCTCCCTCGCGCACGCGCGCGCGCAACGACCAATCGTGCACACCGTGTAGGTCCACGCCCGCGGCGAAGAGCTCGGAATTGCGCGCCAGGCCGAGCGCCGTCAAATACCCTCCGTAGGAACCGCCCCAGAGTCCAATCTTCTGTGGATCGACCTCGGGACGCCGCTGGAGGTGCTTCGCCGCGGCGACGACGTCCTGATATTCCGAGGCTCCGCGCGGCCCTTGATTCGGCGCCAGGCGAAATGCCCGTCCATATCCGATGCCCGAGCGGAAGTTCACCGATAGGACGACATACCCTTGACTGGCCAAATATTGATTGAAGCCGTAAGCACGATGGTAGTACCCGCGCGGATGCCATCCGAGCAGCATCTGGCGAATCGGTCCGCCGTGTAGGAAGATCACGGCCGGTCGCCGATCGCCCGGTCGCGCATCGCGCGGCAGAAAGAGTTGACCGTGAATGGACAAGCCATCGGGAGCCTTCACGATCACTGGTTGCGGTTCCACCAAATGCTGTTCGGGGAAATCGCGCGGGATGGCCTCCGGAGCGATCACTCGCACAGTGTTCGTCCGCTCCTCCACGAGCGCGGGCGCGGCTGGCCGTCGAGCTGTAGATGAGAGGCAGAGAAGGTATCGGTGTTCGGCCGTGATGACCGGACTCCACTCGATCCCCGTGCCGCGCGTGAGCGGCCGCAGCCCCGTCCCTTCCACGTTCACCTGCCAGAGATGACGACGGTCTATATCGTCCTGATTCGAGTTGAAGATGATCACGCGCCTGTCGGGAGAGAGCGTGGAATCCTCGACCTCGAATTCTCCCGGCGTCAAGGCCGTCTCCTTCCCACCGCTCACCGGAACCGAGTACAAGTGCATCCATCCCTCGTGTTCGGAATAGAAGACGAGGCGATCCCCGGCAGCCCAGCGCAGCGGTTCTGCCGGATACGTCTGGGCGAAGCCGGCCGTCGCATTGGGCGACGTCCAGACGAGGCGTGCCTCGCCAGTCTCCACATCAGCGACGTAGAGGGAGAAGGGAAGCTCCCATTCGCGCGTGCGCGGAGGATCGGCCATTGCACCGGGGATGCGAATGAACGCCAGACGCCGTCCGTCAGGCGACCACACGGGAGAGCGATCGCGATCCACCGAAGGCGCGATCCACGTGATCGTTCGCTTTTGCAGATCGAAGACGCCAATGAAGCTATGGTTGCCGCGTGCGCTGACGAACGCCAGCTTCGTCCCATCGGGAGACCACATGGGCGATCCGTTGCGGCCCCGGGCTTCAAAGAGCGGGCGCTCGCGCTCTCCTCCGGTGAGCGGCGCGACGAAGATTCGCCCGCGACGCTCGAAGACGACCAAGTCACCGCGCGGCGAGACCTGCGGATTGCTCCCTTCGGCGATCTCCCACGTCTTCCCATCCTCTAGGCGCACGGCCATGATGAGCTGCCGCGCGCCGCGCGGATCACTGGCCGGATTCGGGATCTCGCCCTCACGATTGGGCGGGCCACCGCGCACGTAGACGAGGACTGACGCATCCGGGCTGAACGTGAGCTGGCTGAGTTCTTGACCGTCATCCTCCGTGTAGTTCGTCGCCTGTCGTGCCCGGAAGTCCGGCCCATCGGCTATCCAAACATTCCTTCGCCCCTGCGCGTTGAAGACCCACGCCACGCGATCCCCACGAGGCGCAGCGATGAGATTCGAGGGGAAAGGCGCACTCAATACCGCTTCGATCGAAAAGGGACGATCCCTCTCCACCGCTGGCGTGGAGGCTGGCGCGAAAGGCGAAAGTACTCCGACGACGAGCGCGCAGGCAGCGATGACCCACGCTCCAGGAACCTTTCGCATATCTCCCTCCCTCGTTTCGAAATTCGATCTTCGGGGACCATGCCTGGACAGTCTGATGCGCATTGAACGCCACAGCGTGTTCCCCGGATAGGCCACTGCTCTTACGCCGCGCAATATTAGTCGCGCTCGGTGAGATCGGTCAAGAGGCGCTCTCTTCGCCGGAGACGAAAGCCGTGCATGCTGTAACATCGGGCCGTCGTCATGCGTATCTCTGAGGTGAGAACCAGAATGGGGCTTCCTCACTGGAGCTCCAAGGAGGCTGAGGTCATCGAACTTCACATCAATGGTGTTCGACATCGCGTGGTTGGGGAACCCAATCGCAGCCTACTCAGCGTGCTGCGCGAGGATTTGGACCTCACGGGAACGAAGTACGGCTGCGGCGAAGGACAATGCGGAGCGTGCACGGCCCTCGTCGAAGGGCGAGCCGTGCGGTCGTGCATCACCCCCGTGCATCTGGTCGCTGGCCGCCCGATCACGACGATCGAAGGCTTAGCTCAAGGCGGACGCTTGCATCCGCTTCAGGAGGCGTTCCTTGAAGTCAGCGCGCTGCAATGCGGCTATTGCACGCCGGGCATGATCATGTCCGGCTTGGCGCTGCTGACCGCGAATCCCGATCCAAGCGAGGCCGAGATCCGGCGTTTCATGAACGGTAACATCTGTCGCTGTGGGACCTATGGGCGCATCGTCCACGCTATCCAAAGGGCAGCTCAAAAGATGCGAAAGGAGGGTCGGCGATGAGAGATGAGGTTTTCGGAGAACTCCTGAACCCAGCTCTTGAGTCCGAGCGATATGAACTTTTCGCGACTTCCCTTCCGATTGGTCCGACCAGCCATGGCCCGAGCGATGCGGGAGAGAGCGGCTCGAGGCGGGCGGTGTTGGCCGAGGAGCCGCTTCGGGCGATCGCTCCGCTCCTCACGCGTCGTCAGTTTTGTCAGGCCTTGGGGGCCGGGTTGCTCGTTCTTCTGTTCCGAGACGTTGGCACCCTGCAGGAATCCGGACGGGGAGCCCCGCCATGGCCCCGGGAGATCAGCGCATGGTTGCACATCGGTGAGGACGGTTCAGTGACGGTCTACACGGGTAAGGTCGAGGTTGGGCAGAACATCCGGACCTCGCTCACGCAGGTCGTGGCCGAAGAGCTGCACGTGCCCATAGAGCGCATCCGCCTGGTCATGGGGGATACGGACCTGACGCCTTTCGACATGGGGACGTTCGGCAGCCGAACGACGCCGACGATGGCTGCGCACTTGCGCCGTGTCGCGGCAGCGACGCGTGAGCTGCTCCTTGATCTCGCGGCCGAACAGTGGAAGGTCGAACGCGCGACGGTGGAGATCGCTGAGGGTAAGGTCCGGCACGCAGCGAGCGGTCGGTCGCAAGACATCGGAGAGCTGACACGTGGTCAGAGGCTCTCGCGTCCCATCCCAGATACGGTGGTGTTCACCCCTCCAGCACAGTGGCGGATCCTCGGAACCTCCGTCCCCAAGGTGAACGGTCGGGCCTTCGTCACTGGCGAACATCGCTATACCTTTGATCTGAAGCTCCCCAGCATGCTCTACGGGAAGGTCTTGCGACCCCCGGCGTTTGGAGCGACGCTCGTCTCCGTGGACACGCGCGAAGCGGAGGCTCTGCCCAACGTCATCGTCGTCCGCGAGGGCGATTTCGTGGGCGTTGTCGCGCCGAGCACCGAACAAGCAGCGCGCGCGCTCGCCGCAATTCGCGCCGAGTGGAAGACGACGCCACAACCTTCCAGCCGCGAGATCTTCGAGTACCTGAGGAAGAATGAGATCGAGGCGCCGGGATGGGAGGGTCGCTCGCAATACCTCGTCGGCTCGATCGAAGAGGGGTGGCGCCTTGCCGGGAGGCACCTTCAGCAGACGTACACGGTCGCCTATATCGCACATGCCCCGTTAGAGCCGCGTGCAGCGGTGGCTGAGTGGAAAGACGGGCGCCTCACGGTGTGGACGGGGACGCAACGCCCCTTCGGCGTGCGCAGGGAGCTGGCGCGGGCATTCGGCTTTCCCGAGGATCGCGTGCGCGTGCTCGTGCCCGATACGGGGTCAGGATATGGCGGCAAGCACACGGGCGACGCGGCCATTGAGGCGGCGCGCTTGGCCAAAGCAGTTGGCCGACCCGTCAAAGTCGTCTGGACGCGTGAAGAGGAATTCACCTGGGCGTACCTCCGCCCGGCCGGCGTGATCGAGGTCCGAAGCGGCGTGAAGGCCGATGGAACGATTACGGCCTGGGAGTTCCACAATTACAATTCCGGCGCCGCCGCCCTCCGCACACCCTATGCGATCCCCAATCAGCGTATCGCATTCCATCCGACGCGCGCGCCGCTGCGTCAAGGCTCCTACCGCGCGCTCGCGGCCACGGCCAATCATTTCGCGCGCGAGGTGATCTCGAAGTTGCCGCCTGAGCAAGTCATGGCCGATCTTCATGCCGTGGCCGATTACGCGGCATGATTGCCCGCGGGCAACGGGAAGGTCGCCATCGCCGGACTCTGCTGGGGCGGTAGTCAAGCCTTCCAGTTCGCCACCCATCGCCCGGATCTGGCCGCCGCCTTTGTCTTCTATGGCACGGGGCCGCGGGATTCGGAGAGCCTGGCACGCATCCGCTGCCCCATCTACGGTTTCTACGGCGGCAATGACGCGCGCGTGACGGCGACGGTGCCGGAGACTGCCGAAGCGATGAAGCGCCTGGGAAAGACCTTCGAGCCCATCACCTACGAAGGCGCCGGACACGGATTCATGCGCACGGGGGAAGAGCCGAATCCCACCGAGGCCAATCGAAAAGCGCGCGAGCAAGCCTGGGAGCGGTGGAGAGAAGTGTTGAAGAAGCTCTAAGCGAAGGGTGCCTCCCCCGCACGTCGGGAGAACGAACCGCTACGCACCTTGAGGCCGCTCGCCAAACGCGCGCTGGCCATTGGTCCACGGCAAGCGCGGCGAGTTCTGAGCGTGCTCCGACCGAACTGGTCGGCACTCACACCCCTCAGGTGCCGCCAAACCCGATCGTCACGCGATCGCCTTCCACGATCACGGGCACACTGCGCTTGCCCCCGGAGTACTGGAGCATCTGTTGAAACGCCCACTCGTCCTGTTGCACGTTGAAGTATCGGACGTCGTATCCGCGTTGGCCGTAATCCTCACGGGCGGCCGTGGTGTAGGGTCAGGTATCCTTCCCGAAGATGAGCACGATGCTCTTCTTCTCCTCCATCGCCATTCTCCCTCACGATCACAGTCGGACGGGGCGGCCAGGTGGCCCCCCTAGCAAGGCGCGCGCCTACGACAACACCGCGCGATGATTGAGCTGACGAAGATACACCTGATACTCCTGCAGGCACCCGATCTCCAACTGCTCCTTCTGCAAAGCCTCGATGGCTTCGACAGCGGCGCGGGCTCCCGTGAGCGTCGTGATGCACGGGATGCGATATTGGACGGCGGCGCGGCGGATCGAACGATCGTCGTAGAACGACGCGCGCCCAAGCGGCGTGTTGATGATCAGATGGATGTGACGGCTCTTGATGAGATCCACGACGTTCGGACGCCCCTCATTGACCTTGTAGACGAATCGCGCCGGTAGGCCGGCTCGCTGTAGCGCCTCACGCGTGCCGCGCGTGGCGATGAGCTCGAATCCGAGATCGCGGAGGCGGCGCGCGATGGGGATCACATTCGCCTTATCGTTATCGTTGACACTGATGAACGCCGTGCCGTGGCGCGGCAGATGTGTTCCAGCCCCATACTGCGCCTTGAGGAAGGCGCTGCCGAACGTCGTCGCCACCCCCATGACTTCTCCCGTCGAGCGCATCTCCGGTCCGAGCACCGGATCCACGCCCGGGAAGCGCGCGAACGGGAAGACCGGCGTCTTCACGTAAAAGCGATCTACTTTCAGCTCGTCGGGCAAGTGAAACTCATCGAGCGTATGCCCGACCATGAGCAAGGCGGCGATCTTCGCCAGCGGAACACCCGTCGCCTTGCTCACGAACGGCACAGTGCGCGATGCGCGGGGATTCACTTCGAGCACGTACACGATCCCCTCTTTGATCGCATATTGGACGTTCATTAACCCGACGACGCCGAGGGCTTCGGCCAATCGCCGCGTGTAGCGGCGAATCACGTCCAGTTGCTCGGCAGGGATCATATACGGTGGAAGCACACAGGAGCTATCGCCGGAATGAATCCCCGCCTCCTCGATGTGTTCCTGGATACCGGCGATCACGCATCGTGCGCCATCGGCGAGCGCGTCGACATCCACCTCGAACGCATCTTCCAAGAAGCGATCAATCAAGACGGGATGCGCCGGCGAGGCCTCGACGGCCTGACGCATGTACCGTTCTAAGGCCCGCTCATCGTAGACGATGACCATGGCGCGGCCGCCAAGGACATAGCTCGGTCGAACCAAAACGGGGTATCCGATGCGCGCGGCCACGCGTTTGGCTTCCTCGATACTCGTCGCCGTCCCGCTCTCGGGCTGTGGGATGCCCAACTCCCGCAGGAGATCTCCGAATCGCTCCCGATCCTCAGCCAAGTCTATGGACTCGGGGGACGTGCCGATGATGCGCACGCCCGCGCGCCAGAGCTTCATCGCGAGATTGAGCGGCGTCTGCCCGCCAAATTGCACGATAACCCCCTCGGGCCGCTCCAGCTCGTAGATGTTCATCACGTCCTCGAACGTGAGCGGTTCGAAGTACAACCGATCGGACGTGTCGTAATCGGTCGAGACCGTCTCGGGATTGCAATTCACCATGATCGTCTCGTACCCATCTTCCCGAAGCGCGAAGGCGGCGTGGCAGCAACAGTAGTCGAATTCGATCCCCTGCCCAATGCGATTGGGGCCGCTCCCCAGGATCATGATCTTACGCCGAGCGGTCGGCTGCGCCTCATCTTCGTCCTCGTAGGTCGAGTAGAGATACGGCGTGTACGACTCGAATTCCGCCGCACACGTATCCACGCGCTTGAAGACCGGGCGCACGCCGAGTTCCAGGCGCCGCCGACGCACGGCTTCATCGCTCGTCCCCCAGAGATCGGCCAATCGCGCATCCGAGAAACCCAAGCGTTTGGCGCGGCGCAATTGCTCGCGCGTCACCGTCGGCAGCGTGACCCTCCGCAAGCGCTTCTGCTCCTCCCCGATCTCCCGCAGTTGCGCCAAGAACCACGGATCAATGCTCGTCAGTTCGTGAACCTGTTCGATGCTCCAGCCGCGATCTAAGGCATAGCGGATGTGATTGAGGCGCTCGGGCATGGGGATCGCTAAGCGACGTCGCAGCTCCTCCTCCGACAGGTCGTGATCGAAGCGGAAGAGACGCCCCGTCTCCAGCGATCGAAGCCCCTTCAGCAGCGCTTCCTTGAACGTCCGCCCGATGGCCATAACTTCGCCGACCGATTTCATCTGCGTCGTGAGCGTCGGATCGGCCGCCGGGAACTTCTCGAAGGCCCAACGCGGGATCTTCACGACGACGTAATCAATCGTCGGCTCGAAGCTCGCCCAGGTCTTGCGCGTGATGTCGTTGGGGATCTCATCGAGCGTATATCCGACGGCGAGCTTGGCGGCGATCTTCGCGATCGGGAACCCCGTCGCTTTCGAAGCAAGTGCCGAGGAGCGCGAGACGCGCGGATTCATCTCGATGACGCGCAACTCTCCGGTCCGCGGATTGACGGCGAATTGAATGTTCGAGCCACCCGTCTCCACCCCGACCTTCCGGATCACAGCGATGGCCGCATCCCGCATGCGGTGATACTCGCGATCGGTGAGCGTCTGCGCCGGAGCCACCGTGATCGAATCCCCCGTGTGAATCCCCATCGGATCGAAGTTCTCGATCGAACAGATGATGACGACATTATCGGCGAGATCGCGCATGACCTCCAACTCGTACTCTTTCCATCCAATGATGGACTCTTCCACGAGGACTTCGTGGATGGGCGAGGCCTCCAGCCCCCGCTCGACGATCTCCCGAAACTCCTCGTCGTTGTAGGCGATCCCCCCTCCCGTCCCACCAAGCGTGAAGCTCGGACGAATGACGATCGGATACTCCAGATCGGCGGCGATGGCCCATGCTTCCTCGAGCGAATACGCAAACCCGGCGCGCGGCATCCGCAGCCCGATCTCCTCCATCGCTTGCTTGAAGAGCCGCCGGTCTTCGGCGATGCGAATCGCCTGCAAGTTCGCCCCGATCAATCGCACGCCGTAAGCATCCAAGACCCCCTGCTCGGCCAGCGCGACGGCCAGATTCAATCCCACCTGCCCGCCGACGGTCGGCAGCAGCGCATCGGGACGCTCCCGTTCAATAACCTTAGTGAGGACTTCGACCGTCAGCGGTTCGACATATGTGCGATCGGCAAATTCCGGATCGGTCATGATCGTCGCCGGATTCGAGTTCACGAGGATGACCGTGTACCCCTCGCTTCGCAGCGCCTTGCACGCTTGCGTCCCCGAGTAATCGAACTCGCACGCTTGCCCGATGACGATCGGACCTGACCCGATAATCAGGATCTTCTCGATGTCCGTCCGCTTCGGCATAGTCCAACACGTGAATCGAGAGTATGGCGCATCCTCGCGCAAAAGGGCAAGACGTTCGCCGCGTCGAATCCGAAGACCGGGGGAATATCGGTTGAGCGAGAGGCAGGCCAGATGGTATATTAGCGTTCCGGAGACCGCGTTGGGCTGCATGATTC
>CALHAI010000002.1:0-182500 GCA_937934295.1 uncultured Blastocatellia bacterium
GTTCGTTGCTCCTTTCACGATCGAGTCAGTATAATTGTGACCGCAATGCCGGTGAGTGTCAATCAAGCCAATCTCTGGCGCGCGAACGTCGTTCACGGATCCCCCTCCTTGACGGCCTCGGCTCCTACGGATGAGGATTACATTCGCTTGGCCTTGGAGCTGGCCGCTTCGGCGAAGGGGGAAGTCAGCCCCAATCCGCTGGTCGGCGCGCTCATCGTCAAAGATGGGCGCATCGTCGGTCGCGGCGTCCATCGCTACGCCGAAGTGAAGCATGCCGAAATCCTCGCTTTGGAAGAGGCGGGAGAGCTGGCACAGGGAGCGACACTCTACACGAATTTGGAGCCCTGCTGTCACCACGGACGGACGCCGCCCTGCACCGACGCCATCATCCGTGCCGGCATTGCGCGCGTCGTCGCCTCGATGATCGACCCGAATCCGCAGGTGCGCGGGCGCGGCTTCGAGGCGTTGCGCCGCGCGGGCATCCGCGTGGATGTCGGCATCGCCGAAGCCGAGGCGCGGCAGTTGAACGAGAAGTTCATCCGCTACATCACCTCGGGACGCCCCTTCGTGCATTTGAAGATCGCCATGAGCCTCGATGGTCGGATCGCGACGGCGACCGGCCATTCCCGGTGGATCACGAGCGAGGTCTCGCGCCAAGCCGTTCATGCTCTGCGCCACGAATATGATGCGATTTTGGTTGGCATCGGGACCGTGCTCGCCGATGATCCGGAGCTGACTGATCGGTCAGCTCGCTCGCGCCATCGGCCACTTGTTCGCGTCGTGCTGGATTCCCGATTGCGTATCCCCCTCACGTCGAAGCTCGTGCGCACGGCGCGACAGTGGCCCCTGTGGATCTTCACGACCGAGCCGCTCGGTGAGCGCGCGCACCGCCTCATCGAGCGGAGCGCTTCGGTGATCCCCGTCCCGGCTCGCACCGGACGCGTGGATGTGTCGGCCGTCTTGGAGGAACTCGGCCGACGGGAGATCACGAGCCTTCTGGTCGAAGGGGGGGCGGAAGTCCACGCCGCCTTCCTGCAACAAGGACTCGCCGATAAGCTGACGGTCTTCATCGCGCCGAAGATCATCGGCGGACGACGGGCCATCCCGGCCATCGGGGGTGAGGACATCCCGACGCTTGATCGCGCGCTCTCGGTCCGGATCGTCAACGTCGCGCGCTTGGGCGACGACGTGGAGATCACCGCCTATCCCGTCACCTGATCCGCGCACTTGCAGGAAAAGGACAATCGTGCGATGCGTGCCCGCCAACGTCTCGGACAACATTTCTTGGCCGATCCTCGTATCGCTCGCCGGATCGTAGAGGCCGCCGATCTTCACCCTGAGGACGTCGCCTTAGAGATCGGGCCGGGACGCGGTGCCTTGACCCGTTTTTTGAGCGAACGCGCGGCCCGAGTCTTGGCCGTCGAGATCGACGAAGTGCTCGTTCGTCAACTCGCCGGCCGATGGCCCAAAGAGAAGGTCACCCTCATCGCCGGAGACATCCTGAAGTTGAATCTCACTGAGCTTCTGGAACGAGAAGGGCTCAGCGCGCCCATTCGCGTCTTCGGCAATCTTCCCTACAACATCGCAACGGCCATCCTCCAGCATGTGCTCCGCTTTCGCGCGCATCTCCGCGACATGACCGTCCTGCTGCAGCGCGAGGTCGCCGATCGCATCTTGAGCCCTCCCGGAAGCAAGTCGTACGGCTATCTCTCCATCCTCGTCCAGTATTATTGCGAAGGCCAACGCCTTTTCACGCTCCCGCCGAGCGCCTTCCGACCGCCACCGAAGGTCTTCTCAACAGTCGTCCACCTCCGCGTGCGCGAACGTCCGGCCGTGGACGTCCCCGACGAGGCGTTTTTCTTCGAGCTGGTCAGCGCGCTCTTCGCCGAACGGCGCAAGACGATTCTGAACAACCTCAAGCGCGCCGCCATGCGCCTGCGAGTGGACGATCTCGCCTCGGCCCTTCAGCGCATCGGTCTCGACCCCCGGCGTCGAGCGGAGACGCTCGCATTGGAGGAGCTGGCCGAGCTGGCGAGGGTTCTCTTCCATGCACGCGCCCATGCCTTGGGAGATGCGACCGGGCATGGAGAACCCACTATTTGACAGCTCCGGGATGATCCGTTAGAGTAGAGGCCTGACCATCGGGGCGTGGCGCAGCCTGGCGAGCGCGCCTGCCTTGGGAGCAGGAGGTCGGCGGTTCAAATCCGCCCGCCCCGACCATATCTTCACCCCCCCTCGACAAGGGCGAAAGCGAAATGCTATCTTTGTAGCGCGCCCCGATAGCTCAACGGGAAAGAGCAACGGCCTTCTAAGCCGTAGGTTGTGGGTTCGAGTCCCGCTCGGGGCGCCAGAGGTCCGATGATCTCATTCCCAACCGAAATGGCCTTTCCAAGTCCGGAGAGGGTCATTCTTCCCCCCCTTTAGGGAGTCCTTGCGAGCCCCCAAGGCCTGTGATACCATGAAGCGACTGGGAGGTATCCCTATGGGAGCCATCTTGATCGTGGATGATGAAGAGAGTATCCGAGTACTCTTGAAGGAGCTCTTGAAAGGGTTGTTGGCGACCCCGGAAGTGAAGGAATGGGCGGATCTTGGCATCACTCGTCTCCTCACGGCTTCAGAAGGAGCGGAGGCCCTGGCCTTGATAGAGCGCGAAGAGATCGCCCTGGCGATCGTGGACATCAACCTCCCGGGTCTCGATGGCATGCAGGTGCTGATGCAGCTTAAAGAGCGAAGCCCTGGGACTGAGGTCATCATCCTCACCGGATACGCCTCTTTGGAGACGGCCATTGAAGCCGTGCGGTACGGGGCTTATGACTACGTCACCAAGCCCTTCGATAATACGCAGCTGCTCAAAGTGGCCGCGCGCGCGCTCGATCGCTGGCGGTTGCGGAAGGAGAATCAACGATTGCTCCAGACGTTGGAGAAGCGCGTCGCAGAACTCCACTTGCTCTATGAGCTGACGACTTCGCTTAATCGCGTACTCGAACCGCGACGTTTGTTGATGGTGGTCGCGGAAGTGCTGACCAGGGCGATTCCTTATGATGCCCTGAGTCTGCTGCTTATGGAACCGCAGGCGGAGCTGGTCGTGATCCCCCGCCATGCCATGAGCGAGGTTTTCCTGGAGCGCGTGAGGCAACAGGCCCTTGAGGCAGCGCGCCGGATTTTTCCGACCCTCTTGGAGGCCTCCGTCGCACTCCATGTGCTCGAGCCGGAGGTGCCGCCCAGTCAGATCCTCGTCGCTGAAGGGCCACAGGTATCTCTGGCGATCCCTCTTGAGGAGGGAGGGACCGTCGTCGGGGTGTTCCAGCTCAGTCGTGCCCAGGCTAAGGCGTTCACGCCAGATGAAGAAGCCTTCGCGCGCATCGTCGCCCAGCAAGTACTGATCGCATTGAACCGACTGCGCGAGATCGCCGTGGCCGAGCAGGACAAAATCTCCGCGATGCTGGAGAGCATGAGCGAGGGCGTCGTCATGATTGACAATGCGCGTCAGGTGCGCGTGATCAATCGCGCGGCAAAGGAGGTCCTGGGGTTGGCGAGCGATGCGACGACAGAAGCGTTCCTGAACCGCTGCGAGGAACTGGGGCTCTGCGATTTGCTCCAAGATGGACATCAGGAACAACAAAGCTTGGAATATCGCCTGGAAACGCCGACCCCCCGGGTCTTGAAGATCAACGTCAACCGCGTGCGAAGCCACGCGGGCGAGCCATGGGGAGTCGTCTTCACGATTCACGACGTGACGCGAGAGAGGGAATTAGAGCAAATGAGACAGGATTTGCTCTCGCAAATCTCTCACGATCTCCGAACGCCCCTTTCGCTCATCAAGAATGCGCTTGGCATTGTGCTCGCGCAGAAGGCAGGCGCGCTGACCCCGGAGCAGCTTCGTTTCCTCTTGATCGCGAACAAAAATGCCGACAAGCTGGCTCATCTCCTGGACACCATTCTGGATTTGGATCGCATTCGGAGAGGGAAGCTGGACCTGGAGATTGAGCTGTTGGAGGTGGAAGGCGTGATCGACGCGGCGTTGGCGACGTTCCAGCCGATCGCCGAACAGAAGCGGATCACGCTGCAGAAGCAGCTGGTCGAGGAGTTGCCCAAGGTCTACGCCGATGCCGGACGCCTGGAACAAATCCTCAACAATCTGCTCCAGAACGCGATCAAATTCACGGCCGAAGGCGGGCGCATATGGATTCGCGCGATGCCGTATACAGACCCGACCGATCCTGAGGCGGCCTGGGTTCGCATTGATGTTCAGGACACGGGCATCGGCATTCCCGCAGATGCACGCGAGCGTATCTTCGAAGGGTACTACCGCGGACCGGCGGCGAAAGAGCAAGGGTTGGGGCTTGGGCTCGCCATCACGAAGGCGCTGGTCGAAGCCCACAAGGGACGAATCTGGGTCGAGAGCACTGTGGGAGAGGGGAGTTGTTTCTCTTTTCTCCTACCGGCCGAAGTCCGGCGCGCGCGAAAGCCCATGATCTTGATCGTCGAGGACGAGCCCGATATGGTCGAGACGTTGAGCTTTCATCTGCAGAGCGAGGGCTTCGCATGCGAAGCGGCCCATACGGGGATGGAGGCGTTGCGCAAAGCGCGCGAATTGGTTCCGGATGCCATCATCTTGGACATCATGCTCCCGGACATCAACGGCTATCAAGTCTGCCGGCGCTTGAAGTCTGAGGAACAGACGCACCACATTCCGATCCTCATGTTGACGGCGCGCTCGCAGGCGAGCGATCGGTTCTGGGGGCTCGAAGCAGGAGCGGAAGCCTACATTGTGAAGCCGTTTGAGATCGAGGAGGTCACGACGAAGCTTCGGGAGGTGCTCAAGGTGTGATCCCCAGCGAATCGCTGCGCACGTGGTTGATCTGGAGCATCCTGATGATCGCCGGAGGGCTCATCCTGGCGATCACGACAGTTCTCATCCGGGAATCGTGGCGGCGATGGCGGCAGTGGCGCCTGGCATGGATTCGGCGGCGGTTTCAGGTGATGCTTGATGGAATGGATCGCATGGAAGGGGTCGCTCTGGCTGAGTTGGCCGAACGGCTCAAGGAGATCTTCGGCCCGAAGCACTTGGAATGGCTGTTGAACGAGAGTGTGGAGTTGGCCGATGTCTCCCTGCAGGCGAAGTTTCAGGCGTTCTACGAGCATTTGGGCTTTTTAGACCGCTATCTTCATGACCTCCGCCACTCGTCCCGTTGGAGTGTTCGCGCGGGTGCGGCGCGCCGACTTGGGGAGATCGGCAGCGCGCGAGCCGTCCCGGGGTTGCTCGACGCCATGCGCGATCCCTATGAGGATGAGGACGTCAAGCTCGCGTGTGCCCGCGCCCTGGGAATGATCCGCGACCCGCAAGCGATCCCGCATTTGATTGAGGCCTTGCGAGAGCCGGACAAATGGGTCTCGCCACGAGTGGCCGAAGTGCTCATCCCTTTTGGGGAGCTCGCCGAAGCACCGCTGATTGAGGCGCTTCGAGACCCGAATTCGGACAATCTGCGCACATGGGCCGCGAGCATCCTCGGGGAGATGCGCTCCCGAGCCGCCGTGCCGAACCTCATTCGCGCCTTGTGGGATCGCGCGGAATCCGTCCGCGTGGCCGCCGCGCGCGCCTTGGGAAAGATCGCCGATCACCGCGCGGTGAATGCGCTCTTGGAGAGGACGTTGCGAGACCCCTCGGCGCTCGTTCGGATGGAAGCGGCCATCGCCCTGGGGAAGATCGGAGATGGGAAGGCGTGGGAAGCGCTGCAACTGGCTCTCGCTGATCCCGATCCGGTCGTCCGCCTGCGCGCCATCGAGGCGCTGGAGATGATCGGTCCTTCGGCCGGCGAGTTGCTCGAAGGCGCGCTGACCGATGATGACCCCGAGGTGCGGCATCGGACGGCTGCTGTATTGGAACGGCTGGGATACGTCCAGGCACAACTGGACCGCCTCAAGAGCGAGGACGTCATCGAACGTGCCATGGCGCGGCGGAAGCTGGTTTTGATCGGAAAGGCGGGGCTTCGGGAATCACTTTTAGCTGGCCTGCATGATCCCGATTTTCGCGTCCGCGCGCAAGTGTGTCAGGTGCTCGCCGAGCTGGGGGAGAAATCTCCTGGAATTCTCGAAGCCCTGCACTGGGCCACAAGCGACCGCGAGTGGTCCGTTCGCGCACAAGCGGTCACGGCGCTGGGAAGGCTGCGGGCGAAGGAGGCCTTGCCACGACTCATCGAGCGTCTGGGGGACGAAGAAGCGATCGTGCGCGAGGCTGCAGCCGCTGCGATTGCGGAGATGGAGGTGGCCGATCTGACGGCCTTCCTGCCCCAATTCCTGAACCTGCTTCGCGATCCGAACGCCTGGATTCGCGCAGCAGCGGCCACTATCCTGCAGCGGATCCGGGATGCCCGGGTTCGGGATGCGCTCCTTGAGGCGCTCAAGGATCCGGTCGAGGATGTGCGCGCACAGGCCATCTCTTCCCTTGGCGCCTTTCCGGAAACGCGCGTCGCTTCGGCTGTGCTCACCGCGCTGGAAGATCCAAGTCCTTCAGTTCGCCTGGCCGCCGTGCGCAGCCTCAAGAGCCTGGGATATCGAGAGGCCATCGAAGCCCTTGTGAGACTTCTGGACACGACGGACGAAGGCCTTCAGGACGCTACGGCTGAGGCCCTCGCCCATTTAGCCGGAGACGTGCGCGCGCTGATCCAAGAGCTTCCCAAGCTCTCCAGCGAAGCGGGACGACGAGGGATGGTTCGCGCGCTCGCCCGCTATCGGGAGACGGCGGCTGCGGACGCTCTCTGCGCGTTCTTGCGCGATCCTTCGGCTCGCGTGCGGGAGGCCGCGGCTCGCACGCTCGGGCACTACCGAGAGCCGCGCGTCGTCGAGGCCTTGCTGGCGGCCCTGAATGATCCTGCCGAATTGGTCCGGATCGCCGTCCTCGACGCGCTTGGCGAGATCGGCGCCGCGAAAGCGCTTGACGCGGTCATGAAGGCTACGCGAGATCCGAACGATCGCGTCAAGCAACACGCTGCTGTGTGCTTGGGCAAATTGGGCGACGCGAATGCTCAAGCTCCACTTGCGGAGTTGCTGAACGCCTCATCCCCTCTGGTGCAAGCGGCTGCGGTGATCGGCCTCGCCCTCTTGCGCAGCACGGCGCATGTCCCGGATATACTCGCGCGACTCAAGGACCCCCAAGTCCGAGCGGCGGCTCGCGCGTGGCTCGAACGCGAGTCGGAGGAGACGATCGCGCGCGTTCGCGCGTTCCTCCACATCGAGGCCCTGGATGATCTTGTGCTTCCCGACTTCGAGCGCATGCTCGAACACTATGTCCACATCGTCCGACATAGTCAGGACGGGGATGCCCGCCTGCATGCCGTTCAGGGGCTCGGTCTGGTGGGCGATGCCCGATATCTCGAGCTTCTTCGAGAGGCGCTCGCTCGCGATCCCGATGCGCGCGTGCGTGCCGAAGCGCTTCGTACGCTGGCTCGCGTCGCCCCGCCTGGTGATGTGAGCGCTGCCGCGTTTATGGCCTTGCGGGATCCCGATCACCGCGTCCGAGCGGAGGCGGTGAGGCAACTCGGACAACTTCGAGATCCGAAAGCGACGGATCATCTGCTGGGGCAGCTCGCCATCGCCGAGCCGTCCTACCGAGAAGCGATCGCTCACGCACTCGCAGCCATCTTCCAGAAGGATCCCCAGCCGCTTGTGGCGCTGGCGCTCACGGCGGAGCAGACACTCGTGCTGCTCGGCCTTCTGCGAGCGCTCGAGCTGCTCGAATCCCCACACGCGCTCCCCGCATTTCGTCAGGCGCTGCGACATCCGGATGCCGAAGTGCGTCGTGCGGGCATATCGGCCTTGGCGAAACTCGAGGGAGCGGAAGCGCAAGCGCTGCTTCTCACAGCCTTGAGAGATCCGGATCCCCAGCTTCGGATTCACGCAGCACAGCTCCTCGGGAGCTTGGACGCTCACACGTACCGCAGCGTCCTTCGGACATTGGAGCAGGATCCGGCCCCGGAAGTTCGAGAAGTCGTTCGTCGCCTCTTAACCGGAAGCATGTGATGAGGTCCTCTCGTTCTTCCTGGAGCGAATGGCTCATCCTCGTGCTGCTCGGCGCAGCGCTCGTCGCGTACATCCTCGTGCACTGGCCGCTCACGAAGGCGACGGTGCTCGTCGTGCGCGATCTGCTGGGAGGATGAATAAGCGATCCTCCGTCTTGGAGACCGAGGGAGGCCGGAGCGTGCGAAGAAACGCGTGGAGTGAAGGACAGGCGCCGAAAGCGATGCCGGCAATGCGCGGATCGCTCCTGTGGCCCACGGATGCGCTCTTTGGGCTCGCCGTACTGGTTTGGATCGTGCTGCTTCGGCTGGCGCTCACATCCGCGAGTTGGCCGCTCGCGATGCCCTGGATCCTGATGGGACTGATCTTCCTCGCGCACGGGCTGTGGATTCGCGCGTTGCCCATGGAGCACCCCCATCGAGTGCTCGCGACGGCTCTGGTGACCTCTGCGCAGATGATCGTCTCGCAAATCGCCCTGGGACTCTTCGATCGCTTGACGGCACCCATGTTGTTTCGGACTCACCTCGCCATCGTGGCCGGGCTCCTCACGAGTTATCCGCTCCTTGTGCGGAGACGTCTGGTGCACGCGCCCTCTTCCGCTCGCACGTGGCCCTCTCCCCTGGGGTATCTCCTTGGCGCGCTGGTGGCCGTCACCTACGGCTTCATTCTCCATCTGGAGCGAATGGTGCCGCCGCACGATGTGGATTCGCTCAACTATCATCTGCTTGACGTCCTCACGTATGCGCAAAATCGAAATCTCGATCCTTTCCCTTTTGCGTGGATCCAGCCCTATTTCCCGAAGGCCGGAGAGCTGCTCACGCTCTGGATCTATCTGCTCGGGGGCGAGAACAAGGCGGCTTTCGTCCATCTGAATATCGTTCAGATCCCCTTCGCCTTCATGGGGGGATGGGCCGTATGGAGTTTGGCGCATGCGTTCGGACTCCGGCATGGCGCTGCGCTCGCGCTGTCGCTCTATGTGCTCACGCCCCTTGTCCTGCTCCAATCCTTGACGACGATGGTGGATGTGATCGCGGCGGCGTTCTTCCTGACGGCCCTCGCCTTTCTAGTCCTGCATCTTCAACACCGGCGGTCGCTCGAGCTGCATCTGTTCGCACTCGCCTTCGGGCTACTGCTCGGCGCCAAGTTCACGTTCCTGTACCTCTCGCTCCCTTTGATCGTCGTCCTCCTCTTCGGCGTGGATCGGAAGGAGTTCCCATTCGGAGCGCACATCCGCGCGCTATGGTCGCGCGCAGGGACGCTGTTGCTGTGCCTCTTCCTTGGCGGCGGATTCTGGATGATCCGGAATGCGCTCGTCTTCGGGAATCCCGTCTATCCTGTGCGCGTGGCGATCGGAGCGACGACCGTTTTCGAGGGTCCCATCTCCATGACGCAGCATTCGGAACTGCACGAGCGGCGATTCGTTCATCGGCGTTGGCAGTGGCTTTTCTATCCGTTCCGTGAAGCCTATGTGGATGATCCGCGATTTCACACAGCTTCGAAGATCCCTGTACACTACAGCTGGTCGAATGGCTTCGGCCCGCAATTCGCCATGGGAGGGGTCGCCACGCTCCTGATGCTCATTCGAGCGCGACGGCGGCGCGACCGATTGCTCTTCTGGACGCTCATGACACTGCCGCTCAGCATCGTCCTCTGGTGGGGTCTGAACCCGTATCGCGAACCGCGATACATCCTGGCAATTTGCGGGGTAGCGATTCTCGCGCTCCTGACGCTGCAGAGCGAGCTGACGCGATCGGGACGCACGTTCCTCACCGGGGCCATGGTCGTCGCCGCGTTCTTCTCCGTTTTGGCGACTGGCGGGCATCTGGTCGAGCGTGAGATGGGGAGCTGCGGGCGCTCCCTTCTGCGCGTCCTCCAAAGCGGTCGGGTTGGCCCGGAGGCGGTCGCGAACTATCCTCTCATCGAAGAGTATGGGCCGGCGATAGAGGGGCTCCTCTGGATCGCCGATCACCTTCGGTCTCGCACGATCGCTTATACGGTACCGGATTTCGCCGCGCTCCTCTACGGATGGGATCATACGAATCGGCCCGTCCATATTCCGACGTGGGAGTTCGCGAAGCTCACGCACTTGCCGCGTGCGACGACGTATGCCGAGTGGCGACGGCTTTTGGCGGAGCATCGCGTGGACTATATCTTCTTCTACGATCCGCCGACCTACGATGCGCCCTATCCGGTCGCCGAGTGGATCCGCGCGCACGCGGAGGACTTCGAGGTCGTGCGATCCTGGGGGCCGACGGTCGCGCTCCTGCGCCCGCGATCTTTCGATCAAACGAAGGTCTCCACCGTTCCCTCCACTTGGCCGGCCGGAGCGTCGGTGCGAGCGTTTCCCGCACTGAACGATCCTTCATCGTGGCAGGTGTACTTGGAGGTCCGCGGGTGCGAGATCGCGCGCGCATCGGCCGAAGGAGGCGTCCGCTTGAGCTGGCGCTTCACCACGCGCGAGAACGATTACGGCGAGATCTTGGCTGGAGTCGAATTCACCGATTGGTCGGCGGCCCGCTGGTTGGAATTCCAGCTCTTCCCGTCAGGGGCCCCCGATCTCCTCTTCGTGTACGTGAAGAATCTCGACCCGAGGCAGTACGCGCGATTCCGGCTCTCTCTGCGCGCGCTCCCGCCCGGATGGACTCGTGTGCGCCTTGATCTGACTCAGCCTGAGCGGAAGACCGAAAGGTTCACGCTGGCGGACGTGCGGACCATCCACTTGGTCATTGATGATGACCCGGACGAGCGAATCGGGGCGGGAGAGATCATCGTGAGGGATTTCCGATTGGTGAAGGAGGGGGCATGAAGGCAGCTTTGCTCGTCCTCGCGCTCGTGTCTCACGTCCGAAGCGATGGCGAAATATCTTTCGCCTCACCGTTGCAGGTGTCGTTGGAGGCTATTCGCGCTCTGATTGAACGGGGGGAATTGGAGGAAGCGGCCCGACACCTTCAGGAGCTGAGCGCGGCGCGTCCGCGCGATCCGGAGCTCGCGCGCCTGCTCGGCGAAGTGCACCGCCGACAAGGGCGATGGGATGAAGCGCTCGCGCACTATCAGGCCGTGTTGGCCATCGCCCCGCAGGACATCGAGGCGATGTTTTGGATCGCGACGCTGTACCGGTGGAAGGGCGCCTTGGAGGAATCGCTCGCCGCCTACGGGCGCATTCTAGCCGAGGCCCCGCAGCATGTGGATGCGCTCGTGGGACGCGCACGCGTCTTTCTCCAGATGGGGCGGCTGGCTGAAGCGGAAGCCGATGTGCGCATGGCGTTGGCCGCCGCGCCGCGGGGCGAGGAGGCGGCCGAATTATGGCTCCAGGTGCTCATGCGCATGCGACGATTTCAAGAGGCCGAAGCGTGGATTCGCGCGCGCCCGGACCTGCCCGGGCGAGATCGCTGGCTCGGCGATCTCTATACCGCTCAAGGGCGAATGTCCGAAGCCATCGCCGCCTATACGCGCGCGCTCACGGCGATGCCTCAAGACCCCGCCGTGCTTCGCGCTCTGGCCGATGCATATCGCACGTCGGGAAAGCTAGAGCGCGCTTTAGCTCTCTATTGGCAACTAACGCGGCTCCAACCTCAGGAGGCGGAGAACTATTTCTGGATCGGGACGATCTCGCGGTGGCGCGGAGATATGCGTGCGGCGGAAGCGGCCTTTCGAGAAGCCCTGCGTCGAGACCCACGACATCTGGAGGCCCTGATCGGGCTCGCGCGCGGAGCCCTCGCGCAAGAGGATTTCCAGTCGGCCGAGTTGTGGTTGGAGCAAGCGCGCGCGCTCGATCCGAATCATCCCGAGGTCGCCGTGTTGTGGGGCCAATTTTTGGAGCGGCAGGGTCGGCGGCGAGAAGCGCTGCAGGAATATCAGCGAGCGCTCCACCGCGATCCCCAAGATGAGGCGGCGTCGGCGGGATATTGGCGGCTGTGGCCCATCGTCCGCCCAACGCTCGAATTGGCCTACGAGCAGAGCGAGACCGAAGTCTTAGAGGGACGCGCCGACCGCGTGTTCGACATCCCGGTGACCCGCATTCGGTATCGCCTCCAGCAGGCGACAGCGCGCACCCGCTATCCCTTTGGCGAGACTTGGGCGCTGCAGGGAATTCTCCGCGCCAGTCGGGATCAGGTCACGAACCGTTCGGGAGGCTTCACGATCTACGACTTCACTATCCTCATGCCCGCTCTGGGTCTGGAAGGAATACTCGCTCCACGTTGGTCGTTCACTGGAGAGATCGGAGCTGCCCTCTTTCAAAGCAACGCAGCGGATTCGGTGCCGGAGGAGACGTTCCTCCGCTCCGAAGCGAACCTCGAATATCGCGGGCCGATCGATCACGTGGCGTTCGGCTTCCGGCGGGGCCCTTTCTTGGGTCGGAGCTTCGCCGCCGACGTTCGATTCGGGATCTTCGTCGAGGATCGCTTTCAGGCGCTCTACGATCGGCGCCTCTCGGCCACCCTTTCGACGCGGGCCGACTATGCCTTCGCCCGCTACTCCGATGGGAATCGAACGCATGCGGTCGGAGCCGCCTTGCGTTACGCGGATGCGCGAAAGGAGGCGGCCATCGGATACCACTTGACGCCATTGCAGGCTCGCTTTTTGACGCCGGAGAACACGCTTGACTTCCTTCGGGTCCACGAAGCCTTCTTCGTCGGGCGGTGGGAGCCACATTCGGAGGTCGCGCTGCGCGCCGAGGCCGCACGGGCGTGGTATCAGGATCGGAATTGGCAATGGCGCGCACGCGTGCTGTTTGGGTATCGGCCTCGCGCCTTGCGCGTGCTGGAGTTCGGCACTTCATATTTTCGAGACTGGTACGCTCGCGACGCGCTCCGGTACAACACGTTGACGATCCGAAACGTCGTGCCGTATCTGGCACTCAGGGGCGAAGCGCGCCCGCGCTGGTCTTATGAGCTTCGCTATGGGTATGCGTGGCTCTCCGATGAAGCCACGGCTCGCTATTGGGCGCATGACGCTCTCGGCCGGTTCGCTGCGTGGATCGGCACCCGACTGCGCTTGGGGGGAGAGGGGCGCTACTGGCGCGATACACTCACGCAGCGGACCTGGCGCGCTCTCATCTTCGTGCAATGGGTCTTTTGATGGGAGAGACGTTGCGACTGTTGGTGCGCTCACTGCGTCCACGCCATTGGACGAAGAATCTGATCCTGCTGGCGCCACTTGTCTTCTCACAACATCTGCTGGAACCGGATCGCGCGCTGCGCGCGGCGGCGGCCTTTGGACTTTTCTGCCTCCTCTCCGGCGGCGTATACGTGCTCAACGACCTGCGCGATATCGAACGGGATCGCCTGCATCCGGTGAAGGGGCGGCGACCGCTAGCTTCCGGAGCGCTCTCCCCGCGTCTGGCGTGGCGCTTTTGCGCCCTCGTGCTCTTCGGTGCGCTCGCGCTCTCGTTCCGGCTCGGCGTCGGCTTCGGACTTGCGGCCCTCGCCTACGTGCTGCTTCAGGTCACCTACTCGCTCTGGATGAAGACGATCGTCATCCTCGATGTCTTCGCCATCGCCGGGGGATTCGTCCTGCGCGCCGTCGCCGGCGGAGAAGTCGTCGCCGTCCCACTCTCCTCGTGGTTCTTCATCTGCACGCTGCTACTGGCGCTCTTCTTGGGCCTGAGCAAGCGTCGGCATGAGCTGCTGCTGCTCAACAATTCGGCGGCCGAACATCGCGCGAGTTTGGGAGCGTATAGCTCCCTCCTTCTGGATCAGATGATCGCGATGGTAACGGCCGCGACGATCGTCACCTACGCCCTCTATACGCTCTCGGCGGAGACGATCGCACGACTCCACACGGATGCGCTAAAGTATACGGTCCCAGTGGTCCTGTACGGGATCTTCCGCTACCTCTACCTTGTGTACCAAAAGGGAGAAGGTGGAAATCCGGAGACGCTGCTGCTCGCGGATCGTCCGTTGCTCGCGACCATCTTCCTGTATGGGGTAATGGTCATTTGGATTCTCTATCGATAGAGTGCTTCGGAGGACGACGCATGCTCGTCCGAGTCCTCATCATCGCTCAGCTTTTCATCATCGGCTACACGCTGCTCTACAATACGGTGAATTTCCTCCTCATGGTCATCGCATTCTGGCGTATTCGGTTCCTTCTCCGAGAGCGATCCGTGCTTGACCTGGAGTTCGCTCACGCCTCCCCCTATACGCCGCCCGTCTCGCTCATCGTGCCGGCGTACAACGAGGAGCGAACGATCGTCGAATCCGTGCGCGCACTGTCGCGCTTACAGTATCCGCGCCTGGAGATCATCATCGTCAACGACGGTTCGACCGATCGCACGCGAGAGGTACTGCAAGAGGCTTTCGCCCTGGTGCGCCGGGACCTCCTTCATCACGCACCGCTTAAGACGGCGCCCATCAAAGGGCTCTACGAAGCCAGCGGCGAGAAGCCCGCGCATGTCCAGCGGCTCGTCCTCGTGGATAAGGAGAAGGGCGGCAAAGCCGACGCGCTCAATGCAGGGATCAATGTGGCGCTTACCCCATATATCTGTACGGTGGATGCGGATTCACTCATTGATGAGAGCGCCCTCATTCAACTCGTCACAGCGCTGCAAAACGCTCCGGAGAAGATCCTCGCCATCGGCGGACAGGTGAGCATCGCGAACGGACGGCTGATGGAATCGGGCCGCGTGCGTTCGACCGAGTTGCCAAAGCGCGCTCTCGTGCTCTTTCAATTCATCGAATACCTCCGGTCGTTCACGATGGGGCGAACGGCACTGGCGGCGCTGCGAGCGCTACTCATTCTCTCGGGCGTGTTCGCCCTCTACCGCCGGGATGCGCTCATCCGCGTCGGCGGCTTCCTCTCGGAGAACATGCGGACTCGACTCGGACGCGAATACGCGCGCGAAGCGCGGCAGACGATCACCGAAGACCTGGAGATCATCCTCCGACTCTTTCGCTATGTGTATGACAAAGGGCTCGAGGGGTCCGTGGAATTTCTCCCCTATCCGATCGCCTGGACCGAAGTGCCCGAGACGCTCGCTGATCTGCGGAAGCAACGGAAGCGGTGGTATCGCGGGCTCGTCGAAAACCTCCTCATCTTCTACCGCGATATGCTCTTCAATCGGCGCTACGGTCGGACGGGGTTGCTGGCCATGCCGTATCAGGTGCTGTTTGAGATCTTCGGTCCGGTGATCGAATTGAGCGGCTATCTGATTCTCCTCCTTTGCCTCCCTCTGGGCCTGTTGAGCGTCGAGTATGCCGTGCTCTTCTTCCTCTCGGCCATCCTCTATGGCATCTTCGTCTCCATCTCCGCGATTCTCTTCGGGATTTGGTCGGAGGCCGCCTATCGCTCCGCCGGATACCATTCACTGTTCACCTACAGCACAAGGGAGACGTTGAAGCTCCTGCTCTTCACCATCCTCTCGCACTTGGGGTATCGCCAACTGATCCTCGCCTGGCAGGTGGGGACGCTGATGGATATGGTGCTCGGGCGTGCCCCCACGTGGGAGAAGATTCATCGACGAGGCTTCCCTTCCGCGGCATCCGAGCGACCCGTCCGCGAGCAAGAGATCGCAACGCCCAACTCCCTCACAAAGTGAAGGCGCGCAGGGTGAGGGATCAACGAGGCAGGAGTCGCGAATGGGCCTGGGACGAATCTGTAAGCCGAATTCTGTCTCCCGTCTCCCTGGAGCCGGGATGGCGGTCATTCCTCTGGGCTGACGGTCACCCGTCAGCTCAAGCGACCTACCCGAAGGCGCCATCGCGAGATGCACGCGATCGTCGGGCGGGCCACCCTCGAGCGCCTTCCTATTTGGTCTTGCACCGCGGGGAGTTTACCTAGCCGGACGTGTCACCACGCCCGCTGGTGGGCTCTTACCCCACCGTTTCACCCTTTGCCTGATCCACCACCCTCGCAAGAGGGTAGTGGCCATCGGCCGGTCTGCTCTCTGTTGCACTTGTCGTCAGGCCACCCTTACGGGCGGCCTGCCTGGGCGTTACCCAGCCCGCTGCCCTCTGGTGTTCGGACTTTCCTCTGATGGCTGACCGCGTCAACCACCAGCGACCGCCCGATTCGCCCCAGACCCCAGGAAATTATACCCTGTCGTCCGACAGAAAGGGAACCGATCTCACCGAAAGATGAAGAAAAATTAATCCGCCCGACCATATCACTGGCCCGCGCCGTTGGTATATAATTGTGGATGGAACAAGGAGCGCACATATGAACATCAGGCGTTGGAAGAAGGCGGCTCTCGGAGTGATCGCGCTCGGGCTGCTGGTCGGCTCTTCGGCCTGGAGCCAATCGTCCCAAAAGGCCACGAAGCCCCTCAGTCAGAACGAGGACCCGCGCCTCATCGGCAAGCGCGACATCAATAAACGGCAGTGGAACTTCTACAGCCTCGAACGCGAAGTGCAATTGGGGCGGCAACTGGCGGCCGAAGTCGACCGGTACATGCAGATCCTCGATGATCCAATCATCAGCGAGTATGTCAATCGCATCGGTCAGAACCTCGTCCTCCACTCCGACGCGAAAGTCCCATTCACGATCAAAGTCGTCGTCTCGGATGAGGTGAATGCGTTCGCGCTCCCGGGAGGCTTCTTCTATGTGAACACGGGATTGATCGCCACCGCCGACAACGAGGCCGAATTGGCTGGCGTGATGGCCCATGAGATCGCACACGTCGCAGCGCGACACGCGTTGGAGAACTTCACGAAGACGCAGCTCTTGAGCTTCCTGCAAATCCCGCTCATCATCTTCACTGGAGGGGGGTATTACGGCCTCGGTCAACTCATCATGATGGGATCGGACCTGGGCATCTACGCGGCGTTCTTCAAGTTCAGTCGAGGAGCGGAGAAGGAAGCCGACATCCTTGGCGCTCAATACCTCTGGGCGGCGGGATACGATCCGAACGGGCTGCTCACCTTCTTCGAGAAGATCAACGCGATGCAGAAGACGCGCCCCAGCAGCATCTCGAAGCTTTTCATGTCGCATCCGCCGACGCCAGATCGTATTGCGGTCGTGAGGGATCTGATCGCGCGCTTCCCCGAACGAGAGGAATACATCATCACGACGTCGGAGTTCACGAAAGTTAAAGAGCGGCTCATTCGGCTCCAAGGGCTGCATCGTCGCTTGGATGAGAAGCGAGCGCCAACGAGCGCACCTGAGGAGCGTGGCCGACCGACCCTGAAGCGCCGTCCACCAAGTCAAGAGCCACCCCCAGAGCAAGGGGAAGAGAAGACGGGAGCAGAATCTACAGAGAAGTCACCCGCCCCGCAGGAGAGGCCCACCTTGAAGCGGCGGAATCCGTGATCCTCGGCCGTGGAAACCGTGTCCGGCGGCGCGAGCTTCGCGAAGGGAGGCGATCATGCGCGCGTCCCCTCAGGGTGAGGGGGTGACTGTGCGAGGCGCCCAAGCAACATCCACGCCGCGAGGGCGCCACATCCGCTCACCAGAAGAAGAGGGATCACCAGGCCCGCTCCCCGGAGAGCGATGACCGAGATCGCCCAGAGAAAGCCCGCCAAGCGGAGGTCGGATTCGACCCGAAGGGAAACAAGCGACTTACTGCTCTCGAACCATTCGAAGCTCGGCATGCACGCCGCGATCACCTCCTTCCCGACGAGCACAACGGCTGCCAGCTCCCCTTGGCTCGCCCACAAAGCGAGGTGCTCAAGCCCTCGAACCACGACCCCGATCCCCATCTGGATGAGCACTCCCAGCAAGCCGCCCACTGCCAGAGCCAGAAAGAGGTATCCCACAGCACGTTTCCCATCACGGGCAAAGAGCAGATAAAGCCGATAGAGCGTTTGCCGGAACGTCCCTCCATCGGTCACGGCTAAGACTGGTCCGTAGACGAGGGTCGCGAGCACGCCCAAACCCGCCAGCATGACCCCAAGCGCCAGGAGAAACTGCGGGATGAAAAGGAGCGCCCAGAGTAAGCGCCCGCCCACTCCAGTTCGCGCGAGCATCCCAAGAGCCAGCAGAATCAAGACCCCGACACCAGCGATCCCAGCAAAGAGTGCCGCCGGACCAACGATAGCCGGTAGCCGCCGGAGGATCCCCGAAGCTGGCGCCCACGGGAGCTGAAGACGCACCGCGACCTCGGCGATCCATGAAGCGGCGAGAACCGCCGAGGTCAAAGCAAAGATCACGATGAACGCTCCCCATCCACCGATGCGCCACGCTGTGGCCAATCTCGGAGATTCCCCCGCGACATATGCGAGCAGATGGAAGACGGCGAAGAGCATCCATCCGATCATTGCCCCAGTTCCGTATCCCAGGATCCGCCAGCGGTCAAAGAGGAATCGCAATGCGACTCTGGCGTCGGCCAATGTCATTGGGGAAATCGCCTTCGCTTCAGCGACCGAAACGGCTCCCTCCGCAACTTTCCCCTCTTCGCCAGACGGTGTCCCGTCGGACGATGTCGAAGTCGCTCGCTCCCGGCCTTCGCCAGGAGACTCAACGAGCTCTTCAAAAGCCCGCTTCGCCGCTTCTTCCTCACGGCGCGACAATTCCACGACAGAGACGTCCTCCTCTGCGGGTGGCGGAGGTTCGACCGACGGAATGATCGCGTGTGAGGCCAAAAGCCGATCGAGCGTGGAGGCACCACAGCTCGGGCAGAAAGGTGCTTTTTCGGGCAACGGAATGCCACATTCCGAGCAGAACCGCACCATATCCCTCACGAGACGGCGGCCGCGATGATGATCGAAATCCCAATGATGATCCCGGCGACGACGATCCCGACCGCGACATTCTTATCTTCCACCAACTCCTTCCCCAACGAGAACGGCGTGATGAGATCGAAGATCAAATATCCGATGACCGAGAGGGCGATCCCCAAAAGCCCGTATGTCGCTGTCGAGACCAGGTCCCAGATGTTCAGTTTCTCCGCGATCCGCGAAGCTTGAACGGCCAGCCCCACGAGCACCGCGTGCATCCCCACAATGTCCATACCTCGCGCTCCTTCCCCGCGTGAGCGGAAATCATCTCCGGCTCCCAGGCGGCAACGGCTCCTTCTCTTGCCGCGAAAAACGCTCACCGGAGGCCACCCTGAGACCTCCTCCGCGTGCGGCGAGGGTCGCCCGCGCTGGGCTGATGTCCGCGATCAGCGCGACGTTCCCCTTTCGAGGAGAGCCTCGAGCCAGCCGCTCAGCCTCGAGTGATGCTGATCTCCTCCTCTTTGCCGCGTGTGAAGAACCAGATCAGAATGCACACCATGGCGATGATGACCAACGTGATCCATACCCACTGGCTCACGTGCCCTTCGTCCGTTGGATTCGGCGCCGCCTTCCACTTGAAGAAGTACACCATGGAGAGAATGAGACACACTGCGGTGACGATCCACAGGGCCGCATCTATGATCGCTTTCTTCCTCATAAGCCCCCCTCCTTGCGTGACTCTCTCTTTCCTAAGGGGCGGAGAGAGCGAGTGCAGCACGGAGCACCGGTCTCTCAACGCTCCCTCCGGCGATCGCCTTGGGCATATCGTCAACCGCTCACAGAGACCGCATCCCCCGCCGAGGAAGGCAAGAGGTCGCTTCAGGCGTTCAAGAGGACGTTATCGCTCAGTCGCACCTTCCCGACGAAAGCCGCCACCATCACCAGAGCCGGACGGTCTTCCAGAAGCGGAATCGGTTCCAACGTCTCACCGTCTACGATGGAGAGATACTCGATGCGGATCGTCGGGTGCGCCTCGATCATCTCGCGCATCGCCTTGAGGATGTTCGCCGTATTGCGCTCTCCGGCGGCCACCAGCACTTGGGCTTTCTCCAGTGCTTGCGGGAGCACGCGCGCTGACTGCCGCTCACGCTCGGTGAGCCGCTCATTCTCCAGAGCGACAGCCAGCCCATCGGCGTCCCGTACGATCGGGCAGGTGACGATCTCGACATCCACATGGAGGTCTCGCACCATCCGACGCACGATCGCGACCAGCTGCGCATCCTTCCATCCGAAGACGACGAACTGCGGATGGATGATGTTGAAGAGAATCACAAGATAGGTCGTCAATCGGACGAAATGTTCCGGATGGGTCGCCCCATAGAGCCGCTCACTCAGTCCCCGAACGACGACCTCCGTGCACGCTCCCTCAGCGAAAAGCTCTTCCCGCGATGGAGCGAAGACGTAGTGGATGCCCAAAGGCGAGAGCACCTCGACGTCGTCGGAGAGATACCGTGCGCGCCGCTCTCCGCGACGCTCTCCCTCGGGCTTCTCCCCCTCCAGAAGTGAGGGGGCGATCGCGACGACAAGGACCTCCGCCAGCTCATGCGCGCGGCGGATGAGACTCAGATGCCCTTCGTGCAAACGCCCGGCCGTCGGGATCAGTGCAATGGTTCGCCCCTCAGCCCGACACTTCCGAGCGACTATGTGCATGCGCGCGGCGCTCTTGATCACCTCCATCGCTCCGCCAGGCGTATTATAGGTGAAATCGCCGACGGATCAAACCCCGCGCTCGGTGAGCCAACGACGTCTCCTTTACTGAATGGGCGGATGTGCTATGATGATAATGGCCGCGTGACTTCGCTCCACATCGGAGCGAATGGGGAAGCGGCCATGCCGGATGGGGACAGCGAATCATATGCGAGGAGGTGAGCTATGCCGGTCTACGAGTACCGCTGCACGCAATGCAATCGAAAGTTCACGGTGACGATGAGCATTGCCGAGTATGAGAAGAAGAAGGTGAAATGCCCGAAGTGCGGGAGCCGGAAGGTCGAACAACAACCGGCGGCTTTCTACGCCGTGACCTCAAAGAAGAGCTGAGGCGCGTGAGCGAGGCGGGACGAAATGCCCTTTTGCCGAAAGCAGGGACTATGCGTGGATGAGCCGGTGATGGAGCGCGAATGATCACATGCCCGAAATGCGGAATGGAGTCGGCGGAGACGGCGCGCTTTTGTCGCCGATGCGGAGCGCGCTTGGTGGAGCCCTCCAGGGAGGAAACCCCGACACAAATCCTGGAGACTCCGCCAACTGGGTCTCTGGAGTCGCGACCGACCGGCCCGGCCTATCTTCCCCCTGCGATCTCCCCGCGCCCGCCCGCGCCGACGGACGTTCGCGTGGACGTCGGACGGTGGCTCTCCGAAGGATGGGCACTCTTCACCCGCCAGTGGCCGACGTTTGTGCTCGCCACGTTGGTCGCCGGTTTCCTCTCCCTGGTGACGCTCACCATCACGACCGGACCGTTCCTGCTCGGCCTCTATTTCATGGCCTTTCAAGTCATGCGCGGGGAGAAGATCCAATTGGGCGATCTCTTCAAAGGGTTCGAGCAATTCGGGCTCGCTTTCTTGGCCTGGATCATCGGAGCCTTCATTCACCTGTCGCTCGGTGGGCTCACCGAACATGCCCCGCTCATGGGATTGGTCTCGCTCGCCTTCTCCCCATTGGCGTTCGCGCTGTTCGCCTTCGTCTATCCGCTGATCCTCGACCGCAAGATGGACATCGCCGCGGCGTTGAACGAGGCTTGGCGCATTGTCGTTTCGCGCCAATGGGTGATGTTCTGGGTCCTCGGTGTGGTCTTCATGTTGATCCTGACGGCGGGCCTCCTCGGATGCGGAGTCGGTGTGTGCATCACAGCCCCTTGGATCATCTGCGCGGCGGCGGCCGCCTACCGGGACATCTTCAGCGTGCGCTCCTGGCCACCGGAGCCTCTCTCCCCTCCCTTTGAGAAATGGGATTCTCGCTGAGGCGTGAACTCGCGCACCCTCACGCCCCTGATCAGTGACCGAACTCCAATTGCCCTGTCTCTTCCCCCGAAGAAGGGTGGGACGCCGCGAAATGTTCGACGATCCGACGCGCGAGCTGTTCGCCGACGAACGGCCGTAACTCCTCGACCGTCGCGCGCCGGATGCGCGCGATGCTCCCGAAGTTCCGCAACAGCATCCCCTTTCGCCTCTCCCCGATTCCAGGGACCGCCAGCAATTCCGAGGCGAAGTCGCGTTGCCGCCGACGCCGCCGATGAAACGTCACCGCGAAGCGATGGGCTTCGTCGCGAATCATCTGAATCAGGTGCAACACCGGCGAATGGCGATCGAGGACGAGTGGCTCCGCCCGCCCCTTAACGTAGAGGAGCTCTTCCCTCTTGGCGAGAGCGGCAACCGGAAGCGTTGCGAGACGCAGCTCTTCAAGCGCTTCCAGTGCGGCGTGCAGTTGCCCGCGTCCCCCGTCAATGAGCACGAGATCCGGAAGCGGACGCGCCTCACGAAGCACGCGGGCGTAGCGCCGATGGACGACTTCCCGAAGGGCTCCGTAGTCGTCCCCCTCGCGCGCCGTCTTCACGATGTAGTGGCGGTACTCACTCTTGCACATCGCTCCGTTCTCGCACACGACGAGCGAGGCGACCATCTCCGCCCCCTGCAGATGCGAGACGTCAAATGCCTCGATACGCTGAGGCGGTTGCTGCAGCTCCAGGACGCGCGCCAATTCCTCCAGCACCTGAGACATCTCCGGACGCCACACGCGAAAGCGCTCTTCGAACGCGAGCTTCGCATTCTGCACGGCGAGCGCGACCAACTCCCGTTTCACCCCCCGCTTCGGCTCCACGATACGCACGCGCCGCCCCTTCTTCGCGCTCAGCCATCGCTCGATCAATCGGCGATCCTCCACCGCGCACGGCAGGACAATCTCCGCCGGGACGTAATCGCCCGCCTCGTAGTACTGCACGAGCACCTGCGCGAGGAAGCGCCCGAGATCCCCCGGCGGCAGTTCCTCCCAATAGAAATCGCGCTTGCCGACGATCTTCCCCTCGCGCATGGTGAAGAGATAGAGCGCCAGACGCCGCCCATCCGTATGAAGGCCGAAGATGTCCGCATCCACCTCAGTCGTGAGCGCCATCTTCTGCTCCTCACCGAGCCGCTCGACGACGTGAAGGAGATCGCGATATCGAGCTGCCGCCTCGAATCGTAGCTCCTCGGCCGCTCGCTCCATGCGTTCGCGCAAGCTCCGAGCGAGATCGCGATTCTTCCCCTCTAGGAACAGGCGCACATCGCGCACCGCTTCCCAATATTGATCACGACCGAAAAGCCCCTCCACACACGGCCCCAGACATCGCTTGATTTGATGCTGCAAGCAGGGCCGCCCTTTTCGCCGATAGGTGTGGAAGACGTCGTCCGAACAGGGACGCAATCGGAACTCCCGCTGGATCAGATCCAGCACCTGGTCCGCGAGGGATGCGGGCAGATACGGACCGAAATAGAGCGCACCATCGCGCTCGATCCTCCGCACTTTCACGACGCGCGGGAACGGCTCGTTGATCGTCAACTTCAGATGCGGATAGTGCTTATCGTCCTTGAGGAGGGCATTGAAGCGCGGTTGATGTTGCTTGATGAGATGGCTCTCCAGGATGAGCGCCTCGACCTCCGTATCGGTGACGATGTATTCGAGATCCGCGATATGGGCGACCAGCTCCGACGTCTTCACGTCTTGCCAACGCGACGATTGGAAATACTGGCGCACGCGATGGCGCAGGTTCTTCGCCTTCCCGATGTAGATGACCTCTCCGGCGCTATCGCGGTAGAGATAGCACCCCGGAGCTTCGGGGAGCCGTCGGATCTTCTCCGCCAGCGTCATCGCCAGATCGCCTCGAGCGCTTTCTCGGTCATATAATAGAGCGCAACGCCCAGGAAGACAACGAGCGAGAAGGCGCTGCGATTCTCCCGATTGATCTCCGGGATCAGGTCCGAAGCCGCGACATAGAGCGTCACGCCAGCCGAAAGCGGTAGGGCGTAGGGGACTGTTCCCCGCGCAGCGCTCATGAGAGCCAACCCAAGAAGCGTCGCCGCCGCTACCCCAACACTGGCCCATCGCGCGGCGCGCGGCGAGCGACCCGAGGCGAGCAGAATTGAGGCGACCGTGAATCCCTCCGGGAGCTTGTGCAAGAAGATCGCGACGAAGATGAGGAGGCCTAGCCGATGCTCCACATGAAACCCGGCGGCAATGGCGACGCCGTCGAAAAACGCATGCAAGGCCACGCCGCCGATCGCCGTCCAAACGACATGCCGCTTCACGAGTGCCTCGGCGTGCGTCTCCTCCCCGAAGTGAAAATGCGAGGCCACCGTGTGCTCGAACAGCTGGATGAGCAAATATCCGGCGAGCACGAGAATCAGCGGTGCTGTCGAACGCCCACGCCAGAGATCCAGATCGAGGCTCGTCGGAATCACCTTCAGGAAGACGGCTGCCAAAAGGAATCCGGCCCCCAACGCCAGGAGATACGAGAGAATGGATCGGCGAAGAATCGGACGCGGCCACGTCACCCAGAATCCCCCCACAATGTTGGCGAGCGCCGCCACGCCTCCAAAGAGTATCGCCTCCATCGGTTCCCCCTAACGCCCGCTCACGGACAACAAACTCAAAAGTATATCTCCCGCCTCAATGATCTCCAACGAGTCGAGGCGCAAGTTTCCAAACTTTTTCTGCCGAAGCGTCATCATAAGAGGTGGGAACGGTCGCGCCGCGAAAAGAGCGCCGACCGATCCACCAATGACGGTGAGAATGCACGGTAAGGAGGGAGAGGCGATGCGAGGAAAAATGATCCGGATCCTCGGCCTTGCGCTTCTGTCGCTCGCATGGGGGGGTGGAGCGATATGGGCGCAGCATCCGGCTGAGCTGCTGCGTTTGAGAGAGCAGCTCGGGCTCACGCCGGAACAGATCGCGCGCATTCAAGAGCGGCTCCGGGCCCATCGGAACGAAGTCTTCCCGTTGCAGCAGGAGCTGCGGGCGAAGACCCACGAACTGCGCAACGCGTTGGATGCTCCTCAACCCGATGCGACGACGATCGGACGACTCCTTCTGGAACGCCGCGCGCTGCAACGGCAGCTCCAGGAGAAACAGCAGAAGCTGCGCGCGGATCTCGAGGCCATGCTCACGCCGGAGCAGAAGCAGCGGCTGACCGAATGGCGACAGACACGCCCGCCGCTACGCCCGCACCGATGGGGGCCTGCGGGCGCCCAGATCGGAAGGCCGCTTGGCCCTCCTCGATAAGTCGCGAAGTCGAGCCCTGCGGGAGCACCCGGCGATGGAGGACGTCGCCGGGTGCTTCCATCCCCAATAGCCACTAAGGGAGGAATTCCCGGCTATTCGTATTCGCCTTGCATGTGTGTGAAAAACCGTCTAAGTTTCCCCTCGTGCGGAGTCGAAGGACGAAAGGCGCGGGGCACTCTCGCTCCATCGGAAGCATCCCCATGCTCCTGATGGGTCTTGTCGCCTTTGTGGCGGGCGCCGAGCACGGATCCCCTTGTCAGAGTCTCGAAGTTCGCATTCACGACATCCACCCGACCATGCTCGCTCCCGGCGAGCGCGCGATCGCCCGGGTGTGGTTGGGAAACGATCGGGATGAAGAGGTCTGGATCGAATCCCTTCGGCTCGTTCTCCTGAGCCCTGACGGGAGCACGGATCCCGAATCCACATTGCCAGAAGCGGATATCGCCGTTGAGACATTGGCGCCTCGCGCGCATCGTCTTCTGACAATCCCCTTTCGGGCACCGAGCCATAACGGCCACTACCACCTTGTCGCTGTCGTTCGCGCGCATTCCGCCACCCTCTCTCACACCTTCTTCTCGGACGCAGGAGCGATCACCGTCGCTCGACTCCGCATGCACAACCTGAAGGTCTACCCCACGGTGCTTCCCGACTGTCAGGGCGCGACGTCCGTCCATTTCGAGCTGGAGCTTCTCAATGTGACCTTCAATCCTGTGGACGACGTGCAACTCTTATATGAGCTTCGGGAACATGAGCGCGATACGCTTGTGGTGAGCGGACGCATATCGCTTGGTCGAATCGCCGCCGGGGAACGACGCCGTGTCCGCTCCTTGGAACCAGTGGAGATCCCGACGTCAGCACTCATCGCCGGACGACGCCTGGTCCTCGATTTTCAGCTTCAGCCCGAAGCGCTCACCGAACGCCGCCTCTTGGTGATTGGCACGGGAGCCGATGTGAAAGTCGAAGATGTCACTATCGTCCCACCGGATCGAGCGCCGGGCGATCCGGTCATGCCCGGAGAGGCGGCCCCACTCGGCTTCGCGTTGGTCAACCGAGGGAATCAACAGGGGACGAGTCCGGCGCTCACAGTGCGCGTGAGGGCTGAAGCCGATGGAAAGCCGCTCCATGTGGAACCCGATACGATCTCGCTGCCGAACGTCGCGCTGGCTCCCTGTGGGGGAAGTCTGCGCATCGGCGCTGCTCAAGGGACGGAGGATGCGAGCGCGAACCTCCTGCCCCCTGTGCTCTTCATTCCCCAGGATGCTGAGGAAGGCGATGCCGTCGTGCACCTAATCGTCGAACGCGTCGCGGAAGAGACGACGACGGATACGGACGAAGAACCGCCGCGCGCGAGCGTTCACATTGACCTTCCGAACCTGCGCCTGCTCGATCTCTCCGTTCCCCAAGAAGTGTGGCTCGGACAGAGCGTGAGCGTGCGCTTTCGCGTCGCGAACGTGAAGGATCATCCCCAGGATCGCGCCTCCGTCCCAGCTGGCGTGCGCGTGCGCGCCGAACTTTGGCAAAAGGGGCAGCGGCTCGCGCAAGAGGAGCTTCGAACGCATCGTTCGCTCGGTGCAGGGCAATCCGAATGGGCTCCCATAGATTTCGCACTTCGTGTGCCCACTCGGGCTGAAAAAGGACCGGCGCTCGTGCGCCTGGAAGTCGATCCGCCGACGCCCGAACGCCCGCGCGGAGACGTGCGAGAATCGAACGAGATGGACAACGTCATCGAGGTCCCGATCCGATTGAGCGCGCCTCTTCCCGATCTGGTCGTCGAAAGCGCGCACGTCCTCGCTCCGGGCACCCCCCCGACGCTGACGATCGGTGCGCCAACGGTGCTCTTCTTCCTCATCGCTAATCGCGGGGAAGGCGCGGCTGACCCGGCGACGCACGAGATCAGCCTCGCTTTCACGATCACCATCGGCCCCTTCCCCCTCCAGCTCCGCGCACCGCTCCGAACAGTGGAGACGTCGCGCTTGGGACGCAATCGCTTCGCCCCCTTCCTCAGGATGATTCACATCCCTCCGGTCATTCAACTGCCCGGCCTTCTTTTCCCGGTCCCCGTTCCGACTGGCCCCGCCGAAATCCTCATCACTGCCGATTCGAAGGAAACCATCGAGGAAACGGACGAGGAGAATAACACGGCGCGACTGCCGGTGATCCTGGTCTCTCCACCATAGACGGGAAGGACTGAAGTGATCCCCCACCGCATACTTCAGGCGTTCAACGCTCGACGAACGCACTTCTCCCAGAGACGGCGAGGGAAGCCAGCGCTCAAGAAGCGGAGGAGTGGGTCTATGGCCGGGGCTGAGATCAAAAAGGCGAAGGGGCGAGCCGGCAGCATATATCGGGCTTCGACATGAAGCGGAAGGAACACAAGCGAATAGTAAAGGACGACTACGAGGCTCCCGGCGAGGACCACGTGACGCCGAAAGCGCGCGAAGAAAAATCCCATCACCAGGAGCACGAATCCGAGGCCGAAGTACAGCCCCAATGCCGCCTTCGCCCAAAGGGGCGTGTGAATTCCCAGGTGAACCCATCGTCGGGGGATCTTCGCGAAGCTCGCGAAGATGTAGCGCATCGGACGTTGACGGATGCGCTCAAAAGCGATCTGACGCAAGCGCCTGTTCTCGCGCCACCAATACGCGTGCTGAATCCCGAGCGCATGAAGTTCCAACCTCAGGTTGCGCTCCCAATCCGAAGTGTGAATCCAAGGCTCACGCGTGGCGACCCATAACCCGTATCCCATCTCCATCGAGACGAAGATCGGCTTCCCAAAGGCGAGAGCGTTCCGAGCCACCCACGCGCCTACAGGGAGACACATGCCGAGCGTCAGTGGGAGCACATAACGAAGGCGGAAGGCTGGAAAGCGGAAGGCTCTCCCCGCGATCCCCAAGAACGCCGGCAGCAAAAGCGCATAAGGGCGAACGAGCACAACCAGGCCGAGGATGAACCCCGCCAGAAGCGCCTTCCGAATCGTCAGCCCATCGGTGAACCAAATCACCGCGAAGAGTGAGAGCAAAAAGACATGTAACATGTCCGACATCACCCGCGACGCCCAATATGCCCACATGGGGTAGAGCCCGGCCAGAACGAGTGTGCCCCTCAGCTCTTTCCCATACCCATAGGCCCTCCGAGCCAGCAGGAAGATCAGGACGAGGGTGGCCAACATCAACCCGCCGTTGGCGAGCACGGCGAAAAGAGGCTTTCGCCCGACAAGCCCATAAACTCCCGCGAGGAAGAAGCTGTATCCAGGAGGAAAGGTCGCTGCGGGGACAAAGCGCACGGAAGTGGCCTCCGGATTCCTCGCCTGATAAAGGCGCGTCAGGTCAGGATCCTCCCATTCGTCGCGCGCATAAGAGAGGCCGTGCCCACGCACGAGATTCCAAGCCGGCCGTTCGTAGAAGACCGCGTCGGAATAAAGCCAGTCCCCCCGATGCCCGTACACAGCGACTGCGAAAACGATCCCTTGAAGCCCCAGCACGACCCAGAGGATCTTCCTGCATAGCGATCGCTCGTTTGGACACGACATCTGAGCCCCTGGAGACTTCATCAGAGTGATCCACCGTAGAAAGAAGTGGACAGACGGACACAGAGGGAAGCCAAAGGGGGATCACCCCCAACGATCGAACTCTTTGAGGGCGGCCACCACATAGGCTTGGTCCTCCTCCGTCAAGGAGCTATAGAACGGCAGACGGAGCAGGCGATCGCTGACGTCTTCCGTGACGGGACACTGCCCGAGCCGGCCACCAAAGCGCCGCCCCATCGCCGACAGATGCAACGGATGATAGTGAAAGACGCTCAAGATGCCACGCGCTTTCAGGTGAGCGATCAACGCCTGCCGCTCCTCAAGCGAGGGCATGAGCACGTAGAACATGTGATACGATTGCTGACAATGCGGGGGGACATAAGGGAGACGAACGCCATGCGCTTTGGCCCAGTCGCGCAGGTGTTCGGCATAGTATTCCCAAATGCGTCGGCGCTTCATCTGAATCCGCTCGCGGGCTTCGAGTTGTGCATAGAGAAAGGCGGCCAGGAGATCCGACAGAACATAACTTGATCCGATGTCGACCCAAGTGTACTTGTCCACCTCGCCCCGGAAAAACCGGGTTCGATCAGTCCCCCTCTCGCGGATGACCTCGGCCCGCTCGATGTACTGGGGATCATTGATGATGAGAGCGCCACCTTCGCCACAGGTGATATTTTTCGTCTCGTGGAAGCTCAGCGCCGCCAGAGCGCCGAACGTACCGAGAGGCTTGTCCTTGTACGCGCCGAGCAGTCCGTGCGCATTATCTTCGACGACGGCCACCCCGTGATGACGGGCGATCTCCAAAATCGCATCCATCTCGCACCCCACACCCGCATAGTGCACGACGACGATCGCCTTGGTGCGAGGTGTGATGAGGCGTTCCAGTTGAGCCTCGTCGAGATTGAGCGTATCCGGGCGAATGTCGGCGAAAACGGGCCGGGCGCCCCGCAAGACGAATGCGTTGGCCGTGGAGACGAAGGTGAAGGAGGGAATGATCACTTCATCTTCAGGTCGGACGTCAAGCAGCAACGCTATTAATTCCAAGGCATGGGTACCCGAGGTGGTCAGAAGCACTCGCGGCACGCCCAGTAGTCGCTCCAAGAGCTCGCGACATCTCTGAGTAAAGGGCCCATCGCCGGAGATGTGCCGGTTCGTGATGGCTTGAGCCATGTACACGAGCTCGTTTCCCTCAAGAGATGGCCGGTTGAATGGGACTTTGTACATCGTCAGATCTCCGCCAGAAGCGTTTCGCTCTGGAATGAACGCGACGGACTGCGATCATCCACGCACCTCTCCCTCAATCGAACCAGATGTGAAAGGTGTAGTATGCATGGCTCGGCTCAAAGCCTGCGCGAATCCATACCTTCTGCACGGCGATGTTGGTGATCTGAGTGGAGATGAGCATGTGCCGTGCTCCCCGCTGCCAGCACCACCGAAGGGCTTCAACGATCAGGGCGCGAGAGACCCCCCTTCCTCGAGCTTCTGGAGAGACGGCGAACAATCTCCCCTCCACTTCCTCAGGACCGTTCAGACGTAAGGTGATAAATCCCGAAAGTCTCTCCCCTTCTCCGGCGGCCACCAGGACTTCATCCGCCAGCTCTCCACGACACGAGCGCACCGCCCAGTCTCTATAGGTCTCATCAGCCTTCATGGGATCTAGGCGGGGATCGGCATGATAATGTCCCCCATATCCACGAAAGGCTTCCGCCGCGATACGACGTACCTCCTCCTCGTCTTCAGGACGAGCAGCACGGATAGGGATAGGAGAGATCTTTCTAGGAAGGGCTCTCCTTAAGTCCCGACGATAATAGATGAGCGTATCCATGAGCTGCCCTCCCGCTCGTTCCAGTCGCTGGACAGCGCGAAGATCATTTACCGGACACCGCGCGATGAGCAACTGCACACCTTCGCGGGAGCAGAAGCCTAAAATAGCGGGGACGTCCGCGAAGGTCACCGCATGCGCTCGCGCTACGCGTATGCCGAAACGATAGGTGTCAAGAGGAGAGAGTTGAACGGATGGCTGAGCCCGCTTCACAGGGATGCTCTCCCTCGAATCCAATCGTTTCACGGATGACGCTCGCCGGATGCCCCATCATGCGGAAGTGCATTCGAGCGAGATACTCGCCAATAATACCCAGTGCGAGCAATTGCGCGCCGGAGAAGATCGCGATCGTCGAAGCCAAAAAGGGAAAGCCCGGGACGCTCCCCCCCTGGACCAAATAGCGCCCGACGACATAAACCAATACTCCGAGACCAAAGAGAGAAAAGACGAAGCCGATCACGCTGGCCAATTGCAGCGGAAGGGTGCTGAGGCCTGTCATCATGTTCAGCGCATAAGTGACAAGCTTCCCAAAGGTATAGTGCGAGCTACCGATCAGCCGTGGATCATGCCGAACGGCAACAGCGGCAAATCGAGTCGTCCCCCACGTGAGCAGAATATCAATGGAGACAAATGGGTCCTGATAGTTGGCGAAGGCCTGGCGCAGTGGAGTACGGAACGCCCGAAAGGCACTGACGTAGCGAGCCGTCTCAGCCCCCATCACGCTTTGCAAGGCCACTTTGGTGATGCGTGAAGCCAAGTTCCGCCAAAACCCATGGAGTGGTTTCAGGGGCGTTCCATAAACCACGTCATACCCTTCGGCCAGTTTCGCCAGAAGTTTCAGGATCTCCTCCGGAGGGTGTTGCAAGTCATCGTCCATCGTGACGATGATCTGATGGTGCGCGGCTCGGATCCCACAGAGCAGGGCGTTATGCTGGCCGTAATTTCGCATCAAGCGAATTCCCCGAACTCCCTCATACTGCGTAGCAAGCTCGCGAATCACCTCCCAACTCCGGTCGCTGCTCCCATCGTCCACCAGGATTACTTCGGCTGCCGACGCGCAGGCTGCCAAAACGGGCTGGAGCCGCTGCACCAGCAAGGGAAGGATCAATTCGCTGTTGAAGACGGGAACGACGACAGAGACCGTTGGACGCGCGTCTTTCATAACCTTTGGTCCGAATTTTAGGTCCTCGCGCCCGTTCGGTCAATCCCCGGCTTCCCTCAGCCGAACCATCGTGGGAGCTGATAGGAGAAGGCCGAAGCGAGACTCCAGCCAATGGCCGGAAGGAGAAGGAGAAATTGACCGCGCACACTCGGTGCAGCCAGCACGGCGCAGCGGCTCACGAGCAAGTAGTACATCGGGAGGCCATAGATCAAATACCGTGGGAGGAAGAGCGGGAAGAGCACGAGCGAGACGATGGTGAGCCCTACGATTGGGACTGCGAGCGTGAAGATCAGATACCCTGAGGGCGTCACCAGTAGATCCCGGATCGCCGCGGCAGAACGTCGGGCACGCAAAGCGACCGATAGCTCCTGCTGCCATCTCCATCCGAGGGCGAGGAACGGAAGGCTCCAGGGCAAAAACCCATAGCGCATCGTATCGGGAAAGGGGAGCATCCCATGAAAGGCTCCGAAGAGGTAGATGGCCCCCGAGAGCGACCGCGCACCGATACCCTGCAGCGTTCGGAGATTATTCACGGCATTCCCGTAGCTTCCCGGATCGCTACTGATCCCCCACATGATCCACACTAAGCTCAGAAGAGCTGCTCCCCCAACACTCCTCGCCCAAGATCGGAGATGCCCCCTTTCCCTTTGCCGGAGCAGCAGATACCCTCCCTGACCTCCCACCAATGGCCACGTGAGATAATGCGTCCCGGTCAGGAGAATGATGCCCACACTATATGCCCACAGGCTTTTCCGACCAGCATCGTGAACGAAAGCACGCCAAAACCACAGGTGCGTGAGGAGGCTGAGAGCTGCCACCATCGAGTACATTCGAATATCCACAGCATAGTAAAGGTGAAAATTAGAGATCGCGAGCAGAAAGGCAGCCCATCGGCCCTCTCGGGGAGAGAATAACTCTCTCCCTACGCGGGAGATCAAGATGATCGCCCATAAGGCAAAAAGCAGCGAGAACGTCCGCATGAAGAAGATCGATGGATTGGTGAGATGGACCCACAACCGGAGGACAACGTAGTAAAGGGGAGGATGGACGAAGTCGTGTCTGATCTCCTCGAGCATCCTCCCGATCGGCTGCGTGATTCTCTCCATCGTCCACCGTTCATCAACAGTGAGCGCTCGTCCCATATAGCCGAGCGCGAAGACGCCAACAGTGAATCCGACGAGCAGCAGGAGGAGGAAGACATCCTTTGAACACGCATTCGCCCCTCTGGCTCCCGCTGGTGAAATCGTCCTCGCGAAGCGCGCACTCGGCATAGGCTTCCTGTGAACGGCAGCGGGATTATAAGGGCGCTTTCTCTTTTTGACAAGCTGCCTTTCGATGCTCTATGGTTTGGCGAAATGCGAAGGAGGTTAGCTCGAAAGGAGGGGAGACATGATGAAGCAGCGTCTTCGGATGTTCCTCTGGATTCTCATCGGCTTGGTCGCGTCAATGGAGAGGGAGCGCTTCGTCGCGGCGCAACGTCCGCAGCGAGGGATGACGTTCATGGATGTCTTGGAGTTGCGCGCTGTCGGCGATCCGGCGCTCTCCCCCGATGGGAAATGGCTGCTTTACACGGTGACGACGCTCAACTGGAAAGAGGGAAAACGCTTTCGCGACCTCTTCCTCGTCTCGACCTCCGGCGGCCCGTCGCGTCAGATGACGTTCACGACGAACCGGGACGAACATAGTCCGGCCTGGTCTCGCGACGGAGCGTTCTTCGCCTTCCTCTCGGACCGCGAGGGGAACCCGCAGCTCTACTTCATGCGTCCGGATGGGGGCGAAGCGCGCCGTGTGACCGATCACAAAGATGGGGTCGAACGCTTCGCCTTCAGCCGCGATGGGCGTTGGCTCGCGTTCACGGCCGGAAAGGAGGGGGAGCGTCAACTGTGGCTCCTGCCCGCCCGCTTCGACGCGGAAAAGCCTGTTCCTTTGACCGCGCACGAGACGGGCATCCTCCGATGGGAGTGGAGTCCGGATAGCCAGCGAATCTATTTCACCTCCCCCGATTTTGTGGACAAACTCGATCGGGAACGGCGGGAGAAGAGATTCGACGTGCGCATTGTGGACCAGCCGAAGCCGCCCGCCCATCTCTGGGCCGTGGACGTGGAGACGAAGGCCGTGAAGCGATGGACGTCGGGCTCTGACTACAGCGTCGCTTCGTTCGTGATCTCCAAAGACCATCGCTTCCTCGCCTTTCGCGGGGCTTCGACCTTCCGCTACGCGACGGGCGAAGAGGCCGAGATCTATCGGCTTGATCTCACCACCGGCGCTCTCGAGCGGCTCACGCGAAACACGGTGAGCGAGGGAGCGATGAGTTTCTCCCCCGATGGCGCGTGGTTGGCCTTCACGGCTCCCGATGACTTCACCTACATGCGTAACCTGCGCATTTATCTCGCGCCGACGCGCGGGGGATCGGTGCGCGAGCTTGAGACGACTTTCGATGGTGATGTCTCCCTCGGCTTCTGGGATAAGGATGGGAAGGCGATTTACTTCACCGAAGGCGTCGGGGTCAACGCCCATCTCTTCGCCATCTCCGTGGAGACGGGGCACGTCACACAGCTCACGCACGAGATCGGCGTTCTCTCTGCTACGTTCGACGAAGACACGGGGTGGCTCCTCTTGACGTTCACCGATCCGAAGAACCCACCCGATTTCTACATCACCACGTTGGACAAGGTCGGCCAACGGTCACAATGGACGCGCTTGACGCGAGCGAATCCGCAGATCGAGGGGCTCGCTCTCGGCGAATACGAGACCATTCAATGGAAGAGCACAGATGGACAGATCGTCGAAGGCCTCCTCATCAAACCGATCGGCTATGAGCCGGGACAGCGATATCCGCTCATCGTCCAGCTCCATGGCGGTCCGGCCGCCGCATATATGAATTCGTTCGCGGGGAGTTACGGCACATACGTGCACATTTTCGCCGCGAACGGCTATGCCGTCTTTCAACCCAATTATCGCGGTTCGTCCAACTATGGCGAACGGTTCAAGATGCAAATCGCAGGCGACTACTTCCGGCAAGGGTACGAAGATATCATGAGCGGCGTGGACGAACTGATCGCGCGGGGCCTCGCCGATCCGGAGAAGCTCGGCATGATGGGATGGAGCGCCGGCGGCCACTTCTCCAACTGGACGCTCGTGCAGACCGACCGCTTCAAAGCGATCTCCACCGGAGCCGGAGCCGTGAACTGGATCTCCATGTATGCGCAGACGGATGTGCAAGTCCCTCGCGAATTCTATTTCAAAGGGCGGCCGTATGAGAACTGGGATCACTATGTCACGGTCTCGCCCATCCGCTACATCACGCGCGCGAAGACGCCAACGCTCATTCACGTGGGGGAAGCGGATCCGCGTGTGCCGCGCCCGCAGAGCGAAGAGTTGCACATGGCCTTGAAGAAGCTCGGCGTGCCGACCGAGTTCATCATCTATCCGAACATGCCGCACGGATTGACGAATCCCCGATATCAACTCGTGAAGATGGTCGCGGAGTTCCAGTGGTTCGAGAGATGGCTCAAGGGGAAGGAACCGTGGCTCGATTGGAAGATCCTGCTTGATACCCTACAGGAGGAGGAAGCGAAGGAGCCCAAGCCGACGGAGGGGCGATGATCCGGGAACGAAAGGCGCGCGCCTCCTGACTCTCAATCCGATGCCGCCTCAGCGCCGCATAGAGCGCGTCTTCCAGCGGACTCTCGTGAAACAGCTCAGTGATCTCTCAGTGCGACGGAGTTTCTCCCAAGTCGTGGGGCATACATGAGCGAAGAAGTCATCAATACCCTTGGACGTTCCTTCGGGAGGAGATCAAGCGGGCTTTTCTCGAGATCCGAAATGCTATGCACGGCACTTCCCTCCAGACATCCTTCAACTTCCCCCATCCGATCAGGTCGCTCGCGAAAGACGCCCGTATTGCTCCGATCACTCGTCAGCTGAACCTCCGAAGGCATTCTCGACTGAAGCGTCGTGGTCCTCGTGATCTCCCAGCCGCCCAACTACTCCCTTGAGATCGTCAAGATATGCCCATACGCACCCAAAGGGGCGTTGAATGATGGGAGCTCAGCGAGACGCGGCGATCTCGAAACGCTGCTGAAGAGCTCCTTGAAGATGTCCACTGCCGAAAAAGTGGCGCGCCCTGATCACGTGAGAGCGCTATGTCCGATCCCTGAAGGGAGGATGATGGAACGCGCTCCGGGTTTTGACAAGGCGAGGGGGATCGTCTATAAGATTTGCGTTCGAGACCTTCCCCGAAGCGGAGAGGAAGCTAATGGGCCATGGGAGCGGGAACGCGTGCACAGGAGTTGCGCCGACGCCGACATCGGAAGCTGAAGCGGCGCAAGCAGCTCTTGCACGAGCTGTTTCGAGTGCTCGAGCAAGGGCGCACGCGTGAGGAGCGCGTGAAGATCGCTCAGGAATTCTGGCAGAAGTTGCGGGGCACGCCGCCTGGGTGGGTGTCCTCCTTCTCCACATGAGGTGAGCGCCGCGCCGAAGGCGAATTCGCACGGGGCGCGCTTCAGGGGTCCGGTGTCGTCGTGCCGGAAGTGGTTGGCTGCGCGTCTTCCAGACGCAGCGTGAGGCGTTTGAGCACCATCGTGCCGTAGGCACCGCGCGGGAGGATGAAGCGCAGCACCGCTTTCACGCGGCCCGGATAGAGCTCGTCCGGCGCCACATCGAGCAGCTCCAGCTCCTCCGGGAACAGAATCACATCACGCGGAACGGCTTTGACGTACGCCCGTCGCAGCTTCTTCAGCGCGAAGGCCTGATCCGACATGATCCCCGCGCGCTCCAGAACCGTCCGATACACGTGCTCAAGATACGGATCAGCGAGCGACGCGCGAGGCCCGGGCGTAGGGAGCTTCGCCCCCCGCAAATAGTCGAGCGCGTCGCGGGAGAGCGTCAGGTAAAAGGCATATCGCGTGGCGATGCCGCGCACTTCGAGGACCAGCGGGGCCCACGTCCGCACGATCTCCCGTACCATCTCGTTCCAGAGGAAGGATTGATAGGCCGAGAGGATCATGGCCAACTCCTCCCGGGGGATGAGATTGACGGCCCCCACGCAGTCCCCCCCACGCCGCCACAAGAAGCGGAAAAGGCGGCGTTCGGTCACCGTCTTCGCTCGCTCCAGACATGTCTCCCACTGTCCCCAATGCTCGAGGAAATAGCGCTTGCGCTCCTTGGCCGTTCGCTTCTCCTCGGGATAGCAGAGTGTGAGATAAATTCGCAGTGCTTCCTCCCACTGATCCTTCAGGAGCCGCTCGGCGATGAAGCCGCGCCTTCGATCATAGGAGCCGAAGCGTTGCTCGTCGAAGTAGTTCGGCAGGCCATAGTCTCGCACGGCGCGAAGATTGCGCTCCAGGTGGACGACCTCTTCGACCCGCATCGCCCGCAGGATGATTCGAAATTCGTTACCCCGAATGAATTCGGGCGTCATCGGCTCATCCGTCCATCCCAGAGCCTGAAGCGAGAACGCGGGCTCGGTGAGCGAGAGATCGCGCTCATCGCGAATCGTGACATATTGCGTCGTGAGGGCATGACGATCTTTTCGTCCCCCGTAGGAGAATGCCTCGTAGGGGAGACAGAGCCGCCGCGCGAGCCGCCGCAGGAGATCGGTTGTGTTCCACCCGGCTTTGGTCAACCGATAGAGGCGGTACCGTCCGCGTTCGGACGGCGTGAGATCGGCGAGCTCCGTGACCTGAAAATCTTCGGGTTTGACCTTGATCTTGTACGCGATCGACCGTCCTTGGCAGACCCGCGTTTCGGTCGCCGGACGCTCGGGGATCGAGAGAGGTGTGCGCTCTTGCGACATCGGTCTCGCTCAGTGCAAAAAGGCGACGCGCTCGATACGTCCGCCGGCGTCGAAAATGACCTCCAAAGCCTGTCGCTTCTGCTCCATCAATTGGGGCCAACGCGTGAGGAACAGGCGCGCGATCGCTCGGCCGACAGCGTCCAGGTCCTCCAACCGCCCCTGGAATCTCAGGTCGTAGAGGATGACGCGCTGCTTCTCGCCCTCATCAAGGCGTACAGCGAGCGGAAAGCGAGCGAACCACTGATAACGCTTCCCCTGCGGTGTCGCCCATGCGCGCGCGATAAACGGATCGTCCATGCGGAACGGCGAAGGATATGTGGCGATCGGCCCAAGAGCGGCGCGCGACACGTAGACTGGAATGTCGTAGACGTAATCGGAGGTCATGACGATGCCCTTGCGATGAAGCGGCGAGAAGGCGACGGGGATCGCCCCAATCCTCGTGGCCGAGACCCCATGTCCTCTCGCCCACATCTCCAAGTGCCGAAGCGCCATCACCTGCACGCCGGCGGCGAGCCCCACATACCCCACAAGGAGTAGGGCGCCGATGCGATCCTCCCATCCCATCCTTCGCCTTCGAAGCCCCTCACGCCCGAGCGCGTGCCGCAGCAGCCACGGCACGCTGAGGATCAACCACACATATGGATCAATGATGAACCAGAGATCGAGGCTGAACCGCCGATCGGAGAAAGGTTGCAGGAGCATCGTCCCATAGGACGTCACCACGTCGAAGAAGATGTGTGAGCCGATCCCGAGAACGCTCGCGAGATAAAAGGCCCAGAAGCCATAGGTCGCGCGCTCGGAGAGACCTGCTGGTCCGTTGGGGGTCGCGCGGCTCTCCACACCGCGTGGACGTGACGAATACCCTCGCGCGCGTTCGAGGAACACATGGGGAAGGCGAAAATACGTGAGGGCAGCCACGGGGAATCCCAGCAAGGCCGCCCCAAAGAGCGAATGCGTGAACCCCCGATGGTTCTGCAGCCCAGCCAACGGATCGCCCGCGCCGTAGAGGATGTCCACATCCGGCAGTACACTGCAAAGGGTCGCGAGCACCAGGAGATCGCGTCGCTCGGGCACAAGGGCCTTCGCGAAAAGCCGCGTGATCAAGCCGTGCGTGATCGTGTCCATCTTCTCCCCAGCCTGAAAAAGTATCGAAGCCTCACCGCATCGGGCAATGGTTCTGGATGCTCTCCAGGGCGGCTCACGCCGATGACGCGCCGGCAGAGGCGCGTCAGAGCGCGAGAAGTCCGCCCCTCGCTGGCAGACCGTTCACGACCACCAGCCCAGCATCTTCCACCACGGGGGCCCAATCCCGAACCAAATGGCCAGATTGACCCATGAGGCAATCAGTCCGAGCCGCCACCACGTCGTCTGCGCGACGTATCCGGCGCCGAAATAGATAGGCGCGGGCGTCGTCCCATAATGCGTGAGTCCGGCCATCAAATTCGAGAGGTACGCGAGCGCGTGCACGGCCAGCGGAGCTGGAGCACCGGCGGCGAGCACGACGACGAGGAATGGGGTGTACATTGCCGTCGCATGCGCCGTGATGCTCGCAAACCCATAGTGCGCGTAAAAATAGACGAGCGCCAGAAGGAGCAGCGCCCCCCACCAGCTCCATCCCGCTGTCGCCGCCGCGGCCGCCTCAGCAAGGCGCCGCGTGAGATCGGTTTCGCCGAGCGCTCCTCCCATGCGCACGAGCCCCCCGTACCAAAGGAAGACCTCCCACGCGCTGCGCTCAGAAATCACATCCTCCCACGTCAGCACACCGCCCAGCAGCAAGAGCGCGATCCCCAAAAGCGCGATCACGGCATAATGCAGCCCATGCCAGCTCATCGTCATCCACAACGACGCCACGATCAGGAAGACAGCGAGCATCATCTTCTCCTGGCGCGACATCGGCCCCAGGCGCTTCAATTCCGCTTCAGCTAAGGCAGCAGCCTTGGGCGTGCGCCGTTGCTCTGGCGGAAACAACCGGTAAAGGAGCAGGGGGACGAGGAGAAACGAGAGCGCTCCCGGCACGAGCGCTCCGAGCGCCCATCGCGCATAAGTGAGCGAGACGCCAGCCACCTGCTCGGCGAATTTCGCGATCAAGGGATTCGACGCCTGACCAGTCAGGAACATCGCGCACACAATGACCTCGCATTGATACACGAGGACCATGAGGAAAGCGCCCAGCCGACGCGCCGAATCTCCGGGCCGCGAATCATACGCCTCGGCCAAGCTGCGCGCAATGGGGAAGAGGATTCCCCCACAGCGCGCACCATTGGAAGGAATGATCGTCGCCAGCACCAGGTCCGTCGCGGCCAACGCATATCCGAGGCCGAGCGAATGCCGCCCCACAGCGCGAATGAAGAGGAACGCAATGCGCCGCCCAAGCCCCGTCTTGATCATCCCGCGCGCGAAGAAGAAGGCGGCGAGCACGAGCCAGACGATCGGGTCCGCATATCCGGAGAGCGCCTCGCCGACGGGCATCGTTCCCGTCACAGCGAGCGCGAGCACGCCCAGAAGCACCACAGCTCCCCCCGGCATCGGTTGCGCGATCAAGCCCACGATCGTCGCCAAGAAAATCGCCAGCAGGTGCCACGATGTGCGCGCAATCCCTTCGGGAATCGGCGCCAGCGCGATCCCCGCGCCTGTCAAAAAGACGATCCCCCACCGCATCAGAGTCGGGGAGAACCCACGGCGAGGGCCCATCTCGCGATGTACAAGAGGCGATGGCACGCTCACGCTCAACTCACCGCAGAGCCCGAATGAGGCACTCCCCCCATCATCGAGAGATCCGGAACCTCACCCGTCCGTTCCAGAAGTCGCGCGCGAACGCTCATCCGGCGAGCTTCACCTTCTTCTGCATCTCGTACATCTGCAAGATCTCCCGAACGGTGTTCGTATCTTCCGGCCTCTTGTCCTCTCGGATCCAGCCGACGACGCGCGGGAAGCGCAGCGCGTAGCCCGGTTCGTCATCTCGCTTGCCGCAAGTGTGCACCGGCGACTTCGTGATCTCGTCGGCCAGCACTGTCACGACATAGCGCGGCTCGACCCAGACATCGGGTTCAATGAGCGAATCCACCCGCGCGGGCCGATGCGCCATACGACAACCGTCGAGCAGTTCCCGGATACGCACCCATTCCTCCTCGCTCAAGCCACTCCCGATCTTCGCGATCGTCTTGAACGTATCGCTCTGCTCATCGTACACGGCGCCGAGCAACGCCCCGATGCCAAAGCGCGCTCGCGACCCCCGCCCATGGAAATATCCGACCAGGACGACGTCGATCGTATCGCTCAACTCGCCCTTGTACGAGCGCTTGAGCTTGATCCAATGGAAGCCGCGTGCTCCCGCCTGATACGGTGCATCGAGGCGTTTGGCGACGATGCCCTCCAATCCTCGCTCAATGCTGTGCGCGAAGAACCGCTCCACGGCCTTGGGATCCTCGGTGACGATCATCTCGGCGAGCTTCAACCGTTCACCCGGACGAATCATCCGCTCCAACATCCGCCGTCGCTTCTCGTAGGGTTCGGGCGTGTAGTCTGCGCCGTCACAGTAGAGCAGATCGAAGGCGTAGAGGACTAGCGGATACTCGCGCGCCATCTCCTCAATCCCATGTTTGCGTTTGCGCTGCACGGTGACCTGAAAGGGGTAAATCTCGCCTGTCTCTTCGTTCACGGCGACGGCCTCGCCCTCGAAGATCGCCTCGCGCGCGGCGACCTGTCGCCGCACGCCCTCGACGATGTCCGGGAACATCGGCGTCGTGCGTTCGAGATTTCGGGAGAAGATCTCGACCGCATCCCCTTGCTTGTGCACCTGACAGCGGAAGCCATCGATCTTCACCTCGACGGCGCAGCGTCCGAGCCGTCGGATGATCTCCTCAGCTGTCGGCAGGCGCTCAGCCAAGGCCATGCGAATCGGATGCCCGACGCGAACCCGAAAGGCACGAATCCCTTCCAGGCCGCGTTCCCGAAGCGTGCGCGCCACCAGTCCGAGATCCGAACAAAGGTTGTACGCGCGCTCCAGGTCCGGCCTCCAGCTCCGATCGCCCGCACCTGCTTTCGAGAGCGCATCCAGGATCGTGGGATCGCCGATCCCCAGGCGCAAGCGTCCCATGACGAACCGCGCGATGTAGCGAGCCTCTTTCGGCCCTACCTCCGCGAGCAGCTCGCTGAGCCCCTGCACCTTTCTCTCGACACTCCCCTCGCCGCTCTGCTCGGCGATCTCCATCAAGCGTGCGTAGACGGAGGCGACCGTGAGCTTCCCGCGCGCGGGCGCTTCTTTCAGTCGCTCGACGACCAGCCCGGGATCGCCCAGCTTCTTATAGAGCGTCAGGACACGCGATTCGTCAACGCCAGTGGCCTTCGCGATGGCCCGCAACACGAGCTTCTCAGCCATCCCGATCTCAATGCCTCGGAAGGGCGGCGCCAATTGCTCCTCCAGCAGATAAACGACCGGAGCGATCTCTTCAGCTCCCACCTCGCGAAACAGCTCACTCAAGATGTCGAACATCTCCAGCCGCTTGGTCGTCCCTTCTAGACGCTCGAAATACTCCACGAGCGTGGCAAATCTCATATAACCCCTCCTCCTCATCCGCCAAGGGAGTCCTTCTCCGTGGCGGACCCGGATTGGCGATCAGGTCGCCCTCACCTCACTTCACGCGCTCGATGATCACTTTCTGGATGAGCACGGGGCGGATCGGCTTGTCCGTCGCATCGCGCGGGACGTTGGCGATGCGCCGCGCGACGTCCATCCCTTCGACGACTTCGCCAAAGATCGTATGCTTGCCGTTCAGATGCGGAGCCGGCGCCACCGTGATGAAGAATTGACTCCCGTTGGTGTTCGGCCCGCGATTGGCCATCGCCAAGCGCCCCGGCTTATCGAACTTCAAATTCGGGCGGATTTCATCCTCAAACGTATAGCCCGGCGTATAACGTCCGGTCGCCGTCGGATCTCCCGATTGAATGATGAAGTTCGGGATGACGCGATGGAACATCAGGCCATCATAAAATCGCTTCTTGATCTTCCGCCCCGTGCGCGGCGACAGATGCTCCTTGGTCCCCTCGGCCAAGCCGACGAAGTTGGCGACGGCCTTCGGCGTCTCTTGCTCGAAGAGCCGACACACGATCCGCCCCATGCTCGTCTCGAAGATGGCATACAGGCCCGGAGCGCGGCGCGCCGGCGCGGAAGACCGCTGCTGGCCCCAGACCACGGAGACAAGCACGAGCGCCAGAGCGAAACTCGCAACTCCCAGGCGAGAGACAGATGTTCTCCTCATAGCTCGCTCCTCCCCCTGCCCAGAAGCGAGCGACGGTGGAAGGCCACGCGCCGCGCACACGTTCCGTCAATCGGCCAGATGGTCATTGGAATCGTAGCCCCTCGATCACGATCTCAAACCGCGCCAGGTTCGCCTTCGGCGGGACGTTATCCACGTTGACCTGAATGATCATGGACTCGTTCGGCCCTAAGCTCGGTCGGCGACGCGGGATGGGGAAAGCCGTGCGCTCGGCCACCGGCCGATCTTCCATATCATAGACGATAGCCCGAACCTGCACGCCCGTGAGCGTGCGCGCGCCGCGATTGGTGAGCCGTCCATAGACGACGACTTGCTTCTGCCCGATGAGGTTCTGGGCTTGAGTTGCCTCCTGATCCTCGACGGTCACGAACCGGCGATACGCCTCGAACTCTGGCGAACCCACCGAGACGAATCCCGTGAGCGCAGTTCCCGCCACCCTGCCGGGTCCCGACGTCGTGCGCCGCGCACTCCAGTACAGGAGAAGTCCGGCGATGAGAGCGAATCCCGCGATGGTGATCAGCAAGATCTTCCATTGCCTCCACCGTTGCTCGCGTTCCTCGCGCTCCAAAGGCGGTGTGAACATATCCCCCCTCGTGCTGATCTCCTTACACTTATACCGCTTTGGTCCGCAGAGGACAAGAGCAAAGGCGTCACTCACGCGACGTCAGGGATCGCGCGTCATCATGCGATCGAGATTCAAAATCCCCAGGGGGAGGGATGCTTGACGCCCAGCATTCGCAAATACGCCACAATCTGTCCGCGATGATGCGCCTCGTGCTCGCAGAGGCCGAGGATCACCTCGTAGAGCGTCACCCGACCGGCCAGCCCATTCATCGAGCGTGCGAGGTCCTTATCCGTGAGCGTCGCCAGCAGCTCCAACGTCTGCCGATGCGTCACCTCAAGGAGCGTCAGCTCGGCCATGAGATTCTCTATCGGACCGGTCGCCTCAATCAGATCCAGATCGCGGCGCATGGCTAAAAGCTGCTTCAAATCCCAATGCCCCTTCACGACTTCCTGCCACATCATCTCGGCTTGGGCGAGATGTCGCACAAGTTGCCCGAGCGTGAGCATCCCCTCAACCGGCCTCCACTTCACCCGATCCGGAGGGATATGCTGGAGCACAGCGAGCGTTCGTGCCCGAACGCTCTGAACGTGGGCCCGAAGTCGTTCCGCAGTTAGCATTGTCGTCCTCGCTCTCACTGGGTTTGGCCACGCCGAATCCGTTCGCTTCATGATTCATCCCGAAACTGAGTGGGCACGCGCGCGGCGCAGGCGAGCAGGTCTTGAGCGGCCCGCATATAGCGCAGCAGAAGGGAGAGATCCCCCCGGACCTTCAGCTTCCCCATCCAGATCGCCCGCACCGGATCGAGCTGCCCACGCAAGATCCGCTTCCACTCCTCATACTCGGCAGAGACGAGAAACGGCGCGCGCTCCCCCTCGGCCGGCAATACCAGCTCCGCCGCACGACATTCCCCACGATGGAGATCAAGCCAGAGGTAGGTCTTCTCCTCGCCCGTGCGGATGACGAAGCAAATCGGCCCCGCTTCCCAGTCAGCAGCCGACGCTCGATACGCCGGACTCGCGTTGATCGCTTCACGGAAGGCCTGCACCCATTCGGCACTCGGGAACGGAATCGTCATAGGGCGCGCTCGCGACCGTCCCCCCTCTGTTTCGCGCATGAGCCATCACTGGGGTGGGGGCATCGGCAAGTTCAACTTCTCCCAGAAATTCCCGGCGATCGCGCCCCCCACCCGATTGAAGACGTACAGCGATCCGACAAACGTCAGCGGGATGAGCAGCGCGACGACCACGCTCAAGTCAACCCTTCGAGACATCCGCTGAAGCCAGGACGGCCCCTGCTCGATCCGCTTTCGCAACAGTTCGCCGAGCGCGAGCCGCTGCCGAATCTGATGCGCGCAAATGAGCCCGCTCGCGATCGAGGTCACTATGCCCAGTCCTCGAATCGGGAAGCGCTTGCTCAGGATGTCGGCGCGAATCGACTCCGCGAGCTGTTGGAGGTCCTCCATCGGCGATACACGTACCTCCATGATGAAGACCACGTAGACGAGAACGACGACGATCAGAACGAGAAACGGCAGCAGCGACGTCGCCATGATCGCATACAGGCTACGCGCTCGCGCCTTGATGTCAATCAAATAGAGCCAGCAGTAGATGAACGTCATCCCCAGCGGAACAATCGCCACCATGAAGAACGATTGGAAGAGGAAGAACATGAAGACGGTCATCATGAAGAGGCCGCGCCACTGGGGAGGGAACGAATCGATGTAGCGATAAGCCACCGACAGTTGCGCCAACAGGACACCGAGGAAATAGGCGAGGACCATCACATGGTATCTCCTCAACGATCCCGCTTCCGCCGGTGTCTCCACGACGGCCATTTCGCTCTCGCTCCTTTCCCGCAATCGTCCCAGAAAATGCGCGTGAGTATATCGGTCGTCCCCATTCGCTGTCAAGGAGAAGCTGCCCTCATGCGACGTGGCGCTTCCGGCTAGGATGACGCGGCGAGAAGAAACCGCACGCCGCTTCAACGGACGCGCGAACAATCCAGAGTGACGGCTCCATGGCGGCTAAAGCCCCCAAAGCCCGCGCGGAGCTCTTTCAGAATCCAGCCCCCTTCGTCGAAGGCGACGCTCACGGGTTGTCGCGCCAGGGGAATGTCGAATGTCTCCTCCCGCGCGCGATTCCACACGCGCCTCACCTCGGACATTCCGTCCGCGTAGCGAAGGGTGAATTCCACCGGCATGATGTAGACGGGCGGAAGCGTCGGATCCCGCCGCGCGATGAGATGCGTCTGCTGCTGCTGTAGCTGAAGCCGCAGCCGATAGCCCGCGCCTTCCGCATGGACCGACCACGCGAACGCGTAAATCGGGCGCATGGGCGCATAGACCCACTGCTCGAAGAACCACTCGAGCGATTCGCCGTAAAACTCCGAGAAGACGCGCATGAGATCTTCGGTGCTCGCGTTCGCGTAGGCGAAGCGCTGCCCGTACTCCCGCAGCGCAGCGAAGAAGCGATCGTCGCCAAGAAGATACCGCAGCATGTGTAAGACCCACGCCCCTTTCATGTAAATGGCCGGGATGTCATCGAAGGGATCTGTCGCGTCCTCGGCATACACGGTCCCCCGCAGCCTTCCCGACGCGAGCCCATCGTCCCGTTGTCGCAAGAGCTGACTGGGATCAGCCCCGTACATGCGCTCGCGGAAGAGGATCTCGCTGTAGGTGGCGAAGCCTTCGTTCAGCCAGATGTCATGCCATGTGCGCAGCGTCACCATGTTCCCCCACCATTGATGCGCGGCTTCATGTACGATCGTGTCCACGTGAGTGAGAGCGGAGGATCCGATGCTTGTCATCGTCTGATGTTCCATCGCCCCGCTCCACGGGAATTCGGCCATACCGTACTTCTCGGCGAGGAATGGATACTCGCCAAACAGCTCGGCGAAGACGCGCAGCGCCTCGCGGGTGATGGGAAAGGCGCGTCGCGCGCGATCCACATGCTCCGGATAGACGTAGTAGACGAGCGGCATCCTCGTCCCTTCGCGCGCCCAATAAATGTCCGAGAACTGAGCGAAGTTCGTGGCTGCAATCGAGATGAGATATGTCGCGATCGGATACCGCTCCCGCCACACATATGTGCGCCAACCATCGGGATGCACGCGCACGTCTTCAAGCAGCCCATTGGAAGCGACGACGTACCCGGGGGGAACCGACACTTCGATATCGGCCGTCGCTTTATCCGCCGGATCGTCCACGCAAGGCCACCAGGCGGGCGCGCCATGAGGTTCGCTCAACGTCGCGACGACGGGGAAGCCCGCGTGCTCGCTGAAGAACATCCCGCTTGGTAGCCGTCCAAGGACCGCCGGTCGCCCGGCGTATTCGACGGTGATCGCGAAGGGCTGCCCAGGGGTAAGTGGAATCGGCACCCGCACGCGATCCTCGGCATGGGTGAAAGTGATCGGCAGGCCCTCCCACGACACACGTGTGACCGTGAGCGCATTGAGGAGATCGATCCGAAGGCTCTCGACTGGAGCCGTCGCCCGACCGCGGAGCGTCACGCGCCCTTCGATCCAACGAGCTTCGGGAAAGAGCGTGATCTGCAGCGCGTAGTGCTCGACATCGAGCGGCTGGGGCTCGACAGCGCGACGAGTGGGCATCACGCCATTCACCCGTTCGCGCCATACCCCCGCTTCCGGGGAGCGCGAGATCGCTGCCGAAGGGAACGTCGGCGCCCCTAGCGAGAGCCCCAGCAGCAGAAGAAATCCCGCGCGAGCCCTCGCGCCAGCGCACCGAAGATCAGTCCCAGTAGCTCGGCGCCACCACATGCTGAGGACGCCCTCGAATTATCGTGGGGCCGTTCGAATCCAGAACGGGATGTAGAGCGGTCGCGGCGTCGTCCGTTCACCATCGGAGACGAGCACGAACCCCTCACTGTCAATGCGTCCGGAGATCGAGCCGGCATCAACAGTGAGCTTCAGCGTGAACGTGCCCATGCCTCCGGCCGGGACGCTGAGCTGCGTCGGCGAGACGTCCACATTCAGAAACGATGGCGCCGGGGGCGAAAGAGCTGCTCGAATCGAGTAGACGGCCGCCGACTGCGAGCGATTCGTGATCTTGAACTCCCGAATGAGCGTCGAGGGTGTTCCGAGAATGACCGAGCCGAAGCTGTGACTCGGAGGATCCACGAGCGAGAGCACGCGCCGTGCGGCGCCCACATCCACGAGTCCCGAACCGCGATCCATGATGCGCGCGAGCCCGACCTCATTGGGGCCGGTCGGACGCGCTGCCGTCGTCATCAGAGCCGCCTTGATGTCGGCTGGCGACCAATCAGGATGTACCTGACGCAGGAGCGCCGCCACCCCGGCCACGCGCGGCGCGGCGAAGCTCGTGCCAGCGGTGAAGACGTATCCGCTCGGATCGTAAAGCGTGGGCTGAAGCGACCCCGGATCCGGGCGTGGGAACCGATTCTCGCCACGCGGATCATCATCCTGAGCCGGACCGTAGCTGCCACCCCCAATTGTCACCACATCGGGCTTGATCAAGAGCAAGCGCGTCGGGGTTGGCCCGCGCGAGCTGAGATCAAGCAGGACATTGGGCTGACGCTCGAAGACGAGCGGTTCGCTCGCTGGCGTCAAAGCGATGATCGTCTCCCGACCGTTGGTCGCATTCATCGCCACGAGATCCTTCAACGCGAGCCCGCTCGAACGCGGCAGAAAGAGGGTGGGCAGAAATTGTCCAGCCAATGGAATCGCATCAATCACATCGCCAGCTTCCTGATTGTTGTAGATGATGAGCGCCGTCGCACCGCCCATCCAAGCGTTGAAGGCCTTCGTGAGGATCAGGCAATTGCCACGTTGAACCAGAAGCGCGCGGCCGCGGACAAGCGCCGCGGGAAGGGGATTGCACCCGTATCCCCCCCCATCCAGTCGCCCATTATCGAGCAAATCGGCATCCACGATCGGCGTCACCAGTGACTCCGGGAACCGATTGGCGCGCACGCCGACGACCCGCAGTCCGGGGGCTGGCGGTTCCGGCGACGTTACTTGAATGATGCGAAGCTGACCCGGCGTGAATCCATCGTGCGCATTGGTCACGGCGCCGACGGTGATCGCGCTCGGGGCCGTCCCCGGCGAGGTGATCGTCGCGCGATCGGGCCCGAAATTGCCCGCCGCGACGCAGACGACCACACCGGCCGCAACGGCGTTCTCAACGGCCTCAACCTGCGGATCGGGCTCTTCCTGAGGGCCCAACGAGATGCTACCGAAGCTGATGTTGATGACGTCCATCCCATCAGCGACGGCTTCTTCGATGGCCTTGACGACATTATCGGTCGCCGCATTGGGCGCGAAGACGCGATAACTTCCAATAAACGCTTTGGGCGCGACGCCGCTTAAGACAACCGGACGCGCGCCCGGCCGATCCCGCAGGTCCACAAAGTTGCCCGCCGCCACTCCAGCCACATGCGTCCCATGCCCGACGAGGTCCTGAGCCGTGAAGTGCCCCGGATTGACGTTCTTGTTGTTGAGGTCCTGAAGCGACGGGATCACCTTGGCGACGATCACCTTGCTGGTGGCCAACGTGAGATCGCCTTTGGGGAATCCGGGTGGGGGCACAAGCGTCGGATCGTGAAACATGGGGTTGCTGAAATCCACCCCGCTGTCGATGATCCCGATCTTGAGGCCGCGCCCGGCATTCTCCGGCCCTCCTACAGCCTCCCACAGTTCCGGAACGCCCATCAGGGGATTACTCACGTCCAACGGGGCAGGCGCCGTTGGTCTCGCGAACAATTGATTCGCGCGAATCGGCGCCAGGCGCGCTACCTCGGGCCAACGGGCGACTTCCTCGACGTGATCTTCGGGGATCAACGCGGCCAAGCCGTTCAGGACAATGCGATACGCATACTCCCACTGCGCTTCCGGCACGCGCTGCCGCAACCGCTGCAGGAAGACGTTCTGCCGAGCTTCGAGATAGCTCAAGTAATTCGCCGAAGCCGGGGATTCCGGGTTCAACTTCCCCTCGCGCCGATTCTGCGGCGCCACGCGCAGACTCGTCGCCGCCAGTCCACGAATCCCCCCTTCATATTGGGCGAGCGGAGGCTCTCGGAAGATGACGATGTAGGCCTTCTTCCCTTCGACGGTGATCGTCTCCGGAAGGGCCTGACCCGGCAACGGGCGTCCTCGGGATGAAGAGCCCCACAGCGGATTCAGGGTCACGAGCACACCGACAAGCAGCCACACGCTCCATTTCCTCGACCGCATACGCTCCCTCCTCGATGTCCGTCTTCTTGATCACGCGCCCCTAGTCTAGGTGAAATACCACGCGCCGTAAAGGGAAAGTTGCGGGAACCGAAGCGCGCGACGCTTCCGGGGACTGCCCATAAGGCCTGCGGGTCGTGTATAGTGTTCCCGATGTTCGCGTTGAGCAAGAGACCTCAAATGGAGAGCCGATTCGAGGACTTGCAGGCGTTCGTGGCCTTCCTCGAACGGCACGGCCACCTGGTCCGCGTTCGCGTGGCAGTGGATCCGGTTCTCGAAATCACTGAGATCGTCCAGCGCGTCATTCGGGAGAACGGCCCGGCACTCCTTTTCGAGCGCCCGAAGGGGGCGGCCTTCCCCCTGCTCATCAACCTCTTTGGGACGGCCGAGCGCGTCCAGTTGGCGCTTGGGCGTCCTCCGGCTGAGATCGGCCAACAGCTCGTCCGCGTTCTCGAACAGCTGAATCCGCCCACATTACGCGGACTGTGGCGCTCCCGCGCGCTGCTTTGGCGCGCTCTCCACATGCGCCCTAAACGGGTTTGGCGCGCCCCCGTACAAGAGGTCCTCGAAGAGCCCGATCTCGAAAAGCTGCCGATCCTGAAATGCTGGCCGGAAGATGGTGGCCGATTCATCACCTTCGGGCTTGTGCTCACGGAGCACCCGAAGACGCATCGGCGGAATCTGGGCCTCTATCGTCTGCACGTCTTCGGGCGCGATCGAACGGGGATGCACTGGCAAAGCCTCAAGGGCGGACGCGCCCACTATGATGAGGCCGAACGCGAAGGACGCCCGCTCCTGGCTGCCGTCGTCCTCGGGGGCGATCCTGCACTGATGCTCTCGGCGCTGTTGCCCCTGCCGGAGGATTTTGACGAGATCGCCTTCGCTGGCTTCCTGCGCGGACGACCCGTTCCGATGGTCCGCGCCCGCACGATCCCCTTGCTCGTTCCGGCTCACGCGGAATTCATCCTCGAAGGCATCGTTCCCCCTTACGAACGCCAGATGGAAGGGCCCTTCGGCGACCATTTCGGCCACTACTCGGACGCCGCCGAATTCCCCGTCTTCTGCATTCATCGGATCACGCGCCGTCGAAAGGCCCTCTACCCGGCCGCCGTCGTGGGCAAGCCGCCACAGGAGGACAAGTACCTCGGCATTGCTGCGACCGAGATGATCGGCCCCTTGGTTCGGCTCACCAATCCCAACGTCGTGGACCTCTGGGCATTCCCGGAAGCGGGCTTCCACAACTTACTTGGGGTCGCCCTTCGGGAACGCCATCCAAAGGAAGCGCTCAAGACGGCTTTCGCGCTGTTGGGGCTGGGGCAACTGGCGCTCACAAAGGTGATGGTCCTAGTGCGCGAAGATGTGAACTGTCGGAGCTTTCGAGCACTACTTCGTGAGCTGTGGTTCCGTTTCGATCCAGAGCAGCACCTGTTGCTTCTGCCGACGGCACCATTGGACACGCTCGACTTCACCTCCTTCATCCCGCACGTTGGCAGCAAACTCATCCTCGACGCCACCGGCGAGCGCCTCGAGCCGAATCCGCCACCTCACGATGTCGCTGATCCGCGCGCGCTCGATCGGCGCATCCTCGCCTCTCGTCTGCTCGAAGGGGGGATGCTGGTGCTCACCATCGAGCGCGAAGCGCGCGCGGTGCTCGCGGATCTGGTGCGCGCTCCGGCTCTCAGCCCGATCAAGTTCTTGGTGGCCGTCAGCCCCGACGTGCGACTCGATGATGAAGAGAGCCTCCTTTGGGGGATCTTCACGCGCTTCGATCCGGCGCGCGACATGCTGTGCGAGGACATGCGCCTTGTCGGCGCTCGGCCCGTCTATCGCGGGCGCGTGGCCCTTGATGCCACGTGGAAGGAGGGGTATCCTCGCCCCCTGGAGATGAGCGAGGAGATCGTGCGGCTCGTGGATCGCCGCTGGTCAGAGTATTTCCCAAAGGGGGGATTCTGATCCCCCCACATGACGCGCTCACCGCGTGATCGTCGGCCGCAGTGCCGCTGCCCGATCCTTCGGAATGGCCAAATAGCCAAGGATGCGGTCGGGCTTCACCTCGTTGACGACCAATTCGTAGGGCGCGGCCCCCCGTTCGGCGCGAAATTGAAGGGGTGTGTTGATGAGATTGTCCTTGCGCTCCAGCGGCCGATCGCCCACATAGAGGGCGATGTTGAACTTCTGCTTTTTGACATCGGTCTTGGTCAACCGGATTCGAATGTCGGCGACCTGCTGCCACCCGCTCTTTTTCGTGATGTCGAACTCGAAGTATTCGCGCTCGCCACGCCGACGCAACTCCTGAAGCTCCTCGCGATTCCGCGCAATGAGCGTGCCGTATTCGCTCAGCTTGAGTTGAATCCCGCCGATCTCCTGCACGGCCCGCTTGACTTCCTCTTGTGTGGTCGCCACCTCGCCCTTCACGGTCGTGATCTCACCGGTGACGGCGCCGATCTGACGCGCCTGTTCCTCCCGTAGGGCCGAGAGCTGCGCGGCCTCCGCCTTTCGGGCCAGCTCCGCTTGAAGCGCGGCGACCCGCTCGGCCTGCTCTCGCTTGATCTCCGCCGCCAGGGCCCGCGCCCGTTGCAGTTCCTTCTCCGTGATACCAATATGCTGGGCGGTGACCTCAAGCTGTGCCTTCAAGTTCGCATACCGCGTGTCGACATCGTCCAAGCGCTTGAGCGCGACTTCCAGATCCCTCTCGGCCTCCTCTAAATCGGCATGCAACTGGCGCGCCGTCGCTCTCAGGTCGTAAATCAGATACAGCATAGTGATCCCCCCAATCGCCAGCAGGAACGCTCCCACAAGAAGGGGCCAAAGACGATGCTCCCCTCCTTGGACCGCCTCCTCTCCATGAGACCCAGCGGGGGGTGATTTTCCAAGAAGCAGCTCATCAAGCGTCTTTCGCGCCATATCCCCTCCTCATCCGAGGATCTTGCATCCGAGCCCACTTAGATGATTCGCCGACCGGGCGCGTTGCCGCCCCAAAGGGGGGCTTTTCAGTATACATCCCGGCCGTGGAGAAGCGAAGGGCGAAACGCGATTGCGACTCTTCCCCCGATTGTGCTAAAAGGGTACCGAGAGCAGATCCTCAATGCGGAGGGAGCTTATGGCCAATGCGGATCTCGAACGCGAACTCCTCCGCTTGGAGGAAGAGCAAGCTGCGGCGTTCAATCGCCAGGATGTCGCCGCCGCGCTCGCGAGTTTCTCCCCGGAGATCGTGGGGTTCTCCTCAACGCGACATGAGCGCGTGAGGGGATTGGCCGCTCTGCGCGAGACATTCGAGTACTACCTCCGACAAGCGGAGCGAGTCGAATATCGAATCTCGGAACCGCTCGTGCAATTGCTGGGCGATACGGCGATCGTGAGCTTCTATTGGACGGTCATGTTGAGCGATGGCGCGCATCAGCGGGAGATTCACGGGCGCGGAACGCACGTCTTTCACCGAGAGAACGATCAGTGGCGGATCGTCCACGAACACTTCTCTCGCGCGCACCATCGGCCGGAGAAGGAGGCCTGAGAGCGCTCGCGCGTCGGCGCCGTATCAGAACTGCTTGCGGCTATCCAGCAACAGGGTGACGGGACCAGCGTTCACCAACTCGACGTCCATCATCTCCTGGAAGACGCCGGTCTCCACGCGCGGGCCATACTGGCGAGCTTTCGCGATGAAGCACTCGTAGAGCGCGCGTGCTCGATCCGATGGCGCCGCCTCGGAATAGGATGGGCGTCGGCCCCGTCGGCAGTCACCGTAGAGGGTGAACTGGGAGACGACGAGCATCTCCCCACCGACATCCAGCAGCGAGCGGTTCATCTTCCCCCCCGCATCCTCGAAGATGCGCAGATGAACGATCTTCTCGGCGAGATACTCGGCATCGGCTTCCGTATCCTCTCGACCGACGCCGAGCAGAACGAGAAGACCGCGCCCGATCTCCCCGACCGTGCGATCGCCGACGCGCACGCGCGCCAAAGCGACCCGTTGCACGACCGCTCGCATGGTGCTTCCTCAGGGAAGGCGATGCGGCGGCCGTCTCATTCGTAGCGCAGCGCCTCGATCGGATCGAGCGAGGCGGCCTTATGCGCCGGATAGTAGCCGAAGAAGACACCCACGGCCGCCGCGAAGCTGAAGGAGATGACCATCGAGAGCGGGGAGACGAGCGTCGGCCAGCCGAGCACCCGTGAGATGCCCACCGATAACCCCACGCCCAGAAGGAGCCCCACGATCCCTCCCATCAAGCAGAGGACAAGCGACTCGGTCAGAAACTGCATGCGAATATGGCTGGGACGCGCGCCGACGGCCATACGAATGCCGATCTCGCGCGTGCGCTCGGTGACCGAGACGAGCATGATGTTCATGATGCCGATCCCTCCGACGATGAGCGAAACGGCAGCGATGCTCCCCAAAAGGAGCGTCATCACGCGGTTCGTCTGTTCGGCAGCTTCAGCGATCTCCGTCATGTTCCGGACCATGAAATCGTCCTGCCCGGGTGGCGTCTTGTGCCGCTGCCGCAGCAGTTCGGCTACGCGTTGCTCGCCCGCCGTCGCCGCCGCCGGCGTGACGAATGAGATCATGATCGAGTTGATCGAGAGGATCTGCTGGCCGAGCAGCTTCCGCTGCACCGTCGTATACGGCATGACGATGAGGTCGTCCTGATCCTGCCCCATCACGGATTGCCCTTTCGGGGCCAGGATGCCGATGACTCGGAACGGCAGGTTGCGAATGCGAATGGTTTGACCGACAGGATTGATGCCCTGAAAGAGATTGTCCACGACAGTCTTGCCGAGCACGACGACGCGCGCGGCCGCGCGCACATCCCCTTCATGGAAGAACTCCCCATCCTGCACGGGCCAATTCCGAATCTTCGGGAACTTCTCATTGGTCCCCTGAATCGAGGTGAACCAATTCTGATTCCCGAAGACGACCTGCGCCGAGGCCCGCACGATCGGAGATGCCGCCGCCACGAGCGGAATCTCCCGCTCGATCGCCTCGGCATCCTGGGCCGTGAGCGTCGCGGCTGCTCCAGCGCCCAAGCGCACGCCTCCCCACATGCGGCTCCCGGCCCACACGAACATGACATTAGTCCCCATGCTTTGAATCTGATCTCGAACCATGGCCTGCGCACCCTGGCCGATGGAGACCATGGCGATGACGGCGCCGACGCCGATGATGATGCCGAGCATCGTGAGCGTCGAGCGCAGCTTATTTCGCCCTAAGGCCCGAAAAGCCACCTTCAAGATCGCCCAAATCTTCATCGCTCTCCTCCTCCGGAGGCATAGCCGCCAGGATCTCGCGCGCCTCGCGCGGCACCTCGACCGGCACATCGTGCCGAACGCGCCCATCGCGAAAGAGGATGATACGCTTGGCGTACTGCGCGATATCGTGCTCGTGCGTGACGATGATGAGCGTCAAGTTTCGCTCCCGATTGAGGCGCTGGAAGATCTCCATCACCTCGACCGACGTTCGACTGTCCAAGTTTCCGGTCGGCTCATCGGCGAGGATGATCGAGGGATTATTGACGAGCGCGCGAGCGATGGCCACCCGCTGCTGCTGGCCGCCGGAGAGCTGGTTGGGGAAGCTCCTCTCCTTATCGGCCAGACCAACGGCCGCCAGCGCTTCGCGCGCGCGCCGCACCCGCTCCTTGGCCGGCACCCCCGCATACAGCAGCGGCAGCTCGACATTCTCCAAAGCCGATGCGCGCGGCACCAGATTGAAGGCTTGGAAGACGAACCCGATGCGCCGATTACGAATATCAGCCAATTCATTTTTGGAGAGCGTCGAGACATCCACGCCCTCCAGGAAATAGCGTCCGCGCGTCGGCCGATCCAGACATCCCAGGATATTCATCAGCGTGGACTTCCCCGATCCCGAGGGCCCCATGACCGCCACGAACTCGCCCCGCTTGATCAGGAGTGAGACGCCGCGCAGCGCATGGACTTCGACCTCGCCCGTATTGTAGACCTTATGCACCCGCTCCAGGCGGATGACTTGATCGGGCGTGTACGGCGGCAGCCGCACGCTGCTCTCTTCCTCTCGCGGATGCCAGATGTCCTTTTGAATCGCTTCAGCCAAATCCATCTCCCTTCCCACCGGGTCTTCTCCAAGAGTCTGAAACGGCTCATCGGCGCATGCCACCGCCAGCCGGTCGCGGTGGCCCAAACCCAACGGGCCGACCGAAGGGCGAAGGCGTGCCGCTTTGCGATGGCGCAGGCACTTGTGAGGTATCGCCGATGATGACCTGCTCCCCCTCCTTCACCTCGCCCGCTATGACTTCCGTGTTCACGCCATCGGTGATGCCCAGGAGGACGCGCCGTGGCTCGGGCTTCTTCTGCGCGTTCAACACCCAGACGATCGCCGGGCGAGTACGGTTGGTCTCGCGCGGTGTCGGGAAGCGCAGCTTCTCGGCCGGATTCCAGAGCTGCCCAGGAGCCAACGTGGTGGAAGACGCCGGTCCACGTTGCCCCCTCGGTTGAGCCGGAGCGGCCAAGGGCGTTCCCCCTTCTGGACGAAAGCGCTGGAAGCTCTCACGAATCTTCTGCCGCTCGGCCTCGGGCAAGGCGCGCAGCTTTTCAAGAAGCGCCCGCCGCTCCTCCGGCGTCAGATTAGGATCGCGAAGCTGTCGAGCCAAGGCCGCGGCTTCCGGCGAAAGCCCAGGGATCTCGGCAGGCGTTCGGTCCAACTCACGGGGGAATTGCGGGCGTCCTCCAGGCGCCCGTTCTCCACGCGCTGAAGGGGCGGCCTTCTCCACTGACGGAGCGGGACCCGGCTTCCCCTCAGGCGGTGAGGGCGGCCGAAGCGGCGGTCCTTGTCGGAGCAGCTCCATCACCTTCTCCCGTGTGATGCCGGGTGGCAGATATCGCAAAGCGGCATTCGGCACACGCAAGGCGTCCTCCCGCTGATCCACAGTGATGGTGATGTTGGCCGTCATCCCCGGCTTGAGTTTCAGATCGGGATTCTCCACGGCGATGATCACGCTGTAGGTCACGACGTTCTGCACCGTCTGCGGGTTCAGGCGAATCTCCTGAATCCGACCGACGAACGTATCATTGGGATAGGCGTCCACAGTGAACCGCACGTCCACCGCCTCGGAGATCTTCCCGATGTCGGCCTCGTCCACGTTCGCATGAACCTGCATCTTGGTCAGATCGTTGGCGATGACAAAGAGCGTCGGCGCCTGCAAGCTCGCGGCGACCGTCTGCCCGACGTCCACATTGCGCGAGATGACGACGCCATCCACGGGAGAATAGATGTTCGTGTATTCCAGATTCACCTGAGCGCGATTGACCTCGGCGCGCGCCTGCTCGACTTGCGCCTTCGCCTGTTCCAGCTGCGCCTCGGTGGCACGAATCTGCGCCTTCACCTGCTGTACGGCCGCCGTTGCCTGATTATACCGCGCCCGCGCGGAATCGGCGTTCGCCTTAGCCGTATCGTACTCGTTCTGCGAGAGCACACCGCTTTGTGCCAGCTCCGTATAACGGCGCAAGACGAGATTGGCGTTCTCCATGGCGACGCGCGCGGCTTCGAGATTCGCCTCGGCGGCCGCCAGATTCGCCCGCTGCGTGTTCAATTCCGCCTCGACCGTGCGCACGCGGGCCTCCGCCGCCGCCAGATTCGCCCGTGCGTTCTCCAATTGCGCCTCGAAGTTGCGGGGATCGATCTTCGCCAAAAGCTGTCCCCGCTTGACGACGGAATTGAAGTCCGCATACAGGGTTTGAATCTGCCCGGAGACCTGACTCCCCACCTGAACCGTCACGACCGCCTGGACCGTGCCCGTGGCATTGACGACGTTGCGCACGGGACCGCGATCCACCGTCGCGGTGAAGAACTCGCTCGCGGCCGCTCGCTGCCGGAAGACCGTCAACGAGAGGATCCCTCCGAGGACGACCACAAGCGCGAGCGAGAAGATCAGGACCCGTTTTTTCGTCAAAAGGGCTTTCATCCGCTCCATAAGATTCTCCCTCCCTCATGACCCATCTCGGCGATGGCGTCCCCGCTCCTCCTCCATGCGCCGCATCAGCTCGTCGAACTTCGCCCGCTGTTCCGGCGCCAGGACGGCGCGCAGCCGTTCGCGCGAGCGGCGACGAATCTCCTCAAAACGCGGGCGCATCTCATTGCGGAGTTGTAGGAACTCCTGCCGCGTCTCGTCGAGGATACGCCGCACCTGCTCGGTCTGTTCCGGGGTGAGCTTCAGCTCTCTGACCAGATATTGCAGGTGCCGCTCGCGCGCGCTCTCGCCACGCGGAGGTGGTCCTGCAGGGCCGCGTCCCCAAACGCCTCGCTGATAGAAATCCATGGCCAGCGCGCCGAGTGCGACCCCGAGCGCGAAAACGCCCAAAACCGTTAAGCGGGCTCGCCATGAACTGTTACGAAAAGTCATCTCGATTCTCGCGGCTCAGCGGCAAGCGCGCTCAACACGCCCTCTTGGCTGAGCTCCTCCCCGGCGAAGACCAAGCGCTCGGCCTCCGAGAAGTTGCGCTCCATCAAGGCAGAGATGAAATCCCGCCGCTCGACGGGGATCTGCTGGTGGATGTAGATGTTCACCCCGGCAAGCAACATGAGGAGGAGCATCGCTACAACGGCGACGCTGGCGGCAAAGGTGCGCGCTGCCTCCCAGAAGGAGAAGAGCGATCGGGCGCGCTCCTGACGCAGTCGCGCGCTCACGCGCGCGTAGAGAGAAGGCGCCGGGTCGACCTCCGGTACTCGGGTCGCCCGCAATAAGATGCGCTTGAGCGCCAGCAGCCGCAGTTCCTCGGCACAGGCCGGGCATGCGGAGAGATGCGCCGCCAGCGCCTCTCGCTCCGCTCCGGCGATCTCCCCGGGGCTGGCTGCCCGCGCCCACATCGCCATGCGCTTTCGAATGTCTCGGCAGGTCATCTCTCTTGCCGTGATTCCGGCTCGTCGGCTTTCGCCTTCGAGGCCGATGCCGACTGCGCCCCCTGCAGTATCCGACGCAACCGTTTGTCCAAAGCACGCCGCGCTCGGAACAGCCGGATCTTCACCTTCGAACGCGACCACCCCATCAGCTCGCCGATTTCGGCCGTCGAGAGCCCATCGCGTTCGTACAGGAGCATGACCAAGCGATCCTCCGGCGAGAGACTAGCGAGGAGCTTCTCGGCCAAGGCCACCGCATTCTCGCTCTGCTGTTGCTGCTCGAACAGCTCGAACGCCGGTTTCGCCAGCGCCTCCTCCAACCACGTCTGCTCGTCCTCGGCCAGGTCCGCCAAGCTGAACTCTCGCCGCCGCTGCATCCGCCGTAATGCATCATAGCATGCATTCACAGCAATTTTCATCAGCCACCGTTCGAAAGACGCCCCTCGCCGATATGTGTGCAAGGCCTGATACGCCTTCAAGAACGTCTCCTGCGTGATGTCCTCCCGCATCTCCGGCTGCCGGAAGAAGCGCCCCGCGACATTGTAGATGGCCCGGCCATAGCGTCGGACTAGCACCTCGAAGGCCTCCGCATCGCCCGCCAGACTCCGCTCGACCAACTCCTCGTCGTCGGGCACAAGCTCGTTCGCTGAATTGCGCTTCTCCGCCACCACGCTCTATACAACTCAGCTTGTGCCATCTTGGTTCCCGAATCTACTACGTCGGGCCAAGAGGTCCCGGTTACGCCGCATCCCCCCTCACGCCCGATACTCCCCAGCGATCACCGTGATAAGCCGCTCCGGATGCAGATAAGTACGAATCGCCGCGTTCACCTCATCCCGGGTGAGCGCTCGGACTTGTTCGGGCAGATGATCCAAATACGCGGGCCCGAACCCAAAGACCTCAGCAAGAAGCAGCTGCGCCGCGATCCCCCCATTGGTCCCCAATCCCACGAGGAACGAGCCCACGAAGGCCGATTTCTCATCCTCCAACTCCTGCGAAGTGATCCCCTCAGCCACATAGCGAGTGAGGACCTCCATCGTGGACGCTATGGCGCGCTCGACGTTCGCCGGATTGACCGTCACGCTCACGGCCCATGGCCCGTCCAGGAAGCTCGGCTCGAAAAAGCGCGAGATGATCCCATAGGTGAGCCCCTCCTGATCCCGCACGCGTACTCCCAACCGAGAGGAGAGCGTCGAATAGCCCAGGGCCGCATTGCCGATGATCGCCGCCACATAGTCGGGGTCGGTTCGCCGCAGCTGGCCCGCGTGCCCAAGGACGATGTCTACGCTCGCCTTATCCGGCATGTAGACCACTTCGCGAAGCGGCGCTTCGGGCAAGGACGCGCGCGGCATTCGCGCCCACACCGCGCGCGGGTCTTCGGTTGGTTCGGGTGGCCAGTCGCCAAACTGTTGCCGGATGCGCTCGATGACCTCCGCCGCCATGACATCGCCAACGATGACCAACACCAGATGACGCGGGCCATAGCACGCGCGATAGAAACGCCACACATCCTCGATGGTCATCGCTTCGATGCTCGCCACGCGCTCGGACGCCGGGGGTTCGTAAAACGGGCTCGACCGGTCGTAGAGGAGTTGCGAGAAGCGCTCGAAAGCGCGCACGCCCGTGTGCTCCTGGCTCCGACGAATCTGACCGATCATTTGCGACTTGAGCTTCACCAGTTCCCCTTCGGGGAAAGCTGGCTCCCGCAGCACCTCCGCCAATGTCTCCAACAGACGTCCGACATCTTGGCTGAGGGAGGTCGCGCTCACTGTCGCCAGGAAGCGATTCGCCCCACTGTGCATCTCGGCCCCAACATCCTCCAGCCAAGCGGCGATCTCCAACTTGCTCCGCCGCTTGGTCCCTCGCATCAACATGGAGGCCGTCACGGCAGCCAACTCCGGCTGTTCTCTCAGCTCAAAGGCCCGACCGGCAAAGAGCGCCGCCCGAACCTCCACCGTCGGATTCGCGCGATTCTCCAGAACGAGCCCTCGAACCCCATTGGACAGCGCGAACGAGACCGTGCGTTTGGCGAAGGGCTGTCCCGAGAGAGGCTCTGCAGCTCCGGCCGACACCTCCGACCTGAAGAACGCCGGACAATGAAGCGAGAATCCCCCTCCCTCACCCGCGCTCGCCGCCCCCCTTCCGGTCGTGTTCTTCGGGACAAACCACCCGGCCGTGAGGTTGTCCTCATGAAGATACGTCTGAGCGACGCGCTGCACATCCTCTGCCGTGACCCGCCGCACGTTCGGGACATAGTCGATGAACCAGCGCCAGTCGGCACTCGCCTCCGCCTCTCCTAAAGCGAACGCGAACTGCAGCGCACCATCCCGCGCGTAGAAGGTCTCGGCCTCGATCTTGTTCTTCGCGCGCTCCAGCTCCGCTTCGCCCACGCGCTCATCCTGAAGCCGCGCGAGCTCCTCACGGATCACGCCCTCGACGCGCGCATGCTCGATACCCGGCCGAAGCACAGCCGTGAGCTCGAAAAGCCCCGGGTCCCGAAGATGCGAAGCGAAGGCCCGTACGCTGACGGCTAACTCCCCATCCACAAGCCGCTGGTAGAGGCGCGTCGTCACCCCGCCAGCCAAAAGACGCGCTAACACCGCCAGCGGGTAAATGTCCGGATGCTTCGCCTCTGGTATATGATAGCCGAGCATCAAGGCGCCGACCTCGCCCGCTCGCCGAATGACGAAGCGACGCTCCCCTTCCTGTGGAGGCTCCACCGTGTAGACCTCAGGGATCGGATGCGGAGATGGCGGGATTGCCCCGAAATAGCGTTCGAGCCAACGAAACACCTGTTCCCGATCGAAGTCCCCGACGATGATCGCCGTCGCGTTGTTCGGCCAGTAGAATGTGTGGTAGAACTCCCGCAGTCGCTCCATCGGAACATTCTCCACATCGCTTCGCCACCCGATCGTCGGATGGTGATACGGGTGCTCGCGAAAGGCCGTCGCCCAGATGTGCATCTCTAAGACGTTGAGCGGATCGTTCTCCCCACGCTCCAACTCGTTCCGCACGACGATCCGCTCCTGCTCCCGATCCTCGTCCAAAAGGAGAGCATTCCGCATGCGGTCCGCCTCAAGCTGCATGACCAACTCCAAATGCTCGCGAGGGACGGCCTCGTAGTAGTTCGTCCGATCGAACCACGTCGTCGCGTTGAAGACCGCGCCGATTCGGTGCAGGACAGTCGCGATCGCTGTCCCTCGCCGTGCATTGAACGTCGGCGTCCCCTTGAAGAGCATGTGCTCTAAAAGGTGCGTCGCCCCCGTATATCCGACCGCCTCATTGCGCGACCCCACATGATAGAGGACCATGAAGGCGACTACCGGCGCTGCTCTCTGCTCCGAGAGGAGCACCTTCATCCCATTGGCCATGCGATGTTCCTCAATCCCTCCCGATTCGGCCACGAAAACCACGCCTTCCGGTAGCTGGCTCATCATCGGCACCTCCCTATGGCGGTGTCAAAGAGGGGAGATTATACGCAAAAGCAGGGGGAAATCGAAGCCCTGGCTTACAGTTCTTAACTCGGCTAAAGCTAAGGCCGGTGAACGAGACGCGCCTCGAAGAAAAAGGCCCTGAGCCCTTTGGGCTCAGGGCCAGGTGAACCCGAGCGCTACCTCAACCGCTCAACGTTCTCGGCCTGTAGGCCCTTCGGCCCACGCACGATATCGAAGGTCACAATCTCTCCTTCCTCGAGGGATCGGAACCCCTCGGCCTTGATCGCCGTATAATGGACGAAAACATCGCCGCCCTCCTGGCGCTCGATGAATCCGTACCCCTTCTTATTGTTAAACCATTTGACGCGTCCTGTTTCGCGCATCGTCACCGTCTACTCCTTTCCCAAAATTTTCCATTGCTCCTGCGGCTCTCGATCGTCCGCCATGAGGTCCGACCTCACGCCGACACGCTGAGCCCCGCTAAGCAACGGCTAAGAGCGTAGAAGAAACCCCGCCGAAAGTCAACACATCACGGCACACAGCCGGAAAAACCTCGTTGGCGAACCATCTCCGCCGAGGCCTGAACCTGGTTTTCAAACGCCATTCAAATCAGTGATCTAGACATTGGTAAAATTTAATGCTTGACTTTTGGGTAAAATATAGTATACTATGCCGCTGTATTTGATCATAAACTGAAGCTTGATAAAGGAGGTGGATGATGATGCCGACTTTTGCCAGACAGCCGCTTCCTGAAGAGCGGAAGACATTGGAAGAGTGGATTAAGAACCCACCGTCACGCGATCACTACATTCGGGCCCGGATTGTGCTGCTTTCGGCTGATGGGCTTTCGGCACCGGATATCGCGCGGCGGATCGGACGACACGAGAGCCGTGTTCGAATGTGGATTCGACAGTTCAATCGCTTTGGGATCGAGGGCCTGTACAGCGGCAAGCCACTGCCGAGTCGGGCCGAACTGGTCTCCAAATCCTCAGGGGATGAACAGCGTGAATCCTCGCGCCAATTCGATGATTCGCCTCAGCGAAGGAGTTCTGGAGCCGGCAAGTGGATGTTCTACCCTGTACTTGGGCGCGCGGAAGGGGAGTGACCCACTCCGTTTGGAGATGAGGAGACTCCTGCTCACTGAGGCCTCATTAGCGAAGGAGACTTAGGGCTTTTTCGCCTCCTTGCTTGGTAGTATAATCCACGTGGTCGAAAATTCTCGATGGGATGGGGCTTCCGCGAGGGCTTGGAGCTCGTGGGAGCTCCCAAGGAGGCGACATGAAGAGAGGACTGACGAAGATGGAGCTAGCCGAGCATTTGGCTCAGAGGTTCGACCTGAGCAAAACGATGGTCCGTCGGATTCTCGATGAATTGGAGACATTGGCGGCCGAGCAGGTGAGGACAAGGGGGATTTTCTCCCTACCGGGGATTGGCAAGCTCGTCCTCTCGCACCGGAGAGCGCGGACGGGGAGACATCCGAAGACGGGGGAGCCGATCGAGATTCCGGCGCGGGCGGTGCTGAAGTTTCGCATCGCGAGAACCCTGAAGACGGCCATCTTGAGCGCATCGGGCGAAGCGCGCCAAGAAGAGTCGGCAGGGGCGGGCGAGGCTCTCCCGTCCACGTAGCGCGCACCTCAGAGTCCCGATCGAAAAGTTTCCAAACTTTCTCAGTGCGTTCCCCGTCTTTCCGAGACGGATGTGGTGAGGTCAGATCAAGGAGGGGATTATGCCGCTTGACGAGTACGACAAGATCGCCCACCTTCTCCGCCGGGCCGGCTTCACTGCTCACCCTGACGAACTGGACGCTGCGGCCGCACGGGGCCTTCAGGCGACGGTCGAGGATCTCTTGAACTTCGAGCGATTTCCCGATGTCTCGCCTGATCCGGAGATTCTCACAGCCTTAGACCTGCCTCAAAGCGACTTCAACCGGGACGACTTCCTGAACAAGCTGACGCGGTGGTGGCTTCATGTGATGGCGACGACGCCGCGCCCACTTCAAGAGAAGATGGTGCTCTTCTGGCACGGGCTCTTTGCGACGTCGGTCAGGGGCTTAGAGTTCTGGCAGCAGATATACCTGCAGAATGAGAACTTCCGGGGCAATTTCGATCCGGACACGGGGCAGCTTTTGAGGCCGGCACTGGGGAATCCATTCCCTGTGGGGAGCTTCCGCCGCATGTTGGAATACCTCTCCAAGGACCCGGCCATGCTCTATTGGCTCGACAACCAGTTCAACGTGAAGAAGAGCAGTGAGGTCGGCAGCAACGAGAACTACGCGCGCGAGCTGCACGAACTCTTCTCGATGGGCGTTGAGGATGTCGTGGCGAAGGTCCCCAACTACACGGAGCGCGACATCCGACAAGCCTCGCGCGCGCTGACGGGATGGCGCGTGCTTCAGCGTGCGGCGGGCTTCACCTTTCCGCGCGTCTTCTCCTTCGACTCGGCGCGGCATGATTTCGGTCCCTATGAGCATTTGGGCAAGCGCGGCGGCACCAATGCCGATTTCATCTTCGACAACATCGTGCGGCATCGGAACCCCGGGCAGAAGCAGAGCGCCGTCGGGCGATTCCTCGGCTTTCGGCTCTTCCAGTTCTTCGGCTATGAGGATCCGGAGCCGGAGATCATCAACGCGCTGGCTGACGTCTTCGATGGCGCTTATGGGGAAGAGCCTTTCAACATCCGCAACATGCTGAGGGTGATCTTCACGCCGGGGAACCTCGTCTCCGAAGCCTTCTACTCGGAGCGAGCCTTTCGCGCGCGCGTCAAGAGTCCGACCGAGTATGTGGTGAGCCTTGTGCGCCTGCTCACGTTCAATCGCGCGACGGGCCGACCCGATGGTCTCTCGTCATCCCCGAATGTACGGCGCCTGGTGCAGAACGGGATGATCCAGATGGGGCAGCAGCTCTTCGCGCCTCCGGATGTGAGTGGCTGGCGGGAGGGCCTGGCGTGGATCTCGACGACCTCGATCCTGGCGCGCTTCAACTTCGCCAATGACATTCTGGCGCTTCAAGTCACCCAAGGAGGCATAGACCTGACGCGGCTCCTCGCGCAGGCGGGACTGCAGGAAGCCCTGCCGCAGCAGCGTTACGGCGAAGTCGTGGATTTCTTCGCCCGTCTGCTGTGGCCGAGTCCTCCTTCGGCCGACGCCCGAGAAGCGCTCATCGCGTATCTGCAGGCGCCGATCCCGAACGCGAGCTCGAACGATGTCGGGAACCTGAAGATCCGCGGGTTGATCCACCTGATGCTCGCGGCCCCGGACTTCCATTTGAGTTGAGGAGGCACGTATGAACAAGACGACGCGTCGCGAGTTCATTAAAAAGAGCGGACTGACGGTGTTGAGTGTTGGCCTCAGCCAGCAGGTTTTCTGGCGCCATGTGCGCGCAGCCTCCGAGAGCGTCCTGACGCAGGCGGCGGCACTCAGCCCCGTGGATCGCGTCCTTGTTGTCATCCAAATGGATGGCGGGAACGATGGCCTGAACACGGTGATCCCTTTGAGCGGCTCAGCGGCCTCGCTCTACCGCCAGTATCGGCCGACGCTGGCCATCCCGGAAGCGAACGTCCTGCCCCTTGGAACGGACGCGGCGGGGACGCTCATCGGGTTTCACCCGAATCTGCAGCTGTTGAAGGAACTCTACGCGCAAGGCCATGTCGCAGTCATTCAATCGGTCGGCTATCCGAATCCGAATCGCTCGCATTTCGCCTCGCAGGACATCTGGCACACGGCCGATCCGGAAGGTCGCAAGCGTACGGGCTGGCTCGGTGACTATCTGGATGTCGCCTTCCCTTCATCGGACAATCCCCTGCTGGCCGTCTCGCTGGCCGGGGCTCGGCTCCCGCTTATGCTTCGCGCTGAGCACGTGCTCGTGCCAGCCATAGGCAGCGTGGACAACTATCAATTCCGCACGCAGCCATCGGGCGACCACCAGAACAAGATGCGCGCATTTCTGGCTCTGAACCGGGAGACCGCTTCGGACCATCGTCTCCGCGAACAGATTCGACTCATCGCGCTTGATACTTACGAGAGCGTTGAGATGCTTCAATCCGGCATTCAGCGCTACACGGCTGATCCCACCATCGTGTACAATATGCAAAACCCCCTGGCGCGGGCCTTGCGACAGGTGGCGCAGATTTTGGCGGCGAAGCTCGGCACGCGCATCCTCTACGTGAGCCTCGGCGGCTTCGATACGCATCAATCGCAAGCAACGCCGCATGCGAACCTCCTCGCTCGTCTCTCGGAGGCCATCGCCACATTCTATGCCGATCTCGTGCGCTTGGGGCAAGATGATCGCGTCCTGCTGATGACCTGGTCGGAGTTCGGCCGTAAGGTCGTTGAGAATGGAAACCAAGGCACCGATCACGGGACCGTGGGCCCGCAGCTCCTCATCGGGACGCGCGTCAAGGGAGGGATCATTGGCGAACATCCGAGCTTGCGCGCGGAAGATTTGAACCCAGGATTGGGCGATCCGAAGTTCTCCGTTCAATCCCTCGACTTCCGCTCGACCTACGCGACGATCTTAGAGAAATGGTTCCTTGTGGATTCGCGGGAGATCCTGGGCGGCGCCTTCGAGCTGCTCGATGTCTTGCAGGGTTGAGGATTCCCTGGCCTTGCTCGACATGTACCGCTTCATGCCCGAGAGCTATGGACCCCGCGGTCGAAGAGCTCTTACGCGCGCGTCGTATCTCTTCGCGTTCGTCTTCGGACCGCTCATCACGGGGCTTGTGGCCTTTGGCCTCTCGACCGGTCCACCGCCGGGATTCACTCAAGCCCCGGGCGAAGGTGTCTGTACGGAGTGCCACGATTCGTTTGGTGAAGAGACCAACCGAGGGCCGGGCGCGCTGACTCTTGAGCATCCGGCCCGCTATGAGCCTGGTCAGATCGTGACGATCGTCGTGAGGCTCCAACACGCGGGACAGCGCCGATGGGGATTTCAATTGACAGCGCTTACGACGGATACGTCCGAACCGGCTGGAGAACTGCTGGTCACCGATCCGCTTCACATGCAACGTATCCAAGGTCCAACCGGACGCCTGTACATCGAGCACACGCAGGAAGGGACCTTCGCCGGACAACGAGATCGAGCGCAATGGGTGGTCCCCTGGCGCGCGCCGGCGCAGGACCTCGGCCCGATCACGTTCTACGCGACGGGGAATGCGGCCGACGGCGATGGAACGCGACTGGGTGATTGGATTTACTCGGCGGAATCGACCATCGCTCCCCCGTCCTATCCGACCGCGACACTGCGCTTCCCGCACGGCGGGGAGACATTTCGCCCCAACCAGCCGATCGTCATCCACTGGGAAGCGTCGTCCAATGCGACATCATTCGACGTGCTCTTCTTCCCGCACGCGGGCGCGCTGCCGCTTGCCATCGCCAGCGGACTTCCCGCCGAAGCGCGCAGCTTGTTGTGGATCCTCCCCGATATCTCGACCGAATCGGCGCGCCTGGCCGTCCTCGCCTTCAACGACGTCGGCTTCGCCCTGGCGGAGAGCAAGCCCTTTCGCATCGTGGCGTCACCGCCCCGACAGCCCGGAGACGTGAATGGCGATGGACGTCTCGATGGGCGAGACCTTCAGCTCTTGTTTCACATCCTCTTTGGGAAGGCGCGCCCTACGCCAATGGCTGATGTGAATGGGGATGGCGTGATCAACTTTCAGGATGCGCTCCGACTGTTCGAACTTCTTTTGGAACAACGCCTGAGGTGAGTAAAAAGAGGATTTGAGGCCTCTCCCTCAGGCGTCACTCGGAGAGACCATTCGGATGCTCCCTCTTCTCCCGTGGTTACGGCGTGCGCCGGCTCATTCGGGCTTCGGCGAGTTCCACTTGGCTTGAAACTCCGCCGCCGAGAGCGCGTAGTAATCGGCGTTCTTCTCGATATAGAAGGCCCACTTCTCAGGGACCTCGTCGTTGGGGAAGATCGCCTCGACGGGACAGGCGGGCACACAGGCGCCGCAGTCGATGCATTCCTCCGGATTAATGTAGAGCTGCTCGACGATGTCGTACCCTGGCTCGTTCTTCCCCGGATGGATACAATCCACTGGGCAGACATCCACGCACGCCGTATCCTTGGTGCCGATGCACGGTTCTGCAATCGTATACGCCATACGGCTCCCTCCGCGCGATCGAAACTCGAAGCGTTCCCTTATACCCGATTTCGCTCGGTCTGGCAAGGGTAATTTCGCTAGGGCTTCGAAACGTCGGCGATGGGGGAAGGCCTTTCGGAGAAAGCTCCTCCGATATGCTACACTAGCTCGCGAACGAACACTCCAATCAGGAGGTGGCGATCATGAAGGGGATCGGGTGGATCGTGGTCGGGATGCTCGCCCTGGGTTCGCTGCTTGGCGCCTCACATCGCGCTGAGGCGCCGCGGCAACGCTCGAAGAAGGAGAACATGATCGAGATGGGGCAAGCCTATCGCGTCTTGCATAGCAAGATCTATACGGGTGCCGTCGAGGCGAAATTCACCGATGCCGATTTCCAGGAATTGAGCACACAAGCCGCGGCCCTCATTCGACTCGCTGAGGAATACGCGAAGTTGGAGGCGAATGCCGACTTGGCGAACATCTCGCGCAATCTGGCGCGCGACACGCAGTCGGTGAAGAATCAGGCCGATCGGAAGGACGCGATGCTTGCCGTGATGCTCTTTGGACGCATCATCACTTACTGCGCCGAATGTCATTATCAAACCCGTTGGCCGGAGGTGACGAAGTGAGGAAGGCGGAGAGCTGACCCGCGTGGTCGGTCTCAGGGGGAGTTGGCGCTTGACAGGCGCGCGCCCTTTGGACACAATCTCATCGGTTATGACGACCAACCGAAACCGAATGCCGTGCCCACTTTCCGTCTTCGCCAGGGACTTGTGCGAATATTTGCGCCAACGATCCCCTTGGGAACAAACGGGGATAGGGAGAGGAGGGAATATGTGGAGGTCGCCCATGGTTCTGATTCTGCTCCTCGCCTTTGGGAGCATGTCCGAGAGCGCACTTTCGCAAGCGCGCCCCCTTGGTGGGATCACGGGGCTCGTTCAGGATGAGGTGGGGAATCCGATTATCGGAGCGATCGTTCGCTTGCTTCCGGTCGATGCCCCGGGTCAGCCCGTGAGGACCTTGCGCACGGACATGGAGGGGAAGTATCTGGCGAAGAAACTGGTGCCGGGAGTCTACCGCGTGCGCGCGGAAGCGCGAGGGTTTCTCCCCATGGCACAAGTCGTCGAGATCAAGCCGTATGTTCTCCTCAGCTTCGATTTCGAGTTGCGACGGACGGAGACGTTGGCCGAACGACGCGAGGATCGCGACGATTATCGATGGGCAGTCCGCGCCTCGCGCCGCCCGGTGCTCCGCTTCAATAAGAATGGAGAGGTCGAAGAGCACTTCACGGTTCGTCTTCCCGACAGGCGGTGGCGCGGACAGGCGATCGCCACCAGTGGTTTCCTTCATCCTCGGTCGAACGGCGGTACGATGCGCCTCGCATTTCTGCAAGAGATCAGTCCCCGGCTCGAATTGGGAGTGGCGGCGCAGACGAATGGGCTTGGGGGGTATCCGGGGCGATGGGAGATCGGCGTTCTCGCCAGACCGTCCGCGGTGCACCACCTGAGGACGGCGATCGCCATGACCGAGTGGCGCGCGGCTTCGAAAGCACCACGGGCGGTCGAAGCGCGACGTCTGGAGCTTCGAATCGCCGATCGGTGGCATCCTCTTCCTGAGCTCTCGCTTATCGGTGGGGTGGACGTGCAACGGACTACCGTTTGCGGCCGCACCGTTTGGGACGCGGCTCCGCGATTCGGTGTGCAATGGGACGCCACCGACCACATGCGCATCAAGGCGAATCTCCTCCCCTTCACCGCTCAAGATGCGCAGGCCGATCTCACCTATGGGGGATGGATGTTTCCCGTTTCGTATCCGCCCCCACCTCAGGTTCGAAACAATGGCCGTGTCGGAGACAGAGGTCATCATTGGCATATCGGCGTCGAGCGCACGCTTGGGGAGATGCAGGCGATCGAGATCGCCGTCTTCCAGAGCGCGATCCCCACAAGCGACACCTTTCCTTCTGTGCGAGAGGACCGCGACGGCGAATCCCAACGCGGCGTTCGCGTCCTCTATACGCGCTCCTTGGGAGGAGCGGTGAGGGCGACTGTCGGTTATGCGTTTGGCCATAGGCGACCCCATCCGGCCGAAGCGTTTGGAGCGATGGCTGAGGAGGACTTCCACCTGTTTGCCGGACGCGTGGATGCGATGCTCGTGCGCATGCGCACTCGGCTGGCCGCTCATTTTCGCGCGGGACGGGGATGGATGGGATCGGATCCGTTCTACAACCTCTCGCCAGAGGTCCTGTCGCTTCTGATCGCGCCGTCTTGGGAGAAGCTGACGGGAGAGGGCATCCCCAGCTTGCCGCTTCTGGACCCCGGGTTGACGTTGGTGATCGCGCAAGAGCTGCCGACCTTTGCCTTCCTGCCCGACCGATGGGAGGCGATCATCGAAGCGCACAACGTTATCGCGTGGGATCATACTTCCGGCACTGACGGGAATGCGCTCGTGCTCGTTCGCGCTCCGCGCTTGATCCGAGTCGGCCTCGCCGTGAGGTTCTGAGCTCCGCCTGAATCGTCACTCATGAATAGTCCGACGCGGGGTCGCGCGGAGACTTCCGAAAATCTGGAAGGCGTTTCCGAAAAAATGGAAGTTTCGCCAAGGCCGCATCGAGGACGACCTCTGAAGAACCAATTGAAAACTTAGCGCTTATTGTTCATCGCCTTGCTGCGGAACGCCATTTGCTTGCATCAACAGCGATGATGCCGAGGAGGTTGAGCCGACAAACGATATTCCTCCTGCTTGTGACCGGCGCATTGGTCCTGCTGGGGACCCTCAACCTCCACGCTCGTCTTCAACGGCCTCAAATCCCATATGATGGGGTAATCTGGGAGGATTCTCCTCGCGGTATCGTGGCTGCCGTCGTGGATCCGCACGGACCGGCAGCGCGTGCGGGGGTACGTCAAGGCGATTATTTGGTGGGGATCAGCTTCAGCGGCGGTTCATCATTCGATGCCGTCACGCGCGCGAGCGACATCCAGATTTATCTGGATGCCGCCGGTGTGGGCGCGCCGATCTCGTATGTGCTCGAACGAGAGAACGCCTACGGTGATCGTTCGACATGGGCGGCGGATATCCCCCAGTTGGTGGCCAAGCCGCGGAAGCTCGGACGAGGGCTGTATCTGGCGGCCATTGGCCTAGTCTACCTGGTGATCGGACTCTACGTGCTGCTCAAGCAGGGGGCGGCGCCATATGTGCGCCACTTCTACCTGATCTGCCTGATGGCCTTCGTCGTGCACTTTTACAGCTTCACGGAGACGTTCGATCGCCTGGATCAGATCATCTTCCTCGCCGATAACGCGGCGCTTCTGCTCCTGGCCCCGCTCTTTCTGCATTTTGCGGCGCTCTTCCCCTTGAGGCGACAGATCGTCGCGCGACGGCGTGCCGTTACGGTCGCGATCTATGTGCCGGCGTTGATCCTGTTGGCCTTAGAGATCGCTCTGGCGGTCGGTTGGCGACCGCGTGGCGAATCGGTGTTGCGGCTGCGCGCGCAGTTGGATGCGGCGGCGCTCGGGCAATTCATCGTCTGCTTCCTCGCCGGGGGGGGTCTCCTGTTCCGAACGTTTCTCAAGGCCGAGACGCCCATCCTGCGCCAACAGATGAAATGGGTCATCTGGGGGCTGGGCGTGAGCATCATCCCCTTCACGGCTTACGAACTGTACACGTACTTCGTCACGCCCAACATCTCGCCGCTTGCCGAGGCGCTGGCCATTGGCCCGCTCATCCTCATCCCGCTCTCGTTCGGGTATTCGATCGTGCGCTATCGGCTGATGGACGTGGATGTGATCGTGCGGCGCAGCTTCGTCCACTTCCTGGCGACGGCGTCGGTGGCTGGCGTTTACTTGATCCTCATCGGCAAAGGGGCAGCGCTCATCGCGGCGCTCGTACCGAATGCTCCGAGCTGGATCATTCAAGCGGTCACCGTGAGCGGCGTGCTGGCCATCGCCATGCTCTTCGCTCCGATCAAGACCTGGCTCATGGAGCGCATGGACCAGCTCTTTTATGGCGAGCGATACAGCGCTCGCCGCAACCTCGATGCCTTCATCCGTACGATCTCGGCGACGACGGACCTCTCGGCCCTCCTGGAGCAGACGGTCGAATGGGTACAGCGGGCCTTCGCCGTGGAGAGAGTCGCCATCTTCATCGAGGATGCGGAGGCCCCGGCTGGGTATCGTCTGGCGCGCTCGCGCGGCGTGCGGGAGAGCGAGTTGCAGCTACCGTCGGATTTCGGACAGATCGTCCGCGCCGAGAGCGACCCCGGCGGCGTCCTCGCGCGCGATGTGGCGTCTTGGCTTCCAGACACCTTCGCGCGCGGTGTGGATGATCTGCAATACTTCGCCCCCTGCTCGATTCACGATCGAGCGATTGCGATCCTGGCGCTTGGTCGGCCGCTCGATGCGCAACTCCTCACGTCGGAGGAGGTGAAGCTACTCCGCGTCATCTCCGGCTACGTCGCCATTGCCATTGAGAACAGCCTCCTCTATCGCGAGCAGGCCGAGCGCGCGGCTGAACTGGCGTCCCTGAAGGATTTCAACGAGAGCATCATCGAATCCATCAACGTGGGGATCATCGCGCTCACGCCCGAGGGGCGCGTCATGATGTGGAATTCGGCGGCAGAAGCGCTGCTGGGGATCGCGCGACCACAGGCGCTCGGTCGTCCGATCGAGACGCTTCTGGACGCCGATCTCATTCGTGCCTTGCGCGACGTCACGCAGCCCTATGGATGGGCGGTGCCCGAGGCGCGGAACATCTACAAATTCCGATGGCGCGCCGATCACGAGCGCGATCTCGTACTCAACGTCTCGATTGTGCCGCTCTGGATGCGCTCGGGCGCGCCCTCGGGATCGCTGCTCGTGCTCGAAGACCTGACGCATCGGGTGCGGCTGGAAGAACAACTGCAACAGCGCGAGAAGCTCTCCTCGCTGGGCCTGCTGGCGGCTGGCGTCGCGCACGAGGTGAACACTCCGCTGGCCGGCATCTCCAGCTACACGCAGATGTTGCTCAAGCAATTCCCGACCGATGATCCGCGCCGCGCGCTTCTGGAGAAGATCGAGACGCAGGTGCTGCGCGCTTCGCAGATCGTCCAGAACCTGCTGAACTTCGCGCGCATGGAGCGCCCGACCGTCGGTGAACTCGACATTCGCAAGGTCCTTGACGAGACGCTCCAACTGCTGGAGCCGCAACTGCGCAACACGCGCATCGAAGTGGTGAAGCGCTACGCCGAGGAGTTGCCGCCGATTCTCGGTGATGCGACGAAGCTGCAACAGGTCTTCATGAATCTCATCCTGAACGCCCGCGATGCGATGCCCGAGGGAGGACGGCTCACGTTGGCCGCCTATCTGCGCGATGGCCAGGTCTGCGTGGACGTCGAAGACACGGGCGTGGGTATCCCGCCCGAACACATCGCCCGCATCTACGATCCGTTCTTCACGACCAAGGGTGTGGGGCGCGGAACGGGCTTGGGCCTGGCGCTCAGCTACGGCATCATTCAGGAGCATGCCGGGCGCATCTTCGTTGAGAGTCAGGTCGGCCGAGGCACGCGCTTCACCATCGCGCTGCCGGCACCGGAGCGCGTATTCCGTCCTCGTGATCGCGTCGCCGCGGTCGGAGATTAACGCCCTCGCGCGCGGGCACGGATTGAACCAGACGCCCATCCATTCCTTCGCCCTCACCTGCTGTGCTACCATTTAAAAAGCTATGCGGCGTAAGGGGACGATCCTGGTCATTGATGATGAGGAGGTCATACGCGATGTCCTGGAGAGCCTCCTCTCGGCCGAGGGGTATCGCGTGGACGTCGCGCGCACGGGCGAAGAGGGCTTAGAGAAATTCCGCGAGCGCCCATATGACCTCGTCCTGTTGGATGTCTCCATGCCCGGCATGGGGGGCATCGCGACGCTGCAAGAGTTGCTCCGCATTGATCCGGAAGCCGTCATCGTCATCATCACCGCCTACGCGACGTTCGAGACGGCAATGGCCGCCTGGCAACTGGGCGCGTTCAATTGCATCCGCAAACCGTTCCAAAACGATCAGATCTTGCAGATCGTCGAAGCCGGCATTCGCCGCCGACGCAAGGACGAAGAGCGTCGCATCCTGAGCCAGACGCTCCGTCAAGGCTCGGCCCTGCGTCAGATCATCGCCCGCAGTCCGAAGATGCGCAAGGTGCTCGATCTCGTCGCTCAAGTGGCCCCAACCCGCTCGACCGTCCTGATCCAGGGCGAATCGGGAACGGGCAAGGAGCTGATTGCGCGCGCCATTCACTTCATGAGCCCGCGCGCGGAGACCGGACAATTCGTCGCCGTCAATTGCAGCAACGTCTCCCCAGAGCTTTTGGAGAGCGACCTCTTCGGCCATGTCAAAGGAGCCTTCACTGGCGCGATCGCCGCCAAGAAGGGCCGCTTCGAAATCGCCGACGGCGGCAGCATCTTCCTGGATGAGATCGGCAATATCAGCCTTGATATTCAGGCCAAGCTCCTGCGCGTCATCCAAGAACGGGAGTTCACCCCCGTCGGGGATACGACGACGCGGCGGGTGGACGTGCGGATCATCGCGGCGACCAACATCGACCTCAAGAAGGCCGTCAGCGAAGGTCGCTTTCGCGAAGACCTCTTCTATCGCCTCAACGTCATCACGATCCATCTGCCGCCGCTGCGGGAGCGAAAGGAGGACATTCTCCCGCTCACCCAGCACTTCATCCGAAAATTCAACGCTGAGAACAATCGGAACATCTCGACCGAGCTGGATCCGGAAGTGCTGCGCGCCCTGGAGGAATATCCGTGGCCGGGCAACGTGCGCGAGCTGGAGAATGTGATCGAGCGGGCCGTCATCATCGCCCGCGGCGATCGGATCACGCTCAGCTGCTTGCCCGATGAGATCCTTGACCCGCGCGCCGCCGAGGACTTCCTCCACCGCCTGAAGACGGACGACCTCGTTCGCGACATCCCGATCGCGCAGGGCATTTCCTTCTACGATGAAGTCGCCAAATTCGAGATCAGCCTCATTCGGCGCGCTCTGGAGATCACCGGCGGCAATCAGAGTCGCGCCGCGCGCTTGCTCGGCATGAACACGACGACGCTCAACAGCAAGATCAAGGCCTACAATATCAGCGTGAAGTGAGGAAGGCTCACCGGTCTTCTCCCCTCATCAAGCGAGGGCATCACAGGAGCGAGGACGAGCAGCATGGTCACGGCATTTCGATTCTTGCAGTTCTCCGACGCCCACCTGGACTCCCGATTGACCGGGTCGCGCCTGGCCTGGCCCATGCAGAAACGCGCGCAGCGGATTCGAGAGATCACCGCGGCGGCGTTGAGAGCGTGTCGCCTGGCTCGCGAGCACAAGGTCGAAGCGCTCTTCATCCCCGGTGATCTCTGGGACGACGAGACGGTCTCGGCCGGAACCATCGCGCAGCTGCTCGAGGCATTCGCGGCGCTCGACCCCACTCCCGTCTTCATCGCCCCTGGTAACCATGACTTCTGTTCGCCGACATCACTGTACAACGACGACGTCTTGCGCGCGCGCGACATGCGCGCATGGCCGAAGAACGTCCATATCTTCCGATCCCCCAGCTTCACGACCGTCCGCCACCCCATGCGTCCGGAGGTCACCATCACCGGACGCGCGTTCGTGCAGAACGTCTCCATCGAGGAACGGCTTTTGCGAGAACCGATCCCGCGTCCCCCGACCTCGGTGAGCGTGCTCCTCTTCCACGGCTCATGGATCGAATACGAGGGGAGAGATCGCTTCGAGGAAGGCAAGTTGTTCACCGCCCCGTTCTCTCGCGCGGAGCTACTCGCGCAAGGGTTCTCCTATGCGGCTCTCGGCCATTACCATCACTACGCGGAGATCGTGGACGAGGAAGGGCGCGTGCGCGCCGCTTACGCGGGGTGTCTTGCCGGTCGCTATCTCTCCGAGGCCGGGCCCCACTTCGTCCTCCTCGGGGAGATCAGCGATCGCGGCATCATCGCGCTGGAGAAGATCCGCGTGGACGAGCGGACGATCCATGATGTGGAGGTGGATGTGACCGGGGCCGACAGCGAGGCAGCGGTGCGCGAGCGCATCCGCCGGAGGCTGTGCGAGTGCGGCACTCGCGCTTCGGACGTTGTCTTCCTCCGATTGACCGGGCGACTTCCTCGTGGCCTCCGCGCCTCAGCGCTCATCGATCGCTTCGAGCACGAGTACTTCCATCTGGCCCTCGTCGATCTCACGCGTCCCGCTTACGATCTGGATGGCGCCGATCCGCGTACGGTACAAGGCCGGTTCATCCACGAGATGCGAGAGCGCATCGCCAGGACCTCCGATCCAGACCAGCGCGCTCTTCTGGAACGCGCGTTGTACTACGGCTTGGATGCGCTCATCCAAGGCAAGGTGGAACCGATCTATGAGGAGTAATGGGCGCTGGCTCCCGAACCGAACGGCTCGTCTCCGAACACCGTATTCGGCGAAGATCATCCACGGGGAGGAGAGCGGATGAAGATCGAACGCCTTCACCTCATCGGCTTCGGGAAACTGCGGAACTGCGAGGTCGTCTTCGATCCGGAGAAGGCGAACCTCCTCATCGAGGAGAACGAGTTCGGCAAGAGCACGATCGTCGCGGCTATTGTGGCCGCGCTCTACGGCTTCCCACGCGAGAGGACGACCTCTGAGGCGCTCTCGGAGAAAGAGACCTATCGCCCCGATGGCGGCGGGCCTTATCAGGTGAGCATAGACGTGCGCGCCCCCGGTCGTCGCAGATGGACGCGCTTGCGCATCTTCCGGGATTTCGCGCGCGACCGCATGCGCGTCTTCAACCTCGACGAAGGGGGGAGAGAGATCACGGAGGATTTTGCGCGACAGCGAAAGGAGATCGGGGACGTCCTCCTCTGCCTCTCTCGCGCTCAATTCCTGAACACGTGTTTGGTGCGACAAGCCGCGCTTCATGTGCTTCCCGATCTGAACGATCTGTCCCAGCACTTGGAGCAGATCGCCGACACCGAGGTCGGAGATCGAACGGCCGCCGACGCCATGGCGGCTTTGAGGAACGCGCTCCGTGAGTTCCCCGCATCGCGTATGGGGAAAGGCCCGCTGCAGATCGAAACCGAGATCAAACGCGCTGAGGACGAACTCCGGGCGCTCACGGAAGAGTTGGAACATTTGGAGCGCGCGCGCCATCAGATCGAGCCGCAGCTTGTCCGAATCCGCGAGGTCGAACGAGCGATCGAGGAGGCGTACAAGCGGCAGCGACTCGCGCACTACTTGCGCGAGCGCGCCGAGTATGAGCGGCTGGAGCGATGGCGCGAGCAACGGGAGGACCTCGACGCGGAACGACGTCGCCTGCAGCAGGAAAGTGAGGCGCTTGCGCCGTACGAGACGTTCCCGGCAGCGCAGCTTGCGAACCTGGAGCAGTGGATGGGTGCTCTCCGGCAGATCGTCCACGAGCGCGCGAAGCTCGAAGAGGAGTGGGAACGCGCGCATCGCCAATGCGTCGAGATCCGACAGGAGGAGGAGCAGTTAGGCCCGCTCGCGTCTTTCGCTCAAGAAGAGCGCGAGCGATTGGTCGTACTCGCCGAACAGTACAAAGAGCTTCAGGAGAGGATTCGCCAGGAGCAACAGAAAGTACAGGCCGAGCGACAGAGGCTCGCCGAGCGCGGCATTCTCCTTGAGGAGTTCGAGCGATGGCGCGAGCAAGTGGGCGCGCTCGATCCGGAGGAGCGTCGGCAGGTGCTCGACGCCGATGTGCGCCGGCGCGATCTCGAACGCCAGAGCCGGTTCGTCGAAGATCGATGGCGAGAACACCAGGCTCTTTGCGCGGAGATCGAGCGAGAGCGCGATCGCAAGCGCCGATGGGCGGAACGCATCTTCCTGCCCATGCCCATGGGAGTCATCGTCACGTCGCTCGCGTTCCTTTCCGACTTCGATCGCGTGGGTTTTCTCTCTGGCCTCCTGACCTCGTTGTTGCTCGGCCTTTGGCTCTTCCTTCGTTATGCCGCTCGGACCCATCGCCGGTACGAATGGACACGAGCCCAAGCAGAAGCGGATCGTCTGCAGCAGGAGATCGAGCGCCTTCACACCGAGCGCGCGCGCCTTGAGGAACACCTACGTCCGCTGCTCGCTCGAACGAGCTTGGACTCGTGGGAGGCCTTGGCGCAAGCCTGCACGCGACTGGAGACTTTGACGGCGGAACTGCAACCGCTGCTTCTTGGGCAAGCTGCCCTTCGCGAACGCGAGCATGAGCTTCAGCAGAAGCGGGACCTTCTTCGCGCGTTCCTGGAGCGAGCTGGATGTCCGAGCGCTGAGCCCACGCTGGCGGAGATCGAGCGAGTGAGCCGGGACCTCGATCGCCGGTTCGAATTGAGTTGCAGGCGGGAGCAGCTTGAAGGGAGCCTAGCGCAGATGAGCGCCAAGCTCGAGGATGCGCGACGGAAGGAAAGCGGGTACCGTGAGCGCCTCCTTGCGCTGCTTCGGGAAGCTCGCACGCTCGATCCCACAGCAGCAGATCTCTCGTTGCAAGACCTGGAAGCCGCGATCGAGCGTTTCCGCGAAGGGGTCGCGCGGCATGACCACCTGCAGCGCGTGAAGCGTGAGCTTGAGCACGTGGAACGACAGCTGAAGGAACTTCCCGAGCTTGCGGTACTCCGCGAGCGTCGCGAGCGCATAGGCCAGAGCCTTCGCCAGCGAGAGGCCGAAGACCCCGCGCTCGCCTCCTCCATGCCTGAGCGCGCCGCCGAAGACTATGCCGCCGAGGCCGATCACTGGAATGCCCGCGAGAGGGCCCTTCGCGACGAATTGCTCGACCTTCGGATGCAGATCGCCACTGTGCTCGATCCCCTCGAAAAGCGACGCCCCGAATTGCTCGAACGCCAGGAGGAGTTGACGCGGCATCTGCAGCGCGTTCGGGGCTTCCAGCAAGCCATTCAGTATGCCCTCGACATCTTCGAGCAGATCGCGTACGAGATTCACGGCCAATGGGCCGATGCCCTCATGCATATCTCACAAGAGCTGCTCCAAACGCTCGATACCGACTACACGGCCCTCTATTTCGATCCGCGCACACTCGAGCCTCGCGTTGCGCTCAAGGTGTCCCCGAGCATCCTGCAAACGAATCAGCTCCGTTCGCAACTGTCGCTCGGCACGCGCGAGCAGCTCAGTTTGATCGCGCGCCTGGCCGTCAGTCGTTATCTCTCGCGCGAGCGCCGACTGCCCTTCATCTTCGATGAGCCGTTCGCCAACTCCGATGATGAGCGCTTCGCCCGACTCATGCGCCTGCTGCTAGATGACCTCTCGCGCGAACATCAGATCATCATCGCCAGTTGCCACCGGCTGCGTCATGAGTGGCTGAAGGCCCAGTTCCCGGACCTCTTCACCGAGCGCGTCCACTGGTGCGCACTGCGCTCACGTGAGGCTCCTTAGCCGCGGCCTCTGTGGGCTTTGGACCTCCGGCGATTTCCAAATTTTCGGAGGATCCTTCCGAAAATTTGGATGACGGATCCTGCATTGCTGGCGTAAGTTATTGATTTTTCGACGTCACGCTTTTAAGGGAGTCATGGCATAGGATTTGCTAACAGAGAAAAAGGAAGTGGTGAAAACCAAACTAGGGGGCTCAGTATGTTGAAACGACTTTGGGCAATTTCACTCCTTCTTCTCCTTGGGCTCTTCCCCACGGTTTGGGGACAAGCCAATACGGGGCGATTGGATGGAACCGTTCAAGACCCGCAGGGTGCGTACTTGCCCGGGGTGAAGGTGGAAGTCGTCAATACGGGCACCAACGCCAAGTGGACGACGCAGACCGATGCTCAAGGCGTGTTCATCTTCCCCGTTCTTCCGGTTGGCACCTATACGCTGACGGTTGAGGCTGCGGGGTTCAAGAAGTTCGTGCGCGAGAACATCCGGGTGGACGTGGCCATCTCGGCTTCGGTGACGGTCAAGCTGGAAGTCAGCGGTGTCGTGGAGGAGGTCACCGTCACCTCGACGGGCGAGGAGGTCATCAGCAAGAGCAGTCAAGAGCTGACGACCGTTATCAGTCGGCGTCCGATCTTGGACATGCCGCTGGTCGCCCGCAACCCCATCACGCTGGCGACGCTGGCGGCCGGGGTCACGACCTCGGGCGGCGAGCGGGCGTCGCGAATCAACGGCTTGCGCCAATCGGTCATCAACATCACGCAGGATGGGATCAACGTGCAGGACAACTTCCTCCGCTCGGGCGATGGGTTCTTCATCATCTCCTCGCCGACGGTGGAGAACGTCGAGCAGTTCACCATCACGACGAGCACAACGGACGCCTCGGCGACCGGAAGTGGCGCGGTCTTCATCCGCCTGGTGACGCCAAGCGGCAGCAATGAGTTTCACGGCAGCCTTTTCGAATTCCATCGGAACACGGTCCTGAACGCCAATTCGTTCTTCAACAACTTGACGGGCACGCCGCGCGAGAAGCTCATCCGCAATCAATTCGGTGGGCGCGCCAGCTTCCCCATCGTCAGGAACAAGATCTTCATGTTCACCTCGCTCGACATCACGACCACGGCGAGCGAAGTCACGCGAAACCGTACAGTGCTGACGGCCGAAGCACGCCAGGGGATCTTTCGGTATCGCGACACGAGCGGACAGATTCGGACGGTGGATCTTTTCCAAGCGGGTGGCCTTAGCCCGGATCCCTTCATCATGCGGATCATCAACGAGCGGTATCCCCTGCCGAATAACTTCCAGATCGGAGACGGGCTGGTCACGGGAGGGTTCCGATGGAACGTCCCGACGTTCAGCCGCGTCATCCGGCCGAGCTGGCGCGTGGATTGGCGCATCAATGATACGCATACGGCGGAAGCGATCTATCACCTCGTTCGGTTCGACACGGATAACGACACGCTCAACGGCTTCGAGCCGATGTTCCCCGGCATGAAAGGCGGATTTCAAGATTCGTGGCGCTCGACCGGTTCGTTCGCCGTGCGTTCGACGTTTGGTCCGAATAAGGTGAACGAGGCGCGATTTGGATTCCAACGCGCTCCGGTTATCTTCGGTCGCGAATTCGATGCTTTCGAACTGGGTGGGAAGTTCTACTGGTTGGACTTCCCCACGATCACCGATCCGCACCTGATTGGGATCACCAGCGGCCGCAACACATCGAACTTCCAGTGGCTCGACAACTTCGCTTGGATTCGCGGTCGGCACACGCTTCGCTTCGGTGGCGACTTCCGCTCGATTGTCGGGAATCAGACGACGAATACGACCGGGACGATCCCCACGCTCACCATTGGCGTCAACGCGGCGAATCCCTCGCCCTTGCCGACAGCGGCCTTTCCGGCGAGCACGACGGCGACGCGCTCGCTGGCGCAGAATGTCTATGCGATCCTCATCGGGCAGATCGCCGGCGTCTCGCAGACGTTCAACGTGAAGGACCCGAAGTCGGGCTTCGTCGAGGGCGAGTTCTTCCGCAATCAGATCCGGCAACGGTATTGGGGCTTCTACTTCTCCGATTCCTGGCGCGCGCGCCCGAATGTGACGCTCAACTATGGCGTCCGATATGAGTACATGACCGTGCCGGATCAATTGAACCGGTTGGCGTTACAGCCCGTCGGCGGTGAGGCGGCGTACTTCGGCATCTCCGGGAAAGGGAACCTCTTCCGACCCGGTGTGATGACCGGATCCCCGGTGATGCTCGATCTGGCGAGTTCCTCAAATGGGCGGAAGTTCTTCAACGAAGACGTGAACAACTTCGCGCCGAGCTTCGGACTGGCCTGGTCGCCACAGAGCCGGAACTGGTTCACCCGCGTCTTCTTCGGAGGACCGGGCAAGGGCGTGATCCGAGGCGGCTACTCGATCGCCTACTCGCTCGAGAGTGTGAGCGTGATCACGAATGCCCTGGGGAGCAACGCGGGATTCACCAAGACGATCTCGCTGACGACGGCCGCGCAAGGGATCCAGAGTGGAGTGAACTTCACTTCGCTGCGCAATGGGTGGCCGAAACCCACCATTCCTGCCTTCCGCGTCCCAATTCCGCAGCTGGAGAACTTCCGTGAGAACCGAGGGAGCGGGATCTTCGGCTTCGCCGAGAACCTGCGCACGCCGTATGTGCAGACGTGGTCGCTCAGCTATGGGCGCGAGCTGACGCCCAATCTGGCCCTGGAGATCAGCTACGTCGGCAATCGTGGCGTGAAACTCTGGCGCGGTATTGACCTCAACGAGACGAACATCTTCGAGAATGGTTTCCTGCACGAGTTCCTGAACGCTCAGCGGAACCTGGCGATCAGTCGAGCTCAGGGGCGGGGGGCGCGTTTCGATAATCAGGGACTGCCCGGGCAGGTCCCGCTGCCGATCTTCGAGACGCTGTTCGCCGGGCTGCCGCTCTCCTCGGGCTTCGGCAACTCGACCTTCGTCTTGCGGTTGGATCAGAACGAGGCGGGAGAGCTGGCCAGTCAGCTCTTCCTGAACTTCCTGAATGCCCTGACCGGCCCGCGGGGCAACCTCCCGATCAACTTCTTCGTCGTCAATCCCGAAGCGTTCTTCTCGGATTTGATCACCAATGGCTCTTCGTCCAATTACCACTCGCTGCAGGTGGAGGTCCGTCGCCGTTTCTCGGGAGGGTTGCAGTTCAACGCCAACTACACCTTCGGCAAAGCGCTCACGGACTTCGGAGGATCGGCCTCGAACTTCGCGGCGTTCATCACCCTGCGCGATCCACGATACGGGTATGGGCGCGCCAGCTTCGACACGCGGCACCGGGTCAACGCCTACTTCATCTACGAGTTGCCCTTTGGCTCGGGCAAGCGCTTTCTGAACACGAGCGGATGGGTGGACAAGCTCTTCGGCGGCTGGCAGATGAGTGGGATCTTCATCGCCTATACGGGACAGCCGCTCTCGATCTTCTCCGGACGCGGGACGATCAATCGCGTGGGGCGCTCAGGCAGCAACACTGTGGATCTCACTGGGGTAACGGCAGAAGACCTGAAGAAGCTCGTCCGAGTCCGCAAGACGGGCTCGGGCGTCTTCTACTTCGATCCCTCGCTGATCGGACCCGATGGGCGCGCCGCTTCGAGCATCTTCGCGAATCCGCAGCCCGGACGGCTGGGCTCGCTCGGGTCCGGCATCTTGAGTACGCCCGGCTACTGGCGTTTCGACTTCAACCTGCTCAAGCGCGTGCGGATCACCGAGGCGACGACCTTCGAGTTCCGAGCCGAGTTCTTCAATCTCTTCAACATCGTGAGCTTCGGCGCGCCGACGACCGACATCAACAGCGTCAACTTCGGCCGCATCAGCGGTCATAATGGGGCGTACGATCCACGGATCGTGCAGTTCGGCGCGCGCATCAATTGGTGAAGGCGACAACAGGGGCGATCCTCGAGGTCGCCCCTCCTGCTTTTTCCCTCCGGCCTTGGCGGTCCCTATCCCTCGTCAAGGCCCTTTTCTTCCCAGCTTGACGCCCCCGAGCTCGCTCGCTAAGATACAAGGGGTGGGGATGTGGCGGAATTGGCAGACGCGCAGCGCTCAGGACGCTGTGGACGTTCCGTCCGTGGAGGTTCGAGTCCTCTCATCCCCACCAATGTGATCCTCACCCCTTCTGACAACGGGAGTTCCTCCATGGAAGCGCCACTCATCGCCATAGATGTCGCGCTCTTGCTCCCGGAGGAGGCTCAGGCTCGCGCCCTCGCCGTGAACGCGACGCTCTGGGAGCAAAGCCAGATGGGGTTTCGCTTCGACGAAACGCATCTGCCGCATATCACGCTCGTTCAGCAGTTCGTCCGGCGAGCGAATCTCTCGGACATCTTCGCCCTCGGAGATTCCGTCCTAGAGGCGTTCTCCCCGCTGACGCTCACGGTCTCCCACGTCGAGACACGAGGCGAGACCGCGCAATTTGTCATCGCGCCGCATCCGGAGTTGCAGCGGTTGCACGAGCGCCTCATGGAAGCCCTCGCACCGTTTGATGAGGGGGATGGCCCGGCCGAAGCCTTCGCCGATGGGGAGGAGCCGCCCCGACCACGCGATCTCGAATGGGTGCGGAACTACCGCGCGTGCGCTTCCAGAGCACATTACTTCCCGCACATCACGCTCGGCAAAGGACGCGTGACCGAGCCGATCGCTCCCTTCTCCTTCACAGCGGATCGGATCGCCGTGTGCCAACTCGGGCGCTTTTGCACGTGCCGCGTGATCTTGCGGGAATGGCGATTGAAGGCGCGGTGATCTCTCTCTTTGAGGAGGAGCAAGATGCTCGGAAACACAAAGATATTCTCGCTCGTCGCGTTCGCGCTGGCACTCGCGCTATGGTCTGAAAGTCCGCCGCGTGAATCACCGGATCACTCCACAGCAGGGCCCCGCATCGCGTTTGAAGTGAGCACCGATCGGCTCGAATACATCTACGACCTCATGCCGCCACTTCCTCCGATCATCCCCGGCCCGCTCGTGCGGGCGCAGATCCGACTGGTGAACGAATCCCCCGAGGAACTGCGACTGGACTTCCCCACTTCGCAACGCTTCGATTTCCTCCTGGAGGATGAGCGAGGGGCGGTCGTCTTCCAGTGGTCTGATGGAAAGGTCTTCCTGCCGGTGCTTGGCCGGGAGATCGTGAGGGCTGGAACGTCGCTCATCTATGAGGTGACGTTCTCGCTTCCGGATTCCACTCGCGGAATTCTCCCTGCTGGGCGATACGCGCTGAAAGGGATTCTCGTCGCCGAGACGCCCTTCTCCGGCACGCTGCCGGTGCGGATCGTTCACGCGCACTGAAGCGTCATCCGCCTCGAGCGCTCGTCAGCTCCAGATATTGCGGCGACATCGCCCGCAGGCGCTCGACCTCTTCGGGGAGCACGTCGAGCACGTACTCGATCTCCTCCGGCGTCGTGTCCTTGCTCAGAGAGAAACGCAAGCTCCCCTGAACGAGATCGCGCGGGCGTCCAAGAGCCAGGAGCACATGCGAGGGTTCGAGTGATCCCGAAGAGCATGCGGCACCCGTCGAGACGGCGATGCCCCGCAGATCGAGTCGGATCATGAGCGCTTCTCCCTCGACGAACTGGAAGCTGACATTGCAAATGTTGGGGACGCGATGCTCCCGATGGCCGTTCAGGTGGACCAAGGGGATGCGCTCCTCGATTCCTCGCTCCAGTCGATCGCGCAGCGCGCGCATGTGCCGGATGCGCTCATCTAAGTGCTGCCGCGTCAACTCAGCCGCTCGCCCGAAGCCGACAATGGCCGGCACGTTCTCCGTCCCCGAGCGCCGATCCCGCTCGTGGTGACCGCCATCCATCTGCCGCACGATCCGAACCCCACGTCGCAAATAGAGGGCGCCGACGCCTTTTGGTCCGTGGATCTTGTGAGCGGAGAAGGTCAATAGGTCCACGCCCAATTCCTGCACCCGCACAGGGATTTTCCCGACGGCCTGCACGGCATCGGTGTGAAGATACGGAAAGGGGTGGTGCCGCTCAGCGCGCACGCGAGCCAAAAGCTCGGCGATCTCGCGGATCGGCTGGATGGTGCCGATCTCGTTATTGGCGAGCATGATGCTGACGAGGATCGTATCCGGACGCAGCGCGTCGCGCACATCCTCGACGCGAACGAGTCCATCGGAGGAGACGGGGAGATAGGTCACCTCGAACCCTCGCCGCTCAAGCGCCCGGCAACTCTCGAGCACAGCCGGATGCTCGATCTGCGATGTGATAAGGTGTCGTCCGATATGCCCGTGGGCCTCGGCGATCCCCTTGATCGCGAGATTGTCCGATTCGGTGCCGCCGCTCGTGAAGAGGATCTCGGACGGATCGGCGCCGATCAACTCGGCGACGCGCACGCGCGCCTCTTCGACGGCCGCGCGCGCCCGCTGTCCGAAGGAATGCACCGAAGAAGCGTTGCCATATTCCTCCCGCAGATACGGGAGCATGGCCTCGAGCACTTCGGGATCGAGTCGCGTCGTCGCCGCATTGTCCAAGTACACGCGCTTCACCATGGAAAATTTTGCCCCGCCCGCCTAGAATTTGCAACGTGCGGCCAAACGGCGTGATCACGCTCCTGACCGATTTCGGCCTCGCCGATTTCTTCGTCGGGGCGATGAAGGGCGTGATCCTCTCCATCCATCGCGAGGCCGTGCTCGTGGATCTCACGCACCTGATCCCTCCGCAGGACATCTGGGCGGCCGCGCTCACGCTCGCCGAGAGCTCGGAGGCCTTCCCCGAAGGGACGATCCATGTGGCCGTCGTGGATCCGGGCGTTGGGTCCGAGCGGCGGGCCGTGCTCATTGAGAGCGCGCGCGCGTTCTTCATCGGCCCGGACAACGGTCTCTTCACGCTCGCTCTGGAAGATGATCCCCCACAGCGTATGATTCACATCACGAACGAGCACTTCTTCCGCCACCCCGTGAGTCGGACGTTTCATGGCCGCGATGTCTTCGCGCCGGTCGCCGCCTGGCTCGCCCGTGGCGTCCCCCCTTCGGAGTTCGGGCCAGAGATCGCCGACCTGGTGCACCTGCCGATCCCCCGTGTGGAACAGCTCAGTGAGACGCACTGGCGCGGCCAGGTCATTCACGTGGATCGCTTCGGGAACCTCATCACGAACGTGACGGCACGGGCTGTTCCACTGGAGGCGCTGCGGGCAGGAGGGAGGCTTCTGGTCAACGGACATGAAGTCTCCGCGCTCCGCACCCATTATCAGGAAGCCGCGGAAGGGGAAGTCTTCGCCCTCATTGGGAGCACGGGACGGTTGGAGATCTCCATCCGTCAGGGTTCGGCAGCTATGGCGTTGGGCGTGGATCGAGGTGCGACGGTGGAGATTCTTCTTCCGCGAGGGGGACCGACCGCTCCAACGCGCGATAGATGAAGCGCGCGCGCCCGAAGCGAACTTCGAATCCGTTTCGCAGAAGATTCTCACGCACGCGCTGTCCGTTGACGTAGGTGCCATTGGTGCTGCTCAAATCCACGACGACGAAGCCACCACTGGGATGCCAGACGAACTTCGCGTGGTGCTTGGAGACGGTCGGATCGTCAATGACGAAATGGTTATCGAGAGTCTTGCCGACGGTGACCACCGGGCGATCCAGGATGAAGGCGATCTCCTCCCGACCATCCGGTAGCCGCCGCACCAGATGCGGCTCGCGCACGCGCAGCGGGGTCGAGGGTTGCGGCGAGAGGCTCGCCCCGCATTCCAGACAAATCGTCACGCCCGCGCGTTGCGGTTTTCCGCATGCCGGACAGTGGCGCCTATCGGCCTCGGGGATCCTCACGCCACACGCCGCACAGGCATGACCGACCATTCCCACGCGTCCGCAGCTCGGACACGGCGCCGATCCCGCGAGCACCATCGTCCCCTGCCGATGCGGCGAGCGCGCAACATGTCGCACAGTCCGGATCTCGACATACACGAAGATGGCGAGCATGAGTAACGCGACGATCCCCATGACGACGATGTTCGGCAGGAGGCGATGCTGCCCCGCCGAAAGCAGCGCATCAAAAAGCGCATGCAGCAGCGCCGCTCGCATCCATCCCTGCGCGATCGTCCGCGCTCGCAGGCTCCCCACATTTGGGAGCATCTTGGCCCGACTGAGCGCCAAGCCCCAAAAGGCAGCAAACAGCGCATGCCCAGGATTCGAGAGGATCCCCCTCACGATGAAGATCTCGCTCCCGAACCGGCTGAGATAGAGCACGTTCTCGGCCGCAGCGAACCCCAAAGCGGCTGTCGCACCATAGATGACGCCATCCACCGGTTCATCGAACTCCGGCCGCCGATAGGCGTAGCGGGCGACGGCCCAGAGCTTCATCGCTTCTTCCACCGGGCCGACGACCAGAAAGAGGATCAGCCATTCGCTGGCGAGATTCGCGCCGAGCAATCCGGAGAGCGCGAACGCTCCCACCGCGTTGAAGAGCATCGCTGGAAGCGTCGCCAGCGCGCCCAGCGCGAAGGTCACCAGGATCGTGCGCGGCGGCTCCCGATCGTACCAGTCCTGGAACCAAAACCAGAGGAGCCACAGCAAGCACGGGATGAGCGAAAGGGCGAGCGTCTCCATCTCACGCCGTCCGTTTCAGGATGAGGAGCGTTATATCGTCGGCCAGACGCGCCTTCCCGATGAAGAGGCTGAGCGCTTCCTCAATCCGATCGCGCAAGGATGCAGCGCGCAGCTCGCGATGACGCCGCACGACGTCCACCAGGCGCGTGACGCCGAACTCCTCGCCTTGCTCGTTCGTGCTCTCGCTGATCCCATCGCTGAAGAGAACGAGCCCATCTCCCGGCTCCAGCCGCAGGCGCCCTTCTTCGTAAGCGACTTCGCCCAAAATGCCCACGGGGATGCCTCCCTTCTCCAAAAACTCCACGTCCCCATGCGCGCGCACCAGAAGCGGAGGATTATGCCCAGCGTTCACGTAGCTCAACTCGTGCGTGCGGGGATTCAGGCGTCCGAGCCAGAGCGTCGCGAACTTATTCGGAGCCGTCGTCTCGACGAGATAGCGATTGATAGCCGCCACCAGCTCAGCGACCGAAGCGACGGTCATCGCCTGGGCGCGCACGCTCGCGTGCAACGCCGACATGAGCATGGCCGCATCCATCCCCTTACCGCACACATCGCCCACAGTGAAGATGAGCACCCCATCGGGTAGGCGAATGAAATCGAAATAATCGCCCCCGACCTCGTAACACGGGAAACTGATGCCCGTCAGATCGTACCCTTCGACTTCCGGAGGCACGAGGGGCAGGAGCTGAAACTGCAGATCGCGCGCCTGCGCCAGCTGCTGCTTGATCCGCTCGTTCTCCAATCGCTGCTCCAGCAGCAGCGTGTTCTCGATCTTGATCGCCGCCACCGACGCGACCATCGTCAGAAGCTGCAGATCCCCCTCCGTGAACGCGCCGGCGCTCATGGGATTGTCCACGTAAATCATCCCGATGATCTGCCGAGGCGCCGATGAGGCCTCGCGCCGATTCACCAGAAGCGGGACGGCCATGATCGAGCGGATACCGCTCAGCAGGATCGAGTTGCGTTGACGAAAGCGCTCGTCCGCTTGCGCGTCGGAGGTGAGCACCGAGCGCCCATGCCCGATGACCTCCTCGGTGATCGAGCGGCTGATGCGCACGACGCGCTCGACCTCCGAAGGCTCCTGTCCCCGATAACAGGCGACTTTGCACACCAATTCGCCCTGAGCATTGTGCAGGAGCAGAAAGGCGCGCTCCGCCGGCACGGCCTCGAGCACGAGCCCAACGATCTGCTTGAGCACATCCTCGAGCGAGAGCGAAGAGAGCAATGCCACGCTAACCTGACTGATGACCGCGAGCAGCTTCCGACTCTGCTCCGCCTCCGGCGCGAGGCCGACCGACACGGTACGTATCGAGTCCACCACTGAGAAGACTTCGGGTGCCAGGGGCAGAGGCTCCGCCGAAGAGATCGCCATCTCCGGACGCGCGATGATCTCGCGCACGGATTCGCCCGCCAGAGACGTCATCCCGGAGGGGGCATCCACGCCCGAGAGGACTTCGAGAATCGTCTCCCCGATTTGGAGCCGATCGCCGGGAGCGATCGGCACCGTCTCGCGAATGCGTATGCCGTTGACATAAGTGCCGTTGGCGCTTCCCAGATCCGTCAGCCAATACGTCTGCCCCTCGCGGCGCAGCTCGGCATGCACGCGAGAGGCGAACGGATCGTCCAGACACAGATCGTTGCGCGCCGAACGCCCGATGGCAATCCGACGCTTGGTGACCTCGAATGTGACCAGCGGATGACCCGGAGTGCGAACCAAGAGCTTAATCATCGGAGGCCTCCTCGATGACGCAAGTCCCGCTCACCAGGTCCGGCCATCCTCGTCGCCGCTTATCTACGAAGATCCAGAGGAAGCCGAGCCCGAGCGAGAGCCCCACGAGCCCATATCCGATCGTATAACGCAGAAGCGCGCGTCCCCATGACATGGGGTGACCATCGGCGCGTACGACGCGAATGCCCACAAGAGCCATCCCCACCGACTGCCCGCGCGCGCAGCTAAGATGGTTCGCGCCCCACATCAAGCCGGCCGCGAGCGCGCTCCATGCAGCCAGCTCCGCGAGCGAGGGTCGCTCCCGCACGGCAACGACCACGATGATCGCCACCATCATGGTACCGAGAAGGAGAAGGAGATCGAAGAAGAACGCTTCGAGTCGGAGAAGAGGCGAGGCCGGCAAGAACGCCTGTGCCCGAGGCCGCCCCCCCTCCTCCGCCCACGGCAACGTGAGGGCATATTCCCAGACCTCTCCAACGGAACCCTTCGCTTCCTCGCGCGCTCGGACGACGCGCTCGCTCGTCGTCACGGGCACAGGCTCAGCAAGCGGTGCCCCACACATCCGACAGAACCGCGCCGTTGGCCGCTGTGGGGCGTGACATCTGGGGCAGAGGGTGGCCATGGCTCACTCCATGTGCTGGAAGAGCAACGGCACTTCGCCGATCCGCAGGCGATCGCCGTCGTTCAATGCATGAGGCGTTCGCGGGGGCAGAAGCCGCCGCCCGTTGAGAAACGTCCCATTGACGCTCGCCAGGTCCTCGATCCAATAACGCCCCTTCGCGCGCCAAATGCGCGCATGCCGACGGGAGACTTTCGCTCCCAGATCATACGGCGAGAGATCCACGTCCGGGAAGACACCGGAGATTGGATCAGCGCGACCGATGAGGTTCGAGTCCTTCAACAGGGCATGCGTCGCCCGCGCTTCGCCCGAACGCGCATCGAGGATCAGTAGGCGCGCGCTCGCGCGCATGGGTTCGACTTCGATCGGTTGTCGCGCACCACAGGACGCGCAATAAAGGTCATCGGCACCGATGCTTACCCCGCAATAGCTGCAGTAGACGGTCTCGACGACCGGGCCGATTCGAGGCGTGACATCCGAACCCACGCGGCGGACGAGATCGCCGAACGCCATCTGATGGGCCTGCTCCAGATGATCGCCGTAGCGCTCGCGTAAGAGGGCGAGATGCGCTTCCAATGCGCCCTTCATCTCGCGCGCCGAGGCGAACCGTTCCTCTGGCGCGTGCGCGACGGCGCGCATGAGGATGCGCTCCATCTCGGGCGTCAGCTCGGGATTGAGCTGACACGGTGTCGGATTCCGCATGAAGTCGAAGATCAGCAGCGGTTGATTGCGTGGGTCCACGCCCGTCAGCAGATGGAACATCGTGGCGCCGAGCGAATAGATGTCCGAGCGTGGCTCGGCCTGTCCGGCGAACAGCTCCGGCGGCGCGTACCCCATCGTCCCAATCGCCGTTACCCCCTCCTCCCGCGGCGCGACCACGCGCGCGATCCCGAAATCAATGAGCACGACGCGATTGGCCTCGGGATCGATCATCACGTTGGCCGGCTTGAGATCCCGATAGATGATCGGCGGCTGCCGCGTGTGCAGATAGTCGAGCACGTCGCAGATTTGAATGGCCCACATCGTGACCGTCAGCTCGTCGAAGCGTCCGCCAACCAGCTGTTGCCGCGTGGCGAGATCCCCCCCCGCGATGAACTCCATAACGAGGTAATACCGTCCGCCTTCGACGAAGTGATCGTAGATGATAGGGATCGAGGGATGTCGGAGACTGGCCAGCAAGCGCGCCTCGCGTTGGAAATCGCGGACAGCTTTCTCTCGCAGCGCGGGGTCGGAGAACATCTCGATCATCTCCTTGACGGCGCGCACGGCTCCCTGCAGATGAAGATCGCGCGCTTGATAGACATTGCCCATTCCTCCGCCGCCAACGCGCCGGACGATCTCATAGCGATTGCGCAAGACCGTCCCCGGCGGCAGCTCCGCCAGCGGCGGAAGGACGCTCCCACGAGGTCCCCCCTCCAACGGCGCGGAGGAGATCTGCCGCGCCCCGCACTCGCCGCAGAAGAGATCATCAGGCTGAACGGGCGATCCGCACCGCGCGCAGAACTTCATACCCCTTCGATGAGAAAGCGCAAGAATGTCTTCCCCACGATGATCTCGTCACCGTGCTTCAGTGGCACCGCTTGACCCGGACGGAGTCGAGATCCGCGATTCACGAATGTCCCATTCAAGCTCCCCAGATCCTCGATCCAGAAGCGCCCGTCTCGATAGAAGAGGCGCGCATGGCGCCGAGAGACTTTCGCTTCCGGGTCTTCCTCGTCCAAATCGATCTCCGGGAAGATCCCCTGCTCGGCATCCCACCGACCGATCATCACTTCCGCCCCCGTTATGGGGAATTCCCGCCCGACGCGACTGCCACGCAGCAGCACCAATTTCGCGCGCGGACGAGCGTGGGGCAAGGATGTCGAGAGTCCCTCGTCAGCGATCGAGAAAGACGCGGGAGGTTCCTCTTCAGAAGTCGCCAGCCCCTCGGTCTCGGAAGTCAAGGACTTCGCCCCTACCTCGGCAGAAAGATGCGCCCCACACTCGTCGCAATAGGCCGAGTCCTCCAGATTCTCCGCCCCACACCGGTAACACCGCCGCATCGGACATGCGCCTCCTGCATTATCGGCTTCTCGACTTAGAATAGCACAAAACCGCGCAGGCGGCAAAAAGCTCTTGATTTCCGTCACCGTTGCGACTATATTCGGTTATCTTGCCGAATCATGCGACCGGCAAGGAGAAGAACCTGAGGATTCAGGTTCGTTTCTTGTTGGTTGAACGAAGGAGGTGATCACGATTCCGCTCTGAGGAGGGCGAAGAGACATGGCCATCGGCATTCACATCCTTGGGGAGCTGTATGGCGTTGATCAACGCACCCTCAGCTATGTCGAACACCTGGAGCCACTCCTTTTGAAGATCCTCCGCGATCACGACTTCAAGATCCTCACCAGTTCTTTCCACCAATTTCAACCTTTCGGCGTCACGGGTTTTGTCCTTCTGGCGGAGTCGCATGTGAGCGTGCATACGTGGCCCGAAGAGTCGTACATCGCGTTGGACATCTTCAGCTGCAGTTCGGAAGAGCAGGCGCTACGTGCGTTCGAGGCGATCTGCAAGGAGCTGGCTCCGGTGGAAGTGGATCGGAAGATCCTCGATCGAGGCGTATCATGGAAAAGCCTGGGAGTCTTCTCCTCACCCTCCTACGAGACGGTCCGCGAAGTCTGTGGGACATCCTGAGCCGCTGGCCGTACTCGATTCGCGAGCTGTGCGAGACGCTCGAACGTGTGCAGGCTGAAGGGTGGGTCGAACGGTCGAGCGACCGGTGGATGGAGATTCGCCTGACGGAGCGCGGTCGTGAGGCCAGTCGAGGCTTGGCGATCGCGGGACCGGAAGGGGAAGGTCTCTCCTGCTTGGCCTGTCAGGGGAAGGGGCTTCGCATGCCCGAAACCTGGCGACGACGGTTTCGGGAGCTGACGGAGGAGCGTCCCTTGCCGGTGGCCGAATATGACCAAGGGTTCATGCGATCGGATGATGCCCTGGCGCGCGTCGTCTTCATGCACCGAATGGGCGATGTGGCCGATCGCGACATCGTGCTCATTGGCGATGATGATCTGGTCAGCGTCGCGCTCGCCCTGACGGGATGGCCGCGGCGCATCGTCGTCATTGACGTGGACGAGCGCTTAGGCGCTTTCCTCGAACGCGTGAATCGCGAGCAGGGATTCGCCATTGAATTCCGCCCATTAGACATTCGACGTCCTCTCCCTCCCGATCTCACCGCCGGCTTCGATACGTTTGTCACCGATCCGGTGGAGACGGTGCCCGGATTCGAGCTCTTCCTCTCACGCGCGGCGGCGAGCTTGCGCGGTCGGTATGCCGCCGGATATTTTGGCTTGACGACGCTCGAAGCCTCGCTCGCGAAATGGCATCGCCTGCAACAATTGCTGCTTCGAATGAACTTCGTCATCACTGACGTCCTCCGGGATTTCAGCGTTTATCCGGAGCGCGAGAACAGATGGGAGCGGTTCTATGCGAGCTACGCTATGATGCCGCTCTTTCGAATCGAGGGTCACTTGCCCGATCGCGATTGGTATCGCTCTTCGTTCTTCCGCATTGAGGCCATAGCGGCGCCTCAGCCGACGATCCTCGGAGAATGCACCCTCTCGGAAACGGAGCTTTACTTCGACGAGGAGACGCTGGCCACACCGCGCCCCAATATGCGGTGAGGCCATGGAGATCCTCTCGGCGGTCCTTGAAGAAAGGGGTGAGGAAGCGCGAGAGCCGCCGAAAAGCCCTCAATGGGAGGCTTGTCGTCTGCTCGCTCGTTTGACGAGGCGGGAATGCCACCGCTCGGTTGGAGTCGATCCCGCCCTTCGACGCCGATCGACCTGAAGATCCATCGCTCGATGGACTCTCGTAATGCGAGGTGGGGCCCACCACGTCGCGCCTCACGCTGGGCCCCGAGATCTCGCCCGCGCGTCAGATCTTCTCGCGGAATTTGATCGTGCAGCCGATGCTCCGAGTCTGCGCGACCGGAACCGGTCGGCCGGCCAGGAGCGCCTCAATGGCGCTCTGGAGGTAGCGCTCCTTCACGGCCTCGGGGTTGCGCGCGTTATCGTCGAGTGCCCCAGTATAGATGAGCGTCTCCGTCGCGTCGAAGAGGAAGAATTCGGGCGTATGCGTCGCGCCGAACGCTCGGGCCACATCGCTTGTGGCATCCACGACGTAGGGGAACTCGAACCCGCGCTCCTTCGCCCGTTGCTGCATCACCTCGTAGCTGTCCTCAGGGTTCTTCGCCGGATCGTTCGGGTTGATCATGATCACGCCAATGCCTTGCTTCTGTGCCCAGTTACCGACCTCAGCGATGCGCGCCTCCCAGGCCTTGACCCACGGACACGAGTTGCAGGAGAAGATCACAAGCGTCCCTTTAGGCCCTTTGACGTCAGCGATGGAGAGCTGATGGCCCGTGACGCTGAGCATCTTGACGTCTTTGACGGAAGCGGGGATCGTGTCCCCGGGCTTGAGTTTGGGCGTATTCAGTGCCCCGACAACCACAGGGAACGCCAATAACACCACCCATGCGAGCGCACGTTGTCTCATGATCGTACCTCCTCATTGAGGATTGGGGTGTTGCAACACATCTTGAACCAACCGCTCAAATAGCGCGAAATCGCCTTTGCCCTCGTGAAAATGGCGCAATCGGCCGCGGGCATCGTAGATGAATGTGGCCGGGAGCGCGCCCGACCAATCCGGATGTAGCGCTGTGATGAACGCATTATCGTCATCCTGAGCCTTCAGGAACGTCGGATACGTCACGCCATGCTTCTGTAAGAAGCGACGCACGGTCGGAAGCTCCGAATCGAAGTCCACCGAGACGAAGAACACACGCACACCCTTATCCCGATAGGTCTTCTCCAGCCGAACCAAGTCCGGGAACTCCTCGACGCAGGGTTGACAGAAGGTGGCCCAGATGTTGACGATGGTCACCTGGGCCTTTCCGTCGCGCACCCGATTGAGCAACTCGTGCGCCGTCACGGGGATGATCGGCGCCGCGCCGCGCTCGCTTCTTAGCGCCGGCTCCGGGCGCACATTCCCGATCGCACCGGCGATCAACGCGAATCCGATGAAGCCGATCATTCGCCGCATAAGCCTCCTCGCCAACGCTACATTCTTTCAAACGTCGAATGGGGAGGCTCGGTTACACCGTATGAGGCTCCCATGAGATGGTCCCCGGCTAGAGCGTCGTCAGCTTCATGCTGATGTCGGCAGCGGGCGCCGAATGAGTCAGGGCGCCGATGGAGATGAAGTCCACGCCCGCCTCGGCATAGGCCCGCACGTTCTCCAGCGTAATCCCCCCGGAGGCTTCCACGAGCACCTCGGGGGCACGCTCGCGGACCACGCGCACGGCCTCGCGCACCATCTCTGGTGACATGTTATCGAGCAAGATGATGTCAGCCCGGGCATCGAGCGCTTCCCGCAGATCGTCCATATTGGAGACCTCGACCTCAATCTTATGCATGTGACCGGCATGCTTGCGCGCACGCTCGACGGCCGTGCGCACGCTCCCGGCCAACGCGATGTGGTTGTCCTTGATCAGGATACCATCATCCAAGCCGAACCGATGATTGCGCCCGCCGCCCACGACCACGGCATATTTCTGAAGCATCCGCAGGCCCGGCAACGTCTTGCGCGTGTCCACGATCTGCGCGTGCGTTCCCGCCACGGCTTCGACGAAGGCGCGCGTCAGCGTCGCGATGCCGGAGAGATGCTGCAGGAGATTGAGCGCCGTGCGCTCGGCCGCAAGCAGAACCTCGGCTGGTCCGTCCACGCGCGCGAAGATCTCGCCGGCGCTCACGCGATCCCCATCGGTGACGAACGCTTCGATCTCCACCGAGGAGTCCAGGACGGCGAAGACGGCATCGGCCACTTCGAGTCCGGCGACGACCAGATCTTGCTTGGCGACGAATCGGCCGCGCGCCCTCACCCCGGGCAGCACGACGGCCTCCGTCGTGAGATCTCCCCGACCGACATCCTCGGCTAGGAAATCTCCTGCCAGCTTGAAGAGGTCGGACGGATTCAGTCGCATCGGCCCACCCCTTGCATCGTCGAAGGTCCCCGACGGCGCTCACAACCCATGGAGAATGGCCAGAAGCCGCTGCCGGCGCTCGCTCACCTCTTCATGGCGCTCGCGCGTCTCTCGCACGACCTCCTCTGGCGCCCGCTCTAGGAAATCGGCATTGGCCAAGCGACGTTCCAGGTGCTCCAACTCCCTCTCCAACTTCTCGACCGTGCGCCGGAGCCGCTCCCGCTCTCGCTCGACGTCAATAAGCCCTTCAAGGGGCACGGCCAACTCGATCTCGCCCGCCACGTCGCGCGCCACTTGCCGATAGCCATCCAGCGACGAAACGCGCTCGATGCGTTCCAGGCGCCCCAGGCGTCGAATCGCCGCGTCCTGCTCCTCGATCAAAGCAGCGGCCTCCGTCGTCAAAGGACGCACTAGCAGTCCCAGCTCCTTGGCCGGATCAATATTCATCACCGCGCGAATGTTCCGCACCTTCGTGATGAGCTCGATGAGCGTCCCCATCTGTCGTTCGGCCACCGGATCAACTCGCGCGGGATCGGCCGTCGGATAGGGCGCCAAGCAGATCGTCTCGCCCTCGTGCGGCAGACGCTGCCACAGCTCTTCGGTGATGAAGGGCATGAAGGGATGCAGCAGCCGCAGCGCCGTCTCCAGGACCTCGCGCAGGCGCCGGCGCGCGGCCCTTCGCCGGGGCGAATCCTCGGGCGCGGCGACCGCGCTCTTCTGCAGCTCCAGATACCAATCGCAGAAGTCGTGCCAGAAAAAGTGATAGAGCCGATGTGCGGCCTCGTGAAAGCGAAACTCCTCAAGATCGCGCGTGACCTCGGCGATCGTTCGATGCAGGACGCTCTGAATCCACCGATCGGCGAGCGTCAGCGGCACCTCATCCGTCACCGCGGCGACATCCGCCGCATCGGTGTTCATGAGGACGAAACGCGTGGCGTTCCAGATCTTGTTGCAGAAGTTCCGATACGTCTCCAGCTTCGAATATTGCAGCGAGATGTCGTTGCCCGGCGCCGCCGATGCCAACAGCGTGAAGCGCGCCGCATCGGTCCCATAGCGCTCGAAGACCTCCAACGGATCGATGACGTTGCCGCGCGTCTTGGACATCTTCTGCCCATAGGGATCGCGCACGAGTCCGTGAATGAGCACGACGCGAAATGGGACGGCATCAGGATCGCGGGCGTGCGCGCGTGACGGGTGATCCGCCATGAATTTCAACCCCAGCATCATCATCCGCGCGACCCAAAAGAAGAGGATGTCGAAGCCGGTGACCAACAGCGACGTGGGATAGAACGTGCGCAAGTCCTCGGTATCCTCGGGCCACCCGAGCGTCGAGAAGGGCCAGAGCGCCGAGCTGAACCAGGTATCGAGCACATCTTCCTCCTGCTGAAGTTCTGTGCGGCCACAGGTGGCGCACGCCGAGGGCACCTGACGCGCGACCGTGATATGCCCCTCCATGCAATACCAAGCTGGGATGCGATGCCCCCACCAGAGCTGCCGACTGAGACACCAATCGCGGACGTTCTCCAACCACTCGAAATAGACCTTGGTCCAATTCTCCGGCAGGATGCGCGTCCGTCCCTCTCCAACGGCGCGGATGGCCTCCTCAGCGAGCGGCTTCACGCGTAAGAACCATTGCGTGGAGACGAGCGGCTCGATGACCGTATCGCATCGCTGACAGTGGCTGACCGCGTGCGTGTGCTCCTCGATGCGCACCAGTTGCCCCGTCTTCTCCAATTCCTCCACCACGCGCTGTCGCGCCTGGAACCGATCCAACCCGGCAAAGGGCCCGGCGGCCTCCGTCAGACGTCCCGCCTGATCAAGCGCGGTGATCCGCGGCAATCCATGCGCCCGCCCGATCTCGAAGTCCACCGGATCATGTGCGGGCGTGATTTTGACCGCTCCCGTCCCGAACTCCCGCTCCACACGGGCATCGGCGAGGATCGGCACTTCGCGATGCACGAAGGGAAGGAGGGCCGTTCGACCGATCAGATGCCGATATCGCTCATCGTCCGGATGAACGGCGACTGCCGTATCGCCGAACATCGTCTCCGGGCGCGTCGTCGCGATCACCAAGACGCGCTCGGAGGCCACGGCTCCCGGTTCCGCTTTTAAAGCGTACACGATGTAGTAGAGCCGCCCGCGCACTTCGCGCTTGGGGGCTTCCAGATCCGAGAGGGCCGTCTGACAGCGCGGGCACCAGTTGATGATGTACTCGCCCCGATAGATGAGGCCTTCCTCGTAGAGGCGGACGAACGCCTCGATGACGGCGCGCGAGCGCGGGGCATCGAGCGTGAACGCTCTGCGCGTCCAATCCACCGAGATGCCCTCGCGCCGCATCTGCCGCAGGATCACGCCACCGCTGTGCTCACACCATTGCCAGACGCGCTGCTCGAAGGCTTCGCGGCCCAACTGCTGGCGCGTCACCCCTTCCTTCGCCAACTCTCGCTCGACGACGACCTGCGTGGCGATCCCCGCATGATCCGTCCCCGGCACCCAGAGGACCTGATACCCCTGCATGCGCCGCCAGCGCACGACAACATCTTGTAGCGTGTGATTGAGCGCGTGCCCGATATGTAGGTGCCCGGTCACATTCGGCGGTGGCAGGACGATGGCAAATGGAGGCCCTTCAGGTCGCGCCTCCGGGCGAAAATACCCCCGCTCTTCCCAAATCCGGGACCATCGCCGTTCGACCTCGTGTGGATCGTAGGCCTTCGGCAGTTCTCCCATCGACATCCCCCCTCAAAAAAATCGGGGATCGCACGCGACTTCATCGGCTGATCCCCTGTGGATGAAGCGCCCGCACGGGCGAATCGCTCATCATGCCCGCACGAGCACTCGTGAACCATTTCGAAGACGCTCGTGATGGCTGTGGCCGAGACCGACCCCCATCTCACTTCCTCTCCGGCTTCTTCTTCTCGTCTTTCTTCTCCTTCGCCTTGGCATCGGACGCGGAGGCCTCGGAACCCGCCGTCACGCCGATCCGCAATTCCTGTCGCCCTTGCGCTGCGCCCCCAGCTCCGGCCGGTGCGGTCGGACCGACGATGACCGTCGTGGCCTGTGGCGTGATGACGGTCTGCGTCGGCAGAAGCGCCGTCGCCGAGGCGATCAACTCCTCCGCCGTCTCGCCCCGCTTGAGCAACACGCCTTCTTTGGGCACATCCAAGTCCACGATCCCCAACACCGTCTTCATCTTCCCCCACATCGTGTTGAGCAAGCCTTTGTTCGCCAATCCATCGGTGCGGGCGATCTCAACCGGATCCACTTCGGGTATGGGCTTGCCAATACGCTCCAGCATCTCGGCAGCCCGATGCCGATATTCGCTATGGGGGAACTCGCGCACCAACCACGCGAAATACTTAGCCGCTTCCTCCGGCTCCTCCTCTTGGAAGAGGACCGTGCCGAGCCGGTAGAGCGCCTCGTCGAATTTCGAGTACGTGGGATAGCGCTCGACGATCGTCATCAGCCGGCGCTTCGCCCCACGCGGACGCTCGCGGATCATGTAGTGGCGGGCGACGTACATCTCGTGCTCGGCGAGGATATCTCGAACGGCCTTCAGCCACTGCTGCACCTCGTCCTTGCGATCCGTGTTCGGATAGCGTTGCAAGACGGCTAACAACCGCCGCTCGGCCTCGCGCGTCGGCTTCTGATCGCGATCCGGCGGTTGAATGCGCCGCATCTTCGCCAGCGCGACTTGCAAGAGCGCGTCATCGGCCAACGGGTGAGTGGGGAAGAAATTCGCGAAATCGGTGTACTCGACCTCCGCCTGCGCGAGCGCCTCCGATGTCCCCTCCAGATAGAACGAATCCGCGATGGCGAGCTTGGCGATCGGCAAATAAGGGCTATCCGGATATGTCGTGATGAGCGTTTGCAGGAGCAAACGCCCGACGAGGAACTTGTTCTTGCTCAACTCCGTCAATCCCTGCTCGAACAGCTCCTTATCGCGTCCGGGTCGCGCTTCCTCCAGGACAACCTTCTTGCCGCGACCGCACCCACCAAGGAGCAGGGCGACGGAAGCGAGCAGGACGATCAGCGCAAGCCGTTTGTCCCTCATGATTCTCCTCAACACAGCATTCGCTGCTCGAAACGTCGAGCTAATTCTACCATCTCGGCGACGACTTGGGCAGGGTCGGGCGCGGTGAAGATCGCCGATCCGGTCACGACCATCTCGACCCCACCTTCCAGGACCTCCACGAGGTTCTCCACCCCGATCCCCCCATCCATCTCGATCCGCGTCGGAAGGCCGCGCTCGCGGATCATTGCGCGCAGGCGCCGCGCGCGATCGAGCGACGCGGGGATGAACCGCTGTCCTCCCCATCCTGGATTCACCGACATGAGCAGGACGAAATCGGCATAGGCGAGCGCCTCCTCGACGGCCCAGAGCGGCGTGACGGGATTCAAAGCGACGCCCGCGCGGCACCCCAGCTCACGAATCCGCATGAGCGTTCGATGCAGATGCGGACTCGCCTCCACATGGACCGAGATATAATTCGCGCCCGCGCGCGCGAAGTCCTCCAGGTAGCGGTCCGGCTCAACGATCATCAGATGTACATCCAGCGGCAGCGTCGTCACGCGACGAACGGCTTCCACCACCAGAGGTCCAACAGTGATGTTCGGGACGAAGCGCCCGTCCATCACGTCGATATGAATGAGTGAGGCCCCAGCTCGCTCCACCAGAGCGATCTGCTCCCCCAGACGCGCGAAATCCGCCGAGAGAATGGATGGGGCGATGTGAATCATCGCTCCGGCCTCCTCGGCGAGGAGGGCTCACCACGCTCCTCCGTCGGCGGAGAAGGCAAGGGGTGAGGTCGCCCCCTCTCCGCTTCACGAAGAGGGGGTGGCTCGCCGGAACCGATGGCCTCTCGTTCCGCGGCTTCCGGCAAAGGCGTTCTGTCGGAAGGACGCGGCCCCAAGCTCACGTTGACGCGTAACGGCTGACCGCGCCTGACGCTCATCCCTGGCGGTGGCCATTGCTCGATGATGACCTGCGCCGGATGGCGCTCGTCATAGAGGGTATTTCTCACCTGGAGCTTCAATCCCGCCTGTTCGGCCATACGTTCGGCTTCCGAGAGCGGCTTGCCGACCAAGGCCGGTGTGCGCACGGCCGGTTGACGCAACATGAGATACATCGCCACCGACGCGCTCATGACGAAGACGAGGAGCGCGCCCGCGATGATCGAAAGCTCGCGCCCCAGGTTCAGCAACTGCCGCATCGCCCCTTCCTTGCTCGGGAAGTGTAACACGACCCTTCTCAAGAGGGAAGCGCCACATCCACGATAAGAGGCGCGTGATCCGAAACCGGACGCCCCAGGTACATCAGGCCCGAAATCGTCTGCGGACACACGCTCGACACCCCGGACTCTCCATCCTGAACTTCTCCCTCAGCGAGCGGACGCAGCCCTCGCGCGGCGAACCAATCGAGCCGCAGCCCGATCCGACACCCGTACGGTTGATACTTGCGGATCACCCACGTGTGCGAGAATCCCGGCACATAATGGGCGTCCTCCGCCACCTCGACCGGAAGGATGTGCGTCGGCGTCTCGTCGTTCCATTCGCGATAGTGGTATCCGCGCTGGCGCAACACGTCGAAGAGCGGCTCGCGCCCACGATCGGGATGGCAGAGGTCGCGCTGCATGCGCTCGGCCGAGCACAACAGAATGCGCAACAATGCCCGCAGCGCGCGCCACCGCGTGCCCCGCGCGAACGTGCTCGTATTCCAATCGCCGGCCAGCAATACGGGGACGTCCGACCCCTCCAGCGCATCGAGGATCGCCGCCATCTGTCGCGCGCGACCTTGCGGCGTGGTCCGCGTCTCCAAGTGCGTGCAGACGGCGCGCAAGAGCTTCCCCCCCGGCAGCTCCACATCCGCGATCAGGGCGATCCGCCGACCGAAGCGCTTCTCGCTGAACTCGAAGTACTCGAAGCACTGCGGCAGTGGCAGAATCCACGCCGCACGCACGGGATAGCGCGACAAGATGGCATTGCCCTGTAGCGCCGTCGTATTCTCCCCGGGCAACTCGCGCTCCGCCCCGACGCCTTTGGTCAACTCCACGTACGCGGGCGCGAAGACGCCGTGCATGCCGAGCGAGCGACTGAGGTCCCCGGCGATGTCCCGATTCCCCGATCGGTTCATGCCCTGATCCACCTCGTTGAGAAAGAGCAGATCGGCCTCTCGCAAAAGGGGATGCCTCGCCAGAAGATGGTGCAGGCCTTCGAAATTCTTCCCCTTCTCGATGTTCCACTGAACGGCGCGCAAGAACGCGCGCACGCGCGGCCGCACGCCGTCGCGCACGTACCAGTGCGCCGTCTCCAGAAGCGCGCGTAGCCGCTCGGCGTGCCGACGATAGAAGTCCGAAGCGTAGAGCGCCCGCAACGTCGCGAATTGTCTCAATCCCCGAATCAGGTCCGCATGCGCGATCTCCCGCTCCCCACGCATCCTCGACATCCTCGCCCGATGGGATCCCCTTCGGCAAAGAGCGCCCTCTCGATACGCTTCACAAAGCGCCCCCATCCCGCAAACGCCGCGCATCGCGGGGAGCCAGACGATCGGCGAAGAGCGTGAGAAAGTTCTCCGCCGTCTGCCGGGCGACCACCTCCAGCGATTCCCCCCACGCATCAGCGAGCCGACGGGCGACTTCGCGCACAAAGAGCGGCTCGTTCCGCTTCCCGCGATAGGGGACGGGCGCCAGATACGGGCAATCGGTCTCAATCAGGATGCGCTCGCGTGGCAGGTCGCGGGCCACCTCGACCAGTGCCGAAGCATTCCGAAACGTGAGGATGCCCGAGAAGGAGATGTACAAGCCTAACTCCACGCATCGGCGCGCCAGCTCGCGACTCCCCGTGAAACAGTGCATGAGGCCGCGCAGACGAGACCCCCGCTCTTGCAAGAGGGCGAGCGTATCGGCCTCCGCCTCGCGCGAATGGATGATGATGGGAAGCCCTCGACGCTCGGCCACTTGCAGTTGCCGACGGAAGACCTCGCGCTGCACTTCGCGGGGGGAATGGTCGTAGTGATAATCGAGCCCGATCTCCCCCCAGGCGATGACCTTGGGATGGGCGGACAACTCGAGCAGCCGCTCCTCCACCTCCGCCGTGTACGTTTTCGCATCGTGGGGATGAACGCCGAGCGCCAGATAGATCCCCTCGTGCGCTTCCGCGATGGCGAGCGCGCGCTCGAACATCGGCTCCGGCCCGCTCAAGGCGACGTCGAGGATCACAGCGACGCCACCAGCACGCGCTCGCGCGAGCACGGCGTAGCGATCGGCATCGAATTCGGGAGCGTTCACGTGCGCGTGGGCATCCACGAAGACGCTCATCGCAACCTCGCCCCGCTCGGCACGTCCTCCACGAATCCGGCGAGTACCGGACGCTCTTCCGGTCCGACGACGGCCGCCAGCACCATACCCCGCGACTCGATCCCCCGCACCTTCCGTGGCTGCAAGTTCGCCACGAGGATCACCTTCCGCCCGACCAGTTCCTCCGGCCGGTAGTAGGGCGCGATCCCCGCGACGACCTGTCGCGGCTCCGTTTCGCCGATGTCCACCAAAAGCCGCAGGAGCTTATCGGCTCCCGCCACTTTCTCAGCGAAGACCACAGTCCCCGCGCGCAAGTCCACGCGCGCGAATTCCTCGATGGTGATCCATGACGACGGCGACGCTTCCAACCGAGAGTGGCTCTCGATCTCCGCCATAATCCCCTCCTTCTCCATCCTGGGAAAGAGCGGCTTCACCTCGCCGATGCGCACGCCTGCCATCGGCGCTTCGAATTCAAGCGCCAGCGGATTCACGCGAGCGGGCTCTCCGGCAAGCCCCAGTTGTGCCCAAAGCGCGCGCATGGTCTCCGGAAGGACTGGAGCGAGCAACACGGCCAACACGCGCAACACGCGCACCACGACGGCGAGCACCGTCTCCACGCGCGCTCGCTCCTCGGGACGACGCGCGCGGTCCCACGGCTTCATGTCCGAGAGATATTTATCCCCGCGCGCGATCAGCCCCCAGGCGACCTCCAGCGCCCGGCTGAAATTGTAGGCCTCGAATTCGGCCACGAACGCGCGGATCGTCGCCTCAACGGTCGCGCGCAGCTCCTCCTCATATCCCCCCCACGCCTTCGCCGAGATCTCGGGGAGGCTCCCGGCGCAGAACCGCTGCACCATCGTGAGCGTGCGATGGGCGAGATTCCCCAACCCATCGGCCAGATCCGCATTCGCCCGCTCAATGAGCGCCCCATAAGTGAAATCGGCATCCTCACCGAAGACCATCTCGCGCAAGCAGAAGTAGCGCACGACATCGCGCGAGAAGAAGCGGCGCAACACAGCCAGGTCAATGACATTGCCGAGCGTCTTGGACATCTTGCGCCCGCCCGAGAGCCACATCCCGTGCGCATAGACGGTGCGCGGCAGCGGCAGTCCGGCAGCCATCAAAAACGCCGGCCAATAGACGGCGTGAAAGCGCAGAATGTCCTTGCCCACAATGTGCACATCGGCCGGCCAATATCGCTCGAAGATCGAACCCTCGCTGATGCCCGCCGCCCGCAAATGTTCCCCTTCATTCCCCCATCCCAGCGCCGTGATGTAATTCGATAGGGCATCAAACCACACGTACATTGTGTGTTGCGGATCCTCGGGGACCGGTACCCCCCATCGGACCGAGACGCGGCTGATCGAGAGATCCTTCAGTCCGCTTTTGACGAAACTCACCACCTCGTTGTAGCGCGAGGCTGGACGCACGCACTCGGGATTCTCCCGATAGAAGGCCAGCAACCGATCCTGAAACGCCGAGAGGCGAAAGAAGTAACTCTCCTCAGCCACGCGCTCGGCCAGACGATTGTGCAGCTCGCACAGCGGCGGACGTCCCGGCTCTTCCTCCTCTTTGAATTCCGCACAGGCCGGGCAGAACCACCCCTCGTACTGCCCCTTGTAGATGTACCCGGCCTCGCGCACGCGCCGCCACAGCGCTTGCGCCCCGCGATGATGAGAGGCGTCCGATGTGCGAATGAAATAGTTCGGCTCCAGACCGAAATCGCGAATCATCCCTTTGAACGCCTCGGCCATCTCATCGCAGTGCGCCTGCGGGGTGACGCCCCGCTCGCGCGCGATGCGCTCGATGTTCTGCCCATGCTCATCCGTGCCCGTCAAAAAGAACGTGTCATACCCACACTGCCGCTTGTAGCGGGCGAGCGTATCGGCCACCAGCGTCGAATAGAGATGTCCCAGATGTGGGAAGCTGTTGACGTAGTAGATGGGCGTGGTGACGTAGAACGTCTTCATCAGCCCCCCCTCTCGCGGCGCCGGAATTCCACAAGCGCCGCCAACAGGACTTCCCGCACCGGCACCCGATGGCGCTCGGCCGCCTGCTGACAGGCCTCGAATTCCGGAGCGGCGTTCACGATCTCACCGCCCAAGGTGGCGACCTTCACGGGGATCGGCCCGTAGGGCGTCTCGACCGAAAGCACCTCGCGGGCCAGCGCGCGCCGCTCGACCTCGTAGAAGCGCACGCCGAGCGTCGGCGTCTCGCGAAAGAGGAGCATCAGAAGCGCCTCCCGATCCTCCGGCCGACAGAGTAAGACCAGCAGTGTCCCCGGTCGCCCCTTCTTCATCACCACCGGGACGGCGAAGGCCTCCAGCGCACCCGCCTGCCGCGCTCGCTCCAAGACGTGGCCGAGAATCTGCGGGCTGGCATCGTCCAAATTGGTTTCGAGCACGAGCAAGCGCTCTTGCCCCGACGCCGCACGCGCCTCCCCGAGCATCACGCGCAGGAGGTTTGGAAAATCAGGGAAGTCCCGCGTCCCCGCTCCATAGCCGATCCCCTCCAGACGCATCTCCGGCATCGACCCGAAGTCTTCGCAGAACGTCGCCAAAAGCGCCGCCCCCGTCGGCGTCACTAACTCCGCCTCGATGTCACTCGTATAGACGCGCGCTCCTTTGAGCAACTCCGCCGTCGCCGGAACGGGAACCGGATACCGTCCGTGCGCGCACCCGAGGAATCCGCGCCCCAGATGAACCGGCGACGCGAGAAACCGCTCGATCCCCAGCAGCTCGAATCCCACGCACGCGCCCACGATGTCCACGATCGAGTCCACAGCCCCCACCTCATGAAAGGTGACCGCTTCGACGGCGCACCCATGCGCTCGCGCCTCCGCCTGCGCCAGCCGCCGAAAGACCTCCTCCGCTCGCCCCTTCACCCACTCCGAGAGCGTCGACGAGCGGATGATCTCCAGGATCTCCTCCAACCGCCGATGCGGATACCCTGATGCATGGTGATGCCCGTGATCCTCCCCTTTGATCCGCACGTCGAATTTTGTGCCCCGCAGATGCGCGCGGCGGACTTCTCCCCACTGCAATTCATACCCGCGAAGCGGGAGCTTGGCCAACTCGCTTTTGAGCGCTTCGAAATCCAGACCAAGATCCAGCAGCGCCCCCAAGATCATGTCGCCGCTCGCTCCCGCGAAACAGTCGAAATAGAGCGTGCGCACCATCACCCGGTTCCATTCTCTGGTGGGGAGAGCAGCGGCAGAATCTCCCCAGCTCGGCCAAGAAGCGTGACATCCGCGATTTCCGTGACCGGCGTCGCCTCCGGATTCACCTCGATCACGAGCGCACGATTCTGCTTGGCCAACACGGGAAGCGCGGCCGCCGGATACACGACCGCCGAGGTCCCGACGACGAGAAAGAGATCACAGGTCGCCGTCGCCGCCACCGCTTGAGAGAAGATGTCCTCCGGCACAGCTTCTCCGAACAAGACGACATCCGGTCGCAAGAGCCCTCCGCACGCGGGACAATGCGGCGGGATCTCCGGAAGCGGCACACGGCGATCCTCCGATTTCAGGCCACACCGCATGCAGCGAACGCGCCAGAGACTGCCATGTAACTCCAGCACGTTACGACTCCCCGCCCGCTGATGCAGCCCGTCCACGTTCTGGGTGATCACGGTGAGCCGCTCGAAATGCCGCTCCCACGCGGCGATCGCTCGATGCGCGGGATTGGGCTCGGCCTCCTCGATCACTTCCCGACGATAGGCATACCATTGCCAGAACGTGACCGGATCCGTGCGCAGCATCTCCAGGGTCGCGATCTTCTCCACCGGCAGTCCCTTCCATACGGGCGCGCTACCCCCTCCACGAAACGTCGGCACGCCACTTTCCACCGATACTCCAGCACCGGTCAACACGGCGACCGCCCACGCCTCGCGAAATCGCTCCTTGAGCTCCTCCGTGATGCGTTCGTAGATCATCGCATGGCCGCGCAGTCATCGCGCGAAAACATTAATCTTATCGGTGACGCACTGGGAAAACAAGCACGCGAGCGAGAGGAGAACGCCCCCTCTCGGACGCCCGCGATCGGGATCGCGAGGCAACAGGGTCTGGGAAACTTGACAAATCAGTCAGATTTTGTCAAACTTGAGCGTGGTCTTTCATCGGAGGGGAGGATGCGGATTACGGCACAGGAAGAGTATGGGCTTCGCTGCCTGCTGCAGCTGGCGTTGCAGCCGGAAGAGGAACCGTTGACCGTTCGGGAGATTGCCCGGCGCGAAGGGCTCTCGACGGCCTACGTGGAGAAGCTCCTGCACTTGCTTAGTCGCGCCGGTCTGACCCGTAGTGTGCGCGGACAAAGCGGCGGCTATTGTCTGAGCCGCTCGCCGCAGGAGATCTCGCTCGGGGAGATCATCCGCGCCCTTGGTGGATTCGCCTCCGACGTCGAGATCTGCAATCAGTTCACGGGGAATTTGGACTGCTGTGTCCACGTGAACAACTGTGGGATTCGACCGCTCTGGCGCGTGACTTTTTACATTCAGAGCATGCTCGATCGCATCCCCCTCTCGGCCTTGCTCCACGACGAACAAAAGGTCGAGCGCGATCTCATGGAGACGGGTCGAGCGCGCTTCATCGCCGTATGAGGTTTTTTTTGCGCGCAATGATGACTTTTTAGTGAGGATTGAGGGAGAGGGCCATGGCGACGCCGACGAACATCATCGAGGAATTGGTCAATCGAGAATACCGGTATGGCTTCGTCACGCTGGTAGAGGAGGAAGTCTTCCCACCAGGGCTGAACGAGGACATCATCCGCAGGATCTCGGCTAGGAAGAACGAACCGGGGTGGTTGCTGGAGTGGCGACTGCGCGCCTATCGCTATTGGGCGAAGCTTGTCGAAGAGGGGGCCGAGCCGCGATGGGCGAACGTCACCTATCCCCCCATTGACTATCAAGCGATCCGCTACTATGCCGCGCCGAAGCGGCGGCCGAAGAGTCTGGATGAAGTGGATCCGGAGATTCGCCGGACATATGAGAGACTGGGCATCCCGCTGGAGGAGCAGGAGCGACTGGCCGGCGTGGCCGTAGATGCTGTCTTCGACAGCGTCTCGGTGGCGACGACTTTTCGTCAGAAGCTGGCCGAGTTGGGCATCATCTTCTGCTCTTTCTCCGAGGCCGTGCAGGAGCATCCCGAACTGGTGCGGAAATGGCTTGGCTCGGTCGTCCCCTACACGGACAACTTCTTCGCCGCCCTCAACTCGGCCGTCTTCAGCGATGGATCTTTCGTCTACGTCCCCAAGGGCGTGCGCTGCCCGATGGAGCTCTCCACGTACTTCCGCATCAACGCGTCGCAGACGGGACAGTTCGAGCGCACGCTCATCATCGCCGACGAGGGAGCGTATGTGAGCTATCTTGAAGGATGCACAGCCCCGATGCGGGATGAGAACCAGTTGCACGCTGCCGTGGTGGAGCTGATCGCGCTCGACAACGCGACGATCAAGTACTCGACGGTGCAGAACTGGTATCCGGGCGATCGCGAAGGGCGCGGTGGGATTTATAACTTCGTCACCAAGCGCGGCAAGTGCTTGGGACGCAATTCGAAGATCTCCTGGACGCAGGTCGAGGTTGGTTCGGCCATCACGTGGAAATATCCGAGCTGCATTTTGATCGGCGACAATTCGGTGGGCGAATTCTATTCGGTGGCTGTGACCAACCACCATCAGCAGGCCGATACGGGGACGAAGATGATCCACATCGGCAAGAATACGCGGAGCACGATCATCTCCAAGGGCATCTCAGCCGGCCATGGGCAGAACACCTATCGCGGGATGGTCAAGATCATGAAGGGCGCCACAAGAGCGCGGAACTATTCGCAGTGCGATTCGCTATTGCTTGGCGACAAGTGCGGGGCGCACACGTTCCCGTACATCGAGGTGCATGAGCCGACGGCGCAACTGGAGCACGAGGCGACGACCTCGAAGATCAGCGAGGAGCAGCTCTTCTATTGTCGGCAGCGTGGTCTCTCGGCCGAGGATGCCGTCTCGATGATCGTCAACGGCTTCTGCAAGGAGGTGCTTCGCGAGCTACCGATGGAATTCGCCGTCGAAGCGCAGAAACTGCTTGGCATCAGTTTGGAGGGGAGCATCGGATGAGCAGGCGATCGCTTTTGGAGATTCGGAATCTTCGCGTTCGCGTGAATGGACAGGAGATCCTCAAAGGGATCACGCTCGCTGTGTATCCGGGAGAAGTCCATTCGATCATGGGCCCGAATGGCTCTGGCAAGAGCACGCTCGCACAGGTGCTGGCCGGACGCGAGGTCTACGAGATCGTCGAGGGAGAAGTCCTCTACGACGGGGAGGATCTGCTGCTGATGCCGCCCGAGGAGCGGGCGCGTCGCGGCATCTTCCTCGCCTTTCAATATCCGGTCGAGATTCCGGGCGTGAGCAATCTCCACTTCCTCAAGGCCGCCGTGAACACCATCCGCAAGCAGCGAGGGTTGCCGGAACTGGACGCCATGGAGTTTCTGGCGCTCGCCCGCGAGAAGGCGAAACTCGTCGAACTGGATGAGAACCTGTTGCAGCGCGCGGTGAACGATGGCTTCTCTGGCGGTGAGAAGAAGCGGAACGAAATCTTCCAGATGACCGTGCTCGAGCCCAGACTGGCCATCCTGGACGAGACGGATTCGGGTTTGGATATTGACGCCCTCCGCGTCGTCGCGCAGGGGATCAACGCCCTGCGCCATCCGGATCGCGCCATCGTCCTCATCACGCACTATCAGCGGTTGCTCAACTATGTCGCCCCGGACGTCGTGCACGTCCTCTACGACGGGCGCATTGTGAAGTCGGGGGGGAAAGAGCTGGCCCTGGAGTTAGAAGAGAAAGGCTACGGATGGATCGCCGAAGAGATCATCGGATCGCCGCGCTCATGAAGGACATGGGGCTCGATCAAAGGCCGGAACAAGCACTCTATCGAACCCATTTCGCTCAGTGGAATGAGCGCATCGGCGCACGGGAACCGGTGTGGCTGCGGGCTCGGCGAGAAGCGGCGTTCGCTCGCTTTGAGGCTGTGGGGTTTCCGACGACGCGCCAAGAGGAATGGCGTTTCACGAACATCGCCCCCGTATTGCGCGTACCGTTTCAACTGGCTGCCGCTTGGCCGGAATGTTCGCTTCCGGATGAGTGGCTCGCCCCCTATCGGGAATGGGCGGCCCACCACCTCGTCTTCGTGAACGGGCATTTCGTCGGGGAGATCCCAGCCGATGGTCCTGCTTGGGGCGCGCTCGCGCGCGGGATACGCGCTCTCCTTGGCGAGGAGCCGGAAATCGTGGAACCGCACCTGGCGCGCGGTGCGGAAGACGCCTCGAACGCCTTCACCGCGTTGAACGCGGCCTTCCTCACCGATGGCGCGTTCGTGCGCATCCCGCGAGGCACCATCGTGGAGACGCCCATCCATCTGCTCTTCCTCACTCTCGATGCAGGGACGCCTGTGGTCACCCACCCGCGAAACGTGATCCTCGCCGAGGAGAACAGCCAGGCGACGATCATCGAGAGCTACGTGGGCCTCGGCGACGGGCAGTACTTCACCAATGCCGTCACGGAGATCTGGGCCGGGGAGAACGCCATCGTGCAGCATTACAAGGTCCAACGCGAGAGCCGCGCGGCCTTTCACATCGCGAGCGTGCGCATCGCGGAGGAACGCACGGCGATCGTCCTCGATTTCTCCATCGCGCTCGGAGCGGCGTTGGCGCGGACGGACATTATGGCGATCCTCAAGGGCGAGGGTGCCGAATGTGCGCTGAACGGCTTCTACTGGGCGCGGGATCAACAGCTCGTGGATCATCATACGGTGATCGAGCACGTGGCGCCATACGGCATGAGCCGCGAATTTTACAAAGGCATCCTCGACGATGAGGCGCGCGGTGTCTTCGATGGGACGATCGTCGTGCGCCCGGGGGCGCAGAAGACCGACGCGCGGCAGGTGAACAAGAACCTACTGCTTTCGACCAATGCTCTGGTCAACACGAACCCCCGCTTGCAGATTCTCGCCGACGATGTGAAGTGTAGCCATGGCGCGACCATCGGACATCTGGACGAGGACGCGCTCTTTTATTGTCGCACGCGCGGCTTGGATGCGGAGACCGCGCGCGAGATGCTCACGTATGCGTTCGCTTCGGACCTTCTCAACACGATCGCATTCGGTCCCTTGCGGCGCTCCGTCGGGGAGTGGGTCCTGACGAAGTGGCCCGAAGGGGGGATGCTCAAGGAGCTGCTATGAGTTCAGCCGTGGACCCCGCGTGTTCGCCCACCCCGCCGCACGCGCTCGATGTGGAGCGCGTTCGGGAGGATTTCCCCGCCCTGCGGCAGCAGGTGAACGGGAAGCCACTCGTCTATCTGGATAATGCCGCGACGACGCAGAAGCCGCGTCCGGTCCTGGAAGCGCTGCGACGCTTCTACGAAGCGGATTGCTCGAACGTGCATCGGGGCGTTCACACGCTGAGCCAGCGGGCGACGGAAGCCTATGAACGTGCGCGCGAGCTGGTCCGACGGTTTCTCAATGCCCGATCCGAGGAGGAGATCATCTTCGTCCGGGGGACGACCGAGGCGATCAACCTGGTGGCTCACAGCTTTGGTCGGCACCGCGTGCGCGTCGGCGATGAGATCCTTATCTCGGCCATGGAGCACCACTCGAACATCGTGCCGTGGCAGATCCTCTGCGAGGAGACGGGCGCGCGGTTGCGCGTCGCGCCGATCAATGATGAGGGGGAACTGCTGCTGGAGGAATTCGAGCGGCTTCTGACCTCGCGCACGCGGCTGGTGGCCATCACGCATCTCTCGAACGCGCTGGGGACGATCGTGCCCGTTCGAGAGGTCGTCCGGCTCGCTCACGAGCGCGGCATCCCCGTCTTGCTCGATGGCGCGCAAGCGGTCGCTCATCTGCGCGTGGATGTGCAGGAGCTGGACTGCGATTTCTACGCCTTCTCCGGGCACAAGCTCTATGGGCCGACGGGGATCGGCGTCCTCTACGGGAAAGCGGAATGGCTCGAGGCGATGCCCCCGTATCAGGGTGGGGGGGATATGATCAGCTCGGTGACGTTCGAGAAGACGACCTACAACCGGCTGCCCTATAAGTTCGAGGCGGGGACGCCGCACATCGCGGGCGCCATCGGCTTGGGCGCGGCGATCGAATACGTGACGGCGCTCGGCCTGGAGGTGATCGCGGCTCACGAGCGGGATCTGCTCGCGTATGCGACGGAGGCGGTCTCGGGGATCCCGGGCCTGCGCCTGATCGGTACGGCGCGCGAGAAGGCGAGTATCCTCTCGTTCACGCTCGAAGGCGTCCATCCTCATGACATCGGCACGATCCTGGATCACGAGGGGATCGCTATTCGGGCGGGTCATCACTGCGCACAACCGGTCATGGAACGCTTCGGCGTGCCGGCGACGGCGCGCGTCTCCTTCGCCCTCTACAACAAGAGGGAGGAGGTGGACGCGCTTGTGAGGGCTTTGGAGAAGGTACGAGAGGTGTTCGGGCGATGACCGATCTCCGCGATCTCTATCAAGAGGTGCTGCTCGATCACAGCAAGCGACCGCGAAATTTCGGTGTCCTGGAAGATGCCGATCACATGGCCGTCGGTCACAATCCGCTCTGCGGGGACAAGGTCGTCGTTTATCTGCGAATGGAGGGCGATCGGATCGCTGAGATTCGTTTTCAGGGCCAGGGGTGTGCGGTCTCGCAAGCTTCGGCCTCGATGATGACCGAGAGCGTGAAAGGGAAGACGCGCGCGGAAGCGGAAGCGCTGTTTGAGCGCTTCCACGAACTGCTCACGGGCAAAGAGCCCGACGCGGCCGAGGCGCCCGAAGTGGGGAAACTCACGATCTTCGCCGGCGTGCGAAAATATCCCGTGCGCGTGAAATGCGCGACGCTGGCGTGGCACACCTTGCGCGCAGCTCTCGAACAGAAGACCGAAGCGGTCTCGACCGAATGAGATCGCCAGAGGGAGGGACACGATGGAAGACATCCGGCCGACATCGCCATCGGAACCGACAGCGGCGACGCCCGCGCAGTCCCATGCTTCGGAGGAGCCCGCCGCATCGGCAGCGCCAACGGCGGATTTGCGAGAGAAGGTCATCGAGGCGCTGCGGACATGTTACGATCCGGAGATCCCGGTCAACATCTACGACCTCGGCCTCATCTATGACATCGAGATCACGCCCGAGGGCGTCGTGACCGTGCGCATGACGTTGACGGCTCCGGGGTGCCCGGTCGCGTTCTCGCTTCCCGTCGAGGTCGAGGCGAAGGTGCGCAGCCTCGAAGGCGTGACCGACGCGCGCGTGGAACTGGTGTGGGATCCGCCATGGACGCCGGACCGAATGAGTGAGATGGCGCGCCTGCAGCTGGGCTGGTGGTGAGGGCGCACGGAGGCCGATTCATGCTCACGCGCGAATTGGATCGCACGGGCGTTCGAATCCCGATCATCGGTCAGGGGACGTGGCGCATGGGCGAACGCGCCGCGCGCGAGCGGGAGGAGATCGAAGCCCTGCGCCTGGGGCTCGATCTGGGCCTCACGCATATCGACACGGCCGAGATCTACGGGAACGGACGCACCGAGGAATTGGTCGGGAAAGCGATCGCGGGGCGCCGCCACGAGGTCTTCCTGGTGAGCAAGGTGTGGCCCGAGCACGCCTCTTACAAGGGGACGATCCGCGCGTGTGAGCAGAGCCTGCGTCGTCTGCGCACCGATTACCTCGATCTCTATCTCGTCCACTGGTGGAGCGATCGCTATCCGATCGAGGAGACGATGCGCGCGATGGAGGATTTGGTCGCGGCCGGGAAGATCCGCTTCATCGGAGTGAGCAATTTCACCGTCGAGCAGATGGAACGCGCCCAGCGCGCGCTGGCGCGTGAACGGATCGTGTGCAATCAGGTCTGCTATCACGTGAAGGCGCGCCAGATCGAGTATCGCTTGCTCCCTTATTGCGAACAGCACGGCATCGCCGTCGTCGGCTATTCTCCGTTTGGGAGCGGGGATTTCCCCTCGCCTCGAAGTCGCGGCGGGCGCGTGCTCGCCGAGATCGGCGCGAAATACGGGAAGACGCCGCATCAGGTGGTGCTCAATTTCCTCACGCGGCGACCGAGTCTGTTCACGATCCCAAAGGCCAGTCGTCCCGAGCACGTTCGAGAGAACGCTGAAGCTGTTGGCTGGACGCTGGCTCCTGAGGACCTCGCGGCCTTGGATGAAGTCTTCCCTCCGCCAGCGCGCGAGGGCCCGCTGCCGATGATCTAGGTCATCGTCGTCGCGGCCGCGTCTGCCTCCCCATGACGGTGAGGATGTTCTTGGCGTCCTCCAGGTGCTTGGGATCCTTCCCGATCTCAATGTATTTCGTCAACAGCGTCCGCGCTCGCCCTTTGTCGGCGTTATAGAAGTTGTAGACGCCCAACTCGTAGTAGCTCTCGGCATGATTGGGGTTCAGCTCGAGCACCCGCTCGAAGACCTGGGCGGCCATATCGAGCTTGTTCTCCTGGATGAGCAGTTGGCCCAACTCGAAGAGGCGCTCATCCACCGGCTCGCCCAACTGCGCGTACGCCTCCGTGTACGCGCGGAGAGCCTCGGCCAAGCGTCCTTCGTTCAAATAGAGCAGGGCGAGCGCTTGGTGATACTCCGGCTTGCGCGGGTTCAGCTCGATGGCCTTGTGATAGGCGGCGATGGCCTTATCCGGCTGCTGAAGGCCGACATAGCATCGGCCCATGGCGAACCAGATCGAGGGCTCCTCGCGCGCGATCATCTGGCGCGCCGTCTCGTACTTCTGCAATGCCTCCTGATACTTCCCATCGCGCAGCAGTTGGTCGCCCTCGGCCAGGATCTCATTCGCCTTCTGAATCGTGGCGTACTCCTTGTGTTCGAGGATCTGGCTCTTCAGCCGCTGATACTCGGCCTCCTGCGGTCGCCGCCGAATCGCCTCGTCAATGATCTCGATGGCCTTGTCGTATTGACCGTCGTTGGCGTAGGCGAGGGCGAGATTGTAGCGGACGTCCGTATTCTCCGGCTGCAGGGCCAGCAGCTCAGTGAACTTCGCAATGGCCGTCTTGAAATCGCGATTCTGCATCGCCCGCTGTCCCGCTTCGTGCAACTCATCGTGCTTGCGGAATTCCGGCAGCCGCTCCACCACCTCCCGATACCGCGGTTCATTGGGATTCATCTCGATAGCCAGGCGCATCTGCTTCTCCCCCTCATCCCACTTTCGCTGCTGTGCGAGCGCCACGCCGTAGAAGAATCGCGCTTCGGCGTTTCCGGGAGCGATTCGCAGCAGTTGCTCGAGCTTCTCGGCCGCTTCGGAGAAGCGCTGTTGCTGCAGTGCCTGGAAGCCCTCTTGCAAGAGCTGATTCGCTTGCTGAATGAGCGCCGGATCCTCGAAGTAGAGCTTCTTGGTCACCTCCCCCGTTTGGAAGGGAAGCGTCACGGCCGTCTCCTTCTCGGCGACCACCATGAGCGGCTCACGCGCGATGGGATCATATCCCTTGCGCCGTCCGATCACGCGATAGACGCCCGGATCGAGCTTCTTGAAAACGGCCTTTCCCTCCTTATCGCTCTTGGCCTCCAGGACCTTCTGCACCTGTAAGCTCATCACCGTGAGGTTCACGTCCTTAAGCGGTTGGCCCGCCGAATCCACGCACGTGATCACGAGCGTCCCCGTTCCTTGAGCCAGCGCCCGCGAGGCTCCCCAAGCGAGGCACAGGCTCAGGATGAGCCCGACGATCTTCCCCTTCTTTCCCATAAGGCCTCCTCATTTGTCGTGAGATGCTCGGATAAAGCGTACCTAACCCCCTTGCTGAGGAGCAAGGTCGCGGGCCGAGCGACGGGCGTCACGGTCTCAGCGGCGAGATGCCAAGCGCGCGCATGCGGCGATAGAGATGGCTGCGATCCATCCCCATGGCCTCGGCCGCGCGCGTGACGTTGCCGTGATGTTCGGCGAGCTTCTGCAGGATATACTGGCGCTCGAAGGCTTCGACGGCCTCTTGAAAGGTCTTGTACTCGGCGCGCTCGGCCAGCGCGAGCGGATCGCCGAGCAAGGGGGGGAGATCGTCGGCATCCACGACCGGGCGCGCCCACATGATGACGATGCGTTCGACGATGTTCCGCAGCTCGCGCACGTTCCCCGGCCAATGATATTCCTGCAGCCGCGCGATCGCCGCCGGCGTGAATTCTTTCGGCGCGCGCATGTAGGCGCGGGAGAATTTTCGATTGAAATGCTCCACAAGCAGCGGAATATCCTCCACGCGCTCGCGTAGGGGAGGGACGACGAAGGGGATGACATTCAGCCGATAGAAGAGGTCTTCGCGAAATTCGCCGCGCTCGATGAGCCGCTGCAGGTTCTTGTTCGTCGCCGCGATGACGCGCACGTCCACGTCAATCCACACATTGCTGCCGAGCGGCTGAATCCGCCCCTCTTCGAGCGCGCGCAAGATCTTCGCTTGCGTGCGAAGGCTCATGTCGCCGATCTCATCCAGAAAGAGCGTCGCCCCATCGGCTAGCTCGAACTTCCCCTGACGCGCCGTCATCGCTCCGGTAAACGCTCCCTTGACGTGCCCGAACAGCTCCGACTCGACCAACTCCTCCGGGATGGCCGAACAGTTGACCTCGACGAACGGCTTCGCCGCGCGCCGCGAGGTGGCATGCAGCGCGCGCGCGACCAACTCCTTCCCCGTACCGGATTCCCCGTAGATGAGCACGCGCCCATCCGTGGGCGCGACCAGGGCGATTTGCTGTCGGAGCGCGCGCATGGGAACGCTCTCGCCGATCATCTCATAATCGCGCACGAGACGCTCCTGTAACTCCCGCGCCTCCCGCTCCAAGCGCTTCTGCTCAATCGCATTCTTGACCGTGAGTAACGTCCGTTCCAGCGAGAGCGGCTTCTCCAAGAAATCGAACGCGCCCAGCTTGGTCGCCTGCACGGCCATTTGAATCGTCCCATGCCCGGAGATGATCACCACGGCTACATCCGGCGCCAGCTCGCGCACCCGTCGCAGCGTCTCCAATCCATCCATTCCGGGAAGCCAAATGTCCAGGAGCACACAACTGTATGGCCGACGCTCGAACGCCGCCAGACACGCCTCGCCACTTTCGACGGCCTCGACGACAAATCCTTCATCTTCGAGGATGGACTTGAGCGACTGTCGAATCCCCTCCTCGTCATCCACGATCAAGATCGAATGAGCCATAGGCGATCACGCTCGTTCAGGTTACCGGCAACTCGATGATGAACCGCGCACCGCGCGGCTCGTTCTCTTCCACCCAGATCGTTCCGCCGTGCTCGGCGACGATCTGCCGGACGATGGCCAAGCCCAACCCCATGCCTTTCGCCTTGTTCGAGAAATACGGCGTGAAGAGCTTCCCTCGTACGCTTGGGGCGATCCCCGGCCCCGTATCGGCGACGCTCACGCGGACGCACCCACGCTCGGGCACATAGCGCGTGCTCACGGTGATCCGCTTCTCTCCCTCCACGCCGTCAAGGACATCCACGGCGTTCTCGATGAGATTGACGAGCGCTCGCTTGAGGTGCTCGGCATCGAAGCGGAGACGTGGCACATCCGGAGCCAGATCGGCCTCCAACAGGAGGCCCTCGGGACGCTCATCGTAGAGCTGCAACGCCGCTCGGATCGCATCGTTGATCTCGCCCTCGACCAGGCGCGCCTCCGGCAACCGCGCGAATTGCGCGAACTCGCTCACCAAGCGTTGCAAGGTTTGCACCTCACTTTGGATGATCGCCGTCCCCTCCTCCACGATCCGACGATATCGCTCGTCGGCGAGGGCATTCGGATCGCCGAGCAAATGCTTGGCGATGCGTTCGGCCGAGAGCCGAATGGGCGTGAGCGGGTTTTTGATCTCGTGCGCCATGCGGCGAGCGACTTCGCTCCAGATGGCTTGCCGCTGTGCATGCACCAGCTCCGTGACATCCTCCACCATGAGGACGGCGCGGCGCGTGGCGCCGCTTGGATCACCCAACGGCGAGGCCGTGAGGATGAGATGCCGCTGTCCCATCGGCGTCGGCCAGTCCATCTCCTGCACGGCCCATCCGTCTGTGGAGGCGCGCGCGAGCACACCCTCGACGATCGGCGCCAACGCCTCGCCGAAGACCGCGCGAAAGAGATCGGCCGCCATCTCCGACGGCAGCGGATCAGGGAGACGCAGTATCTCGCGCGCTGCCCGATTAATCGTCGTGATCCGCCCCGATTCCTCGAAGGAGAGGACCCCCGTGCTCAAGCTCTCCAACACCGTCTCGATATACCGCCGCCGCTCTTCCAAGGCGAGATTCATCGCCTGCAACTCGCGCGCCGAGGCCTCCAGGCGACGGCGGTTCTCTGCGAGTTCCGCGATCATCCGGTTGAAGGAGTCCACGAGCATGGCCAGTTCGTCCTCGGCCACGCAGACGACGGGCCGCGAGAAATCTCCTCGCGCGACATGCTGCGTCGCTTCGGCCAGAGCTTGAATCGGCTCGGTGATTCCTTTGGCCACGTACATCCCCGTCCACGTCGCCGCGAACAGAAGCAAGAACGTGATCACACCGAGCACCTGAAGGGTGACGCGCCGCGTCTGCCCCTGCCGACGGTGGAGCTGCTCATACGCCTCTTGTTGCTGAGACAACGTCGCCATCAAGCGAGCGATCTGCGGCGGGACTTCGGCGAGAAGAATGACCCCCGCCCTGCCTTCCTCTCCGGGCAGAGTCCTCAGCGGACGACCCAAGAGAAGGAATCGCGCTTCATCCTCTTGGATGGGAGACCGCTCGTAGGAGCGCCCGGCGCGCACAGCATCCGCGGCCTCGGCGAAAGCTTCCTCAAGGCGCGGCGAACGCGCAAATCCCGGCTTCGTCCACGTCTTCACCTGCGCTTGGTGGATGAGCGCGATCTCTCGCACCTTCGGATGCACCAGTTCACCGACGAGCGCGCGCTCTCGATATCGGGCATCGCCAAAGGCGAGCTGCCGCACCATCCGATCAAGCGCCGCTCGCAGATCGGCCACTTCGTCCTCCACATAGGCCTGGGTGAGCTTCTCCGATTCCCGCACGATATTGCGATACGGCTCGCCGAACCACTTCTCCAACGTGCGATTGATGACGAGATAGGAGAACATGGCCAGGAAGACGAGCGGCAGGATCGAGATGAGGATGAAATACCGCACGAGCCGCGCCTTCAGATGCGAGCCGAGCCGATGCGCGCGCCGCTCTCGCATGAGTCGCAGGAGAATCCGCGCCAGAATGAACGCGAAGACCGAGAACGCGACGAAGTTAAAGGCCGTCAGCAGATAGAGGACCAACGTCTCATCGGCGCTCACCACATCCGTCGGCGGAATGCGCAAGACGCCAAGCAGCAGCAACACCATGAAGGCGATGAGCGTCGCGGCCGAAAGGCTCAGGATCACCACCCATGCCTGCACGGGTGTTCGCTTCGATTCCCCCATAAGCGGGGGAATTGTACCAAACCCCCAGGCGTGAGTTCCATGCACGTTCCCGAACGCATCGCGCGGGCGGCTCGGCTCACCGCAAAGGCGAGAAGATTGAGCGAATGCTCGAGGAACCCAAGCTGAGCGCCTGAAGGCCTCGCATCCCGCTGAAGGGGGCATACGAGTGCGCGAACGGATCGCGCGCTGGGCTTTGGACGAAATACGTTTCAGGACCTCGATCCGCGCCCGAGACGCGAGATCGCTTTCGGGGAGAAGGCGAGACGTCACCTCACCTTCGAACGGTTCAACATCCTCAAGTGGTGCTCTGAAGCCGGCGGAAAGATGAGCTGGCTCTTGGCCGCGCGTCTCAGGTCGAGGCCACCCATCCTTCCGCGCACAAGCCGCAGGTCAGGCCCACGGCCTCGAAAGGCTGAGGGCGATTACTCGTGTTCGCTCTCCTCGCGAACGACCTGAATCCGAATCTCGGCCGTCACGTCCCGATGAAGTTTCACCGGGATCGTGTACTCGCCCAGGTACTTGATTGGATGCTCGATGAGGATCTTTCGACGATCCACCTCGATCCCCCGTTCGGCCAACGCCGCGGCGATGTCCATCGCCGTGACCGAACCAAAGAGCATATCCTGATCCCCGACCTTGCGCGGGAACGTGAGGACCAGTTCCTTAAGCCGTTCGGCCAAGGCTTCGGCGTGCGCTCGCTCGCGCGTTTCCCGGCGCTCGAGGAGCTGCTTCTCCTGCTCGATCGCCCTCACGTTCGTTGCCGTAGCGAGCACGGCCAGCCCGCGCGGCAGAAGATAATTCCGCGCATAGCCGGCCTTCACCCGCACGATCTGCCCCCGCCGTCCCAAATGTTCGACGTCTTCTCGCAATAAGACTTCGACCGTGGCCATACGAGTTCCCTCCTTGTGCGCAAGACCTCCGCGGCTCAATCCGTCACGTACGGCAAAAGCGCCATATTGCGCGCCCGCTTGATGGCGCGCGTCAACATGCGCTGATGCGGCGCGCACACACCGGAGAGACGGCGCGGCATGATCTTCCCGCGTTCGGGGATGAAGGCCTTCAATGTCTCGACGTCCTTGTAGTCGATCAAATCCACCTTCTCTCGACAGAACCGGCATTCGCGACGACGGCGGATTCGCTGCGACGTCATCCCACCGATCGTCGCCGATGCGACGCTCACATTCTCAGCCATCTTCGGCCACCTCCTTCCCTTAGAGCTTCGCCCGCTTTAGCAAGGGCCTCACGACTTCGCCTCCTCCCCGCCCTTGCCCCGCGCTCCGGGTTTCTGCTCTCGCGCCTGCCGCGAGGCCGCCACCTGTGCCCGACGCGTCGCCTTTCGCTGCCGTCGGCGCTTCATTCGCTCCGCCCGTCGCAGCTCCTCATCTATTCGAATGATGAGATGGCGCAGCACGGCGTCCGAGACGCGCAAGCGGCGATCCAATTCCGCCACTTCCGCCCCATTCCCCTCGAAATGCAGGAGCACGTACGTCCCCTCGCGCACGTGATTGATCTCATACGCGAGTTGACGACGTCCGAGGTTCTGAACGTTGGTGACGGTCGCCCCCACATTCGCGAGGTATCCCTTCATTTGTTCGGTGAGGGCCGCCGTCTCCTGATCGGACAACGTCGGGCGAACGATGAAGAGAAGTTCGTATTTTCTCATCCCTTCCTCCTCACGGATGTTCGTCGTTTCCCGAACAGCTCCGCCCATCGGGCGAAGCGAGGAGTCCCCCTCATCTCTTCCCACTCTCGGAATAGTGGGCGACCGGCGAAGGGTCCGCGAGCGCCGGCCCCCGCGCGTTGAATTCGGCCATCGCGCGCTCGATCCCCTCCTGCGCCCAGCGCCATGCGGCCGCGACAGCGCGCTCGATCATCTCCTCCACGATCGGTTCCTCCTCGGGCTCGAACGGAGAGAGGACGAACGCGACCGTATCCGCGATCGAAGCATTCGGTCGAATTCCCAGCCGCAAGCGCGGGAATTCAACGCTGGAGAGCGCTTCGATCACCGAGGACAACCCGCGATGGCCACCCGCGCTCCCCTTGCGGCGGATTCGGATCGTCCCCAAGGGGAGGTCGAGATCATCGAGCACGACCAAAAGTCCCTCTAAGGGGATCTCATATCGTCGAACCAATTCCCCAACAGCGCGCCCGCTCAGGTTCATGTACGTCTGGGGCTTGGCCAATAGGAGGGACAGCTCGTCCATTCGCGCCATTCCGACAAGCGCATGGGCTTCGTGCCACATCCAGGTCGTGCCGAGCTTCTCCGCCAGACGATCCACCACGCGAAATCCCAGGTTATGCCGCGTTCGAGCATACGCCTGACCGGGATTGCCGAGTCCGACGATCAACTTCATTCTTCCTCCTCTTCCACCTTCCCCTTCTTGATGACTTCGGGCTCGACCGGCGTCGTCGGCGCAGCCGCCGCCTCCTCCTCGGTCACACGCGGCGCGAGCACGCTCACGATCACGCGCTCCGGATCATCGAGGATGCGAATGCGATCGCCAAGCTGCAGGTCTTTCACGGCGAGGTGATCGCCGATCTCCAACGCGCTCACGTCCACTTGAAGGCGCGAGGGGATCTCCGCCGGTAGGCACTCGATCTCCAGCTCATGCGTGGCGAAATCGAGCAATCCACCGCGTCGGACGCCGATGGCTTCGCCAACAAGCTCCACCGGGACCTTCACGCGCGTGGGCTTGCCGAGATCCACACGCAGGAAATCCACATGCAGGAGCACGCCCGTGATCGGATCCAGTTGCCAATCCTTGATGATCACCGGCACCGTATCCCCATTCAGGACGAGCGAGAAGATGCTCGTGTGCCCATACCTTCGGAAGATCTCCAGTACCCGCGCTTTCTCCACGGTGATCGGGACGGGCGGCTCCATGCCTCCGTAGAGGATCGCTGGGATCTTTCCGGCGCGGCGCAACTGCCGCGCTCCGCCTTTGCCCAGGCGCGTCCGAATGTCCGCTGACACCGTCACGTCCAAAAGGCTCATAGAACGCCCTCCTCACCTGGCGATACGCTTCAAATGAACAACCGGCTGACGGATGTCTCCTCGTGAATCGAGCGGATCGCTTCACCCAGCAGCGGGGCGACGCTCAGGCAGGTGATCTTCGCGACATGTTGGCCGCGCAAGGAGAGTGGAATCGTATTGGTCACGACGACTTCCCGCAACGGCGTGCGCTCGATCCGCTCGATGGCCGGTCCGGAGAAGACCGCATGCGTGCAGCACGCATAGACCTCGCGCGCCCCGCCCTCCAGCAAGGCCTCGGTCACCTCGGTCAGCGTGCCCGCCGTATCAATCATGTCATCCACGATGAGCGCCGTGCGCCCTTTGACTTCCCCAATGATGTGAAGGACCTCGGCGACGTTGGCCCGTTCGCGCCGCTTATCAATGATGGCCAATTCCGCGTTCAAGCGTTTCGCATACGCGCGCGCGCGCTCGACCCCGCCAGCATCTGGAGAGACAACGACCAAGTCCGGGATCGCCTTCCGGCGGAAATACTCGACGAGCACCGGAGCGGCGAAGAGATGATCCACCGGGATGCTGAAGAAGCCTTGAATCTGGCCGGCATGCAAATCCATCGTCAAGACGCGCGAGGCGCCCGCCGTCGTCAGCAGATCGGCCACGAGCTTGGCCGAGATGGGCACACGCGGCTTGTCCTTCCGGTCCTGTCGCGCATAGCCGAAATAGGGGATCACCGCCGTGATCCGCTGCGCCGACGCGCGCCGAAAGGCATCCAGCATGATGAGCAGCTCCATCAGATTGGAATCCACCGGAGGACAGGTGGACTGGATGACGAAGACATCGGCGCCGCGCACGTTCTCCAGGATCTGGAATTGAATCTCGCCATCGCTGAAGCGTCCGAGGAATGCATCGCCCAAGGGGACCTTCAGGTACCGACAGATCTCCTCAGCCAAGGCTCGGTTCGAGTTCCCGGAGAAGATCTTCATCCCGTTCATCCGTTTCGCCCTCGCCCTCCTGAGAATCCTTCACCGCCACGATGGCGGCCACTTTCGGTTTCAAGGTGTGCAGATCGTCGGCACAGAACCTTCGGGAGGGGAATGGCTGGAGGGGAAGGACTCGAACCTTCAAACCCGGCTCCAAAGGCCGGTGTGATGCCTGTTTCACCACCCTCCAGCATCTCCGATCATCCGACACGTGAGCTCTCTCAAGGGCCGCTCGCTTCGCCCGAAAGGCTGGCCACAAGGCGCGCCCAATACTCAGGCCGATCCACCGTCCGCGTTCGCGCTCGCCACCACCCGAGCGCGGCCAAGGCCGATTCCGCCCACCTCGCCTCGCGCTCGCTTTCAAAGACTCCGAAGATCGTCGGCCCGCTTCCCGAGAGGCCGACGCACAGCGCTCCACACCCCCGCAGCCGGTCGAGCCCACGCGTCAGCTCTGGATACCGCTCTCGCACAAGCGCCTCGAAATCATTCCCCGCGACGATCGCCAAGATGGGCACGACCTCTCTTCCCCCTTCATCCCGCCGTACCGCAGGCCACACCCCCACAGCGCGATGCCAAGCCCTTGAGCAAACCGAAATGTTACCTGGGATGCCTCGTTTTGTCAATTGCCCATAGGCCCAAGATGTCGAGATGGGGAAGCCGGGATTGGCCAGCAACAAGATGTCGGCATGCACGTCCGGCAGCGGATAGACCTCATCGCCACGCCCGATCCCTAACGCTGTCCCACCGATGAAGAAGAATGGGACATCGGCACCCAGCTCCCGCCCCAGGTCGAGCATCTGCTCGGGATCGAGCGCGATCTCCCAAAGTCGCGCCAGCGCCAACAGCGCGACGGCAGCATCGCTGCTGCCGCCCCCAAGCCCCGCCGCCACAGGGATGTGCTTCTCGATCCGAATCCGGACCCCGGCCTTCACGCCTTGTGTGCGACGCAGCCGTTCGGCCGCCCGAAAGACGAGGTTCGCCGGCCCAGCCGGAACCTGTGGATGCGCGCACACGACTTCAATTCCCTCCTCCGTTCGCTCAAAATGAAGCACGTCCGCGAGGGCGATCGTCTGCAGCACCGTACGGATCTCATGATACCCATCCGGGCGCGGACCGAGCACCTCCAGCATCCAATTGACCTTCGCGAAAGCGGGGACGCTCAAGCGCATCACGGATCCAGGAAGATTTGCGTGATGTAATACGCCCCGGTCGTGGCGAGAGCCACGCCGACGCCTGTATATCGGAATGGCCCGAGGAGGTTTCGCTTATGCCATGGGCTCATCATCCAGTGGTGGATCGTCGTGCCCACCGGATAGATGGGATCGAAGTTGAGGGCGAGATTTTCGGCCACCGAGCGGTAACGGGCGAAGCCCATTCGCCGCACGCGCGCGTCAAGGTCCTCTCCCTCCGGCGTGATGTGCCCGAAGAATCGGCGCGCGGCCATATCCTCGCTGTGCCGGCGCGCGACCTCGGCCAACCGCGCATCCCACATGAGAGGGGGAAGACCACGCATCGCTCGCTCCCGATTTACTCCCTCGAAGATCCACTCCTCCAGGCGCGCGGGCGAGAATCGAACGAGATCATCCCCCGCGCTGGCGGCCTCCTCCGCCCGCGGATGCACAAGGAGAGCCAAACCGGCAACGGCCACACCGAACGTGAAACGTGCAATGTGGCTCCGTCTCATCGTCACCCCATGGTGGCGCTTCCGGCGTCTCATTTCCGCCCCATCGCCTGACGCAACTTCTCCAACTTCTGCTGGATGCGCTCGCGCTCGCGCGATTCGGTCGCCAACTGCAGAGCGCGCTCATAGGCATGAAGCGCTTGCTCGAGCCGACCCCGACGCTGATGGAGATCGCCCAAATGCTCATGGATCGTCGCATCGCGCGGCTGATAGAGCACAGCCTGCTCCAGATATCGCTCGGCCTCGTCGAGATTCCCCATCTGGAAGTAAACCCATCCGAGGCTGTCGAGGAACGCGCCATTGTTCGGTTCGATATTCACCGCGCGACGGATCAACTCCAGCGCTTCCTCCAATCGTTCGCCTCGTTCGGCCAGGTAATAGCCGAGGTTATTGAGAGCCGTCGCATTATCGGCATCACGTTCGAGCACCTGCCGCAACGTCGCCTCCGCTTCGGCGAAGCGCCCCAATCGCTCCTGAATCAGGCTCAGTTGAATGAGCAAACCGTTGTTGCGGGGATCGCGCTGCAGCGCTTCCCGCACGACGGCCTCGGCCTCCGCATACCGTTCCGCATCGCTGAGCACGAGGGCCTTCGTCGAGAGCACCTGGATGTCCTCGCTGAGTCCGGTGAGCAGGCCATCGAGCAGCCGCAGCGCTTCGTCCACCCGCCCCAAGCGTCCAAGGGCCTGCGCCTGCAGGAGCCGAAAGCGACGCTCCTCGGGATACCGCGCGGCCGCCTCCTGAGCATGCGCGAGCATGGCTTCGAAATCCCGTTCCTCGCGGAAGGTGTCCACGATCAAGAGGTCCGCCCGCGGATTCTTCCCCCCCAATACGCGTCGCATGCGCTCGAATATGCGAAAGGCCTCCTCTCGCCGTCCGGCATGCCGATATGCGAGCGCCATGTTCGTCAACACCATCTCGACGGCCTCTCGATGGCGCTCGGGCGCCGTCCCGTCAGGAGCGAGAAGCGCCTTCAAGATCTCCTCATACGTCGCGATGGCCTCATCCACCTGCCCGATCTCCTCATACGTCTGCGCGAGGACGAAGCGCACGTTCAGACTCTCATCCGGTGGGCTCTGCCGAAGCGCGCTCCTCAAGGTCTCGATGGCCTCAGCGCGACGTCCCGCGCGGCGATGCGCTTGTGCCGTCAAGCGCAAGGCCTCCAGGTTCCGCGGCTGCTCGGTCAGAATACGCTGCAAGATCTCGATGGCCTCATCGTACTTCCCGGAGAAGATAAGGGCTTCGGCGTAGTTGATGCGCAATTCGCTGTTGCTCGGATCGCGCTCAAGAGCCTCGCGATAGGCCTGAAGCGCCTCGGTCGTGTGTCCCTGATAAAGGAGCGATTTCGCCAGCAAGATGGCGTATTCCGTCTCCGGCTGATTCATCAACGCGCGCGCCGCATTCTCGGCAGCTTGCCGATACTGCCGCCGATCGAAGTAGAGCAACGCCAGCCGATAGAACGCTTCATCGGCCGTCGGATCGTTCCCGGTCCACCGCTCAAGGGCTTCCTTCAACCCTTCCATGTCTTCTAAAAACGCATAAAGTTGCGCGAGCGATTGCCAGGCCTCGACATCCAAATCGTCCTCGGCTACGACCCGACGAAAGGCCTCGACCGCGCGACGGGCTTTCTCTCGATCGCGCGTGGCAAGCGCTTCCTCGCGAAGCAACCGCCCCAGAAGGCGATGTGCGCTGATCTCCTTCGGATCTAACTCCAACGCCAATTCCGCCTCACGTCGCGCCTCGGCGTAATTCCGAAGCTGATAGTACAGTTCCGCCATAGCGACATGCGGCTGAGGCGCTGTCGGATCAAGCGCCGCCACTTTCCGAAACAGATCGAGGGCGCGCATGTAATCGCCCCGCATGGCCGCCCGCATGGCTTCCCCATAGGTCAGCAGCGCCTCGACGCGCGGTTTGCGCTTGGGCTCCTCATGCCGTTCCGCCGGTACCTTCGGCTTCCTTTGGAGAATCCCTTGTGCCCCTGTTGGCGTCCCACCCCCCAGCAGAAGTAGGACACCGAGCCCTCCCGCGAAGATCCACAGCCGTTTTCCGACCTCGTGCATCTTCACCTCCCTATGGCTGTGCGCGCTCGATCGCACGATACCACATCGAGCGCCAAGGGTACGTGTAGAGCAGTAGGATCAGCCCGATCCCTCCCAAGCGCCACATGTCTTCAAACACGCGCGTGAGCACGCTCAGCACGAACCCCAAAAGCACCACCGCTTCGCTCGTCCCCCCAAGGAGCAGCGTCGCCTTCAGCAGATGTTCGACAAGGCCTTCGATCCCGCGCCGTTCGGCGATGCGTCCCAAGCGTCCGGCACCGAGCAGCCAGCGGCGCAGCACGATCACGCCAATACTCACGACGAAGACGGTGCCGTAGATCGCTTGCCGGAGCGCCCTGTGCTCAGCAGCCGAGGCGATCGAAACGCCCATCGTCTGACTGAAGAGATAACTCACCAAGAACGCGATGAGCCCGCTCGAGAGCAGGGACAGATGAAGGATCACCGCGAGCCGATGGCGCGCCTCGAAATGCTTGAGCTCATCCATACATCCCCCTCATGACGCGGCGCGATGACCTTCCCGTTCTCCAAGATGATGTCATCCTCAGTGCCCGGCTTGCCATCCGGCCCAAGAGATGCCAACCGATAGCCTCTCGCCGTGACCGCATAGAGGAACGGACGATGCCACCAGTCCTCGCGAATCACCCGCTTGAGATAGGCCGGCGTGAGCTGATCCACCAAGGCGGCGAAATCGGCGACCGGGGGATAAAAGCCGCGCTCTCTTCGGAAGGCCTCAACGGCCGCCGCCACTTCCCGCAAATCGGCGATCGTACGCCGAATCTTCTCCGCGCGCACGGCCGTCGTCACCAACTCAACGCTCTCCCACTGACGATCGCCGACGCGCACTTCGGTGATCTCCCACTCATCGTCCCGCCGCGTGAATTTGAAGGCCGTCAGGACGAAGGCTTCCACAACGACATCGCGCCCGCCGAGGCTATCTATCCGACGAACGTGCACGTTCTCCTTGGGGAGTTGAAGCCCCCCGACCGTGGCGATCAAGCGCCGCGCTTCGCCGGGCGAAAGCTCGCCACGCGCCCCCACGCCCATCAGGAAAGCCCCGATAAGCGTCAGGGCCATGCCTCCTCTCTTCCACATGCACCTCCTCCGGCTCTCCGATTGTGCCAGATGTCGGCTCTGCCGCACGTTCAAATGGTACCAGAAGGAGCGCTCCGTTATCTACGGACGCGCCGCCGCGCGTAGCAGGCCTCAATGCGAGGGGCGATGCCGATCTCCTCGACGCCTGCTTCATCGCACGATGCGAATCTCCTCGAAGGAGGAGTTGGCCACCTCCTGCGCCTTCGCATCGAAGCCCCGCACTTGCCAGAGATAAAGCTCTCCACGTTGAAGCTGCCGGCGCACGGCGTCGGGCAATTGCAACTCGACCTCCCGCACCGGCGGGCTCCGCCAGATCAACCGATAGCTCGTGTCGCTCAATTCCACGACATAGTGGTCGGCGATCGGCGAAGGCCGCCAGACGAACTCGATGACCTCTTCGCGCACTTCGCTCACCGGACTGATGAGTTGAATGATCCGCGCGCGCTCCCGCCGCCGCTGTAGCTCTTCCTGCCGCGCGAACCAACCGAGGAGCTCAGCGAGCGCGAGCGCCCCAAGGCCGAATGCGAGACCGATCATCCCCCACCGCCGCGCGCGCCGCTTCCACTGCGGCCATTCCGGAAATTCCTCCAAGATCTCGCGCTCGATCGCTTGCGCTCGCGCGCGCACGCGCCCTAATAGCCCTTTTCGCTCGGAGGAGACGTCCGGCTCCATCGTCCTTGATCATAAAAGCCGCCTCCGAGGCCGCGCAAGCCGCCACGCTCACCATGCGGTCACTGGGGAAGAACCCTCTTGCTGACGCTCGATATCCGGTCTACGATGGCGGTCGGAGATGAGGTACGATGAAGCCAATCGAAAGCGAACCTTTCGCGCGATGGCGCGCCATGCGCGACGATCTTCCGTACGGGAGGAACAGGCCATGAGATGCGCGCTCTTCGTTCTGCTTCTCCTAGGAGTCCTCGTGCCCTCGGCGCGAGCGCAACATGCACCGGCGACATTCGCGGAGCTCGTCGAGAGCGCGGGCACGATCCTCGCCGGACGCGTTCTCGAAGTCCGCGAAGAACCCCATCCGCAATATCCCTACCTGATCGTCACGCGCGTCACGCTCGCCGTCGAGCGCTCATTCAAAGGGAAGAGCAAAGGACGTTCATTCACGTTCTTTCAGATCGGCGGCTCGAAGACTTTTCGTCCGTTCCACTTGCCCGATTATCGGGAAGGCGAGGAGATCGTGCTCTTCCTCTATCCGGAGAGCCGCTATGGTTTGACGAGCCCCGTCGCCGGGGCGGCCGGGAAGTTCCGCGTCCTCCAGGATCCGCAGACGAAGCGACGAATGGTCGTCAATGGCTTCGACAACTGGGGACTCTTCGACGGCCCCCTCGCGCTCTCGACGGCCGAGCGCGCGCTCCTCACCCGCCATGAGCGCGGTCCTATCGCGTATGAGGCGCTCGCTGCGCTCATCGCGCGATGGGCGAGCACATCCCGCTAGCATGGAGGTCTCTTCGCCATGGTTCGCCGAATCGCTCTCATCCTCAGCTTGATGGTCCTCTGCGACCCCTTCCACTCTTTTCGCCTTCGGGCCGGTGGCCCTTTGGCCGTCACCCGAGAAGGTCTGCCGTTTCGCTGGGATCCGACGCGGCCGATTACGTACACGCTCGATCAAGGGCCGCTTGGTCCGCTCTCCCCTGAACAAGCGGCGGCCCTCGTCGAGCAAGCTTTCGGAGCTTGGGCGAGCGTCCCCACAGCGCGCCTTCGATTCCAAATGGCCGGCTTCACGAGCACAGACGTGACCGGCGCGAACGCACTCGGCTTCTTGAACCAAATCATCCGCCAGTGCCGGGAGCAGGGCCTTTGTACGAACCCCGTGATCTTCGATTCCGACGGAAGCGTCATGGACGCTCTCATCGGATCGGGCAGCCATGCGCGTCTGGCAGCTTGGGCGGCTCCACTCACAATGACAGACCGAGAGATCCTCCAAGGCATCATCCTCATCAATGGACGGTTCGCCACGACACTCGATCGACTTCGCGGCATCCTCACGCATGAGGTCGGGCATTTCCTCGGCCTCGATCACTCGCAGCTCAACACGGAAGCCGCCTTCGATTCCGATCCGACGAACGATCAGACAGTCCCCACGATGTTCCCCCTCTTCACCTCGCGATTCCGCGTGGAGGAGTGGGCCACACTGCATCTGGATGATCGAGCGGCGATCTCCAGCCTCTATCCCGCGCCCGATTTCGATCGGACGACCGGGACGATTCGCGGACGCATCCGCTATGCCGATGGCCATGGCTTCATGGGTGCGAACGTCATCGCGCGGAGAGTGGAGGATCCACAGCTCACGGCCGTCTCCACCATCTCCGGATACCGGCATATCGGCACCGTCCCAAAGGAGGACAAATCGTTTCGCTTGGGGTACGTGGGCTCGGATGATCCCGACTTGCTCGGATATTATGAGCTGCGAGGGCTTCCCCCCGGCACCTACACGGTCGAGATCGAACCCATTGATCCGCGCTTCACCGCTGCTGCGCGCGTCGGCCCACTTGATCCCCCTCCTCCTCTTCCAGCACCACGCGAGTTCTACAGTGGTCCCGGCGAATCTGATCGCGATGATCCTAATGATCGCGCTCTCATCACCGTCTTCCCCGGAATGGTCATCGAGGACGTGGACATCATCCTGAACGCGTCGGTCACGCGCCCGCCCAACGACGACTGCGCTTCGGCGACGCCGATCTTCGGCACGTCGTTCGTGGACCGGATGAACGTCTGGATGGCGACATCGGTGGCGACCGATCCCCCACAATCCTGTACCAGGGAGAGGCGAAACAGCCAGAGCGTATGGTACAGCTTCACCCCTCCGAGCAACGGGACAATCACGCTGAGCACGTTCGGGAGCGGATACGATACGGCCATCGCCGTCTATACGGGCTCGTGCGCGGCACTTCGAGAGATCGCCTGTAACGATGATTGGGGGGGCCTGGCCACCTCTCAGCTCACGATGAGCGTGAGAGGGGGGACGACTTATCTCATCGGGATCACGAGTGCGGGCGGACCAGTCCCCAGATCACAAGAGGCGACGCTCGTTTTCACCTTCCACTTCAGCAGCGCGAGCGGGCCGTTCGCTACATCGGCAGCGCCTTCTTTTGAGGCGATCGGCGATGGGACGGTGAGCGAAACTGAGCCGAACAATACGCTCGCGACGGCCAATCCCATCGTCCCTGATGTCACCATCGCGGGCACGCTCAATCCGACGGGGGATGTGGACTTCTTCGCCTTCGAAGCGGGTGCCGGGCAGCAAGTGACCATTGACGTGGACGCGCAATCGCTCACACCGAAATCGCTGGCCGATACGGTCATCACGCTCTACGACAGCGACGGGCGGCAACTTGCTGAGAACGATGACGAATCCCCGGGCATGCGAGATTCGCTCCTGCGCTTCACCGTGCCGACGGCGGGCCGCTATGTCTTTCGCCTCCGCGATGTCGCGCAGCGCGGCGGGCCGAACTTCACCTATCGAGTGCGCGTGACTCTCACGGGAGGCGCCCCGCCCGGTCGCTTCATCGAATCCGAGCCCAACAATTCCATCGCTCAAGCGAATTCGATCACGCCGAACGTGACGATTCGCGGCGTGCTCGATCCCTCAGGCGACGTGGATTTCTTCGCTTTCCAAGCGAACGTCGGGCAACGCGTGCGCATTGATGTCGCGGCGAAGCGGCTTACCCCCCCATCGGCGGCCGATACGGTCGTCGCCCTCTTCGACAGCAGCGGACGAAAGCTGGCCGAGAACGATGATCGCGCGCCCGGACAGCTCGATTCCCTGCTCGAATTCACCTTCACCGCGGCCGGACGCTACTTCTTCAGCGTCCGCGATTTCGGAAACAAAGGTGGATCCGGCTTCTCCTACGAAGCTTCCGTCACTCTCACCGGAGGCGCGCCCGCGCGAGTGAACGAATCCGAGCCCAATAACACGTTCGCCCAAGCTCAAGCGATCGTGCCCGACGTCCTCATTGTGGGGAGGCTCGACCCGGCCGGCGATGTGGACTTCTTCTCGTTCACGGCCGATGCCGGTCAGCGGTTGACGGTGGATATCAACGCGCGATCGCTCACGCCGCCATCCGAGGCGGATACGGTCGTCACGCTCTTTGACAGCAACGGGCAGCCGCTCGCGGAGAACGATGACGCCGGGGGCTCACTCGATTCGTTTCTCACATTCGAGATCCCGCGCTCAGGGCGATACTTCGTGCGCGTCCGCAACTTCAGCCCGAAAGGCGGCCCCTCATATGCATATGAGGCGCTCATCACGCTGACGGGAGCGGCGCCTCCGCCACCCGGTATAGTGATGGAATCGGAGCCGAATAACTCGCTGACGCAGGCGAACGCGATCGCGCTGCCGGCGATCGTGAGCGGGACAATCAATCCGGCGGGCGATGTGGATTTCTTCGCTTTCGAAGCGAGGCGCGGCCAGCAGCTTGTCATTGACCTGGACGCGCGCTCGCTCACGCCACCGTCGCCGCTGGATACGGTCGTCACCCTCTTTGACAGCCGCGGCCAGCAACTCGCCGAAAACGACGACGCGGAGGGTTCGACCGACTCCCTGCTCCGATTCACGATCCCCACCGACGGCCGGTATTTCTTCCGCGTGCGCAGCTTTGACGGGAAGGGTGGGCCGGACTACGCCTATCGGGCCACGGTGACGCTCACGGGCGCGGCGCGTCCGCGGGAGTCGGAGCCGAACGATCAATTCGCGCAAGCGAACCAACTTCCGCCGGATACGCCCTTGGCGGGGACGATTGATCCTGCCGGAGATGCCGACATCTTCTTCTTCGACAGCGAACGAGGGCGCATGGTGACCATCACCGTGCGAGCGAAAACTCTCATCCCCCCCTCTCCAGCTGTGCTCAAGCTCGAAATCTTCTTCGGGACGGTGAAGCTGGGAGAGAGCGTCGGTTCAGAGACGCGCGATCCCGTGCTCACCTTCGCGACGCTGCCGCTTTTCGGCCGCTACTTCGTGCGGCTCACCGAAGACCGTGGCCGCGGCGGACCGAGTTTCGCTTATGAACTCACTCTCACCATCCGATGAGGGGTTGGTGAAACGGAAAGTCGTGCCCTCCTTCTGGAATCCCGAGTGGGGAGAGCTCAGCTTGACCCACAGGGTGGATCCAAAACGTGAAGTAGAGCCCTGCTATGCCCCTACAGGCCCCCCTGCAGGGCTTTCTTCCACAGGGAAACCGATGTGGAAGTGACGCCGACATGCCTAGGCCGCGAGGCGTCCTTTCAGGAGCTCAAGGCGACCGGCGAGAGAGAGCGAAAGTTGGGGGAGACCGGCGATCGGCTCGGCCTGGTGTGACGCGACTGGCGCTTGAACGGAGCGGGTTCCCGCCGGCAATTCGTCCAACCGGTCTTGCGCTCGGATCTGGAGCGGATCGCGCGCGGGGAATATCGGAGGTGGATCTCTATAGGGCCGGCCGACTCACGTCCTGCCGCTTCTTGAGTCTTGCGCTTCGAGTAAAGATGAGGGAAATGCCTTACCCAGACAGGCTTCCCTGTTTTGAGAAACGAAATGGTTGCCCCGCCATTCGTCGTCCTTTGACTTCGTGCTACACTAAAAGGCTTATGAAGGTGCTGACGGCTGCTCAAGTGCGGGAGGTAGATCAGCTGACGACGGAGCGATATGGGATTCCGAGTCTCTTGCTCATGGAGAACGCGGCCACGCAGATGCTTCGCGCGATCGAACAACGATTCGGAACGATCGCTGATCGGCGCGTTCTCGTCCTCTGCGGCAAGGGGAATAACGGCGGGGATGGCGCGGCCTTCGCTCGTCAGGTTTGGATGCGGCGTGCGCGCGTAGACGTTCTGCTTTTCGCACGCGTGGGGAACACGTCGGGCGACGCGCGCGTCAACTTCGAGATCGTTCGGAATCTGGCGGTGCGCGTGGGAGGACTTCGCTTCTTCGAGGACGTCGACCGGGAGACATGGTTGACATTTCGGGATCGGTTGGAGCGGTATGATTTCATCGTAGATGGCCTTCTGGGGACGGGGCTGGAGCGACCGGCTGAAGGGCTGTATGGAGAAGTCATCGTTGACCTGGCTCGATTCGCTGAGACCTCACGCGCGACGCGCATCGTCTCGATCGATCTGCCTTCGGGATTGGCGGCCGATCGCGATCACGTGATTGGGCCGACAGTGCGCGCTGATCTGACGGTGACGTTCACGGCGCCGAAGCCCGCCCTGGTTCTGCCGCCCGCGTATTTGTATGCCGGAGAAGTCGTCGTCGCTCCCATCGGATCCCCCGATGAATTGATTCGCTCGGTGGGCGCGACACTGAATCTGGTCGAAGCGTCGGACGTGCGCCGATGGCTAGAGCGAACGCGCCGGCAGCCGCTCAGTCACAAGGGGACGTACGGGCATATCCTCATGATCGCGGGATCGCGCGGCAAACCGGGCGCAGCATGTCTGGCCGCGCGCGCGGCACTTGTGGCTGGAGCGGGATTGGTCACCGTCGCGACGGTATCGAGCGGCCAATCGGTCATCGTCGCGCAGGTCGCCGAAGCGATGACGGAAGCGTTGGAGGAGACGGCGGAGGGGACGATCGCCGAGCAAGCGCTCGCACGCGCGCTCGAACTCGCCGCAGAGCGCGATGTCCTCGCGATCGGTCCTGGGCTCACGACGCAAGAGAGCACGCGGCGCTTTGTGCGCGAGCTTCTGCTGCGCGCGCGATGTCCGATCATTGTGGATGCCGATGGGCTTAACAATCTCGCGCCCTGGCCCGATGAACTGGACGGGCGAGAGCGCCCACTGATCGCGACGCCGCATCCGGGCGAGATGGCACGCTTGATCGAGCGCACGAATCAGTATGTCTTGGAAAATCGCGTGGAGGTCGCGCGCGACTTCGCCCTGGCGCATCACCTCTGGCTTGTGCTCAAAGGCCATCGGACGCTCATCGCGACGCCGGACGGACAGGTTTATGTGAATCCCACGGGGAATGCGGGGTTGGCGACGGCGGGATCGGGCGATGTCCTGACGGGGATTCTCGCCGGGTGTCTGGCGCAGGATCGTGGGGGGAATCCGACGGATGCCGTGCTTGCGGCCGTGTACCTACACGGGCTGGCCGGCGATCTGGCTGCGCAGCGCGTGGGCGCGCGCGCGATGCTCGCTTCGGACGTGACGGCGCATCTGGGCGAGGCCATCGCTCGGGTGGGGGGAGAGGATGAGCGACGTTCAGGGAACGTTCCTCACGCACTCGGCTGAAGAGACGCGCGCGCTGGCCGAAGGCTTCGCGCGTGCGCTCGAAACGCCGGCGGTTTTCCTTCTCATCGGAGAGCTGGGTGTGGGGAAGACGGTCTTCGCGAAAGGTTTGGCCGCAGGCCTTGACATTGATCCCGATGAGGTCACCAGTCCCTCGTTCACGCTCGTCAATCTCCATCATGGACGATGGCCCTTTTATCATATCGACCTATATCGCATAGACGATCCCCGCGCACTCATCGAACAGTTGGGCTTTCTGGAGATCCTGGTGGCTCCGGCCGTCATCGCCATCGAGTGGGGGGAGAAAGTGCCGATCGAGCTGTTCGGCGATCGAAAGGGAGAAGAGCCCCGACTCATTTATCGTGTCGAGCTGCTCTGGATCGATGAGACGACGCGACAAGTGACGATCCGCCGCGATCCTCTCCACCCCATGCCCGCAGATACTTGAATCCCCCACGGCGCTTCTGCTATAACCGATAAACAACTGGCGAGGGAGAACGATGGCATTGCTCGGCAGACTGCGCACGAAAGCGGACGCCGGTGAGAAGACTTTCACGGTCGAGATCAGTCCGCCCGTCAACTATAAGACCATGGTGAAGACAGACGAGATGGTGCGCGCGCTGAAGGACTTCGACATCGCGGGCATCGCCGTGACCAACAGCACCGGCGGGAGCTTTCGCATGAATCCGCTCGCGGTCGTGGAGACGATTCGCGCTTGGCGGCCGGAGACGCCGATCGTCATCCATCTGACGGCGCGCGATGAGGGCTCAGTCCGCAGCCTCTACAGCCACGCCGACGAGATGGATCGGAAGGCCGTCTCCGATGTCCTTGTCTTGCGCGGCGATCCGACGCCGCAACGTTCGCGCGAGGTGGATGCCTTCAAGTTCTCCACGGTCGAGTTGGTTCGACTCCTTCGGGAATATCGCGATAGGCAAGGCTATACGATCGACATCCTTATCGCCGGACACCCGGAATATCCCTCGCACGCGCTCTCCAAGCACATGCTCTATCAACGGCGAAAGATCGAAGCAGGTGCGCAAGGGATCATCGCCAACATCGTCACGGATCCCACGAACTACGCTCGCTATGTGGAGGCCGCGCTCGCGCACGGGATCGCGGTTCCGATTCTCCCCTCCGTGATCCCGCTCACGAGTGTGCGTCGCTGCCTCTTTTTGCAGACAGGCCTGCATATCCCAGTTCCTCGCCGGATCCTGGAGCGATTGACCGAAGCCGGGAGCAAGGAAGAAGCGGCGCGCATCGGTCTGGAGTTCACGATCGGGATCGTCGAGCATTTGCTGCGCGAAGGGGCGCCTGGGGTGAATTTCAACCTCATCTTCCCACAGGACATCGCCTCGGTAGGCGATGTCCTCCGCGCCGTTCGCGGCCACGCCACGATTTGGGAGAAGTACAAGATTGAGGACCCGGAGGAGATCGAGTATTACAGCCAGCTTCGTGGCCGTCGCTCGTAATAGGTCCCCGCGCTTCATGCCTCCCTTGGAGACCCGACTGTAGCTCACCAACGAAGCTCTGCATTCGAGCCCGCGCGAGCGGCTCGAAGTTCGCTTAGAACGAGCGCGGGCGAACCCCAAGAACACGCGGATTGGGAAGAAATCACCGGAGAGGTGATCCATGACGGGCTGAACAGGTTGCTCAAGTCGTTTGGTCAGTTCAAGGAGTTGAGGGACGATTTCGGGGTTTGGACGCCACGTCTGAGGAGCTTTTTTACCGGGCCTTTATGTTCACGTCTTACGAGGAGCCGCCGGGAAAGCCCACCCTTTCAAGGGTAGGAGGAACTCACTTTGCTCGCCCGAGGCGAGATTCAGATCGCTTACTTTGTCGTCCCAGGACTCGTCTTGCGGCTCGTGCTAAGCTCCGTTTGGTCGCTCGCGCCAAGAAAGGGCCCCGCGCATGCTCGCGCGGAGCCCAGCGGGCATCAATGTTTCCCCGGATCGAGCGGCACACCTTTGCGCTCGCTCGTGATATAGGCTTCGAGCGCGATCATGCGCGGATCATCGGGCGAAAGGGGCTTGCCTTTCATCGGATTCTCGATGCACCAGTTGATCATGTCGCGCAGCGCGGCCACGCGCTTGAGCTGCGTCTGGAACTTCGGATAGGTCTCCGGATGTGTCGCTGCCGCATCGGGGTGGCACATATCGCAGGAGATGCCGATGGTGCCGCCCAAGGCCTTCCAGTCATGGAAGAGCTTATACCCCTCTTCGATCACGCGCTTTTGCTCGCGCTCCCAGGTCAGGCGATCGCGGGCCGTCCATTTGGAGACCTGCTTGGCCTGTTGCTCGGCATAAGCGGCCATCATGCGGCGCGCGACCTCGCGCGCTTTCTCTGGCGGCAGGATTTCGCCCGCGCGCGCTTCGGCGATCTCCAACTTGGTCTCCCCGTCGCACAGTTGCACGACGAGGCGATCGGAACCGCCAGAGGTCTGAGGCTGTTGGGCGCCTGCCGTTCGCCGCTCAAGCGATGTCGCCACAAGCGCGAGCCCGACGATTCCGGCCATCGTGATGAGCAATTTCGTCATCCTCATCGCCACCTCCTCATCTAATAGGGTGGGAACTCGGGGGCCGGAGGGATCGCCTCTTTGCCCCACGATTCCAGATATGCCTTGGCGACCGTGATTGGATTCCGACTCCAAAGGCTGTAATGCTTGTCCACATAGCCGTCGCGATGCACATCCACGGACCCCCATCCCGTTCCATCGGCTTCGTCAAAGGGGTCGGGTCGCTCCATGGGCACGGTCAGCTTAGGCAAGCCTTCTGGAGCATACGGCCACGGCCACGCTGTCGCGAGCATCCCATGGAAGTGGATGTTCTGAATCCGATGCGTCAGCAGCTGATGCGTGTGCCCGTGAATCACCGTCACGGACTTGAAGGGGAAGAGCATCTCGTGAATCGCCTCGGCATCCTCGGTCCAGAAGTTCCATGGGCGATAGTACTTGTAGAGCGGCGAGTGCGAGAAGATGATGATGGGCGTGTCCTTGGAGACCTTCGCCAGATCGCGCCGCAACCATTCGCGTCCTTCCTCGCCCACTTCGAACCGGCTCTGGAGGGGATTATCGAGCTGCGCGACCGTGAGCATGCGCTCCATCGGCGTCATCCCTCGTTCGGTCCAGAAATCCTTCTCGTTCACGCTCATCAGGACGATGAAGTGCACGCCCTTATGATCGAACGAGTAATTCTCCGGCCCGAACAACTCGCGCCATTTCTCGCCCATGTCGAGGAACCAGTCGTGCTCGCCGACCATCATCTTCACCGGCACCTTCAGCTCGCTCAGGATCTGCTTCCCCAACTCCAGCTCTTTCGGCTGCCCCAACTGCGCCAGATCCCCGCCGAAGAGGACGAAATCGGGAGGTGGATTCAAGGCATTGACGTCACGCACAGCTCGGAGCGCCGCATTGACGAAGCGCTCATTGAGCTCCCGCTCATATAGGTGCGTGTCAGAGATGTAGGCGAAGCGGAAGAGCGGCTTCTCTTGCGGCTCGGCCCGCACGACATCCACGACTTGAAAGGAATGGGGTGGGACGACGGTCTTCGCCGTGAAGACGGCAGCCGAGAGACCGGCGACCTTCAGGAAGTCTCGGCGATTGAGCCGCTTCACGGCCTCGAAGAATTCTTCACGTTGCCGACGATATTCCTGCTCGCGTTTCTTCCATTTCAAGGGCCACATAGCGTTCACCTCCTCGAAGACCGAGAACCGCGCGCCAAGCGTGGCGTCGGATTCTCGGAAGTGGATCCGGCGGCCAGCTTGATCTCTCCGCGAGCGACCCGCCGCACCCAATCGCTGGTCAAGCTCTTCAGGAATTCCTCTAAATCGGCCTTCTCTTGCTCCGTGAGGTTGAGCTTCACGATCCCCCCGTCGAGATTCGGATTAGGCTCGCCACCCTTGTCGTAGAAATCGATGACTTCGCGGAGCGTCTTCAAGCTCCCGTCGTGCATATAGGGGGCCGTCAGCTCGATATCGCGCAAGGGCGAGGTCTTGAACGCCCCCAAGTCCTTCGGCTGACGGGTCACAAGGAAACGCCCGAGTTCGGAGAACCCCTCGGTGAGCGCGAGCCGATCCAGCGCCTCCTTCGTCAGGCGGTTCTCTTGAACCATCTGCTGGATCTGTCGCACGAGCGGCTCGAAATTCTGCGTGGCTTTCATGCCGATGCCGATATTGTGATACTTGAAGTCGGTGAAAAACGGTGAGGATGGGTTGAACTCGTGGCAGGTGATACAGCGGGCCTTCCCTTTGAACAACTCCCATCCGCGACGAGCGGCCTCGCTGATGGCGTTCGGATTGCCCGCCATGAAGCGGTCAAACGGCGAATCGCCCGAGAGGAGCGTGCGTTCGAAGGCCGCGATCGCCTTGGCGATGTTCTCGATGGTCACGGGATTGGGCCCACCGAAGACCTCTTGAAAGCGTCGCACGTATTCGGGAATCCCGCGGATTTTCGCCACAACAGCATCGTGTGAAGGCATGGCCATCTCGACGGGATTGATGAGTGGCTGCAAGACTTGTTCTTCGAGAGTCTTCACCCGCCCATCCCAGAATTGCTCCTCATGGAACATGGCGTTGAGAACTGTCGGCGCATTGCGCGCGCCCTTTTTGCCTCCGACCCCTTCGGAGACAGGTTTGCCGTCGGTGAACGCGAAGCGCGGATCATGACAGGTCGCGCAACTGACGGTGTTGTCCACCGAGAGCCGCTTCTCGAAGTAGAGATCGCGACCGAGCGCGACCTTCGCTTCGGTCATCGGGTTCTCGGCCGGAATCATCAACTCCCAGAGGTCGGCGGGAATCCCCAAAGGAATTTGAATTTGAAACCTCTCTGGGACGGGAGAGGTCGTCCCCGTCCCCCCAAGCCCCAGGCCGAATCCCACAAGGACAAGCCCGAGGGCGAGCAGCTTCGTGCGTCGCATCTCCCATCCGTTCATACGATTCTTTCCTCCTTAGCGGCCTCGATCCGGAAAGCCCCCATAAGGAAATACACACCGAGGGTGGAGATTTATTCCCGCATGCCAATGTCGCTCATAGCGCTCAGGTGAGGCCGTGAGCTACAATGAAAAGTGGCATGAATGGGGCGGTAGCCGCACACGGGCAACAGGTGTTAGCCATCGTGTTAGGATTCGGACAAGGCGCTCGCCTTTTCCCTTTGACGGCGGAGCGGGCCAAAGCCGCCCTGCCCTTCATCGGGCAATATCGGCTCATTGATCTCGCACTCAGCCAATGTCTGAACGCGGGGCTGCGGCGCATCTATGTCCTCACGCAATTCAACTCCCTCTCACTCAACCGGCATGTGATGCGAACGTATCGGTTTGGGCGGTTCTCCGAATCGGCGGAATTCGTCGAGATCATTGCGGCCGAGCAGACGCCGGAGAGTCAGCAGTGGTATCGGAGTCCAACCGACGCCATTCGTCGCGCCTGGCGACACTTCGAGCTGTGGCCGGCGCGACACATCTTGATCTTGCCCGGAGACTACGTCGGCTGGATCGCATTACAGGAGGTCCTCGCCTTCCACGTGGGGATGGAGGCGGACCTCACACTGGTCGTCGTCGCGGCCGATGAAACGGTGGCGCGCACGCGGGGGGTTGTGAAGATCGCGGGCGCACGTGGGGACTCCCCTCAACCATCGGATTGGCGCATCCTCTGGTATCAGGAAGAGCCGCGCGAAGATGCCCTCAGGGACCTTCGCCTATTAAGCGACGGCGCGCCGTACTTGGTCGCCACGGGGATTTATCTCTTTCGGCGAGACGTGCTCGCCGCGCTCCTGGAGCAAGCCACTGGTCCCTTCGACTTCGGGTTAGAGCTGCTTCCACTGGCCGTTGCCCGGTACCGAGTCTACGCCTATTGGCATCGGGGGTATTGGGAGGACGTGAGTACGATCAGCGCCTATTACGACGCGCACATGCGGATGCTCGACGTGGAGCCGCCACTCTCCATCTACGATCCGAACGCACCGCTGTACACGCGCCCGCGGTATCTTCCGCCGGCCAAGATTCACGAGAGTGAGATCGTGGACTCTTTGATCGCCGATGGCTCTCTGGTGAGGGGCGCGCGAGTGCAGCGCTCGATCCTCGGGCTCCGCAGCCGCGTGGAGCGGGGCGCTCACTTAGACGGCGTGATCGCTTTCGGCGCGGAATTCTTCCCCTCGCCGGAGGAAGAGCGACGGGATCGCGCGCTCGGCCTTCCGCCTGTAGGGATCGGCGAAGGCGCCCTCATTCGTCGCGCGATCCTTGATCGCAACGTGCGCATCGGCGCTCGGGCGCGCATCGTGAACGAGGCTGGACTTCAGCACGCCGATGGGCCGAATTATCACATTCGAGAAGGCATCGTGATCGTTCCCAAAAACGCCGTCATCTTGGAAGGGCAAGTGATTTGACGGGCGACGTCGGGACTATGAAACCGCTTCTTGCCAGGAGAGCGAACGTATGAAGCGCACGCGCGTCTTGATCATGGGAGCGGCCGGTCGAGACTTCCACAACTTCAACGTCGTCTTTCGGGACAACCCGCAGTACGACGTGGTCGCCTTCACGGCGGCGCAGATTCCGAACATCGAGGGACGTCGCTATCCGCCGGAGCTGGCCGGCGAACTGTATCCCGAAGGCGTGCCCATCTACCCGGAAGAGGAATTGGAACGATTGATCGAGGAGCACGAGATCGAGCAGGTCGTCTTCTCTTACAGCGATGTTTCGCACGAGCATGTCATGCATGCGGCGGCGCGAGCGCTGGCGCGAGGCGCCGACTTTCGGTTGCTCGGCGCGCGGGCGACCATGCTGCGGGCGCAACGGCCCGTCATCTCCGTCTGCGCCGTGCGCACGGGCTGCGGCAAGAGTCCGGCGAGCCGCAAAATCGCCCGGCTGCTCCGCGAGATGGGCCGCCGGGTCGTCGTCGTGCGTCACCCCATGCCCTATGGCGATCTCTCGCGGCAGGTCGTGCAACGGTTCGAGACGCTCGATGATCTCCGCCACTACAACTGCACTATCGAGGAGATGGAGGAATACGAGCCGCACGTGCGCAACGGCGTGATCGTCTACGCCGGCGTGGATTACGAGCGCATCTTGCGCCAGGCGGAGGCGGAAGCCGATGTCCTCGTCTGGGACGGAGGGAATAACGATCTCCCCTTCTTCGTTCCCGATCTGGAGATCGTGCTCGTGGATCCGCATCGGCCCGGACATGAACGCGCTTATTTTCCCGGCGAAGTGAACTTCCTGCGGGCCGACGTCCTCATCATCAGCAAGGTCAATACGGCGCGACCCGAAGATGTGGACGTTGTGCGACGCAATATCCGCACGTTCAATCCGAACGCGCTCGTCATCGAGGCGAACCTGCCGATCGTCGTGGATGCGCCCGAGGCGATTCGCGATCGGCGCGTGCTCGTCGTCGAAGATGGGCCGACGCTGACGCACGGTGAGATGAGCTATGGGGCGGGTGTGCTCGCCGCGCGACAGTTCGGCGCGCGCGAGCTGGTTGATCCCCGTCCCTATGCCGTCGGGAGCATCCGCGAGACGTTCGCCGAATATCCGCACATCGGACCGCTGCTGCCGGCCATGGGCTACGGCGCGGAGCAGATGCGCGAGCTGGAGGAGACGATCAATGGCACGCCGTGCGATGTCGTGCTCGTGGCCACGCCCGTGGATCTGCGCCGCGTCCTGCAGATTCGACATCCGACTTGTCGCGTCGCGTATGAGCTGGAGGAAATCGGTCCGCCAACGCTCGGCGATGTCCTTCGAGAGTTCCTCACGAGGGTGAACGCCTGATGCGCGAACGCCTCGTCATCGCTCTTGGCGGCAACGCCTTGATCAAACCGGGGCAAGCCGGAACGATCCCCGAGCAACTCGCCACTGTGGAGGAATCGCTCGGCGGCGTGGTCGAATTGATCCGCGAAGGACATCGGATCGCGCTCACGCATGGCAACGGCCCACAGGTCGGCAACATCGTCATCCGCGTCGAAGAGGCGCGGGGGAAGGCCTACGACCTGCCGCTGGATGTCTGCGTCGCTCAATCGCAGGGCGAGATGGGGTATCTCATTCAACGCACGCTCCACAATCTGCTCCGCCGAAGGGGCATCGCGCGTCCGGTGGTGACCGTCCTCACCCAAGTTGTCGTGGATCGGCAGGATCCGCGCTTGCACTCACCGACCAAACCCATCGGCCCGTTTTACACGGCCGCGCAAGCCGACCAATTGCGGCGCAAGGGATACACGCTCATGGAAGATGCGCATCGGGGCTATCGCCGTGTCGTTCCCTCGCCGCTGCCGCTTCGTCTGGTCGAGCAGGATGTGATCCTTCAGCTTTTCGAGAGCGGCGCGATTGTCATCGTCGCCGGCGGCGGAGGCATTCCCGTCGCGCTTGCTGAGGACGGGACGCTCGTCGGCATCGAAGCCGTTGTGGATAAGGACCTGGCGTCGAGCCTTCTGGCAACGGCACTTCGGGCCGACCGTCTGCTCGATCTCACAGCCGTCGAGAAGGTCAAACTCAACTTCGGCACGCCCCAGGAGCGAGACATCGAGCGAATGACGCTCGCCGAAGCCCGACGTTATCTGGCCGAAGGCCATTTCGCTCCCGGAAGCATGGGGCCGAAGATCGAAGCCGCCATCGCGTTTCTCCAGGGCGGCGGGCGCGAGGTCATCATCACGCGACCGGAAGTCGTGCTCGCGGCTTTTCGCGGCCACACGGGCACGCACATCTATCCCGATTGAAAGGAGGCCGAAGATGAGGCATCTGCTCTCTCTGGCCGATTGGCCACGCGAGTGGATCGAAGAGACCATCGAGCGCGGGTTGCAGATCAAACGCGATCCCGCTCGGGTCGCTCGCGCCCTCGACGGGCGCGTGCTGCTCATGCTCTTCGAGAAGCCGTCGTTGCGCACGCGGCTGTCGTTTGAGGTCGCCATGCTGCAGATGGGCGGGCACGCCATCTACTACGATCTCGGCACGTCGCCGCTGGGGAAGGGAAAGGAGAGCCTCGCCGATACGGCGCGCACGGCCTCCCGCTACGTGGACGCGATCATGGCGCGGCTGTTCCGGCAAGCGGATCTGGAAGAGCTGGCCGCGCACGCGAGCGTGCCCGTCATCAATGGCCTGACCGATCACGAGCATCCCTGCCAGGTGCTCGGCGATCTGATGACCATTCGGGAGAAGAAAGGCCGACTTCGCGGGGTGAAGCTCGCCTACGTGGGCGACGGGCATAACAACGTGACCCATTCGCTGCTGCTTGGCGGCGCCGCCGTCGGAATGCACGTGAGCGTGGGATGCCCCGAGGGTCAAGAATACGAGCCGGACGCGACCGTTGTTGCCCGCGCGCGGGCGATGGCTCGCCAGACAGGGGCGGGGATCGAGATCGGGCACGATCCGCGCGCCGCCGTCGCCGAGGCCGACATCGTCTACACGGATACGTGGATGAGCTACCACATCTCGCCCAAGCATCGGGCCGAGCGCGAGCGACGCCTCCGCCCCTTTCAAGTGACGGCGGACCTCATGCGGGAGGCCCGCCCGGATGCGCTCTTCATGCATTGCCTTCCGGCGGAGCGCGGCGCCGAGATGACCGACGACGTCATTGACGGACCGCAGAGCATCGTCTTCGATCAAGCCGAGAACCGCCTCCACATCCAGAAGGCCATCTTGCTTCGCCTGCTCGGGCAATAGCCGCCGGGATCGCGAAGCATTTTTCAGTCGGCGCGCACGCTAACAAGGCCAGACGCGCGGCCCAAAGAACGGCTTGAGGAGAGCGCGGATCTAAAGGGTCGTCATCGATTGCCGCCCCTTTGGATGTTTCCAGTACGGTCAATGCCGCGCGGGCGTCAGAACCCGGCCAGGGAGTTTGCCCGTGAGCTTTCCCCCATCAACCACGAGCTCGCCATTGACCAGCACGTAGAGGATCCCCTCGGCATACTGGTGCGGATTCGCGTACGTCGCGTGGTCGGCGATCTTCTCCGGATCGAAGATGGTGATGTCCGCCCAATACCCTTCGCGCAACAGGCCGCGATCGCGCACGCCGATGATCTGCGCCGGAAGCGACGTCATTGAGCGAATGGCGAAGGGCAAGGAGATCACTCCGCGCTCGAAGACGTAGCGCCGAATCTTACGAGGGAAAGCGCCATAGTAGCGCGGGTGCGGGATCCCCTCGCCAAAAGCGACAGTGCCGGCGTCGCTGCACGTCGCTGTGAACTCTTGCCGCATGATGTGCTCGATGTCCAACTCCGAGAGCGAGAAGCCTCGCATGCGCGCTCCGCCTGGACGGTCCAATCCGTTCAGCTGGATCCACAGAGCCGTGTCCACCGGGTCTTCGCCACGCCGGCGTGCGATCTCACCAAGTGACCTTCCGACCAGCTCCGGATCCGGAAACTCAAAGACGATGATGCGCTCCGGTCCGCCGCGCCGATCGATCTCATGGGCGATGTCCTGACGAATCTTCTCCCGCAGCTTCGGCTCGCTCAAGCGCCGCCGCAGGTTCTCCTTCATCCGCACGAACGCTCCCGCTTGTCCGCGCGCGAGCTGTCCGAGCTGTCCGCCTACTTCGACGCCCTCCTCGGCAAGCGCCCACAAGGGGACAAGCACTGTTTGTCCATCCGTCCCCGTCGTATCGTAAGGGTATTGATCGGCGTAGACCGGCAGACCTCGCTCCCGCGCTTCGGCGATCAAGCGCACAGCGGCATAGCTACTCCCCCAGTACGAAGCCCCTTTCGCCTTCAAGTGCGAAGCGACGGCCACGACGCCTGTCCTCGCGCTGATCTCGATCGTCTCCTTCACCGCTTGCAGCAGATCCACGGACGGTATCTCATCGGACGCGTTCTTCCACATGGGATCGCGCCCCTCGCTCCGCTGATGGGCGATATAGAACCCACCATAAGCGGCGACGACCTTCGCCAATTCGATCAACTCCTCGGTCGTGCTCCAGCGACCGGGCACATATTCCAATCCGGCGCTCAGCCCAAAGGCGCCTTCTTCCAAGCCTTGTCGCACGAGCGCCTTCATCCGTTCGATCTCCTCCGGCGTCGCCGGCCGTCGGATGTCTTCTCCCATGACGAGGCGGCGCACAGTCCCATGCCCGACCAACAGGACGACATTCGTGCCGATCCCCTGTCGCTCGTAGAGCGCTTTCTGCTCGGCGATTGGCCACGGCGACCGCCCATCCTGATTGACGACGACCGTCGTCACTCCCTGCATGAGCATATTCGGATTCGCGTTGGTGCGCGGCGAGCCCAAGCCTTCGTCCGCATGCGAATGCAGATCAATGAATCCCGGAACGACATATAACCCGCGCGCGTCAAGGATGCGCGTGGCCGTCGCTCCCTCCAGCCGTCCGATGGCTGCGATCCGCCCATCTTTGATCGCCACATCGGCCGGAAACCATGGATTCCCCGTCCCATCTAAGATACGCCCCCCACGAATGAGCACATCGTACGAAGGCGTTTGCGCGCAAACTGGCCAGACCAAAAGGAGCACAGGGAGCATCACAAGAGCAGCGATTGGCTTCATAACTCTCCCCCCTCACTCTGAGATCCAGCGCAGCGGGAAGATAGCAGAAAGCCGCACCGCCTGTCCAGAGGTGCTCCCTCCAGGCCACAATCAATTTCAGAGCGACCGCGTGTTCTTACCGAAGGCGGGCGAAGCGGACTCCCCCCGGAAGGGATGCGCGCTGCGCGCTTGACTCCTTCGATCGGGCGCTCACAATTGAGACTCGGAGGGGAGAGCTATGGCGAATACAGAATTGCCGGATGTCCTGCGAGAGTTCGCGGCGAAATATCCACAGGTTTGGGAAGCGTACAATCGGCTGGGTGAAGCGACCGCACAGGCGGGGCCGCTCGATGAGCGAACGCAGCGATTGGTGAAACTGGCCATCGCTATCGGTGCCGGTCGCGAGGGCGCCGTCCACTCGCACGCGCGTCGTGCACTGAAAGCGGGAATCACCCCGGAAGAGCTGATTCACGCTGGCATGCTCGCCATCACGACGATCGGCTGGTCCGGGGCCTTCGCCGCGATCACGTGGATCATGGACGTGCTCCCGAAGGAGCAGGCATAGGGGCGCTCTACGCCGCGCCCCCACGCACGATCAGGGCCGATTCCGATAGCGCTCGTAGAGCTGCGTGTGCTTAGTCTCGAGCGGCACGGGCCGACCGTTAATGAACAGATGACGCACGTGCGAGCGAACTTCGAGCGGATCGCCGTCCCAGACGACGAGGTTGGCCACCTTGCCGACTTCAATGCTCCCCAGCTGATCAGCGACGCCGAAGATCTCGGCCGGAGAGATCGTCAGCGCTCGTAGTGCCTCCTCGCGCGGCAAGCCGAAGGCCACGGCCATTGCCGCATGATACGGCAGATTCCTCGCGTTTGAGGCATCATTGGTCAGGAAGGCGAACTTCACCCCGGCTTCGTACAACTGCTTCGCAACCGTGAACGGGCTATCGTAGGGATCATCCTCGTGACGCGGGAGGCTGAGGACAGGCCCAAGCAGCACAGGGATGTTCTTCTCTTTGAGGAGCGGCGCGACTTTTGGCGCTTCGAGCCCGCCACTGAGAATGATCTTGACCTTCTGCTCCTCGGCGAATTCGACGGCCGCTTTGATATCTCGAGCATCGTTAGCAGCGACGATGAGCGGCAGCGTTCCTTCAACGACGGGGACTAAGGCTTCGAGAACCGGATTGACCAATAGAGGCTGTCGGTCTCGAAGGTTCGCCGCGTTCCCCTCAGGCACGCCCGCTTCGGCCGCGCGCTTCGCCTGAGCATAGGCGCGCGCATCATCCAGAAGCCGCCGCACACGCTGCAAGCGCTCCTGGCGTTGCCGTCGAGCTTCCTCGAAGCTGCGCTCGCGCTGTTGGAACGTCTCCACGTCGAAGAAGCGGCCCGAGACGATCGTGGGGAAGTTGAAGTAGATGCCGACGGGGGCCTTGACGAGCATCTCCTCCCACGTCCAACCGTCCAAATTGATGAGCGCCGCTTGCCCAGAGAGAATCCCCCCGCGCGGCGTCGTCAGCACCGTTGTGATCCCATTGACACGCGTCACGGGAATGAGCTCACTCGAAGGATTAACGGCCACGATCGCCTTCAACTGCGGATTGAAATCGCCGATCTCGTTGACATCCACTGTCGCCGCGACCTGACCGATCTCGGTCAATCCGATGGTCGTCCCCGAATCAATGAAGCCGGGATAGACCCACATCCCTTGCGCGTTGATGACGCGCGCGCCAGCCGGGATCGAGACGTTCCGGCCCACAGCGGCGATCTTCCCAGCCCGAATGAGGATGGTGCCGCGCTCGATCACCGGGCTGGTGATCGGCACGATGCGCGCATTCGTGATCGCGTAGGTCTCTCCGCGCTGTGCCCATGCGCTCACAAGCGAGAGCGCAGGCACAAGCCCAAAGGCGATGATGAACACGAGTGCTCTCTCCCTCATGGCCTGACCTCCTTGCTCGGTCCTGGTGGTAGCGGATGTTCAACGTTCCCATCGACCTCTTCCTGGGGCGGACGACTGCGCGGCCCCGGACGACGCTCGGCGCTTCGCTCGCGGGCCTTGAGCGCTTCCTTCTCCTTCTGGATCTCCGCGCGTCGGGCCAGATCGGCCTCGCGATCGAAGTAGAGCTGGCCGTCAATGAACACCTTCTCGACAATCGAGTAGACGCTGAGCGGATGTCCGCTGTAGATCACCAGATCGGCGTCCTTGCCGACTTCGATCGAGCCGACGCGATGCTCGATGCGCAATTGCTGAGCCGGATTGATCGTGATGAGCGCCAAGGCCTCATCTTCGCTCAAGCCGCCGTACTTCATGGCCTTAGCCGCCTCCAGGTTCAAGCGGCGGGCCAACTCGGCACTGTCGGAATTGAAGGAGACGATGACGCCCTTGCGCGCCATGATCGCCCCATTGTAGGGGATGGCGTCATAAGCTTCGACCTTGTACGCCCACCAGTCGGAGAACGTAGATGCGCCCGCGCCGTGCGCGGCGATCTCTCGGGCGACCTTGTAGCCTTCCAGCACGTGTTGGAACGTCGCGATCTTGAAGCCGAACTCCTCGGCCAGACGAATGAGCATGAGGATCTCATCGGCGCGATAGGCGTGTGCATGAACCAAGCGCTTCCCCTGCAGGACTTCGACAAGCGGCTCCAACTTCAAATCGCGACGCGGCGGGACGACGTTCTCGCCAGCTCGCTTGCGGCGCTCATACTCCTCCCACTGGCGCATGTAGTTGCGCGCTTGTGTGAAGGCTTCGCGGATCGTGTACTCGACGCCCAAGCGCGTGGCCGGGTAACGGCGCGGCGTTCCCGGCGGTGGCGTGAAGTTCGAGCGCTTCGGATTCTCTCCGAGCGCGAATTTGATGCCCGGCATCGCGCCCTCGAAGAGCATCTCACGGGCCGTCTTCCCCCAGCGGAGTTTGATCACGGCGTTCAAGCCGCCGATGGCGTTGGCGCTCCCGTGCAGGATATTGGCTGTTGTTACCCCCCCGGCCAGGTTCCGATAGATGTTGATGTCGGTCGGATCGAGCACGTCCTCAATGCGCACCATCGAGGTGACCGAGAGCGTGCCCTCGTTCACGCCACCATCTATGGCGATGTGCGAATGACAATCAATGATGCCGGGCATGATGTACTTGCCCCGAGCCTCAATGATCTTCGCTCCCGGCGGCGCTTCAATGTTTCGGCCAACGGCCGCGATCTTCCCTCCGCGGATGAGGATCGAACCGTTCTCGATCCGCCCCCGCGTGATGGTCAAGATCGTCCCTCCACGAATGAGCGTCACGTCGTCACCAGCGCTGCGGGATGGGACCTGAGCCGAAACCGATCCGCCGAGCGAAGACCCAAGCAGCAGCGCGCTCACGACGAGGCCCCACATTCGTGCGACAACTGATCGCGCGTCTCTCATGGCTTTTGACCTCCTCATGAGATTCTCGGTCGCGTCCCCGAGAAGGGGAACGAGCCCATGCCTTCGACGGTTACTGTCCCGCTCATGCGATCGCCTTCGACGCGACCGACGAAGGTGACCAGCATGGGCGTCCCTTGAATCTCCACCGAGAGCGTGAACCGCACCTCACGGCCGGAGACGGATCCGCTGGAGAGCGTGGCCTGCCCGAACGGACTGGTCACCACGCCGGCGAGTGCCTCTCCCTCCTGCCGGAGATCCGCCGTGACCGCCACCGTCCCCTGCGGGGACTCGACGGTGAGATTCCACGTTCCGGTCACGGTGACGGAGGACTCAGATGGTGCTGAAGGCCGTTCGGGCTCGGGCGGTTGCACCTCGATCTGACGCCCGTCAATGAAGAGATATCGGATCCGCACGCGCTCCTCAAAGAGATTCCCATCGGTGACGATGAGATTCGCGATCTTGCCCACTTCGATGCTCCCCAATTGTTCGGCAACGCCCAAGATCTCCGCCGCGTGAATGGTCAGGGCGCGAAGCGCGACCTCCTCGGGAAGTCCGGCTTGGACCGCCCGCGCGACGTTCCGAATATAGTCCCTGGGATTGGACAAGCCTCCAGAATGAAACGCGAACTTCAGTCCGGCTTGATGCAAGCGCGCGGCATTTTGTGGAGCCTCGGCTCGCAAGCGCAGGACGCGCAAGGGCTCATCGGCCTCGGGATCGGCCTCGCGCGGCCGCTCGGGGAAATTCACGCTCACCAAAAGCGGCACGCGCCTCTCGCGGAGCACATCTATGGCCTTGTAGGCCTCGATCGCCCCGCTCAGGATGAATTTCAGGTTGAATTCCTCAGCCAGACGAATGGCGCGCCGAATCTCCGATTCCGAATTCACGTGAAAGATGACGGGCAGCTCGCCGCGCACGACCGGTTGCAAGGCCTCCAGCACCTCAGTGTACTCTGGACGCTCCAAGCCGCGCGGATTCCGCCGATACGCCTCCCAATGCTGGCCATAGTGCTGCGCATCGAGCAATGTTTGGCGAATATGCGCGAACACGCCCATGAGCGAGCCAGGGAATCGCCCGCCAAGTCCGCCCCCAGCCGGCATGAACCCGATATGCAGTGCGACGGGCGATTTCACAACAGCGCGTTGCGATGTCTCGCCGGCCGTGTTGATCAACGCGCTCTGACCGATGAAAATCCCTCGCGGCGGGATGACGAGCGCGGTCGTGATGCCCACTGCGCGCGCGTTCTCGAAACGCTGTCCGCCAAGCTGAAGCTGCCGCGCCGCCAGCCATTCCGGTTGGGTATGAGGTACGGGCGGCTGTTGCTGAGCTTGGGCTTGAGCCGGCGGTGCCGGCGCCGCCGCAGGCCGCGGCCCAGGCGCTTGTGGGGCCGAAGGTAAGCCGAGATCCGTCTGGGTGTCAAACAAGCCAGGATACACAATCAGCCCACTGCCTTCGATCACGCGCGCTTCAGGAGGGATCGGGACGTTCTCCCCCACCGCCGTGATAATCCCATCGCGAAAGATCACGGTACCCTTCGGAATCACCGGGCCCGTCACCGTGACGATGCGCGCATCCTTGAGAGCATAGACCGAAGGCGTTTGACTGAAGCTGACCCGCACGACGCTCCCAAGCAGAAGCGCGATCCCCAGAATACCGATGACGCGCCCCTGTCGAGAACGAAGCGGTCTCCTCCGTTGGTATGCGCTCCCTCGCATAGCTCCTCCCCCTTGCTTTGACATTCTCCCCAGGTCATGCGCCCGAAATGTACACAAACACGCCCTTGTTTGACAATACCGACAGAAGCCACCCTTTCACGACGCTGATTCGGGATGAGTCGAACGCCGGTTGAGAGCGCTCGGCATCGGGCCGGCGAGGCGGGTGCTCGGGGACGGCAACACGCTCATTCCCCCAAGCCCACGAAGGGAGCGACCCACCCGGTCATCTCCCTCTCGCTTAATGCCGAGGGCAATTCCCACCTTGGGAAACGCTGGCATCGTTTGCCTCCTCCACATGGGCTGCCCACGTGCGTGGGCTGGGGAGGCTCGCCGCCCCGGGGGTCGCTTCCTAGGCGAGATTCGGACGCCCACATGGGGGGGCTTACAGCTAGGAGGTCCCGTCTCATAAGGGCTTGCTCGCGCCCACCCTCGGCGGGATTTGGATGCTCACCTCGCGGGCGGCCATGGCCCCACTTATTCTCGCATTCCCTCTTGACCTTGCATGGTGGAAGAAGTAGAGTGTGAACCGATTGTTTGATCTGCTGGTGTGGGAGGAGAAAAGACAATGGCACGAGCCTTGAGACGCTTCGTCCCGGTCATGAGCGTCTTCCTCGGTTTGGTCCTCGCTTCGGGCTTCGGCGCTTGGAGCGCGACGCTCACCTCTCAGATGCCCCAGGCTCCTCTGTCCGAGGAGACGCTCGATGACCATTTAGCCCGCCTTGCCGAACAGATTCCGGGCTTTGGCGGGATATTTCTGGATGAGAACGGACAGGTCGCCGTGTATTTGGTCAAGGGCGAGGTCACCACGCTTTCAGTCCGAGAGATCGGCGCGACGATCGCCCGCACGCTTGGGTGGGATGAGCGCCGATTGCGCGCTGGGGCCATTCGCATTCTGCCTGGCCAGTATAGCTTTCGACAACTCAAGGAGTGGAACGATCAACTCTTCCCCCATATCTTTGAGATCGAGGGAGTGACGTTGACCGACATTGATGAGGCGCGGAATCGACTGTGGATCGGTGTCGAGAGCGAGGAGGTGGCCGAGACGGTCATCGAGACGCTTGTCTCACTCGGCGTTCCGCGCGAAGCTGTCCTCGTAGAGGAAGTCGAGCCCATCCTTCCGATGGCGACGTTGCGGGAGAAGGTACGTCCGCTAGTCGGTGGGCTTCAGATCAACTTCCCCGGCTATCTCTGCACCTTGGGCTTCAACGCCGTGCGCTCGAACGTCACCGGATGGGTCACGGCCTCGCATTGCACGAACGTGCAAGGCGGCGTGGAGGGCACGCCCTATTGGCAACCGCTTGAGGCGATGGACACGTTCATCGGCACGGAGATCGCCGATCCGCTGTACACATGGCGATTCGGCTGCCCGATGGGAAGACTTTGCCGTTACAGCGATAGCGCCTTCGTCCAACTCGCCTCTGGGGTCAGTGCCAGCCTTGGCCATGTGGCCCAAACCGCGAGTTTGGGCTCGCTCACGATCACAGGCAGCTTTCAGATCACGGCTGAAGCGACGCGACGGATTCGCGGAGAAGTGCTCAGCAAGGTCGGGCGTACGACGGGATGGTCTCAAGGTCCGATCACGCAGACGTGCGTGAACGTGGGCGTCACCGGCACGCGGATCGTGCTGCTGTGTCAGGACTTCGTCCAGGCGACCGTGGCCGCCGGGGATAGCGGCTCACCGGTTTTCAAGATCAACGGATCGGGCGTCACGCTCTACGGGCTGCTCTGGGGAGGGAACTCCTCCGGCACGAGCTTCGTCTATAGTCCTATCGGGAATATCCAACGCAGCGATGAACTCGGCCCGCTGAAGACGTGCGCCATCGGAACCTGTTGAACGAAGCGTTCGAGCGACGAAACGTTATGAGGCATCCCCTCCTCAAAGGAAGAGGGATGCTTCTTCTCGCCCTCGCTGTGGGAAGCGCTGTCGGAGTCCGTGCGATGGGGGAGAAGCAGGAGCTCTCGGCGCGCGTCGAAGTGATGAAGCCGGTTGGTCGCACGATCCGCTTGAAGCTGCGGATCAAGAACGAAAGCGAGCGCCACCTCACGCTCCTGCTCGGAGGTCGCCCGGCGTATAACTTCCTCATAAAGCGCCCGGACGGAGCGCTCGTGTGGGAGTGGCAACGGGGGAAGATCATCCAGCAGATTCTCGAACGCCGAAACCTCGAGCCCGGAGAGGAGCTGATCTTCGAGGCGACATGGCGACTTGTAGATGCGCGTGGTCATCGTGTGCCTCCGGGGGAGTATTTGGTGCAAGGCGTCCTGAATCTGGAACCGCCAGAGAAACTTTTGACCGACCCGCTGTCGCTGCGCGTTCCTCCTCCGAAGAAGGCTCGCAAGTAACGCCGGAAGGAGCACACGCGAATCCCCGTTTTTGAGCGCACGCGCCTTTCCCCTATCGCCCGTGAAGCCGATCACAGAGAGCCGAGGTGCTCAAAAGGAACATTCCCAACGAGGTTGCTCGTTTTGCGGGCTCGCAAGTGGCGGCCTCGCCCGAATTCTGAGGGCACGCCGAGGCAACGGCTTGTCCCATCTCGGGCATCGCTCACGCGTCGTGAGCGACTGAGGCTCGCTTGACAGAAGGTGCTGCTGTCGAAGATACTTTGGCATGAGAAGCGCGGAGGCGGTGAGGTGCGTGAGCCTGGCTGAAACGGACGGTTTGCTAAACCGTTGTAGGGCGATAAGCTCTACCGTGGGTTCGAATCCCACCCTCACCGCCAGACATCGGCGGGAGGCCCAAGAGCTTCGACTTGGGAACCCCATGATGAGGCGAGTGCTGTGAGCCACGTTCGCGTTCGATTCGCGCCATCGCCAACCGGGTATCTGCATGTTGGAGGGGCACGCACAGCCCTTTTCAATTGGCTCTTCGCCCGCAAGCACGAAGGCACGTTCATCCTGCGCATTGAGGATACGGACCTGGAGCGTTCTTCGCCGGAGATGATCGAGGGGATCATCGAGGGCCTGCGGTGGTTAGGGTTGGATTGGGACGAAGGGCCGTATCTCCAATCCGAGCGTCTGGCCTTTTATCGCGCGCGGGCGGAGGAATTGGTCGCTTCCGGCTGGGCATATTATTGCTTCTGCGATCCGGAAGAATTGGCGGTCAAACGCCAGCAGGCGCTCGCGGAGAAGCGGACGTGGAAGTATGAAGGCACGTGTCGGCGGCTCTCGGCGGGAGAAGTCGCCCGACGGATCGCCGCCGGACATCCGCGCGCGATCCGTTTCAAAGTCCCGGAGGAGGGAGTGACGCGATTCGCCGATCGCGTATATGGGGAGATCGAAGTTCGTAACGAAAGCCTCGAGGATTTCGTTCTGTTGCGTTCAGACGGCTATCCGACGTATCACCTCTCGGTCGTCGTGGATGATGCCGACATGCGCATCAGCCATGTCATTCGCGGCGCGGATCATCTCTCGAATACGCCCAAACAGATTCTGCTCTACCGTGCCTTCGGCTGGGAGCCCCCCATCTTCGCGCACGCGCCGCTTATTCTCGGCCCGGATCGGCAGCGGCTCTCCAAGCGACATGGGGCGATGAGCGTGACGGCCTATCGGGACATGGGCTTTCTGCCCGAGGCGATGCGCAACTTCCTGGCGTTGCTCGGATGGTCGCCGGGTGATCCCAGCCGCGAGATCCTACGCACGAGCGAGCTGATCGAGCTGTTCTCTCTGGAGGGCATCAGCCGCGCCAATGCGATCTTCAATTTCGAGAAGGCCCTGTGGATGAACGCCGAGCACCTTCGGGCGATGAGCGCCACCGAACTCTTCCCCTTCGTACGTGCTGAATTGGAGAAGGAAGGCCTTTGGCGCGAGGAGTACGCGCAGGACCGTCAAGACTGGTTCCTGTGGGTCGTGGACCTGTTGAAGGTCCGCGCGCGCACGCTGCGGGATTTCGTGACGAGCGGGCGTCCGTACTTCAGCGACGACTTCCCGATGGACCCCGAAGCTATCCAGAAGAACCTGCGCACGAGTTCGGCGGTGAAGGGATTACTCTTGGAGCTGGCCGATCGCTTCGAGCGACTGGAACCCTTCGATCTGCAGACGACTGAGCAGGTCTTGCGCGGTCTGGCCGAAGAGCGTGGGGTGAAAGCCGGCGTGATCATCAACGCCGTGCGCACGGCGCTGACCGGAAGCGCTGTGACGCCTGGCATCTTCGACGTCATCGTGGCGATCGGGCGGGAGCGTACCGTCCGCCGCCTTCGTCATGTAGCCGCCGCCTTGTGCTGATGCACTGGGGGCGCTGCCGGAGCCAGTGAGCATATGCTGAGGAGGACAGCTCGCGACGCGAAAAGGATCTCCCGGTACATCTCTGGTGCCGGATCCGGGTTGGCGCTCGCGCTGATCCTGAGCGCGATCGCTCTCTGGGGAAGGCCGTCGCTAGGTGGAGATGGGCCGACGCCCACACAGATCAAAGAGGACTTCCTCGAAGCGATGCGCTTGGTGCACACGCACTACGCTGGCGAAGTGGATTCAGCGGCGCTCCTCACGGTGGCCATCCGGGGCATGCTGGCTGCGCTTGATCCCCACTCGAATTACCTCACGCCGCGCGAGTATGCCGATTTGCGGCAGGAGCAGGAGAGCGAGTTCTTCGGCGTCGGCGTGACGATCAATCAGCGTCGGGGCCGCGTGTACGTGATCTCAGTGATCCCGGGCACGCCCGCCGACCGGGCCGGATTGCGCTACGGGGACGCTATTCTTGCTGTCGATGGGCAATCGGCCGAAGGCTGGTCCACGCAAGAGGTGGCGCGCCGTGTGCGCGGCGAACGCGGGACGACGGTCGAGTTGACCATCGAGCGCGCCGGGGAAGCGATGCCGCTCACGTTTCGCATCGTGCGCACGCCGATCCCCTTGCCCACCATTCGCACGGCCTTCATGATCCGCCCGGGCATCGGATACATCGGCTTGACATGGGGGTTTCAGAGCACGACGACCGAAGAGTTGGACGAACAGTTGCGCCGTCTGAAGGCGCAGGGGATCAAAGCGCTCATCCTTGATCTGCGGGGGAACCCGGGGGGACTGCTTGATCAAGCCCTCGGCATCGCCAGTCGGTTCTTGCGCCCTGGGGAGACGATCGTGCGGATTCGTGGGCGCACCCGGGAACGTCACTTCAAGGCCGAGAGCGAGCGGATGGAGGACATGCCGATGGTCGCGCTCATCAATCGCGCGTCCGCCTCGGCTTCGGAGATCGTCGCCGGCGCGCTGCAAGATCATGATCGGGCGCTGATCGTGGGCGAGACGAGCTTCGGCAAAGGGCTCGTGCAAACGGTCATCCCGCTGCTGCGGGGCGCGGCTGGAGCGCTCGTGCTCTCGACGGCGCGTTACTATACCCCCTCGGGCCGCCTCATCCAACGCGAGTATCGCAACGTCTCCGCCTATGACTATCGTCTGGGACGGCCCAATGGGCGGCCGCCCGGACCGGCGGCGCGCACCGATGGCGGTCGGCGCGTCTATGGCGGTGGGGGGATCGAGCCCGACATCCCCGCCCCCGTGAAACTCGACCCCGTGCGTCAACGGCTCTTCGGCGCCGTCTTCGAGTTCACGCGCTATCTCGTCAACGGGCGCATTCCGCAGTTCGAACACTTTCGCGTCGAGCGACAACGAGAGCCGGCTTCTTCGAAAGACCTCTTCATCGAAGTGGAGGATCCGCTCATTGAGGCGTTCGTCGCCTTCGCGGCGCGACGGAACGATCTGGGCGTCACCCAGAAGGAGATCCGCGCGCATCTTGAGTACGTGCGCCAGAAGATTCGAGAGGAAGTGGCCACAGCGCGCTTTGGTATCGACGTCGCGACCCGCGTGATCCTCCAATCCGATGAGCAGATCCAACGCGCGCTCGAGGCCATTCCGCAGGCGCGACAGCTCGTCGAGAACCTTCGCCAGCCTCGCCGACGATGATCCCCATGCGCGCGCGCGATCCGCAGGTTCGCTTCGCTCGCGTTCGGCGAGCTGCGGGTCGCGTGAGCGGATGTCTCCTCGTCATGATCCTCTTGCTGCCGTCGCCGGCACAGGGGCAATCGCGATCACCGTCTCTGGAGTCATTGCTCACAGCCCTTCAAGCGAAATACGCGCGCGTGCGCACGCTGACGGCCGATTTCGTGCACCTCTACACGGCGGTCGGCTCGCCGCCGCGCCGCGAGGAGGGGACAGTCGTCCTCGCGCGGCCACGCCGCATGCGCTGGCATTACCACCGGCCCGAAGAAAAGCTCTTCATCTCCGATGGTGCGCGCGTCTACCTCTACGTGCCGGCCGAGCGACAGGTCATCCGCGCGAAGCTCCGCGAGGCCGAAGATATCAAGGCGGCGTTCGCTCTCCTGCTCAGTGAGCTAGACCTGCGCCGTCTGTTCGCGCGCATTGAGCGGATCAATAGCCCGCCACCACTACAGGCGGGGAACATCGTCCTGCGGTTCATCCCCAAGGATGCGCGGCTCGGCTTCTCCGAACTGATCGTGGAGATCGTCCCCACGCCCCTCCATGTCGTCCGCGTCTCGATTCGCGAACTGGACGGCGCGCGATCGGACTTCCTCTTCTCGAACATTCGGGAGAACGTGCCCATCCCTCGTTCCGCCTTCGTGCTCACGATCCCCCCCGGCGTTCAGGTCCTCGACGCGCGATAGCCAAACGTTCCGAGAAGCAGTAAAATGGGGGGAGAACGCCATGTTCGCGGATGTCGCTTTGGCTGTGAAGACCCGTCGGACGTTCACCTATCGGGTGCCCGAAGGGATGGTTACCCCTGTGGGCGCGCGCGTCGTCGTTCCCTTCGGCGCAAAGGTGCTCGTGGGGTTCGTCATCGCGCAGGCCGAGGAGCCCCCGCCCTACTTGAATGAATCGGCCATCAAACCCATTTTGGCTGTCCTGGATGAGACGCCGCTTCTTGGTCCCGACCTGTTGGAGCTGACCCGGTGGGTCGCCGAGTATTACTTCGCGTCATGGGGGGAGGTCATTCAAGCGGCTGTGCCACCAGGGCTCACGTCAGCCGTGGCCGAAGTCTTCTCGATCACCGAGCGAGGGCGCGCGGCTTTGACCGAAATGACGAGCGCGCGGCAGAAGCATTCGCGACGCGCGCGAATTCTGGAACAGCTCGCGCGAGCGACCTCGCTCCCCGCCTCCGAATTCGCCAAACGGTTTGGCACACGGCGCGCGCAGACGACGCTGCGGGAGTTGGAGCGACGTGGGGAGATTCAGCGCCAGTATGCGATCGTCGAACCACGCGTGAAGCCGAAGCGGGAGGAGGTCGTCGTGTGGATCGGACCTTCTCCCACGCCTGAAGGGAGCGAGTCCGATGGAGACGCCGAGCGCATGAGGGCTCCGCGACACGCGCGAGCGAAAGCGCGTCTTCAGGCGCTGCTGGAGAACGCGCGCGAGCCTCTCCCCTTGCGGGAAGTCGCCGAACAAGTCGGCGTGCGTCCGGCCCTGATTCGCGCTCTTCAACAAGAAGGCTTCGTCCGCATCTTCTCTCGACCGGTCCGGCGAGACCCGCTCGCGCATATCGAAGTCTCTCCTCCCGAATGGTTCGAGCTGACGCCGGAACAGCAGGCGGCGCTTGAGCAGATCATGCGGAAGCTCGACGAAGGGACCTACGCGGCGTTCCTGCTGCACGGCGTGACCGGAAGTGGCAAGACCGAGGTCTACCTTCGCGCCATCCATCACGCGCTCGCGCGGGGGAAGACAGCGCTCATGCTCGTGCCGGAGATCGCCCTGACGCCCATGCTCGGCCGACGATTGCGCGCCCATTTTGGTCGGAACGTGGCGTTGCTGCATTCCTCACTCTCCGAGGGCGAACGCTTCGATGAGTGGCAGCGCATTGCGCGCGGAGAAGCGCGCGTGGTCCTCGGCACGCGCTCGGCCGTCTTCGCGCCGCTTCCCGATCTCGGTCTGGTCATCGTGGACGAAGAACACGATCCCTCGTACAAGCAAGACGATGTCCCGCGCTATCACGGGCGCGATACGGCTATCATGCGCGCGCTCCGACATCAGGCTGTCGTGATCCTAGGCAGTGCGACGCCATCGTTGGAGTCTTACCACAACGTGCACGTGGGCAAATACATCTATCTGCGCCTCGGCGAGCGGATCGGAGGCCGATCGTTGGCGCACGTTCAGGTCGTGGACATGCGCGAGGTGTTCGCCCGGTACGGACGTCAGGTCGTCCTCTCGGACGAGCTGGTGGACGCGCTGCGCCAGACGCTCGCGCGTGGGGAGCAGGCGATTCTTCTCCTCAATCGGCGTGGCTTCTCCTCCTTCGTCCTCTGCCGACGGTGCGGCCTGACCATGCGCTGCCCGCACTGCGATGTCTCACTCACGTACCATCGGTCGGTCGAGCAGCTCATCTGCCACTATTGCAATCACCGCACGCCCGTGCTCACACGGTGTCCAAGTTGCGACGGCGAATACATCTATTTCGCCGGCGTCGGAACGGAACAGGTCGAGGAGCGAGTGCACCGCCTCTTCCCCGAAGTGCGCATCGCGCGATTGGACCGCGATACGGCGAGCCGACGTCGCGCTTACGAGCGCATCATCACGGCCTTCGCGGCCGGGGAGACGCAGGTGCTCGTGGGCACGCAAATGGTCGCCAAAGGCCACGACTTCCCGAATGTGACGCTCGTGGGCGTCATCTCCGTGGATGCCATCCTGGGCCTCCCAGATTTTCGCGCTGCCGAACGCGCGTTTCAGCTCCTCACGCAATCGGCCGGCCGCGCCGGGCGCGGTGATCTCCCCGGACGCGTGCTCATCCAAACGTACTATCCGGAGCACTATGTCCTCCGCTACGCGGCGGCGCAAGATTACGAGGGCTTCTATCAACGCGAGATTCACTTCCGCCACATGCTGCACTATCCGCCGATCACGACGCTCATCCAAGTGCTCATCCAGCATCGCGATTTCGAGCGGGCGAATGCGCTCGCGCAAGAGTTGGCGCGATCTCTGCGCGAGGCCGAACCGTCTGGCCTTCTGCGCGTCCTCGGACCAGCTCCGGCTCCACTGGGCCGACTGCGCGGCCGTCACCGCCTACAAATCCTCATCAAGAGCCGCCAACGTCTGGCCGCGCATCGCGCTCTGGACCTCGCGGTGGAGAATCTGCGCGCCTCCGGCTTCGATACGCACGCGCTGGTCATTGATCCCGATCCCGTCGAGGTGATGTGAGTGACCCACGCCAGCCGATGCGGTGATTCGGAAAAGAGCGCCACGCTGCCCCATAAAACAGGGCCATGCGCTTCATCACCGAGCGAAAGGGTGCCCTCCGCGAACCACAGCTCCTCGCGCCGCGCAGCGCTGGTGTGGCGATTGACAATGCTCCATCCTTTCTCTATCCCATTTGTGGGCAGGATCGAGAAAGGAGGACATCGGCCATGTGTAGAGCGAAGGTACGCGTCGGCATCGGCGTCGCTACGATGTTGGTCTTCGCGAGTGTTCTCGTTTCTCACCCTGCGCGCGCGGAGCGCGGGGTTGAAGACCTGGCGACGCTCGGGTACGGAGGACGCTTCTTGCGCTTGGAAGGAAAATGGCTGCGCGTGCGCGCGCGCGGTCTCTTCCAGAGCCGCGATCACGGAGCGAGCTGGCAACGGGTGATGCGCGGTCTTGATCCCGAAGCCATCCCCACGGTCCTCGCTGCGGCGCCAAGTGATCCCCAGCGGGTGTATCTGGGAACGTGGCGACACGGCCTCTATCGCAGTGATGATGGGGGCGAGAGCTGGCGATCGGCTGCCCGCGGCCTCCCCGAGGCTTCCATCGGTCGCCTCCTCATCCATCCGGATGAGGCCGATGTGGTCTACGCCGTGACAGACCTCTACGGCATCTATCGCACGCGCGATGGGGGAGCTTCGTGGGAGCCCGCGAACGAGGGGCTTCCGGTCCCTTTCGCCTATCGAACCTTCACGCCGCTGCTGGTCATGAACCCGCTGGAACCATCGCTTCTTTATGCTCTGATCGGGGCTCCGGTTCACTCCCACCGCGTGGACAATGCACTCTATAAGAGCCGCGATGGCGGCCAAACGTGGGAGCGCTTTGCCGAATTGCCCGATGACGTGCGCTTCGAGCACCTGAGGATCAGCCCGCATCAGACGCGCGCGTTGGAACTCTTCGCTCAGGGACGGATCATGCGCATTCTGGACAGTGAGCCCGACGCGCGCGCGGATGCGTCCGCTTGGATCGAGCGCTCGCCTCGGGAGCTGGAGGCGTGGACGATGGCCGCCGCTCAGGATTTCGATGCCGGGGAGATCGCCGTCCTGCACGATGACGGCACACTGATGCACGTCTTCGATCTGATGGGGAAGACCTTGCAGTTCACCCCCGTCGGCACTGGGGGATTTGCCATCTCCGTCTCCAGCCTCACCTTCGATGACGACCTCGGACAGAAGCTGAATCTGGGCAATGATGAGAGTGTGGAGATCGCCCTCCCGTTCCATTTCCCATTCTATGGGAGGGATCGAAACCGAGTATTCGTGAACTCCAACGGGACCCTCTCGTTCGGCGGAGGGCGATTCGCCCCGAATCCCTCGACGGTGAGCGCCCTGCCGATGATCGCACCGTTATGGACGGATCTTGATCCGAGCGCGCACGGGGGCGTCTTCATCAAAGCGACGGCCGAGCGCGTGACCATCACGTGGAACAATGTGCCGAAGGCGCGCACGTCCCTCATCAACACCTTCCAGGTCGTTCTCGAACGGAGCGGGCGCTTTTCGCTGAGCTTCCAGCGCGTGGACGCGCCGACGGGATTGACGGGCGTCTTCAACGGGAATGTGCCCGCGCAAATCCTCTTCGGCCGCTCGGTAGATTTCTCGGATGATCTCCCCATTCGCGCTACCACCCTTCCGGCTGTGTACGAACTGTTCGACGGCGTCTTCCGAGATCAGCGGATCGCCCGACGATTCTACCTCACGCACGCGGATGACTTCGACATGCTCGTCGTCTTCGGCGCCAGCTCGATCCCTTATGATGTGACCGACGGACCTTTCTCCTATTACAAGCCGATCCGAAACGACGTGAATGGAATCGGGCAAGGCATGGGGACGTTCAACGGTGGACCTCGGGCCTTTGGCAGTCAAGGCCGTCTTCAAGGCTTCCTCACCATGAACAAGCTCTCGCTGTATCCCGCCGATCCCGAGCGGGTGTTTTTCAACAACGTATACTCGCCGCTCACGCTCCTGGCGCGAGAGACCGGACGCCGATGGCTCGCCTACGTGGACTTCAACGACGGAGGAGTCGAAAGCAGCGCCCTGCGCACGTATGGCAACGAGTGGAGCTTCTTCCTCGATACCGATGCCTCGGTCATGGGGGGGAACAATTGGGCGGACAATCAAGACGGGACGTTCGAGAGCTTGGAGGCGGCGCTGCGCTACAGTCCGCTCGATCACTATCTCATGGGCATCCGCTCGCCGCGCGATGTCCCGAACTTCTTCCTGATCGTTCCGCCAAGCGAATACGTGCGGCGCTCGCCCAACAGCCCCCCCGAAGTCGGCATCATCGTATCGGGCACGCCCAAGGTGATCACCCTGCAACAGATCGTACAGGTCGAGGGCCGGCGTGCGCCCGCGTATCCGCACGCCCCTCGACTCTTTCGCCAAGCCTTCATCCTTGTCGTCCCGCGCGGCGAGACGGCATCGGTCAGCGATTTGGAGAAGCTCGATCGTCTCCGTCAGGAATGGGAGATCTTCTTCCGCATCGCGACCGGAGGCCGAGCCCGCATCTCCACCCGCTTGAGATGAGGGGCGGGGAGCGGCAAGCCGCATCGCGCTCGATGCGTCTTGAAAGTCGCACTCCTGTGAGCGGGCGAACACCGTTCAACGCCCGCTGAAGCTCAGACAAGGCTCTTCCTCAACATCCGGCGATGGAGAATATCGTCCTGGAGCATGACGCTCGCGGACAACACCGCCTCAACGGTGAAGATGCCGAGATCCTGTGCATCGGGATCGGTCCTCCCGACGTGACCATGCGCCCATCTCGAGCACGAGCGGATGAGGGTCGGGTTGGCGTCGCAGGGCGAGGTGGGGGATGAGGGGAATGGGCGACCCCTCGGGTCACACCTTGAATCGGCTTCTTTCCTTGACGAACTCGGACGAACCAAGGAGAATTGAGAGCTAAAATTCTCGAGCGTGAGGATCGGGCATGTATCGAGGGCGCGAAGGGATGTGGTCGTGGATCCTGCATCGCGTGACGGGATTGGGGATCCTGCTCTTTCTCGCCATCCACATCGTGGACATTTACCTCTTGGGCTGGCCGGACGTGTTCAACAAGCTGCTCTTCTTGTATCGGCATCCCGTCTTTCGCGTGGCTGAGGTCTTTTTGGTCGCCGCCGTGCTCTATCATGCGCTCAATGGGATTCGCATTCTGCTTGTGGATTTCTGGGTAGAGGGGACGCGGCTTCATCGTCAGATCTTCTGGGCGCAAGTGGTGCTCTTTCTGCTCATTTGGATTCCCACCTCGTTGCTGATGCTCAGCCCGGTCGTCTTCGGACGATGAGGAGGGGGAGATGTACGTGGGACGAGAGCGGCCAACGGGCGGATTCGAGGTGTTCGCCTGGTTCTTCATGCGCATTTCCGGAGTGGTCTTGATCCTTCTGGTGCTGGGGCATCTGGCCATCATGCATGTCCTCAACACGGTGGATGAAATAGACTTCGAGTTCGTCGCAGCGCGCTGGGGGAGCCCGTTCTGGCGCACGTATGATTTGGTGATGCTCTGGTTGGCCTGGCTACATGGCTTGAACGGGCTGCGGATGGTCATTGACGATTATGTACATCGGAAGGGCTGGCGCGCGGTGACGCTCACAGCATTGGCGCTGGTCGGCTTTGTTCTCCTGGCCATGGGCACGCAGATCATCCTCACGTTTGAGGCGCCAACGAGTCGAGTGACGGCCGGGCTTCCATAGGGAGAGGACAGTCATATGACGACGGTTCATCGGTATGATGCGGTGATCGTTGGCGCGGGCGGAGCCGGGCTTCGGGCGGCGCTGGAAGTCGCGCGGGTGACGCCGCGCATCGCCGTCGTGAGCAAGCTCTACCCCATTCGCTCGCACACGGGGACCGCGCAAGGGGGGATCGGCGCCGCCCTCGGCAACATGGAGGAAGATCACTGGGAATGGCACATGTTCGATACGGTCAAGGGCAGCGATTATCTGGCTGATCAAGATGCCGTTGAGATCATGTGCCAAGAAGCGATCGCCTGCGTCTATGAGTTGGAGCATTGGGGTCTGCCCTTCGATCGCACGCCAGAGGGCAAGATCGCCCAACGGCGCTTCGGCGGCCATACGCGCAACTTCGGCGAAGCACCCGTGCGACGCGCCTGTCACGCGGCCGATCGAACGGGCCACATGATCCTACAGACGCTCTATCAGCAGTGCATCAAGCACGAGGTCACGTTCTTCAACGAGTTCCATGTTGTGGATCTCCTCCTTGAGGACAACGTGTGCCGAGGGGTCGTCGCCCTCTCGCTCGCCGATGGCGAGCTGCACGTCTTTCATGCCAAGGCCGTGCTCTTCGCCACAGGGGGATTCGGCCGCATGTACAAAGTCACGAGCAATGCCCGCTCGCTCACCGGAGATGGTGTGGCCATCGCCTTGCGGCGGGGGATTCCGCTGGAGGACATGGAATTCTTCCAATTCCATCCGACGGGGATTTACAAGCTCGGTATTCTCATCTCCGAAGCGGCGCGAGGCGAAGGGGGTATCCTGCGCAACCGACAGGGCGAGCGCTTCATGGAGCGCTATGCGCCGACGCTGCTGGATCTGGCGCCGCGCGACATCATCTCCCGCTGTATGTACACGGAGATTCGCGAGGGGCGCGGCATTGACGGAAAGGACTATCTGCATTTGGACCTGACCCATCTGGGGCGCGAGGTCATCGAGAAGAAGCTGCCCGACGTCACGGACTTCGTGCGCACCTATCTCGGCATTGATCCCATTCGCGAGCCGATCCCGGTTCAACCGACGGCCCACTATGCCATGGGGGGGATTCCGACGGATGTGCGCGGGCGCGTCATCCGGGATGAGAAGAACACGCCCGTGCTGGGGTTCTACGCCGCCGGCGAATGCGCCTGCGTCTCCGTGCATGGCGCGAATCGGCTTGGCACGAACTCGCTCGTGGATATCCTCGTCTTTGGAAAACTGGCCGGTCGAGACATGGCCGAATACCTTCGCGGTGCGGATTTCGCACCTCTGCCCAAGGACGCGGACGGACCGGCCCGCGAAGAATGCGAGCGGTTGCTGACGAGTAACGGCTCGGAATCGGTCGCGCGATTGCGCGAGACCTTGCAACGCGAGATGATGGACAAAGCCTCCGTCTTTCGCACGCAAGAGGGTCTGGAGGCCATGCTCACTACTCTGAAAGAGCTGAAAGACCGATACCGGCGCGTGCGCATCCAGGATAAGGGGAAGATCTTCAACATGGATTTACAGGAGGCGTTGGAACTCGGGTACCTGCTTGATCTGGCCGAGGTGACGGTCGTCAGCGCGCTGGCGCGGCGCGAGAGTCGCGGCGCGCATTACCGCGAGGATTTTCCCAAGCGCGACGATGCCGAATGGCTCAAGCACACGCTCGCCTATCGCCTTGATGGCGAATTCGAGTTGCGCTATAAGCCGGTCGTGATCACCCGCTTCCAACCCCTCGAACGGAAATACTGAATGCGGAGAAGCCGTATGCGCGTCATGGTGAAGATCAAACGGTTCAATCCCGGACGCGATCGCGAGCCGTATTGGGCGGAATACGAGGTAGACGTCGAACCGGTGGATCGCGTTCTGGATGCCCTCGAATATGTCAAGTGGCACCTAGATGGGACGCTCGCGTTCCGGCGTTCCTGCGCGCACGGCATTTGCGGCTCCGATGCCATGCTCATTAACGGGCGCAATCGGCTGGCTTGCAAAGTCCTCGTCAAAGAGCTGGGCGCGCGCATCACGGTCGAACCGCTGCGAGGGTTTCCCGTGATCAAGGACCTCGTGGTGGACATGGAGGGCTTCTTTGCGAAGTATCGGGCGATCAAGCCGTATCTCATCCACGACGAGCCCCCGCCGGAGACCGAATGGCGACAATCGCCCGAGGAGCGTGCGCGCTTCGACGATACGACCAAGTGCATCTTGTGCGCGGCCTGCACGACTTCCTGTCCCTCGTTCTGGGCCAACGGCGCATACATCGGTCCGGCGGCGATCGTGAACGCCCATCGGTTCATCTTCGACAGTCGGGATCGGGGGGCGGCTGAACGCTTGGCCGTTCTGAACACGGGCCTGGGCGTCTGGCGTTGTCGCACGATCTTCAATTGCGTCGAAGCCTGTCCGCGCGGCATTGACGTCACGCGCGCCATCGCCGAGGTGAAGCGGGCCTTACTCTTTTCGAGCCTCTGACGCGCGTTTTCCCCAAAGGAGGGGCCGGGTTGATCTTCCCCCGCCTCCACCCCTCGGCCCCTCCCTCTGCTTCATCTCACGATCTCCTCATACGCCGCGCGAATGCGCCGCCGATGCTCCCAATGCTCGCGCTCCAGCTCTTCGGGCGAAGCGTATCCGAGCCACCGCGCCACTTCTTCGAGCGTCGCGCGCTGGACGGGAAACACGGGCAGAGGACGCCCGAACAACAGACGCAGCGCATGATCGAGCTGGCGAAGGAAATGGTATCCGGTCGAGAGGCTCTCGGACTGCGCGGGCGTGAGGACCCCCTGCTCCCGCAGGTAGCTAAGAAGTGGGAGCGTCCCGCGCTCCTCCGGCTCCAGGATCTGGTGCCTCAACTGAATATAGCGGGTGGCGAAGTAGACGTCCAGCATTCCCCCACGGCCGAATTTGAAGTTCCGAGCCGAGTTGGGGCGCGCCTTCTCCCGCTCGATCCGATCGCGCATCTCGCGCACGTCGCGGGCGAGCGTCTCGGCCTCCCCGGGCCGCGGCTGAAGAATGAGCGCTTGCAACTCCGCGTGAAGGCATCGACCGAAGTCCGAATCTCCGGCAACGGGAAAAGCTTTCAAATACGCGAGCCGCTCCCATACGGCCGCCTTCGTCCGCAGATAGTCGCAAAAGCCCGAACGGCTCTGCGCCAGCGGTGATGCGCTCCCGCCCGGCCGCAGTCGCGCGTCCACGCGATAGAGATACCCCTCATGTGTGATCGTCGAGAGGATGTGAATCAGCAGCTCCACCAGATGGCTATACGCCTCCGGTGGGGAGAGTCGAGCGAGCGGACTCGCCGCGCGATCCTCGTATACGACGATCACGTCCAAATCCGAGCCGTAGTCCACACCGTTGTGACCAAGCCGTCCTAGACCGAGAATGGTGAAGACCGCTGGCGCTCCTCCGACGCCGTATTTTCTCCACAAGGCCGCGAGCGCTAGCTCGCTGGCGACTTCGAGCGAGGCCGAGGCCAGAGCCGTCTGCTGGGTATTGACCTGGCGCAGCGGCGTCCGATGGGCGACGTCCCTATATCCGATGCGGAGGAGCTCTTCAGTCCACGCTCGACGCAACGCGTGCATGGAGCGCGCCAGGTCGTCCCCGTCACCCTCGGACGCCACCTCTATTTTGAGGCGGTGTGCATATCCGGCACGATCGGTCTCTTTCACGGCGTCCGCTGCACTCACAATGCGCTCAAGGAGCGGGGGCCGCCGAATCGCCATTTGCGCGAGGAAATCGCTCGTGCCGAAAAAGCTGAGCAGCCGGGGCAACTCCATCCGAAGCCAGGACATCGCCTCCGCGCGGCCGACGTCCGGCGAATGCGCGGAGCCCGGATCGCGCTCGGATGCGGCCAGCTCGGTGATCCACGCGCTGAAGTTCACGACGGCTCGCTTCGGATTGAGCGCGCGCTCCAGCCCCTGCTGGATCGGCGACTTCGCCACAACCAGACGCGGGAACGAACGCTCGAGGCTCTTCCTCACGACTTCCGTCAACGTCTCCAACGACGACGTCCCAACCACAGCGGGAGCACGATGCGGCGCGCGTCCAAGCGGCGCTTTCTCATGAAAGACGCGCTCGAAGATCTCCATGACCTGCCGACGATGCCGCTCCAGATCTCCTAACAGCGCTCGCGAATCCGTATATCCCATACGACGAGCCAGGCGCCGCAGCCGCTCTTCCTCCATTGGCACAACGTGCGTGCGCACGCCATGCTCCATTTGGAGCCGATGTTCGAGCGTACGCAGGAACATATAGGCTTCCGCTAGGCGGGCTCGCTCCTGGTCGGTCAACCACCCCTTATCCGCGAGTCGCCCCAGACCGATGAGGATCTGCGGATGACGCACCCAAGGGTCCCGCCCGCCGCCATAGAGCTGTAGCGCTTGCACGATGAATTCAATCTCGCGAATGCCCCCGCGTCCAAGCTTGATGTCCACCCCATTGGCCGACGCTTTCTCCTGATCCAGCCGCTCCTTGGACGCACGGATCTCATCGAGGATCTCCGCGAGCGGTTCCGGCCAATAGAGCACATCGCCCACGCGCGCCAGGAACTCTCGCACGAGCGCCTCGCTTCCGGCTGCCGCGCGCGCGCGAATGAGCACCTGCCGCTCCCACTGGCGCGCCTCCGTGCGATAGTAGGTGACGGCCTCCTGAAGCGTCGTCACCAAATCGCCATCGCGCCCCCGCGGACGCAGCCGCAAGTCCACGCGATAGACGGCCCCTTCCGGGCCAATGCCGCTCACCCACCGGGTGATCCGCTCGGCGAGCTTGGTGAAAAATTCCTTGTTCGTCACGCGACGCGATGACGTCCACCCTTCGTCCGAATAGAGGTAGAACAGGTCAATGTCTGAGGCGTAGTTCAACTCTTGACTCCCCAACTTCCCCAACGCGACGATGGCGAACTCAGCCTCCCGCAAGCGACCGCGCGCATCGGCGACCTCCGGCCGACCATAGTGCTCCACCAAATCCTGCCAACACCGCCATAATGCGTACTGGAGGATGACGTCGGCCAGATCCGAAAGCTCGCGCATCGTCTCCGAGAGCGTCGCCAACCGCAGACAATCGCGCGCGTAGATGCGCAGCAACTCCCGCTGCTTGAATCGAAACAGGACGCGCGAATCCTCCATCTCCGCCTGCATGGCCGCAAAGCGCGCCAGGTCCTCAAGCAGCTCTTCTTTCGACTTCATGCGCTCCAAATCCTCAGCGGCGAGCCAGCGGATGTATTCGGGGTGCGCGAGCAAGACTTCCCCGAGATACGCACTGTGCGTGGCCAGAACGAGGAGATGCACAAGGAGCGACGGCCGTGCCTCGCAGATCGGCGCCACCTCGGGGTGTTCTTCGAAAAGCCGCGCCAAAAACGTGCGCGCCGCTTCCGGTGTCGGCAAGCTCTCGATGAAACCCGCTGAAAGCCGCGGCGTCATGCGCCCGATTCCCGTCAGGGGATTGTACGGGAGTCTCCCTGTGGCTTGCAACCACTACTCCGTCGCCTCGAACCATCACAGCCTGCGGCGATCACATCTCGCCTGGAACAAGCTGATGGCAACTCTATGGGGGTTGATTCCTCACACACCGGCAGCCTGCGGCAGTAAGCGCTCCGACTCTCGCCGAGGACGAGCGGAGCGAGTCCTGGGAACAGGATACCCGACCATTCCCCCAAGTCTCTGAAGAGGGCGACCCACCGGATGAGCGCTCGCGCGCTCGGCGGTTGGAAGTCGGCTTGGTTCGGCACTCGGCGAGGCCAGACGCTGACGCGGGTGAGGGGATCAGCCATTTGCTGACGGCGATTCGGGCGATCGCGCTGCATCGGCTGCGCCTCTTCGCGCGCCCTTTCGACCGTACTGCGCCAGCTTGCGGTAGAGCGTCTTCCGCCCGATCTTCAGAAGCTCGGCGGTTCGACTCTTATGCCCGCCGGTGAAATCGAGCGTTTGCAGGATGAGGCGTCGCTCGACCTCCTCAAGAGGAGTACCGACGGGAATCTCCACGACCGGCGGAGTAGGCCACTCTCTCGCCTCCTCAGAGACCGGCAGGCTCCGAAGGGATTCGGGCAAGCTGTCCAACGTGACCACCGGACCGGTCGTGCGCGCGACGGCCTGTTCGATGACGGCCTCCAGCTCGCGGATTCCCCCTGGCCAAGCGTACTGCCGCAAGCGTTCGAGCACGGGCCCGCTCAGCTCCAAGCGCGGACGCGCGTACTTATGCCGATACAACTCCAGGAAATGCAGGGCGAGGGGATAGACATATTCGGGGCGCTCACGAAGTGGCGGCATCAGGGACTCCAGCAGAATGCGTCGCTCAACCTCTTCCATCGGCGCGCCGATTTCGGATTCGCTGCTTGTAGCTCCCGCACCGCGACGCACCAATTCCGGCAGATCGTTGACCGTGATCATGCGTCCGGCAGCCAGAATGACGGCGCGCTCGATGGCGTTCTCCAACTCGCGCACGTTGCCCGGCCAATCGTAGCTCTCCAAAAGCTCCAATGCCTTTTGCGTGATCCCCGCCACGCGCTTGCCCGACTTCTTCTGGTACAGCTTGATGAAGTGGATGACGAGTGGTCGAATGTCCTCTCGCCGCTCGCGCAAGGGCGGGATGTGGATGGGGTAGACGTTCAAGCGGTAAAAGAGATCGAGCCGAAACTTCCCGGCCTCAACGGCTTTTTGCAAATCCACATTCGTGGCCGCGATGATGCGCACATTGGTCTTGATGACCTGATTCCCCCCGATGCGCGTGAACTCGCCGTCTTGAAGCACACGCAGGAGCTTGACCTGCGCGCTCGGGCTCAACTCCCCGATCTCATCCAGAAAGAGCGTGCCGCCGTTGGCCTCCTCGAATTTTCCGATGCGGCGCGCACGCGCATCGGTGAAGGCGCCACGCTCGTGTCCGAACAGCTCCGTCTCCAATAAGGCCTCCGGCAACGCGCCGCAGTTGATCTTGATGAACGGCTTATCGGCGCGACGACTGTTGTAATGGATGAGGTCGGCGATCAGCTCCTTCCCCACGCCCGATTCCCCTTGCAGGAGTACGGTCGTCGAGCTATCGGCGACGTGCAGGGCCATCTCGATGCAACGTTTGATCTTGTCGCTCACGCCGATGATCGGCCACGCCGCTTGCGTCCCCCGCAATTCCTGGCGCAAGCGCACGACCTCCGCGCTCAACTGATCCTTCTCCAGCGCCAGCGCGATCTGATTGGCGATCCCCTCGACGAGCCCGATCTCATGGACGGTCACACGAGCTGTCGGTCGCCGCCACGCCAAGAGGAGGGCTCCGAAGGCGCGATCCTTAATCAAGATGGGGACCAACAGCGCGAGCTGCGCCCCGCCAAGCACCTCGTGCAAGAAAGCGTGAGCCGCTGCGCCCTCAGCCACTTCCACTCGACAAGCGCGCTTCTCAGCGAAGGCGCGTTGCAGGATCGGATATTGTTCGAGGGCAACCTCCGTGACCGAGAGCGTATGCGCCGCTCGCCCGCGCACCGTATCCAAGCCCAAGCGCACGCCCGCCGCGTCCAAAACCGCCAAACATCCCACATCCGCCCCCACCAACTCTAACGCGCGATCTATGACCAGGGCTGTGACCTCCAGCAAGTCTCCGCTCCGATTGATCTCGTTGGCGATCTCCAGAAGCGCGCGCGTGATCGTGGCCTCTTTCTCCTTCTCCATGTAGAGCCGTGTGTACTCGTATCCAATGGCCACCTGTCGGGCGATGGATTCGATGAAGCCGATCTCCTCGGGCAACCACCGATGCGGGCGACGGCAGTGATGCAGCCCGATCAGCCCGAGCACTTCCGATTTGCGCACGACAGGGACAATCAACAGCGAGCGCGTCTGGGTCAGCTCCACGATCCGCGCCAGGACGGGATCCAAGCGCAGCGAGGCCGTATCGTCTATGGCGATCGGCCGGGTGAGGTCCACGCGCCCCTCCAGCGCCGACAACTCCACCGGAATCTTCATCCCCAACATCGAGGGGATATCCGGGTCAGCGCGATATTCGTACTCGATGCGCAGCTCTCCCGCTTGCGAACGCGCGACCAAATGGCACCGATCCACTTCCATCAGCTTCCCCAGCTCATCGGTCGCGGCCTTCAAGAACTTCTCCAGATCAATGAGCTGGCCCGCCTCCGGATTCAGGCGGTCAATGATGGCATCGCGCGCCTGATACATGCGCAGGCGCTTCTCCAGCGTCAAGCCGCCGGTCTTCATCACCTGCGACATCTTCGCTTACCTCCCGCGAGCGAGACGATCGGATCGCGCGGTGCCGCGTGCCCTTCCTCCTCCACGATCGCCCCTCAGCGCATCACGAACGCATACCATGCGGTCTTCCCCCCGACCCACACTCCCCAGAGCGCGAAGACCAAAATGGCCGATTTCCACACCGAGAGCTTGCGCGAGATGGCCGAGAGTCCAATCGAGGCCAAGATGAGGAACCAGATCGTGAAAATGTCCAACGAGGTCGTGAACGCGAACAGCGCCGGATGCGTCCTCTCTGGCGAGAGACCGAGCATCGCTCCCAGATTAGTCACCACCCAGCTCTCGGGATTGGTCGGATCAAGCAGCTCCGGATCGCGAAGCGAGAGGACGAGGATGCCCAAGAGCGCGCCCACGCTGGAGGTCACGCCGTAGGACCAACTCACGATCGAGAACGTCTTCTTGAACGTCGTCTCCGCCTGCAGCAGCAACAGCCCTAGGAAGAAGACCCCGGCCAGAAAGAGCGCCACGATCGGGATGACGGCGACAGGCAACAGAGCAAAGAATCGGAATAAGCGCGCTTGCCTCTCGACCTGTCGGTCCAACGCTTCCTGAGGCGGTTTGGCCGCCCCTTGCCTCTCCAGCGCCTCTTCGATCCGTTGCCGGATGAATTCCTTGTAACGCGCCTCGAAATTCGGAACGCGGAATTGCAGCAGGAAGATGGAGGCGGACGAGAGCACAATCGTCACGATCAGGATGAACGCCCAGGTCGGACGTCGGGCGATGTCGGCGAAGGTCTCCGCCGGCGAGACGATGATGCCGAAGACTCGACTCAGAGGACCAAGAGGAGGACGTTCCTCCCCCGCGCCGGAGACTTCATGCGATCGCTCCTGTTCTGTCATGATTCGGCCTCCCGAACCCAGTACTCGTCACCTGGTGGCGGCGATAGAGTCTAGCGCAAAAGGCGCTGTCAAGGGAAGGTGCGATCGCCCACGCGCTGGCAGACCCCCGGATGTGGCCCGACTCAAGGTGCCGCTTGCGGGAGCAAGCGACCGAATTCCACCCAAAGCGAGCACGCTTTTGCTATAATGCCCCTCCTTATGGGCTGTCTCCCTGTGGGGCATCAAGAGTAGGTTCTCAGAGGAGGCCAAGGCATGAGGAAGATTCTCGCTCTCATCGGCATCGGGTGGTTCACGTGGGGATATGGGTTGTGTGCCTCCTTGAACGCGCAAGAGGTCACGACGGCGGCGCACTCACCGCAAGCGGAGCCGCCACGCGTACCGGCCTCGCTCACGCTCGCGGCAGCGCTCGAGTACGCGCGTCGGTGGCATCCGCATCTGCAGGCCGCGCGGGAGCAGGTTCGCATGGCTCAGAGCGAGGCCCTGACGGCTCGCCTGCATCCGAACCCCACGTTCACCTTCAGCGGTGAGAACATCACCCGAACGGACCGCGAGCAGGAGTGGTTCGCCTTCTTCTCCCAGACGATCGAGACCGGCGGCAAGCGCGAACGACGTCGTGACATCGCCGAATGGACGGTGCGCGCCGCCGAAGCGGCCGCCCAAGAAGCCGAGCGACGCCTCCTCACGGAGGTGAAGCTCGCCTATGAACGCACCCTCCTGGAGCGCGCGCGATGGGAGCTGGCGCGCGAAAATCTTGAAACCTTTCGGCAGATCGTGCGGTATAACGAAGTGCGCGTCGCCGAAGGGTACACAGCCGAGGGCGATCTGATCAAAGTTCGATTGGAAGCGCAGCGCGCGGAGTTCGCCCTGCGGCGGGCGCAACTGGAATACGAACAGGCGAAGATCGCGCTGCTTCGAGCGATGGGCGCCACGTCGTTCGATCTCGAGTTCGAGCTGCGCGAGGAGCTGACGTTCGAGCCGGTGTCGTTTCAAGCGGACGAGTTGGAGCGGGCGGCCGTGGAGCGTCCGGAAGCCGTGCGTGCCCGCGCGGAGGTGGAACGAGCGTATGCGCTGTGGCAATTGGAACGGGCACGCGCCAAACCCGACCTCGTGGCCTCATTCGGGTACAAGCGCCTCGGCCTGAACAATACGCTTTATGGCGCGGTGAGCCTGCCGCTGCCGATCTTCAATCGCAATCAAGGGGGGATCGAACGCGCCGAGGCTCAGTGGCGACAGGCGGAGGCCGAGTGGCGGCTCGTGCGAGGGGAGATCCTGGCCGAATTGGCCGCGGCGCGCCGCGCTGTCGAAATCGCGGCCGAACAGGTCGAGAGCTTGCGCCGCGATTTCCTGCAGCGCGCTGAAGACGCCCGCGCCGTCGCTTTGGCCGCGTATCGGGAAGGGGCGGCCGATCTCCTCATCTTGCTCGAAGCGCAACGGGCGCATACGGCAGCACGCGAGTTGTATCTGCAAGCGCTCTACGAATACCGGCGGGCTCTTCATGAACTGGAACGGGCGACGGGACTCGAACGGCTGCCACGCGGTGTGCGCCCTCCGACCTCCTCCGAAGCCTCGCGCGTATCGCCGTGAAAGGAGAGGAGAAACGTGCGCTCAAATCGAGCACAAGGGATCCCTCATCGCTGGTTGCTGCTGCTGGTGGTCGTGGGTCTGGCCGCCGGACTGGCCGCGCGATACTTCCTTCGCTCGTCGGAGCGGGAGGCCACTTCGATGGAGGCCGATCCGAGGGTGAATGCCAGTGATACGGCGACCACTGTCGTCACCCTTTCCCCGGATGCTTTAGCTCGCAGTGACGTTCAGATCATCGCGGTCACGCGACGTCCCCTGCCGCAGGAGCTTCGTGTGACCGGGCGCGTGCAGATCGATGAAGATCGAGCGGCGCGCATTGGCTCTCCGGTCGAAGGGCGCGTCACGCGCGTTCTGGCGACGGTGGGCGCTCGCGTGAAGGCCGGGCAGCCCCTGCTCGTGCTGCACAGCCACGAGCTGGCGGCCGCGCGCAGCGATTATGAGAAGGCCCGAGCGGCCGTCGCGCGGGCGGAGAAAGCGCTCGCTTACGCCCAGGCCGAGCTGGAACGTGCGAATCGGCTCCTGGAGGCCAAAGCGATCTCTCGTCGTGAACAACTGCGCGCGGCGGCCGATCTGGTGGCCGCCCAGGCCGAATTCGAACAAGCGCAGGCGGAGTTGCGCCGCGCCGAAGAATTCCTGCATCATCTGGGCGCATGGCCTGAAGTGAGCGACGAAGTCCTCATTCGCGCTCCCATCGAAGGCGTTGTGCTGGAGCGGCGCGTGACCGTCGGGACGGTCGTGACGCCCTCAATGGATTTGCTGACGATCGCCGATCTCTCGACGCTCTGGGTGATCGCTGAGGTCCCCGAGCCACAGGCGGCGCGTATTCGTCCCGGCCAGCTGGTCTCCATCTCTGTCGCCGCTTTCGCCAGGGAGCGCTTTCCGGGCCGCGTCACCCACATCGGCGAAGTGCTCGATCCGCAAACCCGCACGGTCCGCGTACGCTGCGTCGTCCAAAATCGGCGAGAGCGCCTGCGCCCGGAGATGTATGCCACGATCACCATCACCCTAGGAATGACCGCACCGCAATTGGTCATCCCTCGCGAAGCCGTACAAGAGGTCAGCGGCGAATCCATCGTCTTTGTGGAAATCGCGCCGGGCCGCTTCGAGAAACGTCGCGTTCGATTGGGCCTCTCCGCCACTCTGCCCGACGGCGAATTCGTCGAAGTGACCAGCGGCCTGCGCGAAGGCGAGCGCATCGTCGCGCGCGGCAGCTTCTGGTTGAAGTCCGAGCTGTTGAAGGCCGTGATCCAGGAGGAGCCATGAGCCGAACGCCCATCTGGACGGGCGACGCACGTCCGGTGTCACTATGATTCGCGCCCTGATTCACTTCTCCCTTGAGCAGCGCGTACTCGTTCTCGCGCTCACGTTGCTTGTGGGTGGAATCGGTTTATGGGCGCTCAGTACGCTCCCGGTCGATGCCTTTCCGGACTTGACCAACATCCAGGTCAATATCGTGGCGGAAGCGCCGGGTTTGGCAGCGGCTGAAGTCGAGCAATTGGTGACTTTTCCCATCGAGAGTGCCATGATGGGCTTGCCCCGCACAGAACAAGTGCGCTCGATCTCGAAATTCGGCCTTTCGATCGTCACGGTCGTCTTCGAGGACGGTGTGGACATTTACTTCGCGCGGCAGCGCGTGGCCGAACGCTTGCAAGAGGTCAAGGCGTGGCTGCCCAAAGGCGTTGAACCGACGCTCGGCCCCGTCGCGACGGCCTTCGGCGAGATCTATCAGTACACGGTCGAAGGCAAGGGGTATAGCCTCATGGAGCTGAAGACGCTCCACGATTGGGTGATCCGACCGCAACTTCGCACTATCCCCGGCGTGAGCGAAGTGAACTCCTGGGGAGGATTCATCCGCCAATATCACGTCCTGGTGGACCCGGAACGTCTGCTCGCCTACGGCCTGACGCTCCAGGAGGTCTACGATGCCATCGCCCGCAGCAATGCGAACTTCGGCGGGGGGTACATCGAGCGAGGGGCCGAAGCCTATATCCTTCGAGGCCTGGGCCGCTTGCGCTCAGCCGATGATCTGCGCAACGTGATCCTCACGGCCAAAGCGGGTGTCCCTGTGCGCGTGGCCGATGTGGCGACGGTGGACGTGGGGCCAGCGCTTCGCCATGGGGCTGTGACCAAAAATGGGACGGGCGAGGTCGTCTCCGGCATGGTTATCATGACCAAGGGCGAGGACTCCAAGCGCGTCATCGAACGAATCAAGGAACGACTGCGCGAGATCGAACGGACGCTGCCTCCGGGCGTGCGGGTCGTGCCCTTTTATGATCAAACGGAGCTGATTCAGCGGACGACGCGCACAATGGCGATGAACCTCATCAAGGGAGGGTTGCTGGTCATCCTCATCCTCTTCCTCTTCCTGCACGATCTGCGCGCGGCGGTGATCGTCGCGGCTGTCATCCCGCTCTCGATGCTCGCGGCGTTCATCGGGATGCGTGCGCTGGGGCTTTCGGCGAACCTGATGAGCCTGGGAGCGATCGACTTCGGCTTGCTCGTGGATGGCGCCGTCGTCATGATCGAGAACTTCATGCGACGGCGCGCCCTGCGAGGCGGCTCTGAGGTCCCCGCCACGGAGCTCATGCGCGAGAGCGCCCTGGAAGTTGCGCGCCCGATGGTCTTCGGCGTCTTCATCATCCTGGTCGTCTATTGGCCAATCTTCGCCCTTCAGGGGATGGAAGCGCGTATGTTTCGGCCGATGGCGCTGACGGTCAGCTTGGCTCTCTTCGCCTCGCTTGTCCTTGCGCTCACGTTCGTTCCGGCGCTCGGCAGTGTGCTCGGCGCCCGGATGAGCGCGCCCGGGCGCGATCGGCTCTTCGAGCGCATGCAGCAGGCGTATCGGCGCGCGGTGCTGCAGGCGCTGCAACATCGCCGCTTGACCGTTGGCGCGGCAGCTCTGCTGATTGCGCTGGCACTCCTTGTGCTCTCGCGACTGGGGACAGAATTCATGCCCGAACTGGACGAAGGCGCCTTGCTCATTGAGACGCGCCGCCTCCCCTCGATCTCCTTGAGCGAATCGGTGGAGATCGCCGGCCGCATCGAACGACTCCTTCTGGAATTCCCCGAGGTCAAGATGGTCGTGACCAAGATCGGACGCCCTGATCTGGCGACCGAGGCCATGGGGATGTATCAGGGCGATGTCTACGTGTTGCTGAAGCCGCGCCAGGTGTGGCGCACGGCGCGAACGCGTGAGGAGTTGATCGAAGCCCTGGATCGGCGATTGCGCGAGATTCCGGGCATCACTTACAACTTCACGCAGCCGCTGGCCATGCGCCTGGACGAGGTCGTCTCCGGCGTCCGCTCAGATGTCGCCGTGAAGCTCTTCGGCGAGGATCCGAAGACGCTGCTGGAGCTGGCCGAGACGATCCAACGCCTTCTGGAACGCCTTCCCGGAGCCGCCGATGTTCAAATCGAACCGATGCTCGGCGCGCGCGAGCTGCGCTTGGAGCTGAACCGAGCGGAGATGGCCCGTTTCGGCATCTCGGTGGACGACATCGCACGCCTTGTGGAGATAGCCATCGGGGGGAAAGTCGCCACACAGATCATCGCCGATGCCGCGTCGCGCGAGGGTTCGGAGAATCCTTCGACCGAGAGGGGCTCGATCTTCAGCGCGCCGCGCATAGATATCCTTGTACGCCTGCCCGAGGTCCATCGCCGTGATCCACAGACGATCGGTCAGCTCCTGCTGCAGGCGCCTGCCGGAGAACGCGTGCCGCTCGCCCGATTGGCCCGGATCGTGACGGCCGAAGGCCCCGAAGTCATCAATCGCGAGAACGTGACGCGCCGCATTGTGATCCAAGCTAACGTGCGCGGCCGCGACTTGGGGGGATTCGTCAAGGAAGCCCAAGAGCGCCTTCAGCGCAAACTGCGCCTCCCGCCGGGCTACTATATCGCGTGGGGAGGACAATTCGAGAATCAACAGCGCGCCATGCGGCGGCTTCGCTTGATCATCCCGCTGGTGATCTTTCTCATCTTCCTGCTCCTATTTGCATCCTTCAATGACCTGCCCCGCGCTCTCCTGATCATGGTCAATCTTCCCTTCGCACTTGTCGGTGGCATCGCTGCGCTCTGGTTGCGCGGCTTGAACGTGAGCCTCTCAGCCGCTGTCGGCTTCATCGCTCTGTTCGGCATCGCTGTCTTGAACGGATTGGTCATGGTGAGTGCCATCAACCGACTGCGCGGGCAGGGCGTCTCGCTGCGACAGGCGGTCGTAGATGGCGCGACGATACGCCTGCGCCCAGTCTTGATGACGGCGCTTGTCGCCAGCTTGGGCTTCATCCCCATGGCGACGTCTACCGCTCCCGGCGCGGAGGTGCAGCGTCCTTTGGCCACCGTGGTCATCGGCGGATTGATCAGCTCCACGATGCTGACGCTCTTCGTCCTCCCCCTCCTTTACGAGTGGATGGAGCGAAATCGCCAGCGACGACGCCGGCCGAGCCCCAAGCGGGGGCACCGCGAACCCATTGGCCGATGAGCGCGCTGCGGCTAACTCACACCGAGATCAGCATCTCCACGCGAAACACCGAAAACGGGACGAAAGCGCCACTCTTTTTCAAATAGTCCGCGCCAACTCGATAGAACGCGAGCGCGTCTTCGTGCCGTCCGACGGCCACAAGCGCCTCGGCCATACTGACGAAATGCCAGAAGTTGTACTGCCCGTGATTCTGAAAGTGAATGTAGGCGCGATCCAAATGTTCCAACGCTTCGTCATGTCGGCCAAGAGCCGAGAGAATCATCCCTTTCAGCCAACTGAAGCGGATGGTCATCTCCGCGCGCACAAGCGGGTCCTTCTCCTTGAGCAGGTCCTCGAAGGCCTTTTCCACAGCTTGTAGCGCTTCCGAGAGCCGACGCAGATCAAGAAGCGCTAGAGCGCGCAAGGCATTGAGCTTGGCTAATTGCCGCGCGGGCTGCAGGCCATATTGTGCGATGAGGGGATATCCCTCTTGGGCAGCTTCAAGCGCTTCGGCAGGACGAGCTACATACAGGGCTTCAGTGGCGAGTTGATACAGCGTTGCTCCAAGACCACGAGAGGCTTTCACGCGCTGGTCGGTCGAAGTGGCCTGCTGCGCCAAGTCGCGATAGAGGCGCGCGGCTTGCTGCAGCAGCTCGAGCGCGCGCGTGTGATCGCGCCGACGGTTGGCCTCGGCCGCCTCCGTAAGGAGCGCGGCAGCACGTCGAGCGACAGTGGCGGAGTCTTCGCGCATACCAGTGCACAAACAAAAAAGCCGCCGAATGAACGTTCATTCGGCGGCCCTTGAGCACACTTCCCTGGCAGCGACCTACTTTCCCACGCCGTTACCAGCGCAGTATCATCGGCCCTGGCGGGCTTAACGGCCGTGTTCGGGATGGGAACGGGTGTTTCCCCGCCGGTATGGCCACCAGGGAAAAACCTAAAGCGATTCCCAATTGAAGGAAAGCCCGGCGTATACCACACCTTCGCGCCCAAGGGCGCGATCTCGTTTGCTCTCCAGCGCATCTTGTGGTCAAGCCGAACGGGCGATTAGTACCGGTCAGCTCAACGCCTTGCGGCGCTTACACCTCCGGCCTATCAACCTCGTCGTCTCCGAGGGCCCTTCAGGGAGACCTTATCTTGGGTCGGGCTTCCCGCTTAGATGCCTTCAGCGGTTATCCCTGCCCAGCCTAGCTACCCGGCGCTGCCACGGGCGTGACAACCGGTACACCAGAGGCTGGTCCAGCCTGGTCCTCTCGTACTGAGGCCAGCTTCCCTCAAGTCTCCTGCGCCCACACCAGATAGGGACCGAACTGTCTCGCGACGTTCTAAACCCAGCTCACGTACCGCTTTAATGGGCGAACAGACCAACCCTTGGGACCTTCTTCAGCCCCAGGATGCGATGAGCCGACATCGAGGTGCCAAACCGGGGCGTCGATGTGAACTCTTGGCCCCGATCAGCCTGTTATCCCCGGGGTACCTTTTATCCGTTGAGCGATGGCCCTTCCACGCGGGACCACCGGATCACTAGGCCCGGCTTTCGCCTCTGCTCGACGTGTGTGTCTCGCAGTCAGGCCGGCTTATGCCCTTACACTCTACAGGCGATTTCCAAACGCCTTGAGCCGACCTTTGGGCGCCTCCGTTACCGTTTAGGAGGCAACCGCCCCAGTTAAACTACCCCCCTATCACTGTCCCTCCACCCGATTCAGGGTGGCAGGTTAGAACCCGAATTTGATCAGGGTGGTATCTCACCGACGGCTCCCCTGCCCCCGAAAGGGCAGGTTCATAGCCTCCCACCTATCCTGCGCAGACCAAACCCAGATTCAGTGACAGGTTGCAGTTAAGGTCCACGGGGTCTTTCCGTCTTGGTGCGGGCACCCGGCGTCTTCACCGGGACCACAAGTTCGCTGTGCGGCTCGGCAAGACAGTCGCCACGTCGTTACGCCATTCATGCAGGTCGGAACTTACCCGACAAGGAATTTCGCTACCTTAGGACCGTTATAGTTACGGCCGCCATTCACCGGGGCTTCGGTTCGGAGCTTCGCCCAGAACAAGTCCGGACTAACCCCTCCCTTTAACCTTCCGGCATTGGGCAGGCGTCAGCCCCCATACCTCCTCTTCACGAGTTTGCGGAGACCTGTGTTTTTAGTAAACAGTCGCGTGGCGCTCTTCACTGCGACCCACCTCGGCTTCGGAGGCGACGCTCCTACACCTAGCGTGGGCACCCCTTCTCCCGAAGTTACGGGGCCAATTTGCCTAGTTCCTGACCGAGCCATCACACATGCGCCTGTGGATATTCTCCTCGCCTACCTGTGTCGGTTTGCGGTACGGTCACCTTCCGCGCTCGCCACCGAGGCTTTTCCTGGCCGCATGGACTCAGCCGCTTTCCC
>CALHAI010000002.1:187500-205762 GCA_937934295.1 uncultured Blastocatellia bacterium
GTGCGTCGTCTTACTGCCCGGAGCGGCGCACAATTCCAAAATGCGCATTCCGGGCTGAGGCGCGACGATATGGGCGATGAGCTGCGAAGCTTCGTCCTGAATGTAAATCCACCCGCGTCGCCATGCCTCCACGCGCGGCGAGAGCGAACCCGAGCGCACGTGATAGGCTCCGGACACATGCGGCGACGGCTCGATCTCGATCCCCTCGCGCGCGAGCGCGCGCGCGATCTCCTCAGCCGGAGCGGCCAAGAGATTGAGACGAATCGCAAGGGGCGGCGCATGATTGTTCGCGCGCAGGAGCGCGAGCGCTTCCCCCATTCCGAAATCCCTCGCCCACTTCTGAACGAGCCACACCGGATGCGACCACTCGACGCTCGCGCGCTCGATCGGGTCGGCGATCTTCTCCCACGGGCGAGCATCCGGCGCCGAAGCTGCTCGTCGCAAGACGGCGTTGACCAGTCCCGCCCCCCACGCCGGGCCGTATTGCTTCACCAACGCGACGGCCTCGCTCACGGCCGCATAGGCCGGGATGCGCTCCAGAAAGCGAAGCTGATATAGTCCCAATCGCAAGGCGAGCCGGATCGGTTCGTCGAGACGTTCGGGCTGTCGTCGGCTGTAGTAGGCGATGAGATGATCGAGCAATCGTTGCCAGCGCAAGACGCCGAGCACCAGTTCGTAGGCCAGACGCCGATCGCGCTCCGAGAGTCGCTCCAGACGCGAGGAGGCCAGCAGATCGGTCGCTCGGCTTCCTTGAGCAGCGACGCGCCGCAAGATCCGAAACGCCAGCTCCCGCGCTGGGCTGATCATGGACGGTCACCCGGTGGGGCCTCCTGACCAAGCCGCAGACCGACCGAAAGCCGCGCGCCTTTCAAGAACTCGCCAGCGGGCAGACGCCGCCGTCCCTCAAGCTGCACTTCGGTGATGCGCAACCGCGTGTCTTCGCCACAGACGACGACAAAGGCGTCGCGTTCGATGGCACTCACGGTCCCCGACGGAAGCGATGTTTCTTCACCGGACGGACTGCTCTCCACCTGCGCCTTCCACAGGATCAGGCGCGCGCTGCGAAGCGTCGTCCAGGCGCCAGGCCAGGGCTGAAATCCCCGAATCCGATTGCGAATCGCCTCGGCGCGCAACGTCCACTCCACCCACCCGTGCTCGCGCCGGAGAAGCGGTGCATAAGAGGCCTGCGCCTCCTCCTGAGGCCGCGGCTCGATGCGTCCTTCACGAAGTCCTTCGAGCGTCTCCAACAGCAGCTCCGCCCCCATATGCGCCAATCGCTCGGTCACCTCTGGTGTCGTCTCGTCCGGACCGATCTCGCAAGCGCGCTGAAGAAGAATCGGCCCCGTATCCAACCCTTCGTCCATGAGCATCGTCGTCACACCGGTGACTGTCTCGCCCAGAGCGATGGCCCACGGCACGGGCGCCGCCCCCCGATATTTCGGCAAGAGCGAGAAATGCACATTCACGCACCCGAGCGGAGGGATGCCGAGCAACCATCCCGGCAGAATTTTCCCATACGCGACGACGACGATCACCTCTGGCGAGAGCGCGCGAACGAGAGTCCGTACCTCTTCATTCGTCTTCAGCTTCTCCGGCTGATAGACAGGGATGCCGTGGGCCCGTGCGACCTCTTTCACCGGCGGCGGCGTGAGCACCTGATGTCGTCCGACAGGCCGATCCGGCTGCGTGAAGACAGCGATGACTTCATGCCCTGATTCGAGGAGCCGCTGAAGCGTCGGCACCGCCGCTTCCGGCGTCCCCATGAAGAGGATGCGCATCCGGATTACTCCTTCCCACGAGGGATCGGACCGCTCACCACTCTCCAGCCTTGATCAGCTTTCGGATCTTGCGCTCCAGGAGATCGCGCTTGAGCGGGCTCAGGCGGGAGATGTAGAGCCGTCCATCGAGATGGTCGACTTCGTGGCACACGCAGCGCGCAGCCAAGCCCGTCACTTCCAGCACGATCTCCTTCTGCTCGAGATCGAGTCCACGCGCGAGGACGCGATACGGGCGCGCGACCTTCGCATACAGCCCCGGCAGGCTCAAACATCCCTCCTCCTCGACGACTTCCCCCTCGGTCGTAAGGATTTCGGGGTTGATCAGAACGATCTTCTGCCCGGCATCGCGACCGCCGCTGCAGTCCATGACGAAGAGCCGACGATTGATCCCGATCTGCGGCGCGGCCAATCCGACCCCACGTGCGGCGTACATCGTCTCGAACATATCCTCGACGAGCTGTCGAAGCTCATCGGTGAATTCGGTCACCGGTTCCGAAGGTCGCGTGAGCCGCGGATCGCCATACTTGAGGATGTCGCGCACCAACGCTTTCTCCTCCAATCCCCATCGGCACGATTCAAATCGCCGTTTTTACTTCACCGCCGATCCTTTTGTCAACGCACGGACCGGAGTCGAACGCGCGCGAGGTCAACTCAAAACACGGCGCGCATCGGCCGACACGCTTCGCGTCATCGTCCGATCGCCATGAAGCGTAATCCTTCCAGCACCACGAGAGCAAGGGCGTGAATTCTGCTCGGCGTACTATCCGGGAGCTCTGGAGCGCCCGTGCGATTCTTGACTTTTCCTCGGCGCGGGGTAGAATCGCCCGTGACGTGTCGTGGAGGTGAAGGGACTGGAGGGACGAACGTGACGGGGATCCTTCTTCTGCTGGTGGGTCTTCACGGGAGCGCGCTCGCGCAGACGACCGAAGAGCTGATCGCTAATCTCCACAGCCCGATCGTGAAGACGCGTCTGGAGGCCGCGCGAAAACTCGGCGAACGCCGACAGCGTGAGGCCGCCGGACCCTTAGCGCACGTCCTTCGGACCGACACTCGCGCCGACGTGCGTCGGGAAGCGGCGCGCGCGCTCGGCCTCATCAAGGACGAAGCGACGCTTCCGGCTCTGCTGGCCGCGCTCTCAGACGCTCACCGAGAAGTGCGGCGAGCGGCGATCCTTGCCCTGGTCAGCTTCTACATCGAGACGAACATCGAATTCATTACAGCCGAGCGCCGCGGCTGGCAAATCCTGAATCCCTTCCTCAGCACGTATGAGGCGACCATCGTCGAACCGGAGACGAAGGTTGATGACCGGATCACGCAAGGACTCGTGCGCGTCGCTCAGAGCGACGGGGATCTCGGGGTGCGTCAAGCGGCCGTTCGCGCGCTGGGCGTGCTGCGCGCCACGACGGCCGTTCCACAGCTCGGACGACTGTTCATCGGTCACAGCGCTCTTCGGGTCGAGATCCTGAAGACGTTCATGAAGCTCGGCGATCCGCGCGCCGGGCCGTACATCATTCCCTTCCTCAACGATTCCGATGCCGCCGTGCGGAAGTCCGCTTTGATCGCCGTCGGACTCCTGCGCATCACAGAAGCCGTGCCGAAACTCATCGAGGTATTCGGGCGTCCGCCCGATGAAGAGACGGCGCGCTTAGCTCTGGAGGCGCTAGCGCGCATCGGAGATCGCGCCGCCGAGAAGCTCTTCCTCCAGAATCTCGAACATCCGCTTCCTGAACGGCGTCGCTTCGCCACCGAGGGTTTGGCGCGGCTCGGCGACGCGTCATACATCGAGCGTATCTCTCGACTCCGCTTGCGGGAGAAAGATCGAAGCGTCCAATTGGCGCAAGCCTTCGCCTTGTATCAACTCGGCCGACGGGAATTCCTGGAGGCGATTTTCCAGGAACTCGACGGGAGAGAGCATGCGCAAGCCGCCGCGTATTTGCTCGAAGTCGAACCGGAAGACCTCTATCCCTTCCTCCCGCGTGGCAGTTTGCGAGCTCGCCGCGCGGTCGTAGAGGCCCTCGGGCTCATCGGTTCGCGGGAGGCCATCGAGCACCTCAAGTCGCTGCTTCGCGCTGAGGACCCAGATCTGGTGAACGCCGCTAATCTCGCCATCCAACGCATTGAACGCCGAGAACACGCGAAATCGACTTCGCCGGAGCCCCGCACGCGCCCCCGACGTGTGGGAAAACCCAATGAAAACCCGCAAAGCGAGCGGCGAAATCCCGATGAGGACGATGCGCCTCAATCAATCCCAATTCCATAGCCCGCAAAACGAGCGGTTCGATCTCCGCGCTAAAGCCGCACCAACAAACCATAAGAAGGCACCTTGTCATCAACAGCTCTTATCGAATCCATAAAATCTCCTCGTTCGACTCTCCCTCGGGAGATCGGTTAAAATCTCCGCGGGCGTGAATCTCGACGTTAAGGAGGGTAAGGTTATGAAGAGCGATTTCTTCCCTCGCTTTGTCACCCCTATCGCTCTCGGACTCTTGATGGTCACCGTCGGCGCGCAGGAGTTAACGGCGACCCTCTTCGGCCGCGTGACGGATCCGACAGGGGCTGTCGTCCCTGGCGTTGAGGTCGTAGTGAAGAACATGGACACGGGGCTCTCCCGCAGCGTGCGCACGGATGCCGAGGGAAACTACGTGGCGACGCATCTCCCAATCGGGAGATACCAACTCACGGTCGAAGCCCCAGGATTCAAGCGCTTCGTGCGGGAGAACATCGTCCTCTCGGTCAACGATCGCGTTGCCATCAACGTGACATTGCAATTGGGCGAGATTCAAGAGACGGTCACTGTCACGGCGGAAGAGGTGCTCGTTCAGCAAAGTCCCACCATCAGCGGACTGGTCTCCGGGCGACAGATGACCGAGCTGCCTTTGAACAACCGGAACTTCGTGCAATTGACGTATCTGGTGCCGGGCGTCTCTTCGGCTTTGCCAAGTCAGGTGGGCTTTGGCGGACTCAGCGTGATCTCGATCTCCGTCAGCGGGAGCCGCACCAGCGGCATTAACTGGCTTGTGGACGGCGGACGTAATGTGGACACGGGATCGAATCTGACGCTCTTCAACTATCCGAGCGTGGACGCCGTGGCGGAGTTTCGCATCCTCACCAATGTCTACAGCGCGGAGTTTGGCCGCAATGCCGGGGGCGTCGTGAACATCATCACCAAATCGGGGACGCGGGAGTTTCACGGAGGAGTCTATCACTTCCTGCGCAATGATGTGATCACAGCGCGCGAGCCGTTTCGGTTCGCGCCGCCTATTGTGGGGCGCACGAGCTTGAAGCCCCCGCTGCGGTACAACAACTTCGGGTGGAACATCGGCGGACCGGTCACGCTCTTCGGCTACAACAAGTCGCGCGATAAGACGTTCTTCTTCTTCTCGCAGGAGTTCCGCCGAATCCGGGAATTCACGACGCCGCGCACGATCGTGCCGACAGCCGCCATGCGCCGAGGAGATTTTTCGGGCTTTCCGCCCATCCGAGATCCGCAGACGGGACAGCCCTTCCCGAACAACGTCATTCCCTCGGATCGTATTGACCCGAATGCCCGGATCATTGTCGAGCGGCTCTTCCCCCTGCCGAACGCCGCCGCCGAAGGAGATCCGCGCTTCTATCGCCCCACGCTGCCGCAGCCGGTCAACTTCCGCCAGGAACTCTGGCGCGTGGACCATACTTTCACGCCCAACTTCCGCATATGGGTGCGGTACATCCGGGACATCTTCTCGCGCGTGGAGCCGGGCGGGTTGTTCAACAACATCCTGCTGCCGGATGTCGCGACGACGACCACCGATACGCCAGCCGTCAACTTCAAGGTGGCCGCCACGCACGTCATCGGAGCGCGAGCCGTGAGCGAGTTCGCCTATGACTTCTCCCGCAACCAGATCATCAGCAACATCATCGGACGCGGCAAGCGCAGCGCCCTGGGGCTGAGAATCCCAGAGATCTTCCCGGGCAATCGCGACCTTGTGCCGAACATCTCGATCTCTGGCTTCGCGGGAATCAGCTTCTTCGGACCGTATCGGAACGGAAATCCCAGCCACTCGTTCACCTACAACTTCACCTACACGACTGGAAAGCACACGTTCAAAACGGGAGCTTTCCTCGCCACGGAGCGGAAGTTCGAGAATTCCGGCGGCAACCCCGTTGACGGCTCGTTCACGTTCGATGGGCGCTTCACAGGTAACGCCTTCGCCGACTTCCTGCTCGGTCTCGCATCGAGTTATACGGAGGATCAGGTGGACGTGAACCTGGATCTGCGCTACAACACCTACGAGTTCTACGCGCAAGAGAGTTGGAAGGCGCGTCCGAATCTGACGTTCGACTTTGGCGTTCGAGTCTCGATGTTCGGCAATCCGGTGGACAAGAACAATCTCCTGCAGACGTTCCGACCCGATCTCTATCGTCCGGAGCGCGCCGTGCGTTTGGATTCTCGCGGTTTCATCATTCCAGGGAGCGGGGATCGCTTCAACGGGATGATCTTCGCCGGGGAGAATTCCCCTTTCGGGCGACGCGTGCAGGAGAACAACTTCGATCTCATCGGCCCGCGCTTTGGCTTTGCGTGGGATCCCTCCGGACGCGGGAGGGCCGTCTTGCGAGGGGGATATGGCATCTACTACGATCGGTCGCTGACGGGGATCGTGCTGCAGAATGGGTTCGTCAATCCTAAGGCGAACACGCGCGTGACCATTGACAACGCGTTGCTCAGCAATCCGGCGGCCGGCGTCACGCGCGAGACGATCCTGCCGATCAGCTTGCTCACGACGGGCTTTCCTTTCCGCGCACCGACCATGCAGCAGTGGAATCTGAGCTATCAGCGGGAGATCTTTCCTCAAACGCTCTTGGAGATCGGCTACGTGGGCTCGGGCGGCAACAACCTCTTGCGCCTCATCAACATCAACCAACCGCGACCTCTGGAGGCGGCCAAAGTCGGTAACGTCATCAACCTGGTTCGCCCCTACCTCGGATACGCGCTCCTTCAAGAGCGCCAGACGACGGGCATCTCGCGTTATCACTCGCTGCAGGTGTCCATTCAGAAGCGCATGAGTCGAGGCTTCCAGATCGGCGGGGTCTACACCTGGGGCAAGAACATGACCACTGCTTCAACGGACCGTTCCGATGCCCCACAGAATTCGCTCAACATTCGCGCTGAGCGCGCCCCCTCCTCGTTCCAACGGCAGCACGTGCTGACGATCAACTACATCTGGGAGCTGCCCGCTTTGAGGGAAGCGCACCCGGCCGTGCGCGCCATCCTGGGCGGATGGCAGCTCTCCGGCATCACCACCTTCTGGAGCGGTCTGCCCTTCACCGTCGTGCAATCCGGGGACACCTTACTTGTCGGGCCGTTCCCGCTCGGTGGAGCGACGCGCCCGGATCTGATCGCCAATCCCCGTTTGCCGAAGGGCCAACGCACGGCTGCCCGTTGGTTCAACACCGATGCCTTCCGACGAGCGACGACGACCTTTGGGACAGCCGGGCGCAACATCATCCGCGCCGCCGGCGTCAACAACTGGGACATCAGTCTCATGAAGAACTTCGGGCTCACGGAGCAGGTGCGCCTGCAGTTTCGCGCGGAATTCTTCAACGCCTTCAACCACACCCAATTGGGCACGCCGGGCGCGACGTTGGGGGTCGCCGGATTCGGCTCCATCAGCAGCGCGCGCGATCCGCGCATCATTCAATTCGGCTTGAAGCTCTCCTTCTGAACCTGGAGGGGCTCCCAAGTGTGGAGCCCCTCCCACCTGTAGTCCGCTGGCCGCTCAAGGACGCGCTCGCGCGATCCTTCAGGCGGAGACCTCGCGCAGTCGGCCCGTCTTCACATCGTAGATGAAGCCGCGCACGACGAAATGCGCGGGGATCCAAGGATGCGACCGCACCTTCTCGATTTGCTCCCGCACGTTCGCCTCCAGATCGCGAAAGGCGAAAAAGCGCGCCGGGGCGACGACGGCTGTTCCCGCCTTCTGCCGAAGGCGCTCGAGAAGGTCGTCATCGGTGAAGGTGAGCATGCCGCAGTCCGTGTGCTCGATGATCATCAGCTCTTGCGTCCCCAGCAGATGATGCGAGATGAGCACCGAGCGGAGGACATCATCGGTGACGATCCCTCCGGCGTTACGGATGATGTGCGCGTCGCCGGGCTTCAACCCCAGGATCCGTGAGACGCTCAGCCGGGCATCCATGCACACGAGCACGCTCAGTTTTCGAGCGGGTGGGCTCGGCAACTCTCCCCACACGAACTGCGCGGCATAGGCCTCGTTGGCCTTCAGGACCTCATCAATGGCGCTCATGTTCGATCCCCTTGTCCTCCCCGCTCGCCTTCGGCGGGATTCAGATATTCGAGCGCGCCGTCTCGCGAGCGGACCAGTCATGGGCCTCAATACCGAGGCACACTCGGATCCACTTCGACAGCCCAGCGGTCAATCCCCCCCTTGAGGTTCTTGATCCGCCGGAAGCCCGCGTTGTAGAGGAACCGAAGGACTTGTGCGCTGCGCCCGCCTGTCTTGCAATAAACGACGATCTCATCGGTCGTCGGCAGCTCGTGCAAGCTCGCCGGAATTCGATTCATCGGGATGAGCTTTGCTCCCGGCAGGTGGGCGATCTGCCATTCATGGGGCTCGCGGACGTCGAGCAAGAAGATCGGCTCGCCGCGATCGAGGTGCTCTTTCAACTGGCGTGGCGTGATCTCCAATTCTTCCGCAAGCACCGGCTCGGGCGTCACGCCGCAGAACTCCTCATAATCGATCAGCTCGCGAATCGTCGGATGTTCGCCGCACATCGGGCACCGGGGATCCTTGCGCACCCTCACAGTGCGGAACTGCATGCGCCACGCGTCGAGGAGCAAGAGCCGCCCGATGAGCGGCTCCCCCCGCCCAAGGATGAGCTTGATCGTCTCATTGGCCTGAATGGCACCGATGATCCCCGGCAGTACGCCCAGCACCCCGCCTTCGGCGCAGCTTGGAACCAAACCCGGCGGCGGCGGCTCCGGATACAGGCATCGGTAGCACGGCCCCTGCTTGGCGTAGAAGACCGAGGCCTGACCCTCGAAGCGAAAGATGCTCCCGTAGACATTCGGCTTGCCAAGCAGCACGCACGCGTCGTTGACCAGATAGCGCGTCGGGAAATTATCCGTCCCGTCCACGATCACATCGTATTCGCGGAGGATCTCGAGCGCGTTCGCCGAGGTGAGCCGCGTCTCATAGGTCTCGACCTCAATGTGCGGATTGATCGCCTGAAGCCGCTCCTTGGCCTTCTGAAGCTTGGGCTGACCGACATCGTGTGTCGCGTAGAGGACTTGCCGCTGGAGATTCGTGAAATCCACCACATCGAAATCCACAATCCCAATACGCCCGACGCCAGCGGCTGCCAGATAGAGCGCCAAGGGTGAGCCCAAACCTCCGGCCCCCACGATCAAGACGCGCGCCGCTTTGAGCCGCCGCTGTCCATCCATCGTCACCTCCGGCATGATGAGATGCCGACTATAGCGAAGGATCTCCTCCGGGCTGAGCCGCACCTGCTCGGCACGTTCGCCGATCGGCGAAGGCCCTCCATCTGAAGGCGTTCGCCCCCCCCCGGCGACCGAAGGCACGATCGTGATCTCATCCCCCTCTTTCACTGGCGTCTCCAGCTCCTGCAAATACCGCACGTCCTCATCGTTGACGTACACGTTGACGAAGTGGCGCAACCGCCCATCTTCGGTGAACAAATGTCGCTGCAAATCCGGATACTGCTCGACCAAGCGGGCGAGCGCTTGGCCAACGGTTTGCCCTTCGACTTGAAGCGTATCGTTCTCGGCGGCATATCGCCGCAAGGCTGTCGGAAGTGAGATCTTGACCGACATCGTCCCCTCCTTTCCCCGGGGACGCGATGCGCCCCCGCGTCACCCGATGAGAATCTCCTCCTGTTCGAATCGCGAGCGATCCTCGCGCAGCACCCAGGAGTGCACGCTCTCGGAGGTCGCTTGTTTGACGGAAACGATGAGGTAGGAATACCACGGCCAGGCGTGTTCGAGGTCATAGGGCGACGGGCGCGCCTCCGCATCCGGGTGCGAATGGAAGAAGCCGACGACTTCGCGCCCGCGAACGCGCGCCTCACGTTCGAGCCGTAGCAGTTCCATCGGCGCAATGGCATAGCGGTTGCGCGGCGAATCCTGCCGCGCATTCGGCGTCGGACGGATCTCCTCGACGATCTTCGTCTCACCGTCAACATGCCCGAGCAGCACGCCACATCCCTCTTCGGGATAGGCGCGCTCCCCATGCCGCTTGATCGCCTCCAGTTGCTCGATCGTGAGCCGAATCATAGCTCCTCCCAAAATCGCTCGCTCAGGTATTTGTCTCCGCTGTCGGGAAAGATCGTGACGATGACGCCCCGACCGACCATCCGCGCGATGCGAAGTGCGCCGGCCAAAGCCGCTCCCGAAGAGACGCCGACCAGCATCCCCTCCTCGCGCGCCAAACGTCGTACCATCGCATATGCCTCTTCGGTCGTCACCATCAGATTCACGTCCGCCAGCGTCTCATCGTAAATGCCCGGTCGAATGGCCGTCGGCATATACTTCAAGCCCTCGATCCCGTGAAACGGCTCATCCGGCTGCACCGACACGAGCGTGATCCCCGAACATAGCTCGCGCAAGCGACGCCCGGCTCCCACAAATGTGCCGCTTGTGCCCAGGCCGGCGACAAAATGCGTGATCCGCCCTTCGGTCTGCTCGAAGATCTCCACGCCCGTCGTCTCATAGTGCGCGCGCCAATTGGCTGGATTGTTGTACTGATCGGCGTAGAAATACCGATCGGGGTGCTCGGCTGCCAAACGTCGCGCCATGCGGATCGCGCCGTCTGATCCCTCGCGCGGATCGGTGAAGATCAACTCGGCCCCTAAAGCTCTCAGAATGCGCTTTCGCTCGGGCGTCACATTGGCCGGGATAGCGAGCGTCACCCGATACCCCTTCACTCGCGCGATCCACGCATAGGCGATGCCCGTATTACCCGAGGTCGCATCGAGGATGCTCTTCTCCGGCGTCAATCGCCCCGTCGCCTCCGCTTCCCGAATGATCCAGAGTCCCGCCCGATCTTTCACCGATCCTCCCGGGTTGTACCATTCCGCTTTGGCGTAAATCTCCACTCCCGGGAACTCGCTCGCAGTTCGCTGTAGCCGAAGAAGCGGCGTCCGCCCGACAAGCGAGAGCAGATCAGTCGGCCGCTCCCGCATTCGCCAGACCGCCTGAAGGTTCTCCGGCGCGTTCGACTTCTCGCCCGCGCTCCGTAGGGACATCCCTCGCCGCATGCGCATTCGAAGCCCATAAAAAAACCCACTGCCGGATCTCTCCGGCAGTGGGTTTTTCGATCCCGAAACGGTGTCGCGCGGCCTAGCTCACAAACGCCACCGCCGGAGAGCCATCCCTCGCCCGACAACAACAACACATGGCCATCCGGCGGCCATCTCGCCTCTCCCTCTTCCCCTGTGAACCGAACCTCTGCATGAGCTTCATCCCAGAAGCCGCGCGAACCGCAAGACTTAAAATCTCTCACAAGTCCGGCCCCATTGTCAAGATCCTCCATCTGACCTTCAAACGGGAGTCTTGGACAAGACGCTAGAGGAGAAACGCCTGCTACGGACTCTCCAGGACCGACCGCATCGGGGGGCGCTCATCAGGTCGGCTCTGGCCCGCCTGGAAGCGGTTGGGGCGGATCATCGAAGGGGAATGTCCGAACTCCCGTCTGAAGGTCAGTTTCCCCTAGGACTTCCCAAACGCGAACACATCCCATATCATTTTGGCCTATGCCGAGACGACGAGGGAAAAAGACGCCGGAGATCGAGCAGGTTCGGGAGCGACTGCTGCGGATGCGCGCTCCGTTCTCTCAACAAGCCTTCGCCCGCCGTTTGGGCATTTCTCAGCAACGGTTGAGTCACATCGAGCGACGGGGCCTCCCCTCGGCCGATTTCTATCTGGCCTTGGTTCGTGCGGGCTATTCCCTAGATTGGTTGTTCACCGGGCGGGGCCAGCCGCGTCGCACGCCTCCGTTGCGCCCCAAGCCGCCGTTCACCTCCCCCTATCCGACCTTCCGCGAGTTTTTGGCCGATCCGCAGCTCTCCGGTTCGGCCACTTTTGAAGAATTGCAAGTCCTGGACCGACTTCGTTTCGGCAAGCAGGGGCCGCCCTCAAAGTACTACTACTACTGGAAGCTCCACCAGCTTCGCCGTTCTGGCGGAAAAGCCTAATGCGGTGGAAACGGCAGTGGGGCACGCCTTCGGTTCTTAGCGAGAGCTGGCGGAGGGTTCCCATGGCGAGGGCCAGCTCCAGGCGCGCCAGATTATAGGCGTAGAGCGCCGCTGGCGCGCTTGCGCGAGTTCACGCCCGGCCAACTGCAAGCCCTCCTCGGCAACCTTCACCGACACGTCAGTTAGACCGTCCCGAGCGGCCGATTTGGCCAGGAGGTGACCCCTTCGCGCTCGCTCAAGCGCGAGGGGTCCCCCCCTCACCGATCAGCGTTTACGCGCTCGCGCGGCGGCGCGTTTTTGACGTACTTCTCAAACCAAGCGAGCATCTCGTAGAGGACGTGCTCGACCGATTCGCGAGCGACATAGCCGTGCGATTCGTGCGGGAGCATGACCAGGCGAACCGTCCCTCCATTGCCGCGAACGGCATGATACATGCGCTCGGATTGAATCGGGAACGTCCCCGGATTGTTGTCCGCCTCGCCGTGAATGAGCAGCAGCGGCTCGTTGATCTTATGCGCGGACATAAGCGGCGAGACTGTGATGTAGAGATCGGGCGCTTCCCAAAGCGTGCGTCGTTCGTTCTGGAAGCCAAAGGGCGTCAGCGTGCGGTTGTACGCTCCGCTGCGGGCGATACCCGCGCGGAACAGATCCGAATGTGCCAGCAGGTTCGCCGTCATGAAGGCTCCGTAGCTGTGACCGGCGACGCCAACGCGATCGGGATCGGTCACGCCCATCTCGACGGCCTTGCGAATCGCCGCGCGCGCGTTCATGACGATCTGATCCAAAAAAGTGTTGTTCACCGTCTCCGGATCGCCGACCACCGGCATGGCCACGTTATCCAGCACGGCGTATCCGGCCAGGACGAAGAACAGATGCGATGGCCCCTGCATCGTCAGGAACCGGTAGGGCGAACCAGTGACCTGACTGGCGACCGCCGGATCGGTGAACTCAATGGGATAGGCCCACACGACCGTCGGCAAGCGCGTCCCCTCTTCGTAATCGGGCGGCAGATAGAGCGTGAACGAGAGGTGCACGCCGTCTTCGCGCTGATAGGTGACAAGCTGCCTCTTGATCTTCCGAAGTTGCGGCGTCGGATCCGAAAAGTGCGTGAGCGCACGAAGCGTGAGCGCTCGGCGGGCGTTCAACGTACGGACGTAGTAATTCGGCGGATCAGTGGGCGTCTCTCGACGCGTGAGCACCTCAGTGCCATCATCCCGTAGCAGGGCGACGACCGTCTCATAGCTCTGTGCCTCGCATTGGAAGAGGCGCTCGGTCGCCAGCGTCTTCACGTGGAACCGATCCAGGAAGGGCCGTTCGCCTTCGGGCGATGCCCCGGCACCGATGAGGAAGATCCAATCCCCATCTTGTTGGATCACGCGCTGGCCGTTGAGGAGCGTGCGAAGGACAGGCGTTCCGGGGTCGTTGTACCGATCCTGCACATTGCGGCTCCAGATCAGACGCGGCACCGCCGCCTCATCATCGGGCGTGATCAGGAACGTGCGCCGCCATCGGCGATTGCGATCGTAGTCCTCCACGAAGGCCCATCCACCCTTCTCCCCCCATCGGATGCCGGCGAACCGATGCTCGAGCTTCAGCACCTCGATCGGCGAATCGGTGAACGGCGCCTTGAGCATCATCAATCGGTCGCGATACGGGACGCGCTTGCGCGGATCGCCCTCATCCAGAGCTTCGACCCATACGAGTGTCGCCGGATCAGTCGGCCGCCACGCATACTCGCGAGGACCGGTTGGCACGCCTTCGATCGGCACGTGTTCCTGGAGCGGCAGGCTCGCCAACTTATAGATCATCCGGCCCGAGCGATCCCAGACCTCGACCTCCTTCGGGAACGCCATGTGCGGTACCAGATACGAGTAGGGCCGATGCACGCGCGCGACCAGCAGATACTGACCATTGGGAGAAGGCTCGATCGTTTGAAAGATATCGGGCGCTCCAATACGCGTCACGCGACCATCAGCGCTCTCCACCAGAGCGAGCTGCGCTCTGGCGTAGTACTCGAAGAGCGCCTCATCATGCGGCGTCCGCAGCAGGTCTTGATACGTGCGTACCGGCGTGGGACGCCCCGATCCCTCCTGGACGTTCGGCCCAACGGGGACGGTGGACGGCTCCGGTGACCGTCCGCGCCCTTCCGGGACAAGCTGAACAAGCAGCGTGCGACTATCGGGCATCCACCAGAACGGCTCTCCATAGGCCGCGTTGATCTTCGCCTCGACAAGCCGACGAATCCGCCCCGTCGCCGTCTCGCCCACCCATAGCTCGATCCCGTTCTCCAACGTGTTCAAGAAGGCGAACTGTCGTCCGTCTGGGCTCCATCTTGGGAAGCTCGGGCGCGCGCCTTCATGAAGCGCGATCTTCACGCTTGTCCCATCGGCGATCCTCACGATCGTGAGCGAGAGGGCATGGGGATCGCGATGCGGTCCATTCGTCTTCGGATTGATCCGAAGGCCGGCCAGACGCAACATCGGCTGCGCTAAGTCCGAGATCGGCGGATACCGCACGCCCTCGATGAGCATCAGGAAGTCGCGTGTCGGGCTGACGGAGACTTGTGGGGTGACGGGCGCATGGAGCACTTGCAAGATCTCTGGCGGGGGCTTCTTGTATGTCTCCAGTGCCTGCCCGCGCGCGACACCGATGAGCCACGGGCTCATACTCACAAGCAGCAACAGCACGATCCCCATCGCTCGATGAGAGGCGAATCGGTTCTTCGAGATCATGGCCCACCCCTCCGATTCAAAGTCTGCTCGCAGACGAGGTTCTTTCAAGCCCGATGATTGTATGCTCCTTGACCTCGGAGAAGCAAGGCGAAGCGAGCACTCCGAGGCTCGGTCATTCGATCCGCACTGCCAGCGGTTCCCCTTCAGACATCGGTCGCGTCAGAAGATCAGCTACAGCTTCTTCGTGCCCTAGACACGTCCGGTGATACCGTGGATCGTTCGCCAGGCGACGAGCGCTCGAAGATGCGGCGACACCATTAAACCGATCCCGATGAGTGCCAGGATCGCCCCATTCCCCAGGCCGAGCGCAGCCACAAGAAGTCCCGCCCAAAAGGCCCAGAGTCTCCATCACCAATAGTGCGCGCACTTCTCGCCCATTTATGCTGTGCGCATCTCTTGCTCGGCCTTTTGCACACCGCTCTCCGCGGCTTCCCGAAGCACACATGGAATGAGGCGCAACGAAGCTCCCCATCCCGCAGGCCGATCGAGACCCCACGGAGGAGCTTCTTGCTCGGACTTCACCTTGCCCATCCGTGAAACGAGGAGCCGCAAATCTCCCCCGCACCAGCGGCAGAAGTTATGCTCAGGCAAGACCGCATTCCCACTCGTGCCGTATCCTCATCGCGCGAGCGTTCCGTTGATCGGCCACACGATTCACGATCCATCCGAACAAGAGAAAGAGTCCCAAAGCGACGAACGGCCACCTCGGATGCTTGTAGAGCACGTAGAGGAGGAAAAAGAAGGTGCCGAAAAGCGGCAGGCTCAGAAAGGCGAGCGTCACCTGTCGCGTTTGGGTCATCTTCACCGGCTCCTGCGAGAAGGGAAATCCGCCTCGATAAAACAGGAACGCGATGCCGAGGAAGATATAGCTGAGCGCGAACCCCAACGCCGCATGCAGGAAGGCATGCCAGGGCGTCCAGAACCAAGAAAGGGCCATGCCGATGAGAAGAAAGAGCGGCAGAAGGAGAGTGACGAGAAATGCCTTCCTCACGCCTGCGAAAAAGCGCACGAGGTCCCGCACGGGCGTCACTCGAAAGAGCCACGCCGCCGCATGCTCCGGCGAATACGGCAGCAGGGCTTGGAAATTCATGACCAGTAACGGACCCACAAGCACTGTGAGGAACGCCGCCGAAGGGAATTTCTTGCCCGGGAGAAAGGGATCGGTCAAGCTCTTCTCCATGATGCCGAGCACGATGAAGGCGAGGGGAAAGCCGAGCGCCGGATACAGGCGCAGCTTCAGCATGCGATCTCTTCGGAGCATTCGCCCGACGAAATAGAAGGCGGTTCGCTCCTCGGGACTTCTCGCCAAGAGCCATTCGAGCGCGTGCGCGATCCGCCGGCGGAAGAGGGGCTGCGCGCGCCGCCGCTCGGCCGTCGCTGCTCGCAATCGCGCCAGATGCAACGAATAGTCCAAAGAAAAGCTGCGCAAGCCCGCGCTGACGAGAAATCCCGTCATGAGCATGCCCCACCCTGCCCAGAGCACGAAGTCGCGCTCCCATCGTCCAAGCCCCACTTGAACTAATCCCGCGAACCATCCCGGCGGCACGATGAGAAGCGCGCGACGACTTCCGATCTCCGCCGCCCGTTCCCAATATGATATCGTGCCCAAGAGCACCTGATAGCCGAAGAAGAGGATGAACGAAAAGATGATCTGAACATAGACCAGAGCGTCCTTGAACTTCTCATAATTGATGACGCGCAACAGCGCACCATATAGGAGCACGACGAGCATCGCCGAGAAGAGACAGGCCAGGAGCGCCACCGGAAAGTAAATGAGGGGGAAGAGCCGCTCAGCAGATTCAGAGAATGCTCCGAACAGCGCCGGGAAGACATTGAGCGCCGAGCCGATCAGCAGGATGTAAAACAGGAGATTGCTCAGCTTCACCGCGAAATACGTTCGAGAAGCGAGCGGACGATGTCCCAGGATCTCGTAATCGTCAGGGCTGACGATCGTCGCCCCGAATTCGGAGAGAACGATGAAGGCGATCATCAACATCGAGTAGGAGAGGAAGATGAGCGAGTAATGAAAGGAATCGAGTACTCGGAAGGTGAAGAGCGCAAAGAGCAAACTGAAGAGCCCGTAGACGAGACATGTCGTGAGCAAAGCCGAGGGCGTGGACTGGCCGGAGGAGAGAGCGCTCTGGCGTCGAAAGTCCAAAAGGAGCGAGATGCGCAGCAGATGCCAATACTGGTGCGGGTCGATCCCAAAACGGCGAGCGATGCGCTCCAGCAGGACGAGAAGCTGATGTCTCATCCCCCCATCTCCAGAATGCTTCGAGCGAAAGCTTGTGCCAGCTCCTCGATATCTGAACTGTAGGTCAACTGCTTGAAAATGTCTTCGAGCGTCCCCTGACGCGTCAGCTCCTTGAGTTGCTCGACGGTGCCATCGGCGACGATTCGTCCCTTGTGAATGATGATCACCCGCGTGCACGTCCGCTCAACGACATCCAAGATGTGCGAACAATAGAAGATCGTCTTCCCTTCGGCCGCCAGACGTCGAAGCAACTCCTTCAACAACAAAGCGCTATGTGCATCCAGCCCCGTGAGCGGCTCATCGAGAAAGAGGACCTTTGGGTTGTGAAGGAGCGCGGCCGAGATGAGCACCTTTTGCTTCATCCCCTTCGAGTAACTGGAGAGCCGCTCGTGCATGACGGCTTCCAGTCCGAACAGTTTCAGGAACTCCTCGATCCGGTGGTCCAGGATCTCCTCCGAGAGGTGATACAGACGCCCGACAAGCTGCAGGTACTCGTAGGCCGTCAAACTCTCGTACATTCCACCCGTCTCCGGGACATATCCGATGCGCCGCTTCACCTCGATCGGATCCTTCAACAGATCGAGGCCGTCAATGACGATCGTCCCCTCAGTCGGGCGCAAGATGCCCGTGAGCATCTTCACCGTCGTACTCTTGCCTGCTCCGTTAGGGCCGAGATACCCGACGATTTCTCCCTGAGCGATCGTGAAGGAGATCTGATCTACGGCCAGCACACCATTATATCGCTTCGTCAGATTGACGACCTCGATCATTGGTCCGCTCATCTCTCTCTGCCTCCTGCAAAGCACACATACCCTGCCATTCTATCACATTCGTTGAGCCAAAGAGGGTTCTCCCGCGCAGCTTCCAAAGTCGTGCCCGACAGCCCGCGGAGCCCGACTCAAAGCAGCCGCATCGGCATGACGACGTAGAGATACCGCAGAGCAAGCGGACGAAGCCGTGCCGGACTCTGCCCATCTTTCAACCCGATCTCCACATCCCCGCTCACCACATCAAAAAAGTCCTGAAGATACTTGACGTTGAACGCCACCTCCATCGGCTCCCCTTCGTAATAGCACAACAGCTCTTCCTGAGCCTCCTCATCCCCAGATGAGGGCCGCGCCAAAAGCACCACGCGCCCTTCGGAGAACTGAAGCCGCACCCCATGACTCCGCTCATCGGCCAGAATCGCCACCCGACGGCACGCCTCGCGAAAAGCTTCCGCCGAGACAACGGCCCGCGCCGCCGAATCCTTCGGAATCACCAGCTCGTAATTCGGAAATTGCCCCGTA
>CALHAI010000003.1 GCA_937934295.1 uncultured Blastocatellia bacterium
CTACAAGGCGTTGTTGCTCATCGTAGATGTCGAATCGGAAATCATCAGGGGATCCACCTTGAATGCATTTCTGGATCCACAATGTAGCGGGCTCCTGCCTGGGAGCGAGAGCGGGAACACCCGTTGGTTGGGAAGATCCCAAGACGAAAAGCCCAACGAGAGCGACGATAGGGAGAAACCCTTGTCCTTTCCCCCGACTTCTTACGAGTATCGCCCGTTCACTCATAGCCCGTCTCCTCTTTCAGGATTTGGCCGGATTGTACGATGCCGATCTGTGGGCTCGTCAATCGGCTAAAGGGAGTAATTTCGCCTCCGGCGAAGGGAGTATGTGGCCTCAAGCCATAATGCGGCATACGATGCGAAGCCGGCGCGGAGAGTTGGTATAATGAAGGGCGTTCGGCTAACTCGGACAAATGTGGGGCGGTGCCTATGCGGGAGGGAGCGCAGGGGGAGTTAGAGGTGCGGATCGTAAAGCGTCGGGCGCGCGTGGTCGTTCTGGGCTTAGGACATGTGGGATTGCCACTGGCTGTGGAGTTCGCGCGAGCGGGATTTCTTGTGACCGGGGTGGAGATTGATGCGCAGCGCGTCGCGCATCTTGAGCGCGGGGAGAGCTATGTGGCCGATATCCCTTCGGCGGAGCTCGAGCCGCTCGTTCGGAGCAGGAGGCTGCGCGTGACCGTAGACGCGGGTACGCTCGCTGAGGCGGATCTCGCCTTCATCTGCGTGCCGACGCCGATGAGTAAATCTCGGGAGCCAGACCTGTCTTACATCTGGCGGGCAGTAGAGACCATCTGCGAGCATCTGCATCCGGGGATGCTCGTGGTGCTGGAGAGCACGACCTATCCGGGGACGACCGAGGACGTGGTGTTGCCTCGGCTGCGCGCGACGGGGTTGGAGCTGGATCGCGACTTCTATCTGGCCTTCTCGCCCGAGCGGATCGATCCCGGCAACCGCCACTATCGGCTTCGGGATATTCCGAAGCTCATCGGCGGGGCGAGCGCGCCAAGCGCGCATTTGGCGGCGCTCGCTTATCGGCAGATCATCCCGACGGTTCACGTCGTCTCCTCGGCGCGGGTGGCCGAGATGGCCAAGCTCTTGGAGAACACGTTTCGAGCCGTCAACATCGCGCTCGCCAATGAATTCGCCCTGATCTGTCGAGCGCTTGGCGTGGACGTGTGGGAGGTCATCGAGGCGGCGGCGACCAAGCCTTTTGGCTTCATGCCGTTTTCTCCGGGGCCGGGGATCGGCGGAGCGTGTATTCCGGTGAATCCTGGATACCTTGTGTGGAAATCTCGGCGACATGGCTTCGAGCCTCGGCTCATCGGCGTGGCGGAAGAGATCAATCGGTTCATGCCGTATTATGCCGTGGACGTGATCGCGGAAGCGCTCAATGCTCGGGGGAAGCCGGTGAAAGGCGCCCGCCTCCTGATCTTAGGGGTCGCGTACAAGCGAGACGTGGGCGACGTGCGAGAGTCTCCGGCGGTGACGATCCTCGAAGAGTTGCTGCGGCGTGGAGCGGATGTGGCGTATTCGGATCCGCACGTCGAACGGGTGGAGATCGGGATACGCGCCTTTCAGAGCATCCCCCTGACAGCCGACGCGTTGGCGGCCTCCGATGGTGTGGTGATTGTGACCGATCACTCGACCTTCGACTATCGGCTCATCGTGGAGCACGCTCCCCTGGTTGTGGACCTTCGGAACGCGACGCGAGGCTTCGGGCAGCATCCCAACGTAGTGCGGTTATGAAGAAAGCCGTTGGAGCAGGGGTGTTGGTCGGAGCGTCGCTTCTCATCCTGGGAGCGACGATCCAGATCTCTCAATGGGGGAAGCCGCTGCCGCCGCGCTTTCACCTCCTCATGGTGCGCGATCGGGAGGGCATGGACGAGTGGGCGTATCAAGCGGGAGGGGGGGAACGGTTGATCCTCCGCGATGAAGATGGGGATGGGCGCGCGGATCGGCTCCTCTTCTTTCTGGAGGGAGAGCTGAAATGGGAGGTCGCTCGTCCGGCGCCGATCCTGTGGCGCCCGGGACGCACCGTTTCGGCGCCGGCGCGACATCTCGTGCTCTGTCTGGACGGCGTGCCCTTCGAGATCATGGCGGCGCTTTGGCGAGAAGGACATTTCCGCGAATTCCTTCCGCCGGAGCGCGTGATCAGCACCTTCCCCGCCGACTCGGATCTCGCGCTCTCGGTGCTGCTTCATGCGCCGCCTTCGCCGGGATATGAGAATCGGTATTTCGACCGGCAGAGAAATCGCGTGAGCGGAGGCGTTCGCGTTACCCTTCGGCAAGATCTGCCGTATCATCGTCGGCTCGACTATGCCTTTCCCGGCGTTCTGCGAGGTCCGGCCTATCTCTTCCCCGAGAGGGCCTTCTTTGACGATCTGACCCGCTTGCGCGCCCGATTCCGCGCATCGTCCAAGCGCGTCTTCCTCGCACATCTCTCGACGACCGACGTGCTGTTTCACGTGCGCTCGCCCGAGCAGGTGCGGCGGTATCTGCTCGCCGTCGAACAGGTCGTGCGGGAACTTCTCTTGGAGAGTCGTGGCACGCTGAGGATCACGCTCCTCTCAGATCACGGGAACACGCTCTCTCATGTCAAGCGCATCGCGCTCGAAGAGGCCCTGCGCGCGGCTGGATATCGCGTGGAGGAGCGCTTGCGAGATGCGCGAAGCGTGGTGATCCCGGGATACGGATTGATTGGAGCAGTGGCGCTTTATGCCCGTCCGGAGATCGTGGGCGACGTGTGTCGAATTGCACAGGAGGTTCCGGGTGTGGACTTCTGTGTCTTTCGCGAATGGGAGGGAGAGATGCCGGTGGTCATCATCGAAGGTCAACGCGGGCGCGCACGTCTTCGATTCGATCCGACGCGGGAGGCGTTTCGCTACGATGTCATGTGGGGGGATCCGCTGCAACTTCTTCCTCTTTGGGAGGAGTTGCGACGGGAAGGGAAGGCAGATCCCGATGGCTTCATTCCCCAAGCCGTGCTCTTTGAAGCGACGGTCGGACACCTCTATCCGGATGCCGTGCGTCGCCTGTACGAGGCGATGGGGGGACGTCAGGTGGAGAATCCGGCCGATCTGCTGCTGAGTTTACAGGACGGATACTATTTCGGCAGTCGGCGCTTCGATTGGTTCGTCCGATTGCGCAGCACGCATGGCGGAGCCACGCAGCGGTCCTCTGTGGGATTCGTCATGTCCACAGACGTTCGCTTCGCGCGCCCGCTCTCGGCATCGGAGGTCCTGCCGGCGAATGGGATCGTCATCGAGTGACGATGAGCGGAAGAGGGCGCGCCGGTGGTATAGGGAGCTGTGGATGCGGCAGACGTTTAATGCCGAACATCTCTCGCTCATCGAGCAAGCGCGGCGCCGAGCCGAGCGGCTCGTGTGGGGCTTTTATGTCCTCTCCGGACGCGAGGGCGAGCGCGTTCGCTATGAGGTGAAAACGCTTCGCGATCTGTGTCCTGAAGAGGTGCGCGATGACGCGCTGGCGCATCTGGTCTGCTACGAATGTGTGCGGCGCGTCGGCGCTCATGTCTTGCAGCAGTACGAGCTATATCGCATCTGTCTGCAAGATCATCGGCTCTTAGAAGCCGCCCGTGCGCTTCCTCGACTGCTCGATCTGCGCGCCCTGCTCCTTTACGTCCTCACGCATGAACTGGTTCATGTGGTGCGCTTCGTTCAGAAGTTGCAGCGGATTGATCTCCCTTTGGGTGAACGCGCGACTGAGGAAGCCATCGTCGAGCGGACGGCGTGGAAGATCCTCGCGCGCGTGCGCGCCTATCCCATGGAGCGATTGCGCGAGTTCCTCTCCCCGAGCGGGTGGGCGATACCAGGAGAGGGATGCCCCGAGGGCGCCGAGGCGTTTATCCGGCCGCCACTGCGGGGCGGTCTCTCAGACGTTGCAAGCGGAAACGCGCTCTCATCCCTCTAGTACGCACCCGACCTCAATCCGCTCGCTTCCTGAGGAAGGTCGGCACGTCCAAGTCCTGGGGCGAGCGCGTCGGAAGTCCGGTCTCGTGAGGCGAGGGAGAGAATGCCGATCCCGATTGGCGTATCGGAATGCTCTTGACCTCGGCGGGCTCGGCCTCACGATCGAATCCCGTGGCGATGACCGTGACCTTGATCTCGTTGCGCATGTTCTCGTCAATCACGGCGCCGAAGAGGATGTTCGCTTCCTCATGGGCCGCCTCGCGGATCAGCGTGATGGATTGATTGACTTCGTGCAACGTGATGTCCGGACCGCCGGTCACGTTGATGAGCACACCACGGGCACCTTGGATTGACGTCTCCTCCAGAAGCGGACTGGAGATCGCCCGCTTGGCCGCATCGAGCGCCTTGTTCTCTCCGGCCCCGTGCCCGGTACCCATCAGGGCGCGTCCCATGCCGCTCATGATCGTCTTCACGTCGGCGAAGTCGAGGTTAATGAGCCCGGGGATGGTGATCAGGTCGGAGATGCCCTGCACAGCCTGGCGTAGCACCTCATCGGCGAGCTTGAAAGCTTCCAGGAGGGTGAAGTTGCGATCCACAATGCTCAGGAGTCGCTCATTGGGGATGGTGATGAGCGTATCCACGCACTCGCGCAATTCCCGCAGGCCTTGTTCGGCCACTTCCATCCGCCGGCGACCCTCGAAGTGGAAAGGTTTCGTGACGACGGCCACCGTGAGCGCCCCCACCTCGACAGCCAGGCTCGCGATGATGGGCGCCGCGCCGGTCCCCGTTCCCCCTCCCAGTCCCGCTGTGACGAAGACCATGTCGGCACCTTCGATGAGCTCCAGGATCTTCTCCGTGTCCTCCAGGGCCGCCTGTCGCCCCACTTCGGGATTAGCGCCGGCACCCAACCCTTTGGTCAGTTTGGCGCCGAGCTGAATCTTGATCGGGGCTTTGGACATCTTCAGGGCTTGCAGATCGGTGTTCGCCGCGATGAACTGCACGCCCTCGATGCCCGCCTCGATCATGTGGTTGATGGCATTCCCCCCACTGCCTCCAACGCCGATGACTTTGATCACGGCCCCATTGGCCGTCTCCTCGGCGAAGTCGATCTTCAAGCTGCTCACGAAATCTCTCGTCTCCGCTTGCATCATCTCCCCTCCTTCTGTGTGTTCTCTCCGTCCGTTCGATTCAGAAGAAATTCGCCAGCCAGCTCCGGACGCGCGCGGCCGTGCGGGAGATCGCTCCCGGCGCCGACATCGTGTGATAATACCGTCCCAGACGTCCCCGGTGAGCGATCATCACCAGGCCGATCGCCGTTGTGTAGAGCGGACTGTTGGTCTCCTCCGAGAGCCCGGTCACACCCAAGGGGTATCCCAGGCGCGTGGGATGATCGAAGATCTGCTCGGCCAAATCGGTCAGGCCTTGCAGGAGCGCCCCACCGCCGGTCAGGATGATCCCACTGGAGAGCTCGCGTTCAAATCCGGCACGCTTGATCTCCTCGCTGACGTGGCCGAGGATCTCTTCAGCGCGCGGTTGTAGGATCTCGCACAAGAGCCGCCGCGAGAGCGCGCGCGGCGGGCGCCGCCCGACGCTGGGGACCTCAATCGTCTCATCGCTCTCGGCCGCGAGCGTCGGCAGGACGCATCCATAAGTCCGCTTGATGCGCTCGGCCTCGGGGATCGGCGTGCGCAGACCGAAAGCGATGTCGTTCGTGAAGTGCGATCCCCCGAAGGGGAAGATCGCCGTGTGCTGCACGGCGCCGCGTTGGTAGATGGCGAGACTCGTCGTCTCGCCCCCGATATTGATGACCGCCGATCCGTACTCGCGTTCGTCATCGGTGAGTGTGGCCTCGGCGGCCGCGACCGGCTCCAGCACGATATCAGCCACGAGCAGACCGGCGCGATTCACCGCGCTGATGATGTTCTGCCGGACCGTGATGGGGCCGGTGATGATGTGCACGGCCACTTCCAGGCGCGTGCCCAACATGTCAAGGGGATCGCTGATGCCATCTTGGCCGTCAATGATGTACTCCTGCGGTTGGACGTCAATGATCTCATGCCCGCCCGGGAGCGTGACGACGCAGGCCGTCTCGATCACGCGCTTGATGTCGGCGCGCGTGATCCGCCGATCGGCATTCGTGATGGCGATGACCCCCCGATTGTTGAGCCCGCGCAACAGCGTCCCCGACATGCTCACGTGAACCGATTCGGCGATGAGCCCGGACATCCGCTCGGCCTCCTCGACCGCCCGCCGAATCGGCTCGGCCGCCGCGTCGGGATTCACGATGACGCCTTTGCGAAGTCCTCGGGACTCCGCCGTTCCCACCCCCATGATCTCCAACCGGCCATCATCGTTGATCTCGGCGATGACGGCCATCGTCCGCGTGGTGCCGATGTCGAGTCCAACGACGTGCGTCTCCTGTCTGGCCATAGGTCACCTCGCTCGTGTCGAGTGAAGTCTCGCTCGCGTGCGCGCTCGAACTGGGGCTTCCACGGCCTCGCGCGAGCGCGCGGGCGTCACGGCGCGCGGCCGTTCGGGGAGTCGAACCACGACACGCGAGGGTTGCGAGACGTCAATATAGCTGATCGTCACATCCTCCTGCAGCAATTCCGCCGTGGGCGCCACGCCCAGGCGCTGCAGCTCCGCCGCATCTTGCTTCTTCACGGCGCTCAGGATCTGCAGGCTCAACTCGAACCGTCGCCGAAAGTCTCGATCGCCCAGATGAATCCACGTCATCGGGCTTTCGGTGAGATTCACCGTCACGTTCTTCAGATCGCGAAGGTTCACCTGATCCACGCGATCCCAATAGCTCGGCTCGGGCGCGCTCAATTCCTGCTGAAGCTGCCGATAGAGCGCCACGCGCTGCCGATTCTCCGCCGCGGCCAGGTCGGATTCCTCCTCGCTCCATCCCACCAGCAGCGGAAGCATTTGCGACCCGAGCAAGTGAAAATCACCGATGACGACTCCTTCCTCGTCCACGCAAACCGGTGTGCCGCGGTTCCGCGCGACAAGCGCGACGGGCGTGCGCTCGATGACGCGCACGCGCACCTCATCGGGCAGAACACGCGTGATCTCCACGTCTTTGAGGAGGGGATGTTTCCGGAGTTCCGCCCGCAGGGTGTGGAGATCGGTCCGCAGGACGCCGCGACTCGTCGCCCGTCGGACGATGACCTCGATCTCTTGAGCGGAGACGCGCGCGGTACCCGTGATCCGCAACGTCTTCATCTCGAAGGCCGCCGTTTGCATCAGAGCGCGAGCGGCGAGGCCGAGCGCGCCAAGCCCCAGAAGTGGAATGAGGATCCGGGAGGCCCCCCACAGGGTCTTCCGAAGTCGAAGGCGCTCCGCCCTGCGATCCGATTCGCGAGCGACGGTCTCCACCATGCGCGCCGGACGGCGGCGATCCCGCGCTCGACGCGTTCGCGGCACAACGACCTGATTCACGTGCGTGGGCATGTCAGCCTCCCTTGGATGTGGTCTCCGACGCGCGTTCGGCGGCTCCCTGAAGAGCGGCTATGAGCCGATCGGCTGCCTGCGTGACGCTCCCGGCGCCAAGCGTCAACAGAAGATCGCCCGGGTAGAGGACGGCGAGCGCCGCTTCGATTGCCGCGTCCAAATCGCCCACGTACTGCGCATTCCGATGGCCGAACTCCCGAAGCCGCTCGACGAGCCGCTCCGCCCTCACCCCCTCGATCGGTTCCTCGCCCGCCGCATAGATGTCCGTGACGAGCACGACGTCGGCATCATAGAAGGCGCGGGCGAAGTCATCCAGAAGCAGATGCGTCCGCGTGTAGCGATGCGGTTGGAAGAGGACGACCACGCGCCGCCCGCAGAGCCGCGCCGTCGCCAACGTCGCCTTGATCTCCGTCGGATGATGCCCATAATCGTCCACGATGAGGACCCCACCGGCTTCGCCTTTGACCTGGAATCGGCGGTCCACACCGCGGAAGTCCTCGAGCGCGGCGGCGATCGTCTCAAACGGGATCTCCAGATCGAGTCCCACCGCGCACGCGGCCAGCGCATTGTACACGTTGTGCTGTCCCGAGACGCTCAGTCGAATCCGCCCGAGCGTCTCCCCTCTCCACCGCGCGACGAACGTCGTGCGGAAGCAATCGGGCATCTCGATCTCCACGGCCGAGACCTCCGATTGCGAGGAGAGGCCATAGGTGAGCACTTTCCGCATCACGCGCGGCAGGATCGCTTGCACGTTCTCATCATCCAAGCACACAATGACCGAGCCGTAGAACGGCACGCGATTGGCGAACTCGACGAACGCGTCGCGCAGCTCCGCCAGATCGGCGTAGTGATCCAGATGTTCGCGATCAATGTTGGTGATGACGGCGAATGTGGGCGAGAGCTTCAGGAATGAGCGGTCGCTCTCATCGGCCTCGACGACCATGAAGTCTCCGCTGCCGAGCTTCGCATGACTGTCAATGGCGCGGAGCCGTCCGCCGACGACGATCGTCGGATCCCATCTCGCCTGCGCGAGCACGGTGGCGATCATCGAGGTCGTCGTCGTCTTCCCGTGTGATCCGGCCACAGCGATGCTGTACTTCAAGCGCATGAGTTCGGCGAGCATCTCCGCGCGGGGGATGACAGGGATTTGCCGCTCACGGGCGGCCACCAGTTCTGGATTCTCCGGGCGCACGGCTGTCGAGAAGACGACGACGTCCGCCTCGCCGATATTCTCCGGGTGATGGCCGATGGTGATGCGCGCGCCGAGTCGTTGCAAGCGCTCTAGGACGGGAGAGGGGCGGATATCCGAGCCCGAGACGCGATAGCCGAGATTGAGCAGGAGTTCGGCGATGCCGCTCATGCCCGCGCCGCCGATGCCCACCAAATGGACGGTGCGAATGCGCTTCAACATCCTTGCCCCTCCCTGTGCGTGGGTTCTTCGAGCGCGCGCTCGCCGATCTCCCGACCGCGGCACGGCGCGTTCTTGACGCGCATGAGGTCGAAGGCGAGGGCGACGATCGCCCGGGCCGCTTCCGGATGCGCGCGACGGCGAGCGCACTCGGCCATCTCGTCAAGTCGCGCCGGGTCGTCCAAAAGCTCTCGAATGATCTCGGCCAATCGCTCCGGCGTCGCCTCATCCTGAAGGAGACAGTACGCCGCGCCCGCGCGTTCGAGAGCGTGCGCGTTCTTCCGTTGATGCTCATCGGTCGCTGTCGGCAAAGGAATCAAGATCGCAGGCTTTCCGGCCGCCGCCAGCTCGGCGAGCGTCGTCGCCCCGGCGCGACAGAGGACCAGATCCGCGCGTGCCATCTCCTGGGCCATGTGCTCGATGAAGGGCACGACGGTGACGCGCTCCTGCAGACCGGCCCGCTCATACGCCGCGCGAACCCATGCGGCATCCCGTTCGCCCGTCTGATGCGTCACCGTGACCACGAGCGTCGAGGCGCGCTCCTGAAGGCTCGCAAAGAGTCGCGGCAATGCCTCCACCATACGTTCGTTGAGCGCGCGCGATCCCTGGCTGCCGCCGAAGATGAGCAGGTGGCGCTCCGGGCTGCGCGCCCGACGCTCCCGCGCGAGATCGGGCATCGCGAAGAACTCCGCTCGGACGGGATTCCCCGTCACGCGCGCTTTCGCCCCGAAGAAGGGCGCGGCTTCGGGGAAGGCCACCGCCGCCGCACGCACCAGTGGCGCCAACACGCGATTGGTGAATCCCGGATACGCGTTCGGTTCGAGGATGAGCGTCGGAATGCCGAGGAGGGCGGCGATCAGGACGACCGGGCCGGACGTATACCCCCCAATGCCGATGACGACGTCCGGACGCCGCCGCCGCATGATGCGCCAGGACTGCCATAAGCTCTTCGGCACTCGCCACAGCAACGTCGCGAGCGCCTGCCGCCACCCCACCCGCTTCAATCCGGCGATCTCGATCCGTTCCAGCTCAAACCCCGTGCGCGGGATGAGCATCACCTCAAGTCCTCGCGTCGTCCCTACGAACGTCACCTCCGTCGCCGGATCGTGTCGCCGAAAGGCATCGGCGATAGCGAGCCCGGGGAAGAGATGCCCGCCCGTCCCACTCGCGGCGATGAGAACCCTACACATTGTCAGGCCTCGCCTGTTGCGCGATGTTCAGTAACACGCCGATCTCCGCCATCGTGATCACAAGCGATGACCCACCATAGCTGATGAGCGGCAACGGCGTCCCCTTCACGGGGAAGAGCCCTACGGCCACGCTCATGTGGAACAATGCTTGCGTGACGATCACCACGACGATCCCTGCGCCGAGCAGCATCCCGAATGGATCCGGAGCGTGCCACGCGATGCGCATCCCGCGCCAGAGAAAAACGCCGAAGGCCAGGACCAAAAGGCCCGTCCCCACCAACCCCAACTCCTCGCCAATATGCGCAAAGATGAAGTCCGTGTGCGGCTCCGGCAGAAAGAAGAGCTTCTGCTTCCCCTGGGCGAAGCCCACGCCCGTGATCCCTCCGCTGCCGAGCGCGATAAGCGATTGGATGGCTTGAAACCCGCTGCCACGCGGGTCCTGCCAGGGATCGAAATAGGCGAGGATGCGCTCCCATCGCCAGTTCACATGCGTGACGAGCCAAGCGAGCGCGGGGAGCGCGCCTACACCGAGCACCACCTGATGCCGGAAGGGCACTCTCACGATGAAGAACATCACCAGGAGGATGAGCCCGAACGAGAGGGCCATGCCCAAATCTGGCTCGAACATGACGAGAACCATCATCGCCCCGGCGACCAGCGCGCATGGCAGGAACGTCAGCTCGAAGCGTTTGATGCCGGCCGGGATCCGCCGATCTAAATGCGCGGCCAGAAAGACGATGAGTGCAAATCGCGCCAACTCCGAGGGCTGGAACGACAGCGCCCCCCAACGAATCCATCGATGGGCCCCATTGACCGCGGGGAAGAAGAAGACGGCCACCAGGAGCACGAGCGTCCCTACCAGCAACATGGTCACGAGCCGAGGATGCTGATAGAGGTGGTAATCCACGCGCATCGTCACGAACATGGCCGTGAGCGCGAGCATCGCCCAGACGGTCTGCCGAGCGAGGAAGTGATATTGCGTCCCATAGCGCTCGGCCGCGAGCACAGCCGACGCACTGTAGATCATCACGATGCCCAACAACGCGAGTGCGATGGCGAGCGTGAAGAGCACCTTGTCGCCGATCTGCGCCATCTCACGATTGTGGGCGCGCTCGGCCCCTCCCCATCCGATCGCGAGGCCGCGGGACGCCCGCCATGACGTTCGACGATACGGCCGCGCCCTCAACATTCGCTTCTCCTCCTATCGGGGGGTGTCGCTTCGCTCAGCATGCGGTGCACCGCCTCCTTGAAGACACGCCCCCGATGCTCGAAGTTCTCGAACATATCGAAGCTCGCGCACGCCGGGGAGAGGAGCACGACGCCCCCGGCCGAAGCGAGGTGTCGAGCCGTCCGCACGGCTTCCTCCAATGTCGCGCAGCGCGTCAAGGGAACGATGTCTTCGAGTGCGGCGCGAATCTTCTCAACCGCTTCCCCGATCGCGAGGACATGCGCGACCTTCTTGGCCGCCACCGGACGCAGGCGCGTGAAGTCATCGCCCTTGTCTCGTCCACCGAGGATGAGAACGATCGGTCCCTCGAGCGCCTCCAGCGCCGTGAGCGTCGAAGCGACATTGGTCGCTTTGGAATCGTTGTAATAGTCCACACCCTCGATCCGCGCGACCCATTCCAGGCGATGTTCGACGCCGGGGAACGCGCGCAAAGCTTCCCGCAAGGGCAAGGCTTCCGCCAACGCGAGGAGCGTCGGCGCTTCCATCGTGCGCGAGAGACTCGCCCCGGCAAGCGTCGCCGCCAGTGCCGCCAGCGCGTTCTCGACATTGTGCGCTCCGCGAAGCGGGATGTCCGCACGATGCGCGAGTTCTCGTTCCTCCCCCTCCCATCGGAGGATGAGGCGCTCTCCTCGGAGGAAGACGCCGCGCTCCACCTCGGCCGCCGGAGCTCGCTCCGCCCGACGGCTGAAGAACAGTATGCGCGCGCGCGTCGCGCCCACCATGGTGCGCACCACCGGATCGTCGGCGTTCAACACGGCCCAATCGGCTTCAGTCTGATGGCGAAAGATGCGACGCTTGGCCTCGATGTATGCCTCCAAGGATCCGTGACGATCCAGGTGATCTGGAGCGATATTGGTCACGACGGCGACGCGTGGACGAAGCGTCTCGGCCATCTCCAACTGGAAGCTGCTCAGCTCGGCGACGACGAGGCAGCGCGCATCGTGCACTTCTTGGACAATGCGCACGAGTGCGCGCCCGATGTTGCCCCCCACATGCGCGCAATAGCCGCAGCGCGCGAGCAGATCGCCGATCCAGGCCGTCACGGTCGTCTTCCCATTGGTCCCGGTGACGCCGATCAAAATCCCTCTCAGGAATCGAGCCGCCACTTCCACCTCGCCGAGGATCGGCACGCCCGCCCGACGCGCTTCATCCAGCACGGCGAGCGTCGGCGGCACGCCCGGACTCAGGACGATCACATCAGCCGCGCGGAGCAGCTCCGGCGGATGAGCGCCAAGCACCACGCGAACGCCCAAAGCTCGCAAGGCCTCCAGAGCCTCTCTCGTGCGCGTGAAATCCTCTTCTCGTTTCACATCCATAGCGATGACGCGCGCGCCGCGACGCGCGAGAAACTCACTCGCGGCCACGCCGCTCTCGCCCAACCCCATCACCACGATCGTTTGACCGGCGACGTTCATCGCAGCTTCAACGTCGAAAGGCTCAGGAGCGCGAACAGGATCGCGAGGATCAGAAATCGAAACACGATCTTCGGCTCCTTCCACCCGATCAACTCGAAATGGTGGTGCAGCGGCGCCATCTTCAGCAGCCGACGCCCGCGTCCGGTCATCCGCCGCGTGAACTTGAAGTAAAAGACCTGCGCCATCACCGAGAGGGCTTCTAGGACGAAGATCCCTCCGATCAGCAAGAGCAACAGCTCTTGCTTGACCATCACGGCGACCGTCCCGAGCGATCCGCCAAGTGAGAGGCTGCCCACATCCCCCATGAAGACTTCGGCCGGCGGCGCATTGAACCAGAGGAATCCCAGACACGCTCCCGCGAGCGCGCCGCAGAAGACCGTCAGCTCCCCCACCTCCGGCATGTGCTCGATGTTCAAATACCGAGCGAACTCGGCATGCCCGGTCACGTACGTGAAGCCCGTCAGCGCCGCCGTCGTGATGAAGGCGATGCTGATGGCCAATCCATCCAATCCATCGGTCAGATTCACGGCGTTGGACGAACCGACCATCACCAGCAACATGAACGTCAGATAGAGCGCCGCGGGCAGTTCGGGCCGAAAGCGTTTGAAGAAGGGAACGCTGAGGACCAACGAGTAGTCGAGCCCGTAGATGAGCGTCAGGCCGATCACCGCGCTGATGGCGCTCTGCGCGAGGAGCTTTTGCCGACCCGTCAATCCAAGCGAGCGCCGCCGTACGATCTTCAAGTAATCGTCTAAGAATCCGATCGTCCCGAACAGGACGAGTGCCGCCAGCGCCAATCCCACGTAGCCATTTCGCAGATTCCCCCACAGGAACGTCCCCACAAGTACCGAGAGGATGATGAGCGCTCCGCCCATGGTCGGCGTCCCATGCTTGACCTGATGCCGCGCCGGCCCTTCTTCGCGAATCGGTTGCCCGATCTGATGTTCGCTCAACTTGCGGATGAACCATCCGCCGAGCAGCAGACTGAGGAGCAGCGCCGTGATGGCGGCATAGGCCGTGCGAAAGGTGATGTACCGAAAGACGTTCAGCGGATCGAGCCATGGATGAAACTGCTCGTGATACCGCGTGTACAAGACCTCGTACAACAGATAGCGGAGCATGCCACCTCACTCCGTCTCCTCACACCGCGCGGTTGAACACCTGCTGAAGCACCTCGATGGTGCGCTCCATGCCCACGGCGCGCGATCCTTTGACGAGAATCACATCGCCCGTTCGCACATGGGCCGAGAGCCAATGCCCGGCCTCTTCCGGCGTCTCCAGGAAGAATGCCATCTCCATTCCCGCAGCGCGCGCGCCCTCGATCAGTTCGCGGGCCAGGCCGCGCACGCCGATCAGGACATCAATCCCGAGGCGAGCGATCTCCTGCCCGCACTCCCGATGAAACATCCCAGCGCGCTCGCCCAGTTCCAGCATCTCTCCGGCGACGACGAGGCGTCGTCGCGCCTCTTCGACCTCGCGCAACGTCCGCACCATCTCCAGAAGCGAACGTGGATTCGAATTGTACGAATCGTCGATCACGGCGAATCCCTGTGGGAATCGCACGATCTCTCCGCGCCGCGCATAGGGCGTGACCGCCGCCAGCGTCTCGGCGATGATCGGCAGCGACACACCGCAGACTTCGGCTACCGCCACCGCCGCCAAGATATTCATGACCTGATGTCGCCCAAGAAGCGGCGTTCGCACCACCGCTTCTCCCGAAGGCGTCTGCAGCGTGAACCGCATGCCCTCCAGGCCGAGCGCACGAATGTCCCGAGCGCGCACGTCCGCCTCGTGCTCGACCCCGAAGGTCCGCACGGCGATCGCTCGCCGCCCGCGCATCCGCGCAACAAGGGGATCATCGGCATTCAACACCGCGAGCCCATCCTCGGGAAGAGCCTCCACAAGCTCCGCCTTCGCTTCGGCGATGGCTTCCACCGAGGGGAAGAACTCCAGATGCACGGCGCTCACCGTCGTCACGATGCCAATCCTCGGCCGAGCGATCGTACTCAGGTGCGCGATCTCCCCAGGCGCACTCATGCCCATTTCCAGGACGGCGTAGTGGAACTGTTCGGGCGACGCGCCTTCGGCGATCAGGCCCAGCAGCGAGAGCGGCAGGCCATAAGCGTTGTTGTAGTTGCCAATGGTCTTGATGACCCGATATCCGCCGGCTTCCAGCAACCGCGCCACCAACTCCTTGGTCATCGTCTTCCCCGAGCTGCCCGTGATGCCAATGACCGGTCGCCCCCATCGCGCGCGCACGACGCGCGCCAGCTCCTGCAAGGCCCAAAGCGTATCCCGAACGCGAATCAACCGCCGCGGTGGCACGTCGGCCAGAGGCTCCGAGACGACCGCCGCGCACGCGCCTTTGACGAGGGCTTCCTGCACGAAGGCGTGACCATCCCGCATGCGCCCTTTGATGGCGAAGAACAACTCTCCAGGGCGAATCGTGCGCGAATCGATCGAGAAGCCGCGCGGCTCCTGCTCGACGATCTCCGACGTCGGCGGCATCGCTCCCCAAATCTCGACCATCTCCTTGAGCCTCATCGGGTCTCGTCCCCCCCGCTTCCGAAACGTTCCCTCAATGCCGCGCGCGCGACGTCGCGATCATCGAACGGGATGATGCGATCCTTGAGCACTTGATAGGTCTCATGCCCTTTGCCCGCGATCAGGACGATATCCCCGGGTTCGGCCAACGCGATCGCCATCCGAATAGCCTCGCCGCGATCCACGATCTTCACATACGGCGTGCTCGTACGCGTGAGCCCCACTTCGATCTCCGCGAGGATGGCCTCCGGGTCCTCCGAGCGCGGATTGTCCGAGGTCACGATCACCAAATGCGAGAGCGCGCCGGCGATCTCCCCCATCGGCGCGCGCTTGCGCCGATCGCGGTCGCCGCCGCACCCGAAGACGGTGAGAAGACGTCCTTTGGTCGAGAGCTCCCGTCGCAGATCGTGCGCCGTATGCAACAAGTTCCGAAGCGCATCCTCCGTGTGCGCGTAATCCACAATGACGAGCAACGGATGCTCGGGCTCGGAGACGATCTCCAACCGTCCCGGCACGTGAGGGCACATCTCGATCCCCTTAGCGATCGTCTCCAGCGAAAAGCCCAGCGCCAGTCCGGTCGCCACCGCCGCCAGGATGTTCCGAACGTTCGGACGCCCAAGCAGCCGAGAACGCAACACCACATCCCCTTGCGGTGTCCGAGCCGTGAGCCGCGTTCCTTCCAGCGAGACGGCAACGCTCCGAGCGAAGACATCACCGGACGTCTCGCCATAGGTGAGCACGCCTCCGCAGGAGACGGCCGCGAGGTCCGGCGCACGTGGGTCCTCGCCGTTCAGGACGGCAATCTCCGGAGCTCTCCCCAGCGTGCCATCGAAGAGCTTGCGCTTAGCTGCGAAATATGCCTCCATCGTGCCATGAAAGTCCAAGTGCTCGGGCGTGAGATTGGTGAAGACGGCCACCTTGAATGCGCATCCGTGCACGCGCTTGAGTTCGAGGGCATGCGAGGAGACCTCCAGCACGGCATATCGGCATCCGGCTTCGACGGCGCGCCTCAAGAAGCCTTGAATCTCCAGCGCTTCCGGCGTCGTGCGCTCGGCCGGGATCTCGTCGTCGCCGATCCTATACGTGGTCGTCCCCAACCGAGCGGATCGTTCGCCCGCTGCTCGGATCACGGCATCAATGAGATACGTCGTCGTCGTCTTCCCATTGGTCCCGGTCACTCCAATGAGCGTGAGCGCGCGCGAGGGATCGTCGTAGAACGCCACGGCGAGTTCGGCCAGTGCGCGTCGCGCGTCGTCGACCTGAAGCCACGCGCGCGGGAAATCCGGCGGGCACGGGTTCTCGGAGGCGATCGCCACAGCCCCGCGCGCGAGGGCTTCGGGAATGAACGCGTTCCCATCCTGCTGGAATCCGCGAATCGCGACGAAGAGACTTCCGGGTACGACCCGCCGCGAATCATACGCGATGGCCGTCACTCGCTCTTCGAGTGGCCCGAAGGCCTTGGCCTTCGTCACTTCGACCGCTTGTCGCACCGTCCAACCCATCGTCTCGCGCTCACTGAAATTCCACACGACACGTCGTCCCGCGCACGACGAGCCTTCCGGCCGCCGGCTCTTGCCGCACGGCTCGTCCTGATCCGGACACGATCAAGCGGAGACCGATCCGCGCACACTGTTCGGTCACGGCGCGAATTCCCTGGCCGCGAAAATCCGGAACGCGTACAAGAGACGGATCCTCACGAACCCTCCTCGCCGGAGCGACAGCTGGCGCGAGATTCCGCGCAAGGAGATCGCGCGCTTTGCTCTGGATGGGGGGCAGCGAAGAGAAGTGTAGCGCTTCATCCGCCCCCGCCTCCGAAAACCCTATTTCTCCCTCCGTCCCCTCGGACGCGAAATTCGTGCGCACGGCGAGGAGAGGACGTCCCTCCTGCCGATCCGGCGGCACGTTGAGCGCATGAAGGGCCGCTTCGGCGATCCGCTTGAAGACAGGAGCGGCCACTTCCCCTCCTGTGTACTTCGGACGCGGATGATCAAGCGCCACCAGGACGACGACGCGCGGATCGGCGACCGGCGCGAAGCCGGCGAACGACGCGACATATCGCGTTCGCGAATAACGGCGCGTGCGCGGATCGAACTGCTGGGCCGTTCCGGTCTTGCCCGCCGCCGAATATCCCGACAATTGAGCGAGCTGTCCCGTCCCTCGCTTGACGACCCCTTCAAGCAGCTGGGTGAGCACGCGCGCCGAGGCCGGGCTCAAGATGCGGCGCCGCTCGGGCTCAGCGCGCTTGACCACGGTTCCGTCGCGGGAGCGCACAGCCTGCACCAGATGCGGCTGCACCCAGACCCCTCCATTCGCAATCGCCGCCATCGCCGCGGCCATCTGTAAGGCGGTCACGCCAATCTCCTGACCGATGGCGATGGCGCCGACCGAAGCCGGCGTCCATCGGGACACGGGCCGCACGATCCCACGCGCCTCCCCAGGAAGCTCCACTCCCGTGCGCCGACCGAAGCCAAAACGCTCGATGTAGTGCGCCAACGTTTCGGCCCCCACGCGCAGCGCGATTTGGATCGTCCCGACATTGCTCGACTGCTCGAGCACCTCGCGCGCCCTCAGTCGGAAGAAGGGGCGATGATCGCGAATCGTGTGCCCGGCCAAGACGATGCGCCCGCCTAAGCCTTCGATCACCTCGTTCGGACGGAGCAGGCCTTCCTCTAAGGCGGCGGCGAAGGTCACGATCTTGAAGACCGAGCCCGGCTCATAGAGATCGCGGATCGCCCGGTTGCGTCGGGCCTCCTCCGATGCCTTCGCGAACGCATTGGGATCGAACGTCGGAATACTCGCGAGCGCCAGAATCTCGCCCGTCTTCGGATCGAGCACGATGGCGACACCGCTTCGCGCGCGCGCCCGATGAACGGCCTCCCGCAGCTCGCGCTCCACGTGGAATTGGATCGTGGCATCGAGTGTGAGAACGAGGTCGTGCCCGCGGGCGACCGGTCGTTGCGTCCGCTCATACGTGCGCCCGCGCGCATCACGATAGACGAAGACCGTGCTCTCCTCGCCGCGAATCTCCCGATCATACGCGAACTCGATCCCCTCCAATCCGACCTCATCTATGCCCGCATAGCCAAGCACATGAGCGGCCAACTCCCCATTCGGATACGCGCGTTTGTTCTCGGTCACGAAATGAATACCCGCGAGCCCGAGCGCTTTGACGGCCGTCGCCTCTTCGGGCGTGACCTTGCGTTTCACCCAGACGAATTCGCGCCGCTCCGAAAGCCGTTCTCGCAGCGCCGCCGGATCCAGGCGCAGGACGCGCGCCAGTTCCCGCGCCGCGCGCTCCACATCCTCGATCTCCACCGGGACGGCGAAGATCGAAGGTGCTTCCACGCTCTTAGCCAGTTCGCGCCCCGCGCGATCGTAGATCGTCCCGCGCACCGCTGTGACGCGAATCGTCCGTCGCTGCTGCCGATCCGCCTGCGCGCGCCATTGTTTGTGCTGCGCGACCTGTACATGGAGAAGACGGCCGCCAACAAGGAGCACCCACACGGATAAAAACCCCATCAGTTGAACGAGGCGCCGTCGAATCGTCTTCTTGTAGAGCTCACGCTTGATCACGGCTCGCCTTGCTTCGATGGCCTTCTCCGTTTCGACGTCGGGTTCTCTCCCGTCGAATCGCTCGGTCGCTCCACCGATGCGGTCCCTTCGTCAGGCCTCGCGCCTTTCGACAAAGATTCGCTTGCGTTCTCCAAGGTCTCCGAAGCCATCGGCGTTCCTCCGCGTGGTCCGAGGGATGAGGGCGACTCCTCCCCGGCAGTCTCGCCGACCGACTTCACCGGTTTCACGCGAAGGCGCCGGCGAACGACCCGCGCGCTCTCGGTCGGCGATTTGGACTCCGAGGCGTTGAGGTCGCGCTCCGCCGAAACGCGCTCGGATCCCGCCGGAAGGGATCCCCCAAGATCGTGGGCACCAGGAGGAGCTCCCCCCCGACCCACAACGATCACCTGCGAGGGATCAGGGCGAATGAGCCCGAGCCGCCGCGCGAGCGGCTCGATCACTTGCGGCGACCGATAGTAAGCGCGCTCCGATTCAAGCTGTCGCTTCAAAGCTTCCAGACGCTCGCGCTCGCGCACCAGTTGATTCAAGCGATAGCCGTACCGCAGCGCTTCGACGTGCTGCCACGTCGCAAGAATCAGCGAGAACGCGACGACACCCGCCACGCCAAGCCCAAGAAGCATCCGAGAGGTGGCCTTTGGCTCTCCCCGTTGAGGAATCGGTCCGTTCTGCACGTGCAAGGGCACATGTCGAGTCATCGCTCCCTCCTCAACTTCGACATCTCCACCCCATGCGCTTCTCACAGGTGAATTGCGCTCAGGGGCTCACCGCGCGAGCGAACGCCCGCGCGAAGCTTCGCACTGCGCGCTCGCGGATTCTCCCGCACCTCCGCTTCGCTCGGTCGAATCGCCCGGCGCGTGAGCAGGACGAGGCGACGCGCCGCCCCACAGTGCGGGCAGGGTTCGACCTCTCGCCACACGGCTCCTCGCCGAATCGCGCAGTCGCAACGCCCGGTATGAAAGCGCAGCCGATGCTTGATCACTCGATCCTCGAGCGAATGAAACGAGATGATGACCAATCGTCCGCCGGGTGCGAGCCGCTCGATCGCCATATCCAGGAAGCTCTCCAACCCCGACAGCTCGTCATTGACGGCGATCCGTAGGGCTTGAAACGTGCGCGTCGCCGGGTGAATGCGCGTCGTTCGCCGCGCGCCCACCGCACGCGCGACGATCTCCGCCAGCTCCGTCGTCGTCTGAATCGGTCTATGCGCGCGCGCGCGAACAATCGCCCGAGCGATCCGCGATGCCGCCGGCTCCTCACCGTATCGGAAGATGAGGTCGGCCAGATCACGTTCGCTCAGCGTGTTCACCAGCTCAGCCGCTGTCACCGTCCGCCGCCGATCCATGCGCATGTCGAGCGGCCCCTCCCACTGGAAGCTGAATCCACGCTCGGCCGTCTCCAGTTGCAGCGACGAGACGCCCAGGTCCACGAGGATGCCCTCGACGGTCGAAAGCCCTTGCCGCACAAGGACCTCATTCAAACGCTTGAAATCTTCATGAATGGGCACGAACCGATCGCCATAGGACTGCAAGCGCTCCCGCGCCAAAGCCAAAGCCTCTTGATCCCAATCGATCCCAATCACGCGCACACGCTCCGAAGCCAGAAGCAATGCTTCCGCATGCCCCCCTGTCCCCACCGTACAGTCCACGATCACCCCATCCAAACACGGGCGCAACAGCTCGACGACCTCGCGCACGAGCACCGGACGATGCCACGCGCGCTCCTGGCCAGAGTTAAATTCCCAACTTGGCAATGGCTGCAGCATCTTCCTTGGTGAAGATTCCAAGCTGCGCTTCGAATTTCTCCAGATTCCACACCTGCAAGTAGGTGATATAGCCAAGAACTGCGACCTCGCCATTCAATTCGGCTTTCGCCCGAAGCGGCGGATGGATCAGGATCCGCCCCTGCCCATCCATCGTCGCCTGTCGTCCGTAGAAGTTCGTCACTCGAAGGAACTTCTCCTTCACCGGATCCATCTCCGGCAGTTGGGCGAGCCGTTGTTCGATCTTCTCCCATTCCGGCAAGGGGTAGAGCCGGACATGGTCTCCATCCAAGCTCGTGACGAAGAACTCCGAACCATACTTTTGCAGGATGATGTCGCGGAAGGCAGCCGGGATCTTGATCCGTCCCTTCTCATCAATGCGCGTCGTATAGTTTCCACGTAACACCACTAATCTCCAGCTACTTCCCGCGATCTCTTAAAGTTGAGCTTTAGCTCTCTACCTCGGTCTCCAACCTGCGAACCACTTTAGTCCACTTTAGTCCACCTCGCGTATGCTACGGGAAACGGCCCGCAGTGTCAAGGAGAAAGTGCAAACGGAGTTGGCGAGGTGGAGGGGGCCCTAAGCGGGTTTTGCCCCAGCCTCAATCCCCAATTCCCAGCCAAGGAGTTGGGCGTTCCACTCAGGCACGCCGAGGCCGATCTCACAAGGGCAGGACATGAGAGATGAGGTCTTTCGCGGGGTTTACCTGGACAAGCGGGTGAGCTTTAAGGCTCGCGATCGTCCGAGCGAAGTCGTCGTGCACGTTGAGAGACTCCGACTCAAGAATCTGCGCGTCGTTCCGTTAGAGCCAGAAGGGCTTGCTCCCAGCGGGAGGGTTTAATATGGTGCTCCTCTGGCATTCTTGGAGGGACTGGACCGGTCAGATGAAGAAGCCAGCGCTTCTTGCCCTTTATTCTCCCTGACTCTTGTGATGGCCTCGCACGCTCCGGAGGTGAAGCTCACTGCCTCTTCTCAGCCATTTCTGCAAGGGGCAGCTCGACGATGAAGCGACTGCCGCGACCGGGTTCGCTCTCGACCCAGATGCGGCCTCCGTGCGCCTCGACGATCCATCGGCTGATGGCGAGGCCGAGGCCTGCTCCGGCCCTCTCTCCGGAGGGACGGCGGTAAAAACGCTCGAAGATGTGGGGGAGGTCCTCGGGAGAGATCCCGCATCCCGTATCCTCGATTTCCATGCGGGCGTACGTCTCGCTGCGACTCATTCGGAGCGTGACGCGCCCTCCCGGAGAAGTGAACTTGAGCGCGTTATCCAGGAGATTGAGGAGCAGCTGTCGAAGGCGTTGCGGATCGCCGCGAACAGGGAGCGGCCCTTCGGACTCTTGGAGCGTGAGATCGAGGCGGCGCGTTTCGGCGATGGGACGCATCTGCTCGACGACGTCGCGGCAGATCACATCAAGTGGCAACGGAGCATAGTTCAGAGCAAGGCGTCCGCTTTCGGAGCGGGAGAGCAAGAGCAGATCGTCTGTCAGGCGGTTCAATCGAAGGACCTCGTCTAAGCACCGTTGCAGGACTCGGCGATACTCCTCGGCAGGGCGCTCGCGGCGGAGGGCGATCTCCAGCTCCGAGCGAAGAATCGCCAGCGGCGTGCGCAACTCATGCGAGGCGTCATCGGTGAAGCGCTGTTCGCGCTCGAAGGCTTCATCCAGGCGAGCGATCATCTGATTGAACGTGTCGGCCAGGCGGGCGAGTTCATCCCGCGAGGGGGGGACTTCGACGCGCTCCTTGAGATTGCGCGCGGTGATGGTGCGCGCCGCGCGCGTGAGGCGATCGACGGGGCGAAGCGCTCGCGTCGCGAGGAACAGGCCTCCGAAGCTTGCCACACCCAAGGCGAGTGCCATCGTGACGAACAGCGTCCCCAAGAGCTTCTGCTCCGCGCGACGGATGTCCTCGATGACGTAGCCGGCGCGGATGAAAGACTCCACTTCTCCGTGAGCATCCAGCGCGCGCCAGGTGACGACGCGCATGGCGCGGCCATCGCGAGTGCGCGCGTCTTCGCCGATGGGGACGGGGCTCCTTCGGACACGCTCGAGAGTCTCAGGGCGGATGGGAACGCGCTCGTTCTCTGAAGTTGCGGCGACATCAGCGATCTCACCCTCGGGGGTGATCAACTCGACGAACGCGGGCGCGATGGTGAACCGCTCGCTCCGAGGCTCGAAGGATTCTCGGCCGTGTTCGAGAGCGCGTAGCCGCGCCTCGATGAGCTGCACCTGTTCGCTCAGCGACGCGTCCACGGCACGACGCAAGCTTCGGGATAAGTCCATGTGCGCGATCACGGCAGAGGTCGTGAGGACAATGGCCATCAGGCTCACATACCAGAGGGTCAATTTCGTCCGAAGCGAGAGCGTGCGCCAGGTTCTCATGGCTCGATCCTCAAGGCAAGCGGGAGCGGCTCACTTCCGAAGCGAGGGGAGACCAATGTGAATATGCGCGCCGGTGGCGGAGCGGGGGATTTCGTCGCTGAAAGCGATGTAGGGGATGCCGCGCCGCGCCAAATATTCGATCACCCAGCGTCCTTGTTCGCTCTCCGGATGCAGGGCGATGTCCACCCGCCCGCGATGGTCCAGGCCCAAATAGTCATGCGTTGGCGTTTGCCCGAACGCGCTGATGGGCAAGGAGCGGCCGAAGCGTCGCTCGTAGGCGCGCATGAGCGCAACGAGATCGCTCATGGTGAAGCGCCCTGATCCGTAGGAGCGTGCGACGCGCACCAGGGCGCGCGCGACTCGGTGCTGTTGGCGCTCGCGTTCGGCGGCTCGCTCGGCGTATTCTCTCGCGCGCGCGAGGGCTTCTTGGGCGAGACGTTCGACCTCCCGAGCGGCCACCAGCCGAGCCCGCGCCGTTTGGGCTTCCAGTTCGGCCCACTCGACATCACGGCGGGCGATGAGCCCGCGAGCGAAGAGCGCGCGTAGGCGTTCGACCCTCTCCTCTGCCTTTCGCGCATCTTCCTCGGCCGCGCGAAGCGCGGCGCTCGCTTGTTCCCAATGAGCTTCCGCTCGCTGGAGCTCGGGCACAAGAGAAACTGACGAAGAAGGGAACTGCACATGAAGAGGTGGGAGCAAAAGGAGGAACCCAAGGAGCGCGCGCGCGCGCCTGGGGACATTCTCTCTCGGCCATTCCATCATCTCGCTTCAGCGAGTCATTGTACGGGGTCGCGAGGGCCTTCGGCAATCCGGATCACGCCATCACGCGATCGGGTCGCACATTGCTCTTCAATCGCGTCCAGAAGCTCAGCCGATATTGCAGGAGGACCTTATGCACCTGGCGAGGTGTGACATCGCCGATGGCCTCGCTGATCAGGAGATGGAGCCCTTTCTCCGGAGGTGCCTCGCGCTTCAAGTACTCTTGATAGAAGGAGAGGATGGCCGCGCGCTGGGTCTCGCTCACTTCCGGTTCGGCGTCAAGCACTTTGCGCCATTCGTGGAGCTTTTCCAGCCACCACCAGATGCGGCCGGGATCGAGCCCCAACTCCGCGGCCGCACATTCGACGATCGCGCGAGCATCGTCTTGTCCAGCGAGGACCTCACGCCAGTAGATCTTCTCGATCTCGAAGTTCGTTCGGCGCAAGCGCTCTCGATGGAGATAGCTCTTCACGGCCTCGGAGACGAGCGCATATGGCAATCTCAGCTCTCGCGTGATCGTCTTGCGGCGTCCCTCAGGGGGACGCTCGCCAGAGGCGACCATCGCGCGATAGCGTTCTTCGATCTGTCGGCGCTGCTCCGGGGTGAGCTTCTTCGGGATGGAGGGCGCGGCTTTCAGGCGAGCGCGTTTTTTTTGCGAGACGGCGCGGCGCGGGAGTTTCTGTTCGCTCCTTTTGAACGGCTGACGGTGCGCCGTTTGTTGCGCAGAAGGGAAAAGCGGGCGATCCGGAAGCAATCCCCATTGGTCTGAACTCGAAGTTGCCGGACGGCGGAGCGAACGCTGACTCACCGAAGCGGAGCGGGGGGCCGCTGGGGCTCGTCCCTCGCGAGATCCGGCCGCGACTCTCTTCTGTTCGCGGGGGAGTCTCTCTGAAGGGATGGCCTCCGTCGCGTCGATGGGATATCGGGCGCGATCCTCGGAGCGTCCATCGGACGTGGTGCCTTTTTTGATCAAGCGGGCACGGGGCGATCGCTCTGGCGGTTTGCCCATACTCTGCCTCCCCACACGCTCTCTTCGGATGACCCGCCTTATGATAGCACTTCCCATTGGCGAAGACCAAGGCGAAATTCCGCGTAGAGGGCAATCGGCGCGCGGTCTCTCTCTTGCCAGTGCCTTTCGAGATCAGCCACAATGTACGAGCGATCGTCGAGGGAGTCATCATGAGCGTTCACGAAGATCATGGCGTGATCCTCAAAACGCAGCCGGTCGGTCCGTTCTGGATGAACACCTACGTCATCGGATGCGCACGAACGCGTGAAGCGATCATCATTGACCCCGGGGATGAGCCCGAGGTCATCGTCGGTTTTCTCGCCCAGCATCAACTCGTGCCGAAGTACATCCTCTGCACGCACGGGCATGTGGATCATGTCGGAGCGGTCGCGGATGTGAGAGCCGCCACAGGGGCACCCGTCTGCCTGCATCCGGAGGACTTCTTCCTCTACGAGCGCATGGTCGAATGGGGGGCGCTCTTCGGCATGCGCGTCCGACCGGGGCCGACTCCCGATCACTGGCTCTCGGATGGGGAGGAGCTGCGCTTTGGGGAGCATCGGATTCGAGCCATTCATACCCCAGGACACACGCCGGGAGGGATATCGTTCCTTCTGGGCGACATGCTCTTTGCGGGCGATACACTGTTTGCGGGATCAGTGGGCCGAACGGATCTGCCTGGCGGCTCTTGGCCGACGCTCATGCGCTCAATTCGGGAGAAGCTCTTGCCGCTCGGCGATCACATTCGCGTCTACAGCGGTCATGGACCGGCGACGACGCTGGGGCGGGAGCGTCGTACGAATCCATTCTTGCAAGGGGGAGGGCTATGATTGATTTCCGATTGACGGAAGAGCATCTGGCGGTGGAGAAGATGGTGCGTGAGTTCGCCGCTCGCGAGATCGCGCCGCGCATTAAGGAGCTGGACGAGAGGGGGGAGACCGATCCGGCGATCTTACGGAAGATGGGGGAGTTGGGCCTCCTGGGCATCTGCATTCCGGAGGAGTACGGTGGAGCGGGCTTCGATTACATCGCGCTGGGCCTCGCCTGCGAAGAGTTGGAGTATGTGGATACGGCGTTTCGCGTCCCGATGTCCGTCCATGTGGCATTGAATTGCCTGACGTTGCTCACGTGGGGGACGGAGGATCAGAAGCGGCGGTACCTTGTCCCTCAAGCGAAAGGGGAGAAGTTGGCGACCTATGCGCTGACCGAGCCCAATGCCGGCTCCGATGTCGTTGGGATGCAAGCGACGGCCATTCGGGATGGCGACGCGTACATCCTCAACGGGGAGAAGGTGTGGATCAGCCTGGCGGACATCGCCGACCATTTCCTGGTCTTCGCCTGGACGGATGTGGAGAAGAAGAAGGTTCGGGACCATTCGGGCGTCTCCGCGTTCATCTTGGAACGGGGGATGCCTGGCCTGACGACGGGCACGATTCACGGCAAGCTCGGCATTCGCGCGGGCAATACCGGGTGGATCTCTATGCAGGACGTGCGCGTGCCGAAGGAGAATCTGCTCGGATACGAGGGCGAGGGCTTCAAGATCGCGATGTTCGCGTTGGATCAAGGGCGGTATACGGTGGCCGCAGGAGCGACCGGGCTCATTCGCGCGTGTCGGGATGCATCGGTGCGATATGCGTTGGAGCGGCAGACGTTCGGCAAGCTCATCGGCGAGCATCAGTTGGTCAAGGAGATGCTCGCCGAGATGGAAGCCGATTATCAGATTTGCCGACTGCTGTGGCTGCGCGTCGGGTGGATGAAGAACATGGGGTTGCGCAACACGCGGGAGACATCACTGGCCAAATGGATCGCGACCGTCGCCAGCGAACGGGCGGCCTCCCATGCCGTACAGATTTACGGAGCCTACGGCTACTCGAATGAATATCCGGTCGAGCGGTTCTATCGCAATTGCAAGGGTGCGGTCATCTACGAAGGGACGCGCGAGATTCACAAGCTCATTCAAGCGGACTACCTCTTAGGGTTTCGCACCGATAAGCCCTTGCGGTGCACGCTCCCGCCATGGACGCCGCATCAAGAGAAGTGACGCGCGCCGATGGCAGGCGGCCTCGCGCTGATCAAGGGAGGGATGGCGTTCGATCGCGCGGCGCTGTTGGCGAAAGTCCGAACGACGATTGTCCGGTATGGGATGCTGGAGGATGGGGACCTGGTCGTCGTCGCCGTCTCCGGGGGACCGGACTCCGTCGCCTTGCTCCATCTTTTGGAGGAACTGCGCGGCTCGTTCTATCCTCATGTGCGTCTGCATGTCGCGCACCTCAACCATCAGTTACGGGGGGAGGAGGCGGAAGCCGACGAAGCCTTCGTGCGGCAACTCGCCGAACAGCTTGGCGTCCCGTTCACGAGCGAGCGTCGGGACGTGCGGGCGCTCGCGCAAGGGGCGGGGCGGAATCTGGAAGAGGTGGCGCGCGAAGTCCGATACGCTTTCCTTCGCCGCGTGGCGGCGGAGGTGGGCGCGCGTCGCATCGCCACCGGTCATACGCTCACGGATCAGGCAGAGACGCTCCTCATGCGCTTGCTGCGGGGGGCTGGTGCCGAGGGATTGAGCGGCATTCATCCCGTCGTCGATGATCTCATCATTCGTCCGCTTTTGGCCGTGCGGCGCGAGGAGACGCGCGCCTATTGTGAGGCGCTCGGGATCCCGTATCGCGTGGATCGGTCGAATCTGGAGCTGGAGCGATGGCGCAATCGCGTGCGGCAGGAGATTCTGCCCCGGCTCTCGGCGTTGAATCCGCAGGCGTTGGAGGCCATCGGGCGCGCGGCCGAGCGACTGCGCGTGGACGAAGCGTATTTCGATGAGATCCTCGGCAACGTATTTCCCGATGTGATCATCTCACGGGAGCGCGACATGCTTCGTCTCTCGGTGGAGAAATTGCGGGCCTTCCATCCGGCGCTTCGCTCGCGGGCGCTGCGCGAAGCTATCCGCCACCTGTGCGGGCACACGCGGCGTGTGACGAGTCAGCATGTGGAGGCGTTGGAACGGCTGTTGGAACCGGGCAAGAGCGGACGTCGCGTTCTCTTGCCCACAGCGGTGGTCGTATGGCGCGAGTTCGACGCGCTCACGTTCATGCATCGGCCGCAGCGGCCGCAGCCGTATTGGAGGGAGTTGCGTCCGGGCGAACCGATTGTGGTCGAGGGCTTCGGGATTGGGTTGGAGCGCGGGGTGATGGAAGTGCCGCCCTCGTCGGGCCAGATCGTGTTGCTCGATGACGAGCGTGTGCCGGAGCGTCTGGCCGTGCGCTCGCGTCGGCCCGGGGACCGATATGTCCCTGTCGGACGGCGACGACCGCTCAAGCTCAAGACGCTCATGTGGGCGCAGCGCATTCCGATCTCGGAACGCGATCGTTGGCCGCTCGTCGTCACGGCCGAGGGGGACCGCATCGTGTGCGCGCCGGAGCTCCCCGTGGCGGCGGAGTTCGCCGTCCGGGCGGAGACGCGACGCTTGGCCGTGATTCGCTTCGAGCGTGGCCGAGAGTGAGCCTGCTGTGATACACTTACACGTGGACCTTTGACCGTCAGGCCCTCGCGCTTGGGGCGGTCGAGAGAGGAGGGAGGGAAGTTGGATTCGAGAGCGCGACAGTTGATCTTCTGGATCATGATGGTGGGCGGCGCCCTGTTGCTCTATAACTTCTTTCAGACGTCCACGGCGCGAACGGTGACGGAATTGCCGTTCTCGGATCTGGTCCTGGCGATTCGGCAGCAGCAGGTCGTCGAAGCCGTCATCGAGAACGATCGCGTGACGGGGACGCTGCGCGACGGACGGCGATTCCGAACGGAGTTGGCGAATCAGGAGGTCGCCGCGCGTGTGGCCGAGATGCTCACCGATGTCAGACCGGAGGCGGATGGGCGCCCCCGCGTCATCTTTCGCGGGGGGGGGAACACATACTGGATGATGTTCCTCACGTGGGTTCTCCCCATTCTCCTCTTCGGAGCTTTTTGGGTCTTCATGCTGCGGCAGATGCAGGCCAGTGGCAACAAGGCGCTCAGCTTTGGCAAAAGCCGCGCCCGCATGTTCTCCGGGCAACAGAAACGCGTGACGTTCAAGGACGTGGCCGGCGTGGACGAGGCGAAGGAGGAACTGAGGGAGATCATCGATTTCCTCAAAAACCCGCAGAAGTTCCAGAAGCTCGGCGGGCGCATCCCCAAAGGGGTCCTCTTGATGGGGCCGCCCGGGACGGGGAAGACGCTTCTGGCGCGTGCGGTCGCTGGCGAGGCGGGCGTGCCCTTCTTCTCCATCTCGGGCTCGGAGTTCGTCGAGATGTTCGTCGGCGTCGGCGCCAGCCGCGTGCGCGATCTCTTCGAGCAGGCGAAGAAGCATGCCCCGTGCGTCGTCTTCATTGATGAGATCGATGCCGTCGGTCGACATCGTGGTGCGGGACTGGGTGGGGGTCACGATGAGCGGGAGCAGACGCTCAATCAATTGCTCGTCGAGATGGATGGCTTCGAGTCGAACGAGGGGATCATCCTCATGGCGGCGACCAATCGCCCCGATGTGCTCGATCCGGCGCTGTTGCGGCCCGGACGTTTCGATCGGCGCATCGTGGTGAATCGGCCCGATGTGCGCGGGCGCGAGGAGATCCTGCGCGTGCACACGCGAAAGGTGCAACTGAGCGAAGACGTGGACCTGTTGGTGATCGCGCGGGGCACGCCGGGCTTCACCGGCGCCGATCTGGCGAATCTCGTCAACGAAGCCGCCCTGATCGCCGCGCGGCACAATCGCAAGGCTGTCACCATGCAGGATTTCGAAGCGGCGAAAGACAAGGTCCTCATGGGCACTGAACGCCGCTCGATCGTCATCTCTGAAGTGGAGAAGCGCAACACGGCCTATCACGAAGCCGGACACACGATCGTCGCCCTCAAGGTCCCACATGCCGATCCCATTCACAAGGTGACGATCATCCCGCGCGGCATGGCCCTTGGGGTGACGCAGCAGTTGCCCGAATCGGACCGCTACATGCACACGCGCGAGTATCTGGAGAGTCAGATCGCCATCATGATGGGCGGGCGCGTGGCCGAGGAGATCTTCCTGGGGAGCATGACCACTGGCGCGAGCAACGATCTGGAGCGCGCGACCGAGATCGCGCGCAAGATGGTGTGCGAATTCGGCATGTCGCGCTTGGGGCCGCTCACGTTCGGGCGCAGCGACGAGGCCATCTTCCTGGGCAAGGAGCTGGTCCGCCACCAGAACTACAGCGAGGATACGGCCATCAAGATCGACCAGGAGGTCAACCGCATCGTCATGGAGCAGTACGAGCGCGCGCGACAGATCATCCTAGAGAATCGGGAGGTCGTCGAACGGCTCGTCCAAGCGCTCCTGGAGAAGGAGACGCTCGATGCCCAGGAGATTCGCCAGATCGTCGAGGAGGGTGCAGAGACGGCGTCTTCGCCGCTCCCCGCGAGCGAGTCGGAGAAGGGATCGGATCAGGAGCGCGAGCCGCGCGTGCTGAAGCCTCTTCTGCCCCCTGTTCCCGGCGATACGCCGGCGACGGCTTGAGCCCCCGTGCCTTCATCCGTTTGCCGAGGCGAACTGATTAAGTAGCAACGTCTCCACATGCGTCGCCCATTCCTCGGCTTCTTCCAAAAGCGCGAGCACACGAGTGTGGTATTCGTTATTGAAGGCCTGATCGGTGATGGCGTTGAGATTGGTCAGGACGTTGTAGTATGCGCCTTTGATGGCCGCGAGAGCCAGCTGCGCCCCGACGGCGACATCGGAGAGGGCCTTCGGCGAGCCGATCTGGGCCAGTTCCATGAGCGCGCGCAGTACGGCGTGAGCGGCTTCAGCCGTGCGCGCGGGGACGACGACGGCCGCTTTGAGCGCCTCTTGAATCTCCCGTTCGCGAAGGCGTTGCTGGTCTTCGGTCTCCTTCGGAAGGCGGTAGGCCGCCATGACGCGGCGGAAGCTCTCGGCGTCGGCTTCGATCGCCGTGGAGAGCGTGCGACGCAGGTCCTCAAGCTGCGCGAGCACAGTGCGCAGGCGCTCATGCACGTTCTCGAACCGCTTCTTCTGCAGTGTCAGGCGACTCATCATCTCGCCCAGGGCGGCCGCTAAGGCGCCAGAGAGAGCGGCGACGCTTCCCCCACCGGGTGCGGGCGTCGCTGCAGCGACCGCATCCAGAAACGGTTGCACGCCGGACGCCGGGGCCGCCGGCGTTTCCGCGGCTTCGAGTCGAGCCAGTGCGGCCGCCAAGCGATTCTCCAGGATTTGCTCCCGGCTGAAATTCTCCAGTTGCAGATACCACTCGGCACACGCATCGAGGGCGGCTTGGGGGATGAGCCCCACGATCTCGCTGCCCCGCACGCTGACGCCATAGCGCTCGGCTTCTCGCTTGACCATCTCGAATGCGCGAAAGATCGGCGTCTGTTCGTAGTCGACCAGGTTCATCGAGACTTGGACGATCCCCCGATCCTTCAGCTCGAATCCGAGGGCCTTCACGTACCGCAATCCGCCGTCGCGTCCGCGAACGGCACGCGCGATCTTGCGCGCGATCCCGATGTCGTTGGTGTTAAGATTCACGTTGTAGGCGATGAGCGGAGGACGCGCGCCGACGACGGTCGCGCCAGCCGTCGGATGCACGCGCGGCGGGCCGAAATCCGGCGCGCGATCGGGATCGCGAGCGATCGCCTCGCGCAAGCCTTCGAACTCGCCCTTGCGGATGTTCGCCAGATCGACGCGATCCGGGCGCGTGGCCGCGCGCTCGTAGAGATAGACGGGGATATTCAGCTCTTCAGCGATTCGGCGTCCTGTCTCTCGCGCTAGGGCGACGCAGTCGTCCATCGTGACGTTGCGAATGGGGACGAAGGGGATGACGTCCGTCGCGCCGATACGGGGGTGCTCCCCTCGATGTTCGTTGAGGTCAATGAGCTCGGCCGCGCGACGCGTGGCGCGCACGGCGGCTTCGACGGCCGCCTCGGGCTCGGCGACGAAAGTGATGACGGAGCGATTGTGATCGCGGTCCATCTCACGATCGAGCACAATGACGCCAGGGACGGACTCGAGAGCGCGCACGATCTCCTCGACGACTTCAGGACGCCGCCCCTCGCTGAAGTTCGGGACGCACTCAACGATCCTCTTCATCGGTCGCCTCTTCTGCTGGCGTGGATTGCCCTATGCCTTCGCTCTTATAGCACACGCGCGAGAGCGCGGACAAGCTGAGGCGCTCGGCCATCGCGCGAGCGTTTGACGGACGGTTCGCTTGAGCGCGCGGACATCGAGCGTGAGATTTCTCTTGACAAAATCGGCCCTTCTGGAGATACTATCGGACCTGGATGTGCAGGTCGCTCAGCGGAGGGATCAAGGAGCGAGCATGGGAACAATTTGTGCGCGCTGCCTTCTCCGCGAGCGAAGAAGGAGGATGGGGGCTCGTTAGGAGTCCTCGAGAGGACGAAGTGGGGGGAAGAGCCCGCGGTCACTCGAGAGCCGCGGGCTCTTATACTTTTCCTGAAACCGATCAAGCGCCCGCTGACGTGGCGATGCGTGCGCTTGAGCCCATGAGTGGGGGGCGTCGGTCATGTTGATCGAGTCGAGCATCGTGCCCTTCATCCTCATCGGATTTCTCGCGCAGGTCGTGGACGGGGCCTTGGGCATGGGCTACGGGGTCTTCTCGACGAGTTTCCTCTTAAGCATGGGTGTCCCACCGGCCATCACCAGTGCCAGCGTGCACACGGCCGAAGTGTTCGTCACCGGCGTCTCCGGGCTCGCTCATCTCGGCAATGGGAATGTCGAGCGTCGGCTCGTGTTGCGGCTGATTATCCCTGGTGTCCTTGGGGGGATTTTGGGGGCCTACGTTCTCACTCAAGTGCCTGGGGAGAAGATCCGACCAGTGGTTGCCATCTATTTGTTCGTCATAGGGATACTGATCCTGCGTCGGGCGCTGGGTCGGTCCACCTTGGGAGTGGGACGACCGCGCCTCATCCCCCTGGGATTTGCCGGAGGCTTCTTGGATTCTGTCGGAGGAGGGGGGTGGGGACCAATCGTCACGTCCACTTTGGTCGCGCAGGGACAGACGCCGCATCTGGCCATTGGCTCGGTCAGCCTGACGGAATTCTTCGTCACTTTGGCCCAGGCGGCGACCTTCCTCGTCGCGCTCCGATGGGTACATTGGCCGGTAGCGATTGGCTTGTTGATCGGCGGGGTGCTGGCGGCGCCGCTGGCGGCTTATATGTGTCGTCGGCTGCCGGCACGCGTCCTGATGGGGCTCGTCGGTGCCTTGATCCTCGTGTTGAGCCTCCGCATGATCTCTCGCGCTGTGTTCTGAGTGGCGGTCGAGCAATCTGCAGGGAACTTTTTCCCCACGCCTTTCGTTTTGCCGGATGGGCCTTGGCGGAGAGATAATTGAGGGAGAGCGATGTGGGGGCAAGGGCGGCCTTGGTGAGCAGCGACGCGCAACTGGTTCGTCGATGCTTGGCCGGAGAAGAAGCGGCGTGGGAGGAGATCGTGAGGCAATATTCCCGCCGCATCTACAACTTGGCCTATCGCTTCACGGGCAGTCGTGCGGCGGCCGAAGATTTAACGCAAGAGGTCTTCCTCCGCCTCTACCGCACGCTCGAACAGTACGATCCGCGCGAAGGGGACTTGGCAAACTGGCTCATGCGAGTCGCGCGCAATTTGATCATTGACGATTATCGTCGGCGCGCGCGCACGCCGACGGAAGCGGGGGAGGACCTGGTGGATCACGAGTACCATCTGCGCGCCGATGAGCGGGGCGATCCACACACCCTGGTCGAACGGCGTGAGCTGAGCGAATTGATCCATGCGGCCTTGGCGAAGCTCTCGCCCGAGCTGCGCACGTGCGTCATCCTTCGCGATTTGGAGGGATTGTCGTACCAGGAGATCGCCGAGCTGCTGCACATCCCGGAGGGGACGGTGAAATCGCGGATCAATCGCGGGCGTTTGGAGTTGGCTCGCGTCTTGCGTCGCATGCGGGTGCTCTGATGGACTGTCGGCAATTTGAACAGCTCATCAGCGAATATCTGGACGGGGCGCTCTCTGAGGAGCGGGCGGAGGCGTTCGTCGCGCACCTCTTCTCGTGCGCCGCCTGTCGCGCGCTGCTGGAGGACGTCCAAGCGGCGCTCGAGTTGTGTCGGAGCGTCGAAGAGGTCGAGCCTTCGCCGGATCTCGACGAACGCCTTCGCCACGTCCTGCGGGGCGCGGCCATGAGCTGCGACGCTTTCGGCGAGTTAATCCCGAACTATTTCGATGGAGTGCTCACGGCCGACGAATACCACTTCTTCGAGGCGCATGCGCGCGTTTGTTCGAACTGCTGTCAGGCCTTGGAGGATGTGGCGGCGGTCATGCGGCTCCTGAACGACGTCGGCCCCGTCGCGTTTCCCGAAAGCTTGAACGAACGTCTTCTTAAGGCCGTGCGCTTGCTGGATCGCGACCTGAATCGGAGCTGGCTCTGGAGGCTGCGTCGGCGGTGGGCCGCATGGCGCTTGGGATGGAGCGAGCCACTGCGCTCGCTGCCGCAATGGGCGATGGCTATAGTCCTCTGCGCGGCGACGGTTGGATTTGTGTTCCTGAACCTCTCAGGGGAAGGCGGCGGAGTTTCGATCCGTCCCGCGATCGCGCGTCTTTTCGATCGCGCTGCGGAGGTGAGCGTGGAGGGGGAACGAATGGTCGAGCACTTGGAACGGTGGCGCGCGCAAGTGAGCGCGCTCCTTCGAGCGTTCCGGTCGGACCGCGAGCGGTCGGAGGGAGCGCCGAAGGAGAGGAGGTCTTCGCCGTAAGGCGAAATCGAGGGGGAAGGGACGCAATGCCGTCACAGTTCGTCTTCTGCACTTATCATCCGACGCACCGAGCGTTGGTGCGGTGCTCGGCCTGTCATCGGCCGCTCTGTCCAGCGTGCGACCATCGCATCAAGGGATTCCCTTATTGTCAGGAATGCATCGTGCGGGGCGTCGAGCTCCTGCGGCGCTCGACGTCGTGGACCCCCTCGGAAGCGCTGCGTCGTCCCCCTTCGCCGCGTCTGGCCGCTCTGTGTGCCCTGCTGCCGGGACTAGGGGCCGTGTACAATCGGCAGAACATCAAGGCCCTCGTGCATTTCCTCTTGATCGTCGGCTTCTTCGAGTTGGCTGATCTGACGAGCCTCGTGCTCTTCGGATTGGGGGGAGCGGTATTCTACCTCTTCTCGATCATAGATGCCTATCGCACGGCGGAGGCGATCGCCCGAGGGATGGATCCGATCGAAGAGGATGAGCGCCTGCGGCAGATGTTGCGCGAGCGCCTGGCGTGGGTGGCCGTGGGGCTCATCCTCATCGGGGGACTCGTTCTGGTCTCGGACATCATGGAAGCGCTGCGCATCTCGCTTGTGGGGCGTCGCCTGTGGCCGCTTGTGTTGATCGCACTGGGAGCCTATCTGCTCTATCGGTCCGCGCGCGCATCATTGCAGCCTCGATCGTTCGATCTGCGCCGTCCCCCTCCGCCGCTGTTCTGGAAGACGGGGCCATTGACCGGGTCATTGGTCGAGACGGAATCGGGCGACGAACCCAAACCACCAGCCGCAGGACCAAGACGGTGAAATCCGTTTGGAGGAGGGGATCATGGGGAGCGTGATTCGATTCATCGGGGGCGTCATCGCCGTCTTCATCGCCTTCTGGCTCGCTGTGAAGCTGCTCGGATTCCTCTTCGCGTTGATCGGGATCGTCCTCAGTTTGGTGAAGCTGGCGTTCATCGTGGGGCTCATCGCCCTCTTGGGCTATGGGCTCTATCGGTTCCTCGTCCCGGCCGAACGCCGTGCGGAGTGATCGAGGGGCATCCGAACGTGCCGTGAGGGGCGTTCTCCAGCTCGGCAGACCGCCAGCGATGAGGTAGAATTATTCTCGGTGTGAGACCTTCGCCGGGAGGGGGAGCTATGGTGGAGAAGGCGATGGAGCAATCGCCGCAAACCCATGGGAGGGTGATCGCCGTAGGCAAGCGTCTGGGAGCGCTCACTCGCGTGGCCGAAGACCTCTGGACCGGGAACAGGCGCTTGGTCAAACGGGGCTTGCAGCGCGGCTTGTGGAAGATCGAGGACTGGGCCGATGGGGCCGCGCTCTATGTCCGACGGCATCCGTATCGCGTGCTCGGATTGGTGTTGGGATCGGGATTGGCGCTCGGTGTGTTCCTGGGCGCTCGCTTTGGCCGCAAGTAGGTCAGGGGAAGCAGCGCATGCGCGGAGCGCATGCCGAATGAGCGGGTGAGTCCAAGGCGCTCGGCGCGGGAAAGGGGGGGATTTTTTTGTGAGTCCGACGCTCTCATCGCATTCAGGGAAGAGGGCATGCGACCAGGCCGGAGGAGGAAATACGAAGCGGCACGGTACTTGTCGACAACCCGACCAGGCGCCGCGCCATCGTGTTGATCACCGATGACTTCGACACCAGTTGGTTCCACAGTGGTCCGCCGCGTGAGGTCGTCTTGCGGGAACTTTACGAAGGAGGCGTCACTCCTTTGCTCCTTGCCCCATGCGGGCTCTCACGAACGGATGAGGGCCGACGACGTCACGCTTCGATGACTTCCACAATGGGCGTGACTTCGGATTTCGGTAGCAGGGCCGGCCAGTAGGCGATGATCTCCTCCACGCGGGGGCGACCGCCGGCGAATCCCGTCGCCGTCGGCGGACCATTGAGGATAAGGGGAGCGATCTCGCGCGTGAAGCGTTCGAGGGCTTGCTCGTCATGGCTGCGAACGGCGATGCGAAGCTGCACTTCGGCGAGATCGGGAGGGGGCTCCGGAGCCAGCGGGCCATGGCAGGCGTTGACGCCGAGGAATTCGGTGAGGATCTCCTCAAACTGCAAGCCGAGACGCGCGAGCCGCTTTCGTAGGATCTCGTCAGCCCGCCGTGCTTTCTCATAAGCGTCGGGCCAACTATAGACGAGCGTACCAACGGCCTTGTATCCGGCAAAATAGCTGATCGAGACCTTGTAGAATGCGGTCGGCGGAGCGCCCTTGACCCCCCGCACTTTCACCCGATCGGGCCCGATGTCCTCTAAGTGGATCGTCGTGAAGTCGGCGATGCATTCAGGGGTGATGTACTGACGGGGATCGCCGATCTCGTACACGAGCTGCTCTTTGATGATCGCCGAGGTGACGCGCCCCCCCGTCCCCTCATGCTTCGTGATGACGAAGGTGCCATCCTCATAGGCTTCGACGATCGGGTAGCCGATGCGGTCGAGATCCGGAAGCGTCTTCCACGCGACCTGAGAGTTCCCGCCCGTGCACTGAGCGCCGCATTCGACGATATGGCCGGCCACGACGCCAGCGGCCAGCTTATCGTATTCGTCCTCACGCCAGCCAAACTCGTAGATCATCGGGGCGAGCGTGATCCCGGTATCCGTCGTGCGTCCGGTGATGACGACCTGCGCACCTTGTCGAAGAGCGTCCACGATGGGGAAGGCGCCGAAATAGACATTGGCGCTCTGTACGCGCGGACGGATGTCGCTCAAGGGGCAGTCCGTATCGAGGTTCCGCAATTCATGCCCTCGGGCCATCAGCTCATCGAGCCGGTCGAGGATGTCATCGCCGGCGACGATCCCAATGCGCACGCCTGAGAGACCGAGCTTTCGGGCGACAGCGACAAGGGCGTCGCGACAAGCCCCAGGATTCACGCCTCCGGCATTCGCGATCACCTTGATATCCTTCTCCACGCAGATCGGCAGGATGCGCTCCATGAGGGGGATGAAATCGCGAGCATAGCCGAGGCGCGGATCGCGCGCCTTCTGCTTCTGAAGAATGGACATCGTTACCTCGGCCAGATAGTCGAGCGAGAGGTAATCCACCGGGCCGAGCGTGACCTGTTCGACGGGGGCTTCCAGGCTATCGCCCCAAAAGCCTTGACCGTTAGCGATGCGAATGGTCCTCATCGCCTTTCCCTCGGCTCCTGATCGTTCCCGAGGCAAATGGTACGCAGCGGCTATTTTCGACGTCAATGTTGGCTTGGCCCTTTCCAGCGCGCGCGCCAGAGCGCTATGCTCTTGTGTATTTCGGCGAAAGGAGGAAGGGTGATGACGCTCAAGGAGTGGCAAGAATATCGCCAGCGGATGAACGAGAAGATCTTGGGAAGCGGCCATTTGGGGATCAGGCGCTTTTTCGCGCTCGATCATCACGCGTATGAAGCCGGAGCGCTCTCGCCAAAGGTGAAGGAGCTGTTGGGGTTGGTCGCCTCGCTCGTACTCCGTTGCGACGACTGCATCACGTATCACATCATTCGCTGTCACCAGGAGGGGGTCACGCGCGAAGAGTTCTTGGAGGCCTTCAACGTCGCGTTGGTCGTCGGCGGCTCGATCACAATTCCGCACTTGCGGCGCGCGTTCGAACGATTGGAGGAAGTGGAAGCGGCCGGGCGCAGCGAAGCCGCATCCTGACGACGAGGAGCTCGATTGCTTGGGGCATTCACGTGTGCTAAGGTTTTCACCGTATGCACACGCCGAGATCCGTGCTCATCTTGGGGGGAGCCGGGCTCATCGGCTTTGAGATCGCTCGAGCTGTCGCGCGCGAGATCGAACCGCATCTGCTCATCATCGGGGGGCTCTTCGAGCGTGAGGTCGAGGACGCCCTCGCCGCGCTCCGCGCAGAGTTCCCGCATCTGAAGCTGGAAGGGGTATGGGGGGATGTCTTCCTCCGCAAGGAGGATCGCGGGCTTACGCGGCGGCAGCTCATCGAAGACCTCGCTCGACGGGAGACGCTCTTTCAGGACCTCTTCGGCGATCTCGATCGCGCCTATGAGAAGTCGTGGTTGGTCGCCATCATCCGGCGTTTCAAGCCGGAGATCATCGTCGATTCGATCAACACGGCCACGGCCATCGGCTATCAGGATGTCTATACGAACTCGATCGAAGCGCGCGAGATCCTGGATCGGCTCGCGCGGGCCATCGAGAGGAAGGACCTGGCGGCGCTCGCCGCGATGCGAGAGGAAGCCCTGCGAAAGATCGAGACGTTGATCGTCTCGCAAGGCATCCCGGAGTTGGTGCGGCACACGCTCTTGCTCTATCGTGCGATGGTGGAGGCGAAGACGCGACTCTATCTGAAGATTGGGACGACGGGGACCGGAGGGATGGGATTGAACATCCCATACACGCATAGCGAAGATCGGCCGAGCGCGCTGCTCCTCTCGAAATCGGCCATCGCCTTCGCGCATACGGGCCTGCTCTTTCTGATGGCGCGCACGGCGGGCGGGCCGATCGTCAAGGAGATCAAACCGGCGGCGCTGGTGAGCTATCGGCGGATCGCCTTCCAAACGGTGCGGCGTGGGGGCGAACCCATCTATGTCTATGCGAGTAAGGTGGTATCTCTGGGCGAAGTCTTAGAGTTGGTGCTCCCGCCGGAGGAGTTCGAACGGCTGGAGGAGCTGAAGGTCGTGGGCGTGGATACGGGAGAGAACGGATTCTTCGCGCGTGGGGAGTTCGAGACGATCACTAGCCTTCACCAAATGGAGGCGGTGACGCCGGAGGAGATCGCGCAAGCGGCCGCGTTGGAGATCAAGGGGAGCAATACGGGCGTGGACGTGATCGCCGCCATTGATGGGGCCGTCATGCCGCCCAGCTATCGCGCCGGATATTTGCGCGGTTTGGTGATTGAGCGCTTGAAGCAGTTGGAGCGAGAGACCGGCACCTACAGTATCGCCATTGGGCAGCTGGGCCCGCCGGAGTTGACCAAGCTCCTGTACGAGGCACATCTCTTGAAAATGCGCTATAAGACGCTCATCGCCGTGATCGAGGCCGATCCTCAGGAGATGGCCGAGAGTCTCTATCGCCTCATCTGCCGCAGCAAAATCCGGGACGTGATCACTTCCATTGGCGTGCCGATCCTCACGCCCGACGGGCGGCGGCTCTTTCGCGGGCCGCTCATTCGCATCCCGGAGATCAAAGGGGAATCGCGTGTGCGGATCACGCGAGCGGATATGGATCGGTGGGCGCAAAAGGGGTGGGTGGATTTGCGACCGGAGAACATGCGGGTGTGGCAGCGGCGGTTCCGTATCATGGCGCAGAACATCGGCGCGATGGTGGATCAGGGGTCGGCGGCCATTACCCGTGCCTCGTACACGTCGGAGAAGATCAACATTGGTGAAGTCGTCGGTTGGATCTTCAACAATGAAGAGCAGTCCTATCGCATTAAGTCGTGATGGTGAAGGTCGCCCTCACCGGCAGCATCGCCGTCGGCAAGAGCACGGTCCTGAATCTGTTCCGTGAGCTCGGGTGTCATACGATGGAGGCCGATGAGATTGCCCACGAGCTGATGCGGCCCTGTCGGCCGGCGTATCACGACGTCGTTCGCGCTTTTGGGCGGGAGATCCTCGCCGAGGACGGGACGATCCATCGGGGCCGGCTGGGGGCGCTCATCTTTCATGACCCGGCCCGGCGGGAGCAGTTAAATCGCCTCGTGCATCCTCACGTGCTCGAGGAGATCGAACAGCGGATGGCGGAGTTGGAGCGGAGAGATCCGTCGGGAATCCTCATCGTGGCGGCCGCGCTCGTTATCGAGGCGGGAGCGCATCGGCGATTCGATCGGGTGATCGTCGTCCATTGCGACGAGGATGAGCAGATCGCGCGCCTGATTCGACGTGAGGGGATCACGCGCGCGGAGGCACTGGCGCGCATCCGCGCGCAACTCCCCTCGAGCGAGAAGCGACGATATGCCGATTTCGAGATCGACACGTCAGGTCCTCTGGAGCAGACGCGCGCGCAAGTGGAGGCGATACACCGACGCTTGCGTGCTGAATGCTCAACGCCTTCGTGAGCCGAAGCGCTTTGTCGTTCCGGTACGCCTATGCGAATCGGCATTGACGCGCACGCCATCGGGAGCCAAACGGCGGGGAACGAGACCTACATCAAGAACCTCATCGAAGCGCTCGCCGCCATCGATGTGGAGAACGAGTACGTCCTGTTCTTCACACGCCCGGAAGTGGCGGAGTCGTGGCGCGGGCGGTTTCGGAATTTCCGCGCCTCTCTGGTGCGTCCGCACACGCGGTATCTGCGCATCCCGTTCAGTCTGCCATGGGCCGTTTGGCGGACCGAGGTCGACCTCTTGCACGTCCAATATGTGGCGCCGCCGATCTGTCCGCGGCCCATCGTCGCGACGATTCATGATCTCTCGTTCGAGCATCTGCCGCAGATGTATACGCCGCGCGAGCGATGGCTCTTCAAGCTCGCTGTCGGATATACGGCGCGCCGCGCCGCGCGAATCCTGACGGTCTCCGAATATTCGGCGCGCGATATTTTGGCGACGTATCGCGTTCCGCCGGAGCGCGTCGTGGTGACGCCCGAAGGGGTGAGTGCGCTCTTCACTCCAGTTCGAGATCCGGCGCGCCTTCAGGCCGTGCGCCAGCGCTACGGCATCGCGCGCGAGTATATCCTGAGCGTCGGCAGCTTGCAGCCGCGGAAGAATCTCGTCCGACTGATCCAAGCCTACGTCAACGTGCGCCGTCGAGATGATGAATTGGATCATCAACTCGTGATCGTGGGGAAGAAGGGATGGCTGTATCAGGACATCTTCCGAGCGGCACGACAATCGCCGTTCGTCAAGGACATCATCTTCACCGGCTATGTCCCCGAGGAGGATTTGCCAGCACTCTATAGTGGGGCGACGATCTTCGTTTATCCCTCCCTCTTCGAGGGGTTCGGCCTCCCCGTGTTGGAGGCGATGGCTTGTGGGGTCCCGGTCCTCACGAGCAATAGCTCCTCGCTGCCGGAAATCGTGGGCGAAGCAGCCATCCTCGTGGACCCCTATGATGAACGGGCGATCGAAGCGGCGCTGCAACGGGCCGTGTGGGATGCGGAGCTGCGGCGCGAGTTGTCCGAGCGAGGGCTTCGGCGCGCACAGCAGTTCTCTTGGAAGCGTACGGCCGAGTTGACCTTGCGCGCTTATGAAGATGTCGTGCGTTCGTGGACGAAGTCGAAACGCACGACATCGCCTCAAGCCGTGAGCGTCTCGCGGTGAGGATCGCGCCAGAGGGGGGACGCGCGATGAGGATCGCCATCATGGGCATTCGCGGCATCCCGGCCAACTATGGGGGGTTCGAGACCTTCGCTGAGCAGTTGGCGACGCGGCTTGTGGCGCGGGGGCACGAGGTGACCGTGTATGGGCGGAGCCATTACGTCACGCTTCCGGAGCGCGAGTATCGGGGGGTACGACTCATCGTCCTCCCGACGATCCGGCATAAGTATCTCGACACGGTCGTGCACACAGTCCTCTGCGTGCTCCATGCATGGGGGCGTCCCTATGAGGTGATCCTCTTCTGCAATGCGGCGAATGTGCTGGCGGCGGGCTTGGCGCGCTTCTTGGGCAAGCGGGTGGTGATCAACGTGGATGGGCTCGAATGGAAGCGGAAGAAGTGGAATTGGCTGGGCCGGATGTATTACCGCCTCTCGGAGTGGCTTGTGACGAAGCTGCCGCATGCCGTCGTCACGGACGCGGAGGTGATTCGCACCTACTATCGGAAACGTTATGGGTTGGAGACGCGCATGATCGCTTATGGTGCGGACGTGGGGCGGCGTGCGGATCCCGAAGGGGTTCGCGCCTTCGGGGTCGAGCCTGAGGGCTACATCCTCTACGTGAGCCGTTTGGAGCCGGAGAACAATGCCCATTTGGTGATCGAGGCCTTCGAGAAGGTGGAGACGGAGATGAAGCTCCTCATTGTGGGAGACGCTCCATATGCCCGCGCCTATGTGCAGCGGTTGAAGCGCACGCGCGATCCGCGGATCATCTTCGCGGGCTTCGTCTATGGAGAGAGCTACCGTCGCCTCCAGCAGAATGCGTACTGTTACGTGCATGCGACGGAGGTGGGGGGGACGCATCCGGCGCTCGTCGAAGCCATGGGATTTGGGAATTGCGTGCTCGTTCTCGATACACCGGAGAATCGCGAGGTCGCCGGAGACGTGGGCCTCTATTATCGCACGGCTGAGGAATTGCGTGAGCTGTTGCAGGAGGTCCTCGCCTATCCGGAGCGCGTGGCGCGGTTGCGCGAGCGTGCGATGGAGCGGGTGCGCGCGCACTACAATTGGGAGCGGATCACCGATCAGTACGAGGCGCTCTTTTTCGAACTGCTCGGCCAGTCATGGCCAGGTCACGCGCGGAGCGAACCGCCAGTGGCGGAAGTGAGGGAGGCGCGCTCGTGAGAGCGAGCGGGCGTCTCGGTGGGATCCTCTTCGGGCTCGTCCTTCTGCTGATCGGGGTTTGCAGGGGTGGCGCACAAAGAGCCCCCAATCGTTTGAGCTCCGGTCGTGCGCGGCAATCGCGCGTTCCCGATGGCACCATTCGATCTCATCTGCGCATGAGGTGGGGTGAGCCTTTCGATCCAGGACGTGCGCGCGCTTCATGCGCTCGGCGTTTTTCGCATAGTGCGCATCGAGCGCGAGGGCATGGCCGACGGCGTGCGGCCCATCGTTCGCGTAGAGGGAGGGCCGGTGAGCCGGGAGAGGGCGATCGTCTTGTCCGCCTGCGGGAGAGCGCGTGGCGCTTGCGTGCGATATTCGGCGGGAGCTTCTGACACAAGGTTCAGGAGCTAGCCGGTTCTTCTTGCGGCACGCGTTCTAAGGCGAGGGGATCGAGCGCTGCCAAGCGTTCGCGAGCTGTACGCCCAGCGTCTTGCGTGCGATACTCGGCGGCGATCTTCACATAGAGGTCAATGGCATCAGATCTCTTCCCTTGAAGCTCCAACGCGCGTGCGAGTCCAAGTTTCAGAACGGCTTCGGGCAGCTCGCCAGGGTCTTCAAGGAGCCGGCGATAATGCCTCTCGGCACCTGCCGGATCGTCCGTTGCCAGAAGATGCTCGGCCAACGCGAGCCGGGCGAGTCGTGCCGTCCGTCCCTCTCCTTCGGCCAACTGTTCGAGATCGCGCTTGCCTTCGGACTGCCGCAGATGCAGCTTGCACAGCGCCGCGTAGTACTGGGCCAGCTCGCGATGGCTCGGATGTTTTTGGGCGAGGCGGGTGAACGCGTCGAGGGCTTCACGATATTTCTGCTCCTCGCTCGCATATGTTCGGCGGGTCGAGTCCGAGGGGGTCGAGGTCACTTCGGCCGTGAAGATCTCGTATGCTTCGGCCAACGCCTTTTCCGCACTCTCGCGGCGGTATGCTGTGAAGAGGAGAGTGCCCAGAACCAGCACCAGGAGAGCGCCGATACCCGCGGCTGTGCGAAGGATCTGGTGCCGATGGTGTTTGGCCCAGGCAGCGAAGTGCTCGTACCGGTCGCGGAAGGCATCGTGCTTGAGGTCGCGCGCGGTGATTTTGACCTTCTTCTTTTTGACCTTGATCGCCGCCTTTGCCAAGTTCGAGACCTCCCTCAAGTCGCGCTTTGTCCTTTCCACCCAAGGTGCTATAATGTAGTAGCAGCTTGGGTCGGGCTCTGTCAAGAAGAGGGGCCGATCGAGGGTGCGGTGTTTGAGCGTATGATCGCCCCGATGGGGAGGGAAGGATGTCGCAGGGATCGCATCCAGTCATGACGCCGGGGCCGGTCGCCGGGGTCTTAGACCAATTCGTCGTCGAGGATGCGCGCGAGCGGCGCCGCCTGCTGTGGGCCACGGGTATGGCAATCCTCTTTCATGTGTGCCTCTTCTTGTTGCACTTGGAGAACATCTTTCCGAGCCGTCCGCTTCCGGAGCCGGAGCCGCCGGAGCAACTTGTGGCCATCCAGTTCGAATTCCCGGAAATTGAGACTCCTGGAGGGGGTGGGAATCGGGAATATTCCCGACCTCCGGAGCCGGTGCCGCAGAAGCTTCCGCTGCGCTCTGAGCCTGTACCGGTGCCCATCCCTGTTCCCTTTAAGGCGCCGCCGCCGCCCGAGCAGGCGCAATTGCCTTCGCTCGATACCCGATTGCAGATCACCTCACCCTTCAGCTTCGGGCCCGTGGAGGCGCCTCCGGGAACCGGGGGGACGGGCGGGGGTAATGGAGCAGGAGAAGGGCAGGGCGTGGGAGATGCCTCGGGAGAGAGCGTGGGCGAAGGGATTGCCGGGCGAGGGGGCTATGGCCGGCCGATCATCACCTACAAGCCGCGTCCGGAATGGACTGAAGAAGCCCGACGCAATCGCATCCAAGGCGTCGTCGTCCTGAGCGCGACGTTCGGAGCTGATGGGGTCGTCCGCAATATCCGAGTGATCCGGGGACTCGGATACGGGCTCGACGAGAAGGCCATCGAGGCGGCCAAGCAGATCAAGTTCATCCCGGCACGAGGACCTGATGGACGTCCGGCGAGCGTGCGCGCGACGATCAACGTGGAGTTCAACCTGCTCTGAGTGTTCGTTCCCAGAGGCGCCCTGCGGTGAAGATGCCCGTCGGTGTGTTCCCCACTCCGTGTGGTGGATTTCGCCGGGAACTTATAGCCCATTGTGGTGTCTATAAGAAGGGAAACCGAAAGTATGGCAAGCGCGGAAGTCATGGAGGGATGCGCGCTCATGCTCGAGTGCGCCGGGACGAGGCCGCTTGAAGCGGTTGGCGATTCCTTCCTCGAACGGTTGCGCGCCGGCGAGCGGGAGGCGTTCGAACAGCTCCTCGCGCGGTTCCAGGCGGAGGTGTACGGATTGCTCTACCGGCTCCTGGGGGATCGGGAGGAAGCGCGCGATGCGACGCAGGAGACGTTCTTGAAGGCTTACCGTCATATCGGACGATTTCGCGGCGAGTGCGAGTTGAAGACGTGGCTTTACCGCATCGCGCTCAATCAGGCGGCCAACTCTCAGCGGTGGTGGCGGCGCAATGGTGATCGCCTGGTCTCGATAGAGTCTTTGAGAGAGGGCAGGGAGCTTTCGTTCGGCGAGACATTGGCAGATCCTCGGGCCGATCCGGAGCAGCAAGCGATCGCTCGAGAGGAGGAGCGGTTGCTCACAGAAGCGCTCCGGCGGATCAAGCCTGTCTTTCGGACGGCGTTGCTTCTGCGCGATATGGAGGAGCTCAGCTATGAGGAGATCGCGGCGATGCTTCGCGTCTCCATCGGCACGGTGAAGTCGCGGATCGCTCGTGGACGCGAAGCGCTGCGGCAGGAGCTGCAGCGCCTTCGCCAGCAGCACGCTCGGGAGCTTTGAGAGCGGGCGGATTGACCAGCTCCGGTTCGAGACAGATTCGCCGATGGGTCGAGGCGAGCTGTTTGACAATCAGGCCAGCACCAGAGATATCGAACCGGAGCTGGTGAGTCGCGTTCCAGACAGGGAGCGCATCCATGGATTTCGAGCATCGTGTGAGCGAATCGATCGTCAGGAGCTGTGCCCGCGTCCGGCGGGATTTCTCCCCGTATTTGGACGGCGAGCTTTCGCCGGAGCGGGAGCGTGCTCTGCAACGGCATGTAACGGCGTGTTCGGCCTGTGCGTCCCACCTGGATGAGCTGAGGGCCGTGACACAAGAGCTGCGGCGATTGCCGCGTCCGGCTGTTCCTCGTGATCTCGCGAGCCAGATCCTTGACGCCCTTGATGGAGAGCACCGGAAGGCCTCCACCTGGTTCATGCTCTTTCGAGGAATGGGACGTCTGGCCTTCGCTCATCCCAAGGTAGCCGCCACAGTGATCAGCGTGCTCATCACGACATCCCTGCTGGGGGCCTTGCTCTCGGTACTGCGTCCTGTTCCGGAGGTCCCCTTGGCCTACCATTCCGCCTCCATTGCGCTCGATGCCCAACAATACGGCCTGCTCAATGGAGAGGTAGACCTGTCGGTGGGATCCTACACATTCCCCCGCCTGCGCTCTTCGGGACATCTGGAGCGATTGTTTCACGCGGCCTCGAGCGATCAGCTCGTGGTCGTGACGTTCATCCAGCCTAATGGGCATGCTTCACTGGTGGACATCGTCGGGCCTTCCCGACCGATGGACTTAACGGAGGTGAAGTCCTCATTCTCCGATGTGCGCTTCGAACCGGCGAAGCGAGCTGGACAGCAACCGGTGAGCACGCAGTTGGTGATGCTCCTGCATCGGCTCGATGTGACCTATTAGCCGTGCGACCGATCCTCGCCCGAGGATCGCGCCCTTCTCTTTGTCTCCTTATGGGGATTTTCGTGTTGACCGAGCGCAGTTGGCTCGATAGATTAGGTTCCGACTTCATGTGGGACATCATGCGGAAGAGGGGCGGAGCTCATGGAACGGGTGCGACGGCGAGCGGATCGAACGTGGAGCGTTAGACTCTTGGTGGTGATGCTCGGGATCGGGGCGATGCCTTCCCGACCGATGACCCTTGTTCGCTTTCCCGAGGATGTCGAGAGTGGGGATGTCGTGCTTCGTGTCAGCGCGCCACGCATCCTTTCGATTCAAGACGGCAGTCGGCTTTTCGTCGGCGGGGCCGCTGAAGACCCAAACGGGTACGGGCGGCCAGGAGCGAGCGGATTCCTCCTCATCTCGGGGATCGGCTTGGCTGGCGCGACCGAGATCGAGTTCGAAGGGGGCGGAGTGCGTGGGGAGGTCGTGAGCGCGGGAACGCCGGCGGAGTTGAACCCTTCCGTCCTCGTGCGCGTCACGATCGAGCCGACGGCCGAGCTTGGGCCGCGCGCCTTCACGCTTCTGACCCCCCGTGGTCCGGTGCGCAGCGAGGATGTGGCGTTTGTCGTCGCGCCGTCTCGTATCCTCGCCATCTTGGATGAAGAAGGCGCGCCGGGATCGAGCGGGCGCGTCGAGGTCTTCGGCATCGGCCTCGATCAGGCAAAGGCGGTTGAGTTCGAGGGGACGGGTATTCGTGGGACGATCGTGCCTTCCCAGGCGGGATTCGAGTTCTTGAACCCTATCGTGGCGGTTGACCTTCACATCGCCGAGGACGCACCCTTGGGCGAGCGCGCGTTCGTTGTGGAGACGGCGCAGGCGCGCGTCAGGAGCGAGTCGGTTCGATTCCGGGTCGTCGCGCCGCGCGTTGACGGGATTTGGGAGGGACATAATTTTCGTCCGGATCAAGGTTTTCGCCCGAGCGGGGAGGGGGCTCGCGATTCCTTCGGTGACGTTCTCGTCTTTGGCGTCGGGCTTGGCGGTGCCACCGAAGTGACTTTCTCCGGCGGGGGAATTGAGGCTTGGCTGATGCCGGGATTCCCCGAGCAGCAGCGGGAATTGAATCCGGTCCTCACGGTTCATATCCGAATCGCCCCAGACGCGCCCTTGGGAGAGCGGGCGATCCTGGTGACGATCCCTCGCGCTCCGGGGCGAGTGGATAGCCGCGATGCGGGCGTCACCTTCGCCGTCGTCGAGCCGCGCATTGATGGCATCGCCGATCGGCGTGGCTTCAATGAAGCGATCGCTGGCGCCTGTGGCGAAGTGGAAGTGCGAGGCGTGGGCTTGCGTGAAGCGACGCAGATCGCCTTCTCTGAGCCCGGGGGGATTCGCGGAGTCGTCAAACCGGAGACGTCGAGCGCGCCACTTCTGAATGAATCGCTACGTGTGTGGTTGGCAATTGAGGCCAATACGATAATAGGCCCCCGCGCCTTCTCCGTGCGGACGCAGCGCGGGGAGATCGCAAGCGGAGCCGTTGTCTTCGTCGTCTCCACGCCGCGGATCGTCCGCCTCAGCGTGGAGGAGATGATTCCCTCCGACGCATCACCGATGTCGCTCGCCGTCCTGGGGCGCTTTCGCTCTCCTTCTGCTTGGGAAGAGCATGGGAGCCTTCGCCATCGGCTTCGATCCCAGCACGCGGCTTCGCTCAAGGCGCGGATCTTCGCCCATAGTTTCTCTCTTGGGAACGAAGTCGCTCCGGCTTCGGCCGGCAGCGCGCTCATTCTCGGCGTCGGGCTCATCGGGGCTCAGGCCATTCGCTTCTCGGGAACGGGCGTGACGGCGACGGTCCGTTCGATTCCGGTTGGGGACCTCAATCCTGCCGTCCCCATCCACCTTGAGATCGAGGGAACGGCTCCGCTTGGAGAGCAGACGTTCACGCTCGAGCTTCGCTCTTTTGGATCGTGCCCGTGAGCGAGAGGATGGGGGTGGGCGAGTGGTTGCAAATTCTCCGGGGCCGGGACAAAATTAAATTTTCCGTCGGAGAGCGAGAGAGGCGCTGAGCGCCTCATCACGTTTCGCGCAAGGGGAGCGACGGCCTTGGAGAACAAGCGGGATTATTACGAAGTCTTGGGCGTCAGCCGCACGGCGAGCGAGCAGGAGATCAAATCGGCCTATCGGAAGCTCGCGCTGAAGTATCACCCGGATCGAAATCCTGGCGATAAAGAGGCGGAGGAGAAGTTCAAGGAGATCGTCGAGGCGTACAGTGTCCTCTCGGATCCGGAGAAGCGCGCCCTTTACGACCGTTACGGGCATGCCGGGGTCAGCTCCTCGGCCGCGGCGGCTGGCTACGGCGCTGGCTTCGATCCTTTCGCCACATTCGAGGACCTGCTGGACGAGTTCTTCGGGTTCACCGATCTCTTTGGGACGACGACGCGGCGGCGGTCGCGAGCGCGGCGCGGCGCTGATCTGCGTTACGATGTGGAGATCACACTGGAAGAGGCCGCTCGCGGAGTTGAGAAGCGGATTCGCATCCCTCGATTGGAGGTATGCCCCATCTGTCAAGGCGCGGGGACGGCTCCGGGCACCTCGCCCATGCGCTGCCCGACCTGCGGGGGGAGCGGTCAGGTTCGATATCAGCAGGGATTTTTTACGATCTCGCGCACGTGCGCCCATTGTCAGGGGACGGGGACGATCATCCGGCATCCATGCGAGGAATGTCGTGGCCGAGGGCGCGTCGAACGCGAGCGCATTCTGGAGGTGCGCATCCCTCCGGGCGTGGAGGAAGGGACGCGGCTGCGTCTGGCGGGAGAAGGTGAGGGGGGGATCGCTGGCGGCGCGCCCGGAGACCTTTACGTCATCGTCCACATTCGCCCGCATGAGTTCTTCGCGCGTCAGGGCGATGACCTCTACTGCACGGTGCCCATCACATTCGCTCAAGCGGCGCTCGGCGCGGAGCTGAAAATCCCGACGCTTTTAGAGGGCGAAGCGTCTTTGGAGATTCCGCCGGGGACACAGTCGGGGGAGGTCTTCCGGCTGCGCGGGCGCGGGATGCCGCGCGTGGATCGGCCCGGTCGCGGAGACCTCCTTGTCGAGGTTCGTGTCGTCACGCCGATGCGATTGAGCCGCGAGATGCGGCGCCTCTTTGAGGAGCTGGCGCGCTTGGAGGCGAAGGAGGTGGGCGACAAGAGCCTCTTGGAGCGCTTCAAGGACCTGCTTGGTGGCAAAGAGGGACGCGCGCGCTCATGAGGAGGAGAGACCCTCTGGAGAGACGCCGATGGCGAAATGTGCGAAATGTGCGAAGCAACCCGCCCGGCGCGAGTGTGCCGCACTGGGGGAACGAATTTGTCCGCTCTGCTGCGCGCACTTGCGGATGCTCGTTCTGGCATGCCCGGAGCGGTGCCCGTATCTTCAGGATGCCCGCCGCACGACCCGAGAGCGGCGCCTGGGACAATTGCTCGCACATCTCACGGCGCAGGGCCAGAAAGCGCTGGTGAACGTCCTTCTGCACATGAGCCCGCTGTTGGCCTTTCTGGAGGGAGCGATCGTTGAGGTGCAGCGCCAACGCTTTCGCGATCTCACTGACGCTGAGGTCTTGGCTGGATTAGAGAACGCCATCCGAACCTATGAGACGCTCGAGCGGGGGATCATTTACGAGCATCACTCGGAATCTCCGCGCATTCACGCCGTGACGGAGTCGCTCTTGAAGGCCTTGGAGCGCGTGGAGAAAGACCTCGCCGAGCGCGGGGTGCGCATTCGAACGAGCGAGGCGTTAGCGTGCCTGCGTGTGCTGGCTGAATCCGTTCGCGCAGTGGGAGATGAGCGGGAAGTTCAGGCATATCTTCGCGTCGCCGCTCTCTTTCAGCCCTACCCTGAGTCAAAATCGCGCCTCATCGTCGTGCCGGAGTGAATGCTCCGGCAGCGGAGACGAGATGAAAGGGCATGAGTCGGACGGGGACCATCGAGCGAATCTTGATTCGCGGAGTGAATTGGGTCGGCGACTCGATCATGACGATCCCGGCACTGCGCCAGTTGCGACGCGTTTTCCCTCATGCGCATCTGACGCTGCTTGTTCGGCCGCCGCTGGTGGGCCTCTTTCGCGAAGCGGACTTCGTGGACGAGGTGCTCTCGTTGGAGCTGCGCTCAGCGCGCGAGTATTGGCGGGCGATAGCCGTGTTGCGTGCCCGGCGATACGATATGGCCGTCCTCTTGCCGAATGCCTTCGGCGCGGCGCTTCTGACCTTCGCGGCCGGAATTCCGATCCGTGTCGGTTATCCGACCGACGGGCGCGCGTGGCTCCTCACGCATCGTATCCCGCTGAGGCCTCAAGGGAGGCGAGAGCATCAGGTCTATGTCTACCTTCATCTGATCGCCGAACTCGAGCATCGCCTCGGTGGGATGGAGCGCGTTTCGTTCGCTGATCCGATCCCTCGATTGACCGTCTCTGAAGAGCGGAAACAGGAGGCGTTGGCCTTCTTGGTCCAGCGGGGCGCGGACGTGGATCGGAAGATCGTCGTGGTGAATCCGGGGGCGGTGAACAGTCGCGCGAAGCAGTGGCTGCCCGAACGCTTCGCGGCCGTCAGTGACGCCTTGCTGGAGCGCGGCGATACGTCGGTCGTCCTCATCGGCACGCCAGCGGAGCGGGCGACATCCGAGACAGTGCGTCGGTGTATGCGTCGCGCGCCCGTCGTGGTGACCGGCGAGACGAGCGTGGGGTTGATGGTGGCTATCTTGAGCTGCGCGCACCTGGTCATCTCCAACGATACGGGGGCGGCGCATGTGGCCTCGGCTGTCGGCACGCCGGTGCTTGTGCTCTTCGGTCCGACGGAAGATTTCGCCACGCGCCCTTTTTCGGACCGGGCCCTCGTGATCCGCAAGCCCGTGGCCTGTGCTCCTTGTATGCGGCGCGAGTGCCCGATTGACCATCGCTGCATGACCGGCATTACCGTTGAGGATGTCGTGCGCCCGGCCTTCCGTCTGTTGGACGAGGGGGGGTGGGCGTGCACCTCCATCGCGTCTTCCGATGTGGGACAGCGATGGTAAGACCGTCTGGCATCAGCGAGTGGGGAGAAGGTGCGCCGCATCTCGACCGGCGGCGCCACCGGAAGGCGTTCGATCGAAGACGTGCGCGCGCCGTCTTCCTCGATCGTGATGGCACGCTCAGCGAAGACGTCGGTTATGCGCGCGAGGTCGCGCAGTACCGGCTCTTCCCGTGGACGATTCCGGCGCTTCGCGCCCTTCGACAGGCCGGATACCGCGTGATCGTCCTCACGAACCAATCGGGCGTCGCGCGAGGATATTTCCCCGAGGCAGTGGTACATGAAGTGCATCGCCGGTTCGAGCGGGAGTTGCGGAAGCAGGGGACTCAGTGGGATGCCATCTACTACTGCCCACATCATCCCGAGGGGGTCGTGCCCGCCTATCGCCGGGTGTGCGCGTGTCGGAAACCGGGGACCGGGCTCGTCGAGCGCGCGGCGCGGGAGTTCGCACTCGACCTTCAGCGGTGCGTCTTCATCGGCGACAAGTACACCGACATCATGCTCGCGCATCGGGTCGGTGCGCGCGGAGTCTTAGTGTTGACCGGACACGGGCGAGAGGAATGGGAGCGCTCCCAAAAAGAGGGATGGCGTCCTCCCGATCACGTGGCTGAGAATTTGTGGGAGGCCGTTCAATGGGTGTTGAGCCATGAGAGTGGGGCCGAGTGCCGCGCGACTCCTTGACGTGCTCGCGCGATTCCGCGGCCGTCGGATTGTGGTCGTGGGCGATCTCATCGCCGATGAGTTCGTCTACGGGGAGATCTCGCGCATCTCGCGGGAAGCGCCGGTGATGATCCTTCGGTTCGAGCATCAGGAGACGCAGCCTGGAGGATGCGGCAACGCGGCGGCGAATCTCGCGGCGCTGGGTGCTGATGTGGCCGTCGTCGGCATCGTCGGACGGGATGCCGAGGGGCGCGCCATCGTTCGTGCCCTCCGGCAGCGCGGCGTGGATGTCTCGGCGGTGAGCGTCGTGCCTCGGTATCGCACACCCACGAAGACGCGCATCCTCGCTGGATCCGTTCATTCGACGCGCCAGCAGGTGATCCGCATTGATCGAGAGCCTGCGTCTCCTCCGCCTGAGGCCGCTCTTCGCGCGCTCGTTCCTCGCGTGCGGGAGCTGGCCACCTCGGCCGATGGGATCATCCTCTCCGACTATCACTATGGCCTTATTCATCCCCCTTTGGTGGAAGCCATTCGACGCTTGGCGCAGCGCGGCCTACTGGTCACGGTGGATTCCCGGCATCGGCTATTGGAACTGGGCGGGTTCACTTCGGCGACGCCGAATCAATCGGAGGTCGAGGAGGTCTATGGGCGACATCTCGACGATCTCTCTGCGCTGGAGAGAGCTGGACGCCAGTTGCGTCGCCGCTTGCACCTGGCCGCCCTTTTGATCACGCGTGGGAAGGAGGGGATGTCTCTGTTCCAAGACGGACATCCGGTCGTCCATTTGCCCGTCGTGGGCAGCCGCGAGCCGGTGGACGTGACCGGAGCAGGGGATACGGTGATCGCCACGTATACGCTCGCGCTCGCGGCGGGGGCGAGCTTTCTGGAAGCCGCACATCTCGCCAATCACGCCGGGGGGATCGTTGTCATGAAGCGCGGCACGGCGACGGTCAGCGAAGCTGAGCTTCGCGCTTCTCTTCTCTCCTGGGATGCTCGCGATGAGCACGAGGAAGATTCGCTCTCTCGATGAGCTTCGACGCGACGTCGCGGCGGCGCGAATGCGCGGTCAACGCATCGTGCTCGCCAATGGGTGCTTCGATCTCCTCCACATCGGGCACGTCCGATACCTGCAAGCGGCGCGGCGACTGGGCGATCTCCTCATCGTCGGCGTGAATGCCGATGCCGCCGTTCGCGCGTTGAAGGGGGAAGGGCGCCCCATCCTGCCGGCCGAGGAGCGCGCGGAGATCGTCGCCGCTTTCGCTTGCGTGGATTATGTCGTCATCTTCGACGACGTGACGATCGCGCCGCTGCTGGAGGCCCTGCGTCCCGACGTGCACGCTAAGGGGACGGATTACACGCCGGAGACGGTCCCGGAGCGGGAGATCGTTCGACGCTATGGGGGGCGGGTGGCCATCGTCGGCGATGAGAAGCGCCATTCGAGCCGCGATCTGATTGCGAGAATTCGTCAAGCAGACGTCGGATGAACATCCTCATCGTCAAGCTGAGCGCCATCGGCGACATCGTTCATACGCTTCCGGCCCTCGCTCGACTTCGGCGTGCCTTCCCGCAAGCGCGGATCAGTTGGGTCGTCGAGCGAGCGATGGCCGAGTTACTGCGGGATCATCCGATGCTCGACGATGTGATTGAGGTGGACACGCGGCGCTGGCGAAAGCGCTGGCTCGCCCGCGCGACGTGGAAGGAGGTCAAAGATGCCCTCGCTCTCCTGCGGCGCCGCCGTTATGATCTTGGCTTCGATTTCCAGGGTCTGATGAAGTCGGGGGTGGGACTCTGGCTCTCCGGAGCCGAGCGGCGCATCGGATTCGAGACGGCGGCACTGAAGGAGAAAGCGAGTCGGTTGTTCCTGACGGAGCAAGTCCCCGTTCCCGCTGATGCGCATGTGATCGAGCGAAATCTCGCGCTCGTGCGACATGTAGTTGGGGGAAGCGAAGATCGAGGCCCTTACGAATTCCCTCTCTCGATCTCGGAGGGAGATCGCCGCGCGGTGGAGGAGCGCCTGGAGGTATTGGGCATTCGGGACTTCGCGCTCCTCAATCCGGGAGGGGGATGGGCGGCCAAGCGCTGGCCGCCGGAGCGGTATGGAGCGGTCGCGGATTTCCTCTGGGAGCGCTATGGATGGGTCTCGCTCGTGCCTTTCAGTCCATCCGAAGAAGAACTGGCGCACGCCGCGGCGTGCGCCTCGCGGTGGAAGAAAGCCGTGCCGTTTCCCTGCACGCTCAAGCAACTGGCGGTGCTCGCTGATCAGGCGCGCATATTCCTTGGGGGGGATACGGGACCGTTGCATCTGGCGGCCGCGCGGGGGACACCCATTGTCGCTCTCTATGGGCCGACCTCAGCACGGCGCAACGGTCCATTTCATCCCGATGATCAGGTTCTCGAACGACCACCGGCTTCCGGCTATCGCTACTACAGCCGACGACGGCGCGACGTCGGATTTCTGGACATTCCCGTCCACGAAGTCATTGCGGCGATCCAGCGACGCGTCGCTCTGGCAGAGAGAACTTCTGCACCGACTGGAAGAGGGCCCGACTCCTGAGCGAGCCATGATTCGCTCGAAATGGCGGCGATGGTCTCTGACGCATCTCGGGCTGCTGCGGGCCGTGCGTCGCGCGCGCGTTCCCGCAAGCGGGGTACTCTTTCTCGTCTTCCTGATCGAGGCGCAGCCAACGATCACCTCGGTCCTCGGCGGGACAGTGCTCGCCCTTCCCGGATTAGGCCTTCGCGCGTGGGCCTCTCGCCATCTTCGGAAAGACCGCGCGCTCACGACGACAGGCCCTTATGCGTATACGCGCAATCCGTTGTATCTCGGCTCCTTCCTTCTCGGTCTGGCGCTTGCGCTCGCTTGTCGAAGCGAGTGGCTTTTGGTATGTTTTCTCATCTTTTTCGCGAGCGTGTACGTGCCGACGATGATCGTGGAGGCGGAGCATCTGCGGACGTTATTCGGCGCGGCGTTCGAGGCCTATGAACGGCAGGTCCCCCTCTTCTTCCCGAGGCCCGGGCGGCGCTTCCGCGCTTCAGAGAACGCGGCAGGGGATTGGGCACTCTACATCGAGAATCGGGAATATCGCGTGCTGCTCGGTTATGGGCTGGTCTTGGCGGTTCTCTTGGCCAAGGTATTGTGATCAGCGCGCGCCTCTCAAGCGAGCTTGGAGCGCGCTCGTGATCGGTGGGCTCCTTCTCGCCCCGATCCCGACGCGCGCGGGCGGAGATGGCAACGTGGTCCTGGCGCTCGCGCAAGAGGCGTCTTCGGCGCTCCCCCTTTCCTTCGCCGAAGGGGAGCGGCTCGTGTACCAAGTGCGCTATTCGAAGCTCATCGTCTCGGCCGTCATCGGACGTCTCACGTTCACCTTCGGGCGCTCGCACGAGCGACCGATGGTGAACGCCTACCACCTGCGCGCCGAGGCGGTCTCCGAAGGGGTGCTCATGGCGCTCCTGGGGATTCGCGTAGAGGATCTCTTTGAGTCCTTCGTGGATCCGCAGGATTTCAGTGTGCTGCGGACGCGGAAACAACTCGCCGAGGGATCGAAGCGGAGCTTTCACCTCGCCCTCTTCGATCGGGAGCGCGCCTCGGTCACTTACATCGTGCGCGATCTCACGCGGCCAACCGAACCGCCGCAGGTGAAGGAGAACGCCGCCCGTCCTTGGGTGCAGGACATCCTCTCCAGCATCTATTACGTGCGCACGCAACCGCTCATACCGGGGAGCGTGCTCCGCTTCCCCGTGAGCGATGAAGGGGAGACATATGATGTGGAGGTCCGTGTGCACGAGATCGAGGAAGTGGAGACGCCGCGCGGTCGCATCTCGGCCGTCAAGATCGAGCCGTTAGTATTCGGTCCGGGCCGCTTGATTCGCAAAGAAGGCGAGATGTTCATCTGGCTGGGCGTGGACGGGCGCCGCGTGCCGCTTCTGGCGCGGGTGCGTGGGGGATTCGGGACGGTGCAGGTGCAGTTGATCGAGGAAGAGCCGGGAGTGCCCGATTCTCCGAAACAGCCCATAGGCGACGCGCATTCGATACGGTGACCGGATGGAGATTCGCCTCACGCACATCGGTGGGGGATACGCCGGGCGACAGGAAGTTCTCTCGAAGGATCGCATCACGTTCGGGCGTGCCGCCGACAACGATGCGCGGTTGAATCCACAGGACGTGCGGGCCTCGGCGCATCATGCCGTCTTGTTCGTCTCGGACGAGGGCATGGTCGTCGAGGACCTGAATAGCACTAACGGCACCTATGTGAACGGCGTGCGCGTCCATCGGGCTCAAGTCCGGAGTGGGGATGTCCTGCAATTCGGTCGGCGAGGACCGAGTGTGATGGTCGAGGTCCTCGCTCCGGTTGAGGAACCTCAGCCGGCGGTGATGGCGCCGACCGATCCCACACTTGTTGAATCGGTGACGTCTTCGACCGCGTGGCACGCCGGACGCACGACTGTGCAGCTGATGATTGACCAAGCCGTGCGTCGCTCCGCGCGCATCTGGCGGCAATGGGTTATGGGAATCGCCGTCGGGGTGATCGTCGTCCTCGGGATCACCCTCGGAATCCTCTGGCGCGGCGAGCGCGAGCGGTCCGCGTCTGTGGAGGAGACGAATCCGCTCGTGCGCGTCGCGGTGCGCAATCAAGCCGCTGTCGTCCTGATTCAGCATCACTTTCGGATTCTTGATGCCCGAGGGCGCGAGGTGAGCACGGCCCTGAGTGAAGGATCGGGCTTCGCCGTAGACCCTCAAGGAGTGATTGCTACCAATTATCATCTGGTGCGTCCATGGGAGGTCGACGCGCGCTTCGCCGGTCAAGCGATCACACCGGTCTCGCGCTCCCTCAAGGTGATCTTCGCCGATCGCGCGCCCGATGAGGCTTTGGAAGCGCACCTGGTACGCGGTTCGCCGGAGATGGATATTGCGCTCTTGAAGGTGGATGCGCCGATTCCCCTCCCCGTCGTCGAGGGCTTCGAACCGGATCTCGCACGCGTGCGGCAAGGCGACGAGGTGGCGATCATCGGATTCCCGCTTGGTTCGGCCTTGCTGCAGACGACCGGTCAGGAGCGCGCGACGACGACGCTCACCCGCAGCACGATCAGCAAGGTGAGTCCGACGCTGTTGCAATTGGATGCGCCCGTCATCCAAGGCTATAGCGGTAGTCCCATCTTCAATCGTGAGGGGAAAGTCATTGGTATCCTGACGGCGCGATTGGGCGAGCGTGGGGAACCCATTGATCCGAGCGCTCGCGCGATCGGGCTCGGGACGCCGATCCGCTTTCTCCTGCAACTCCTCAAGGAGATGCCATGACGATCAGCGAGTTCCAGCCTCCTCATCGGTTGTTACTTGGCCCTGGCCCCAGCCCCGTTGAGGACCGAGTCTTGCGCGCCATGAGCGCCCCTGTGCTCGGACATCTCGATCCGGTCTTCCTCTCGTGCATGACCGACGTGCAGCATCTGCTGCGCTACGTCTTTGAGACGCAGAATCGCGTCACGTTCCCCGTCTCCGGGACCGGCAGCGCGGGAATGGAGGCGGCGCTGGCGAATCTTCTGGAGCCGGACGAGGAGGTCATCATTGGCATTCATGGATTTTTCGGCGAGCGCATGTATGAGATGGCCACGCGCTTGGGGGCGCGCCCGATCCGCGTGGAAGCGGAGTGGGGGCGTCCGCTCGATGACCGGGAGATCCGGGCGGCGCTTGATCGTTCGCGGGCGCGCATTGTCTGCGTGGTGCATGCGGAGACCTCGACCGGCGTGCGGCAGCCGCTGGAGCCCATTGCTTCGTTGGTCGCCGAGCGCGAAGGGATCCTCATCGTGGATGCCGTGACGAGCCTGGGGGGACAGCCCGTAGGCGTGGATCGCCTGGGCATCGGTGTCTGTTACTCGGGATCGCAGAAGGCGCTCAGTTGCCCGCCGGGATTAGCGCCGATCACGTTCTCCGAAGTCGCCTTGGAGAAAGTGCATCGGCGCAAGACGGCGGTGCCGAGTTGGTATTTCGATGTCTCGCTCATTGAGCGCTACTGGGGGAACGAGCGCAGTTATCACCATACGGCGCCGATCAGCCTGAATTACGCCTTGCGCGAAGCGCTGCGCATTGTTGCCGAAGAGGGATTAGAAGCCCGCTGGCAGCGACACGAGCAAAACGCCCGAGCGCTGTGGGCGGGGTTGGAGGCGATGGGGCTGCGACTCTTTGTTCCGCGCGAATATCGGCTGTGGACGCTCACAACGATTTGCGTCCCCGAGGGCGTGGACGATGCGCGGGTGCGCGCCCGATTGCTCGAAGAGTTTCACATCGAGATCGGGGGCGGATTAGGACCGTTGCGCGGGAAGATCTGGCGTGTGGGAGTAATGGGTGCGGGCAGCACGCGCCGCAACGTCTTGCTCTTGTTGAGCGCTTTGGAGAGCGTGCTGCGCCGCGAAGGCTTCCGATGCGGGTCTGGCGTCTCGGCCGCGGTGGAGGCGTATGTGGCATGAGCCGGGGGCTCATCCTCCGGTCTTCACCTCCACCACTCCCAGGGGCTTCAACGCCTCCGCGAGACCTTGCGCGCGCCCGACGACGACGATGAGCAGATCGTTCGGGGAGAGATACTTCTCGGCCACGCGCATGACCTCCTCGCGCGTCACGTGTTGCACGCGGGTGGGGAATCGCCGTACGTAGTCTCGCCCCAATCCGTAGAGCTCCACGAAGTGCAGGACCTCGATCAATTGTCGAGGCGTGAGCGCATCTTGGGCAAATCGCTCGGCCCATCGTCTTTGCGCCTCGGCGAGCTCCCCGGCCGTCGGACCTTCGGCGCGCATCGCCTTCAGGATCTCCAGAGCGCGTTCGATCGCCGAGACGACCTGTTCGTTCGGGACCGCGAACGAGAGCAGGAATGGGCCGCGGTGCGTGCGCAGGTCGAATCGGCAGCGCACGTCCACCAAAGACGTGCCCCCTTTTGATGCCTCTCCCTCAAGCCGAAGGCGAATCGCTTCGGCGAGCACGAGAGTCGGGACATACTCGTCGGAGAAGCGCTCCACGCCAAAGGAGCCGATGCGGACATGGGCGAGCGAGGCGTTCGGGAGATCACGCAGGAGGATGCGCACGCCTTGAGCCGGCACCGGAGCGACAAACGTGGGAGGGACGATCTTCCCTTTGAGCATGGCGCCGAAATTCGGGCGGATGAGGGGCATCAGCGTGGCCGGAGAAAAAGGACTGAGGACGATGAGCGTCGCATTATTGGCGATGAAGAAACGGGTGTGGTGGCGCGCGATATCTACTGGCGTGATCGCCGCGATCTCTTCCGGCACGCCTTCGGCCAGACGAGCGTAGGGGTGTGGGTGATAGAGCGCACGGTACCACTCTTCGTCCGCGATCTCGGAGGGATCGTGCCGCTTGGCTTTCACTTCGTCGAGGAAGCGCGCTTTCAAAGCCATCAGCGCCTCGGCTTCGAATGTCGGTCGGGAGACGACGCGCGCCATGAGCCGAATGAGTTCCGGCAGACTGCGCGCTGGAGCCTCCACAGTGATCATCGTCGCATCCCACGTGACCTCTGTCCGAAGAGTCGCTTCAAGTGCCGCAAGACGTTGCCGCAGGGTCGCTTCGCTCAAGTCCTCGGCACCCAACCAGATCGCGCGCGCTGTCAGCGCGGCCGTGCCCGATCTCCCCGCGCGATCAAAAGCCGCACCACTTTTGATCATGAGGCTCAGCACGGCTTCGGATGCCTCGGGGCGTTGCAGGATGATGATCTGCAGGCCATTGAGGAGATAGTCGTAGTAGGCGTTCGGAAGCAACGCGTCCGCCGTCTGCGACTTCGAGGATGCGGCGGCGCGGCGTGAGGCCGACATATCCCCTCCACCGAGGACGCACGCGCCCATCACCACCCCGAGGATCGCCCGTCCAATTCGCCCCCATCGGTTCATGCCAGACCTCCTCATGCGCCTTACGATTGTGATGAGGCTCACCGGATTGTTCAAGAGGCGTTCGCCGGCACTTCGCGCGATGGCGCGCTCATGCCCTCATCGCTTTCGCCGGGACGAACGAATCGAGGCGGGCGTCCACTTCACTTGAAACTCCAGCTCCTCTTCCGTCCGCCCCCGCTCGTGCTCAATGCTGATCGTGGCATGTGCGGGGATGCGCAAGCGCTCTCCCGCCACGCGAATGTGAAACGCTTTGCCCTGTTCCAGAGCATCTGCCAGACGACGCAACTTCGCGATGAAGAGCCTCTTCGGATATTTCTTCTCGACATCTCGTCGGCGCTTCTCCGGCATTCGAGACCTCCTTTATCGAGGTGGAGCGGGCCGTGCGATCGCCTTTCGGACGCCGAGTCCCGCTCTTGCTCAGCAGAGTATGATAGCGCGCGCCGCACGAGCGCGTCACGGCGCGCGATTGCTCACACTCCGTGCTCCTTGATAAAATCACAGCTTCGCATATGGCGGCAACGGTCGCGCGTCGGGTGATCATCGGTGTCATGGGGAGTTCGCAGTGCGATTCGACTCTTTATGAACAAGCGCGCGCCGTCGGACGACTCATCGCCGAGCGCGGTGCTGCGCTGCTGTGTGGAGGATTGGGAGGCGTGATGGAAGCGGCGGCACGCGGTGCCTGTGAAGCCGGAGGACTCACCATCGGTATCCTTCCTGGGGGGAGCGAGCGCGAGTCGCCTCCGAATCCGTACATTCAGATCGCGATCTTCACGGGCCTCTCCGAAGCCCGAAACGTCATCAATGTCCGTTCGGCAGACGCCATCATTGCGATCGCCGGGGGATACGGCACGCTCTCGGAGATCGCCCTCGCGTTGAAGGTGGGGAAACCCGTCGTCCTTCTCCATTCGTGGCGATTTGAGTCGCCGTTTGAAGAACCGGTGGGCGTCGTGCGTATGGCGGAGACGCCGGAGGAGGCTGTGGCGTTCGCTTTCGAGTTGCTCGCTTGGGCGCGCGGAAGGTGATGCTCTCGGAGCCGGTATGAAGACCTATCGAGCCATCCTCTTCGATCTGTTCGATACGATCGTGGACTTTCACCGTGATCGGTTGCCTCAAGTTCGCTTCGGCGAACAAACGCACTTCTCGACAAGCGGCGTCGTATACGAGGTCCTTCGTGAATACGCGCCGCAGCTCGGCTTCGAGACGTTCTACGAAGCCTTTCGCGAATCGTGGCGTCAGGTGGAGGAGCGTCGGAAAGCGGAGCTGCAGGAGTATCCCGCTCACGTCCGCTTCCGACGGCTGCTCGAACTGCTTCACCTGGAGGCGCTCTCGGATGATGTCCTCGAGCGCCTCGTACGCGCGCACATGGAGACGTGGTCGCGCGGCGCTGAGCTGCCGGAAGAGAATCGTCGGCTCCTTCTTCGCGCGCGAGAGCGCTTTCGGCTCGGGCTCGTCTCGAATTTCGATCATCCGCCGACAGCGCATCGGATCTTGCGCGACTTCGGCATCCACGAGCTCTTCGCCGTGATCGTCATCTCGGCGGAGGTCTCCTGGCGCAAGCCTCATCGGGAGATCTTCCTTCGGGCGCTCACCCGGCTGGAGGTCTCTCCGCGCGACGCGCTCTTTGTCGGTGACACGTTCGAGGCAGATGTCCTCGGCGCCAAGAGCATCGGCATGGACGCCGCATGGCTGAATCGGCGCGGTGAGGAGATCCCGGACGACGTCGTAGACCCCGACTATGTCATCGCACGCCTTGAGGACCTCGCCCCCGTGCTCGGCCTCTAGGCCTCACCGACGTTAATCTCCCCCTCCCTTCGTAGGGGAGGCGCCCATTGAGCGGAGGCGCTCGCGAGCTTGTTCGGCAAACTCATGCGTGGGGAATTCTTCGATCACGCGGGAGTAGAGTTCAATGGCGAGGTCGCGTCGGCCCGTGCGACGGTAGACTTCCCCAAGCAGGAAGTAGACCTCCGCGATGCGCGAGAAGGCCGGATGATCGCGCACGATGGCCTGCAGGCGACCTTCGGCGGCCTTCCACTTCTTCCGCTTGATGTAGAAGCGCGCGACTTCCAGATCATGCTGTGCGGCGCGCTCCAATTCCGGGCTGCGCGGATCAAGCAATGGGCCGCGCGAGACATTCCCTTGTGGCGCGGCGAGCGTCGTCAGCAGAAGGGAGAATCCCCCAAGTCCCGCACACAGAAGGGACGCCATCCGTTTGAGGAAACGCTTCCGGCACTCTTGCCAATACCGTTCGTCCTTCGGAGGCCGTTGCTCTTGGCGCGCTCGGCCCCACATAGGGGTTCACTCCTCAATGGGAAAGTATTTGCTCAGGATCGCCGAGAGCCGCCGGACGGTCCCTGGCGGGATCGCGGCGCGGTCGGTCTGAATGGCGTGTCGCAAAGCGGATTGGCATCGACATGCGCCGGTCGCCTCTTTGAGCAATCCGACGGCGGCTCGGACAATGCGTTTGGCATTGGCCGTATTGCGGTTGAGATGCTCGAGCACCATCTCAACGGTGACCGAATCGTGATCGGGATGCCAACAATCGTAATCGGTCACCAGCGCCAGCGTTGCGTAACAGATCTCCGCCTCGCGCGCGAGCTTGGCTTCTTGCAGGTTCGTCATCCCGATGATGTCCATCCCCCAGGCGCGATAGACGTGCGATTCGGCTCGGGTCGAGAAGGCCGGCCCCTCAATGCAGACATACGTCCCCCCCCGATGCACGCGTAGGCCTTCGATCTGCCGAGCAGCACGTTCGAGGGCATCGCTCACGACCGGACAGACGGGGTCGGCGAACGAGATATGCGCGACGATCCCATCGCCGAAGAACGTGGAGGGACGTTGGCGCGTCCGATCGAAGAACTGGTCGGGGATGACGATATCGAGCGGCGCATACTTCTCCTGCAGGGAACCGACAGCGCTCACCGAGATGATACGTTCAACGCCGAGCAGCTTCATGGCGTAGATATTCGCGCGAAAGGGCAGCTCGGTCGGCAACAGGCGATGTCCGCGCCCGTGCCGCGCCAGGAACGCGATGCGCACGCCTTCGAGCGTGCCGAGGAGAAACGCCTCCGAAGGTTTGCCGAAGGGGGTATCTACACTGATCTCCTCGATGTCGCTCACCCCCTCCATCTCGTAAAATCCGCTACCGCCGATGATGCCGATTTTCGCTTCCGCCATCTCATCCTCCTTCAAGGGGAAGGACGTGAAATCGCCCATCGACTTCGATGATGTGCCCGATGGAGATCTGCGGATCGTGATAAAAGACGCAGAGCCATCCTTCGCGGACGGCCTGGGGGAGCAATCGGTTCTTTTGCTCGAGCGTCTCCAGCGGGTAATGGTCCAATGCGGCGATCCACGGTTTCTGGACATGCGGCGTCATCGGGATGAGATCGCTCCAGAAGACCACCGTGCGACCCTCCGAATGGAGGAAGACGATTTGGAGATCGCGATTGTGACCGCGCACGCGCACCACACGAACGCCCGGGACGATCTCCCGATCACCTTCGATCAATTCGAGTTGTCCGCTCTCTTGAAGCGGTTCCCACGTGACGGGGCGATAGCTGGCGCGATCCCGCTCGTTCGGGGCGTTCGCGTGCTCGTATTCGCCGCGCTGGACGATGTAACGAGCACGGGGGAACGTGGGCAGGAGTCGCCCTTGGTGGCGTCGCGTGTTGTTCCCAGCGTGATCGAAATGCAGGTGCGTGTTAATGACGATGTCGATGTCCTCCGGGCTGAGGCCGCGGTCGGCGAGTTGCTGAAGGAGAGGACGCGGGCGATCCGGGGCGTAAATCTGACGGAATTTCTCGTCCCGCACCTCACCCAAGCCCGTGTCTATAAGGATGATGTGCCGTCCCGTGCGCACGAGCAAGCAGTTCAAGCCCATCAGGATGCGGTTCTTCTCGTCGGCCGGAGCCACCCGCTCCCAGAGCACCTTGGGGACGATGCCGAACATCATCCCCCCATCCAGGCGCCATGTCCCATCGCTCACCACTTCGAGCGTCATCTTCCCCAGCGAGATCGGGCCGATCACCGATCGTGGCCTCCTTCAAGAATTGGATGACGCCCCATCGGCCCCTTCGACCATGATGGGATAGCGCTTGAGGATCTGGGTGATCCGCTCCTGAATCTTCTTCTGTCGAAGCGTTTGCTCAATCTGCAACCGCGTCTCCTCATCCAGAGGAGCGATCCGCCGCGCTTCGACCTTGATGATGTGAAATCCGTAGCTCGTCTCGACGAGATCGCTGATCTGTCCCGGCTGCAGGGCGAACGCGGCTTCCTCGAATTCGCGTACCATGCGGCCCCGCCCGAAGAAGTCGAGATCGCCGCCATTATTCTTCGAGCCGGGATCCTCGGAGAACTCACGCGCCAAGGCCGCGAAGTCTTCCCCCGCGCGAGCCCGACGCAAGACCTCTTGCGCCCTTCGGCGCACGGTCTCTTTCTCCGGTGGGGGATTTCCGTCCCGTGTGATCGGGCGCGTGCTGAAGAGGATGTGCCGGGCTCGGACCTGTTCGAACTCCTTCTGATGCGCTTCGTAATATCGGCGAATCTCTTCATCGCTCACGGACGTGCGCTGTTGCAATTCGCGCACCAGATAGCTCTGCAAGACGAATTCGGGGAAGATACGCAACTGGAGCGCGATGCGCGGGTCTCGATCCAGGCCCTCTTTGCGCGCGCGTTCGGCCAGAAGCGTGAGTTCCCCATACTGGCGGCGGACCTGTTCGTTGAGCGCACTCCGGGAGAGTTGGGGATTGGCCGCCAGCACATGATCGAGCGCCATCGGATTCGTGCGGAAGAAGCGTTCGATCTCCTCGTCGGAGATCTCCAGATCGGGATGGCGATCGCGATAAGCCGAAGCCAGGATGGAGATTCTCTGAAGCTCCAATTGAGCCGCGACTTCGGTTCGGCCCAGCAGTCCGAGCCGTCGGGCCTCTTGCGCCATGGCGAGCGCCTGTCGGATTTGATCGGCGAGTTGTCGCCGGCCCTCTGGTGTGGAGAAGAAAGCGCGCCGCGATTCCGACATCCCTTCGAGCAGGGTCTCCAGATCGGCCGCGGAGAGATGGGACAGCGGGGGACGATCGGCGAGGCGGCGTTGAACAAGGAGGGCCACGGCGCCAAGCCCTACGACGAGGGCGATGAGCCACAGGGTTCGCGATGGGCGGTTCATGTTCGATCCTCCTCCTTCGGGACTTCGACCAACTCGATGAGCACGCCATGTGCGCTGGTCGGGTGCAGGAAGGCGATCTTTCGGCCTTCCGCCCCACAACGCGGCTCTTCATCAATGAGACGCACACCCTGTGCGCGCAGGCGCGCGAGCGTTCCTTCGATGTCCGCCACTTGGAAGCAGATGTGATGTAACCCCTCGCCGCGCCGCGTCAAGAATCGGCCGACGGGCGAGTCCTCGCTGAGCGGTTCGAGCAGCTCGAGGCGACCTTCCCCAATAGGGAGCAGCGCCAGGTGGACGCCCTGCTCCGCAACCGTCTCTCGCCCGACGCAGGTCAAGCCGAGCACACCCATGTAAAACGAGAGCGCATCGTCGAGCGAGCGCACGGCGATGGCGATGTGATCGAGCCTCATCGTTTCGCCTCCTTCAGGTCCGCCGATGACCTTTCCAGCGCGTCAGGATCTCCTCCACGATGGAATACGGATCGCGCTCGCGACGGGCGATCGCCACGGCCCACTGACGAAGCTCTTCGCTCGTCGTGAGCGTGTGAAGAGCGACCTCGAAGAGCCGCTCTTTGAGGAGCGCGCGAAGTCGTTGTTCGGCCATCTCTTGACGCCGCTCGTCGGCCTGAGCGCTTTGTCGGCGAAAGTCCAGGAAGCGCGCGATGGCGTGGCCGAGGTCCTCGATCCCTTGGCCTTCGGTGGCGATGGTCTTGATGATCGGCGGATGCCATCCATCCCGGCGTTCGGCAATCGCGAGCATGGCCTTCAATTCGCTCTCGATGCGCGAGACGCCTTCGCGGTCGGCTTTGTTGATGACGAAGATATCGCCGATCTCCATCAAGCCCGCCTTGATCGTCTGGACATCATCGCCAAGGCCCGGCATGAGGACGACGAGGGTCACATCAGCCATCTTCACAATATCCACCTCATCCTGGCCGACGCCGACGGTCTCGACGATCACCCTGTCATACCCCGCGGCATCGAGGATGAGGACGGCATCGCCGGTCGCGCGCGCCAGGCCGCCCAAATTCCCGCGCGTGGCCATCGAGCGGATGAAGACGCCGGGATCGGTGCCGAGGGTTTGCATCCGAATGCGATCGCCAAGGATCGCTCCGCCGGTGAACGGGCTGGAGGGGTCTACGGCGATGATCCCAAGGGTCTCTCCGCGAGCGCGATAATGCTGTGCCAGACGATCTACGAGCGTGCTCTTGCCAACGCCCGGCGACCCCGTCACGCCCAGGACGAGGGCTCGCCCCGTATAGGGGAAAAGCCGTTGCAGGAGCGTCAAGGCTTGAGCTCCGTCGTTCTCCACCAGCGAGATCGCCCGCGCGATAGCCCGCGCGTCTTGCGCGCGGATTCGTTCGATGAACAGAGCCAGCGCATCTGACATGGCCTTCGGCAGACATTTAACGTTAAACGGTCTCCGGAGTCGGCGTCAAGGTGGATTCCGGTCAAGCGCGGCGGAACGCCACTCTGGGTTTAGAAGCGTTAGTGCCTGCGGTATAAATTCGGCCAGCTGACATGGGGAGAGCAAGATGGAGGGGGTAGCTCTTCCGGACGATGGCTTGAAGCAGCTGGCGCTCTTCGCCCGTCAGTTGGGTCCCACTCCCTCGTAGGCCTTCCCGGGTTGGATGGGCTCATTCTTGGGATTGAGCGTTGACACACCACTAGTGCGCCTTACCCCGTGCCTCTGCCCGAGCTCCCCCCCGACTCGATCTGAGCATCTTGACGCAGGGGTGAGTCTCCTCCTAGCATGAGGGCGGAGGGATGATGGAGCTTGTGGGGCTAGCTGGGGTGATGGCGTCAGCCTTGGGGTTGGCGCTGACGCTCTATGGGGTGTTTTACAACGGGCAAGCGACGCGCGCGCTCATCGAATCCATTCGCCAAGATATTCAGGCGGTGCATGAGACGACACGGGCGATTCAGGAGACGACACGGGCGATTCAGGAGACGACGCGAGCACTCCAGGAGACGATGCGGGCCATTCACGAGGACGGCCAGCGGCGACATGAAGAGCTGCTCATCTATCTTCGCGAGATGGATCGTCGCCATACCGAATTGATGGCAGCCATCGTCCAGCGCCGTCCTTGAGTCTTGGTGTCCCTGATTCGCTTGGGGGATCGCCTCACCCCCTCTTGCTCTCCTCGCCAAGTACCTCGGAGTAAGGCGTGCGACCGCGATGAAGATGTGGCTATGTCGCACCCCGTCATCGGCGGGGACGACTCCGGCCCCTCCCATCTCGCGATTGCGGGTTGACGCTTTATTGGAGAAGGGCATAAAATTCCGTGTACTTATGCCGTTGTTTCGTCGAAAACGTGGGGGGGTGGAACCACCGGCTGAGCGCGCGGGGGTGGTGAAGACCGAAGGCGTCTTCCTCAAGTGCGAGGGGTGTCGGGAGGTTCTCTATCGCAAGGATGTGGAGGAGAACCTGATGGTCTGTCCCCACTGCGGGTACCACTTCAAGATCTCGGCCCGTCAACGGCTGGCGCTGCTTTTTGACGATGGGGCGTACAGGGAGCTGGATGCGCATCTGGTCTCGGCCGATCCGCTGAATTTCTATGACCTGCGGAGCTATAAGGATCGTCTGGCATTGGCGCAGAAGACGGCAGGGGTGCTCGAAGCGATCCTCACCGGGGAGGGGACGATCGGGGGGTATCCGGCGATCATTCAAGCGATGGAATATGCCTTCATCGGGGGGAGCATGGGCTCGGTCGTGGGGGAGAAGGTCACACGGGCGATCGAGCGGGCCTTGGAGACGCGTGCCGCGCTCATCATCGTCTCCGCTTCGGGAGGGGCGCGCATGATGGAAGGCGTATTGAGCCTCATGCAGATGGCGAAGATCTCGGCGGCGCTTGCGCGTCTGGATGAGGCGGGCGTGCCCTACATCTCGGTGATGACGGATCCCACGACCGGGGGCGTGACGGCGAGTTTCGCCATGTTGGGGGATTTGAATATCGCTGAGCCGGGAGCGCTCATCGGATTCGCCGGACCGCGCGTGATCGAGCAGACGATTCGGCAGAAGCTGCCTGACGGATTTCAGCGTTCGGAGTTCCTCTTGGAGCATGGGATGCTCGATGCGGTCGTAGACCGACGGCAGTTGCGGGACTTCTTGATCAAGACGCTCGCCTTCATGATACCCGACCAGCGGCGGCCTTCGGCGAGCGCGAAGCAGGAGGCCCGAGAGAAGCCGCGGTGAACTACTGGGAGACGCTGGCGTATCTGGAGTGGCTCGGGCACGAGTGGCTGCGGGCCCAATTCGGGTTGGAGAAGATTCGTCGCCTCTTAGCCGAGCTTGGAAACCCTCAGACCACCTATCCCTCGATCCTCATTGCGGGGACGAACGGAAAGGGCTCCACGGCGGCGATGGTGGAGGCCATTCTGCGACGGGCTGGGCTGCGGACGGGGCTTTACACGTCTCCTCATCTTGTGCGCGTCGAGGAGCGAATCCGCGTCCTCGGGCGCGAGATCGTTCCGGAAGAGCTGGCGGCGCTCGCCACGCGCGTGCGCGCGGCGTCTGAGGAACTCCTCGAACGCGGGGAGATCGAAGCGCGCCCGACCTATTTCGAGTTCCTCACGGCCATCGGCTTCACGTACTTCCGCGAGAAGGCGATTGAGGTCGCCGTTGTCGAAGTCGGGCTCGGGGGGCGGCTGGATGCGACCAACGTCGTGCCCCCATTTCTCTCCCTCGTCACGAGCATTGACATCGATCACGAGCAATATTTGGGCTCGACGATCACTTCCATCGCGAGGGAGAAGGCAATGATCATCAAGCCTGGCTCGCGCGCCGTCCTCGCGCGGCAGCATCCGGAGGTTCGTGCTGTCCTGCTCGCGCGATGTCGGGAGTGCGGGGTCTCTCCGATATGGGCGGATGAGGCGGTGGAGATCCTCGGCAGCGAGCCCGACGGACGATTCGTGTTCGCTTATCGTGCGGCTTCGGGTGAGCGCCGAAGCGTTCATCTTGGCCTGCGCGGGCGACATCAGATCGAGAACGCGCTCGTGGCCATTCGCGCGGCGGAGGTCTTGCGCGAGATGGGGTATTCGATTTCCGATGAGGCCATCCGCCAGGGGCTCGAATCGGTCGAATGGCCAGGGCGGTTGGAGGTCCTTGGATCGTCGAGTCCGTTGCTGGTGCTCGATGGGGCGCATAATACGGCTGGCGCGCGCGCCGTGCGCGCGTATCTGGAAGAATTCGCGCGTCGGCCGCTCACGCTCGTCTTCGGAACGATGCGCGATAAGCGGATCGCTGAGATGGCCGTCGAACTATTTCCCCTGGCCGAGGTCCTCGTCCTGACGCGCGTTTCAGATGAGCGGGCGGCGCCGCTTGCGCAACTCCTGGAACAGACGGCTGATCTGCGGTGTCGGCTCGGCCGACGGACCGAGGCCGTGGAGCCCGTGGGGAGAGCGTTGGATCGGGCATGGGAGCGAACACCTCCGGACGGGATGATCTGCGTGACCGGTTCGCTCTATCTGGTCGGCGAGGCGAAGCGATGGCTCGCGCGATCTCATGGTGAGGGGGGAGTCCGTGATTAAACCTCCGGCCTTGTGTCCGGGCGATGTGATCGGTATCGTCGCTCCGGCCAGCGACATCAAACCGGAGCGGTTGGCGGCTGGCGCGCGCGAGCTGGAGCGCCTCGGGTTTCGTGTCAAGTTCTTGCCTTCGATCTTCGCGCGGGAGATGTATCTGGCTGGTTCCGATCGGCGGCGCGCCGAGGAGTTGATGGCGATATTCGGCGATCCCGAGGTGAAGGCGATCTTCGCCGCGCGCGGAGGATACGGCTCGGTCCGCCTTCTGCCATACCTGGATGAGGAGATCGTGCGCGCGCATCCGAAGATCTTCATGGGCTATAGCGACATCACGACGTTGCTCGTTTACTTCCAGCAGCGGTTCCAGTGGGTCGTCTTTCATGGGCCAATGGTCGCGCGAGAATTCGCCGATGGACCGGAGCACTATGATGAAGAATTGCTGCGGCGCACGCTCATGCGAGCGGAACCGATCGGAGAGATTGACACCTCGGGCGTCGCCGTGCTCTCACCCGGAGTGGCGACGGGCCGACTGACGGGCGGATGTCTGCCGCTTCTGGTGAGCACGCTCGGCACGCCCTACGAATTCGATGCCACTGACGCGATCCTCTTCCTCGAGGACTACGCCTCGAAGCCCTACCAGGTGGATCGCATGCTCACGCAACTCCGAGATGCCGGGAAATTCCACACCGTGCGCGGCCTCGTCTTCGGTGAGATGACGGAGTGCTTACAGCATCCGGATCAGGATTACACCATTGTGGACGTCATCCAAGACCGCCTCGCCGATCTGAACGTCCCGATCCTCTTCGGCGTGCGTTCTGGGCACAGCGATTACCGAAATCAGGTTCTGCCTTTCGGCGTTCGCGCGACGCTCGACGGCTATCGGGCGAAGCTCATCATCGAGGAAGCGGCGACGAGCGAGCCCTGAGACGAGCGATCACGTATACGCGAGCGCGATTTCGGCCGGGGCATAGTAGTGGGCGAGGATCTCCCGATATGTCCGTCCCTGCTGCGCCATGATGGCCGCGCCGATTTGGCAAAGGCCAACGCCGTGCCCCCATCCGGCGCCGCGCAGCCGAAAGCGTCGGGGAATGCCCCAGCGCACGTCCTCGGGGAAGACGACGAAGGCAGAGCTATAGAGGCACGTCCACGAGAGCACGCGCCGAATCTCTAACTCCTTGCCGACGACCACGCTCCGTCGTTCTCCGACGAGGCGAAGTCGCACCAGACGGCTTGAAGCTCCGCGTTCCAGCGGCTCCAATCGCCGAATTGCGCCGAGATCCAGCCCGAGTCGCCCCTTCACGAGCGCTTGAAGCTCCTCTTGTTCGAGCGTGCGCTCCCATCGAAAGAAGTCGCGCGTCGGGCGATCGATCTCCGGGAGCAGGTCGTCGAGCTCACGAGAATTCGTCATGTGACAGTAGGCCGGAGGAAAACCCATGATCCACGTGACGGCATGGGCTTCGATGGTGAGTGGGTGCGGGAAGTTCGCGGGCCATTCCACTCCATCGAATCGCCCCCCTCGTAGGTAGGGGACATCGCGATCCTCCCATGCGCTTCGATAGTCTTCTGTCGCCCCGCCGCAGCATTTGGAGAAACGAGCATCGCAGACGTGTCCGTGGAAGGTCAGGACCTGTCCGTGCGTCTCCGCGACGGCAGCCATGGCCGCGTCGCTCGTCACGGGAGAGAGGCCGTAATACCGCTGGCAATGGTCGTCGGCGCAGACATCGAACTCACGATGTGTCGTTCGGTTCGTCCATCGCCGAATCTCCGGCTCCGGCGTCTCTGGGGCTTCGCGCTCGGAGGGAGGCGGAGGGGATTCCCCTTCGTTCGCGCGACGCGCGAGATTGGCCAGGAGCCAGCTTCGGGAGATGACGGCATGCGCCTTGAGGAATTCCACAGGGGCGCGCGCGCTCATCTCCGAAGAGATGACGCTCTTCAAGTAGGTCTCAGCAGGGATCTCATTAATGACCGTCAGTCGTCCTGAGGCCTCCGAGATTGAGGGCGAGGCGCGAATCGTCAACGTTCCCGCATAGCTCTGCGTCGCTTTCTGCTCCCAATGGAAGCCCTTTCCGATCGGAACATCCTCGAGCGTGAAGACCGCCATCGCGGGATTCATCGGACTGAGGGAGAACGTCGCGGCGATCCCCACGAGGCGGTCTTGAGCGTCGCGGAGTTCAATGCCAGCCGGATGCGGAGTGGCCCGGTACCGACCTGGAGGAACGATCCTCCCCTTGGGCGTTCGGAATTCCCCCGTGAGCGTGAAGCGAATCTGCTCGGCGTCGGTCAGAAGACTGACCGAGACCATCGGTTCGGAGGAGAAGATCGGCGCTCGCCTCATTGTCGAACGATGCGGGGGCGCAGTCATCGGAGGGAGCGAAGCCCGAAGGCCATCGCGGCGATCGGGCTTCGCCCGCGAAGTCGCTCAGCTCCCGATGAGCTTTCGCGCCGCCTCCAGGACAGCCTCGTAATGAGGATGGTCAGCGATCTCCGGGACATACTCGGCATAGCGTATCGTATCATCAGTATCCACGACGAAGACGGCGCGCGTATTGAGGCGCAGCTCTTTGATCAGCGTCCCGTAAGCGAGGCCGAACGAGGCATCACGGTGATCGGAATAGCATGCAACGCGATCAATGCCGGCAGCGCCGCACCATCGCTTCTGCGCGAACGGCAGATCCATACTGATGGTGAGGATCTCGACGCCCGGGAGCCGAGCCGCTTCCTCATTGAAGCGGCGCGTCTGCGCATCGCAGACAGGGGTATCGAGCGATGGCACCGAGCTGATGATCCGCACCTTTCCCCGCGTCGAGCTGAACTGGAACGGTGTGAGATCCGTCGTGAGGACCGTGAAGTCGGGCGCTTGGTCTCCCACTTTGATCTCCGGTCCCACGAGCGTGAGGGGATTCCCTCGCAATGTGACGGCACCAGGTCGTTCGATCGTCATCGCTTCTCCTCCTTGATTTCGGATTGTCGAAAAAGGCAATTTTACCAGCTCCCTGGCGAGACTGAAAGCGCACGTCGTCTGCTCGTGCGACATCGGAAGGCGCCTGTGCGTGCGGAGGCATTCGCCTGTGTCGTTGACAGAACTGGGCCTCGGATATACTATAGTCCCGTCGTGCGAAGAGCACTCGCCGCACGGCTCGTAGGATGGAAGAACACGCGGCATGGCCGAGATGTTGAAGCACGTTCAGGGGTCGACGTCCCACGCGATCTTCGGGATTACGTGGAGACTGCGGAGAGGAGGAGCTATGAGGCGTTTGTGGCTTGTCGCTACTGGTGCGTTCATCGTCGGGGCGGCAATGGTGCTCGTCTCGCGAGGAAATCTGGTGAGGTCGAACGCGGTTTCGTCGTCAAGTTCGCCGAGCCGATCGTTTGTGCGGCTTGATCCTCGCGCTTGGCCACGGGTGAATTTTCGCGCGTTCGGAGAGGATGTCATCTTCGCCCAAGGCACCGAGTGCTCCATGGAGACTCAGCTGCTCAGCACAGCCACTTGGGCTGATGGGGGGCGTCGCGCCTGGCCGCAGAAGCTCGCGCTTGGGGATTTCAATGGGGACGGCCTGGCCGATCTTTTTCTCTTCGGGAACTGGGGTGGGCGCGCCTTGCTGACGGTGAAGATCCGGCAGGCGAATGAGCGCTTTTGCCCGGGCTTCACCCTCGATCTCGGGTCAAGAGAGGTCTCCGATGCCATCGTGGCGGACGTCACGGGGGATGGGCATGCGGATGTCGTCGTCGCGTTCGCTGCGGCGCCGCTCTTGGAGCTTGTGATCGGAGACGGGCAGGGGAGGATTGCGGATCGGCGGCAGATCGTACTGGAGGAACCGGCGCGAGCTCTCGCTGTCGGTGACGTCACTGGCGACGGGTATGCGGATATCGTCCTCGCCTTCGGTGTGCCGGCGCGAGTGGCTCTTCTGGCCGGGCGCGGTGACGGACGGTTCGAACGGACGAACATCCTTCCGCTCTGGGAAGTGGCTGATCCGATCGCCCTTCGGATCGCCGATCTCGATCGGGATGGGCATGGGGATCTCGTCCTCGCCCATCGTGGTGGGATCGTGTGGGCTTCCGGGACAATGGCGGGGTTCCTGAGGCCGGCGTTCCTCTTGATCGATTCCGAACCGACGGACCTCGTCGTCGAGGACCTCAATCTGGATGGACAGATGGATGTCGTGCTGAGCGATAGGGCTGGGAATGTGCAGCTCTTCCTTGGGGCGGCGCGTGGAGGATTCGTCAGGCGGGAGACCAGGTTCGTGGGCGGACCGACGTCGGCGCTCGCAGTCGGTCATTTCGATGCTGATGGATATCGGGACGTCGCCGTCGCGCTCGCCGATCGGAATCAACTCGTCCTGCTGATGGGGGACGGGAAGGGAGGATTCGAGGCGGCATTCGATATGGAGGTGGGGGATCCGGTGGTGGCGCTTCTGGCGACGCGAGTGAATCGCGATGCCTTGGATGATCTGCTCATCGCCGAGCGACGTCAGGGGGGATGGCTCCTCGCCGTGACTGACGCGGCGGGTATCGTTGTGACGACGACGGCCGATACGATTCGCGAAGACGGTCGCGTCTCGCTGCGAGAAGCTCTTCTCGCGGCCAATGGCGTGCCGCCCAATCGCGACGTCGCGGGACGGCCGGGAGCGCCCGAGGTAATCGCGTTCAATATTCCGGAATCGGAGCGCCGGGATGGCGTCTTCACGATCGAAGTGGATGGTGCGTTGGGGCCTTTGCCGCGATTGGTGGATGGGGGGACGACGATTGATGGGACGACGCAACCGGGATGGAGTGGTCCGCCGATCATTGTGCTCAGTGGTCGGCGAGCCGGTCTGGCCGATGGGTTCGTGATCACGTCATCGCTCAATGTCATCGCCGGATTCGTGATCAATGGGTTTGAGGGCAGCGGTGTGAAGATCATCGTGGATCCGCCGGAGTCCGGTACGGCGACGGGAAACATCGTGCGCGGATGTTATATCGGGACGGATCCGACCGGACGAGAGAGCGTGGGCAACGGGCTCTACGGCGTCTTGATCACGCGAAATCGCACGCAGGCGAATCTCATCGGGGGGACGGCTCCGACCGATCGGAACGTCATCTCGGGCAATCGCCACAATGGGATCGAGCTGGATTTCCCCACCTTTGGGAATCTCATTTTGGGGAACTACATCGGGACGACGGCCGATGGGTTGAGCGCATTGCCCAACGGCGGAGCAGGCGTCTTCGTCAGCGGAGCACGAGATAACGTGATCGGAGGGCGCGAGCCGGGGGCTGGGAACCTGATCTCGGGGAATTCCGGCAGTGGCGTTCAAATCGTCGGCGTCTTCGGGAATCGCGTGCAAGGGAATTGGATCGGCACAGATGCGACGGGAAGGCGGGCACTTCCCAACGGGGGGGATGGTGTCACGCTCATCGGTGGAGCGCATAGCAATCTCATTGGGGGAAACGCCGAAGCCGCGCGCAACGTGATCTCCGGCAATGCTCAAAATGGCGTTCGCGTAGCCGATGCCTTCTCGAATCAGATCGTTGGGAATCTCATCGGCCTCGATCCGGCGATGACGCGAGCCGTGCCCAACGGCGCGAGCGGGATCTTGGTAACGGCCGGTGCGCGGGAGAACCTCATCGGGGGACTTGAGCCTTCAATCGGCAACGTCATCGCGGGGAATTCGGGCGATGGGATCACGCTCGCGCGCGGGGCAAGTGGCACCCAGGTCATCGGGAACCTCATCGGCACGACGGATCGCGAGGGTACATCTCGGAGGCCGAATGGTGGACATGGCATCGCCATTCTCGGCGCGCAGCATACGACCATTGGGGGAGCGACGCCCGCCGCGGCGAATACCATCGCCTACAATGCTGGCGCGGGCATCCTGATCGTCGATGGCGAGGGCACACCGAGCCGCGGGAACCGGATCGAATGCAATGCCTTCTTCGCCAATGGCGGTTTGGGCATTGATCTCGGCGGCGATGGGGTGACGCCGAACGATGTGGGCGATACCGATGAGGGGCCGAACGCGCTCATGAATTTCCCCGTCGTGCGGGAGATGTATGAGGTCCCGGGAGGCGTCCGGCTGCGCGGGCGGATAGATACGACCGATCCGGCAGCCGTACGGATAAACGTCTACTTGGCTGATCCCGATCCAACGGGGTTCGGAGAGGGGCGGCAGTGTCTGGCACAAGGGATCGCGCCGAATCCGGATGGGACGTTCGACGTCTTGCTCGCAGGGGTTTCGATTCGGGATTCGGTGACGCTCACGGCGACCGATGTGGCGGGAAACACATCGGAATTCTCCCGCCTCGCACCTCCGGTAGATGTGACGCCGCCGAGCGTGCGCGTGATCAGTCCAAATGGCGGTGAATTCGTCCTGGCCGGGACTCTGTTGCCGATCGTGTGGGAGTCCTCAGACGACATGGGGATCCTGCTTCATGAGATCGCGCTCTCACTCGACAGCGGGCGCACGTGCTCGATCCCGCTTGGGCGCGTGAGCGGCGATAAGCGTTCGTTCGCGTGGGAGGTCCCTGAAGGCGTGCTCTCCTCCACAGCGCGAGTTTGCGTCAGGGCGCGCGATTTCTTCGATAACGCGGCGACCGATGTGAGCGATGGGGACTTCCAAATCGGGCGCAGCGATCGCGAGGCACCGGTTGTGCGCGTCCTTCGACCGAATGGGGGTGAGGTCGCCCGAGCGGGCGAGCCGTTCGAGATCGCGTGGGAAGCGAGCGATAACGTCGCTCTGGCCAGTTGCGATCTCTTGATCTCCACCGATGGCGGGGCGAACTTCACGCCTTTAGCCGCGCGGATTCCGGCAGAGGTGCGCGCGTTCACGTGGGATATCCCTGAAGGCCTCTCCACAACGCGCGGGCGCGTGCTCGTGCGCTGCCGTGACCTGGCGGGGAACAGCGGAGAAGATCGCAGCGATGGCGATTTCGCGATAGACGGCGCGCCGCCGACGGTGGGCGCGGTCGTGGTCTTTGACGTGGACGGTCCTGGGCGTTTCTTCGTGGCGCGGCGGCCGCTGACGATCGCTTGGGAAGCCTCCGATGATGTCGGGATCGTGCGCCATCGGATCGAGTTCTCGCGTGATGATGGGCGCACGTTCGAGCCTTTGCGCGACGCTCAAGGGAATATCGTTGGGGACAATATCCCGGGCGATGCTCGGCACTTCACATGGGTTGTGCCAGGGACGGTCTTCACGCGCACCGGACGATTTCGGGTCACGGCGATTGACCGCGCCGGGCGGACAAGTTCGGCCTTGAGTGAGCGCATTTCGATCGTCAATTGAGCGGAGCGAACATCGAAGAGGACAATCACGGCGCTGAGAGATCGGCCGGAGATATGCGCGTCGTCCGCCTGGAAGTCGTGGGCTTCCGAAACATCGCGGAAGAACAGCTGGAACCGAGCCCCGGGTTGAATCTCTTCTACGGGGAGAACGCGCAAGGGAAGACGAGTCTCTTGGAGGCCCTCTACGTGCTGGGCCGCGCGCGCTCGTTTCGCACGCCGCGTCTTCTCGACATCATCCAACATGGGCAACCGCAAGCCCTTGTGCGCGGGATCGTCGAACGTCGCGGGACGCACGTGGAGCTAGCCGTTCAGCTCAATCCGCGCGCTCGCGCGCTCTTCGTCAATGGAAAGCGAACGACGCTTTCGGGGTATCTCGGCCATCTGGCCGTGTTCGTGTGCTCGCTCGAGCGGATGGACGTCATTCGTGGGGAACCCGAACATCGCCGCCATTTCCTGGACGAAGGCGTTCTCAGCCTCGACCCCAAGTACGCGCATACGTTAGAAGAGTACCAGCGGGTCCTCAGGCAGAAGAATCGGTTGCTGAAGTTGGCCGCCGAGAGTAATGATCCCCGTCGCTTCATCGAAGAGATCGAAGTATGGAACGAACAGCTGATCCACTATGGAGCCCTCATTCATCGAGCACGCACTCGATATGTGGAGCTGCTGCAGCGTCATCTGCCGGCGGATCTGTTCGGCTCGGAGCGGATCGCCATCCGCTACATCTCCTCGCTCGCCGCTCATGGGGATGTGAGCGAATACGAAACGTTGCTGGCCGAACGATTGCGCGTGCGCCTGGCGGCAGAGCTGGCCATCGGACACGCGTTGGTGGGACCGCATCGGGATGAACTGGCGATCACCTTCGATGGGCGGGAATTGCGCCAGTATGGGAGCCTCGGCCAACAGCGTAGTGCGCTGATTGTGCTTGATTTAGCGCAAGTCTCCGTCTATAATTCTGCCTTTGAAGAAGAGGCCGTGTTCCTCTTGGATGATGTGGATGCGGAGCTGGATCGGCGGCGTATTGCGCGGGTGCTGGAGTGCCTGCAGGGGCGGGCGCAATGCTTCCTCACGACCTCAAAACCGGAGATCGCCGAAATGAGCCGCCCTCAAGCGCTGCTCTTTCGCATCGAGGCCGGGTGTGTCGTCCCCGTTCCTCTTCATGCGCGAGGGGAGGAGATGAGCCGATCCCCCGAACCGGCCACGAGTCCGCGCGAGATCTCATGTTGAGGAGGCCGAGACTATGGCCAAGGCGAAACCTGTGACCAAAGGGCTGAAATCGGAAGCCACGGAGGTGACCAAGCACGCGCACCAACGGACTGGTGGTGCGGGCGCTCCATCAGCATCGGACGGGGCGGAGTACACAGCCCGCTCGATCACGATGCTCGAAGGGCGGGAGGCCGTTCGCAAGCGCCCGCATATGTATATCGGTCCGACCAACGAGATCGGGCTCCATCATCTCGTCTTCGAGGTCGTGGACAACTCGATTGACGAAGCGTTGGTCGGATACTGCGATCGCGTGGACGTCATCATCCACATGGACAACTCGATCACGGTGATCGATAACGGGCGCGGCATCCCCGTGGATCGGCATCCGACGGACAAGAAGGGGCGTTCGGCCGCCGAAGTCGTCATGACCGAGCTGCATGCTGGCGGCAAGTTCGATGCCAACGCGTATAAGGTCTCTGGCGGCGTCCATGGCGTCGGTGTCAGTTGCGTGAACTTCCTCTCGGAATGGTTGCGGTTGGAGATTTGGCGCGATGGCGGCGTCTACGAGCAGGAGTATGAGCGCGGCGTACCCAAGGGCCCCTTGCGCAAGACGGGGGTCACACGTCGGCGTGGGACGAAGATCACGTTCAAGCCCGATCCGGAGATCTTCGAGGCGACTGAGTTCAGCTTCGAGCTGCTCGCCCAGCGGCTCCGCGAGAAGGCTTTCCTCAACAAAGGTGTCCTCATCACACTGACCGATGAGCGGGTGACGCCCGAGCGACGCAGCGAATTCCGCTACGAGGGCGGGATCGCCGAATTCGTCCGCCATCTCAACAAGAACAAGAACGTCCTCCATCCCGATGTCCTCTTCTTCGAGACCCAGAAGGACGATCTCACGATCGAGGTGGCCCTGCAGTATAACGACACGTACACGGAGACGGTCTTCTCCTTCGCCAATAACATCAATACGGTGGATGGCGGGACGCATCTGACCGGTTTCCGGACGGCCTTGACGCGCACGCTCAATCAGTACGCGCAGACGATGGGGCTGTTGAAGGACCTTGGGGAGAACCTGACCGGCGAGGACGTGCGCGAAGGGCTCGTGGCCGTCATCAGCGTGAAGATCCCGCAGCCGCAGTTCAAGGGGAACGAGAAGCGGGAGCTGCTTAATCCCATCTCGGGCCTCGTGCAATCGTTCGTCTCCGAGCAGCTCAGCCTCTATTTTGAGCGGAATCCGAAAGTCGCCAAGGCGATCTTGAATAAGGCTGTGGAGGCCGCTCGCGCTCGCCAAGCGGCACGGCGCGCCCGCGACCTCACCCGTCGCAAGAGCGCGCTCGATGCGCAAAGCGGATTGCCGGGGAAGTTGGCCGATTGTCAGGAGAAGGATCCGGCCCTCTGCGAATTGTTCATCGTCGAGGGGGATAGCGCCGGGGGCTCAGCCAAGATGGGCCGCGACCGCCGATTCCAAGCTATTTTGCCGATTAAGGGGAAGATCCTCAACGTGGAGAAAGCGCGTTTTGACAAGATGCTCGGTCACGGTGAGATTCGCGCCCTCATCACAGCTCTTGGCACGGGTATTGGCAAAGATGATTTTGACATCTCAAAGCTTCGCTACCATCGAGTCATCATCATGACCGACGCCGATGTCGATGGGAGCCACATTCGTACGCTGCTGCTGACGTTCTTCTATCGCCAGATGCCGGAGTTGATCGAACGTGGGCATCTCTACATCGCCCAGCCGCCGCTCTATAAGGTCAAGCGAGGCAGGGGCGAGCAGTACGTGCGGGATGAGCGGGAGATGATGAGCTATCTCATGCGCAAGGCCGCCGAGGAGATCGCGCTCATCGTCGGGCGGAAGCGAAAGATCGAGGGACGGGAGCTGGCCCGCATGTTGGAACGCCTTATCGAGTTCAAGACGTACTTCGAGAAACTCGAACGTCGGCTACACGATCGAAAGCTCGTCGAAGCGATCCTCCTGGCACTCGTCGGCAAGCGTGGCGTGCTCCGTCCGGGCGTGAGCTTGCATGATCTCTTCGCCGACGAAGATCGGCTCGCCGAGGTCGAGAAACGGCTCCACGATGCCGGGTACTGGACCGATCTCGTCGAGGATGAGGAGCACGGGCTCTTCAGCCTGAGGATCGGCGAGGGGCCCAATGGGCGAACCGCCCTCGATTGGGAGCTGGCCACGCACGTGGAGTTCCAGAAGGCCCTCAGCCTCTATCGCGAGTTGGGCGACCTCATGATGCCTCCCTATGAGATCATCGAAAATGGAGCGCGGACGGAGGTCTCCTCGCGGGAGGAATTGCTCGACCGTGTGCTCGCCGTTGCCAAGAAGGACCTGACGATCCAACGCTACAAGGGCTTGGGTGAGATGAATCCCGAGCAGCTCTGGGAGACGACGATGGATCCCGAGCGCCGAACGCTCCTTCAGGTGCGCATCGAGGATGCCGTGGAGACGGATGAGATTTTCACGATCCTCATGGGCGATGCCGTCGAGCCGCGGCGTCGGTTCATCGAGGAGCATGCTCTCGATGTGAGGAACCTCGATATCTGAGCGGCCAAAGGCCCGGATCACTCGGAGGCTATATGACGGAGGATGCATCTCCGTCCTCAGACGGTACGGAAGGGAGGTCATTGATGGACGAATCCTCGCCCGCTATTTGCGTGCTCACAAGTGGAGGATTAGATAGCGCTGTCCTCACCGCCGAGGTGCTGCCGCAGTACGCACGGGTCTTTCCGGTCTATATCCGAAGTGGGCTTCGGTGGGAGGAGGTCGAACTCTATTGGCTCCAGCAATTCCTCCATCGGCTGCGCGATGGGCGCCTTCAGCCGCTCACGGTGATGGGGCTCCCCGTTGACGACGTATACGGGAGGCATTGGAGTGTGACCGGCGATGGTGTTCCCGGATGCGAGGCCGCGTGGGATTCTGTCTATCTCCCTGGGCGTAACGTCCTTCTGCTTGCGAAGGCGGCCATCTTCTGTGCACTCCACGGGGTCTCAGCGATCGCTCTTGGGGTGCTTGAGGGAAATCCCTTTCCGGATGCGACGCCCACCTTCCTCTCCTTCATGGAGCGAGCGTTGAGCCAAGGATTGGCCCATCGGCTCACGATCCTGGTACCGTATCGCGAGCTCTCGAAGCCAGAGATCATCCGACGCGGTCGCCATCTGCCGTTGGAATTGACGTTCTCGTGCATCGCACCTGTGGGCCGGCGACATTGCGGTCGCTGCAGTAAATGCGCCGAGCGCCGACAGGCCTTCACCCAAGCCGGCGTCACCGATCCCACCCTCTACGTCTCTTCGGCGTAGCTTCGGGGAAACCGTCCCGGGCTTCTCGTGAAGAGAAGATGTTCGCACGACCTCGACCCTCTGGTGTCGAGGGGGGGTAAACGCCATCCAATTTCGTCGGCCGGATGTGACGGAGGAGCGATCGGGTGCGGGTGTGCGTTGACAGGGGGGGAGGCGACTTGATAAAGTGGCTTCCTTTGAGCGTGGGGTCATGAAGGTGCTCGAACGGTTACGGGAACGGGCCAGGGCCGATCGCCGACACATTGTGCTCCCTGAAGCGGAAGATGAGCGGGTCTTGTGGGCGGCCGAGCGCGCGGTGCGGGAAGGGATCGCGCGCGTGACGCTCGTGGGACAGGAAGAAGCCGTGCGGGAGCGGGCGCGCGCGCTTGGGGTGAACCTCGAGACCCTCCCCATCGTGGACCCACGGCGGTCGCCGGATCGCGAACGCTATGCGCATATCTACTATGAACTGCGGCGCGCGCGGGGGCTCTTGTTCGAAGAGGCGCGTCAGCAGGTCGCGGATCCGCTCTACTTCGCCGATCTGATGGTGCGCGAGGGGAAGGCCGATGGATGTGTGGCAGGCGCCGTGCACACGACGGCGGAGACGGTGCGCGCGGCGCTTCAGGTCATCGGATTGAAGGAAGGTTTTCGTATCGTCTCCAGCTTCTTCATCATCGCCGTGCCCGGCTGTCGGTATGGGGCGGAGGGCGCGTTCCTCTATGCCGATTGCGGTGTCGTCCCGCAGCCCACAGCGTCCGAGCTGGCGGATATCGCCATCGCATCGGCTGAGAGCGCGCGTCTTCTGTTAGAGGTCGAGCCGCGCGTCGCAATGCTCTCCTTCTCGACGAAGGGGAGTGCCGAGCATCCGATGGTGGAGAAAGTGCGCGAGGCGGTGCGGACGATTCGCGCGCGCGCGCCGCATCTGCTCGTGGATGGAGAATTGCAAGCGGATGCCGCGTTAGTCCCTGAGATCGCGGAGAAGAAAGCGCCAGGCTCGCCCGTGGCCGGGCGCGCCAATGTGCTCATCTTCCCCGATCTGAATGCTGGCAACATCGCCTATAAACTCACCGAACGATTGGCCGGAGCAACGGCCATCGGTCCCATCCTGCAGGGACTTCGGAAACCGGCCAACGATCTCTCGCGCGGATGTAAGGTGGAGGACATCGTAGACGCTCTTGCGATCACAGCCGTTCAAGCGCAAGCGAATCGGGTCGAAGGCGCGGTGTGAATCGCGAGCGCGAAGGCGAGGCGCCCCTCATTGACGGGGAGGTCTTTCGACTCGTTCCGCATTGGAGGCCGTCCCGCGCGCCCGCTACAATAGACGTAGTGCCCGTGAAGACGCCAGTGACGAGGACGGGTCGTCCCGTCCTTGTCGCGCTCTTTTCGAGGGGGCAGGCCATGGTCGTGCGCATAGACGGATCGGTTGGCGAAGGAGGTGGTCAAATCCTGCGGACGAGCTTGGCGCTCGCGGCCTTGCTCGCGCGCGAGGTGGAGATCGCGAACATCCGTCGAGGGCGCAAGGTTCCGGGGCTGCAGCCGCAGCACCTGACGGCTGTGCGCGCGATCCGAGACATCACGCGGGGGCGCGTGCTCGGAGACGAATTGGGTTCGGAACTGCTCATCTTCATGCCGGGGAAGTGCGAAGGTGGTGTCTACGAATTCGATGTGAGCAAGATCCGGGCGAGCGCCGGATCGGTGAGCTTGATCGCTCAAGCCGTCTTGCCCGCCTTGCTGTTTGCGCCACGTCCCACGCACTTGGTCCTCAAAGGCGGCACGCACGTGCCCTTCAGTCCGCCCACGACCTATGTGGAGAGGGTCTTCCTCCCGATGTTGCAGCGGATGGGAGGGCGCGCGAGCATGAGGACGATTCGTTGGGGGTGGTATCCTCAGGGTGGAGGAATCGTCGAGGTGGACATCGAGCCGGTGCAACGGCTATCGGCCATCGCGTTGACCAAGCGCGAAGAGCTGGTTCGAATCGAAGGCCTCGCCGTCGTCTCCAATCTTCCGCTCTCGATCGCGGAGCGTCTCTGTCGGCGATTGCTTCAGCGATTGGCCCGATATGAGCTGGTGGCCGAGATCGAGCTGGTGCAGGCGCCGGCTTCAGGGAGGGGGACGGGTCTCTTCGTCTTCGCGCACTATGGAGACATCGTCGCGGGATTCGGCGCGCTGGGCGAAGTTGGGAAGCGCGCCGAAGCAGTCGCCGACGAGGTCTCTGGCGCGTTGATGGCCCATCATCGCTCCGGGGGAGTGGTCGATCGGCATCTGGCCGATCAGCTCCTCATCTACATGGCCTTGGCCGAAGGGCGCTCGACAATCGCCGTCTCCGAGATCACCACTCATCTGCTGACCAATGTGTGGGTCATCGAGCAGTTCTTGCCGGTGAAGTTCGAAGTCAAAGGAGAGGTCGGGAAACCGGGGATGGTCTCCGTCGAAGGCGTGGGCTTTCATCCTGGGGCGACAGTGCCGGGCGCGTCGTGAGGAGACGCCGGGTGCTGGACGCTCGTGCCTCACGCGATCTGCTACCGATCGTGTGAGAGATCCCAACATGGAGGAATGCATGTTCCGACTCAATCGCATCCTGTGTCCGACGGATTTCAGCGAAGCGGCTCGACGAGCGTTCGATCTGGCCATTCCTTTGGCCGAAGCGTTCGGGGCGGAGTTGTACGTGATCCACGTCGTCCCCGCGATCCCGTATTTGGAGCCGCGGCCGACATATCACTTCGACGTGCCGGAATACGAACGGCTGCTGCATGAAGATGCCGAGCGACAGATGGCCGCGCTCGTCAACGACCTGCAGACGCGCGTCGCCGTCCATTCGATCCTCGCGCACGGCGATGTGGCCGAGCAGATCCTCCGAACGGCGGAGGAGAAGGACGTGGACCTGATCGTCATTACGACGCACGGGCGCACGGGATGGCGGCATTTGGTCTTCGGCTCCATCGCCGAGAAGATCGTGCGCCTGGCGCACTGTCCGGTTCTGACGGTGCGGCAGCCGGCGGCGTGAGTGCCCCTCAAGCGAGGCGCGCTAACGCCTGTTCCAGATCGGCGATCAAGTCCTTGGCGTCCTCGATCCCGACCGAGAGGCGGATGAGGCCTTCGGTGATGCCCGTCGCCCGACGTTCTTCCTCCGGGATGGGGCCGTGGGACATTGAGGCCGGATGTTGGATGAGCGAGGTGACGCCGCCGAGGCTGACGGCGAGCGTGATCACGCGCACGGATTCAACCACTCGTCGTCCGGCCTCTTGTCCGCCCTTCACTTCGAAGGCGATCATGCCGCCGAAGCCGCGCATCTGTCGTCGGGCCACATCGTGCTGCGGGTGCGAGGGCAATCCCGGGTAGAAGACGCGTTCGATCCGCGGATGCGCCTCCAGGAACTCCGCGATCCGCTGCGCATTGGCGTTCTGTCGCTCCAGACGCAGGCCGAAGGTCTTCATTCCGCGGATGAGCAACCAGGCCTCAAAGGGGCTGAGCGTCGGTCCGAAGAGCTTGGCATGCTGCCAGCAGCGTTCGATGAACGCCGTGGAGCCGACGATCGCCCCTGCCGTCAGGTCGTGATGGCCGCCGAGATACTTCGTCGCGCTGTGGACGACGGCGTCAATGCCCAGTTGCAGCGGGCGTTGATTGTAGGGCGTCGCGAACGTGTTGTCGGCGATGGTGAGGATCCCGTGTTCGCGCGCCAGGTTGGCGACGGCGCTGAGGTCCGTCAGGTCTAAACGAGGGTTCGATGGCGTCTCCACGTAGATGAGCTTCGTGTTCGGGCGAATGGCGCGGCGGAAGTTCTCCGGATCGGTCGGCGTGACGAACGTGACCCCGATGCCCAGCCGCGGGAGCGTGTTTTGGAAGAGCTCCATGGTCGCAGCATAGAGCGAGCGTCCGGCCACGATATGCTCACCGCTTTTGACGCATGCGAGCACGGCGGTCGCGACAGCCGCCATCCCGGAGGAGAGGGCGAGCGCACGCTCACCCCCCTCGAAAGCGGCGATGACGGCTTCGGCTTGTCGCGTCGTGGGATTGCCCCAACGGGTGTAGTACTCCGTCGGCGCGATCTCCTGCGCGAAGCGAGCCCCGGCGGCCGCATCCTCCAGCTCGAAGACAGCCGTTTGAAAGATCGGCGGGGCGACCGCGCGCGTGGGATTCACCTCGCGACCCGTGTGAACGGCGATCGTGTTGATCCCCCATTCCCGCGACATCGTCCTCTCCTTGGCGAGATCTCGTCGTCTGCGAGAGCGAGAGTTTACGTTGGCTCCGCATTCGGAGGCAATGGCGATGCTTGCGCGTGTGGTGGAGATCGGTCAGAATTGTCCCCATACGTAGTGAGCGCTCGACCAAGGGGGAAGCCGTGAGCGAGGCGACGAGGATCGTGCAGGTGCGCGGGCGCGAGATCCTGGATTCGCGCGGGAATCCGACGGTGGAAGCGGAAGTCGGACTGGCGGGCGGCGCGGTGGGCGTCGCCGCTGTTCCCTCAGGAGCTTCGACCGGCGAGCACGAAGCGCTTGAACTGCGCGATGGCGATCCGGCGCGGTATCAGGGCAAGGGGGTACTCAAGGCTGTGGCGAACATCAACGGGCCGATCGCGCGGATGCTGCTCAACATGGACGCCCTCGACCAAGCTGCTGTAGATCAAGCGATGCAGCAGTTGGACGGGACACCGAATAAGAGTCGATTGGGCGCGAACGCGATCCTGGCCGTCTCGCTAGCGACAGCACGCGCGGCGGCGATAGCGCTAGGGCTTCCACTCTATCGGTATCTCGGCGGTATCGGCGCGCGCACGTTGCCCGTACCCCTCATGAACATCCTCAACGGCGGCGTCCACGCCGATAACAATCTGGACATTCAGGAGGTGATGATCGTCCCCATCGGCGCCTCGACGTTCGCCGAAGCCCTGCGGTGGGGGGTTGAAGTCTTCCATGCGCTGAAAGCCGTTCTCCGGGAACGCGGCTATAGCACAGCGGTCGGAGACGAGGGGGGATTCGCCCCGAATGTGCGTTCCCCGGAGGAGGCGATCGAGCTGATCCTGGAAGCGATCGTCCGGGCGGGCTACCAACCGCGAACGCACATCGCCCTCGCCATGGATGTGGCGGCCAGCGAACTGTATGAGGGGGGCGTTTACGTCTTCAAAAAATCGGATGGCTCACATCGGACGTCCGAGCAGATGATTCGCTTCTATGAAGCGCTCATCCGCCAGTACCCCATCCTCTCCCTCGAAGATGGCCTGGCCGAGGACGATTGGACGGGGTGGCGGGCGTTGACCGAAGCGCTCGGCGAACGCGTGCAGCTTGTCGGTGATGATCTCTTCGTCACCAACGTGGCGTTCTTGCGTCGGGGGATCGAAGAGGGCGTCGCCAATGCGATCCTCCTCAAGGTGAACCAGATCGGCACACTCACGGAGACGTGGCAGGCGATCGAACTCGCACGCCGACACGGCTACGGGGGGATCATCTCGCATCGTTCGGGGGAGACCGAGGACACGTTCATCGCCGATCTCGCCGTGGCGGCCCATCTGGGGCAGATCAAGACGGGCTCGCTCAGCCGCACCGATCGCGTGGCGAAGTATAATCAGCTGCTCCGCATCGAGGAGGAGTTGGGAGAGACCGCCCACTATCCCGGTTGGGAGGCCTTCGCCCATGTGAGGGGGATTCGCCGTGCCGCGCATCCTTGACATCGGGTGTGGACTCCACAAGCTCGAAGGGGCGATCGGAATGGATGCGAATCCGCGCACGGCGGCCGATGTGCTCTACGATTTGAACCGCACCCCATATCCCTTCGTGGACGATGCGTTCGATGAAGTGGTGGGGCGTCACGTGATCGAGCATGTCGAGAACGTGCTCGGCGTCATGGCGGAACTCCATCGGATCACGCGGCCGGGGGGGATCATTCGCCTGCTCGCCCCGCATTACACGAACCCGGACTGGCCGACCGATCCGACGCATCGCGTCCATTTGAACAGTTTCTCTTTCCGTTGCTTCACGGACAAAGAGCCGCTCTTCCCTTTCTATACGGATGTGCGGCTCAAGCTGCGGCGCCTCCATGTGACGGTGCTTCGGCTGTGGACGTATCTGGGATGGGAATGGCTCATCAATCTTGACGAGCGATGGCCGGCGCTGCGCTTCCTGCGTCGCTTCTGGGAGCACTACTTGAGCTTCATCATTCGGGGCAAGGAGATCCTCTTCGAGTTCGAGGTCGTGAAACCGTTGGCGCCTTCCTCTCAGGGAGGGGAAGCGCCGTGCGATTGACAGGTGCCGGAGGGGTCCCTATACTTGACTTCCTCTCGGAGGGGTGATGGGCCTCCGTCGAGAGCATCACGGGAGAAGAGGGAGCTATGCCGCGCACGAAATCAGCGATGAAGCAGCTGCGGAAGAGTCTGAAGCGGCGCGAGATCAATCGGCGGAATCTCTCGCGCCTGCGCACGTCCATCAAGAAATTGCGTCGCGCCATTGCAGCGGGCGATGCGCAATTGGCGCGAGAGCTGCTGCCGCAGACGATCGCGATCATTGATAAGTCCATCCAGAAAGGCGTTATTCATCGAAACGCGGCCGCTCGGTATAAATCGCGTCTGACGATCTTGGTCAATCGGTTAGTGGTCGCGACTCAAACCTGAGGCCGACCGGGGTGCAGGGAGAGGTGGGGAGGGGCACCCATGGAGAAATTGACGATCGGTCACCTTCGCGAGACGCTCTCTGGGCGGCGGGTCTTCGTGCGCATAGATGGGGATGTTCCCCGGCGAGAAGGAGTCGGGGAGATCGCCGATGATTTCAAGCTCCGGCAGGTGGTGCCGACGCTGCAGTTCCTGATTCAGGCGGGAGCGCGCATCGTGATCGGCACACATTGGGGGCAGCCGGGGGGGGAGGTGGTCACTCCATGGCGCACGGATCCGATCGCCGAACGCTTGAGCCATCTCTTGGGACGACCCGTTCGCAAGGCGAACGATTGCGTGGGGCGAGAGGTCGAACGTCTCGTGGATGAGTTGAAGCCGGGCGAGGTCCTGATGGTGGAGAACCTTCGCTTCTATGCGGAGGAAGATGTGGATGACGCCACCTTCGCTCGTCAGTTGGCCGATCTGGCCGATGTGTATTGTAACGATGCGTTTGGACTGGCCCATCGCGGGCAGGCCTCGACCGTCGGTATCACGCGCTATGTGAGGCCAGCGGCAGCCGGCTTGCTCATGGAGCGCGAGCTGCTCATGCTGGAGGCCGTCTTGAAGAACCCGCAGAAGCCGTTCTTGGCAGTCGTCGCCGGCTCGCGCCTGGAGGAGAAGTTGCCTGTCTTGGAGAATCTCCTGCCTCGCGTGGATCGGCTTTTCATCGGGGGAGCGCTTTGTTTCACCTTCCTCAAAGCGCAGGGATACGAGGTCGGACGGTCTCCGGTGCATACGGCCTTCCTCAAGCTCGCCGAAGATTTCCTCAAGCGCGCGGAGCACGTGCTGGGGAGCCGAGGAGAGATCTATCCGACGGGGCTCGTCTTTCCCTCGGATTTCGTCGTCGTCGAGGCGGAGGCCTTGGAGCATGCGCATGGCGATCTGGAGAAGATCGCCGCTCTTCCGCGTCATGTCGTCATGGCCTCGGAGATCCCGGCCTATGCGGTGGCTGTGGACATCGGGCCGATGACGATCAGTCATCTTATTGAGCTCTTCGATTGGGCGCGCACGATCTTCTGGAATGGACCGCTCGGGCGGTGGGAATGGGCGCCCTTCGCCGCCGGGACGCGGGCGATGGCCGAGTATGTGACCGAGCGCGTTCCGGCCGAGCGAAAGGACATCCTCATCTGTGGAGATAGCCTGACGCAAGCCATCCGGCAATTTGGCCTCCCGGTCGAGAGGATTCGTCACCTCAGCACAGGGGGGGAATCGGCGTTGAAATATTTGGCGGGGATGCCGCTGCCGGCGGTCGTGGCCTTGAGTGACCGGGAGCAGCCGGAACGCCCGTCGCGGCCACGGCGCATCCTCATTCCCGTGGATGGATCGCCGAACGCGCGATTGGCGGTCCAGCGGGTGAGCCAACTGCTCGATGCCGCGCGGGCGGAGATCACGCTCCTTTATGTCGCCCCACTCTCTCGGGTCGAACGCAGCACGTATGTCAGCCCGGAGCGGGAAGCCGAGTGGCGAGCGGCGCATCAGTTGGAAGCCGAACGCATCTTTGCCGAAGCCAATGCTGAGTTGGCACGACAGGGCTTGACCTCCCATCGGCAACTGATGGCGATGGGGGATCCCGCCGAGGAGATCCTCAAGCTCGCCGATCAGATCCACGCCGATTTGATCGCCATGGGCGCACGCGGGCGAACGGGGATCTTTCGATTTCTCATGGGGGGCGTCAGCCGCAAGGTCCTCGATCACGCGAAGTGCCCCGTCTTGCTCGTGCGCGTGCCGGATGAGGAATTGGTGAGAGCAGGATTGATGGAGGCGTAAATCAGGGGAGGACGCGGATGCGCCCGGCGGCTTCGGCCGTGATCTCCCCGATGACGGCGGCGAGTGTGTGACTTTCGTCGAGCGCCGCGCAGAGTGCGCCCACCTTCTCCGGAGGGACGGCGATCAGAATTCCCCCGGACGTTTGCGCATCGCAGAGGACGAGTTGCGCTTCTTCGGAGAGGCTCGAATCCCAGTCCACAAAGGGTGCGAGATACGCGTGATTAGCGAGTGTGCCTCCGGGGACGATACGTTCGGCGACCAACTCCCAGGCCGCGGTGAGCACGGGGATGTGCGAGAGCCGGATCGTCGCGCTCACGCCACTGGCCAGGAGCATGGTGCGCAGGTGGCCGAGCAATCCGTATCCGGTGACATCGGTGGCGGCATGCACGCCGACCCGGCGCATGGCGTGTGCGGCCGCGCGATTGAGCGTCGTCATGACGCGGACGGCTTCGGCTTCGACCTCGGGCGAGACCCGTTCAAGCTTAATGCCCGTCGTGATGATCCCCAAGCCGAGGGGTTTGGTCAGGACCAACCGATCGCCTGGCCGCGCGCTCGAATTCGGGATGATCTGCTCCGGACGGGCGACGCCGAGCACGGCCAATCCATATTTCGGTTCGAGATCATCCACAGTATGCCCGCCAAGGATCACGACGCCGGCCTCATGGGCCTTGTCCGCACCGCCGCGCAAGATCTCGCTCAGGAGACGAAGGGGGAGCTTCTTCGCCGGGAAGCCGACGAGGTTGAGCGCAATATGCGGTTCGACGCCTTTCGCGTAGAGGTCGCTGAGCGCATTGGCGACGGCGATCTGTCCGAAGGCATACGGGTCGTCCACGACGGGGGTGAAGAAATCCGTCGTGAAGGCAATGGCCGTTTGCTCATCGAGCAGGTAGACACCCACATCGTCGGCGTCCTTGACGCCGATGAGCACGCGCGGATCATCCAACGGGGCCCATGCGCTCAGGACCTCGACCAGGTCCTTCTGACTCAGCTTGCACGCTCAACCGGCCCCGTGGCTGAATTGCGTCAGCCGGATGCGTTCGGTCTCGGCCATATTGTTCTTCCCCCCATGGAGAGCAGTTCATTCTATGGTGCATCACGAAATCTCGTCAACGCGGGAGACCGAGCGAGGGAGCGACGTTGACCCCTTCCGGGCCGCCGCTTGTTCGGCCTCAAGGGAGGCGTATCGTCCCAGCCAATCGTTCATCCGGATACGCAGGAGATCAAGTGCCATGCGCCAAGCATCGCGCCCCATTCGAACCTTCGTCCCTTCGGCGTGAGCCCAAAGGACGGGCGTCTCCCGAAGGCGCAAGCCGCATTTTCGCGCTAGGTAGAGGATCTCGACGTCGAATCCGAAGCCGAAGATCCGCTGGCTTTGGAAGATGAGGCGCAGGGGGTCGCGCCGATAGGCCTTGAAGCCGCATTGCGTGTCCTTGAAGGGGAGTCCAGTGAGCGCGCGCATGAGGAGGTTGAAGATCCGCCCGGCCCATTGCCGCAGACGCGATGGCGACTTCAGAATGAATCGGCGATCGAGGCCGCGTGAGCCGAAGGCGACGTCCGCGCCTTCGTTTTCGATGAGCTGGAGCAGGCGTTCGGCTTCCGCGATGGGCGTCGAGAGATCGGCATCGGTGAAGAGGACGATCTCTCCGCGTGCGTTCAAGAATCCCCGGCGGACGCTGTAGCCTTTCCCGAAATTTCGCTCGTTGCGCAGCAGGCGCACGCTCACGCGCTCGCTCCGCCAAGTCTCGGCGAAGGCGCAGACGATCGCGGCCGTAGCATCGCGAGAGCCGTCGTCCACCACGATGACCTCGCTCGGGAACGGTCGTCGCTCCAGGTAGCGCGTGACATCTTGAAGCGAGCGCTCGATCCGGTGGGCCTCATCGAAGGCCGGGATGATGACGGAGAGATACGGCCGCTGCTCCATGCGCTGAAAGAGTATGACGCACGCGCCCTCTGGCGATCAAGGAACGCACGCGGCTTCTTGTCAGCGCAAGAGGTATTCGCTATGATCTTTCTTTCACGGAAGGGGGGAAGCGATGCTCATGCGTTCCATGCTCGGCATGATCGGCGCGTATCTTCTCGGCTCGATCCCATTCGGCTACTTGTTGGTCAAGTACGTCTTCACGAATCGCATGGACGTACGGACGATCGGGAGTCGGAGCATCGGGGCGACGAACGTGGGTCGGATCGCGGGAGCGAAAGGGGGGATCCTCACGGGGCTCTTGGACATCGGGAAGGGGATAGCGGCCGTCGTGTTCGTGGGGAAGCTGACGGCGAATGATCCGTGGTGGATGGGGATGGCGGTGGCGCTGGCCGTCACCGGGCACATCTTTCCGGTGTGGATCGGGTTCCGAGGGGGGAAAGGGGTGGCGACGGGAGCTGGGGGGTATTTGCTCCTCTCCCCCTTGGCGGTGCTCTCGAGCCTGGTGCTTTGGGCGGTGATCGTGTATGCGAAACGGTACATCTCGCTCGGCTCCATCTTCGCGACGGCCTCGATCCCCTTCTGGATTTGGTTCTGGGGGGAGAAGGTCTTGCACCAGTCGCAGCAGGAGATCCAACCCCTTGTTGTGACGGCGGCCCTGACCGGAGGCTTGATCATCTTCCGGCATCGAGAGAACATTCAACGGCTCTTGGCCGGAACGGAGCGCAAGCTTGGGGCCCGCGTATCATGAGCGAAGATGTTCACCGCATGGCGATCATCGGCGCCGGAAGTTGGGGGACGGCCCTCTCGATCTTAGCGGCGAAACGAGGCCACCTCGTCGCGCTCTGGAGCCATGAGTCGGAGGTCGCGGCGGCGATCCGCGAGCGGCGGGAGAATCCGATCTATCTGCCGGGATTTCCCCTTCCCCCGAGCGTGCGCGTGACGACTTCGCTTGAAGAAGCGTTGGACGGTGCGGACGTGGTGATCGCCGCTCTCCCTTCGCACGTGTGCCGTTCGATGTACGAGCGCATGCGCCCGTGGTTGCATCCGCGCATGATTTTCGTCAGCGCGACTAAAGGGATCGAGGTGGAGACGCAGATGCGGATGTCGGAGGTCTTGCGCGATGTTCTGCGCGATCAGTTCGAGCCGCGGATTGTCGTGCTCTCCGGTCCGAGCTTCGCGCAGGAGGTCGCGCGCGGCGATCCCACGGCCGTCGTCGCCGCCTCATACCCGTTGGAATACAGCCAACTGGTGCAGCGGTCACTCTCGGGCCCATCGTTCCGAATTTACACGAGCCCCGATGTCGTGGGCGTGGAGGTCGGGGGAGCCGTGAAGAACGTCATCGCCATCGGCGCTGGTGTGGTCACGGGCTTGGGGTGGGGGAGCAATAGTGTCGCGGCCCTCATCACGCGCGGCTTGGCGGAGATGACGCGCTTGGTCGTCGCGTTGGGCGGACGCGCCGAGACGATGGCTGGACTGGCCGGTGTGGGCGATCTGGTGCTCACGTGCACGGGGCAACTCTCGCGCAATCGGCAGGTCGGGATCGAATTGGGACGTGGGCGGACATTGCCGGAGATCCTCGCGAGCATGCGTCAGGTGGCCGAAGGCGTGCGGACAACGCGCGCTGTCTATCGCCTCAGTCAGCGGCTCGGCGTGGAGATGCCCATCACAGCGAGCATCCATGCCTTGCTCTACGAAGGACGCGATCCGCGCGACGTCGCCGTCGCGCTCATGGAGCGCCCCCTCAAACGGGAGATCTGAGAGAGACACCATGACGACCGAGAAGACCATCGCCACGAATCGACAGGCCTATCACAACTACGATCTCTTGGAGACCTACGAGTGTGGCGTCGCGCTCACGGGTACGGAGGTGAAATCCATTCGCCAGGGGCGAATTAACTTGAAGGACGCCTATGCCATCATTCGCAACGGCGAGGCGTGGTTGGTCAATGCGCACATCAGTCCGTATCCGCATGGCGGACGGCTCAACCACGATCCGACGCGCACGCGCAAGCTGCTTTTGCACAAGTCGGAGATCCTGCGCTTGATGGGGAGAGTACAAGAGAAAGGGCTCACGCTCATCCCGACCCGCTGTTATCTGAAGAACGGGCGGGTGAAGTTCGAGATCGCGCTGGCGCGCGGGCGCAAGCTGCACGATAAGCGCGAGGCTGCACGTCGTAAGGCCATCGAGCGAGAGACGGAGGCCATTCTGAAAGCGTTCAGGAGGTGATATGCGCATTAAGCCAGACTTTCGGAAGTTTCACGAGGTGGACGCAGAGGCCTTGTGCGTCGGCCTCTTCGAGGGGGAAGACCTCGAAGACGCGCTGCTCCGCGAGCTGGATCAGCGATTGCGCGGCGTGCTCGCCACGGCGCTGACCTCTGGCGAAGTGAAGGGGAAGTTCGGCGAGACGCTCTATGTGCCAACGATGGGCGCGTTGGCGGCCTCGCGCGTCCTCTTCGTCGGCGCGGGGAAACGTTCCGAGTTCACTTTCGACACGATTCGCCAGGTGGCGGGCACGGCGGCGCGCTTCTTGCGTCAGCGGGGGATTCGCTCCATGGCCATCCTGCACCGGTCTGCGCTCGATCTGAGTCGAAGCGCGCAGGCGGCCGTCGAAGGCGTTCTGCTGGGCCTCTTCGATCCGGGCACATACAAGACGCAGGAGAAGGAGGAGCGCGCGATCGAGGAGGTGCGTCTCGTCGCCGAGGGCGAGTCGGAGGTGGAGATGCAGCGCGGGATCGAACGCGGCATGATCTTGGCCAAGGCGACGAATTTCGCCCGCAATCTCGTCAATGAGCCCGCGAGCGTGCTCACCCCGCTGGAGCTGGCGCGTCGAGCCGCAGACATGGCCGCGCGATACGGATTGGACATCGAGGTGCTCGATGAAGCGCAGATGAAAGAGCTGGGCATGGGAGCGCTCTTGGGCGTCGCGCGGGGCAGCGATGAGCCGGCACGCCTGATCGTGCTCCGCTACATCCCTGAGGGGGATGAAGCGTTCCTGAGTCACCTGCCGACGGTCGCTTTGCTCGGCAAGGGGATCACGTTCGACTCCGGTGGCATCTCGCTCAAGCCGGCCGACGGGATGGAGCAGATGAAATACGATATGGCTGGCGGCGCGGCCGTGCTTGGTGCGCTGCGGGCGATCGCGCAGTTGCGGCCGAAGATCAAAGTCCTGGGGCTTGTGCCCGCGACCGAGAACATGCCCAGCGGACGCGCGCAGAAGCCGGGCGACATCCTTCGCACCATGAGCGGCAAGACGGTCGAGGTGATCAACACCGATGCTGAGGGGCGGCTCATCCTGGCGGATGCAATCACGTACGCGCGTCAGCTCGGCGCACAGACGATCGTGGACGTGGCGACGCTCACGGGCGCGTGCGTCGTCGCCCTCGGCTCCGTCTATGCCGCCATCTTCGGCAACGATCCGTCGCTCGTCGAGCGAGTGATCGCGGCCGGACGCGAAGCTGGGGAGAAGCTCTGGCCCATGCCGCTGGACCCAGAATATCGGGAACAGCTCAAGAGCCAGATCGCCGATCTCAAGAACGTCGGCGGGCGTAAGGCCGGGGCCATCACGGCGGCGTATTTCCTGAAGGAATTCGCCGAGGAGACGCCGTGGGCGCACCTGGATATTGCGGGAACGGCGTGGCTTGAAGAGAACAAACCTTACCTGGCGAGCGGACCGACGGGCATGGGTGTGCGGACGCTCGCGCACTTCGTCTGCCAGGAAGCCGAAGGGGGATTATCCGAACATTCATGAGGAGCGGGCCCCCTTTGGGGGCAACGCGAACTTTTCGAGGGAGGAGAGTGAGGTATGGCGACGGCGGTGAAGACGCGGCGCGAGATGAAGAAAGCGTGGATTCGGGCGAATCCGGAGAAGTATCAGGAGCAGAAGCGGCGGTGGCGACAGCGTCGCCGCGAGCGGTTGGCCAGCGGACGCTTACTCATCTCTCCGGAGCAGCGCGAGGGGAAAGTGCTCGTCGCGCGCCTGCGCTTTCGGAACGGGCAGAATCCTCATGCCATGGTTGAGGAATTCATGAAGCAGTATGGGAAGGCGGGCATCTATTATGCCCTCGGACCGGTCACCAACAGCCAATTTCGAGCCATCCTCATCTACGCCGATCCGAAAGTGGCCGAGCGAATCAAGCGGTTGAAAGCGGCGAAGAAGAGCTGAGCGTCCGGGAGAGTAGCCTCGCCGAGCCTGTGCTGGACGACCCGGTAAGGGGGCTGCCAGCAGCGGCCGTTTTTGTTATCGTCCATTTCGGCCATGAAGCTTTTCGACAGGGCTCGTAAGCAAGGAATCGGCCCCGCCTGCACAGGCAGGTACCTGACCGCCTGGCGGTGGTTCAAGGCAGGCAAGCTTGCTGCTGCCCGCCCGGCAGCTTCCTACCGGCACCATCCCGGTAGAGGAACCCAATCCGGAAGGCCGCACGTCCGGGTAAACGTGCGGGGGCTAGTTCGGGGAAGGCTTTCCCGATCGGTGGCCGACGGGGGTTGGGGAGCCTTCCGGCGGATGCTGGCGTACAAGGCCCGCTGGTACGGGTCGCGTCTGATCGTAGCGCCGCGTGGTTTGCCATCTACTCGGTTGTGCTCACGCTGTGGGTGCTTGGGCCCGAAGATGCCGCTTTCCCATTGGGTGTTTCGGTGTGAGGCGTGTGGGCGGGAGATGGATCAAGACCTGAACGCGGCGCTGAATTTGAGGTTGTACGGTCTGGCTGTGCAGAACGGCCCTACCGGGAGTTCCTGTGGCCGGTCATGCGTCTTATGTGCGGTGAAGCGTATGACTATGAGTCACAGATGGGAGCGATCCGCGCCCCGTAGTTTCGCGGAGTCGAACCGATGGCCGATCTCTATGAGCTTTTAGGCGTCTCGCGACAGGCGAGCGAACGAGAGATCAAGGCCGCGTATCGCCGCTTAGCCAAGCGCTACCATCCGGATGTGAACCCATCGCCGACGGCCGCGGAAGATTTCGCGCGGATCACGGAAGCGTACAAGGTCCTGAGCGATCGGCGGCTGCGCGATCTCTACGATCGCGGGTTGCTCGCCGATTACGAGGAATATCTGCGAGAGCGGGAGCGCGCGGCCGTCCTGCGCGAGCGCCTGAAAGGCATCGTCGAGGAGCTGCTGCGACGCGAGCACGAGGAGGTGACGATTCGTCAGACGGCCGTGATGCTTGTCGTCTCGCTCTTCGCTTCGGCATTCCTGGTGGCGCTGTTCCGCCCGCCGATCTTCGAGATGCTCGGCCCGGTCGGGAAGGGGGTCTGTCTGGGTCTGTTCGGCATCGGCATGTGGGAGCTGGTGCGCGATGTCATGACGTGTCTGGACTACTATACCTACCCGGACGACGTGACGCCGTCCTTTTGGCGCATCGAGGAGGAGATGCGGGGGAAGCTGCTCTCGCGCACGACGGCGTTGGCGTTCCTCGTCGGGGGGTATCTTCTAGCGCTTGTGCTCGGATCGCTCGTGCGGTACGCGCTTGTGGAGAGCGATGGACGGCTGCTGCTGAGCTATGGGCTCATCAATCTGATCTTGCTCCCGCCGATCGCCGTCCTTATCATTATGCAGCTACGCGCGCTCAGCGAGCGGTTGTCCGACTCGCGATGGAGCGAAGGAGGGGAGGAGCGATGAAGACGCTCGTTCGAGGGCGGACGGTGTTGAGTGATTTCACGGCCGAAGGCGCTTGGCTCAGTCGGAGTCTCATCGTCGTGAGCTTCAGCGTTCTGGTCGCACTCTCGGCGCAGTGGGCGATTCCGCTCCCGTTCACGCCGGTGCCGATCACGGCGCAGACGGCGGTCGTCTTGCTGGGGGGGATGGTGCTCGGGCGTCGTCTGGGCGCGTTGGCGATGCTCCTCTATCTGGGGGAGGGCGCTATAGGCTGGCCCGTCTTCGCCGGCGGGCGCAGCGGCCTGGCCCATCTGGCGGGACCGACGGGAGGGTATCTCTTGGGATTTGTCCTCGCCGCCTATGTGACGGGCACCTTCGCCGAACGCGGCTGGGATCGCCGATGGGTGACGGCGGTGGGAGCGATGGTGATCGGACAGGTTGCGATTTACCTCACTGGACTTCTGGGCCTCTTGCGCTTTGTGTCGCCGGAGCGCGCCCTGATGCTCGGAGTCTGGCCCTTTCTGCCCGGCGATCTGCTGAAGATCCTCCTGGCGGCCGGGCTCCTCCCTCTCGCCCGGAGAGTCCTCGGTCGCTCGATCCGGAGAACCTTTTGACAATCCCCACGACCTTCCTTATATTGTGGCTTGCGTGAAGCGGCGTCGAATATCTTGTGTATGTGGCCGGGACAATGTGGAGACTTGAGCGGATCGAGCTGCACGGGTTCAAGTCCTTCTGTGATCCAACGGAGCTGGTCTTCCCGGATGCGATCACGGCGATCGTGGGACCGAACGGGTGCGGCAAGAGTAACATCGCCGATGCCATTGCGTGGGTGCTCGGTGAGCAGAGCGCGCGATTGCTCCGCGGGACGCGCATGGAGGACGTGATCTTTCAAGGCACGCGCACGCGCCCTCCTCTGGGGATGGCCGAAGTCATTCTCACGCTCGTGGCGACCGAGGAGATTCGGCTTCGAGGGGAAGAGGGGGAGGATGCTCCGGAAGACGAAGCGCCGCGAACGTCGCGGAGATCTTGGCCTGTAGAGAGCATTCCGGCGGGCACGGTGGTGACGGTCGGCCGACGGTTATATCGTTCCGGTGAGAGCGAATACTTGATTGACGGTCAGCCGGTCCGTTTGCGCGATATTTACGACCTGTTCGCCGGGACGGGGTTAGGCCCCGGACATTATGCGTTGATCGGCCAGGATCGCGTGACGGCGCTCATTCAGGCCAAGCCCTCGGAGCGTCGAGCGGTGATCGAAGAAGCGGCAGGGATCACGCGGCTCAAATTGCGGGAGCGTATGGCTGAGATGCGGTTGGAATCGGCGCGACAAAACCTCGCGCGCTTGAACGATCTCATCGCGGAGATCGAGTGTCAGGTGGGGACCTTGAAACGGCAGGCGGCGCGCGCTCGCCGGTATCGGCGGCTTCGTGAGGAGCTGCGCGCCCTCTTGCGGCAGCTCTTTCGATCGGAGGCGCAGCGCCTGGAGGCGGACCTGGCGGCCGCGAACCAACGGATCCTCGCCCTCGAGAGCGCGCGCGCCGATGTGATGGCGGAGATCGCGACGCTGGAGGTTGAGCAGCAGCAGCTCGTTCAGGAAGAGCGTGCTCGCGAAGTGCGGATCGCTTCCGCCCGCGAACGCTTGGCGCAGATCGAGATCGAGCTGGAGCGCGTGAGGGGGCAGACGGCGCAATGTGAGACGCAGCTTGAGGACCTCCGCGTGCGTGAGCGCGCTCTGGAACGCGAAGAGGAGGGAATACGGCAGCGTCTGGACGTCATCGTCGCCGAGATCGCTCGGCTCACCCGGGAGATGGAGCACGTCCTTCGTGAGATCGCCGCGCATGAGGAAGAGATGCGCGCCGAGCAGGCACAGTATGAGCGCGCGCTCGCGGCCGTGGCTGAACACGAGCGAGAGATCGAGCACATGCGGGCCCACCATGTGGAGGCTATCGCGACCGTCGCGCACTGGCGCAATGCCGGCCAGCAGCTTCTGGAAACCCTGCGGCGCCTTGAGGCACAGCTTCGTCGCCTGGCGACGGAACGAGAGCGCGCTGCAGCGCGAGAAGCGCAGCTTCTCGCCGATCGAGAGCATCTGCTTCGCGCGCTCGAAGCGCGGCGTCGTGAGGGGGAGGAGCTTCGAGCGGCCTACGAGGAGGCGCAACGTCATCTGGAGCATGCTCGCCAGCACGAGATGCAGGTGCGCGCAACCTGGGCCGAGGCGGAGAAGGCGGCGATCGCCGTCGAGAATCGCTTGGCTTCGCTGCTCGAATTGGACGGACGCTGCGCTTATGCCTCGCGCGCGGTGCAGTATCTCTTCGAATCTCATCAACCGGACGGTCGCCTGCGCCTCCTGGGCACGCTGGCTGATGTCCTTCGTGTCGCCCCGGAGAACGAGGGCATGGTCGAGGGATTTTTGGGCGAACGGCTGCAGGCGATCCTCGTCCCTTCGCTTGACGATGCACAAGCGGCGCTCGCCGCCCTGGAATCTGCTCGGGCCGGGCGAGCGCAATTTTTGGTCTTCGAGGAAGAGGCTTCCGCTGATGGCCAAGGGGAGCGCGAGGGAGTCCTGAAGCACGATGGCTTCTTCGAGGCCTTGGGCGCGACGCCGGCTCTGGCGCGCACGCTCGCGCGAGCTTTCCCGGAGTGCGCGCGAGTCGAGATCGCGCGCGATCTCGAGACGGCCATTCGGCAATCGGCCGAGGATCCGAATCGAGTCTTCCTGACGCGAGAGGGAACGTGGGTGCGGGGAGGAACGCTCTTGGTCGGCGGGAAGGGGGGAGAGCAAGCGTTCAGCGTCCTCGCCCTGAAGCGGGAGATTCGCGATCTTCAGGTTCGCCGCGAGGAGCTGGCGAAGCAGCTCGACGCATTCCGACGGAGGCAGCAAGAGGCGGAGCGCGCTGTCCAGTATTGGCTTCAGGAGAGCGCGCGGCGGAAGGCGGCGCTTGATGAGGGCGAACACGCTCTTCGCGAGCACGAACAGCGCCTTTCGGACGCGGACCATGATCTGGCGCGCGTGCGACAGCATCTGGCCGTGATCGAATTCGAGCACGCGGAGGTCCAGCGAGAGCGAGAGCGCGTGCAGCAGGACTACGAGCATGCGCTCGCTGAGCGAGAGCGAGCTGAAGAGCGCCTTCGCGCGCTCGAGGCGGAGCAACGCGCTCACTACGAGACCTTGGCCGAGCAGCGTCGGAGAAGCGAGGCCTTGGCCGAACACGTGGCGGCGCTGCGCGTCCACCTCGCGGCGAAGGGGGAGCGGCGTCAGGCCGTGCACGGTCACCTGCGACGCTTGGAGCAGGAGCGTCAGCATCTGCTCCGACGCCTCGAAGACATGCGTCTGGAGCGCGCGGGCCTTCACCAGGAGCGGGAACAATGTGCGGAACGACGGCTCGCGCTCACGCAGCGCGAGCGCGAGCTGGAGGAGGCGCGGGAATGCGCGGAGGCTGAAGTCCGCCATGCGACGGAGCACTTAGGCGGAGCGCACATGGCCGTGGACACGGTGGCCGCGCGTCTGGCGGAGCAGCGCGAGCGGGAATCGGAGCTGCGGGATCGCCTGCAGCAGGAGGAGATCGCGCGCGCTCAACTCTTGGCCGAGTGGCGCCACATGAGCGAGAGTTGCCGGATCGAATTCGGGGAGAGTTTGGAGGAAGTGCTCTCCGTCTCTGCCGAGGGGATGCCGGTGGAGGATTCGCAGACCGTGCGCGCACGCATCGAAGCGATGCGGCAAAAGATCGAGGACTTGGGGCCGATCAATCTCATGGCCGTGGAGGAGCTGCAACAGGCCGAGGAGCGGCTCTCCTTCCTTCGCGCGCAACGCGAGGACATCGAGCGCTCGATCGCCACGACCGAAGAGGCGCTTCGCGAGATCCGACGGCGCGCGCGCCACCGCTTCCTCGCCGCCTTCGAAGCGATCAATGAGCGGTTCGATGAGGTCTTTCGCGAGCTCTTCGGTGGGGGACATGCCGAGATGCTGCTGCTCGATTCAGAGAACGTGTTGGAGAGCGGCATCGACATCCTCGCCCAACCTCCGGGCAAGCGCCTTCAGAACCTTCAGCTCCTCTCTGGGGGGGAGAAGGCGCTCACGGCATTGGCGCTACTTCTGGCGATCTTCCGCTATCGGCCGAGCCCCTTCTGCGTGCTCGATGAGGTGGATGCGCCGCTGGACGATATGAACATCTCCCGCTTCGCGCGCCAGATCGTCCACATGAGCCACCGCACACAATTCATCCTCATCACGCACAATAAGGGGACGATGGAGATCGCTGATGTCCTCTACGGCGTGACGATGGAGGAGCCAGGCGTTTCCCAGGTCGTCTCCGTTCGGTTACAATAACCAACAGCCCGTCGGGGACATCGCGGAAGGGGGAGACGCGGAGATGCGGCACGGCCAGAGGGGAGGAGCACGCGCGCGTTGGCTCGCGGTGATCACGTCCGGCCTGTTAGGGCTCGGCGCGATAGCCGGGCTCGGACAGAACACCGAGTCGCCGTCATCATGGTCCTGCACGTATACGTTCGAGCATCTGCAACTTGACCCCATGCGTTTTGAGCTCCATTTCGATGACACTGGACGCGGGACCTTCTCTTTCTGGCGAAAAGAGGCCGAGGAGCCGATCGTCCTTCCTCTCCAACTTCTGGCGAGCACGGTGGAGCGGGTGAAGAGGGATTTGGATGCCTTGCGCTTTCTGGAGAGCTCGGAGGACTATCGGGCTGAGCGCGAGATGCCATCCCTTGGGACGGTCATCCTCCGGGTTCGTCACGGGGATCGTCAGCGCAGCGTGCGTTTCACGCTCACGCGCCATGAGACGATGCGGGAGTTGGCGCAGCGGCTTCGGGGCATCGCCATGCAGGAGTATCGCGTCTTCTTGATCTCGCTCGCCCGGCAATATGGGCCGCTCGATCTCGACAAGCAGTTGCGCGGGCTGGAATCCGAGTTGAAGAACGGATGGCTCGGGGAGCCGGAGAAACTGCTGCCGTTGCTTCGGGACCTGGAGCAAGATGAGGATTTGCTCCTCATGGTGCGGCATCGAGCGGAGAAGCTCGCGCGATGGATCGAGCAAGCGGTGCAACGTTCTGGCGGAGGGGGCACGCGAAAGCCAGGCGAGCTGTAAGCCACGGAGAGGCTCATCGGATGATGGGCGAGGGTTCCCATCCGAAATCGAACGGGCGAGGATTTGAGTCGGGGCGTGGCCTTCATTCGGGATGGTCGCGGGCGTTCGTCGCGCTGGGGTTCATACTGATGGCCTTCCTAATCGAAGGCCAGGCGCAAACGCCGATTCGTATCGGACAGACCATCGAGGGTGCCCTCGAAGAGGGGGATCGCAAGATGGCGGATGGCTCGTACTACGATCTCTACGTCTTCCGGGGAAATCGCGGGCAGCGCATCGCCATTCACCTCCGCTCGAAGGACTTCCAACCCTATCTGACCCTCATGGATGAGAATGGGGTGGAGATCCTCAGCGATAGCGGCGAGCACGGGCACGCGCACATTCGCCACACGCTCGCTCACTCGAGCCGCTATTTCATTCGCGTCAACAGCGTGCGGCGGGGGGGGAAGGGGCGGTATCAATTGCACCTGCTCGAACAATGAGCGCGGATCGAGAGCCGATGTCCTCAACGGTGATGCTCGTGAGCGGAGCGAGCACGTGGAGTCGAAAATTGCCGCGCGCCTTTTATGAGCGGCCGACGGTGGAGGTCGCGCGGGAGCTGTTGGGGAAATATCTCATTCGTCACACCACCGAGGGGCCGATCATTGGGCGGATCGTCGAGACGGAGGCCTATGTTGGTTCAGAGGATCGCGCGTCGCATGCTTGGCGCGGGCTCACTCGGCGGACGGCCATCATGTTCGGGCCGCCGGGATACGCCTATGTCTACATGATCTACGGCGTGCATCATTGCTTCAACATCGTGACGGAGCGGGAGGGGTATCCGGCAGCCGTGCTCATCCGCGCTTTGGAACCCATTGTGCCTGAGGGAGAACGCACCCTGCTCATTCCCAATGGACCGGGCAAAGTCTGTCGGTACCTGATGGTGGATCGAACATTCAACGGCGCGGACCTGTGCGGATCGGTGCTCTATGTGGAAGATCGAGGGGAGGAGATCGCTCCCGAGCACATCGCCTCGACACCGCGCATCGGTGTGGACTATGCGGGACCGTGGAGCGAGAAGCCTTGGCGCTTCTACATCCGCGGGAATCCATTCGTCTCCCGGCCGGGACGTTCCTCTTCGAGTCGGCGGTAGTTCACTCCGATGGCCACTCCTCCGGCGACGGCCATTCCCCTTCTACCCAGACGCTTCCATCCTCGAAATGCTCTCGCTTCCAGATCGGGACGATCTTTTTCAGTCGGTTGATGGCGTATTGGCAGGCCTCGAAGGCGGGGCGTCGGTGAGCCGAGGTCACGACGATGACGACGCTCGACTCGCCGATCTCCAGCCGTCCGAGCCGATGCACGATACCGATGCGATCAATAGGCCAGCGATCGCGAATCTCACGACCGATCTGCCGCAGCATGCGCAAGGCCATCTCTTCGTAGGCTTCGTATTCGAGATGACGGACGCGCCGGCCCGCCTTCTGCTCGCGGACGACGCCATCGAAGGTGACGACGGCACCGGCTGCCCCTCGAAGCAGCCGGTGAACGAGTGCCCGAGCGTCGATCGGTTCGCGTACCAGCTCGAAGATATCCTCCTCCTGTCCTCCGCTGACCGGTGGCAGGAGCGCGAGGACATCTCCTGCGCGGAGCGGCGTCTCGGGCGTCGCGTACCGTTCGTTGACGGCGATGAGGACGCGTCCCCGTAAGTCGCCAAGTGCTTGGAACCGTTGATACACCTCTTCGAGCGCTTGCGCAACAGTGGCCGGGGTGGGGAGCGACAGCTCGTATTCGGCGGTGCCCGCCAGCTCACGGCATTGTGCGAAGAATCGGACTTTGATGTCGATCATCACGACCTCCTTTCGTCCGGCGAAGCCCGCGCTCGGGAATCGCGCGGGCGCTTCAGTGAACATGAGGAGGCGGCTTCCTTTGTCCATTGCGCTTCGCTTCCGCGTGAGTGCGCGCGCGATGTTCGGAATCCTCGACGAGCTTCTCCAGACGAGCAAGTAAGAGTTCGAGCCGGGCCCGCGTGGAGATCAATTCCAAGACCTGCCGTAGCTCTTCCGGCGGCTGCAGCACAGCCGCGGCGATCGTGAACGAGAGCCGTTCGGCATCCTCCGGCAAGGCGACTGGTCGCTCCGGCAGATCGTGCAAAAGTTGCAGGGCGCGGAGGAAGCGGAAGAAGTGCGCCGCGACTTGAGCGACGAGCGCCGTCACGATCTCTCGCTCTTCGCCCTCGATGGGATCATCCTCGAAGAATTCGACCTCCGCGAGCAAGTAGGGGTCGTGAGAGAGATACCGGCCGATCCGATAGCGATGTGTGCCGACGATGAGGATGTTCGCGCGGCCGTCCACAAGCAGCTCTACGTGGAGGATGCGCGCCGCACAGCCGACGCTCTCCAAGTCGGGGACGACCAGTTGACCAACCTCGGCGTTCGAATGGTAGCTCAATCCGAAGAGGCGCTCGCCCTCCAGACAGTGCCGCAACATGAGCCGATATCGCGGCTCGAAGATGTGCAGCGGAAGCATCATCTCTGGGATCAGCACGACCGGAAGTGGAAAAATCGGCAATCGCGCATTGCCATCGGTCCTCCTCATCTCGCTGCTCTCCCTCCCCGCATCACTTCGCGCTAAAAGTGTAGCATCCGAAGGCGAGGGGATAAAGCCTCAGGCCTCCGGGCGCCGCGAGCTATTGAATCCTTTGCGAAGAGCGTGTATGATAAATCCGCATTATCGGATGAGAAAATCGGTGTATGGACGGTCCGGGTGGTATGAGGGAATTAGTTGAAGAGATCGTGAAAGCGATGGTGGATTATCCTGATCAGGTCCGCGTTCGGGAGGTCGCCGGAACGGGGACGATCGTCTATGAATTGCGCGTGGCGAAATCCGATCTGGGGAAGGTCATTGGCAAGGGGGGGGAGAACGCCAAAGCGATTCGGACGATCCTCAGCGCAGCGGGGATGAAGCAGAAGAAGCGGGTGGGGCTGGAGATCCTCGAAGACTGAGCGGGCGAGGACGAGATCGCGTTTCGGCGAACGCGCACCGTTCCGATTGTTTGTGAGGACCGAAATCCGGCGCGGGGATAGATCCGTGCCATTGGCGTGCTCCGGCTGGGAATCGGACCTCAGGTGGCGGTTGTGCCTCCCCTGACATCGCGCTTCATCACCGCGCAATGTACCCCTCCAACCTGTGGGGCCCGCGGTGTGGAAATGCAGGATCCGATTGATTGAGCCGTGATGAAGCCGTAGCCTTCTCCCCATCTTTGGGAAAAGGCGTGTGATCTTCGGGACAATTCGCGATGGTCTTATCTTCCCCTTTCCTGCACGGCGCAAGGCGGGTAGGTGACCGCCCGTCTCCTGTGACGCGGACGGATTTCTTCACGTGGCGCAGTGGATCATCCCCCCAGGGGGGCGTGCCGTTCCGGCCAATCGCGCGCGGTTTTGAGGAATCATGGGGCTGAATTCTGGGAGAAGGATGTCTTGACAGGGGAATCGAGCCAGATATAATGGTTGTCGAACTCTTCGTGCGGGAGGTGAGGTGTGGGGCGGACGATTGAGGTGACAATCAATGGGCTGCTTTACCGTCATGACGTGGAACCCCGGCTGTTGCTGGTTCATTATCTTCGAGATGTCATTGGGTTGACGGGGACGCACATCGGGTGTGAGACAAGCCTCTGCGGGGCCTGCACCGTTTTGTTCAACGGGGCAGCGGTGAAATCCTGCACCCTCTTCGCCGTGCAAGCGGATGGGGCGGAGATCACGACCATCGAAGGACTGGCCGAGAACGGGCAGTTGCACCCAATTCAGGAAGGATTTTGGATGAAGCATGGGCTGCAATGCGGTTATTGCACGCCGGGGATGATTCTAGCGGCTCATCAACTGCTCTCGCGTTCCCCCGATCCAAGCGAGGAAGAGATTCGACGGGGGATTGAAGGGAATCTCTGTCGCTGCACGGGGTATCAGCACATCATCGAGGCCATTCGGTATGCGGCAGAGAAGATCCGGGTAACGCGAGAGGGAGGAGCTCGCTCGAAGTGAACGAGCAGGCCGTGGAGGAGGGGATGACGATGGGGAAGAAGTTTGTGGGTGAACCCATTCCGCGGGTGGAGGATCACCGGTTGATCACCGGGCGGTCGCAGTATGTGGATGACATCGTGCGGCCGCGGATGGTCTATGCGGCGATTCTGCGTAGCATCTACGCTCATGCGCGCCTGAAGGCCGTGAATGTGGAGAAAGCGCGGCAGGCGCCTGGGGTGATCGCCGTTTTCACGGGGGCGGATGTGCGAGAGGCCATCGGTCCGGTTCCCGTGGCGAGCCGACTGCCGGATTTGAAGATTCCCAAGCATCCGGTGCTGGCGTTGGAGAAGGTGCATTACGTGGGGGAGCCGATCGCCGTCGTCGTGGCGGGAGATCGGTATCTGGCGCGCGATGCCGTAGACATGATCGAGGTGGAATACGAGCCGCTCGAAGCCGTTGTGGACCCGGAGCGGGCTATTGCCGAAGGCGCGCCAATCGTTCACGAGGAGTTCGGGACGAACGTCGCCTTCGTGTGGCGGTTGAGCGGGGGGGACATCGAGCGGGCCTTTCGCGAAGCCGACGTAGTCGTCTCGCAGCGGATGGTGAATCAGCGGCTCATTCCCGTCGCGATGGAGCCTCGTGGGGTCGTGGCCGAGTATCTCCCGGGCGAGGGACAGCTCACCGTCTGGACCTCGACGCAAATCCCACATCTTTTGCGCACGCAGTTGGCGACCATGTTGGGGCTGGCTGAGAATCGGCTGCGGGTGATCGCCCCCGAGGTGGGTGGGGGATTTGGGAGCAAGCTGAATGTTTATGCAGAAGAGGCGCTCGTGGGGTATCTGGCCATGCGGCTCGGTCGTCCGGTCAAATGGATCGAGACGCGACGGGAGAATTTCCTCTCGACGACTCATGGGCGCGGGCAGATCGCTGAGGTCGAGGCGGCCGTCAAGCGAGATGGGACGGTCCTGGGCTTGCGATACAAGATCATTCAAGATCTCGGTGCGTATCATCAACTGCTGACGCCGGCGATTCCGACATTGACGGGACTGATGGCAACGGGGCCGTACAAAATCCCCAACCTGCATGTTCAGATCGTCGGTGCCTTCACGAACAAAATGGCCACGGATGCCTATCGCGGGGCGGGGCGACCCGAAGCCACCTACTGGCTCGAGCGCATGATGGATCGGATCGCGGGGGAATTGGGATTGGATCCGGTCCAAGTGCGCATGCGGAACTTTCCGCAGCCCGAGGAGTTCCCCTTTCCGACGGCCAGCGGGTTGGCCTACGATAGCGGCAATTATCACCAAGCGCTGCGGCGCGCCATGGAGCTGGTTGGCTATGAGAAGCTCCGGCAGGAGCAGCAGCAGCTTCGACAGCAAGGCCGATATCTGGGTATTGGGATCTCGACGTATGTCGAGATTTGCGCGCTGGGGCCTTCGCCAGCACTTCCGGCCGGGGGGTGGGAGAGCGCGACGGTGCGCGTTGAGCCGACAGGGAAGGTCACCGTTTTGACCGGCGCCTCGCCTCATGGGCAAGGGCAGGAGACCGCATTCGCGCAGATCGTGGCCGATGAATTGGGCGTTGAGCTGGCGGACGTTCGCGTCATTCACGGCGACACAGCTATCGTGCAGTATGGCATTGGGACATTCGGCAGTCGAGCGACGGCTGTCGGAGGGACGGCCGTCTATGGCGCGTTGCAGAAGGTGAAGGAGAAGGCGACGCACCTGGCCGCGCATCTCTTGGGTGAAGAGAACGTGGCCAATGTGGCGTTTGAGGACGGACACTTCTTCCTCAAGGACAATCCGGAGCGTCGCATGACATTTCATGAGGTGGCTCTGGCGGCCTATCTGGCGAAGAACTTGCCGCCAGGGGTAGAGCCGGGGCTTGAGGCGACGTACTTCTTCGAACCGAGCAACTTCACGTTCCCCTTTGGCGCGCATATCGCCGTCGTGGAAGTGGACCCGGAGACGGGAGACGTGCAGTTTCGACGCTATGTGGCCGTGGACGATTGTGGGCGCGTCCTCAATCCCTTGCTCGTGGATGGGCAAGTGCATGGGGGGATCGTTCAGTCGCTTGGGCAAGCGCTGCTGGAAGAGGCCGTGTATGATGAGAGTGGGCAGTTAGTGACGGGCGAGCTAACTGAGTATGCGATCCCGAAGGCGACGGATGTCCCGTGGTTGGAGACGGATCGAACGGAGACGCCTTCGCCCGTGAATCCGCTTGGCATCAAAGGTGTCGGCGAGGCGGGGACGATCGCCGCGACGCCAGCGATCGTCAACGCTGTCCTGGATGCGTTGGCGCCGTTCGGCGTTCAGCATCTGGATATGCCGCTGCGGCCCGAGAAGATCTGGCGGGCGATCCGTGGGGCATGAAGAGGGAGAGGGCTTATGATCCCAACGGCATTCGAGTATTTTCGACCGGCGAATCTCTCTGAAGCGCTCGCACTTCTGGAGCAGTACAAGGACGAGGCGAAGCTTCTAGCTGGCGGACATAGTCTGATCCCCCTGATGAAGCTCCGCTTGGCGCAGCCGCAATACGTCATTGATCTCGGTGGCGTGAAGGAACTTTCGTACATTCGAGAGTCTGGGGAGCATCTGCTCATCGGCGCGATGACCCGGCATGTGGATGTGGAGACATCAGAGATGCTTCGGCAGCGGTGCCCCCTCTTAGCGGAGACGGCGCATCGGATTGGGGATGTGCAGGTGCGGAACATGGGGACGATCGGAGGGAGTCTGGCGCATGCCGATCCGGCGGCTGATTATCCGGCGGCCATTTTGGCGTTGGGCGCCGAGCTGCGTGCGGTGAGCACAAAAGGGGAACGGTGGATTCGCGCCGAAGATTTCTTCGTGGATATGCTGACGACAGCGCTTCAACCGGGAGAGATCCTGGTGGAGGTGAAGGTGCCGGCGCTCGGGCCACGCACGGGGACGGCGTATGTGAAAGTGGCGCAGAAAGCTTCGGGGTTCGCTCTGTGCGGTGTGGCCGTTGTGCTCGCCGTGGATCCGAACGGCGTATGTCAGGATGTCGCCGTTGGGATCACGGGCATCGCGCCGAAAGCCTATCGCGCGCGGGCCGTTGAGGAGGCGCTTCGGGGACGAGCCTTGGACGCCTCCGTGATCGCGAACGCTTCCGCGAAAGCCACCGAGGGTATTGATCCGCTTGAAGACTTGCACGCTTCGGCGGAATATCGCGCGCATTTGGCGCGCGTCTGGTGCCGACGAGCGATCGAACAAGCGCGCGAGAGCGTTTGAGAGGGAACATGGCAAAAGAGAGGGGGCGGCCCCGCCCCCTCTTTTCGTATGCGGTTCGGCTCACGATGCCGAGCCTCAACGGGTTTCAGAAGTTATACCGCACAGTGAAGATCATGCTGCGGCCGCCGGGCGTGGCTCCGGTCAGCCCCAGATGTGACCAGCCGAGGTTCAGATCCGGTTGTGTCGGCCCCAGCAGCGTTGTCTCCGACAGGAAGTTGGGCGGCGGATAGATGAACTGGCGATGGTTGAAGATGTTGAAGACTTCCCACCGGATCTGCAGGTTATGGCTCTCGGCAATTCGAATCTCCTTCACCAGCGCCATGTCGAAGTTGTTCACGCCCTCGGTTCGGAAGCGGTTTCGCCCGGCGTTTCCCACGATCCCCGAGTTCGTCCCGGGAACGACCCAGTAAGCGTTCGGATTGAGCGGGCGGCCATCTGCTCCGACGCCCGTGACGAAGCGGGGATCTCCGCCCGGATTGATCGAGACGCGCTGCGAGAAGGCGATCGTCGTGATCTGCCCGGGCAGAATGCCAAGCGCGTTGTTGTTATTGAAGACCGAGTATGGCGTCCCCGATTGGAACGTGGTGATTCCGGAGAGTCGCCATCCCGAGAGCGTTTGCCGCAGGAATCCGCTCTCGCCCTTGTATCCGGGGATATCCCACACGTAGTTGATCACGAACCGGTGCGGGCGATCGTAGATCGAGCGACCCCGATCCAACCGCGCGTTGATGGGGTTAGCCGGTAGCGTCTGGGCGAGCCAAGCGCCCAGGATGTCATCGCTCGTGCTGATGTAGCTGGAGTAGGTGTAGGCGGCGCCGAACTGCAATCTGCGACTCAGGCGCTTATCCACGGAGACTTGCAGTGAGTTGTACCAGGATTGTGCGTGCCCATCTCCAACTAGGATAGAGCCGCGCGCCGGATCGCGCAGATACACGGGCTGTCCGCCGCGCGTCGTCAATTGCAGGAAGGGCAGGATGCTCTGATACACGGACGGATTGCGATCCACAGCCGCCTTGAAGAAACCGATGTTGGTCTCGTACTCGCGGATCAGCTTCAACGCGCGCGTGCCGACGTAGCCGATACTGAGGGCGTAGTCGCCGAGGAACTGCCGCTGTAGCGTCAGGCTGTACTGGTTCGTGTAGGGTTGGCTGACGCGCTTATTGAGGGAGAAGTACCGATAGGGCAGCAGGTCCGGATTCCCGCCCAGGCGCACGAAGTCCTGAGGCGTCGGCGGCGAGGGCCAGTTACTGCGCAGGAAGAGGCGTTGACCGGAGATTGGTCCGAGGGCCACTTGCACGCCACGCGGATAGTTCCGCGAGGTGTTGAGCAGGACGTTCTGGAAGATCTGATCGTAGGTGAGCGAGTATCCGCCGCGGATCACGAGCTTGTCGCCACCGGTGAGCCAGCCCCAGAACCCTGTCCGCTCAGTCTTCGGATTCCAGGCGAATCCAAAGCGGGGGCCCCAGTTGTTGATGTCCGGCTTCGCGTTCGAGAAGTAGTTGAAGGGTGTCCCCGTGTATTCGTAGCGGAGGCCCAGGTTGAGGGTCAGGTTCGGCGTGAGACGGAGATCATCCTGAAGGAACGCGCCCAGTTCGGTCAACCGGCTGGGGACATAGGCTTCGCCGGCATATTGGTTGAACGTCGCATTCTCGTCGCGCAGGAACGCGCGCAGGTTCGGATACGTCACTTGCCCGTCCACGATCGGCGCGAAGAAGGAGTTCAGCTGCACGCGGCGAATGTCCACGCCTGCTCGCAGCGAATGGCGCCCGAACGTGAGCGTGTACTTGTTCGCGTATTGATAGATGTTGTCGGTGCGGAACTGCGGGAAATTGATGTTCCCGAGGTTGAAGGCGCCTCCGACTCCACCGATGGAGAACGCGCCGAAGCGGCGCACCGTCTCGCCCAAGGGGAAGGTGATGGCCCGGCGATTATAGGCGAAGCGGAATTCGTTCACCGCGCGCGGAGAGAAGACGTGCGTGTGAACGAGCGTCAGGCTCTGGTTCCGCACCGCCGTGCCGATCTCCTGTCCGCGCAGCGAGGCCGGTGTCCCCGGATCGTCGCTATCATCGAAGAGGTAGCGGCCGAAGACCTGATCCTTCTCGCCGAGGCGATGATCCAGCCGTGCCAGAAACCGATGGAAGTTCGTCTCATACTTGAGCGTCTCGACCGCTCCACGATTGAAGCGAGCGAAGGGGATCAAAAGCGGTGATTGTCCGGGCGCCGCCACGTTGACGTTGAATCGCGTGGAGAAATCATTGGCCACGGGGAACGTGTTCGCGAGGAAGTCGATGGCCTCCGGTCTGAACCCTTGAGCCGCCGCGTTCGCCCGAATCACGTCCAATCCTTCGCGGGTGATCGCATTGCGCGCCGCCGATCCGATCGTGCTCCGGAAGAGATCAAAGTCGTAGGAGCCGAAGAAGAAGGTCTTCTCTCGAAGGATCGGCCCGCCGATGGTGAAGCCTCCGAGGTTATCCACAGTCGGATTCTTCGCCGAGCGCAGCGCTTGATGCTTGGGCAGGCCTTGCTGTAAGGCTCCTCGATACACGCGCTCCTGCTGCAGCGTCAGGGCGTTTAACCCATTGCCCGCCCACGTCCAATGCAACGTCCCGTGATACTCGTTCGTCCCCGACTTCGTGATGACATTGACGACGGCTCCGGAATTGCGCCCCTGCTCGGCATTGAAGTTGTTCGTCACGATTTGGAATTCGGCGATAGCCTCGGGAGGGACAGTCTGGCGCGGGATCGAGAGCGAATCGTCGTTGTTGTTGGATCCATCCAGATTGAAGTTGTTCGAGCGAGAGCGGCCGCCGCTTGTGGCGAAGCCGGAGCCCGGCATGCCTGGGACATTAGGCACCGTCCCCGGCACTAAGAGGGCCAGACCCGTCAGCGTATTGCGCCCCGGCAGCTCGAAGACCTGCCGACTCTGAATGGATTTCGCCACTCGCGCTTCCGTACGTTCGAGCAACTCGGCCGCCGTCGCCGTCACCTCTACGACTTCCGCGATCTCTCCCACTTGAAGTTGGATGTCCACGCGCGTGATGGCCACCGCGCGCACGGCGATCTTCGTGCGGATCTCCTTCTTGAATCCGGGATGCTCGACGGTGATCGTGTAGTTCTCTCCGATTGGGAGCGAATCCGCGCGGTAGAATCCCGTCTCGTTCGTCGTCAGGACGCGCGTGAGCCCCGTGTCCTCGTTCTTGATTGTGACCGTCGCCCCTTGAATCGGATCGCCCCGAGGATCGGTCACGACTCCTGAAATGGATCCCAAGATCGTTTGAGCACCTGCAAGGCTTGCCCCGAAGGTCCAGAGCAAGCTCGCACCGATCACGAGTGCAGCCAATCGTCTCATACTTGCCACCTCCTTACTCGAAGTTCGGCCGCTCCCTGCTGGGAAGTGACCGCCTCATTCTTCAAGCAAGTGACGTGCCGAAAGCTCCCATTTTCTTTCCGACGGCGCATCAAGAAGTTAACCGGAAGGGAAGCACGCGGGCCGGAGTGGGATTTCCAAGGCTTCGGAAAGCCCTTCCACGATTTTGGAAGACGCAGGGGCGAAATTTTGAATTTTCGCACGAAAGTGTGGAAGTCGCCGTCGCTTCAAGCGATTGGCGCGAACGTCCTCAGAACGGGACAAGAAGGTTCTGACCCGCGATCGTTCCCGCCAAAGGGGATGGGCATAAAGCGGCGCGCACGACAGCGACGCGCCGGAGATCGCTTCCCGAAGGGATCGTCACATCATCGCCGATGATGCAGTGCTGCAGGCGCGCGCCCTTGCCAATGCGGACACGCTCCCAGAGGATACTCTCTCTCACCTCCGCGTCGTCTTCGATGAGCGTTCCCTCGCCGGCGAGGAACGATCTCCCTTCGCGACGGAGGAAGGCGAGACTCGCGTTCAAGTAACGCGCCGGTGTGCTCAGTTCGTACCACTGGCCTTCGGCGATATAGGCGGCGATGCGCCGTCCGCATGCGATGGCGCGCGGATAAACGTCTACGGTCGTATGCGAGAACACGCCGCGCGGGATGAAGTCGAAGATCTCCGGCTCGACGACCTGGATGCCTGTGAAGAACAGTGGCGCGTGATCGCTCGGCGTCTCATCGGGCACGGGAGAGGGCATTCCACCGAAGCGCACGATGCTCCCGTCGCCGTCCACCTCGACGGTACTGAAGCGCTCGCGTCGCACGTTCTTCATGAGCACGAGTGTCGCCAGGGCGGCGTGTCGCCGATGGGCGTCGCACACAGCGTGCAGGTCAATATCGGTGATGATCTTGCCGTTGATGACGAGAAACGTCCCCTCTTGAAGCAAGTGACGGACCTTGTCCAGCGCGCCGCCAGTCCCCAGGATCTCCGGCTCCTCCGAGTAGAAGACGTGCATGCCCCAGGCCGAGCCATCACCGACGACGCGACGGATGGATTCGCCCTGATGATGGAGGTTGATGATCACGTCGGTGAACCCGTAGCGCTTCAGGTACTCAATGATGTGGACGATGATCGGCTTGTTGAGGAAGGGGACGGCGGCTTTGGCGCGATCGGCCGTCAAGGGCCAGAGCCGCGTGCCCAAGCCCGCTGCTAAGATCATCGCGCGCATCGGACACCCCCCTCTTCAAAGAGCATGTCGCCGAAGGGCCTCCCCTGGGCCCGACAGAATTCCGCGTACAAGGTCGGATAGCTCGCTCGAAGAAGCGGCTTCTCCCGCAGGTGGAATTGCTCAAGGAACTCCCGAATGCTCGCTTCGTCCCCCTCTAATTCCAAGAAATTCCCCATGGGCGTCTCGTCAAACATGACCGAGAGTGTGGCTCCCGAAGGAAACTGCACGCGATATTCGGTGCGATATTTCTGGTAGCGATAGATCGGCCGAAGGCCCAGCCGTTCGAAGATCGCGAGCACGCGCTCGGGATGGCGGACCTCCGTCTCGACCTCTTCGCGGACTTTCAGCCGGGGGTGGGTGAGGGGCGGCCCTTTGAAAGTCAACGTCCCGCGATCTTCCACGCGGCGAATGCGCAAGAGGGTACCGGAGCGCTGAAGGCGCCCATCCTCGAAGTCAAGCACCCAGTTCTCCTCGAAATGGCGCGGTCTCACCAGCCGCACCTCCGGCTCAGCGAAACCATCCAAAGGATTGCTCTCAACAGGGACCTTCACTTCCGTCTCGATCTCTCTTGTCTCCATACTGCTTGTCGGTCCTCGCGCCGCGACTGACCCGCCATCCGCACGCGATGAAAATACCGAAGCCGTAAGGGGAAAGCAAGAACGCTCGGCGTCTGTCCCGCTCCTTAGTGCTTTGATCGGCGAAGGGGGCTCTCTGCAGGGCGAGACGGAATCGAACGCTGAGGAGAGTCGGTTGCATCCTGCAACAGGATGCAACCGCGTGCTACCTCCGAGGTCGCGCCGAGGATCAGATAAAGGCTTGATCCACCATCACTTCTTCGCGAAGGGTCGGTCTCCAAACGGCGGCACACCGTTTGCTTTAAAACCTCACGAGAGTGAGGAGGTCGAAGTGAGCGCAGCGCATTTGGAAGCGGTGGAAGAGATCGCGCGGCGTCATGCGGAGGTGCGCGAGCGTTTGGTCGCCATGGATGCGCTCCTGCGTGAGGTGAGATCGGGGGCCGCGGTGTCGGACGCGCGTGACGATTCCGAGCGCGCGCCCTACGCAGCAGCGCTTGGTGAGCTGGTCGAGTTCTTCACCAAAGACGTATGCGAACTCATGCGCCTTGAAGAGGAAGCACTCTTCCCGCCCCTAGGGCGTAACCTGAGCGAGATCGGTGGACCCGTCGCCGCGCTGGAAATCGAGCATGAGGAGTTACGGTGTAGGATTCGGGAATTCGCGCAGGCGGTGGAGGCGTGGTTATACGGCGAATCCGATCGCGTTTCGATCACCTCCATCCTCATATCTTGCGCTGAGCGCTTGCGGAATTTGCTGCGCGTTCACATTGAGAAAGAGGAGGCCGTGCTGTTCCGGCTGATCCCCAAGGTCTTCACGCGGGCCGATGCTCGCAGAGCGCGTGCGCGGGTGCATCTGTGGCGAGGCAAGACGAAGGCCATGGTGGTGATGGTTGGCAGTGGCGTTGGTATCCTCTTTGGGACGGTGGCCTTCGCGCAGTCGGAGGCAAAGCCCGTGGAGCAGCGGTTCGCGGTGCAGGGAGAGATACGGATGCGGTGGGAAGGGCGGTGGGGGGAACTGCTCGGGCAGCCGTTTCAAGCGGGCATGCGGGACGCCTATCTCCTCACGCGCGTGCGAGTGGGGGGGGATATACGTCCGATGCGATGGATGCGCCTTTTCCTCCAAGGGCAAGATGCGCAGGCTGTGGGGTTTCGAGCCGATCCCGATCCGCCCCTTGTCGAAGATACGTTCGATGTCCGGCAGGCCTATGTTGAACTCTTCCATCGCCAGCGTCGTGGCTTCGGCCTACAGATCGGACGACAGGAGCTGCGCTTTGGTGATGAGCGGCTGCTGGGCGCTTTCGATTGGGGGAACACCGCGCGCACGTTCGATGCCCTTCGCATCTTCTACGCATGGCCGAAATCTCGGGTGGATGTCTTCGCGGCCTCCGTGGTCGTGATCAAGGATGGGGGGGTCAACCGGCATCTAGCCGGAGAGAACCTCTACGGCGTATACGGATCGTTTCAAGGGATGATCCCAGAAGCCGTTGTGGAAGGTTATACGCTATGGCGGACTCGACCGCGCGTTATGGGAGAGCGTGGCCAGTGGGGGGATGCCGATGTGGTGACGGTGGGGACGCGATGGGCGGGGGGGCTTCCCGGTGCGTTCGAATATCGCGTTGAAATCGCTGGGCAGTGGGGGCGATGGGCTCATGAGCGCGTGCGCGCGTGGGCTTGGCATGCGCAACTTGGCTATCGGATCGCATCCGCGCGAATGACCCCGCGGGTGCTCGTCGAGTACAACCAGGCTTCCGGGGATCGAGATCCCACCGATGGGCGGCGCGAGACATTCGATCAACTCTTCCCGACCAATCACGATAAGTATGGGATCGCCGATGTCGTGGGGTGGCAGAACATGCGCAACGTGCGCGTGGGGGTGGGAGTGCGACCGAGTCCGCGCATCATGGCGCAACTTGACATTCACTCGTTCTGGCTCGCGAGTGGGCGCGATGCCCTCTATGGGGCCGGGGGAATGCCGATCGTGCGCCTTTTGGCTGCCGAGGGGAGGGATATCGGGCAAGAGCTGGACGTGGACGTACGGATCGCGCTCTCACGCGCGCTCGCGTTGGGGCTGGGGTATGCGCATCTGTTTCCCGGTAGCTTCCTCAAGCGGGCGGCGCCCGGAACGGGCGTAACGTTCACGTACACCATGTTGACCTATCGATTTTGAGCGCAGGAGGGGAGATATGACCGAACGGTCCGATCACATCGCGTGCGATCGCGTGGCCGAAGGCCGCTCCCGGCTCACACGCCGAGCTTTCCTGGCGCTCTCGGCGCTCGCAGCGGCCGAAGCGGCCTGCCGACCGAGCCTCTCGCTCTTCCGACCGAGCGACGGGATCTTGGATCCGTTCCAGTACTATCCGAGCCGGGATTGGGAGCGACTCTATCGCGACATCTACCACTATGACAGCACCTTTCACTTCCTTTGCGCGCCCAACGATACGCACAATTGCCTGCTCAAGGCTTACGTGAAAAATAACGTCATCGTGCGGATTGGGCCGAGTTTCGGCTACGGTCGGGCGAGCGACCTCTATGGGAACGCGGCTTCGGCACGGTGGGATCCGCGGTGTTGCAACAAGGGCTTGGCGCTGTTGCGGCGTATTTATGGGCCGCGGCGGTGTCGGCACCCGATGGTGCGGCGGGGCTTCAAGGAATGGGTCGAGCGCGGATTCCCGCGCGATGCCACGGGGCGTCCGCCTCGCGAGTTGTTCCAACGTGGCCAGGACGAATGGGTTCAGGTCTCTTGGGAGGAAGCGTTCGATCTTGCCGCCCGTGCGCTGGTGGACATCGCCAAGACCTACACGGGTGAGCGCGGCGCCCGCTTGCTGCGCGCGCAGGGCTATGATCCGGCGATGATCGAAGCGATGAAAGGCGCCGGGACGCAGACGCTCAAGTTCCGCGGTGGGATGCCGCTTCTTGGGACGGTGCGCATCATGGCGCTTTATCGTTTGGCCAATGCGCTGGCGCTGCTGGATGCGAAGCTGCGCAACGTGGGACCTGATCAAGCACTCGGCGGGCGCGGTTGGGACAGCTATTCCTGGCATACGGATCTGCCGCCCGGCCATCCCATGGTGACCGGACAACAAACGGTCGAGTTCGACCTCTGCGATGCCGAGAACGCTCGAATGGTCATCTGCTGGGGGATGAACTGGATCTCCACCAAGATGCCCGATGCCCATTGGCTGACGGAGGCTCGGCTCAAGGGGACGAAGATCGTCACCGTCACGGTCGAGTACTCCTCGACCTGCTCGAAGGCCGATGAGATCGTCATCATTCGTCCGGGCACAGATGCCGCGCTCGCTTTGGGGATCGCGCACGTCCTCATCAAGGAGAAGCTTTATGACGAAGAATTCGTCAAGGGCTTCACCGATTTGCCGCTACTGGTACGGATGGATACGCTCCAGCACCTCAAGGCGAGCGACATCATCCCGAATTACCGGCCGGCTCCGCTTCGGAACAATGTGAAGATCGTGAGGCCGGGTGAGAGTGCGCCGCCGCCCGTTCAACAGGAGGCCCAATACGTCCCCGAGGGATTGCGCCAGGAGTGGGGCGACTTCACCGTATGGGATGCGAAGGCGGGCAAGCCCGTCGTCGTCACGCGCGACGAGATCGGCGAGCATTTCAAGAAGAAGGACATAGATCCGGCGCTCGAGGGCGAGTTCGAGGTCCAGCTCGTTGATGGTCGGCGCGTGCGCGTGCGGCCCGTCTTCGACCTCATCAAGCAGTACGTCTTCGACACCTTCGATCCTGATTCGGTGTCCAAACTCACTTGGGCACCGAAAGAGGCGATTCTCAATCTCGCGCACGAGATCGCGCGCTTTCGGGGCAGCACGCTCGTGGCCGTCGGCATGGGACCGAATCACTTCTTCAACAATGATCTGAAGGACCGGGCGATCTTCCTCGTCTGTGCGCTGACGCGCAACGTCGGCGTACACGGCGGCAACATCGGCTCCTATGCGGGCAACTATCGCTCGGCGCTCTTCAATGGAAATCCGCAATTCATCACCGAGAACCCCTTCGACATCGAGCTGGACCCGTCGAAGCCGGCGCGCACGAAGTCCTACTACAAGATGGAGTCGGCGCACTATTTCAACTACGGCGATCGCCCGCTGCGAATCGGGAATAAGCTGTTCACTGGCAAGACGCACTTGCCGACTCCCACCAAGGCGATGTGGTTCGCCAACTCGAACTCGATCCTCGGCAACATCAAGTGGCATTACGATGTCGTGGTGAACACGCTCCCGAAGGTGGAGATGATCGTCGTGCAAGACTGGTGGTGGACGGCCTCGTGCGAATACGCCGACATCGTCTTCCCCGTGGATTCGTGGGTCGAGTTCCAGTATCCGGACATCACGGCATCGGTGACGAATCCATTCCTGCAGGTCTTCCCGCGCACCAGCTTGCCGCGGTTGTACAACACGCGCTCGGATGTCGAGGTCTGCGCGGGGGTCAGCCGGAGGCTCGCGGAGCTGACGGGAGATCAGCGGCTTGCCGACTTCTGGAAGTTCGTCGAGGAGGACAGGATCGAAGTCTATCTGCAACGGATCCTCGACGCGAGCACGACGACGCGCGGCTACCGGATCGAGGAGCTGGAGGCGAAGGCAAAAGAAGGGATCCCGGCGCTCATCCTCACGCGCACCTATCCGAAGATCATGGGCTGGGAGCACACGAATGAGAGCAAGCCCTGGTACACGAAGACGGGCCGGCTCGAGTACTATCGGCCTGAGCCGGAGTTCCTCGAGTACGGGGAGGCGATCCCGGTCTATCGTGAGCCGGTGGATGGGACGTGGCATGAGCCGAACGTGATCGTCGCGAATCGCCCGCATCCGGCGATTCGTCCCTCGCCGCCGGAAGCCTACGGGCTCTCGCGCGAGGATCTCTCGGTCGAGGTGCGGCAGGTTCGCAACGTCGTGCGCACGGTGGAGGAAGTCGTGCGCAGCCGCCATCCGCTCACACGGCGCGGCTTCACGCACGTCTACATCACGCCCAAGTATCGGCACGGCGTGCACACGACGCCGGTGGACACCGATCTGATAGCCATGTGGTTCGGGCCGTTCGGCGATCCCTATCGGCGCGATCGGCGCAAGCCGTGGGTGGGCGAGGGCTACGTGGACATCAATCCCGAGGATGCCAAAGCGCTCGGTATCGAAGACGGCGATTACGTCTGGATTGATGGCGATCCCGAGGATCGCCCCTATCGCGGATGGCGAGCGGGGACTGAAGCGTACAAGCTCTCGCGGTGTATGCTTCGGGCGCGCTACTATCCGGGGATTCCGCCGCGCATCGCGCGCTCGTGGTTCCACATGTACATGGCGACCTACGGCTCGGTCGAAGGACATGAGAAGAATCCGGACCATTTGGCTCGCAATCCGCGCACGGGCTATCAAGCGATGTTCCGCTATGGAGGGCATCAATCAGCGACGCGCGCGTGGTTGCGCCCGACGCTGATGACCGACAGCCTCGTGCGCAAGGACGTCTTCGGGCAGACGATCGGCAAGGGCTTCGCTCCTGACATCCATTGCACCGTCGGCGCGCCCAAGGAATCGTTCGTCAAGATCACGAAGGCCGAAGATGGCGGTCCGGAGAAGGAGCGCCTCTGGCGACCAGCGCGATTGGGGCTGCGTCCGACCTACGAGAGCGAAGCGATGCGCATGTTCCTCAAAGGCGAGTTCGTGAGGAAGCGATGAGCGGCGTGGCGTTTCATGGAGACTCGAAGGCTCGCCTCGCCGCGTGGTCGTGCGGCGGAGGGCGAAGCGTCGCGGCACGGAAAGGAGGGGGGTATGGCGAACGTCTATAACTGGCAGCTCGGACGCGACATGGTCTATCCCTACGAGGCGCCGAGGCCCAGACGGCAGTTCGCGGCCGTCTTTGACACGAACAAATGCATCGCCTGTCAGACGTGCACCATCGCCTGCAAGAACGCGTGGACCGCGGGGCATGGGCAGGAGTATATGTTCTGGAACAACGTCGAGACTAAGCCCTGGGGCTTCTATCCGCTCGGCTGGGATGTGCGGCTTCTTGAAAAGCTCGGCGTGCAGCACTGGGAGGGCGATGTCTATCGGGGCAAGACGATCTTCGAGGCGGCGCCTCCGGGCGAGGTCGCCCTCGGCATCATGCCCGAACGAGAGGACTGGTCGTATCCGAACATTGGTGAGGACGAGGTGAACGCGCCGATCCAGCACGGGCAGTACATCCGCATCCCGCATCAGCCGTGGATGTTCTACCTGCAGCGCATTTGCAATCACTGCACGTATCCGGCCTGCTTGGCCGGTTGCCCGCGCAAGGCCATCTACAAACGGCAGGAGGACGGCATTGTGCTCGTGGATCAGATTCGCTGTCGCGGCTATCAGGAGTGTATCCGCGCCTGCCCCTACAAGAAGGTGATGTTCAACGAGTACGTGGGGAGGACGCAAAAGTGCATCGGTTGCTATCCGAAGGTCGAACAGGGCCTGCAACCCGAGTGCGTCGTCAACTGCATCGGCAAGATTCGACTCATGGGCTTCGTGAGCACGCCGGATCGAGCGCGCGAGGATAATCCGATCGACTATCTCGTGCACATTCGCAAGATCGCCTTACCCCTTTATCCTCACTTCGGGACCGAACCGAACGTCTACTACATCCCGCCGGTTAATGTCCCGACGAGTTTCACGACGATGCTCTTCGGGCCACGCGCGGAGGACGCGGTGAAGACATATCTGAGAGCGGCACAGGAAGGCGATCAGACCCTCATCGGACTCCTGATGCTCTTCGGGAGCACGCCCTTTATCCTTCACCGCTTCCGGGTCAAGAACGGCTTCGCCTACGGATACAACGAGCAGGGCGTGGAATTGGTGAAGGTCCCAATCAAAGAACCCATTCACATTCGGCCCTTCTATGATCGCGAGCAGAATGTCTATCGCTTCAGCATCACCTGAAGCCGGCGGCGCTTCGGCGCGAGGCGGCTTGTACAAAGTCTTCTCGCTGGCCTTCCGCTATCCGTCGTCGGAGATCGTGGCGTTCTTCGGCGATCCGGAATTGCCGGAAGTGCTCGCCCAGCTCCCGGCGCAGGAGGAGGGCGCGTTGGTCAGCGAACTGACGGCCTATCTTCATTCGATCGCATTTCGGGAGGACATCGCGCGGCTCGAGAGCGCCTATCATGCGCTCTTTCATCTGAATGGGGGGGTGCCGCTTTACGAATCCGCCTATCGGGGCGCGCACGAGTTCCAGTGGGCGGAGACGCTGGCCGACGTGAACGGATTCTATCGCGCCTTCGGATTGGAGCTGGTCGGCGAACGTCCCGATCATCTCAGCGCGGAGTTGGAATTCATGCATGTGCTCGCGCTCAAGGAGGAGCGCGCGCGTTCTGAGACCGAGGTGGAGGCCTCGCGCGAGCATCTGCAGATCACATGGGCGGCTGAGCGCGCCTTCCTGCGCGATCACCTCGCTGTTTGGGCTCCGGCATTCGCGCGCGCACTGCGCCGTCGGGCAGCGGAGGGAGAGAGATTTTACGAACGCATGAGCGCGTGGCTCGAGCGGTTTCTGCAGAGCGAGTGTGCGCGCTTCGACGTGAACCCATCGGCGACCGCTGTTTCGCCCGTGCTGCCGGAAGTCGAAGAAGAGTTGACGTGTCCCATGCAAGCGCCCGGCGGCGGGGCCATTGCGGATCGAAGTCTCGCGTGGGGCGAGGGGCTCGGCCAATGGGAGATCCTGGAAGAGGGGGAGGAACAGCGATGAAGAAGATCGTCATCCTCGGACTCATCGGGCTTGTCGTGAGCCTGTTTGTGGTCGGCTCGTACTATGCGCTCTTTCGCTATCGCACGTTTCCGCCGGCCGCCGACCAGCCGGTGGAGACGCTCGACGTGCTGTATGTGGCGCGAGACGTCGAGTTGAGCGAGCGGGGAGCCGAGGACCCGGTTTGGCGACACGTGCCCAGTAAGACCCTTGCACTCGCGCCCCAGGTGACGGCCATCCCGTGGGGGAAGGCGAGTGTGCCCGAGGTCACCGTCGCCGCGTTCCACAATGGCGAGCGCATCTTCTTCCGCCTCCAATGGCGCGATGCTACGGAGAATCGCGCTGTCGGGCGAGATACGTTCACCGATGCATGCGCCGTCATGTTGCCGCTGGTGGAGGAGCCGCAGCCGAATACGATCATGATGGGCTTTTTGGAGGGCGCGAACATCTGGACGTGGAAGGCCGTGCGCGACGCCCAAGTCTGGGGGAGAGAGCGCGCGGCGTCGCCGGCTCCGGCTGAACGTCCGTACACGGACTATTATTACCCGCTCGAAGAGCGCGAGGTCTTTCCGATCGTGAGAGAATCGGTCGCCTCGGCTGTCGAGGATCTCATCGCGCGAGGGGTGGGAACGCTCACGCCGCGCGCGCATCAGCGCGTTCAGGGGCGGGGCTTGTGGAGGAACGGGACGTGGACGGTGCTCCTCACGCGCGCGTTAGCCACCCATGAGGCGGAGGAGGCGACGTTGCCGGTGGGGAAGGCGCGCGCCGTCGCCTTCGCCGTATGGGATGGCGCGAAGGGGGATCGTGGTGCGCGCAAATCCATCACTGGGTGGGTGCGGCTGCGGCTGTGGCCGGCTGAGGTCCCGGCCGGCGCGGCAGGAAGATAATGCAAGGGGAGGGACTTATGATCCGAACACTAAAGCGTCTGGGGCTGACGCTGCTTGGAGCGGGAGCGTTCCTCTTCCTCACGTCGGTCGTGCTCGCCTGGTGGCCGACGCGCGGTGAGGAGCGCACCATCACGATCATCGCGCGGCGCTTCCAGTACATGCCGAACATCGTGCGCGTGCGTCGTGGCGATACCGTCACCGTTCGCCTCATGAGCGAGGACGTGCATCACGGGTTCTATCTGGACGGCTATGAGGTGCAGACCAGCGCGCTGCCCGGTCAAGATGGCGTCGTGCGCTTCGTGGCCGATAAGACGGGGAAGTTCGCCTTTCGGTGTTCGATCACCTGCGGCGCGTTCCATCCCTACATGATCGGATACCTCAAGGTCGAGCCGGACTATCGGTTTCTCGGGGCGACAGGTGCGGTGCTCGCGCTCTTCGGCGCCACTTTCATGGTGGTGAGCGCGCGCAGCGCGTCGGCGGGATCATGAGCGTCAAGCGCGATCTGGTATGGGGGAGGGAACGACTATGAAACGTTCGCTCGCTGAGCTTTCGCCACAAGAAGCCCTGGCGGTCGCCATCTGGATCGAGGAGCGAAACGCTCGAATCTATGAGAACTACGCGGAGATGTTCGAGTGGTATGAGCCGGATACGGCGCGCGCGTTTCGGGAGATGGCGGGAGAAGAGCGCGAGCACGGTCGCCGTTTGGCCGCGCTGTACGCCGGACGGTATGGGGAAGCGGCGTGCGAGGTGACGGACGCTGACATTCGAGAGCTCGTCGAGGCGCCTGTCGTTGAGGATGGCGAGGCGCTGATCTACGATCGCGCGTCGCGGCGTCAGGCGCTCGACGTCGGCTTGCAGGCCGAGCGTCGCGCCCGCGCGTTCTATGCGGAGTTGGCGGAGCGCACGGAAGATCCCGCGCTGCGCGCGCTCTTTGACGAGTTGGCCCACATCGAGTCCGAACACGAGGCCTTCTTCGTGCGAAAACTCGCCGAGGTGGACCCTTCGGAGAACGCGTGAACGCGTCGGAGGTGTTCCGCCACAGGACGCGGGATTCGCCGATGAGGAGGGAACGAGTATGCGTGAGGGATATGTGCTGGGACTTATTCCGGAGACATGGCGCTTTGAGTTGACGCAATTCCCATGGGTCCGGCGCCTCCTCAAAAGTCGCTGGATACCGCTGGCGCTCATCCTCTTCAACGTCTTCCTGTTCACCGTCATTCTCATGGCGGGGTTCTTCGGGGGCTTGACCTCGCCGGGCAACTATAACTTCGGCATCATGATCGTGTGGATCCTCTGGTGGGTGCTCTTGATGATGGTGCTCGTGCCCGTGCTCTCGCGCTTCTGGTGCACGATGTGTCCGCTTCCCTTCTTGGGCGAATGGCTGCAACGGCTGCGATTGTTCGGTGTCCGATATGTGAAGGGGCGGAATCTCTATTTCGGCTTGAACAAGCGGTGGCCCAAATCGCTCTCGAACATGTGGCTCATGAACGTCCTCTTTCTGGCGACGACCTTCGCTTCGGGCTTTTTTACTGTGCGGCCAGCGGCGACGTTCGTGCTCCTGGCGGCGATCATCGCTCTCTCGGTCGTGCTCTCGCTCATCTATCGCGCGCGGACGTTCTGCTTATATGTCTGTCCGGTGAGTGGCTTCCAGGGGCTCTATTCGAATTTCGCCCTCACGGAGGTGCGGGTGAAGGACCCGGAGATCTGCGCCAAGCATAAGACGAAGGGGTGCGTCGTGGGTAACGAGCGCGGATATGGCTGTCCGTGGCTCTTGCTGCCTTATGCCTTTCGTCGGAACACCTACTGCGGGATGTGCTTCGAATGCCTGAAGACGTGCGAGTACGATAACATGGCCGTGAACCTGCGACCTCCGGGTGTGGATCTGCTTGTGGATGAGAAGCGCGGTTTGGATGAGGCGTACAAGGCGCTCATCATGTTAGGGATCGCCGTCGTCTTCTTCGTGACGTTCCAGGGGCCGTGGGGGACGCTCAAGGATTGGGCGAATGCGGCGACGCTCTCCGGGTATCTGACCTTCATCGGGCTGCATGCGAGCTGGAATCTGATCGTTCTGCCCGCGATCTTCCTACTCTTCGTGTGGTTGGCGCGACGCGCGGCGCGTCAAGCCGTTCCGCTCAAGAAGGTCTACGTGAACTTCTCCTACGCCACGGTGCCGCTCGGCTTGGCGGCTTGGATCGCCTTCAGCCTCGGCATCATCTTGCCGAATGGCAGCTATCTCCTGCACGTCCTCTCCGATCCGTTCGCTTGGGGATGGGACCTGTTTGGGACGGCGCATTTCCCCTGGACGCCGGTGCTCACGGGGATCATGCCGTATCTGATGATCCTGACGTTGCTCGTCGGTCTGCTCTTCTCAATTGACATCGCGCTCAAGATCGCCCGGCAGACGTTCACTGAGCCGGAGGCTGCCGGGCGCGGCGCCTTCCCCATTTTGGGCTTCTTGGGCGCGACGACGTTGAGCCTGATGTGGCTCTTCGTCGGATGAAGGAGGAGAGGATGAGACGGCAAGAGCTTTTGGCCGTATTCTTGACTCTGTTGGCGACGGTCGGGACGATCGGGGGTGCTCTCTGGTATGAGCGCAGTCGCGATGCCGGACGAGAGGTCATTGAGCTACTGGCCATTCAGCCGAAGAACGGGAATTGGCAGCCGAGCGAGATCCGACTGGAGCGCGGTCGACCCGTGCGCCTGAAGATTCGAAACATAGAGACAGTCTCGCACGGCTTCGCGTTGCCGGATTTCGGGATCGGCATCGCCGAGATCAAGCCCGGTGAAGTCCACGTCGTGGACTTCACGCCGGATCGCACGGGCATCTTCCCGTTCTACTGCACGGTGTGGTGCTCGAATGAGCATATGGCGATGGCCGGACGCGTGATCGTCACCGAGAGCGTGGCCCGCGCATCTTCCGACCGGTGAGCCCTCCGAGCGATCTCCCCTTGCTCGCCGCCTCAGGGGCGAGATACAATCGCCGACGACGTCGAGGGAGGCGGTGGTCGTGGAGGTCGTCATCGGGTCACTGGAGAAGATCTTCCGCGATGCTGAGATCGCCGCGCGCAGCTCCGAGGCGGTGCTCATTGTAGGCGAGACGGGGGTCGGGAAGGAGGTCCTCGCCCGATACATTCACGAGCGATCGCGCCGGCGCGCGCGTCCATTTCTCCCCATCAACTGTGCGGCCATTCCTGCGCATCTGCTCGAAAGCGAGCTGTTCGGGTATGAGCGGGGCGCATTCACCGGAGCGACGCAGAGCCGAAAGGGGTTGTTGGAGGAGGCCGAAGGAGGAACCGTCTTTCTCGACGAGATCGTAGAGATCCCCTTGGACGCGCAAGCGAAGCTCCTGCGCGCTATCGAGACGAAACAGATACGCCCTCTGGGCAGCACGCGCTACCGCCCGATTGATGTGCGCTTCATCGCGGCGACCAATTCCGATATCAAGCGGAAGGTCGAGCGCGGCGAATTTCGGCGCGATCTCTACTATCGCCTCTCCATCTTCGTCTACGCGATCCCCCCGATCCGCGAGCGTCCGCAGGACATTCCGGCGTTCGTCCATCACCTCCTGGCCGAAGCGGGCGTTTCGGTTCGACTCGCCCCGGCCACGTGGGAGCTGCTGCTCTGTTATCCGTGGCCGGGGAATATCCGAGAATTGCGGAACGCGCTCACCTACGCCCTGGCTCGCTTGGATGGCGAAGAGCTGCGGCCTGAGCATCTGCCGGATATCCTCCTCACGCGTTGTCCGAGGCCGGAGATCCTTCGGGAGACCGATTTGCGAAAGAAGCTCGCCTGCTTCGAAGCGCAACTCCTGGCCGACGCGTTACAGCGCCATTCCGATCTTCCCAGCATGGCTCGGGAGTTGGGGATCGGCCTGCGCACGCTCTATCGGAAGCTGAAGCGCTACGGCCTGACCAAGCCCGGCTCGTGAATCGAAGTTCCCGCTCTGCGCGGAGGAAGCCGACGACGCCTTTGTGTCCATTGTGGCACAGTGCGCATTCCTCTTGGCGCCTCTTCTGTCACGCAGGAAGTCGTTCCCGCACCGAGTCTTCTTCGCTCGGAGAAGCGCGTTCGATTCGGTACGCCGTGCCGAATGCGGCAACAAGTAGGGAATCCATGCTCGATTCGCCCCCGATGCACAGGCACCTAACCGTTAACGGCGTGAGCGCGTTGCTCCTGCAGGATCCGTGATCTGGTCCGTCCGTCAGTCGTGGCACGCAGCTTGCTAAAGAATATCCCGACGATGACGGAACGAACGCGCACACGAAAGCGAGCGTGGGCCATCATGAGCGTGCTCATCCGAGCGCCGCGCGCTGAGGACATGGAGGCGATCATCGCCTTGGATGCGCGCGTGACGGGCGAGGCGAAGTCCGACTTCTGGCGACACAAGTTCGTGTTGGGCAGCGCGCTCCCGGAAGGAGATCGGCCGCTTGTTCGCATCGCTGAGGTCAACGGTCGGATCGTCGGAGTCTTGGTCGGAGAGATTCGGAGCTGGGAATTCCATCTCCCACCGACGGGGTGGATCACGGTCCTCATGGTTGATCCGGATCATCGCCGCCGAGGGATCGGGCGGCGGTTGCTGGCCGAAGCCCTCGAATACTTTCGAGAGCGCGGCGTGCGGAGCGTTCGTACGATGGTCGGATGGGCCGATGGCGACGTGCTCTCTTTCTTCACCGCCATGGGATTCGATCGCGGCCCCTTCATCGAATTGGAGAAGAGCTTGTGAAGAGCTCCGCGAGGGGCACCCTTGTTCATGGACGACCGGCGCGGAAGTCATACGAAGGGAGAGGGGGGGATGACTGACGAGGTGAAGGCCATTGATTGCATGTATTACGTCGCGACCCGCGAATTCATCGACCGCTGGAATCGCGCCAAGGAAGGGGAACTCGTCTGCCGCATGGAGCGCGCTATTGGCGGTCTCCCCGCTTACGATTCCATCGAGGAGATGATCCGGCAGATGGACGACGCGGGTGTCGAGCGCGTCTTCATCGCGCAGTGTAAGATGTGGTCCTATTGGCGCAAGTGGATGTACATGGACACGCGGCTTGAGGAGGTCCTGCTGTACACGCAGCGCTATCCGGAGCGCTTCGTGGGCTTGGCCGGCTACAATCCGTATCGCATCACCGAGAGCTTGCGCGAGATCGAGATCGCCGTGAGGCAGTACGGGTTCAAGGGCGTTTACGTCCACGTCTACGGATTCGATATTCCCCTTCACGATCGCAAGATGTATCCGCTCTACGCCAAATGCGTGGAGCTGGATGTGCCCGTCTCCCTACAGGTCGGGCATGTGCTGGAAGCGATGCCGAGCGACTGCGGACGGCCGATCTATCTGGATCGCGTCGCGTGCGACTTCCCCGAGTTGAAGATCGTCGGTGCGCATACGGGCTGGCCGTGGGTCGAAGAGTTGATCTCGGTCTGTTACAAATGGGAGAACGTATGGCTGGGGATAGACGCCTGGATGCCGAAGTATCTCCCGCCAGCGATCCTCCAGTTCATCAACGGTCGGCTCGGCCAAGATCGGTGCCTGTGGGGGACAAACGGCTTGCCCTGGAAGGAGAATCTGCGCCAGTTGAACGAGTTGGGATTGAAGCCGGAGGCGAAGCGCAAGCTCCTGCGCGAGAACGCCATAAAGCTCTTCAAGCTCGAAGAGGCGCCATCGGGCGCTCCATCGACGCCGGGCGCAACCTGAGGAGGGGGCTATGAACGGACAAGATTTCACGGGGAAAGTGGCGCTCGTCACGGGAGGGGCGCGAGGGATCGGTCGCGCCATCGTGCGCGCGTTTGCGGAAGCGGGCGCCGACGTCGCCATCGCTGACATTCGGCAGGAGGAAGCCGAGATGACGGCGCGCGAGATTCGCGCAGCGACTGGGCGGGTGCTTCTTGTTGTGCCGATGGACGTGACTTCGCTCGACTCCGTGCGGCGCGGATGCGCGCAGGTGCTCGAGCAGTTCGGGAAGATTGACGTTTTGGTGAACAATGCGGGATGGGACCGCATCGTCCCCTTCCTGCAGACGACGCCGGAGCTGTGGGAGAAGGTCATCGCGATCAACTATCGCGGCGTCATCCACACGTGCTATGCCGTCCTGCCGCATATGGTCACGCGGAAGCAGGGGAATATCGTGAACATCAGTTCGGACGCCGCGCGCGTCGGCTCGCTCGGCGAGGCGATTTATGCGGGAGCCAAAGCGGCTGTCATCGCCTTCTCCAAGACGCTCGCCCGCGAGCACGCGCGCGATCAGATCCGCGTGAACGTCGTCTGTCCGGGGCCGACCGAGACGCCGCTCGTCGAGGAGATGCAGCAGGAGGAGTTCGCGCGGAAGATTCTCGGCACGATGGTCGGATATATCCCGCTGAAGCGCTTGGGGCAGCCGGAGGATGTCGCCCCCATCGTCATCTTCCTCGCATCGGAGGCCGCGCGCTACATCACGGGGCAGGTGATCAGCGTCAGCGGCGGATTGACGATGGTCGGATGAACGCCGCGCTTCGGAGAGGAGCCCGATGGACGAACTGCTCCGCCGATGCGAAGAGATCATCCGAGACGTGAACTTCACGACCGTTCGTCGGTGGAAGGCGGAGCATCCGGACGGGAAGGCGATCGCGTACTTCCCGGTCTACGCGCCGGTGGAGGTGATCGCGGCTGCCGAAATGCTCCCGGTTGGCTTGCATGGAGCAGGGGATCAGTTGGAGCTTCAGCATGCCGACGCTCGATTCGGCTCCTTCATCTGCTCGATCGTGAAGACGACGCTGGAGTTGGGGTTGACGGGGCACCTCGCTCCGTTCGACGGCCTGCTCTTCTCCTCGATCTGCGATTCGGCGCGCAATCTCTGCTTCGTCTTGAAGCGGAACTTCCCGCAACTCTACGTGGATTTCCTCCATCTGCCGCACAATGTCGCATCGGCCTCCAGTCGCGAGTTCCTCCGAAGCGAATATGCGCGCCTGAAGGCGGCGCTGGAGCGACTGGCCGAAAGGCGGATCGAAGACGAGCAGCTTCGGGAAATGATCGTGCGGTACAACGAGAACCGGCGTTTGATCCGCCGGCTTTACGAGTGGCGGGCGGAGGAGCCACATCGGATTCGCGCGTGGGAGTTATATGTGCTGGTCCGCGCCGGAAACTTCCTACCCGTTGAGGAGCACACGGCGCTCTTGCGCCAGGCGCAGGAGGGGTTCGCGCGGCGTCAGGCGAAACCCCGCGACTCGATCCGCGTCCTCGTCGAGAGCGCGTTTTGCGAGCAGCCGCCACTGGGGTTGATCCGACTCCTGGAAGAAGCCGGTTGCTACATCGTGGAGGAAGATTTCACGCTGGGGCGACGATGGTTCTCCGAAGACATCCCGGCGAGCGGCGATCCTCTTTGGGCGCTCGCCGAGAGCTATCTCGAGCGCTCCGTCGTCTCTTCAGTGCGTCATGACGGGCGACGCCCTCGATCTCGCGCGCTCATCGAGAAGGTGCGCGCGCGTCGGGCGCAAGCGGTGATCTTCCTCATCGCCAAGTTCTGCGAGCCCGCTTACTTCGATTACGTCCTCTTCAAGCGGGAGCTGGAACGGGAGGGGATCCCGCATCTTCTTCTCGAATTCGAGGAGAAGATGTACACGTTCGAGCGCTTGCAAACCGAGGTGGAGACGTTCGTCGAGGCGTTGTTCTTCGAATGAGGGGGGGATGATGACCGAGTATCGCGGATGGATCCATCAGCGGCAGAAGGAGTTGATGCAGCAGTGGTATGCGCGATTAGATGAATCGGCGCGAACGGGATGGCCGCCAGCCGTCTGTTTGATGATCTCCGGCAACTGCGTGGAGGTACTCGAAGCCTTCGGGATCGTACCCATTTACCCGGAGGTGAACGCCTTGCAGTTGGCCATCCGGCATCAATCTCTGGAGCCGATCCTCACCGCCGAGGAGTTCGGCTATGCGACGGACAATTGCGCTTACGTGAAGGCTGACATCGGCGCCTATCTAATGGGGGTGACGCCGACTGGAGGGAAGCTCCCACGTCCAGTCCTCGTCCTCTGCAATTTCGTCGGCTGCAACACCTACATCAAGTGGTTCGAGCACGTAGCCGCGTTCCTGGAGGCTCCCCTTTACGTCCTCGACGTCCCGTTTTTGCGAAGCGAGGAGCCGAGTCCGGCCGACGTCGCCTATGTCGTCGCGCAACTTCACGAGGTGGTGCAACGCATCGAGGAGATCACCGGTCTGCGCTTCGATATGGATCGGTTTCGAGAGGCCGTGCGGTGTTCGCAACAGGTCGAGGAACTGTGGTCGCGCATCAAGCATTTGGCGCAGCGGGCGCCATCACCGTTTGACGCCTATTTCGATGCCATCACGCTCATGGGACCCCTCTATGTCCATCGCGCGAGGCCAGAGGGGGTGGAGTTCTTCCGGCTCGCGCTCGCGGAGTTGGAGGCGAAGGCCGCGCGCGGCGAAGGCGTCTACGACCGAGAGGACTTCCGCGTAGTGATCGAAGGGCCGCCCCCCTACCCCTACTTCCGCGTGTTCCGCGATATGTTCGCGCGTTGGCGCGCGACGGCCGTCGCTTCTACTTACTCGACCGTCGGTGGGCTTTGGGAGTTCGGATTTCGGCACGATCCGGAGAAGCCATTTGAGACGGTCGCCCTCCATATGCTCGCGCACAATCTCACGAACCGGAGCTATCTCCAGCGCTACGACCAGATTCGACGCTACGTTCAGCAATGGCACGCCGATGGGGTGATCATCCACTTCGTCAAAAGCTGTCGGCTCTTCTCGGCCGGTCAGGGCGATATGCGCGATTATTTCACGAAGGTGCTGGGCGTGCCTACACTCTATATTGAGTCGGATCTGGAAGACCCGCGCTATTTCGCCGAGGCGCAGATCCGAAATCGCGTGGATGCGTTCTTCGAAGCGCTGGAACGCCATAAGCACGCCATCGCCATGTGATCTCTACCGAAGGAGGAGACGAGATGCGGCTGGCGGCGGGCGTGGATGTCGGTTCGACGCAGACGAAAGCGGTGATCCTCGCCGGAGATGACGAACCGCGCATCCTCGCGCGCGCGCTCGTAGACACGGGCGCTCATGTCTTGCGCGCAGCCGAGCTGGCGTTTCACGCCGCTTGTCGAGAGGCTGGGCTCGATCCCCACGAGATTGAAATGATCGTCGGGACCGGTTATGGCCGGTATCGGGTCGCTTTCGGCCACGCGCAGGTGACCGAAATCAGTTGTCATGCGCGCGGTGCGCACTTCGTCTTCCCGGAGACGCGCACGGTGATCGACATCGGCGGGCAGGATGCCAAGGTGATTCACGTCGGCTCCGAAGGCGCGGTTCGCGACTTCGTCATGAATGATAAGTGCGCGGCCGGAACGGGACGCTTCCTCGCCAACGCTGCCGAGGTCCTCGGCCTGGACCTCGAGGAGATCGGTTCACTCTCGCTGCGGGCGACCGATCCGGTCAAGCTCACGACCGTGTGCACGGTCTTCGTCGAATCGGACATCCTCTCCTATCTCGCGCAAGGGCGGCGTCCGGAGGATATCTTGCGCGGCGTGCATCTGGCGATCGCTCGACGGACGGTGAGTCTGGCGCGGCGCATCCCGATCGAGCCCGCGATCACGTTCACCGGCGGGGTCGCGCGAAATGTCGGGATGGTGAAAGCGCTCGAAGAGGTCCTCGGGCTCCCCATTCAGGTGAGCCCGGACTCCCATTTCATGGGCGCTCTCGGCGCCGCGCTCTTCGCTCTGGAGAGGTTGGAGCGTGGTCTCGAAGCCGGGACCTCGTCGTGAACGTGAGAAGGGGGAGGCCCATGCCCTGCGTCGTCGGCATTGATGTGGGAACCGGGTTCACGAAGGCTGTTCTTGTGGATGTCGAGGAGGAGCGTTCAGAAGGTGAGAGCGGGCGAGCCAAACAGCCCATTCTCGGCCGAGGGATCGTGAGGACCGGGGCCTATTTGGAGGAAGTGGCCAAGCGCGCGCTCGATCTGGCGCTCCGGGAGGCCGGGCGCGATCGGCACGATATCGTCTACATCGCGACGACGGGATTTGGCCGCTACGCCGTCGGCTTCCGAGACATTCAGATCACGGAGATCACCAGCGGCGCGCGCGGCGCTCGATGGTTCTTCCCCGAAGCGACAGCCGTGCTCGATATTGGGAATCAATCCACGCGCGCCATCCGGCTGGACGCGCACGGGAAAGTCAGCGCCTTCAAAATGAACGAGAAGTGCGCCGCTGGCTCAGGGAGCTTCCTCATGCGCGCCGCGAAGTACCTGCAAATCGAGGTGGAGGAGATCGGTGAGCTCTCGTTGCGCGCTGCTCGTCCACAGCCGATCAGCAGCGTTTGCGCGGTCCTGGCCGAGACCGAGATCATCAATCATGTGAGCGCCGGGGCGGCCATCGAAGACATCGTGCGGGGCATTCATAATGCGCTCGCCGATCGCGCTGCCCTTCTGCTACGGCGCGTCGGCGTCGGATCGGATGGAGGCCGATCGCCGCAGCTCATCTTCATCGGCGGCGTCGCCCGACAGCGCGGCATGATCGCTGCGCTCGAAGAGCGCCTCGGCATGACGGTGTGCGTCCCACCTCAGTGCGAGTTCACGTGTGCAGTAGGAGCGGCGCTGCTTGGCCTCCACCGATGGCGAAAACTTCGCTCGGACTCATCCTCTTCACGCCGTCCAGACGGCGAGTGAGATGAGGCGTTGTTCTTTCTGAATCTCCTGCCGTATCGTCTTCGATTCCTGTGGCGCTCGCCAGCGGGGATTTCCAGGGCGATGGGCGGCTTGAGAGCGCCGCCCTCCTCCAAAAGGTGGACGGATGGGCCCAGGGGAACCCTTAAACGGGCTCCCGGGCTCATGAGGTGTTTCCGGAGCGGTGGACGGGTCTAGCGGAATTGAAAGCCTTGGAGGGCGATCTCTCTTTGAGGGAGCGTGGTGCAAGGGCGGGCTTGACCAACCAGGTAGACGATCCCGGCTCGGCCGGTATCCAAGAAGTGCACGGGATCCAGCTCCCTGTGAAGGCGATGCCTCACCCCCACCGCCGGAGTCAATTCCGCGCGCAGGATCGGGATGTCCGGGTTTGATTCGTCGAGAGCGATCGTCAGCGACATCGGGGTGAAGCGCCGCACAAGGGGAATCACCTTCAGGGCCAGCAGTTCGAGCCCGGAATCCGACATCCGAAGCAGCCCGAAGGTCGAATAACCCTGTTGCGCGAGCGCCTCCACCTCGGGGACGAAATAGGGATCGAGGATCGTGATGTCGCCGACGAAGGCCCCATACCATTCTTGGCCGGTATCGCGAATCGTGACGATGAACAGCTCGTTCGCCACGACGGTGATGACGTCCATCTCGCGCAGGCACACGAAGCCCCCAGTGAGTAGCGGCAGTTTCCCTCCGATCGTCGCGTTATTGAATTGAAACTGCGCCGTAGCTTCGGACACGCCTTCGCCAGAGCGCAACAGGTGCAGATGCTCGCGATTGCGCATTGGGTCGGCGTCGAAGCCGTTGATGAAGATGAACCCACGCCCATTTTGGGTGCTCGGTCCAACACCCCCAACCGGTCGCGCGAGTTCGAGCCAGCCCGGCCAACAGTTCTTGCAGGAGGCCGTGAATCGTTCCGTCTGCATGTCCGTTTGGGCCAAAGGGGACAAAGGAAGGCAGGTGAGGGCAAGCATTCCGAGGATGGCTCCTCGTGCCGTCCGCTTCCACTTGTCGTCGCGCATAGTCACCTCCACACGCACTTGGGAGCATAGCCATTCTGTGAGCCAGGGCAATCGGACAAGGGGAGGATTTCCTTATGGAAAGCGCCGTATTTTCCGAATCCGTCGCCCCTATTGGCAGCGAATGTGAAGCATCCGCGCACCTCATATTCCGCATGGGCCTCCGCGGTCGCTCTCTTCGTTCTGCACGAAGCAGCCTGGCGTAAGCTAGGGGATTTCGGATGGGAAGTCAAGCCGTATCTTTATCCGCTCACCGCACGAGGAACGAACGCAGGGCAATCTCCCGTTGCACGAGGTTTGTACAGGGCGAACCGTTGCCGACCATGTAGACGATACCCGCTCGCCCGCTTGGACGCACCTCCATCGGATCGAGGGAATGGCTGATCTCGATGGATTGCCCGGAGGCGAAGCGATAGACGGCCAAAAGTTGTGGTCCCGTCGGCGTGTCAGTGATCGTCAACTGGAGACGGATTGGAGAGAATCGGGCGATTTGCGGGATCACCGCGAATGCTCGCACCCGGAACTCTCGCTCGCTTTTCTCCAGCAGACCGATCGTCGTATAGCTCTCGGCTCGCTCCGGCCAAGGAGCGAATTCCGGATCAAGAAGCGTGAGGTCTCCGAGGAACGCCCCATACCAATTGGGGCCATCATCGCGCAAGGTCAGGATGAACAGTTCATCGGTGACGAAGGCCAGCAGGTAGGATGGCGGGAGGCAATAGAAATTCCCGTTGGTCAAGAGGAGTCGTCCTCCGATGGTCGCGTTGTTGAATTGGAGTTCGGCCACGACTTCGGCGACCCGATCGGATTGGCTGAAGTGAAGATGCGCCTGATTCAAAGTGGGATCGTTGAAGCTTCCATTGACGAACAAAAAGGCCAATCCGTTTTGCACGCACGGACCAACCCCACGTAGCGGTCGGAGAAACTCGCTCCACCCCGGCCAGCAGTTCGAGCAGCGGGCGGAGAAGTTGGCCGCGATGTACGAGGACTCCGCATGCGCCACAGGCCAAGCGACGAACCCAAGAACGATCAGCCAAACCAGCGTATGCTTCGTTCTCATCGCGCTCTCCCGCGGAATTGGGGAGCAAAAAGCGTGCCGAGAGCTGAGGAGGATTGGGGGAGAGAGTAGGGGCCCGAGTGGACGCGCGTTCGAGAGGACAGAGGGAGAGAGAAGATCGCGCCTTCTCTTTCAGCCGTGAAAAGATCGTTTCACTTTGGCCGGTGCGACCAGCGATTGAGCAAAATAGGGAGTTCCTCGTAGCTCGTTCGTGACCGCGATTTCTCGCGATGGCGTTCGAGCGCCAGCTCGATCAAGCGGTCAATGAGCTGGCTGTAAGGGAGGCCGCTCGCTTCCCAAAGCTTCGGATACATGCTGATCTCGGTGAAGCCGGGCATGGTGTTGATCTCGTTGATGAGGATCCGATTCGTCCCGCGTTCCAGGAAGAAATCCACGCGGGCCAGCCCCGAACCTTCGATTGTCTGAAACGCGCGGATGGCCAGGTGCTGGAATTCTCGGATCAAGCGTTTCGGCAGCTTGGCCGGAATGACGAGCTGGGCGGCATCATTGATGTACTTGTCGGCGTAGTCATAGAATTCGGCCCCTGGGACGATCTCGCCCGGGACGCTGGCGATCGGATTCTCATTACCGAGGACGCTGACTTCGATCTCGCGACAAGTGATCGCTGCCTCGATCATGATCTTGACGTCGTACGTGGCTGCGAGCGCGATGGCATCGGCCAGTTGCGTGCTCCTTTTGACTTTCGAGATCCCGACCGAAGAGCCGAGACTCGCCGGTTTCACGAAGCACGGCAGACCGATCTCTCGTAGCGCGCGCCGCAAGATGGAGCGGGGAGAGCGCTCCCATTCCGTTCGTCGAAAGGCGATGAAGCGGACGACCGGCAGTCCCGCCTCGCGAAAGAGCCGCTTCATGACGTCCTTGTCCATGCCCAGAGCCGAAGCGAGCACGCCGCAGCCGACATAGGGCACATTTGCCATCTCGAAGAGGCCTTGGATCGTTCCATCTTCGCCATGCGGGCCATGCAAGACGGGGAAGAAGACATCCACTCTCTCCTGCCGGATCGCCCGCAGCTCGCCGTCAAAGCGGATGAGCGCCGCCATCGTGGGATCCGGCAGCAGGGCGATCGGTTGTCCGAGGTCGCGCAGGACATCCTGGGGGAGAAGCTTCGTGGAATCCGCCGGAGAGAGCCATCGGCCTTCCTTGGTGATGGCGATCGGGATGATCTCATACTTGCTCTTGTCCATGGCGCGAATGATTGAGGCCGCCGATCGCAGGGAGACCTCATGCTCTCCAGAGCGACCGCCGAAGATCACGGCCACCCGCAGCTTCGCCATCGCCATTCCGCCTCCGCCGTTTGGAAGTATACACGCTCGGATACGTTGCCTTCCACCGCGAAGCCGCGTGACGCCCTTCATAGGATGCGCTTGCCGAACGCCGAGAGGGCGAGTTCGACAGCGAATTCGGCCGTGTGGTTTCGAACATCGAGAGCGGGATTCACCTCCACGATCTCCAGCGAGAGGAGTTTGTGGGAATCGGCAATGAGCTCCATGGCCAAGTGGCCCTCACGATAGGTCGCGCCACCCGGCACGGGCGTGCCCACACCCGGGGCATAGAAAGGGTCAAAGAAGTCCATGTCGAGGCTGACGTGAAATCCTACCGTCCCACGAGAAGCGATCTCAAGCGCGCGTTCCATGACAGCGCGCATGCCCAGTTCGTCCAGCTCGCGCATCGTGAAGACCGTAACGCCAGTGCGACGAATATTCTCCCGTTCGAGCGGATCCACATCCCGCACGCCGATGAGGACGCAGCAGGAGGGATCGAGCTTCGGGTGAAGTCCCTTCAGGTCCGTCAGCTCCGGCACACCGAGGCCAAGTGAGACGGCATAGGACATGCCGTGAATATTGCCCGACAGCGTCGTCTCCGGCGTGTTCATATCGGCGTGCGCGTCGAACCAGAGGACGCCGATCTTCTCCCTGCGCTGGTGATAGTACGAAGCCAATCCAGCAATCACCCCGATGGAGATGGATTGATCACCGCCCAGCACAAGTGGGGTCGCTCCCTCGGCGACGACTTGCTCGACGCGATCGGCCAGGAGGCGATTGACATCGGCGACCTCAGCCAGGTATTTCACGCGAGGATCGGCGATCCGCAGGACCTCCGGGATGTTGACGGGGAGATTCCCCAGGTCCTCGACCACGTACCCGAGCTGGATCAACCGTGGCTGAAGCCCCGCAATGCGGAGAGCCGAGGGACCCATATCCACTCCCCGGCGATTCGCCCCAAGATCCATCGGCACACCAATGATCTTGATCGGACGCTTCATGAGGCCTTCCACGCGCGCACGAGTGAGAGGACAGGCCACCAACGAAAGCGCGGACGCTCCAGGCCGCGAATGAAGACCTGAGTGAACCCGGCCGCGCGCAGGAGTTCAGCCAGGTGATCGGCCGTATAGAAGACCGCGCTCGCTTCCTCCGGGTCTCGACGGATATGGCGATAGAACGCCCGTCGCATTTTCAGAAGGAGCGAGTCATAGGACGTCCCTTGCAACAAGCGCTCGGTCAGGATGAGCCGACCCCGAGCGGCGAGCACACGGTGTGCTTCGCGCGCGAAATGGGGGACGTTCAGGTGACGCACGCCGGCCGCACAATTGATCACGTCAAACTGCGCGTCCTCGAAGGGAAGACGCGGGGCCGTCGCCACGCGCCATTCGATCTTGCTCTCGATCGCCAGGCCGAACGAGCGCGCTTCGGCGCGCAAGCGCTCCATCTGCGCTGCAGTGGGGCTGAGACACACGATACGCCCTCCGGGCTCGACCAGCCGGAGCAGGTGAAGGGCCATTCCGGCTGTCCCCCAGGCGATGTCGAGGACGCGCGCGCCGGGTTTGACGTTGGCCATCTCCAAGAAGCGAATCCACCATGCGCGAAACGCTGCACCGGAGAGGGGATCATCCCACTGGCTTCCACGAAGAGAAACCTCGCGCTCGGGCGTTTGCCCCTTCCGATCCACGATCATCGCTTCGGTTCGCCTCGTTGGTAACCCCCTCGCGGCACGCGACGAGAGATCTCGCGCACGGCTTCTTCGGCCGAACGCACGCGCACGATGGCCGAGAGATCTTTCGAGCGAAACGCCAGATGCTCCAGAAGACTCGCGAGAATCGGATCCCAGCACTCACCCAGCAGGATCAGGGGACGGCTCGGGATGGCCTGGCCAAGGAGAGCGAGGTTCCAGAAGAGCGCGACCTCGGCGAGCGTTCCAATCCCCCCTCGTAGGGCGATGAATCCGTGCGCCAATTCGCTGACGACCTTCAACCGCTCCAGGAGATCGCGCGTGCGAATCTCGCGTGAGAGATAGGGATTCGGTGATTCCGAGAAGAGGTCCACCGTGATGCCCCAAGAGTTCCCTCCCGCGAGCCACGCCCCGCGATTGGCCGCCTCCATGACCCCCGCATATCCGCCCGTGCACACCGTGTAGCCCGCTTCCGCGAGCTGTCGGCCCAGGCGTTCCGCCTCCCGATATTCCCAATCTTCCGGTTGGCAACGCGAACCGCCGAAGATGGAGATGACGGGATCATGCATCGGTGCTCGCTCGGTCACGGCTTTATGCGATAGAGCATGCGGGGGAAGGGGATGGCCTCGCGGACATGCTCCAGACCACAGATCCAGGCTACTGTGCGCTCGATCCCCAATCCGAAACCGGAGTGAGGGACGGAACCATACCGCCGGAGGTCGAGATACCAATCGAAAGCTCCCTCCGGCAGCCTGTGCTCGCGAATCCGTTGCGTGAGCAGTTCGAGCGAAGCGATGCGCTGTCCACCGCCGATGATCTCTCCATAGCCCTCGGGCGCGAGCACGTCGACGCAGAGGGCCAACTCTGGGCGCTCCGGATCCGGCTCCATGTAAAACGCTTTCACCGCCGCCGGATACCGGTGGATCATCACCGGCTTGTCGAACTGTTCGGACAAGTACGTCTCATGCGGCGAGCCAAAATCCTCCCCCCATGAGAACGCGAAGCCGCCCTCCCGAAGCCGCTCGACGGCCTCGTCATATCGGAGCCGGGGGAACGGCGGGCGGATGTTCTCCAGTCGCGAGACATCGCGTTCGAGCACCTGCAACTCCGCATGCCGCCGCTCCAGCACCCGCTCGATGACGAAGGTCACCAATTGCTCGGCCAGCTCCATGATGTCCTCCAGCGTCGCATAGGCGACCTCTGGCTCGACCATCCAGAACTCCGTCAGATGGCGTCGCGTCTTGGAACGTTCGGCTCGAAATGTCGGGCCGAAGCAGTAGACCTTCCCAAAGGCCATGCACGCGGCTTCGTTGTAGAGCTGGCCGGATTGCGTCAAGTAGACCTTCTGATCCTCGAAGTACTCCACCTCGAAGAGCGTCGTCGTCCCCTCGCAGGCCGCCGGCGTGAAGATCGGCGCGTCGCAGAGCACGAAGCCGTTCGAGTCCAGGAAGTCTCGAATGGCGCGAATCACTTCGTGGCGGATCTTCAGAACGGCATGCGGTCGGCGTGAGCGGAGCCAGAGATGCCGGTGGTCCAGGAGGAATTCGATCCCGTGATCCTTCTTCCCCAGCGGATACGGTTCGGCGACGCTGATGATCTCCGCATCGTGGATCTCGATCTCGTACCCTCCGGGCGCGCGTTGCTCCTCTCGGACTGTGCCCCGCACGATGAGCGCCGATTCTTGCGGCAAGTGCTCCAAGTCATTCCACACGCGCTCGGGGACTTGCGTCTTGAGCACGACGCCCTGGATGATCCCGGAGCCATCTCGAATTTGTGGGAACATGATCTTGCCGCTGGAGCGCTTGTTGTAGAGCCATCCCTTCACGATGACCTCCTGACCCACATACTGGGCGATTTCGCTCACGTAGACATGCCTCATCGTTCGTCCCCCCCGCCTGAATCCGTATCGCTTCAATCCTATCGCAGATCGCGAGGCTCAGGCCAGTCGCTTCCACCGCGCGAGGATCAAGCCGACGATCCCCAGACCGATCGCCGCGCGGATGAGATGGTCTTTGAGCTGAATGCCCCCGGAGACGGAGAGGTCCATGTAGAGAGCCAGTCCACTGAGAAGAGCGAGCGTCACGAAGGCGACAATGGCGGCCCATTTCCGAGAGCGCCACAGCCCGACAGCTGATGTCACTTGGGCAAAGCCCACCAGCGCGAATCCGAGCTGCGGCCGAAACGGAACACCATAAGCGTCAGCGACGATCCCCCCGAGCAGATTCAAGATCCCGTAGACGCCTTGAATGGCCGAAACGACTCTCAAAATCTCCATGGCTTCTGTCCGTGATCCGGATTCCTCAAGATATACGGCCAAATCGTAGCGCGAACCCTCGCGATTCGCCAAGTCCGACATCAACGGGATGCCCCCTCCAGCGTCCCGGAAGGATCGCAAGAACGGCATCGCGCGACTCCCGCTCGGTGGAGGATCGGTCCACCAAGAGGTAAAATTATGGCTCAATGGATGAACGCCTGTTGCGGAGAGGAGCCTCATGCCGGCCGCCTCAGATGTCATCGTCGTGGGGAGCATCAATGCTGATTTGGTCATTCGCGTGCCGCGACTCCCGCGGCCTGGAGAGACCGTTTCTGGACACACGTTCAAGGTATTTGGTGGGGGGAAGGGGGCGAATCAAGCGCTCGCCGTCGCGCGATTGGGAGGGAAAGTGCGGCTCATCGGGAATGTGGGGACGGACGATTTCGGCGCGATGGTCATCAAGGGCCTCGCCAGCGGCGGCGTGAACGTCTCGCTTGTCGAATGGTTGCCTGGCGCGCACACGGGCGTCGCCCTAATCATGGTGGACGAGTCTGGGGAGAACGCTATCGCGACGGCGCCCGGCGCGAATCGCCAATGGACGACGCGAGGAGCCGCGTACTTCCGGAACCTCTTCCAGACCTGTCACCCCTACACAACGGTGATCCTGCAGTTGGAGATCCCCTTGGAGATCGTCGAAGCTGTCATGGCTGCCGCTCACGAGTGCGGGTTGCGCGTGATCTTGAACCCCGCTCCCGCCCGCCCGGTGGAGGATGAGCTTCTGCGGCGAGCTGATGTGATCACACCGAATCGGCATGAGGCCTCGGAGTTGAGTCGGGTGAAGATCACCGATCTGGAGAGCGCGCGAGAGGCTGCGCGCGCGTTGCTTGATCGGGGAACCGGGTGCGTCGTGGTCACCCTGGGAGGCGAAGGGGCTGTGATCGCTATGCGCGCGGGGACTTTTCACGTGGCGCCTTTCGAGGTGAAGGCCGTGGATTGTACGGCGGCCGGCGACGCCTTCACCGGAGGCTTGGCTGTTGCTCTGAGCGAAGGCTTAGATCTCTTCTCAGCCGTGAAATTCGCCAACGCTTGTGGTGCGATCGCCGTCACCAAGGAAGGGGCGCAGCCTTCAATGCCCACGCGCGCGGAAGTCGAAGAACTGCTCCGCGCGCAATCCCCACCTATCCGTCGGATCTGAGCGGCGCGGTCGCTTGTGAAGGGGGCAACCGTGATTCGCCCTCTGACCCTTTCCGACGAATCTCTTGGTGGACCGGAGGAGATTCGAACTCCCGACCTCCAGAGTGCGATTCTGGCGCTCTCCCAACTGAGCTACCGGCCCACCATCGCGTTAAGGATCATATCGAGACTCGGACGAGCCTGTCAAGATGTCGCGACCGTAAGGGAGTGACAGCCATTCCTCTTAGTCACCGGGCGATCGGCATCCAGCCTCCAGCTCTTCAACGTGAAATCCCCGTCCGAGCCCATCTGGAAGGCGCGCGTCGGGCTATTGCCGCTGATCGAGCTGGTCCCACAGCTCTCTGACCGAAACGCTTAGCAGGATCGTGGGCAACGTGCCGTGATTCCGAACAATGGCTGATGCGGAGCGCGAATGCGTCATTAACACCTGGGCCGACGGGTTCGAGCGGAACGCCGACCTCAATGCTGTTCGTGCCCTCGCCCAGAAGTACCGTGCTGGCGGTGGCGTGCCTGCTACCGGCGGGCCGCCGTCAACCGGGCCTATCGTGCCAACTCACCTTAGGCAGGTTCGGTACAAGCCCCTCGGCACGAGCCGTGGGGTGGTTGACCGCTCAGCTCGCTTCACTCAGCGTCGTTTAACGCACCCACGGCAATAGCGGCCACTGACCTGGGAGCAGCCAATCGTGACCAGAAGTGGTCACTACAAGCGCCACAAGCAAGGTGGCGACTCCCAGGCACTCGTTTATGCCCCTGCCGAGCATAAAGGAGAAAAAGTTCGGCTGAGAAGGATGCCTTTGCAGTGAGGTTGCCCAAGGGGAGATCAAAAGATGCGTTTGAAGGCTTTCCCGGTAGCTTTGCTGGCTTTTCCAACGGCCTTCCCGGCAGCCTTGCCGCCCTTGGCCGTCGCTTTGCCGGCTTCGATCGCTCCTGTAGCGGTCGCTTCACCGGCTGACGTCGTCCCCTTCCTCGTCGCCTGAGCCGTTGCTTTCCCCGCTGTGGTGCTTGCTCGTGCTGCCTCCTCCGCTCCGGTGCCGGCAGCTTTCGCTGCGACCGTACCTGCCTGCGCAGTAGCTTCGCCCGTGGCTTGGGCGCCCGTGCTGATCCCCTTCGTGGCGGCGTTTCGTTTTTGCTGCGCCTGATTCTCCACGGGGCTTATGAGCCGGAGGGGGAGTCCCACGCCCACAGCGTGGCTGCCAAAGACGAAACTCACAAGGGCGATTCGCCCTCTCCAGCGCATTGTTTACTTCCTTCCGGTCATGTGGCAGAATTGAAACTTCCAAACGCTACTCGGCAGCAGTGTGCCAGATGCGAGAGAGGATGTCAAGAATTCGCTCGAACGATCGGACGCCACGTCGCGCGGCTTGGCCTCGGCGATTTCTGATCTCCGGGATCCTCATCGGCGTGGGGATCTGTCTCTCCGGGATCTTCGCGCAGAGGCCGAAGCCCGGTGAGGAGCCTCTTGTCGAGCTGCGCTCCGATCTCGTCTCCTTTACCGTTTCGGTCGTCGGTCCCCATGGGGAGAGCTTACGCCATCTCACGCGCGAAGATTTCCTCGTATACGAGGACGGGGAGCGGCAGCAGATCTCGCATTTCGCCACGGTGGAGGCTCCAGTGGACATCGTCCTGCTTCTGGACACAAGCGGTAGCATGCGTGGTGAGCTGAAGAGGGTCCAGCGCGCGGCGGCGCGGTTCATTGAGCGGATGCGCCCGCAGGATCGCATCGCCATCGTTGAGTTCAACCGCGAGGCGATCCTTCATCAAGATTTCACGCAGCAGCGGAAGCGAGCGATCGGCGCTCTGCGAGATTTGAAAGCGGATTCGGCGACGGCTTTTTATGACGCACTCGCTGTCGTCGCCGACGAGTTGCTGCGCTCGGCGTCCGAGCGGAAGGCGATCGTCGCGCTCACCGACGGCGTGGATTCGGCGAGCTTCTACGATTTCTCCGAAGCGGCAAAGCGACTGGAGCATACCGCCGTCGCCGTGTACTTCATCGAGCTGGACACCGAAGCGTTCGTGATCGAAGGCATACGGCGTGGGGAACTCACGCTCTCGCCAGCGCAGTTAGAGCGGTATCGGAGGGCATATCGTCCGCAGGATCCTCCGTTTCGGTATCGCAATCCCTTCTTCTTCACGGAAGGGGAGCTGGTCCAGATCACACGCGGGCTCTATCGTCTGGCTCGACAGGAGCTGCGGCAGCTGGCCGAGCGGACCGGTGGGCACGTCTATCCGCTGCGGCAGCTCTCGCAACTGGACGAGGTGTACGCGAAAATTCAGGCTGAGCTGGGGACGCTCTACAGCATCGGTTACTATCCGAGCCGCCAGGAACGGGATGGCCGCTGGCGCTCACTGCGTGTGGAGGTCACCGTCGCCGGCGCTCGCGTGCATGCCCGATCCGGATATTGGGCGCCCTTGAGGTGAAGTCCTATGAGAGACCAATGGCGATTTTCCGCAATCCTCGTATTCCTCGTACTGGAGGCGGTGGCTCGGACATTCGCTTCCGTTTCTCCGGAGACATCGCGTCTCGCTCAAGAGCTGTTGGTGAGCGAACCAATCGTGGGCGATGTGACGGCGGACCGCGCGCTTATCTGGGCGCGGGCGAACCGAGAGGCGATCCTCCGGGTCGAATATGGGATGGAAGCCGAACTGGCGACGGCTCAATTCACGGAGCCTGTCCGACTCTCTCCAGATCGAGATTTCACGGCCAAGGTCTCGCTCGATGGACTCAGACCGCATACCCGGTATTTCTATCGCCTCCACGTGCAAGACCCTACAGACCCCTCACGCAAGTCGGTCAGCTCGATCGGAGAGTTTCTGACGGCGCCTGAGGAAGACGAATGGGCGGCGCTCACGTTCGCCTACAGTGGGGATGCGGGTGAGGCATATCAACCGTTCCAACTCTTTGACGCCGTCCGCGCGCAGCGTCCCGATTTCTTCCTCTTCCTTGGCGATACGATCTACGCCGATCAAGGTCCGGGACCAGCGGCGAAGACCCTCGCAGAGTATCGCTTGAAGTATCAGGGGAATCGAAAGGACGCGGCCTTTCAGCGGCTGGCGCGCGAGACGTCGTTTTACGTCATCTGGGACGATCACGAGATCGCCAACAACGCCAACCGTACGCATCCGCGTCTTCTCCCCGCGCGTCGAGCATTCCTCGAATATTGGCCGATTCGTGAAGATGCGGCGGACGGAACGCGGCTCTATCGCTCGTTTCGGTGGGGACGCGCCGCTGAACTCTTCTTGCTCGATTGTCGCCAATATCGAAGCCCGCAGGCGGAGCGAGATGGACCCGCGAAGACCATGCTCGGGGCCGAGCAGAAGGCGTGGCTGAAAGCGGCACTGCTCGCCTCTCCGGCCGCCTTCAAGTTCATCGCCACGACCGTCCCCTTGAAATATCACACGCGCGATTCTTGGGAGGGGTATCGGACCGAGCGACGGGAGCTTTTGGAGTTCATTCGCACGTATGGCATCGCGAACGTGATCTTCTTGGCCGCCGACGTCCATTACGCGGCCGTGTTGCGTCATGTCGAGGGCATCATCGAGATCGTCGCCGGACCGATCGCTCAGTTCCCTTCGCCGATCGCATTCGTCGGGCGTCGACCTGAAGTCGAGTTCGTGGCGACGAACATGTACACTTATGCCCTCGTGCGCGTACTCCTGGAGGATAGCGAGCCACGCGCAGAGATTTCGATCTTCAATGCTGCGGGAAAGCGCCTGCACACGACGCGCGTGCCATGAGCCGATCTCAGCCACATGGGACACCTCGATCTTCCCGGAGTCGGTCTTTCGCGTGACTCCGCCGCGCGATGCCGGGCATTTCGGTTCACGTGGGGAGAGTTAGCGGCCGCGCGCCCTCTCTTTGGAGGCCTTCAGCGGATCTTTGAATCCGGTCTCTTGCTTCTTGCCGTTGGCCGAGCAATCGTGTTCGGCGGCGCGTTGTCGGTAGTAGGCCTCCTTATCCACCCCTTTCGAGATATAGGCAACGACGGTGAATGCTGCAAAACACTTAGGACAGATGAGCCGAATCGGCTTGGCTGCTGTGCGCGCCATGACGACTCCCTCCTTATGCGACTGGATTCGGTGACGACGTCGGTCGTCACAAAAGGCGAAAAGGTTGCCAGAAGAAGCTGAGGAAGTCAATGGCGTGCGGTGGTTCACTTGGGCGCGGCGCAACAGCGAATTGACAAACGGGCGGGGAGCCCATACCCTTATTGCTCATGAGCGAAAGGTGGAGCGAGCGCGATGGGCGAGGAGCGCTATCGGATTGGTGAGCCGCCAGAGACTTTGAGTGTTCCCCCGCAGAGTGAGGACCCGTGCGCGCGCGCGGGAGATGAAGCGAGTCTCTCCGCCATTGGGGTCGAAGGCGAGACGCACCGTTGGCCGGAGTCGGTCCTCTGGAGAGGGAGCGCCCCGGAAGATGGCTCTCGGACGAGAGCAGCGTCGGAGGCGCGAGCACCGCGGGATTGGGCCGCGCTCGGGCGAGAGATTCGCGCCTTCTTGCGCGATCTCGCCCTCACGGTGCTCATCGCGATTGTGATCGTCGCCTTCGTGGTCCAGCCGGTGCGCGTCGAGGGGACGAGCATGTTGCCGCGCTTGCATGACGGCGAGCGCATCTTCGTGAACAAGTTCATCTACAAGTTCGAGCCGATCCGGCGCGGCGACATCGTCGTCTTCTGGTACCCGAACGATCCGTCGAAGTCGTTCATCAAACGGGTGATCGGGCTGCCCGGCGAGACGGTCTCCATTCGCCGCGGCGTCGTCTACATCAATGGGGAACCCTTGCTGGAGCCCTATTTGGATCCGAATCTTCACACTCGCGAAGAGAACATGCCGCCCATGTACGTGCGCGCGCATTACTATTTCGTCATGGGAGACAACCGCGATTCGAGCAACGATAGCCGACAATGGGGGCTCGTGCCGGAGAAGTACATCTACGGGAAGGCCGTCTTCCGCTATTGGCCGCTCAGCAATATTGGCCGATTACGATAATCCCGCATGTCCCGCGTGATCCGAACCGCCGGTGAGCTTCTGTATGCCCCGTCGCGGGCGTTCATGCGCCCTATTCAGTGGGCGGAGATTGGGGGAGGGACTCTGTTGGCCCTCGCCGTCACGATGCTCTACGAGAGCAAGCTCACGGGGGTGTTCGAGCCGGTGCGCTACATGCTGAGCGCGCGCGGACATTGGGATACCGTGTCCGTGCGCTACCTTTTGAGCGCATTGCGCGAAGCGGCGCGAGAGGGTCTCGGGTGGCTCGTCGTGCTGGGGATGGTCTTCGTCCCCCTCCTCCTCCTTTTCGGGAACGCGTTCTCGGTGCGGAAGCCGTTGCTTGTGCTCTGGCGGGAACACTACCGGCAGATGTTAGGGGCTGCAGTGTACGGGTGGACGATGGCCCACGGCGTGATGACCCTGCCGGTTTTCCTCGTGCTGCCGGAAGGGGTGCCGCGGTACGAAGTGGCGCTGGGCATCGCCGCGCTTCCGCCTTTCGCCTTCTTCATGGGGATCGCCTTGCGAGAGGTCTTCCCGATGTCGCTCGTTCGGACGCTGGCGGTTCTCCTTCCGGCTTTGGTCTCGCTGGCGGCGGCACCTGTGGTGGGCAAAGCGTTCGTCCTCGTAGCGGCGTCGCCCGTGCTCGTGCTCATCGGGCATCAGCTTTTGATGCCCTATTTGCATCATGCCTGTGCAGTAGCGCGATCCTCCAGAGAGAGGAGCTCACCGGCGAACTCCCACCAGGTGGAGGCCACGGGAGAGGGCAAACGGCCTCGCGCGGAGGACGACCAGGAGAAATCGGCTGAGGCCTCATGCGCTGAGAGCCGATCGTCGGCGGTATCAACTCTTCGATTGAGGAGAGCTATGGAGGCGATTCTCGCGCTCGAAGATGGGACGGTCTATCGCGGGGAAGCCTTCGGCGCAGAAGGCGAACGCACGGGAGAGATCGTCTTCAATACCTCGATGACGGGGTACCAGGAGATTTTGACCGATCCCTCCTATGCCGGGCAGATCGTCGTTATGACGTATCCGCACATCGGCAATTATGGGGTCAACTCGGCAGACATCGAGTCGCGGCGTCCGTTCGTTGAAGGCTTCGTCGTGCGCGAATATTCCCGGGCATTCAGCAATTGTCGCGCTGAGGCGAGTTTGGAGGATTATCTGAAACATTACGGCATCGTCGGCATCGCCGAGATCGATACGCGAGCCGTAGTGCGACACATTCGGGAGCGAGGAGCGATGCGCGCCTGTCTCTCGACGGAGACGCTTGACGCCGAGGAAGCCGTGCGGCGGGCGCGCATGGCCCCTCCGATGCTCGGCCTCGACCTGGCGAGTCGCGTGACGTGCGAGCACCCGTATGTGTGGAACGAATGGGCGGCTCGGGTGGATCCGGCGAATGCTTCCAGGACGGCGTCGGCGACGCACTTCCACGTCGTAGCGTACGATTTCGGCATCAAGTTCAATATCCTGCGGCACCTGGCCGCGCGCGGCTGCTGGGTGACGGTCGTGCCGGCGCACACCTCGGCCGAGGACGTGCTCGCGTTGAAGCCGGATGGCGTCTTCCTCTCCAATGGGCCGGGCGACCCGGAGCCCCTCACCGGCGTCGTGGCGAACATCCAACGCTTGATCGGGCGGCTTCCCATCTTCGGTATCTGCTTGGGGCATCAACTGCTTGGGCTCGCCTTCGGCGGACGCACCTATAAGTTGAAATTCGGTCACCGGGGAGGGAATCAACCGGTGAAGAATCTTCAGACTGGGCGCGTGGAGATCACGGCGCATAATCACGGATTCGCCGTCGCGGCGGAGACGCTTCCGCCGGAGATCGAGCCAACGCATATCAATCTGAACGATGGGACGCTCGAAGGCATGCGCCATCGCGAGTTGCCGATCTTCTCCGTCCAATACCATCCGGAGGCTTCGCCCGGCCCTCACGATGCGCTCTACCTCTTCGATGAGTTCATTCGGGTGATGGAGCAGCACCGGCGCGAACACTGAGCGCTGTGAGGATCATCGCGCCATGATGTGCAGGGTGAGCGAGAACGCTTCCGACGAACGCGCGCGACGCAACGAGGTGAACGTGAGCGTGAGACGAGCTGGCGCGTGGCGCGGACCGAGCCCTCCGGCGAGGGCGAGAAAAAGCACGCCCCGCCGCGTCTCGCCGGGAGCGAGCGCGGGCGCGAAGGCAAAGGCGATCTCCGCGAAAGCGCGCTCCAGCTGCTCGCGCGACGCGATCCGATAGGCCGTGACGTCATAGTAGTCGAAGAGCTGGCGTAGCGCCTGCTTGGGCGAACGTACGAGGAGGCGATTCCCGCCCTCATCGGCGGCCTCCACGCGCACGCGGCGAAGTTCAATCGGTGCATCGCCGCGATTCCTCATCTCCAGATAGACCGGCAGAAGCCCCGCCAGCAGCAGATTCGCTCGAAAGACTTCCAATTGCGCTTCTTCATCCGCGAGCGCGGTCGCGCGAATCGCCAGATCCGGTGTCTCCGCTTCTCCGCGAGGGCTTCCCTCAGGGATGCGAATCTGCGTGGGGACACGAAACGGTAGAGTGCAGGCCGGAAGCAGTCCGCACAAGTTCGCAAGCGCCCACAGGGCGAAGGCTCTCAGCAGGAGAGGATGCTTCCGCCCGCTGCTCATACGATACTTTCGACCACGCGCTTCAAGTCCGCTCGATGAGGGATGAGGAGATTTCCGGCCTCGAAAGCGATCACGCGCTCGGCCAGCAGCTTCGCCAAAGCCTCTCGCACAGCTTCCTCGGAGAGTCCGGTCATCTGCATCAGGGCGCGAGCCGTCAACTTCACCGGGACGAGCGTGCGCTTGTCGAGCGTGGGCACACCATACTCCTCAGCGAGCTGCCACAGCACGCGGGCCAGGCGCGGTCGAGGGGCCGTCTCGAGCAATCGCGAGATTGGGATGGCAAAGTCCAAGTTGCCGCCTTCACCCGGAAGGCTCATCGTCACGGGGCGCGTGACGTGCTCATCCAAGGCCCGACGCTCCACCGTCTTCACCGCCACATCCTCCACGGCTTCGAGCACGAATTCCCGAGGTCCGCCGTGAAGCTCACCGAAGAGATCGTTCGGGCCGAGCATCGCGATCGTCTTCTCCTCACCCGTGGGACTCACGCGAAGGATCCGCAGCCGTCCGGCGCTCATCAGATAGACGTAGTCGCGCGCTTCCTCGGGGAAATAGAGATATAGCCCTCGCCGGATGAAATCTATGGGCCAGGCGAGCGCCGAGAGCGCGCGCGCGAGATCAGCGCCCCAGGCACTGGAGGTCACAAACCAGACGGCGTTGAGCGTGAGCATGAGAAGGAGATCATACGCGAGACTTCCCAAAGAGGGAAGAGGTGCGATAAGATAACCTGGCTTTGGTGCAGTTCGCGAAGCGGTGCCATATCCATAAGAGATCGTGGGGGACGTATGAGCGCAGGCGAGCGGGAGAGGCATCCTCTTGTGGGCGTCATCATGGGGAGTCGGTCGGATTGGGAGACGATGCGCGGCGCGGTGGAGGTCTTACGGCAGTTGGACATCCCTCATGAGGTGCGCATCGTCTCAGCGCATCGGACGCCCGATTTGATGTTCGAGTATGCCGAGACGGCGCGCGCGCGGGGATTGGAGGTCATCATCGCCGGGGCCGGAGGCGCGGCGCATCTGCCGGGAATGACGGCATCAAAGACGATTCTCCCCGTCATTGGTGTGCCTGTCCCGTCGCGGGCACTCGATGGGCTCGATTCGCTGCTTTCGATTGTTCAAATGCCGGCCGGCGTGCCGGTGGCGACCGTCGCCATCGGGAACGCGAAGAACGCGGGGTTGATGGCGGCGCGCATCCTGGCCATCAAGTATCCGGATGTCGCGGAACGGCTCACCGCCTACGTGGAGGCGATGAAGGACGAAGTCTTGCGGATGAGCATCGGGGAGGACTTGGCATGACGGTCATCGAGCCCGGGTGCACTCTTGGCATTCTCGGTGGGGGGCAATTGGGGCGCATGCTCGCGCTGGAGGCGAAGCGCATGGGCTATCGCGTGATCACATTGGATCCGGAGCTGGACGCCCCCTGTGGTCAGGTCGCCGACGCGCAGATCGTGGCCCGGTATGACGATCAGGAAGCCGTCGCGCAGCTCGGTGACCGGAGCGACGTCCTGACCTATGAGTTCGAGAATGTGCCGGCCGCGTCGGTTCAATGGCTCGAGGCGGAGGGCCGACGCGTCCATCCCTCGAGTGCCGTCCTCACCATCACGCAAAATCGGTGGCGCGAGAAGATGTTCGTCGCCAATCTGGGCATCGGCGTCCCACGTTTTCGAGCCATCGCTTCGGTGGAGGATGGCGAGCAAGCGGCTCGCGAGATCGGGTTCCCCGCTCTGCTCAAACTGATCTCCGGCGGATATGATGGAAAAGGACAAGCGCTCGTCCGAACGCCAGCGGAAGCGCGGGAGGCGCTCTGTCGATGGGGCATTTCTGAAGACGTGAGCGCCGAGCCGCGAGCCATCTGGGAGCAATGGGTACCTTTCGTCAAAGAGGTGAGCATGATTGGGGTTCGGGATGAGCGGGGAACGGTCCTCACATATCCGCTCGTCGAGAACACGCATGTGGACAATATCTTGGACACCTCGATCGTCCCGGCTCGCGTCGCCCCAGAGGTGGAGGAGGAGGCGCAGCGCATTGTTCGAGCGATCGGGGAGCACCTGGGCATCGTCGGTGTCTATTGCGTCGAGATGTTCCTGCTTGAGGACGGTCGTCTACTCGTCAATGAGATCGCTCCGCGACCTCATAATTCCGGGCATTATACGCTCGACGCCTGCGTAGTCTCTCAGTTCGAGAATCACGTGCGGGCGATCTGTGGATTGCCCATTGCTCCGCCGCAGCTTCGCTCAGCGGCGATTATGGTCAACGTGCTCGGGGATGGAAGTGGCCATCGGTTGATCGGCGTGGAGCGGATCCTCGAAGATCCGCGCGTCCGCCTGCATCTCTATGGGAAGAGAGACGCTCGTCGCAAGCGGAAGATGGGCCATGTGACCATCTTGGTCGAAGACGTCTCTGAAGCTCTGGCGCTGGCTCACCGCGTGCGCCAACACCTTCGGTGGGGATGAGCGAATCCTCATGCAGAGTGTGCGCGCGAGATTCGGGACGTGGCGCTCTTGATCGCCACACCGAGGATGTGCGGGGCGACCAAGGGGAAGGGGAGCGAGAGCCGGTGTACGAACACGCGCTCGAATCCGGCGGCCTCGATGATCCGATCCGTCTCCCGATCCGGATGGCACCCATCGGCGAGCCGTTTCCACAGCGGGCCTAGGCGTTCCTGCCATCGGCGGAGACACGTCCCCTGAGGAGCCGCGACGTGCTCGATGAAGAGAAATCGTCCGCCCGGGACGAGCACGCGAAGAATCTCACGGAGCGCGCCTTCGGGGTCTGGGACCGTGCAGAGCACGTGCGTGCTGATGACCGCGTCCACGCTCTCATCGTCGAGCTCGAGCTGCTCAGCTCGCCCACTGAGGAGCATCGCGTTCACGCCCAATCGCTCGACCTCAGCCCTCAGATACCGATGCATGAAAGGATTCGGTTCAACGCCGATCCAGTGCACGCATGAGGAGTAATACCGAAGGTTCGGTCCCGTCCCCGGCCCGATCTCCAGGACGCGTCCGCAAAGCCCGGCGAAGAGCTTCTCCTTGTAGGGCCGCAGGTGGGCATCCACATACGGACTGGCGTGCGCCATCACCCACGCGTGCCAGCGCTTGGTCCATCCCATGACCACGCCACATTGTATCACACCGTCGCGCGAGAGGGCGGTGGGCGAGCTGCCGCGCGCCAAGACCTTAGATCTCCGCTCCGCGTTGTGAAAATCGGTGATGGGAGGATAAAATTGCTTCTTGCATCTCACCGAGAGGAGGCGCAATGCGAGCTTTCAAAGAGAGCCTGCTTGAACTCATCACGAAGACTTCGACGACGCTTCCGGCCGATGTGCGGCGCGCGATCGCGGCGGCCTTGGAACGCGAAGAGCCGGGGACGCGTGCGGCACAGGCGCTGGCCATCATCGCGACCAATGTGGACATGGCGGACGAGACTGAGGGCCCGATCTGTCAAGACACGGGGATGCCGACGTTCGAGATCAAGGTCCCCGTCGGGGTCAATCAGATCGTCCTGAAGCAGCAGATTCTGGAGGCGATCGAGGAAGCCACGCGGCTCGGGAAATTGCGCCCGAATTCGGTGGATTCGCTCACGGGGAAAAATAGCGGCACGAATCTCGGTCCAGGCACGCCCATCGTTCACTTCGAGCAGTGGGAGAACGAGGCGGAGATCGAGGTTCGGCTCATTCTCAAAGGTGGGGGGTGCGAGAATCAGAATGCCCAATATTCACTTCCGTGCGAGCTTCCGCATCTGGGGCGTGCCGATCGGAATCTGGATGGCGTGCGCAAGTGCATTCTGCATGCCATCTGGCAAGCGCAAGGGCAAGGCTGCAGCGCCGGGGCCGTCGGCGTGTGCATCGGTGGAGATCGCGCTTCGGGCTATCACCACGCGAAGTTGCAGTTGTTTCGCCCGCTTGACGATGTGAATCCGGATCCCGATCTCGCGCGCTTGGAGGACTACATCCTCAAGGCGGCGAACACGCTCAATATCGGCACGATGGGATTCGGCGGGCGGGTGACGCTCATCGGGTGCAAGATCGGGGCGCTCAATCGGCTGCCGGCGAGCTTCTTTGTCTCGGTCGCCTACGATTGCTGGGCTTTTCGCCGGTTGGGCATTGTGCTGGATGCGCGGACGGGAGAGATCACGCGCTGGCTCTATCGCGACGAGCGGCCGCAGCCGTTGGCGCGCGCCGAGGGAGTGCCGCTGACCGGCAAGGAGATCGCGATTCGCGCTCCGCTCTCGGAAGAGGACGTGCGCCGTCTGCACGTCGGCGACGTCGTGCTCGTCCAAGGCGAGGTCTTCACCGGGCGCGATGCCGTGCACGCGCATTTGATGAGGCATGGGCCGCCGGTGGATCTGCGAGGGGCTATCCTCTATCACTGTGGCCCGGTCGCCCTTCGGGAAAATGGACGATGGCGCATCACGGCGGCCGGACCGACCACGAGCATGCGCGAAGAGCCCTATCAGGGCGAGATCATTCGCCGGTACGGCGTGCGCGCCGTCATCGGCAAAGGGGGGATGGGGTCGAAGACGCTGGCTGCGATGAAGGAGTACGGTGCCGTATATCTGAATGCGATCGGCGGCGCCGCACAGTACTATGCCCGCTGCATTGAGGATGTGCTTGGCGTGCACCTTCTGGAGTTCGGCATTCCTGAGGCGATGTGGCATCTACGGGTGAAAGATTTCCCGGCCATCGTCACGATGGATGCGCACGGGAATTCGCTTCACGAGGACGTCGAGCGGGCTTCGGCCATTCTCTTGGAGAGATTGGCCGAGCCCGTTTTTTGAACACGCTGTGGAGGCGATGCGATGAACGAGGTGAAAGCTGAACAGGTACTCGCGTCCGGGCAGGTGATTCGACTCGTTCACGGCGATATCACCGAGGAGCGCGTAGACGCTATCGTCAACGCGGCGAATTCGCATCTGACGCATGGGGGAGGCGTCGCCGCAGCGATCGTGCGCAAGGGGGGAGTGGTGATCCAACGAGAGAGCGATGAATGGGTGCGCCAGCATGGCCCGGTCCCAACCGGAAGCGCGGTGATCACGAGCGCTGGTGCTTTGCCGTGTCGTGCGGTCATTCACGCCGTCGGGCCGATCTGGCGAGGGGGAAGCGAGGACGAGGAGGAGAAGTTGCGGTCGGCCGCGCTCTCCAGCTTCACGCTCGCGGCCGAACGCGGGTTCACGAGTCTCGCTCTTCCGGCCATCAGCGCCGGGGTCTTCGGCTTCCCGGCCGATCGCTGTGCCGAAATTCTCCTGGTGGCCGCGCGCGACTTCTTGCACGAGCACCCCGAGAGTTCGCTCCGAGAGATTCGGTTCGTCCTCTTCGATCCGCCGACGCTCGGAGCGTTCCTGAGCGCCTTTCGTCGGCTCTTCGAGCCTTCCGGGGAGTCTCGCGCATGAGCCATCCGGCCTTTCTGACATTCGACGAAGAGCGCGTCCTCGCGTGCGTGGACGAAATGGCCGAGGAGATGTTCGACTTTCTGGCGCGTTTGATTCGCATCCCGACGGTGAACCCGCCCGGAGAGAACTACGCCGAGTGCGCAGCGGTTGTCGAGGAGCGACTGCTGAATTTCGGATATGAGGTGACTCGTCTCGCGGCTATCGACTCCCTCGCTCATAGCGCGCGCTATCCGCGCGTGAATGTCGTGGGGCGCTTCGCGCGATGCGGGTTGGGACGCACCGTCCATGTGAGCGCGCACGTGGATGTCGTCCCGGCCGGAACGGGATGGACCGTGGAGCCGTTCCGTGGGCTCATTCGTGAGAAGAAGATCTTCGGACGCGGGGCTGCGGATGCAAAGGCAGGGTTGGCGGCGAGCCTTTACGCGGTGGAAGCGCTGCGTCGCGCGCACATCGCCTTCGATGGCGTGATCGAAGTGAGCGCGACCGTTGATGGGGAGAGTGGCGGAGAGGCCGGCATGGGATATTTGGTGGATGCGGGGGTGGTGCGTGCCGGACAGACCGATTATGTGCTCATCGCCGCGGCTTGCGGCGTGGAGCGCCTTCGCTTCCCCCCTCGCTGTGAGCCTTCGCGTGGGCGCCCCCTCGAAGCGTCGGCTGAAGAAGGCGCCCTCATGATCCTGCCGGCGTCGGATGTGCCGATGGAGATGCGCCTTGTGCGCATGGTGGATCGCGCGATTCGGAGCGTGCTCGTCCGCGCTCCCGAGTACGTGGTTGGCCCGGCGGTATCCGAATGCGCGCATGTCGAGCGGAGTGGCGTTCGGGAATGCCTCTTATATGGACCCGGACGCTTTGAACTGGCGCGACAACCGGATGAGCATTGCCACTTGGAAGATGTGGTAGCAGGGTGCAAGGTGCTCGCCTTAGCCCTGCTTCGAACGCTGCGAGAGGATGAAGACGATTCTCCACGGCGGATCTTCCGAACGGAGGCCTCCCATTAGATGGAGAAGCTCACCCGGCGAGCGTTTCATCGGCACGTGATCTCTCTTCTCGCGTGCGGTGTCCTCGGGAGAGGCGAGATGTCGGGAGGGCAGGAATCGAAAGCGGGCGAATCGGTCCGGATCTCCGGGGGATTGACCGATGTTCCGGGGATTAAGGTCGGGCATTTCACGCATCCGCAGCGCCCCACCGGGTGCACGGTCGTCCTCGCCGAGGACGAAGCCGTCGCCGGTGTAGATGTGCGCGGATCAGCTCCGGGAACGCGGGAGACGGACGCGCTCCATCCCATTCACATGGTGCAAAAGGTGCATGCGGTCGTGCTCGCCGGCGGAAGCGCGTTCGGCTTGGACGCCGCCTCCGGCGTCATGCGATATCTTGAGGAACGCGGCGTCGGATTCGAGACGCGCGTGGCGAAGGTTCCGATCGTTCCGGCCGCCATCTTGTTTGACTTGGCAGTGGGTGATCCGCGCATTCGTCCGGATCGCGAAGCCGGATATCGGGCGTGCTTGCGCGCCTCTGATGGGCCCGTCGAGGAGGGAAACGTCGGCGCGGGCGCTGGGGCGACGGTGGGGAAGCTGTTCGGTCTGCATCGCGCGATGAAGGGTGGGTTGGGGACGGCGAGCCTGCGCGTAGGCGACGTGATCGTAGCCGCGCTGGTGGTCGTGAATGCGGTGGGGGATGTCGTGGATCCTAAGACGGGGCGTCTTCTGGCTGGCGTGCGCACGCCGGACGGCCGGCAATTGGCCGATGCCATGGAGTTGCTGCGCCAAGGGGAGAGCCCGGCTCCACAACGGCTCGGGGAGAACACGACTATTGGCGTCATCGCGACCAACGCGACCTTCGATAAAGCGGGGATGACCAAGATCGCACAGATGGGCCATGATGGACTGGCGCGCGCGATCCGCCCCGTGCATATGCCGTTCGATGGGGATACGTTGTTTGCGCTTTCGCTGGGACGCGTGCGCGGAGCAGATCTCGGCGTGGTGGGCGCCTTGGCGGCTGAGGTCGTCGCGGAGGCCGTTGTGCGCGCCATCCTGAAGGCCGAGGGGGTGCCGGGTTATCCGGCCGCGCGCGACTTGCAGCGCGCCGAGACGCGATGAACGGATACCTCCTCCTGCTGCTCCTCTACGCCGGAGCGCTGATCGCCCTCGGAATTCTCGCCGCTCGTCCAGTTCGCACGGCCGCCGATTTCTTCGTCGCGCGCCGGAGCTTAGGAGCAGGCCGACTCTTCGCCACGCTCCTTGCGGCCAATATCGGCGCGGGGTCTACGGTCGGAGCCGCCGGACTCGGCTACCAGTTCGGGCTCTCGGGATGGTGGTGGGTCGGATCGGCCGGATTGGGCAGCGTGCTCCTGGCGTTGGTCGTTGGGCCGAAGTTGTGGACGCTCGCGGCTCAACGCGGGTTCTACACGGTCGGAGATTATCTCGAATTTCGCTACGGCCGCCTCGTGCGCGGCGTGATCGCCATCATCCTGTGGATGGGGTCGCTCGCGATCCTCGCCGGTCAATGGATCGCCGTCGCATGGATTCTGAACGTCATCGCCGGTGTGCCTAAGCTCTTCGGGTGTGTGCTCGGCGGCCTCGTCACGATCCTCTACTTCGCCGCTGGGGGATTGGTCTCAGCGGCTTGGGTCAACGTCGCTCAAGTGGTCGTGAAGCTGAGTGGATTCGCGCTCGCTCTTCCGTTCGTGCTCGGGAGCGTGGGGGGGTGGGCGAGCTTGCGAGAGACGGTTCTGGCGCAGGATGCGATCGGCCCCCCGTATTTCGAGTTCATGGGATCTGGTGTGGATCGCGTGCTCGCCTACTTCCTCATGCTCGCGCCGTCGTTCATCGTCTCCCCTGGGCTCGTGCAAAAGGTCTACGGCGCACGTTCGGCACAAGCCGTGCGAGTCGGCGTCGGAGCAAACGCCTGTGCCCTCCTGCTCTTCGCCTTTCTCCCGGTGGTGATCGGCATGGCCGTTCGAGCCGCGTATCCCGATTTGGCGAATCGCGAGCTGGCCCTACCGGTGGCCCTCGTCTCGATGTTGCCGGTTTGGCTGGGGGGTATACTGCTCGCGGCGATCTTCTCGGCTGAGGTGAGCTCGGCGGACGCCATCCTCTTCATGCTCTCGACGTCGCTCGCGCAAGATTTGTATAAGCGGTTCTTGCGGCCGGAAGCATCCGAGCGGGAGCTGTTGCGCGTGAGCCGTCGCGCGACCATCATGGCTGGGGCTTTCGGCATCCTGTTGGCGATCGCGCTTCCCTCGATCATCGCCGCCCTCTCGATCTTCTATATGCTCCTTTCGGCCGCGTTATTCGTCCCTTTGATTCTGGGGCTCTTCTCAGCGCGCCCGAGAGAGCGAGATGCGCTTATGGCCATCACGCTCGCGCTCGTGGTGACCGCCGGCGCGCACCTGGCGACCGATGGTCAGGGCGTGACCGGCTTGCCCCCCATCGCCGTTGGACTGCTCGCCTCTTTGGGAGCCATGCTGCCGGCGCTGCTCCGCCCTCGACCTTGTAATAGGGGGAAGCCATGAGGGGGGAGTTCTCCTCATGACTGATCCCCATGAGCATAGGGGGGGCCATCTGCATGAGATCCTTGAAGATGGTGCGGCATGCCGCTTTCTCCCTGTGGGACAGATTCGCCGGCTTCCTCCAGCAACGTCAGCGCCTCGTTGAGGTTCGCCAATCGAATGAGGTGCGCCACGTGCCCATTTCGGATGAGGAATCTGATCGAACGGTTGTGTTGCTGGCCAAGGAGGTGGGCCTTCACCAACGCTCCGATACCTCGCGCATCGATGTCGGTGACCTCGCGCAAGTCTATAACGAGAGTGCGCGCGTTGGAGTGCAACGCCGAAGCGATCGCCGAGTGGAAGGTGGGAGCGGTCGCGACCGTCAATCTTCCCTCGACGCGCAACAGTAGGCTCTCGCCCATCGTGCGCGGTGTGACCCGCAGCGCCAACACTCCCTTCGTCATCACGTCCCTCACGACTCCCGACCCGATCATCGGACCTTCCCTCGATAACCGAAAGATGTGATGAGAGGACGGCGCAGCGGGATGCCTGAGCCGAACGTCCTTCTTCTCAGACATATCTTTTCGCCCTCACGATGGACTTCCTTCCGAGAAACGATGCCCATGCCGAAAAGTTCCCGATTCTCCATCATGGACAAAAGAAGCGGGTGGGGAGGCGAAACCATGAGGTCCGGGCACAGCGTTCATCGAGCACTGCCTTTTCTGTCCCGCGGCTCGGGGAACCTCGGCGAATCGGTCTCGATTATGGAACGGTGATCGTCACCTTATGCGAGCCGACATTTCCCTGCAGATCGAAGACGCGCACGGTGATCGTGTGCTCTCCCGAGGTCTCGAATTCAGCGCGAACGGTGAACATCTCTTCCGGCGAATCGGCGATGCCGTCATCAGGGAGGAGCTGCTGCCACCTCCCCCCATCAATGCTCACTTCGGCGCGGGCGATATTACTCGTCGCATCCGCGGCCACGAATGTCACCTCCACGCGCCGCCCGGTGAACCGAGGCACCGTCGCGCGGATCGCCGGTGGCGTATTATCTATGAGGATCGGATCGGTGAGCCGCTCCGTTTCCAGCGCGCGCTCCGGCGCGTTCGAGGGGAGATCGCTCGCGACGAGCCGAAAGATGTACCATCCATCAGGCAGCGTCTCCGTATCGAGCGTGTAAAACGTCTGCGTGAGATCGCGAACGAGAAGTCGCCATTGCCCTTCGCCCACGGTCCGGTAGAAGAGGCTGTAGATGAGCTGATCGCCGTTGGGATCGCTCGCCGTCCATTGGAAGGAGCGCGCTCCTCGCTGATACACGCGCCGCGGGGGGACGTTCGCGCTCACGCCGAAGATCGCGGGATCCAGGCCGGAGCTGAGGATGCCCGGATCAATCGGTTGTTGCGGCACCTCTTGCAGCGCGACACCTGCAGGAAGGACCTCAAGCGAGGCGATCGTCGGCTTCACGTTCTGTGGGAGGTAAGCGATGCGCACGCCCTCGATCTGCGGGCGCGCGTTCGGCCGAGGAGTCCCGGACGTCGCGCGGTCCACGGTGAGCGTCAATCGGAATTGGATGAATCGCGCCGGAGGACTCGTCACTTTCCCCCCATTGTGCACCGGCGGTGACCATTCGCTCCATGTCTCGTCTGGAGTCTCCGTGTTCCCCGTGCGCGTTCGGATCTCGACCTGTCCGATCTGATTCTGCCACGTGATCATGCCCCACTGGGCGATGAAGCGCGCGTCGAAGACTGGAGATTCATACACGCCGCGCCCGGCCCACTCCGGTCCCAGGCGGAAGAGTTTGCCCAAGTTGCTCGTCGCCACAAAGAGTCCCGTGTCGCTCCGCACGAAGCGCGAGATCTGTGCTTCCGAGGCCTGCGCAAGGAGCGTCGCGTTTCCTTGCGGATCAACAGCGTAGATGCGCCCCTTGTCGTTCGTCCCCAGGAGCACATTTCCCGATTCATCGAGCGTCACACAGAAGACGCTGAAGGCGGGAGCGTTCCAGAGCGCCTCCACTTCTCCAGACGGACGAAGCCGATAGAGCACGGCGTTCACGTTTTGTGCTTCCAGCCCTACGGGCGCGGCCGGGGGCGTGAGGTCGAAGCTCGTGATCGTCACCGTCACGCTGCCCGTGCTGCTGACGGCGGTCACCGGCGGAGGCGAAGGGGGAGCTGACGGTGCGGGTGAAGGTTGCGTCTCCCGCTCGCTCAACCCGAGCGCGTAGATCATCCCATCTGGGGCGAGCTGCAGATCGTGGATCTCTCGCATGGGGGAGTCATAGAGGGCGAAGGCTCTCCCCTCTGGCGTCACTTTCAAGATCAGGCCGCTGGGATCGGTGCCCGCGATCACAGCTCCGGTCGAGTCCACCAGCAACGCCATGATGTTCGTCTCCTTCGTGTCCACCAACACCTGTCCACGGCCCGCCCGATCCACGCGATAGATGCGACCCTTAGCCCCGGTGCCGACAAAGAGCGTGCCTTGATGGAAGGCGAGCGACCAGATGTACGTATCCTCCGGATCGAAGAACACCGAACTGTTCCCTTGCGGCGTCAGGCGATAGACTTTCCCTTGTGGGGAAGTCCCCACATAGACGTTGCCCTCATCGTCCACGGCCAGGGCTGTGACGTCCAACTCCTCCGTATCGAGTACGAGCATCCCCCTCCCCTGTGGATCCACGCGGAAGACTTTGCCTTCGTGTCCGGTGCCCAGATAGATGTTCCCGTTTCGATCGGCGACGCTTGACCAGATGAAAGCTTGCCCGGTATCGAAGATGGGGACGAGCGCCGGCGCCAGCATGAGTCGTCCTTCGCGCGAAATGGAGATACCCTCGGGATCGCCGCGCAGATACGCCGCTTGTCCTTGAAGCTGCCAGTATTGAGTCCCTCCCCCGATCGCTGGGATCGCAAAGAGGCCGGGGGGGAGAAGAAGGGTCAGGAGCGCGGCCGCTCGTCGGATCAGCGCGCTATGGCGGGAACCCACCCCCATGCGCATCGGCACTCGGCGATATGGGGACGGCAGGGCGAAAGCATATCGTATTGGGAGGCCATTTCCGTTCATGCCTATCCTTCTCCTTTGCTTCGGCGGGGGGGGTGAAAGATGACGGCGAGGTCTTCGGTGAATCTCGGTGTCTCCGCACGCGCGTTTGACGTTTCACGGATCATCGCACCACGGTAATGGAGACCTGTCGCTGGCCGGTGATCACGAACTCGCCCGGGGGCAGCTCCATCTCCTTCAGCGTCGTATATGGGATGGATTGATACCCTCCGGCCGTGCGCTCGGATCCGATCGTCGCCAAGACGGAGGGCGGAAGGGCCGGTAGCTCCTCGTTCCTCACGATGGCTCCTGGGCTCGAGCGGACGAGTTTCACGTAAAGCCGATCGCTCTTACGCAGGCGATTAAGTGCGCGGATGAGCTGCGCCAAACTCTGCACCGAGCCGAGCGAGGCGGTCGCCGAGCGTCCGTCGTAAGCTTGGATAGCGTTTCCATCCCCAACGACGATCGAGAGCTTGCCCAGTGGGGCGTCCGCCGGGATCTGGATCGGCATGCGCTCAACGACTTCGCGCCCATTCTCGGCGCGCGCGTAGATATGCAACTCGATCGTCTCGCCGCGCTTCACCTCGGTGCGATTGACCCACACGCGGTCGAGCATCCCCACACGCCGCTGTTCGAGCGTTTCGATCTCAAGGTGAATGCCCTCCAACATCACCTCAAAGCCGCTATTGAGCAAATGGCTTACCGGGAGAGCGACCGAGAGCGCGGCTTGTACGGGCGCTTCGTTCGTCGCCGAGAAGCGGCCATCTACGAGCACATCCTCGTGCCCGCGCACTTTGATCGCCCCACGCACGCGCACGGTCATATCGCCGAAGCTCCGTTCGCTACCCGTGAGGGCGCTGAAGACGGCGAGATTCACCAGAAGCGGCGTGAGCACGTTGTTGTTGATCATCTCAACGCGATAGGTGTGCGTCCCCCCCCGGCTCTTCTTCTGCTGGATCGTCAGGGGGATCATGCGAGGGGGTTCGCCGAGCACGCCCAAGACGCCCGCCGAACGGTCCTGCCGTAGCATCCCCACGAGTCTCTCCGTGACGCCCAATTTGAACGAGCTCATCACACTCGGGACGATGGCGAGCGTCGAAGCTTCTGAAAGCGGCATCTCGACCTCACCGAGATTGAACAAACGATGTCCAAAAGCATAGACCTTCTTGTCCTCGCGTAGGGTTACTGTGCCGATCGCTTCGATCGAGAGATCGCCGCGCATGAGTTGCACGCTGACGGATTTCCCCGGCGTCAGCGTCTCGGCAGTGACCGGAGCGAGCGGCGTAATGGCCGCTCCGGCAGAGATCCCAACGACAGGAACGAAGCCCAAATTTTGCAGCTCTGGAAAGAAGCGTTCAAGGGCCTCGGACGAGATCCCCGCGATGGACAACGGCGTCGCAATCGGAACAAGTTGCTGGCCGGAGAACGGCCGTAAGCTCGCGGGCATTCGGGTGTCCGGCTTAATCGGGATCTCTTCAAGGGAGGAGAGGCTTCGGAAGAGTCGGCTCCAGAGGCCTCTGTCCCTCACGTTCTCAAAGGGCGCGGCGTTCATGCGCGCCATGTCCGAGGAAGGGGATGGCGATGAGGGAGCGTTTCCCTGCAGGGATTCCATCATATCCCCGATCGGCGTGATACCGGCGATCGGTTCAGTGGCGAAGGGGAAGGTATAAGCAATGGCGCCGAGAAGTCGGCCGTCAATGTAGACGGGACTCCCGCTCATCCCAGCGAAGATGCGCGTTCGTTCTATGCGCGGTCCCGTGAGCCGCGCGATGATGACACATTGCTTGGGCCCGGGCCGACCGGGCAGAAGGCCGAGGATCTCCACGCCGAATTCCTCGACCTGATCCCCCTCGAACACCGTCTTGCCGACGCCGTGCAGTCCCGGCCGCACCTGATCCACGGGAAAGAAGCGCTCCGACGCCGATTGCGCGGAAGTGCCAGCTAGGCTCCAGGGGCTTCCCAAGATGATCGTGAGAATGAGACTCGCCGCTTGCCTCATACACCCATATTGTGACAAAAATCAAAAGGGTGGACAAGAGGGCCGGATGATCAGCGCATTCATTCAGGCCGGGGGGCAGAGCACCCGCATGGGGCGAAATAAGGCGCTTCTCCCCATTGGCAGGAAGCCGTGCCTGGAATGGGTGATCGCGGCCGCGCGCGCCGTGACGTCGGAGATCACCGTCGTCACGTCGGACCCACAGGTGAGGGCCTTCTGCCACGAGTGGGGAGTCACCCTCGCTTCGGATCACTATCGCGGCGTTGGGCCGTTGGCCGGTCTTCATGCCGCGCTCGCGCGATGCCGGGGGGAAGCGGCGCTCGTCCTGGCATGCGATCTCCCTTTTCTCACGGGAGAATTCCTTCGCTTGCTTGAGGAGTCCTTCGGGGAAACCGAAGCGGTCGTACCGCTCGATGCTAAAGGGCATCCGCAACCGCTCTGTGCCCTCTATGCCGTCGCGTGTTTGCCGGTGGTGACCGATCTCATCGAACACGGTGAGCGGCGCATGGGCCGAGTGCTCGAGCGCCTCACGGTTCGCTTCCTCGCCTTCTCGGAGATCGCCCATCTGCCGGGCGCGGAGGACTTCTTCTGGGACCTCGACACGCCGGAGGACTACCGGCGCGCGCGGCGATATTTTCGGGAGCGTTCCTTCCTGGCCTCTCGTCGCGCGCCGAGGTGAACGGCCCGATCGTTCAGAGAACGAAGAGGGAGATCAACCGACGGTGCGCGTCAACGGTGGGCATCCCCCTTCGCCGCAGCTCCTGCTCAGAGCGCTCCAGCGATTCCAGGTATCGCAGCAGTTCTCGCACGTCATCCTTCACGTCTTGCAGATAGGCGTCCCAGAGGAAGTCGCTGTGGTCATGAAACCATCCCCTTGGTCGCTCGCGGCGCTCAAGGGACACGGTGATCTTCTGCCGCTCTTTGTTTCGAACGATCGTGAGCGAGACCTCGCCTTCCTTCCTCGCGAGCGCGCGGGTGAACTCGCGGACATTGCGGACGTCGGTGTCATCCACGGCCACGATGACGTCACCAGCGCGCAAGCCCGCGCGTTCGGCCGGGCTCCCTGATCGCACGAAGGTGACCAAGACACCTCGCCCCTCGGGCACGCCGAAATACTCTCCCAGTTGCTCCGTGAGGTCCTGCACCCGAACGCCCAAGAGCGAATATCCCCCCAAGTGCACGACGATCGGCGGGATGCGAATCTCCGGGATCCTCAGGTCGAAGCGAAAATCAGGGCCGATCGCGATCGGTCGGCGAGAGCCAAGCGTGACTTTGAGTTCCTGCGTCTTCCCCTCTCGAACGATCTTCACCGGGACCGTTCGCCCCGGAGGGGTTTCACGCACGAGGCGTCCGAATTGGATTTCGCCCTCGACGCGAATGCCGTTGAACTCGATGATGACGTCGTTCTCTTTGATCCCGGCCTTGGCCGCCGGACTCTCCTCAGCGACCTCCATGACGAGGACGCCGTATTCGCCGGGCGTCCGGAGCTGCTTCGCCTTCTCCGACGTGAGATCGGTCACGTAGACGCCGAGATATCCTTCATCGGGGGTCGTCCCCGGCGCACCCTCGACCCGTGCGCCGAGAGCCGAAATGGCGAGAATCGCCAAGAGGAAGAGTGGTTCGATCGCTTCCGGCTTCCTCCTCATCGCTCGTTTCCTCCTCCTGATGATGTCCACCCCCCTACACGCTTCGCGCGCGCCAGGGTTCCAGAAAAACCTTGTGACCACCCGAGCGTGGCACGCCAGCGCATCCGCTCAGCGATGCGGCCAATTTGCCTTCGCCACAACCTTCGGGTAATATTTCAGGCCGGAGAGGAGGGTAATGGTCTCTATTCGTCGTGATCACAAGGGTGAGCGCGCGCGTTCGATCGAAGCGCTAGAGCGCTCGATCCTGCGCCGAGTGGGGTGTGCGATCAAGGACTACCGGATGATCGAGGACGGCGATCGCGTCCTGGTGGCGATCTCCGGGGGGAAGGACAGTTGGACACTCCTTCACGTCTTGCGCCTGCTGCAGCGGCGAGCGCCGGTGCACTTCGACCTCTTCGCCGTCAACATTGATCAAGGGTATCCCGGATTCCGCGCCGACCTCATCGAGGAGTATTTGCAGCGCGAGGGGTACGAATACTACATCGTCCACAACCCCACCTATCGCATCATCCAAGAGAAACTGGACCCGAACGCGACGGCCTGCGCGCTCTGCTCGCGACTCCGTCGAGGGACGCTCTACCGGTTGGCGAAGGAATTGAAGGCGACAAAAATCGCCCTCGGCCATCACGCTGACGATTTGATGGTGACGTTCCTGCTCTCCGTCTTCTTCCGAGGGGAGATTCGCACGATGCCACCCATCCTCCTCTCCGACGATGGACAGAACGTCGTCATTCGCCCGCTGTGCTACATCTTTGAGGACGAGATCCGACAATACGTCCCTCATACGGGAGCGCCGGTCGTCCCCTGCGCGTCTCCCTATTGCGAGGACGAGACGGCGCTTCGCTTCCAGATGAAGGCTTTGCTCGATGACTTGGAACGCCGATATCCGCGCTTGAAGAACTCGCTCTTGGCGGCCTTAGGGAAAGTCAACCCCCTGCACCTGATGGACCGGCGATTCCTCCCTCTGCTCTCAGCTGCTTCGAACGCGATGCCGGAGCGCGCTGCTCCGGCGGCGCAAGCGGTGTTGGAGGATCTGGACGCCGTCGACCGATAACTGCCCGCGCGGTGCTTCCTCTCCTGCGCGTTCACGATGAAGCATCCTGCCGCTTGGCGAGCACTTCCGCGTACGCGACCTCAAATCGCGCGACGACGCGTTCGGCGCGATAGTCCTCGGGGAATGCAACGGCCTCCGTCCAAGGAGATGCCGCGAGCGTCTCCACGACCGCGCGCGCCAGTTCTTCAGGGTCCGTTGGGCTCACAACGCGAACGGCATAGCCATGTGCCTGAAGCTGTTCGGCGATCGCCGTCCGAACGGAGACGACGGGTTTGCCGGCTGCCAGTCCTTCAAGCGGGATGAGACCGAAGGCTTCCACCGGCGAAGTCGAGATCACCAGATCAGCCGCGCCATAGGCGCGATGGGCATCTTCAGGCTCATCGGCGAAGCGGAGGCGCGCTTCGACCCCGAGAGCGCGGGCGAGCTGCTGCAATTCACGAAGATAGGCCTCGTTCGCCGCCCGCCCATGCGTGCGCCCGAGGAAGACGATTCCGGCCTCGGGGAGGCGACGAAAGATCGTCGGCGCCGCGCACAAGAGCAGACGTTGGTTCTTCCCCGGCATGATGTGCGAGGGACAGAGGAGGAGCGGTCGGTAGTCGCCCCAAGCGCGGCGCAACTCCGCCGCCACGGAATCCCGCAGGTGCGCGCGAATTCGTTCGACATCGATGCCATTCTCGATGAGGATCGTGCGTCCTGCGCATCGAGCCCACGCTTCTTGAAGCTGCGCGTGGACGAGGATGATGCGGGATGCCCACCGGGCGACCACAGCTTGCCACATCCGATAGAGCCATCGCGGATAGGACTCATGTGCTTCGTGCACATGGTAGAGGCACGGCACACGCGCTCTTTGTGCAGCGACCCCCGCCCACAGCGTGTACACGCCATTGACGTGCACGAGATCAGGGCGCCAAGCGCGAATGAGCCGTTCGAGGCGATGCACCGTTTCGGGGAATTCGAAGAGATGGCGAGCGATCGTCAAGGGGGAGCGCCGAAGCGGCGTCATGGGGACGAAGACGATGGAGCCGAGATCCTCCCCATGAACGCGCGTCAGAGGGCCAGCTTCCGGGAGAACGGTGAGCGTCTCATGCCCGCGCCGCCGAAGGTACTTCGCTAAGAGGGCGAGCGTGCGACCGGCGCCGGTCAGATACGGACTCGGATGGATGAAGAGCACGCGCATGGTGCGATCTCACCCACACGGTGCGCGAGCGCGTATTTCAACAGCATGAGATCTCTCTGGAGAGGCGTCCTATTCCCGCGAGAGAGCGCTCGTGCCAGATCAAGTGAGAGTGCGCGGAGGATGAGGATGACGGCCAGCCCCAAGCGGAAGAGCAAGACGTGGAGGCGCCCTCCGTGTTTGGCGAAGTAGCGCAGGTTCGACTTCACGGCTTCGATCTCTCGCCGCTGCTCATTCTGACGGCTGCTCGCTCCGTGATGGTGAAGAAGGACGAGATCCGGCGCGCAGGCGATCTTGTAGCCGGCTCCACGCATGCGGAGGAGCCAATCGGCATCTTCGCCGTACAGGAAGAAGCCCTCGTCCAAGAGTCCGACCGTCTCCAAGACCTCACGCCGCACGATCATCGCCGCGCCGGAGATGGATTCGGTCTCGTACAGGGGCCCCGAGGGGGAGGGGTCAAGCGGCTTCAGATAAAGGGGAATCTCGCGACGCCGAGGGATGCTGTATTGGGCGAGCGTCCCGAGCAACGACTTCGCGCGCGCCGCCGAATAATGCTGCGTGCGCCCGTCCGGGTAGATCAATCGAGGGCCGGCCGCTCCGACTTCCGGATGGGCGTCAAGCCGGCGCAGCAACGGACCAAGCACATCCGCGCAGAACTCGGTGTCGCTGTTCAGGAGCATGATGTACCGCCCGCGCGCTCGCCGCAAGCCCTGATTGCACGCCCGAGCGAATCCGACATTCGTGGCATTCTCGATCAGCCGGACGTCGGGAAACTCCTCTCGCACCAGGCGAGCCGTGCCGTCCTCCGACGCGTTCTCCACGACGAGGACTTCGATCCGGAGGTCGCCCGCGAAGGCGAAGAGGGAACGCAGGCAGCGCTTCGTCAACTCGCGCGTGTTGTGGCTCACGACGATGATCGAGAGATCGCACATGGCGCTTCGGCGTGCGGCAGCTTGAAGATTATATCCGCTCCGGCTAATATTGGCTCCGGTGCGGAGCGGATATGCCGGCGTTCGGGGAGATGAAGACATATCGAGGGCAACGGCTGCGGCTCGATCTGCCGGACCTTCTGGAGTACGCCCGGTTCGAGCTTTCGCGGAATCGCCCCTTGCGTTTGGAGATGTCCGGGCCCACCATGCGACCGACGATCGAAGAAGGCGACATCCTCACTATCGAGCCCGTGGATGTCACGACGATTCGCCCGCAGGACATCGTGCTCTATGCGACGAGCAGCGGCACGGCCGTCGTGCAGCGGGTGATCGCTCTTGAAGAGCACGGCGGATGCATCTATGCCATCACGCGGGGGGATCGCGCTGAGTTCCCTGGCACTCCGATCGTTCTCCATCAAATCCTCGGGCGCGTCGTCGCGATCGAGCGCCGACGGAGTGGGCGCACGATCTTCCTGAAGCGAGAGCCTCTCCTGAGGGAACGGCTTCGTCATCTCTTGCACCGCCTCTTCAGCCGGAAACGGAAGTGAGAGCCGTGCCTTCACGAGGCGAGAATCCGACCTAACCATCCCTGACGGAAAAGCACGCCTGCTTCCCCAGAAGCGATGAGAGCGATCAGGCGAATCACCCATACGCCAAGGACCAAAACGGAGGCGAGGCCCACGATCCAAGTGGACATCCGGATTCGCTTCCCGAGAACGCCCCAGCGGCGGAGCGAAGCGCATGAAGGAAAGACCACTTTCAAGAGCGTGGAGAGTCCCAGGAGAAGCCATCCTGCCGCGGCGATGGGGCTGAGCGGGTGAAGGGAGAGCGCCACTTCCCATTGCCCGTGCGCCAACGCGTTCAGCGCGCGCGTCATCCCGCATCCTGGACATGGCCATCCGGTGAGTCGGCGAAAGGGACAGAGGATGATCGAGGTCATCAGGGGCGAAGAGAGCGAGTACACCAGGAGCGCGATGAGCACGACAAGGAGAAGTCCGGCCAAAGCCTCCGTGCGTTCCCCCGAGGGGGCGCCCCGCCATGAGTCGCGCTCTCGCCGTGGAGCGGACGTTCGCGGGCGCCCTGCTTCTGTGCCCCTGATCCTCATGTTCGTCCCTCCACGACCCGCCAAATGTGATTCAATTCGCTCTGCATGAGCGCGAGGCTGACCAAACCCAGGCTCAAGATGCCTAAAACGAGGGAAATCACGGGCAGATCCCCTCCGCTCAATCCCACGCGGCGCTTGAGCTTTACGATGAGCGAAGGGTACCGATAGAGGAGGTAAAACCACCAGACGCCGCAGGTGACGGCGGCCAAGAGGAGGTCCAATCCCGGGCGCAGCTCCTCGTGCACAAGCGCTCGGCGCAGATCGCGACCGATCAGGTACATCCAAATCGGGGTGAAAAGACCGCAGCTGAGAAGCGAGAGGACGACATAGAGCGTGACGTGGCGCTCCGGTCCCGGCGTCCCGAAGAAGGCATGCGGAGATGCCCAGCGGGAGAGCGTCCTCCATTCCTCCATCGAGGGGGAGGCATAGGGGGGCTCTCCGATCGCGGGAGCGGGGGAGGAGAAGACGCTCCGATAGCCGCTCGATTCCTCCTCCTGAGGAGCCGTCACCCGAAGGCCACAACGCGTGCAGAACTTCGCTCCTGGACGAATCGGGGCGCCGCAGCGTGAGCAATATATCCGAGCCGTGTCGGTCACCAGCGCCCATTCTAGAAAAGCGGCCGTGATCATGGCAAGAGCCAGTTTGATTGCTCCACGCTCGAAGTTCTGATAGCATGTTCCTCTCACAGCGCATGGCGAGGAGAGGGAAGGTCTTGGTGATCTCCGCGCTCTTGTTGGGGCTCTCTCTGGAGAGCGCGAGATATACGTCGCAGGAGGGGCGGCGAATGTCCGAGGATTACATGGGCAAGGTGGCGGCGCCGGAATTTCCCGAGGGATTAGAGTGGTTGAACACGAGGCGTCCGCTCGCGCTTCGAGACCTGCGGGGGAAGGTCGTGGTGCTCGATTTCTGGACCTATTGTTGCATCAACTGCATGCACATCCTCCCGGAGTTGAAGAAGCTGGAGCGACGCTTCGAGCGGGAGTTGGTCGTCATCGGCGTGCATTCGGCCAAATTCCCGGCCGAGCGGGAGACCGAGAACATCCGTCAGGCGATCTTGCGCTATGGGATCGAACATCCGGTGGTGAACGATCGAGATATGCTCATTTGGCGGCTCTATGGCGCGCGTGCGTGGCCGACGCTCGTGCTCATTGATCCGCGCGGGAAGATCGTCGGGCAGGTCTCCGGGGAGATCACGGCCGAGGTCTTCGGTGCCGTGATCGCCGAAGTGATCGGTACCTTTGACGCGCGCGGAGAGATCGATCGTCGGCCCATTCGGTTCGAGCTGGAGCGGGAGCGCGCCCCAGAACCGGTGCTCTCCTTTCCGGGGAAGGTCCTCGCCGACGCGGCCTCTGGGCGCCTCTTCATCGCTGATTCGAATCACCACCGCATCCTCGTAGTCGCCCTCGCTGATGGGACGATCCTGGATGTGATCGGACAAGGGGAGGCCGGATTGCGAGATGGCGATTTCGAGACCGCGCAATTCCATCATCCGCAGGGAATGGCTGTGCGTGGCGAGGTCCTCTACGTCGCCGATACGGAGAACCATGCCATTCGGGAGGTGGATGTGAACGCACGCCGGGTGCGGACGATTGCGGGGACGGGACAGCAATTGCGCCGTCCGTTTCATCCGGGAGGATCGGCCCTTCAGGTGGATTTGAATTCGCCGTGGGACGTCGTGCTTCTGGGCGATCAGCTCTACATCGCCATGGCGGGATCGCATCAGCTGTGGGTGCTGGATTTGAAGACGAAAGTCGTGAGGCCATATGCGGGAAGCGGATACGAGGGGTGCCAGGACGGGCCTTTGCTCGAAGCCTCGCTTGCCCAGCCGAGCGGGCTGACGACCGATGGCCGGCGGCTCTATGTCGCCGATAGTGAGGCGAGCGCCATTCGAGCGGTTGATCTCGATCAGCGCGGGTGCGTGGAGACGCTCGTCGGCGAAGACCTCTTCGTCTTCGGCGATCGCGATGGACCGAGTCGTCGGGCTCGGCTGCAACATCCACTCGGCGTGGCCTTCCATGATGGCGTCCTCTACGTGGCCGACACGTATAACAACAAGATCAAAAAGCTCTTTCCGACCATGCGGCAGGTCGTCACGTTCTTGGGGACAGGGAAAGCCGGACTCCGTGACGGCGAGCGCCCGCTCTTCGATGAACCTGGGGGGATCAGCATCGCCGACGGGAAACTCTATATCGCGGACACGAACAATCACGTCGTTCGCGTCGCCGATCTGCAAACGGGGCGGACCGTGACGCTGGAATTGAAGGGCGTGCAGCGCTTGCGTCCGCGCCCCAGAGCCGTTTCCTCCTTCTCCGGTGATGTGTTGACGGTGCCCGCGCAGCGGGTGACACCGGGCGCAGGGACGCTCGTCCTCTCCCTGCAGTTGCCCAAGGGGCACAAACTGAGCGAGCAAGCCCCCTCTCTGGTCTCGCTGCGCGTCGAGGGGGATCCCGTCGTGCGCTTCGCTCAAGGGGAGACGACACTGACGCTCCGCCGTCCGACATTCCCGATCTCGCTCCCGGTCGTCTTTCGCGAAGGGCAGGGCCGCTTCATCGTCGAATGGACGCTCTATTATTGTCGCGCCGACGTCGGCGGCCTCTGCTACTTCGCCGAAGCTCGCCAGGAAGTTCCGGTGGAGGTGAAGCCCAATGCCGCGGCTCCGCGCCTCTCGCTCCAATACGAGGTGAAGTGAGTCCCTGTGAGATCGCATGAGGGAATCCCCGCGCGACTTCGGAAAGCGGAGCCGGAAAAGCCGTGACCAAAAGAGCTGGCAGGGACCGCATGGCTTGATAAGCCGGTATGGCTCGGTGTTCTCGGTTGGACTGATGTCCGCCTCCGTAGCATGAGTGCCGGACAAGAAAGACCAGGCGGGCGGATGGAGCGATTCTTGTTGCCACAGTACGTGTGCGCGGTGGGGGCGAGCGATCGTATATGACCCCCACTTCATTGCTCCAAACCCAATTGGGTGAGCAGGGCGTCGTTCTCGCGCCATTTCTCCCGGACTTTGACGTAGAGTTCCAGGAAGACCCTCTTCCCGAACAGGAATTCGATCTCCTCGCGGGCGAGCATGCCGATCTTCTTCAAGCGTTCACCCCCCTTGCCGATGATGATTGGCTTTTGCGACTCGCGCTCGACCACGATCACGCAGTGGATGCGGAGCAGAGGCCCTTCTTCCTTGAAGCTCTCCGTATAGACGGCCGTGACGTAGGGGATCTCGTCGCGCGTGACCATGAGGATCTTCTCGCGCACGATCTCGGCCACCAGAACGCGTTCGGGTTGATCGGTGATCTCACCTTCGGGATAATAAAGGGGTCCTTCCGGGAGGTGCTCGAAGAGGCGGCGCAGGAGCAGATCCACGTTCTCCCCCGTGAGGGCAGAGATGGGGAGATATTCCTTGAACTCATGCTCGTGGCGGTAGAGGTCGATGAGCGGGAGAAGCTGGCGCTTGTCTTTCAACCGATCGATCTTGTTCAGAAGAAGGAAAGCCGGCTTCCCCGCTCGTTTCACCATCTCCAGCACGAAGCGATCGCCGCTGCCAAAGGGCTCGGTCACGTCGATCATCAGGAGCAAGAGGTCCACATCGGCGACGGCGGCTTCGACGGCGCGCATCATGCGTTCGTTCATACGATGGATGGGTTTGTGAATTCCCGGCGTGTCCACGAAGATGATCTGTCCCTCCGGACGGGTGAGGATCCCGCGAATGCGCCAGCGCGTCGTCTGTGGCTTATCCGAGACGGCAGCGATCTTCTGACCGATGAGTTGATTCAGGAGCGTGGACTTCCCGACATTCGGTCGGCCGATGAGGGCGACGAATCCAGATTTCGTCGGGCGATCGGCGACGTCCTCCGACATGAGCGATTCACCTCCCGGCAGCGGTCGCATGAGAGATCCCTCCCTTTTCTTCCGGAGACGGGGAGGGCGGTGGATGGATGCGCACGGTGCGGATGCGGCGGGCATCGGCCTCCACGACCTCGAAGCGGAAGCCCTTATATTCGATGCCTTCACCGACGGCGGGAAGATGGTCCAGATGCTTGAGGAGCAAGCCAGCCACCGTCGTGAAATCATCGCTCTCGATCTCGGTGTGGAAGAAGAGTTCGAGCTTGCGGACATCGGTCGTCCCTTTGACGAGGAACGTCCCGTCGGGTTGAGCGAGGATCTCGGCAGGCTCGGCTTGCCCTTCATCGTGGATCTCCCCGATGATCTCCTCCAGCAGATCCTCGAGCGTGACCACGCCGGCAACGCCTCCGTATTCGTCCACGACGAGAGCGATATGAAGGCAGGCGCGCTTCATCTCCTGCAACAACTCGGCTGCGCGTTTGGTCTCCGGCACGAAGTATACTGGTCGCATCGCGACGGCGACCCGCTCCTTCGCTCGACCCGCGAGATGGGCGGCCAGGAGATCGCGAAGGACAACGATCCCTTCGACATCATCCAAGTGCTCGCGATAGACGGGCAATCGCGAATATCGGGTCTCGACCATCGTGCGAAGCGCGTCTTCGATCGTCGTCTGAATGGGAATCGCCACGATGTCGCTGCGGGGCGTCATCACGTCGCGGACACGTCGATCGCCGAGTTCCACGATCGATTGAATGAGCTGCCCTTCGGATTCTTCGATGATCCCCTCCTGTTCCCCCACATCAATGAAGGCTTGAATCTCCTCGCCGGAACTCTCCTCTTCGAGGGGCTCCGGCGTTCGGGCTCTCGCGACCTGAAGCGCGCGATAGATGGGATACGTCGGCGGCCAGAAGAGCGCGTAAAAGGCCGAGAATATGGGAAGCAGACGCAACAGCATATGCTCGGGATCGTTCTGCACCAGGAGGCGCGGCAGGAACTGCCGGAATAGGCTGATGATGAGGATCATGGCGATGAGGCTCGCCGTGAGCGCATGTTCGAAGCCCCAGCGCTCGAACAACGAGACGGCGGCAATAGCCAACAGGACGATCATCAATTGGATGCCCATGCTGAGCGTCAAGAGCGCGCGCTGACGGTTCTCGAAGAGTTCTCGAAGGCGGCGTGAGCGAAAGCGATGTTCGTGCTCGACGAGCAGGACGCGCAATTGCACATCGCTGAGCTGCGCCAGCGCGCTCTCGAAGGTCGCCAAGAGCACGAGGATCAGTAGGCAGATGATACTCACGAGGGTCAACATACGCGCGTCGGGAATCGTTTATGGGATGAGGGCGCGTCGGAGACGGCGTTCCAATCGGCGCATCTCTCCCCGATCGGTCTCATGATCGTAACCGCACAGATGCAGCACGCCGTGGATGATCAGGTTCCGCAGCTCTCGATCAAGCGGAATGCGCCACCGCGCGGCGTATCGTCGCGCCGTCTCCACCGAGATGATGACGTCGCCGAGATACGGCCGCGGCTCTGGGTCATCGGGATCCAGCTCACCGAAGGGGAAGGAGAGGACATCGGTGGGTTGGTCAAGACCTCGGAATTCGCGATTGAGTTGACGGATCGCCCGATCGCCGACGAGCACGATCGTGACCGCGTGCCCGCCCTTGCCGACGGCCGCGAGGACGCGCTCGGTGAATTGCGCCAAACCTCGCGCCTCCACGCGGTATCTCCGTTGACGATTCACAACCATCGCTCCGGACGCGCCGCCATCAAGGGTCACTCCATCAACGCCTTTTTGTTCCGCTCTTCATAGGCCCTGATGATGGATTTCACCAGCGGATGCCGCACGACATCCCTCTCCGTGAAATAGACGAACTCAATGCCCTCGATGCCGGAGAGGAGCTCGCGCGCTTCGACCAACCCCGACCGTTTCCCCGGAGGCAGATCGATTTGCGTGACATCGCCCGTGACGACGACCTTGGAATCGAGACCGATGCGCGTCAGGAACATCTTCATCTGCTCCGAGGTCGTATTTTGCCCTTCGTCGAGGATGATGAACGAGTCGCCAAGCGTCCGCCCGCGCATGAACGCCAGGGGCGCGATCTCGATGATGCGGCGTTCCAGGAACCGTTCGACGCGCTCATAATCCATGATGTCGTAGAGCGCATCGTACAGCGGGCGGAGATAGGGATCCACTTTCTCCTGGAGATCGCCGGGGAGGAATCCCAGTTTCTCTCCCGCTTCCACGGCCGGACGGGTCAAGATGATGCGATTCACGCGCTTGTTCATGAGCAGCTGAACAGCCATGGCGACGGCGAGATACGTCTTCCCCGTCCCCGCGGGTCCGATGGCGAAGACGAGGTCGCTGCGCTCCATCGCCTGGATGTATCGAAGCTGGTTCGCCGAGCGAGCCATGACGACCTTCTTCCCCGCTGGGTTCAGCGTGCCGATGCGAAAATGTTCCCGCAGACTGTAGGAGCGGTCTTCGGCGATCTGTCGGAGGACGAGTCTCAAGTCTCTCTCCGAGGGGGGGCGTCCTTCCTCAACGAGCATGGCGAAGTCATCCAGGAGCCGCTCGAAAGCCTCGATGTCGGCGTCTTCTCCGTGGATGATGAGATCGCCGCCGCGAGCGTCCACGCGGACATTGAGGACCGATTCCAAGAACTTGATGTTCTGATCATTCGGACCAAAGAGCAACTCCAAGCCTTTGGGTGGCACAACGACCTTCTTCAATTCCCTCGTGTCACCTCCTCACGCCGTGATTGTCGAGGAAGTAAGAGTACAGAACCTCGGCATCCGTGTCAATGTGAAGCCTCCGCCTCCGACGGCGCGTCGGCGAGCAGTCCGGCCACCTGCATCAGCTCGGCGCGAGGATTCTCCGGATTCAAGCGCTCGAATTCTCGCATGAGCTCTCGCGAGCGCTGATCGATGAGCCGAGGGATGACGACCCGGACCTCGACGTACTGATCGCCGCGCACGTCGCCGCGGAGACTCGGGGCGCCTTGCTCCCGCACTCGGAAGATCTGCCCCGACTGCGTGCCGGGTGGAATGCGAAGCGTGGCCTTCCCCCAGAGCGTCGGAACTTCGATCTTCGCTCCGAGGACGGCTTCGGTGATCGTGATCGGGATGGCGCAGTAGATGTTGTCGCCTTTTCGGACGAAGAACGGATGCGCCTGGACGTTGGTGACGACGTAGAGATCGCCGGGAGGGCCACCGTATAAACCGGCATCCCCTTTGCCTTCGACGCGGATGCGCGAGCCCGTGTCCACGCCCGCCGGGATTTTCACCTCCAGCGATTCTTCAATCGGGAGGCGCGTCTCTCCGTGGCAGAGCGGGCAGATGGGAGCACTTCGTCCGGTCCCCTCGCAATGTTCGCAGCGCACGCTCAGTCGGAGTGGGCCGCGCAATGTCGGGCGTCGCCCCGTCCCCCCGCATCGGAAGCATGTGCCCTGGGGACCTTCGACCTCGCCACGACCCTCGCAGCGAGGGCACGTCTGACGACGGGTGACCGTCACGGTGACCGTCGTGCCTCGCAAGGCGTGCTCGAAACTCAAGGCGACAGGGACTTCGAGATCTTCCCCTCGCTGTGGCGCCTTCACCCGCTTGCCCGCGGAGGAAGCGAAGAGTTCTTCCAGAAAATCGCTGAAGGATTCCTCAGCGCTGAAATCGAACCCTTCGAAGATGATGTCGGCCGCCGTCCTCTTCTCTCCTTCCTCCGACATCTCATCCCGTCGCAGACCATACCGGTCGTAGAGGGCGCGCTTCTTCGGATCGCTCAAGACGTCATAGGCTTCGGCAATCTCCTCGAACTTCCGACGCGCCTTTTCGTCGCCGGGATTGAGCTCAGGGTGGTATTTGCGGGCGAGCTTTTTGTACGCTCGGGTGATCTCCGCGTACGTCGCTCGCCGTGTCACACCGAGGATTTCATAATAGTCTCGCTTCACCATCGGTTCTCGCTTCCGAGATGGAGTATAGGAGCGCCCTACGAGGGGCGTCAAGGAGAGGGGGACCGGCGATCTTTACTTCCGCCCGAGGAGCCGAAGGCGGCCGACGAACGCGCGGCGTTGGAGTCCTCCGAGAGTGAGGAACTGCGGCGAATCCACGTTGTTGTTCACGGTCGAAGCGTTCGGATGGTCCGTCACGTTGTTGAAGCCGGCGCGCAGCGCCCAGTGCAAGCCAAAGAGGTGAAAGCGCCGCTCGACATGGAGGTTCAGCGAGAAATAGGGGGGAAGCCGTCGTCGGTTCGGCGGCTCCACAAGTCGCTGCTCACCATTGACGACGACAAACGGATAGCCGTCGCGCCATTCCAACGCGTACACAAGGGTGAAGCGCTTGGGCAGCGGCACCCATCCCCAAAGGAGGAAACGATTCGGCGTATCCCAAGGTAGCGGTCCACCCGCCTGCGGGCCGAGCAAAAGCGTCTCCGGCGTGAAATCGAACACGGCGTTGGAACGCGCGCGCGAACGCACATAGGCGGCGAAGAGTGCAGCGGATTCCCGAGGGGTCCATCGGAGCGTCCCCTGCAGGGCGTCATAACGATCGCGCTTCACATCGCGAAGCTCGATGAGACGAACGTTCGTCGTCGAGGGGTCGAGGGGGAACGCCCTCTCAAGCGCGGGCGGCATCGGAACGTAGACCCATCCGTGATGTCCCCACTTCTGCAGGAGCTCAACGGAGAGAAACAGCGTCGTCGAGAGCTGTCGCTCGAGACCGAAGCTCCAGATCAGCGCGCGCGGCGGAGCAAGCGCTCGAGCGTTCGCTCGAAAGACGGTTTCCAGGGATTCCGCCTCGCGGTCATCGGCGGCGTGAAACACGTCCCATCGTCGTCCAGGACGCAGAAGCGGCTCCAGATTCGGAGCGTCGTGAAAGAGGCCGATCCCGCCGACGAGTTTGGTTCGCCGATCGGCGGTGAGCAGATAGCTCGCGGCCGCGCGCGGCGACCATCGCGTTGCGCCGAGGGCGGAATCCCAATCGAACCGAAGGCCGATTTCGAGTACCCCTCGCGAGGGGAAGAACCACCGATTCTGTCCGTAGAGCCCCAACTCGATGTTCGTCATCCGCGCGCCAGGAGATGTGAGGAGATGCACCGTTCGCGCGCGCGTCCCGCCATCCCGAAAGATGCTGATGGGACGGCGTCGCGCACGTTCCCACGCCCCGAGATGGTGCCACTCCACACCGACCTTCACTTCGTGTCGCCCGCGCCTGTGGAAAGAGGGGTATGTGAGATTCACGATCCCCTGCCAGCGATGCGCTCGATCCTCCCGCGTTCGGAAGAAGTTGCCGCGCGGGCCTTCGGGGAAGAGGAGATACGGCGCTTCTCCCCACGGATGTTCGGAGTGGCGAAACTGTGTCGCGCCCACGCCATATTCAAGGACGAGGCCACCGGGTCGATAGATCTGTCCCTTCACGGCGAGGAGCTCGGCCTCGTGGACGACGTGGCGCGTCGCCTCGCGCGGGACGAAGCGCGAGAGCCCATCGTAAGGCGAGCGGAAGCGATTGAGGAGAACGGTGAACGTCAGGAGGTGCGCCGATGTGAAGTTCGCCTGCACCTTCGCGAGATGGCTCCATCGCCACACCTGATTGCGATCCGTATCGTGCGGGAGTCCTTCGACAAGGGTGACGTCGTACTCCCCCTCGAAGGCGTTATAAAACCATGCTCGCTTCTTCCGAAGCGGTCCCGAGAGCGTCGCCCGCGGTGTCCAAGCGTTCAGGTGGAATCCCTTGCGGCTTTGAACGGAGGGGATGACGTCGGTCGCCGAGAAGCGGAACCGATCGTCTCCCATCAGTGTGGTCAAGGCGAGAACGCCACCGGAGCCCATTCCGTATTCGGCCGAGTATCGGCTGCTATGGATCTGAACCTCGCCGATGGCGTCCACACTCACGCGCAGATCGAAGCGTCCCGTCATCGGATGCGTGACCGTGAAGCCATCGAGCATCGCGAGGGTTTGTGTCTCAACCGAGCCCGCGATGTGGAGATTCCCCGACGCATCTTGGACGACGTTCGGGAGCAAGGCGAGCGCGTATCGGAGATCGCGCATGACGGGCGTGGGAAGCGTGAGGATCTCCGGTGCGCTCAACTCTACGCGCGCTGCCGTCCGCCAGGGATCAAGCGTCGGCGTGGAAGGGGTCACGTCGACGACCTCCACGAATTCCCGCTGTCGTGGCAGGGCGATCTCCACGACGGCGTTCTCCGGGAGGCGGATATCCGGCACGATGACGGCATAAAAGCGCTCCTTCTCGGCGCGCAGACGATACGTCCCCGCAGCGAGATCGGAGAAAGTGGATCGGCCGACCTGATCGGTCTCTGCTTCGCGAACAACTCCCCCCTCCACGCGCTCAAGCACGAGGCGCACTCCCGAGATCGGTCGGCCGTTCTCATCCACGACGGTGACGGTCAGATGCGCTTGAAGCGGGGAGGGCTGTTCCCCGGCTCCGGCCGACGCCAAAAGGCCTAGGAGCAAAAGGACGACGAGCCCTCTACTTCGCGGCACCCAAAGCGCGGAGATCCGGATGGGAGAGGGGTGTTTCATCACGGCGGCGCGGTCAATCGCGTGAGGACATACTCTTGAATGTATCGCACGCTCTTCTCGGCGTGTTCGCGCACGCGCGGATCTGTGCACGTCGTCGGCTTCGGATCACGGAGATGGCGCACGTCCAGTCCCTCGCGGCGCAAGGCCTCGCGACCAGCCGGCGGAATCTCGTCGGGCAATTCGATCCCACACATGATGGCGAAGGCGAGCGTCCACGCGCGCGCGACGTTGGAGAGGTTATAGCCTCCGCCTCCGAGCGCGACCCAGGGAAGGCCGAAGCTCTTCAATCGTTGGACGACGCGCGTGTACCCATGCGTCGTCAAGCGCAAATCCGTCAACGGATCGGTCGCGAAGCTGTCCACGCCAAGTTGCGTGACCAGGACATCCGGCCGATAAAGGACGATGAGTGGTGGGACGATCTCTTCAAATGCCCAGACGTAGGTCTCGTCGTCCGTTCCCGGAAAGAGGGGGATGTTCACCGAATAGCCGTATCCGGCGCCCGTCCCCAACTCTTCGACGAATCCAGTCCCGGGGAAGAGGAAACGCCCATCCTCATGCAGCGAGATCGTGAGCACGCGATCCGTATCGTAAAAAGCCAACTGCACACCATCGCCGTGATGCGCATCGATGTCCACGTAGACGACACGATGGCCGCGTTCAAGCAACCACTTGATCGCGATGACCGGATCATCGAGATAGCAAAAGCCCGACGCCCGATTGGGAAGCGCGTGATGCAAACCGCCGGCGACGCTGAAGGCGATGGGCGTCTCCCTCGCATCCACAAGCCGCGCGGCCTCAAGGGATGAGCCCGTGATCAGCAGCGCCAGGCGATAGAGGCCGGGGAAGATCGGATTGTCACCCGGTCCCAAGCCGTAAGCGTAGGGGTTACTTGGATAGATCCCTTCCTCCAGAGCGCGGAGGACGGCCAAATAATCCTCCGTGTGGAAGGAGCGCGCATCCTCTTCGGTCGCCGGTTTCGGTTCGATGAGCGCCACGTCCGGATCCTCGAAGACGCCATATGCCGTGAGCAATTCGTAGACGAGACGCAATCGTCGCATCTTCAATGGGTGTGTGAGCCCGTACTCGTACCGGGCGAATTCTTCGCTGTAGAGGAAGACGGCTTTCGGCATCACGTCCTCCTTCGGGCACCGTTCGGCTCACGGATCGAAAGCGGGCGCTTCCGCTTCAAGTGAAGTCCGCGTTGAGGGTACGCGCTGGCGAAAATATGGCCAGGCGACCGTGAGCATGCCGAGCGCGAGAATGAGCAGCAGCACGTCCATGCCCACAAGTGTCCAGCTTCCGGCGCGAATGTACCGCGGCAGCAACAGCGTGAGTGCGGTCATCGTTGTCGCGATCATGAAGAAGGCTGGAAGCGCCGTGAACCATATCTTCCGCACGCGTTTGAAGAGCCAGGCCGTTGCCGTGAGGAGCGTCAGAGCTGCGAGCAACTGATTCGCCGAGCCGAAGATGGGCCAGATCGCCTGATAGGCATTGGTGAAGGCCAGCAGGGTGATCCCGCTCAAGGCGATCCCTGCATTCACAATGCGGCTCCGCAGTAAGGCCGGGGGATTGGGATATACGGCCGTCCACAGCTCTTCGAAGAGATAGCGCGCCAAACGAACGAGCGTGTCCACGGTCGTCAGTAGGAACCCCTCCAGCATCAGGATTCCGAAGATCGCCCCATAAAGGGCCGGAATCCCCAGTCCTGCATGAAGCATCTTCCCAACGGCGATGGCGAAGGCCAATGGAGCATTCCCCGTCTTGAGGTGTCCGGATTCATCCCAGGGCCAAACGAGCGCCTTATACTCGCTGAAGCTCAATCCGCCCAGCACCGTCAGCGTCACGCAGATCCCCAGCAGAGCCTCCAATAACATCCCTCCGTAGCCGATGATCGGCGCATCTTTCTCTGAAGCCAATTGTTTGCAGGTCGTCCCTCCAGCGACGAGGGCATGGGCCCCTGAACACGCACCGCAGGCGATGGTCACAAAGAGGAAGGGCCACGCCCAGCCCAAAGCCGCCGTGCTCTCGCTCGTCAGATGCACGATGGGCGCGTTTATCGTCACCCCATGCCATCCGCCACCGATCAGGCCGATGGCCATCGTGGCCAGCCCGATATAGAGGAGGTGCACGTTCACGAAATCGCGCGGCTGCAACACGAGCCAAACCGGGATCCACGCGGCCACGAAGACGTAGCCGGAGAGGATGAGCATCCACCTCATCGGCGGGAGCGTGACCGGGTAGCGAAATCCGACCCAGATCGAGAACGCGCAGATCAGAAGCGCCAGAACGCTCACCCAGCGCGTGCGCGCGCGCCGCTTGTAGAGCAGCCATCCCACCGCCGGAGCCAAAGCCGTGATGAGGATGACGGAGGTCGAGGCGATGCCCCCGATCTTCGCATAGGCGACGCCGTCCTTCACCGTCGTCTTGATGAACGTCTGCTCGGGCGAGAACCCAAGCTCCTGAACCGGGTAGAGGGAGGTCAGCGCCACCGCTGTCAATTGCAAGAAGGCGGCCGCGACGAGAATGCACAGCAGGATGGCGAAGGCCACGAAGAAGATGAATCCGCTCTTCCCCAAGGTCCGCCGAGCGACTTCGGCGACCGAGCGTCCTCCCTCTCGCACACTCACGAAAAGCGCGATGAAATCATGGACGGCGCCGATGAAGATCACGCCGATGACGATCCAGAGCCATGCGGGCAGGAACCCATACAGGACTGCCAGTGTTGGCCCCACGATCGGTCCGGCCGCCGCAATGGAGGCGAAGTGATGCCCGAAGAGGACCGGCGCCCGCGTGGGCACGAAATCGACGCCGTCGTTGACGGTCACCGCCGGCGTTGGACGCTGCGGGTCTATCCCGGCCCAGCGAGCCACAAGTCGCCCATAGAGGACGTATCCCCCCAGCAAGGCCAAAAGCGACAACCCCATCAACGCGCCGACGTTCATGCCTCGCCTCCTCCACGAAAGGGTTCTGCCATCCTCATCCCGTTTGTGGGATTCACCGTCCGGTCCACACCGGTTCGCGTTTCTCCAAAAAAGCCCGAATGCCTTCGCGGGCGTCTTCGGTCGCCATCAGCTCATCCAGATAGAGGCGTTCGACCGCGCGCAGCGCCGTCATCGGATCGAGCGATCGGCCGTAGCGGAGTGCCCGTTTCGCGAATTTCAGCGCGATCGGACTCCTCCGCGAGAGCTCGCCAAGGAGCGCTTCGACCGCTGCGCCGATCTCGTCGTCCGGGACGACACGCGTGACCAAGCCCATCGTCTCGGCTTCGCGCGCCGTGAACGTCTTACCCGTCAAGATCACTTCCGTGGCGCGATGCGGACCGATGAGCCGAGGGAGCCAAACGGCGGCGACGGGGGGGAAACAGCCAAGCTGAATCTCCGGCTGTCCGAAGCGCGCGCTCTCGCCCGCGAGGATGAAATCACAGCTCACGGCGAGTTCCATCCCGCCCCCCAAGCAATGTCCTCGGACGACGGCGATCGAGAGGGCGTCCATCTCCCAGAGCGTCGTGATCGCCTGATGTAACTGGGCGAGCATCGCCTCGACGCGTTCCGGCATGTGGTCGCCGACATCGGCTCCGGCAGAGAAAGCGCGTTCGATCCCGCTTTGGAAGAGCACCATGTGAATATCGGCATCCACCCGCTCGAGTGCCCGATTGAGTTCTCGCAGCATGGGGATATTGAGGATATTGAGCGGCGGGCGGTTCAAGGTGAGCTTCAGGATGGAGCCCACGCGTTCGGACAAGATCGTCTGTTCGATCATCGCGTTCTCCCCAATCTTCAGAATTCGCGCTTGAGCACGCTTCGCTCAATGGAGAACCTCTGCGGGCCGGTGAGGGCGAGCGAGAGGACAGCCGCCAGAAGCGCGAGCGGGAACTCGAAGCCGTTTGCTCCGGTCAGGCCGTGGGGCAGATGAACGCGCAGGATCGCGACGAGCATGTTGATCGCCAGCAGAAGTGCCGCCCAGCGCGTGAAGAGGCCAAGGAGCAGAGCGATCCCCCCGAGGAATTCGACGAGCGCGACGATGATGGCGAAGATGTTGGGAAGCGGCACGCCCAGCGATTCCAGGTATTGCCCGAACCTCACGAGTCCCCCGAAGAGCTTCTGTTGACCATGAGCGATGAAGATCACCCCGACGGCGATGCGGAGGAAGAGCGCTGACCACTCGCTATATCGCGAAAGCCATTGAGCCAACATCTCTTACCTCCTTCCTGTAGATTCCCACTTCTGATGCGGCCCCATTTTACCTCAGGCGACAACGAGCCGGCAATACGCGCGTCGAGCGCCGGATGCTATAATTCGCCGCGTCGTGGCGCGACGGAAGGCGAGAGCGGACATGCGAATGCTTTTGCTGGCTTCGGGCGCCACACTCGCCCTTTGGTTCGTACCCTATGCGGAGGTCATCGTGTATCCCCTCCGCCTTTTCGTGACGATCGTGCACGAAACGGCGCACGCGTTGGCGGCCCTGCTGACCGGCGGGAGCGTGGCCTATATTCAGGTTCGGCCGGACGGAAGCGGATTGACGGCCACACGTGGAGGCCTGGCGCCGATCATCTCCAGCGCCGGATATGTGGGGACGGTGCTCTATGGCGGCGCGCTTCTGTCGTGGTGCCGGGAACCGCGCCGCGCAAAGGCGGCGCTTGGCGTGACAGCCCTTCTGATCGCTGGGATGACGCTCGCCTTCCTTCGTCCGATCATCGGTTTCGGATCTCTCGTCGGCATGGCGTGGAGCGCCCTTCTCAGCATCGCCTTCGGCGTCGCTTCGGCGCGCATCGCTCAATTCCTCGTGGGATTCCTGGCCGTGCAAAGTTGCCTGAATGCGTTCTTCGACTTGAAGACGCTCTTCGCGCTCTCGGCGGCCGGGGGGGTGCCGACGGATGCGCTCGCCATGCAGGAGCTGACGCGCATTCCAGCCCTCGTGTGGGCGTCGCTTTGGAGCGGCATCTCGATCGGCGTCATCATCTTCGCCCTGCGGAGATCTTGTCGGACGCGAGGATGAGCGGGCTATGTCAGGGCGCTCGCCCATCGCCTTCGTGTTGCCGGTGGGGGAACGGGGAGGCGCAGAATCGGTGTTCTTCGAGATCCTGCGCCGGCTCGATCGGGGACGCTTCGCGCCCGTGGCTATTTTCTTGAGGGATGGGCCGTTTGTGCGAGAGGTCAAGGAGGCGGGGATTCCCATTCATGTGCAACCGATCACCCGCTTGCGCGATCCGTTCGACTACGGGCGAACGATTCGCGCCCTTCGGCAGCAGCTCGCGCAGTGGCGGGTGCAGCTTGTGGTCAGTTCGCATGGCTATGGGCATCTCTATGGCGGCGTGGCGGCGTGGTGGGCGCGCGTCCCCGCCATTTGGTGGCAGCATGGGATCGCGTCTTCGCGCCACCTCCTGGATCGTATGGCCGTTCGCATTCCCGCCCGCGTCGTCATCGCGAGCTCGCGCAGTGCGGCTGAAGCGCATTGTCGAGCTTTCGGCTCTGCGCGAGCACCGCTGCGTGTGATCCACCCCGGCGTGGATGTCGAATGGTTTCGATCTCCGGATCCGCAGCGACTCGCGCGCATACGGGAAGAGTTGCGCTTGGAACGGTTTCGTTCTCTTGTGAGCGCGATCGGTCGGTTGGAGCCCGGGAAGGGACAGGACCTTCTCCTTCGCGCCGCGCGGCTTGTCGGCGAGCGGAGACCGGATGTGGGGTTCTTGATCGTGGGGGAAGAGCTGCATGGCGCGCGCTCCGGATATGCGAGCGCGCTTCGAGCGCTGGTCGTCGCTTTGGGCCTCAGCGAGCGTGTCATCTTCGCCGGATTTCGACGGGAGATCCCGGAAGTGCTCGCTGCGAGCGATCTCCTCGTGCACGCGGCGACGCGACCGGAGTCATTCGGCCTCGTCTTGTGCGAAGCGATGGCTGCGGGACGACCCGTGATCGCCACCGACATCGGCGGTGCGCGCGAGATCGTCGTCTCGGAAGAGACGGGATGGCTCGTGCCCCCTGGAGACCCGGTCGCGCTGGCCAAGGCCGTGCTCTCGCTGCTTGAGGATGCCGAGCGACGGCGCGCGATGGGGCAGGCGGCCGAGCGCCGTGCCCGCGCGTGTTTCGAGGCACGGCGAATGGTCGCGCAGTTCGAGCACGTGCTCGACGAGTTGCTCCTGGGGAGCTGAGGAGAGCCTCCCTCCGGACGCGCCGAACCGAGAGACGTCCCGGCGCGCGGGAAGCAGCACCCTTTCAAGGGAAGTCCAGAGTGCCTCTTGTCGGAACCGACCGAAAACGTGTATCCTTCTCGCCGTCATGAGTGGAGAGACGGCAGTCTCTCCTCAGCGAAGGACGACGTATGTGGCGTGAGTTGGCCGTCCTCGGGCGGCACGAGAAGCTTGTTCACCTCCCGCTCGTCGGAGCGATCCTCATAGGGTTCGTCTTGGCGCCGATCAAAGATCGCTATCCTTCGCCAGTGAGCTACTTCCTCTTCGACCTCTTCTTCGCGCTCGCGCTCTTCTTCTGGGCGACGATGCGCATTCGTCGCGGGCGCGCGCTCTTGCCGAAGACGCCGGTGACACACGTGCTGCTTGTCTTTTATGTGCTCTGCGCGGTGTATGCCCTCTTTCCCGGAATCCCTCTTCCGATCGGACTGGCGGCCTTCCGCGGTTGGTGCTTCTTCAGTCTCGCCTATCTGCTCGGCTATGACATCACGCGTTCGGGGCGGCACGTGCGTGCCTATCTGCTGCTGGTGATCCTGTTGGCCATGCTCACGGGCGTGTACGGCATCTATCAATATGTGGCCGGCGTCGAGAGCGCGATCCCCGATGACGAACTGGCGGTCGAGCGACATCGCTTCGCGACGTATGTCACGCCGACAGGCGAGGTGGAATTTCGCATCTTCTCGACGTTCGTCTCAGCCGGAGCGTTCGGTTCGATGATGGCGTATGCTTCGGCGCTCGCCCTCATCCTCTCGCTGAATCGCGAGCTCGTTCCGCCGTGGCGGTTCCTCTTGCGCTTGGGGATTGTGCCGATGATGACGAGCTTAGTCCTGACGGGGACGCGTGCGGCCCTGATCATGATCCTCATTGGCCTGATTCTCCTGTGGCAGCATCGGCGCTCGATGCGCGTCTATCTGGCCGCGGCGACGCTCATCTCGCTCGGCGTGCGAGTGGGGATAGATTTGACTGAGGGGCGAGCCGCCGAACGCTTCGCCAGTTTGGCCGACATCGGCCTGATCCTCGGGCGGATATCGAACCCCCTGCGCGCGGGATTTCAGGCGCTCTTGGAAGCGCCGTGGGGGCATGGGCTGGGGCGGACCGGCCATGGTGTGCCTTTCTTCATGGGGCGATGGTATCCGACATTTCACCCGATCTTCGCCGATGGGGATTTCGGGCGTATCCTGGTTGAGATGGGCGTGCTGGGGTTTGTGATGCTCGTCCTCCTTTTGGGAACGGCACTTCGAAGCGCGTGGCGCGCCCTGCAGCGGCTGAGAGGGACTCCCGATGAGGAAGCCGCGCTCGCCATCGTGTGCGGCGCGTTCATGATTGGGGCGGGAACGCTCGTCGGATCGCCGCTGCTCAGCATCCCGCACGGCATGCTCTGGTGGTTCTTCCTCGGTGCCGTCCTGAAGCTCGCTGATCTCGAGCGCCGACGGCAACGGGCGTGGTGGCATGCCTGGAGCGAGGTCCTTGTCCCCGTCGGGGAGGCCACCCGCATCGTTTCTCGAAGGCCGGCGCGACATCCCTGGAGTGCGCGCGGGCGATGAGGATCGCGCTGCTCGTTCACGATTATGATCGTCGCGTGGGCCATGGCCGATATGTCGTCGAGTTGGCCGAGCGCTTCAGTCGGGAGCACGAGGTGCATGTCTTCGCCAATCGTTTCGCGGATGTGCCCAGCGCGCGCATCCGCTTTCATCATGTCCCGGCGCTGCGGGCGACGGCGATGACGACGATCCTCACGTTTCCTTTCGGGAATTGGTGGCGCGTGCGCGAGACGTTCGATGTCCTGCACGGGCAGGGGCTCTGCGCCTTCGCGCTCGATGTCGCGACGGCACACATCTGCCAGTGGGCGTGGCTGGCCGTGCTTCGAGAGCGAGACGGACATCTGAGCGCGCGGCATCGGCTCTTTCGTGAGCTGGTCGGTCGCTGGGAGCGCGCACTCTATCATCCTTCGCGCACGGGATGGGTGATCGCCGTCTCCGAGAGAGTGCGCGCCGAGCTGGAGCGATATTACGCTCGTCGCGAGCGCGTTGTGGTGATTCGCCCGGGTGTCGATTGCGAGCGCTTTCATCCCGAGCGGTGCCGTCAGGCGCGCGCGTTCGTGCGTCGAGCCTTGGGATATGCGGAGCGGGATTTCCTGCTCCTCTACGTGGGGGACTTGCGGAAGGGCGCGGCAGAAGCGTTGCGCGCGCTGGCGCTTGTGCCGGACGCACAGCTTCTTCTGATCTCGCGCTCACCCACCCGTCGGTATCGGGAACTGGCTCGATGCCTTGGCGTCGGCGAACGCGCGCGGTTTCTCCCTCCGACTGCCCGTGTCGAGGACTACTATGCCGCCAGCGATGCGCTCTTGTTCCCCACCGTCTACGATGCGCATGGGATGGTCATTTGGGAAGCGATGGCCTGCGGACTTCCAGTGATCACGACGCGCGCGGCGGGCGCCGCCGAGATCATCATGCATCTGGAGGACGGAGTGCTCGTGGAGGATTCGCGCGATGCTCGCGCGCTCGCCCATTATGTGCGTTGGCTTCGCGAAGACGTCGCGTTGCGGGAAGCGATCGGACGTCGCGCGCGAGAGCGCGTCCAAGCGTTCTCGTGGGATCGTGCGGCGCGCGAGACGCTATGTGTGTATGAGGAAGCGAGGCGTTCTCTGTGATGATCGGTGAACCATTCGCTCCCTTCGATCGCCCCCGCGGTCGAGAGGCCGCGCGCCTCCCTTCGAGGTCCGGGTGCGCGCAAGTGGACATCGTCTTCCTCGTAAACGGGGAACCGGAGGGAGCGGCCGCCGAACGGGCGCGCCAGTTCGCCGCGCGGCTCGACCCGCCCTATCGTGGGCCGGTGCTCTATCGCGGTCGGCGGAAGATTCGCGCGGCGTTGCGGTTCCTGCTGGCGCTCTTTCGGTGGCGTCCGCGACTCGTATACGTCATGGACATGGCGGTCTCGGGCGTTGTGGCCGCGATCGCGTACAAGGCGGTGACTCGCGCTCGGGTGATCATTGACACGGGCGATGTCATCTCCGCACTCGCCCGTGTCATGGGACGAGGATGGGTGGGGCAGCGGTTGACGGAGCTTTTGGAACGCCTCTCACTACGCGCGGCCGATCTCCTCGTCGTACGCGGTCATGGCCATCAGGCGTGGCTCGCTCAACGTGGCTTCACGCGCGTCGAGGTGATCCCCGATGGTGTGGATATGTGCGTGTTCCGCCCCATGTCGGTCGAAGCCTTGCGGCGACGCTTGAACGTGGAGGGGAAGCTCGTCGTGGGCGTCGTCGGCTCGCTGCACTGGAGTCCGCAAGCGGGGTTCTGCTATGGATGGGAACTCATCGAGGCGCTCGCGCTCGCCAAGGATGTGCCCCTTGTGGGCGTGATCGTCGGTGACGGATCAGGATTGCGCAGATTGAAAGAGCGAGCGCGCGCCGTCGGGATCGCCGATCGCGTGCACTTCGTGGGGCGCGTGCCGCTTGAGCAATTGCCGGCGTACATCAATCTCATGGACGTGTGCCTCTCGACGCAGACGAACGATCTCGTGGGCCGGGTGCGCACGACGGGGAAGCTCCCCCTTTACCTCGCCTGCGGGCGGTTCGTGTTGGCCAGTCGCGTGGGCGAAGCCGCGCGGCTCCTCCCCGAAGAGATGTTGATCCCGTATGAGAGGGGTGATCAATATGCGGAGGCGTTGGCCGAGCGTCTGCGGTGGCTCGCTCACCATCCGCCGGTGTTGAGATTGGGGTACACGAACGTCGCGCTCGCGCGCCAGCATTTCGAGTACGAGGTGTTGGCCTCTCGACTGCGTTCGATCCTCGATCGGTTGCTCGGTAAGGGCTGATGCGCATCGTCCTGATTCCCGATCTGGACGTGGAGGGTTGGCCCAGCATGGAGCTGTATGGGGAGCAACTGCAGCGGTGGCTGCCGCAGCTTGCGCCGGATTGGGATTTCGTGATCGCGCGCTTGCCGATGCCGGCATGGGGGAGCAGGTCCCCCTTTCGATTCGCCGCGCGATATCTAGTGCTCCCATGGCGCGTCGCGCGCACCTCGCGAGAGAGGGGGGCGGACCTGCATCACATCTTCGACCATTCGTACGCGCATGTGGGGCGATGGCTCGACCGACGACGCACGATCGTCACCGCGCACGATCTCTATCCGTATCATCTCCTGAGGGCGGGGGAGCGGAGCGCGCGCGCGCGAAATGCCCTGTTGCGATGGGTCCTCGCCTCTCTTCGAGAGACCGCGCATGTGATCGCCGATTCCGAATTCACCAAGAGCGAGTTGGTGCGGTGGCTCGACTATCCCGAAGATCGGGTCACGGTCATCCCCCTGGGGGGGGATCATGTGAACGCTCCTCCGGTGAGCGAGGGCGAAGCGGCGGCGTTTCGCGCTCAGCTCGGCATTCCCCGCAGCGCGCGATTCGTCCTCCATGTGGGGAGTTGCGAGGATCGAAAGAACATCCCGACCCTGCTGCGCGCGTTCGTTCAGCTCCGCGCATTGGTGGGCGAGGATCTCCATCTCGTCCAGGTGGGGGGACGGTTCGCGCCCTTTCATTGGGAGATGATCCATCGGTGGGGGATCGCGCGGTGCGTCCGGCAACTCTCCGGCCTCTCTTGGGAGCGTCTCGCCCTGGTCTATCAGTCGGCGGCGCTCATGCTCTTCCCCTCGACTTATGAGGGCTTCGGCCTGCCGGTGCTGGAAGCGATGCGAGTCGGGACACCCGTCGTCGCGCTCGCGGCCGGTGCGGTACCGGAGGTGCTCGGCGACGCTGGGATACTGGTGCGCGACAACGCGGCGGAAGCGCTGGCTGAGGCGGCCGCGCGCGTGCTCGAAGATGAACGAATGCGGGAGGAATTGGTGCGGAAAGCTCGGCGCAGAGCCCGCGCGTTCACCTGGGAGAAGACGGCCCGCCGCGTGCTCGATGTCTATCGCGTTCTCGCGGGATCATAGGGGGAGTGGGATGAAGCGCGTGCGAGAGATTCTCCACATCAGTACGGGAGCAGAGCTGGGCGGGGCGGAGCGCGTCTTGTTGGACCTCGTGCGCTCGCTCGATCGGGAGCGATTTCGCATCCACATCTTGGTGCCACGTCATGGCCGGCTCACGGAGGCCATAGAGGACGTCGGCCTCTCTCCACTTGTCGTGGAGTATTGGGGGAGAGGGCATCGGCTGGGGCGATACAGCTCGTGGCGCGAATATGTCGGCGCCCTGCGCTCGCTCCCGCACGTCGGGAGGAGGCTCATTGAGCTGGCGCGCTTTGTGAATCAGAGGCCGATCGCGCTCATTCATGCGCATGGGATCAAGGCGCAGGTGTTCAGCGCCGCGCTCGCTCCGCTCGTCCGCGCGCGCTTCGTCTGGCACGTGCACGATTTCCTTCGGCATCGGTGGTTCTGGAGGCTCTTTCACGCCCTCAGCCGGACTATCCCGAATGTCGTTCTCGTCCCCTCCCGCGCCGTCGCTGGCGAGTTCTCCGATCAATCGAACGTCCTCGTCCTCCCCCACGGCGTTGATCTGCGAGAGTTCTCCCCAGCCGCATCGAAACGAGCGGACGAACGACCGCGCGTGGGGATGATCGGTGCACTCGCTCCATGGAAGGGACAGCGCCTGTTCCTTCAAGCCGCCGAGCGGGTGAGTCGGATGATGCCCGATGTGGAGTTCCTCATCGTCGGCGATGAGATTTACGACACGATGGGGCATCGGGGATTTCGGAAGGAGTTAGAGCGCGAGGTCGCTGAACGGGGGCTCTCATCGTGTGTGCGCTTCACCGGATTTCGCGTGGACGTCGCGGCGATCTTGCGGGAACTGGACATCGTCGTCCACTGCTCGTTGGAACCGGAACCTTTCGGGCGCGTCCTCATTGAAGCGATGGCCTGCGGCCTTCCGGTCATCGCGTCGCGCGGTGGGGCGACCGAGGAGATCGTGCGGGAAGGGCAGACGGGCCTCCTTGTCCCACCCGGGGAGGTCTCACCTCTGGCCGAAGCCATGATCGTGCTCCTTCGAGATCCGGCACGGCGCGCGCGCCTGGGGCGTGCGGCGCGAATGTGGGTGGAGCACGCCTTCGATCTGCGCGCGCAGGTGCGGCGCATCGAAGCACTCTACGATTCGCTCCTCTCTGGCGCATGTTGGCGAGCCCGCTCAAGCAGGGCGATCACCTCTTCATCTTGAAGATCTCGGAAATCGTCGTAGAAGTTGGCGACGGCGAAGATCTCAGTCTCTCGAGCGATGAGGCAGATCAATTCGTCCGCATGCGGTTCGATCACGCGAAGGGTCGCGAGGGGGCTGACGGGAACAGCGACCACCAGCCGTGCCGGAGCGCCTCTCCTCACGCTCTGGATCGCGGCGAGCATCGTGTATCCGGTGGCCAGACCATCGTCCACGAGAATCACCGTGCGATCCTTCACTATCGGAGGCGGCCGATCGCCGCGATACCGCGCCACGCGACGCCGGACTTCGGCGAGGACATCGGCGGCGATCTCGCGGATCTCGTCTTCGGTCAGGTCGAGGGCGCGCGTGAGCGTCGGGTTGAGATAGATTGTCCCATCCTCGGCGACCGCTCCGAAGCCCGCCTCGGGATTGAAGGGGATGGGGAGCTTGCGCGGCGCAATGACGTCCAGCTCAGCCTGAAGCGCTTCAGCGATCGGAGCGCCTACGACCACGCCCCCGCGAGCGATCCCTAAAACGAGCGCGTCGCGGCCGCGATATGAGAGCAATCGAGCGGCGAGTTGGCGTCCGGCCTCCGTGCGATCGCAGAAGCGCATGCGCTTGGCCCCACAGCTCATGGGTCCCCTCTGCGGGAAAAATTCTACCACGCGAGCGGAGAGGAGCCGAGAGCCCGAGCGCGAGTTCCCCTCATCGTGTATAATTCTCCGTGTGCGAGCGAGGTCGAGAGGATCGGGCTTGGTCATGGCTTCATGAGCCGATCCGCATCTCTCTGAGGAGGTTGCTATGAAGCGAAATGTTGGGATCGCGATCGTCGTGAGCTTGGCCGTGGGCCTTGTGACGGCGGGCTCGATGAGCCGACTGTTCGCTCAAGAGGTCACGATCGTCGGCGAAATCGTGGATTGGAACTGCTACAAGAAGGATACCAAGAACAAGGGCGCGGCGCACCGAGCTTGTGCGCTCAATTGCGCGAAGACGGGCGCGCCCCTCGGAGTCGTGGATGAGCAGACGGGAGAGGTTTACAAACTGGCGGGCGAAGCGTGGACGGCGAATAAGAACGAGAAACTGATCCCCTTCGTCGCCGAGCGAGTGACGATCAAAGGGAAGGTCGAGGAGAAAGGGGGCGAGAAGATTCTCACGATCCTCTCCATCGAGAAGGCCAAGTGACCCCTCCAAGTCCCTCTCTTGCGAAGCGGCTTCCGGAAGGGAGTTCGCGGAATGGGAGCGTGTGCCCCTCTTGACAGAGGGGCAGGCCTTCTATAACTTAACTTCCTTTGCGCGGAAGTCGCGATCCGAAGGAGAGGGATGTTCGACGCGCTTTCGGAGAAGCTGCGGAAGGTCCTTCGTGATCTGCGCGGTCACGGGAAGTTGACCGAAGCGGATGTCGAAGCGGCGCTGCGGGAGATTCGGTTGGCGCTGCTTGAGGCGGATGTACACGTTCGTGTCGTGAAGCAGTTCATCGAGCGGGTGCGGGGGAAGGCGCTCGGGCAGGAAGTGTTCGCCTCCCTCTCTCCGGCGCAGCAAGTCATCAAGATCGTCTACGATGAATTGACGGAGATGCTGGGGGGGACGTCCACGCGGCTTCTCCTGACTTCGCGCCTTCCGAACGTCATTGTGCTCGTTGGGTTGCAGGGATCTGGGAAGACGACGACGGCAGGGAAGCTGGCGCGATACTTAGCCGGGCAGGGGCGAAATCCATTGCTCGTGTCGGCGGACGTATATCGTCCGGCAGCGCGCGAACAATTGGCCGTGATCGCCCGAGCGATTCGGCAGCCCTTTTTCGATGACCCATCGGTGACCGATCCGGTGGAATTGTGCCGGCGCGCGCGCCGCCATGCGGAGCTGACGGGGTTCGATCCCGTGATCGTAGATACGGCGGGACGATTGCATGTGGATGAGGAGTTGATGGCGGAACTGGAGGCGATCAAGCGGGAGATGAAGCCGGTGGAAGTCCTCTTGGTCGCCGATGCCATGACCGGACAAGATGCCGTGCGCAGCGCCGAGGCGTTCCATCAGCGGATCGGCATCTCGGGCGTGATCCTGACCAAGATGGATGGCGATACGCGAGGGGGGGCTGCTCTGTCCATCAAGGTGGTGACGGGCCAACCGATCAAGTTCATCGGCGTGGGCGAGAAGTACGATGCTCTGGAACCGTTCTACCCCGATCGCATGGCGTCGCGCATCCTCGGCATGGGCGATGTCCTCAGCCTCATCGAGCGTGTTCAGGCCGAGGTGGATGAGCGAGAAGCGGCGCGTTGGCACGAGCAGTTGCGCCGTGAGGGGTTCACGCTGGAAGATTTTCTCGAACACCTGCGGCTGGCCAAGCGCTTCGGCTCTCTGGGGAAGATCTTCGAGCTGCTGCCGGCCGAGATGTTAAAGCTCATCGGCGTGAGCCGGATCACGCCGGAGCAAATGGCGCAATTCGAGCGGCAACTGAAGCGCGCCGAAGCGATCATCAATTCGATGACTCCCGAGGAGCGGCGAAATCATCGGCTCATTGATGGTAGCCGTCGCCGCCGCATCGCGCGCGGGAGCGGAACGACTGTTGAGGAAGTGAACGCCCTGCTGAAGCAATACGTCGAAATGCGGCAGATGATGAAGCATCTGCGAGAGGGCGCGTTCCCCTTCGGGAAGCTCTTGGGCAAAGGGAGGAAGACGGGGAAACCAAAGAGGAGTTGACATCCATCTACCTTATCTTACCGTCCCCGCAGTGGGGGATGGACTTTTTGCGCGAAGTGAGTATAATTTACGCCTTCTGAGGAGGTGGGGCCTTGTTAGCCATACGCTTGACGCGAATGGGGTCAAAGAAGCGACCGTTTTACCGGATCGTCGTCGCCGAGAAGCGCTCCAAGCGCGATGGAGCCTTCGTTGAAGCCATCGGCTACTATAATCCCTTGACGCACCCGGCGGAGATTCGCGTGAATTGGGAGCGCCTCCAGTATTGGCTTCGATGTGGGGCCCAGCCGACGGAAGTCGTCCGACGGTTGATCCGGAAGGTCGCGCCGCAGACATCGGAGCACGGGTCGTGAGGAGAGTTTCGGCCTGTGACGCCATGCGCGTTCACGGAGGGTGTGCTTGAGTTGGGTAGGCTGGGGCGTCGGCTCCGGGCAACGCCACAGAGGAGAGATGGGGTATGAAGATCAGGGATCTCGTCGAGATGATCGCGAAAGCGCTGGTGGATTATCCAGATCAGGTGGAAGTCCGAGAGGTTGAGGGCGAGGCGACCACCGTCTTGGAGCTGCGGGTTGCCCCTTCCGATCTCGGAAAGGTCATCGGCCGGGAGGGTCGAACCGCTCGCGCCATCCGCACCATTCTGGGGGCAGCGGGGATGAAGATGAAGAAGCGCTTCGTCCTAGAGATCCTCGAGTGAGATGGGGTTGGAGCCTGAATTCCTCACTATCGCGAAGATTTTGAGGCCGCGGGGGATGAAGGGGGAAGTCGTGGCCGAAATCGTGACGGATCATCCGGAGCGATTCGCCACCGTCACGCGCGTGCGGCTGGAAGCTCCGGATGGGACGTTCGTGGAATCGCACCTGGAGCGCTATGGGTTTCATCGGGGCCAGATCATCCTGAAATTCGAGGGGTGCGAGACGATCGAGGTCGCGAGTCGGTTCAAGGGATGGTGGGTGAAGATCGCGCGGGAGGAGGCCGTTCCGCTGGAGGAAGACGAGTATTTCCTCTTTGAGCTTCTCGGATGCGAGGTGCGCACGGAATCCGGCTGCCGGATCGGGATCGTGCGCGACATCATGGAGACGGTGGAGGTGCCCGTGCTCGTCGTGGAAGGGGAAGAGGCCGAGGAGATTTTGATCCCCTTCGCCCGTGCCATCTGCCCCATCGTGGATTCGACCGCAAAGCTCATCCTCGTGAATCCGCCGGAAGGATTGCTCGACTTGAATCGGGAGAATCCGTCATCAGCTCCATCGCGACGGTGATCTCCCCAGTACCTCCCATTCACCGACTAACATGCGCATTGACATCCTGACGATCTTCCCGGAGATGTTTCGCGGGCCCTTCGACTATGGGATCGTGCGACGGGCGCGCGAGCGGGGATTGGTGGAGATCGCCGTGCACGACCTGCGGGATTTCGCCGCGGACAAACATCGCACGGTGGATGATCGCCCTTTCGGCGGCGGGGAAGGGATGGTCTTAAAACCCGAACCGATCTTTCGCGCCGTCGAGCATCTGCTCGGCGAACAGTTCGATCGCGAGCGCGCGGCCGTCATCTTGCTGACTCCTCAGGGGCGACGCTTCACCCAGGCGATGGCCGCGTATCTGGCCACCCGCGAGCGCCTCGTCCTCATTTGTGGTCGGTACGAGGGCGTGGATGAGCGCGTGGCCGGATATCTGGCGACGCATGAGCTCTCCATCGGCGATTATGTCCTGACGGGCGGGGAAGTCCCGGCGATGGTGATCGTGGAAGCGGTCGTTCGACTCTTGCCCGGGGCACTGCATCGTGCGGAATCCGCACGTCGAGAATCGTTCGCCGCGGGGGGGATCCTCGACTATCCGCAGTATACGCGCCCGGCCGAGTTTCGTGGTCTTCGCGTCCCCGAGGTCTTGCTCTCAGGACATCATGCGGAGATCGCCCGCTGGCGGCGGCGCATGGCCTTGGCCAAAACGCTCCGCAATCGCCCCGATCTCCTTGAAAAAGCCGCCTTGAGCGAAGAGGACCGACAACTGCTCGAAGAGCTTCGAGACATGTGACCAAGTAAGCGGTGCGGCAAGTGACGCTTGCTTGGGTGAGGCGCTCGGGCTGGGCTGCTGCGGGGCCTACTGCAAGGCGCGGCAAGGAGCAAACGGCTGCCCTATGCTCTCCCTTGCATGCGTTGGAAGAGTTTCACCGAGCGCTTCCCAAAGTGGGCGAAAGCCGATAAAATTACTTCCTTTTGGGCACAGGGGGAACCTGTGACAGGAGAAGGCGTATGAATCCGATCCTCAGGGACTTCGAGAAGGCGCAGATGCGAACTGATATTCCGGATTTCGCTCCGGGGGATACGGTGCGCGTTCACGTGCGGATCAAGGAGGGGGATAAAGAGCGCATCCAGGTCTTCGAGGGCGTTGTGATTGCGCGGAAACACGGTGGCTTGCGCGAGACCTTCACGGTGCGAAAGATCAGCTTCGGGATCGGCGTCGAGCGCATCTTCCCCTTGCATTCGCCGGTCATCGAGCGGATCGAGGTCGTGCGTCGCGGGGACGTGCGTCGGGCCAAGCTCTATTATCTCCGCAAGCTGAAGGGGAAAGCCGCGCGCATCCGCGAGAAGGAAGTCGTGGGCGCGGGAGCCAAGGGGATTGAGGGCGTTGAAGGAGGAGAAGCCCTGGCGTCGCCATCCGGAGAGGCCGGATGATCGGTCGGGCGAATCACGCGCGTCGAGTGATCGAACATCGCGCGGAGAACGGTCATGGAAGAAGAACGGGCGCTCTTTCCCATCTCGGGCGATGATGCGGAAGCCTCACAGACGGCGCCGCTGGCGGATCGTCTGCGTCCCCGAATGCTTGAGGAGATCGTCGGACAGGCGGAGCTGATCGGTCCGGGCAAGCCCCTACGATGCCTGATCGAACGCGATCGGCTCGCCTCGATGCTCCTGTGGGGGCCTCCGGGCAGCGGCAAGACGACGCTCGCCCGCGTGATCGCGCATCACACGAAGGCGCACTTCCTGCGTTTCTCCGCCGTGCTCGGCACGATCAAGGAGATCCGCGAGGCGATGCTCTTGGCCGAGAAGCGGCGCCGCGTGCAAGGGCAGCGCACGATCCTCTTCGTGGACGAGGTGCATCACTTGAATCGCGCGCAGCAAGATGCGTTCCTCCCCTTCGTCGAGCGCGGCGATGTGATCTTCATCGGGGCGACGACGGAGAATCCCTCGTTTCACGTGATCGCGCCTCTGCTCTCACGGTGCCATGTTTTCGTCCTGAAGCCGTTGTCTGACGACGATGTGCTCCTCATCCTTCGGCGCGCGCTCGCCGACGAGGAACGCGGGTTGGGACGTCTCCGCGTGGAGATCGCGGAAGCGCTTCTGCGGGTCATTGCCGCTTATGCGTCGGGAGATGCCCGCGTGGCGCTCAACGTCTTGGAACTGGCGGTGAACAGTGCCGAGCCGCGCCCAGATGGGGCGCGGCCAGTGACCGAAGACATTGTGCGAGAGATTATCCGGCGTCCGATTTTATTCTCCGACAAAAGCGGCGAGGAGCATTTCAACCTGATCTCGGCGTTCATCAAATCGGTTCGCCATTCGGATGCAGATGCCGCGCTTTACTGGCTCGCGCGGATGCTCGAAGCGGGCGAAGACCCGCTTTTCATCGCTCGGCGGTTGGTCATTCTCGCCAGCGAGGATATTGGACTGGCGGATCCGCAGGCGCTCGTCCAAGCCGTCGCCGCGATGCAGGCCGTCCACTTCGTCGGACTTCCGGAAGCGAAACTGGCGTTGACGCAAGCCACGCTCTATCTGGCCCGTGCGCCGAAATCGAACGCTGTCCTTCGAGCCTATCGAGCCGCCGAAAGCGATGCGCGCGACTATCCTCGGGAGCCCGTTCCGCTGCATCTCCGCAATCCGGTCACCGCGCTGATGCGCGAGGTGGGATACGGCGTGGGGTATAAGTACATCCACGATTATGAGCCTGGGTCTCCTGACGCGGAGATGCCCTGCCTGCCGGAATCGCTGCGAGGGCGGAGATACTTCGAGGAGGAGGCGAACCCGCATCCGGGAGGCGAAGGCGCTTCCTCGGGGCGAGGAGGGGCGTGAGCGATGGCGGCGATCCGCTCCTTCATCTGCATTGATGTCCCTCAAGAAGTCAAAGCGACGATCGAAGGCGTGCAGGCGAAGCTGCGTCGTCTTCCGGTCGCGGTGAGTTGGACGCGACCCGAGGGCGTGCATCTCACCCTGAAGTTCCTGGGCGAAGTCGAAGCGGCGCGCCTCCGGCACGTGGGAGAAGCCCTGGAGGCGATCGCGCGCGACTACGCGCCGTTCGAGTTGGTGACGGATCGCGGAGGGGTCTTCCCGACCGCCGATCGCCCGCGCGTGTTGTGGATCGGCGTTCGCGACGAACGCGGGATCTTGCGCGCGCTCGTCACTCAGGTGGAGGACGCGCTCGCGCAACAGGGATTCGCTCGAGAGGCGCGCCCGTTCGCGGCGCATCTGACCGTCGGACGCGTGCGCTCGGAGCGATCGGCGCGCGAGTTGGTGCGCCTTTTCCTGGCCGAGGAGTTTCCGAGCCATCGGTTTCTGGTCACCCATCTGATCCTCATGCGGAGCGATCTCCGCCCGGACGGCGCGCTCTATACCCCGTTGCATATCGCGCCCTTGCAAGAAAGACCGTGATGTGGCTGGAGCGATTCCTCTCTCGAAACGCTTCCCGCTTCTTCCTCTGGTGGCATCGGCGGGAGTTGGCCGAGCCGCCACCTTTCCCGCGTCGCATCAACATCGAGACGACGAGCCTCTGCAACCTCGATTGCCTCATGTGCCCGACCCGTTCGAAGGCGCGGGCTGATGGGACGATGCCGATGGCGCTGTTCCAACGGGCGGCCGATGAGATCGCCGCGCACGGTGCGGAGATCGTATGGCTGCACGCCTGGGGTGAGCCACTTGTGGACGCCCGGCTTTTCGAGCGCATCACGTACATCAAGCGGTATCCTTCGATCCGAAACGTCGTCATCAGCACGAACGCGACGCTCTTACGGGGAGAACGAGCGCGTCGGCTCGCCGAGTCGGAGCTGGATACGGTCGTCTTCAGTTTGGATGGTGTGACGGCGGAGACGTATGAGGCCATTCGTCGCGGTGCGCGGTTCTCCGTCGTCCTGGAGAACGTACGTCGGTTCCTCGAAGCGCGCCAAGCGAGAGGGGGGAGAGGGCCGCGCGCCGTGTTCCAAATCATCGCCATGCGGGAGACGGCGCGTGAGATTGAGACGTTCCGGGCGTATTGGCGGCCCTTCCTTCAGCCGGGAGATACCATCCACGTCAAATCGTTCAACACGTGGGCGGGGAAGACCGCGGATCGCGGCTTCCCTGAGCGCGGCATAGATTTTCGCATCCCTTGCACGGCGTTCCTCTGGGACGCGCTCACCATCTTGTGGAACGGAGATGTCGTCCCGTGCTGCTTCGACGTGGATGGCGAGTTAGTGATCGGGCGCTTCGGAGAGCAGACGCTGGAGGAGATTTGGAAGGGGCCGGCGCTCGCGGAGCTGCGCCGTCGCCATTGTCGGCTCGATTTTCAGCGCGTGCCGCTCTGCGCGGCATGTCAACACACGCACGCGCGGTTGAACGGAATGCGCATTCGGAATTTCCTCCGTGCTCGCTTGGGGCGCCCGACAGACGCCAGGGCTCAAGAGGGGAGGCCGGCCTTTTGAGGAATACCTGGGGGCTTCTCGCGCTCATCGTCTCGATCCTGTTGGTGAACCCCCTCTACGACTATCCGGTGGGGGATGATTGGACGTATGCCCTCTCCGTCCAATATTTCTTGGAAACGGGGCGCCTTCGCCTGCCGGACGAATCGGCCGCGAGTCTCATCTTTCAAACGCTCTGGGGCGCGCTCTTCTGTTGGCCTTTCGGCTTCTCCTTCTCGGCGCTTCATCTCTCGACGCTCGCGCTCAGCCTGGCTGGCCTCTGGGCGTTCTATCGGTTGTGCGCCCTCCGATTGGAAGACGCGCGTGCGGAGGTCGCTTCTTCATGGTTTCCGCTTTTGGCTACGCTCGCGCTCTGGTTCCATCCCATCTTCTTCGCTCTGAGCTTCACATTCTTCACCGACGTGCCCTTTTTCGCGCTCTTCCTTCTGGCGCTCTATTTCTTCGCGAAAAGTCGTGCCGCGCGTCGGGAACAGGAGCGCGCGCGTGCGCTCGTCCTCGGCACCGTCTTCTCCGGTTTCGCCGTTTTAGTGCGACAATACGCGATCCTCCTTCCCATTGGGTTCTTCCTCTCGATGCTCGGAGAGCGGAAAGCGAAGGAACGCTTGTGGCCGCGGTGGATCGCGGTCGGGATGCCGGCGGTCGTGCTCCTTGGCTTCTACATCTGGATCATCACCGCCCATGGGGTGCCGACGCAATTTCGGTTCGCGCAATTGGAGATGGTGAAGACTTACCGGATCGCCCACGATCTTCGGCATCTCCCCTTCATCGTGGCGTTCTATCTCGGAGCGTTCGCCCTCCCTCTTGTGGGGGCTCTTCGTTGGCGAGCCATGGTCGGCGAGGAGGGGAAGCTCGTCCTCCTCTCCCTTCTCCCTCTTGGTGGATATGCGACCTACGCGGTGTGGGTCGAAGGTCGCGTCATGCCGTACCTCGCGAATTCGGCCATTCTCCCCGCGTTTGGGACCGGCGGGGGGATCGTCTTCACGCTGATCTCGGCGTGGGCAGGAGCGCTTGTGCTCGCGGCCATCGCGCGAGAGAGTCGGACGTCGTGGGTGGCTTTCCAGCGCGCGCATGCGCACACTCTTCGCTTTGGAGTCGGCCTCCTCGTGGCCCTCATCGTCTTCTTCGCGACGGATGTGGGGAGAAGCCTCCTCATCGAGGGGATCGATCGCGCGCTTGTCGCCTATTACCGGGCGTACACAGCGGCCGTGCCCTCGCAGCGCGGCCTCGACTACTGGCGCGGTCGCGTGGGGGACTTCTATGCTGGACTCCAGCAGATCCTCTATGGACTCACGATCCTCAGCGTCATTGTGACATTCGTGCCGGTGAGAGGGCGCGCTCCCGATGTTCGCCACGAACGCGCTGATCCGTGGCAGGAGTGGATGACGAAGTTCCTGCTGATCCTCGGCGCGTTATTCCTCGGAGTGTTTCTCGTGATCTCCTGCCAGTTCGATCGCTACCTCCTCGTCTTCTTCCCCATCGGGTTACTTTTGGCAGTGCGGGAGATCGTGCGATGGTTTCGACCGAGGCTCGCCTTCCTGCTCCTCCTGGGGCTCGGGGGAGTGGCCATCGCAACGACGAAGACGATGATCGCCGGATATGGCGCCATCTGGAGGGCGGGGAACGAGCTGCTGAGGCGAGGCGTACCCATTGAGGAGATCAATTTGAACTACACGTTCAATGCGTGGATGCTCTACCAGCAGGGAAAGCGCGAGATCACGCGGACGGGGCAGCCGAGTTACTGGGCCTATGCCGCGCGTCGCGATTTTCGATATTGGGGATGGTCGCCCGATGAACCGGCCGAGGTGGTCCTGGAAGTCCCCTATCGGGACTTCTGGCGATGGCGGTGGGAGCGGGTACGCGTGTGGCGCGTGAGGGATCGTTGAAGGGAGAACACTCGCCTGTGGTAGAATGCTCCAAGGCCACGCGTGAGCCTCGCGACGGAGGTTGGCGATGAATGTGCGCGTGGGAGATCGCGGCCTCATGGCGAAGCTGGAGCGCGCGAGCGCGCGGTTGCGGGAGCGCATCCTGCCTCCGCGCGTTGACGAGATTCGATACGTGAATTTCGCCGTCACGTTCCTCTGCAACTCGCGCTGTCGGATGTGCGACATTTGGGCACTCTATCGGCGGGATCGTGCGCGGGCGCGCACGGAGCTGACGCTGGGGGAGATCCGGCGCGTCTTCCGGTCGCCGTTGCTGCGGGGGTTGCGCTCGATCACTCTGACGGGGGGAGAGGTCTTCCTGCGGCAGGATTTCGTGGAGATCTGCGGATTCTTCCTCACCGACTTCCCGCACGCGACGATCACTATCCCGACGGGCGCGATCAATCCCGAGTTAAACGCGCGGATGCTGCGTCGAATCCTGACCGAGTATCGGCCCGAGCCCGGGCGCCTTTATCTCTCGGTCTCGCTTGACGGGATCGGAGAGACACACGATCGGCAACGAGGGATTCGGGTCTACGAGAAGACGTGGCGCGTGATTGACGAAGCGCTCGCGCTTGGGGGGATTCGCGTAGGGGTGAGCTTCACGATCACGCGCGAGAGTTGGCGCGATCTGGAGCGCGTTTACGAACTGGCGCGCGCACGCGGCCTTGGGTTCAACGCGCAGTTCGCTCAGCAGAGCGAGATCTATTACGCGCGTGCGGACGTGGAGAGAGCGTGGCCCATCGAAGACCTGCGCGAGATCGCGCGTGTGCTCGAACGCGTGGCGGCAGAACATCTCGACCGCCTCTCGTGGCCTCAGCGGGTGCTCGATGTGCAGGCCTACTATCTCCGGCGCATGGCAACATATCAGGCGCGCCCGCGTCGCCTCTTCACCTGCTATTCGGGGACGCATTCGTTCTATCTCGATCCGTATGGTAACGTGTATCCCTGCGTGATCTTGAGCAAGAAGCTCGGGAATGTGCGAGAGCGACGTTTCGAGGAGATCTGGTTGAGCCCGGAGGCCGAACGCGTTCGCCGTTCGATCGCGGCGCGCGAGTGCGCCTGTTGGACAGCGTGCGAGGCGATGCCGAGTTTGGGGCGGAGCCTTCGCCCCGCATGGGAGAACCTAGTGGCATTCGGGGAGAATCGCAACCGACATCCGGGCTGATGAGCTTTCAGAGGATGCGGGTGGCGCTTTATAACCCCGGCTGGCCCGTCATGGGCGGGGGAGAAGTTTACCTCGGGGTACTTGCCGAGATCCTCAGCGAGCGGCATCACGTGGATCTCATCACTGTGCGCCCTTTCGATTTGCGGCAGCTTCAGGAGCGACTCGGCCTGCATCTGAACGGTGTCGGCCTCATCGAAGTGCCGGGCGAAGCCGTGTCCTTTCCCCGTGGCGCGCGCGAATGGCTTCGGAATCGGCGCGCGCTCGCTCGGACATATCGCGCCTTGGAGCAGGTGACGCGCGCCTACGATGTGGCGATCGCCTTGGAATCCGATCTGCCGCCGCGACTCGCCGCGCGACGCAAGATCCTGCATATCCAAGTGCCCCATCGCCGATGGACGGCTCGCGATCTCTTCCCCGCGCTTCGAGCACGTCGCCTCACCGACGTCCGGCGAGAGGTCGCTCGCGCCGTGTATTTCCCCCGCGCGCTTCGCCGATATGATCTCATTCTCTGCAACTCACAGTTCACAGCGCGCGTCATCCGGGAGAACTGGCATCCCTCGATCCCGGTGCTCGTCGTGCCGCCTCCGGTTGAGCTTCCGGCCATGCCCGTCTCATGGGGCGAGAAGCGAAACAGCATCGTGAGCACCGCGCGCTTCTTTCGAGGGGGGCATGAGAAGAATCAGCGGATCTTGATCGAGGCCTTCCGCGCGTTCGTCGCGCGCCATCCGGGTTGGGAACTGCATCTTGTGGGGGGAGCCGACGCCTCAGGTGAAACCGTCGTGGCCGAGCTCGAACGAAGCACTCGCGGGATGCCCGTGATCTTCCACGTGAACGCCGAGCGCGAGGACGTCCGCCGACTCTATCGCTTCAGCAAAGTCTTCTGGCAAGCGACGGGATTCGGCGTGGACGAACATCGGGAGCCCGAACGCGTCGAACACTTCGGGATCGCCCTCGTGGAAGCTATGGGATACGGCTGCATCCCCTTCGCCGTTGGGCGGGGTGGGCCGCGAGAGATCATCGAGCCGAGCGTCAACGGGTTCTTCTGGGAGACGATCCCGGAGCTGGTCGAGCGAACGGCTGCCGTGATCTCTCGCGTGGAAGCAGCTCACATGAGCGTCTGCGCGGCGGAACGCGCCCGAACGTTCGGGCGCGAGGCCTTTCGAGAGCGAGTCTTGGCCGCACTCGCCCGCGTCCTCTCCGATCCATCAGCTGGCGAGCTCTCTTCGACTCGGCGAAGGGCGGATGTTCGGTGAAGGGCAGTTCAGCAGGCGGCGATGATGAGCAAGACGCGCCCTGTTTCCGTTCGGATCTGAGGCATCCATCCGCATCTCGGAATCTGCGCGTGCAAACCCCTCCACGACTCCCTCGACCTGGGACTCCTCGCTCAAGGGAAGGAGAAAGGGGATGCGATGCGCGCCGATAAGGAGAGGGCGTGCGTCTGCTCGTCTTCGATGTGCGGGGCCTCAGGAGGAGGTTTCTCGGGAAGCAGGTCAAGAGCGCGGACCGAGCCGGCGAGGAGGGCAAAGGCCTCTTCCCGTTGGAGAATCCGGCCAGCTGAGGATGAGCTGACGATGCACGCCCGTTGGGGGCACCGCCGTCACATGATGCCTCGGGGCGCGTCGTTCCTCATCCCTTTCCCTGCTGCGGGAGCAGTCAGCATGAGCCCCGCAGAGGGACAAAACGCGTGTCACGTCAAAAGGCCAACGCATATTCCCGGCGGAAACGGTCGTAGAGGCGACGAAGGTGAAGGCGAGGGTTCGCGAAGAACTCTTCCGGGGCGATATCTATCCACGTGAAGTCGGAATGGGGCGGACGTCGCGAGAGACCGCTCCACGTTCGGATCACATCAACGGCGGGCTTCGGCGTGCCATCGGCGCGCCAAAGGCCGAAGAACCGTTCATGTGGAGCTTCGTCGAAAGGTGGATGGGTCCACAGCTCAGGCGCATAATCGCTATAACACCAAAGCAGTGCGCCCGCGAATCCGAAATGGTGTAACCGAGTCAACGCTTCTCGCACGAACTGTGCGGCTTCGTCCTCCTCAAGAAGAGGAAGGCGCGATGGGAGTGCCGCTTGAGCAGGGCGCGTGGGCGCGCCGAATTCTTCAAACAAGAGGTCGTGACCCTCGCCTAACCAGCGCGTGATGAGACCGAGGAAGGGGAGAAGCCAAGCGTCCGTCGCTCCCTGCGCCCACTCGGCATAAACCGGATAGCCGTGCATCGCCAGCAGATCGCATGCGCGCGCGACTTCAGCCGGGCCCAAGTGCCGATCCTCCTCGAGATCTTCCATATGCAGGCCGAGCGTGATCGGATGTATCGAATCGGCAGCGCGAATCTCCGCGACCATACGCTCAAGCCACGCGAGCCCGAGCTCGCGCGAGGGGGGGATCACGCAATTGGAAGGCTCGTTCCCCAAGTCCCATCCCCAAAGAGCCGGATGCGCACCGAGTGCGTGCACCACGTCGCGAACGAGTCGAGCTTGAGCCTCGGTGATCTCCGGATCCACGTACCAATTCTTCGGACGGGCGGGGAGGACACGACCGCCCGAGAGGGTGCGAAAGCGTGTTGGGACCTCGCTCGGTTCACATACCCATGAGGGCAACCAATTGGCCCCGCTCATGTGGCCGGTGAAGAACGTCAGCAGCAGTTGCAGCCGATGGTGCGCAGCCAGATCGGCGACCGTGCGCAGATACTCGATCGTCTCCGGCGCGATGCGCTCCGGCTCCGGTTGAAAATCCTCCCAGAGGAGGAACACGCGCAAGAGATCGAAGCCCGCTTCTCGAAGGCGCGCGAAATCGCATTCGACCTCCTCGACGTCGAACGCGCGCCACCAGGTCATGGCCCGACGCGCTGGCCAATAGTTGATGCCGAGTCGGAAGATCTCGTCGTGCATGGCCCCCGTCCGGCCGACCCGTGTTGCCGAAGGATCGTTTCGTAGACACATAGGTATTCTTCCACCATGCGATCCTGACTGAAATGCTCGGCGACGTGCCGCCGAATGCGCTCGCGGTCGAGTTCGGGCACGCGCCGAAGGGCTTCGATAGCCTCTTCGATCGTACTGACGATGAATCCCGTCTCGCCATGACGGACGATCTCCGGGACGGCGCCGCGCCCGCGAGCGATGACCGGCGTGCCACAGGCCATCGCCTCGATCATGCTGAGGCCGAAGGGCTCCTCGAAATTGATGAGGTGGAGCAAGGCCAAGGCCCGGCCGAGGACTTCGTCTCGGCGATCCGGTCCGACCGAACCAATATAGCGGATTTGGTCGCTCAAGTGAGGGGCGACCGCGCGATTAAAGTAGACGTGATCCTGAATGATCCCCGCGATGAGCAGGGGAAGGCCTGTGCGCCGGGCGACCTCGATCGCCTCGGCCGTGCCCTTCTCATGGTGGATGCGGCCGAAAAAGAGCAGATACTCGCCATGCTCCCGCCGCAGGGTGAACTCCTCAAGCGGGATGCCGTGATGGATCGTTGCGATGTAAGTGAGCTGCGGGCGACGGTCGGCCTGGCTGATGGCTACGTAATACGTGTGCCCATTGTATTTCTCGTACACGGGCAGGATGCGCTCGGAGGAGAAGCCGTGGATCGTCGTCAGAACCGGGGTACGCACCAGCCTGCTGTAGGTGAGCGGGAGGAAATCGAAGTGGTTGTGGATGAGGTCGAACTCGTCAGCCCGCTCGAAGACGGCCGCGATGTGCAGGCATTCCCAGACCTTGGGATCGAGCGTCGGGTCTTCCGAATAGGGGCGCGGGCAAACGGCCACGAGCCGCGCCCGCGTGCTCGAATCGGCCGTCGCAAAGAGCGTGACGTCCACGCCGCGCTGGACCAGGCCTTCGGTTAGCAGCGAGACGACGCGTTCCCACGGACCATAATGCCGTGGGGGAACGCGCCAGGAGATCGGCGCCAGCATCGCGATGCGCATGTTCATCCTCCTTGAAGGAGCCAGTCGAGTATCTCGCGCACCTGGCCGATGGCCAAGGCGATCGAGGTATCCGCCGCTCCGTAGTAGAGGCGCAACTCCCCCGTCCTGGGATCGAAGATCGCCCCACAGGGGAAGACGACGTCCGCCACGTCGCCGACGCGCTCATACGGCGCATCGGGGCCGAAGATCCATTCATCGCTTCGGCGAATGACGCGGCGGGGATCCTCCAGATCGAGCAAGGCGAGGCCGAGTCGATAGAGGCATCCGGCCGGAGTCGTGCGCACCCCGTGATAGATGATGAGCCAACCTTCGGGCGTCTCGATCGGCGGGGGAGAGAGACCGATCTTGTTCGCATCCCACCATGCCCCTTGTCGGGCTTCAAGTAGGACCGTGTGGTCCCCCCAGTGCTTGAGATCGGGCGAGAAGGAGATCCAGATGTTCGCCCGACTGACCGGGTAGATCGAAATGGGGCGGTGAATGAGGGCCCATCGTCCGTTGAACCGTCGGGGAAAGAGCGCCGCATCCTTATCTTCCGGAGGCATGATCACCCCTCGACGCTCGAAGACTCGAAAATCACGCGTCAGGGCTAGGCAGACGAGCGGGCCGCTCGTTGAGAACGCCGTGTAGGTGATCGCGTACTGTCCCAGCTCTTCGATCCAAGTGATGCGCGGGTCTTCGACCCCCCACACTTCTTCGGGATATCGTTCCGGATCGGGCAGAAGCGTCGGTTGCGGATCAATCTGCCAATTCGTGATCCCGTTCCGACTTCGGGCGGCGGTCAGATGCGAGATGCCCCGCCGGTCTTCGACACGGACCAGAAGGAGCGTCTCGCCGCTTGGCAAAAGCGTCGCTCCGGCATTGAAGACGCTGTTGGCCGGATAGGGCCAGTCGGCCGTCGTCAGGATCGGATTGCCTTCGTAGCGTCGCAAGAGCTCGCGGAATTTGTTCCTCTTCATGTGTCGCCCCTCCGTCGCGTGAACAGGATGGCAAGATGCTCGAGCGATCGCATGATCGCCTGCCGTGCGACCAATTTAGATGCTGTCGGGGAAGTCCGCGATGGTCATCCAGGGGGGGTATCCTCAGCATGGAACTTCAGCCGTGGGATCCGCGGGGCAGCGCTTCAAGTACTCCAGGACCTCATCGAGCGCCGCCAGGGCCAGACAGATGGTCGTATCGGCCGCGCCGTAATAGAGGCGAAGCTGACGCATCTCGCGTTCGACGATCGCCCCCGTCGGGAAGACGACGCCCGGGACGTCACCGCGCCGTTCGTAGTCCTCCTGAGGGGCGAAGACCCAATTCTCGGTGCGACGGATGACGCGCCACGGATAGTCCAGATCCAGCAGCGCGAGGCCGACGCGATAGAGGCTGCCGGAGGCCGTCACCCGCACCCCGTGATAAATAATGAGCCAGCCCTCGGGCGTCTCGATCGGTGGAGGTCCAAGCCCCACCCGATGCGAATCCCACCACCCCGGGCGCGCCGGGATCAGGACCTGATGCTCGCCCCAATAGCGGAGATCCGGCGAGGTGGAGATCCAGATGTGCGCTTCGCCTCGAATGATCGGCCGGTGGAGCAAGACATAGCGGTCGCGAATTCGGCGGGGGAAGAGCGAGGCGTCTTTGTCCTCCGGCGGCAGAAGCGGTCCGATGCGCTCGAAGTGACGGAAGTCCCGGGTGAGCGCCAGGGAGATGAGCGGCCCGCCGCGTGAGAACGAGACGTAGGTGATGGCATATTGCTTGTGATCGGCCAGCCAAACGATGCGCGGGTCCTCGATCCCCCAGCATTCCTCTTTATAGCGCGGATCGGGTTCGAGCGTCGGTTGGGGCTCGATGCGCCAGTTGGTCCGTCCATCTCGGCTGCGGGCGAGCGTCAAGTGCGAGAAGCCGCGGAGGTCTTCGACGCGCACCAGTAGCAGCGTCTCTCCCTCATGCTCGATGGCCCCCGGATTGAAGACGGCATTGACCGGATACGGCCAATCCGCCGGGGTGAGGATCGGATTCCCCTCATACCGGCGAAAGAGCAACGATGGAACGCGCCATTCCATCCTTCACTCGAATGTCGGCGCCCGTCCCTCCGCGCTCATAGTTGCCGAGAGCTGCGCCTCGCTGGTCATTCGCAGTCGTTCGGTCTGCTGGGCCTCTTGTTGCGCGACGGTCAAGAACGCCAGCATGCAGCAGATCGCTGATTCCGCCCCCTGATTCAGACTCGGGCCTTGCGGCTCCAATCCATCGGCGCATGCGCCCGTACTCAGGTCATAGAGGCGCGCACCGAGCCGATTCCGCCCAAGCAGCCATTCGGCGGCCGCTCGCGCCAGATCCAGATAGCGCCGCTGCTGCGTCAGCTCGAAAGCCGCCAGGCAGGCCTCGGCCGTATATCCCGCCTCGATCGGCTGTTGGCTGAAGATCGCGCGTTCTCCCCCACGCCGATACCACCCTTGATTCCCGATGAAGTCGAAGTAGTCGTTGTGATAGGTCTGCGCGATCAGGAAGTCCAGGGATTCGAGACCGACCTTCTTGAACTCCTCTTCCCCGGTCGCCCTATAGGCCAGAAGGAGCGCATGGGGGATCTTCGCGTTCCCGTAGGTCAACGCTTCGTGGAACCACAGCCAATCCTCAGCTCGATTTTGCGTGTACAGCTCCAGAAGTTGCATCGCCAGCTCGGCTATTCGGCGGCGCACTTGCGCCGCTCCATCGTAGCGTAGGAGGAAGTTGTAGAGGCCGCAGATCGCATAAGCGATCGCTCGCGGATGTTTCAGCGTGATTTGGGGAAAGGCCCGTTCGAACATCTCACGGGCGAGCGCGCGCATCCCCTCGTTCGGACTGTAGGCGATGGTGACGCCCAATCCCCAGAGCGCACGCCCGAGCGTATCCTCCGTCCCCACGTCATCGCTGAAATGGCGCGAATAGTCCATGAAGTTGTGGAAGTGCCCGTTGGGGAGCTGCGCGTAGTGGAGGAAGCTCAAATAGCGCACGGCCAGGGAGAGCGCCGTCTCATCCCCAAATTGATGATAGTGCCGCAGCGTCACGACCAGCGCGCGGCCGGCGTCGTCGGTCGAATATCCGTACCGCCGATCCGGAATGCCATAGGTGGCGTGTTGGATCAATCCCGTGTCATCGGTTAAGCGGATCAGGTGATCGAGCTTGATCTCCGGCAGCTCATAGCCGGCACTGAAGGTCTTCTGAAGCGAGAGGGTGACAGCTTTGGCCGGCGCATAGGCCGAGAGGCGTTCAAAGAGCGCCAGATACTGCTTACCGACTTCGGACCAGACCATCTGTCGTCCAAACTCATACGCGCGCTTGCGCATCTGATGCCGCAGGGCTTCGTTCTCGATCAATTCCAGAAGCGCTTGTCGCAAGCCTTTGACGTCGCCGAACTCCACCAACCACCCGCGATTCTCAGCAAGCAGCTCCTCGGCATAATAGTAGGGTGTCGAGATGACGGCTTTCCCCATGCCGATGGCATACGCGAGCGTCCCGCTGACGATCTGCTCCTTCGATTGGTACGGCGTGATATAAATGTCGCACGCTCCAATGAACTCGCACAATTCGCTCAACTCCACGTACCGGTTGAAGAAAAGGACGTGCTCCCCTAATCCGAGCTGTTGCACACACCGCTGAAGCCACAGGCGATACTCTTCGCCCTCTTTCCGCTTCACGACCGGATGCGTCGCGCCGAGCACGATGTAGACGACCTCGGGATGTCGGGCGACGACCTCCGGCAACGCCTCCAGTACCATCTCGATCCCCTTGTTGCGGTTCAAGAGGCCGAAGGTGAGTAGGACCAAGCGTCCCTCGACGCCGAATTTATCCTTGTAGTAGTTGGGATCCACGAAGGGGACGTTCGGAACACCATGATGGATGAGGCTGACTTTCTCCTCGTTGACGCCATAGACCTCCCGAAGGATGGGAATGGCTTTGCTGTTCATCACAACGAGATGATCGGAGGCGCGAGCGATCTCGGCGAGGACCTCGCGATACCCGGGCGGAGGCTTGAAGAGCACCGTGTGCAATGTCGTCACAATCGGTTTTCGGAGCGATTCCAGGAAGTCGAGGATGTATCGGCCTTGCTGCCCGCCGAAGATCCCAAATTCGTGCTGCAGGCAAAGGACGTCGGCACCAGAGAGATTCGTGTATTCGGCCGCCAACCGGTAATCGCTCAGGCGATTGTGCCGGATCTCGAAGACCACTTCAGGGGGATAGTCGTAACCCTCTGACGTATCGGTCATGGCGATGACCGATGCGTGAATCTCCGAGTGATTCTCGACGATCGCATGGCAGAGGTCATACGTGAACGTCGCGATCCCACATTCGCGCGGCGGATACGTGCCGATGAAGCAGATTTTCAAACGCCTCCGCCCTCTTTTGCGCGTCTTGGTGTCGTGTGGAGGAATCATAGGATTATTCCCCACGTCTGGATGATCTGAACAGGAAAGCATTTTAATGAGGACGCGGGGAGCGGTCAAGGATTCCCGTCTTCCCCTCGGGGCTTTGGCGGTGAGCTGCTCACCTGAGCGTTTAAGTATTCGCGGGCTCGGTGGAAGATCGCCTCGAACATCGGCTCGGTGAGTTTTCCGGTGAAAGTGTTCTGTTGGCTCGGGTGGAATGAGGCCAGGAGCGTCAGCCGTGGGGTCAAAGCGAGCTCCAACCCATGTCGGAAGCGCGGGAGCGAACAAGAGGCCTCCAAAGCGTGATGGGTGCGGAAGATCTTGCGGACGGTCGCATAGGCGATCTGTCCCAGGGCGATGATCACGCGCACGTTCCTGAGCAGCATCCATTCGCGTTCGAGGAAGGCGCGGCAATTCCGCAGCTCCTCCGGCCGCGGCGTATTCTGCGGGGGGGCGCATCGGAGCGCGGCCGTGATGTAGCAATCTCGGAGCTGAAGGTCATCATCCCGTCGTCGGGATTCCGGACGATTGGCGAAACCGAAGCGGTAGAGGGCGCGATAGAGCCAATCCCCGCTCCGATCACCCGTGAACATGCGCCCGGTGCGATTTGCCCCGTGAGCAGCCGGCGCGAGTCCGACGATGAGAAGTCGCGCTTCGGGATCGCCAAATCCGGGAACGGGTTTGGCCCAATAGTCCCAGTCTTCGTATCGTTTGGGCCTGTGGCGCGCGACTTCTTCGCGCCACCACACCAAGCGGGGACAACGCTGACAGGCGATGATCTCCGCATGCAGCTCGGCCAACTTCGACACCGGGAGAGCGAGATCGGCCATCGCTTAGACGTATTCGGCCGAGACGAGGCGCCATTCGGTCGGAGGGCGATCTGGCGTATCCGGCAATTTCACCCCGCGGCGGCGCTCCCACTCTTCGGTCGGGACCATATCAATGGCATCCCACGGACAGCCGTCCAGGAAAGTGCCATCGGGGCCTTTGCTCGTGCATTTGGCACAACCGATGCAGAGTGTCTTATCCACCTCAATGCGCCCAAAGGGCGGGTGCTCTTCGTCCGGCACCCAGAACATACAGGCTTCGACCGGGCAATACTCGATGCACACGGGCGAACCCGCGCATCCGGTGCAATTCTCGTTGATGACGGCCACGAGTTTCGGCTTGCGCTTCCGCAGATCGGTTCGCCCATGAGACGTCGGAGCACGCTTCTCGATGAGGACCGTGCTCATACTGGCCTCCTTCAACTTCGGCGTTCGCCTCGCCTGATGTGCCGAAGAGGTTATGATACGGCATGAGAGCATTCTTGCTCAAGCTCCGGGAACAACCCCGAGACGCAGAGGATGGCGCAGATTTCAGCGCGCATTTTGTCGTCCGGCACTGGAAGCGGAGCGCGTGGCGGGCCACCGTAGAATCCAATCAGGTCCAGCGCCGCTTTCAATCCGCTGATCCCGAACTGCGTGGTGACAGCACGCGCGACTGGCAGCAGGCGAAGTTGCAACTCGGCTGCTCGCACCCCGTCACCCTCACGCGCGAGTCGCATGATCTGCAAGCACGTCTTCGCCGCGATGCATCCGACGGCCAGAACGGCCCCTTTGGCACCGAGCGCCATCGCGGCGTGAAGCAACGCCGCCGATCCCGTGAGGACGTTGAAGTCCGAAGGGGCGAGGCGAAGGATCTCCGCGAGCATCGCCAGGTTCCCCCCACTGTCCTTGATCCCAATGATGTTCGGATGCTCGGCCAAACGGGCTACCGTCTCCGGAGCAAGGGCGACGCCCGTGAATTGTGGGACGCTGTAGAGGAGGATCGGGATGGGCGAGGCGTCGGCGATCCTCCAGTAATGATCCAGGAGGACGGCCGGGGTGATCTGATCGCGATAGTAATGTGGTGTCCCAACCAGCAGTGCATCGGCACGCAAGCTAGCCGCGCGGCGCGCGAACTCTATGGCCTCGCGCGTAGCGTTGTAGCTGGCCCCGGCGATGAGGAGCATATCGCCGGGGATCACTTCGCGCGCCGTCTCGATCACCTTCCAGCGCTCGCTCTCGGTAAGGTGCACGAACTCGCCGTTGGAGCCGAGGACGACATACCCCGAATAGCCGTATTGGTTCCATCGCTCAATGTTGGCGCGAAAGCGGTCATGGGCGACCTGCTCGCGTTCATCAAACGGCGTGGGGATCGGAGGCAAGAGCCCCGAGATCGATCGTTTCATCGTTCGCCTCCTCTGAGCTGTCCGTGATTCGGCACATGGCCACCCTTTCTTTCTACTCAGCGCGCACCGGATTGCGCAAGGTCCCGATACCCTCGATCTCCACCTCGACGACATCTCCGTCGGCGAGCGGGCCGACGCCCGCCGGTGTCCCGGTGAAGATGAGATCGCCCGGCAGCAGGGTCATCACCTGAGAGATGAAGCGAATGAGCGCGGGCACCGGAAAGATGAGAGCGCGCGTTCGAGCGCGTTGGCGCACGTGGCCGTTGACGCGCGTCTCGATCCCGAGATCCGCCGGGTCGAGAGCGGTCGCGATCACTGGTCCAATGGGAGCGAACGTATCGAAGCCTTTCGCGCGCGCGAATTGTCCATCCCGCTGCTGGAGGTCGCGAGCGGTCACGTCATTGCCGCAGGTGTAGCCGAGGACGTAGGCGAGCGGGTCATCCTCCTCGCGGAGGCGATATGCGCGTCGGCCCATGACGACGACCAACTCGCCTTCGTAATCCACGCGCGTGGACATCGCCGGGAGCCGGATCGTCTCCTGTGGGCCGATTACCGCACTGGGCGGCTTGAAGAAGATGAGCGGCTCGACGGGCACCTCATGCCCCAACTCCGCGGCATGCTCGCGATAGTTTCGCCCGAGAGCCACGATCTTGCTCGGCTCACACGGCGCGAGCAGACGCACGCGCTCCAGCGGAAGCGCTGCCGATGCGTCGGGCGTGATCGAATCGAAGGGATGCTCCTCTTTGATCGGGATGACGCACTCCCCCCTCAGAAGGCCATAACGCGCTCTGGGGGGATTCGCCGGGAGGGGATCGAGGAAGCGACAGATGTACATCTCCGAGCACCTCCTGAACGATGATCGTCGAAGGTCGGCTTTCGTTCCCCGCGCGATCCACAGCTGTGATCCGGTATGCGTAACGCTCGCCCGGCCGAACCGTCTCGTCGCGATATGTCGTGAGCGGATGCGGGCTCGCATTCAGTCGCACCCATGCCGACTCCGGGGCTTCGGCCGAAGGCGCGCGGTAGATGTAATATCCCACCACGTCCGGTTCCGAATTCGCCGTCCAGAATAAGCTGATGCTCCCTTGCGCGGATGCCGCGATCACCCCTTCGGGCGGCGCCGGAGGGAATGTGTCGCGCGGCGTGAATTGAATGGGCGTCGAATCGCGGCTCTCGATGAGCGTCCCATCGCGAGCGGGGGCGACGGCCCTCACGAGATAGATGTACTCGGTCCCGTACTGGAAATCGCGATCGCGCAGCGTCGTCTCCGTGACGAGCGTCGAACCATTCAGTGGCGGGCCGAAATGGGGGTCGGAAGTCCGGCGACGGTAGACGTTGTATCCGAGGACATTTGGAGGAGCGGATCCGTCCACGTTGCGTGTTGGGGGGGCCCAACTGAGGAAGACGACACCTTGCGCTTCATCAATCGCGCGAAGCGCGTGCGGAGGAGTTGGCACGTCGCCTTGAGGCTCAACTCCGACGATGTCCGAGAGGGGACCCAATCGTCCTCGCGCATCCACCAGGCGCGCGGCGTAGAGCCGTCGGCGGTTGAACGCCGTGATCGGCCCATCTTCAATGGTGAGCACCTCTTCGACAGGCGAACGCGCGAGCTCTCGACGATCGAGGACGGCCAACAGACGCGCGCGTTCGAGGAAGGCGTCTTCCGAAGGGAGCGCAACGGCTGCTGGTGGCTCGAGAGCGCGGTAGATTTCGAGGCGGTCCACAACGAAACCGCGAGCGGCCAACGCTTCCAGATTCGGACGCCACAGAATGAGCCGGATCACATCGCCCTGTTGCTGAGCGCGCATTCCCTCAAGGCGGGCCGGTAGCGAGCGCAGCGGAGGGAGTGGTGCACCGACTTTCCCACACGAGAAGACGAGAGCTCCGAAGAGGAGAAGCAAAGGGGAGCGCAGCAACAGAGCCGATCGGTGTCGTCCGATGATGCCGCGGCCCGAGGTCACAGGATGTAACGGCTGAGGTCTTGATTCTGCACGATGCCCATGAGTTTACGGCGCACGTACTCGGCATCGATCCGCTGATGCTTCTCCTTCAGATCGGGTGCCTCGAAGGAGATGTCTTCGAGCACCTTCTCCATGATCGTGTGTAAGCGTCGCGCGCCGATGTTCTCCGTCTGCTCGTTCACGGCGTAGGCGAATTGAGCGATGGCGTCAATGGCATCGAGGGTGAATTCGAGCGCGACCCCCTCGGTCGCCAGAAGCGCCGTATACTGCTTGATGAGCGAATTCTTCGGCTCGGTGAGGATGCGTTTGAAATCCTCAATCGTCAGCGGATCCAACTCCACGCGGATCGGGAATCGGCCCTGCAGCTCGGGGATGAGATCGGAGGGCTTGGTGACATGAAAGGCGCCGGCGGCGATGAAGAGGATGTGGTCGGTGCGCACTGTGCCGTAGCGCGTGCTGACGGTTGTCCCTTCGATGATCGGCAGCAGATCGCGTTGCACGCCCTCGCGCGAGACGTCCGGCCCGTGCCCGGATTCGCGCCCGGCGATCTTATCGATCTCATCCAGGAAGATGATGCCCGATTGCTCGACGCGTTCCAGGGCGATGCGCGCGACCTGCTCCATGTCAACGAGCTTCTGCTCCTCCTCTTGGATGAGGTACTCCATCGCCTCGTCCACGCGCATCTTCCGCTTCTTCGTGCGTCCGGGACCGAACAGGCCAGGGATCAGCTCTTGAATGGCGATGTCCATCTCCTCGACGCCCTGGCTCGTGATGATCTCGAAGCGCCCGGGGAAGAAGCGCTCACGGACCTCGATCTCGACGATGCGGTTGTTGAGCTTGCCTTCGCGCAGGAGCTGTCGCAGCTTCTCGCGCGTGCGTTGCAGCTGCTCGAAATCCATCCCCTCCTCAAGCGCTGGCTCGCTCTCCTCGTCCTCCAGGAAATCGCTGAGCGCCTGTCGCCGCGTCTTCCGCTTGCGCCCTGAGGGCAGCAGCAGATCCAGCAACCGCTCCTCCGCATTCTGTTCGGCCTTATCGGCGACTTCCTGCATCTTCTCGGCGCGCACCATGTCCACGGCCACGTCCACAAGATCGCGGATCATGGACTCGACATCTCGCCCGACGTATCCGACCTCGGTGAATTTCGACGCCTCGACCTTCAGAAACGGCGAATTCGACAGCCGGGCCAAGCGACGCGCGATCTCCGTCTTGCCGACGCCCGTCGGCCCAATCATGAGGATATTCTTCGGGATGATGTCCTGAGCGAGATCGGGCGGCAGCTTCTGTCGGCGGATCCGATTACGCAAGGCGATAGCGACGGCCCGTTTAGCGGCCGTTTGGCCGACGACGTATTTGTCCAGCTCCTCGACGATCTGACGCGGCGTCAGCTCATCGAGTTTCGGGAGCGTCTCGACCTCGCTGGAGAGATAGATCACCATAGCTCGTTCACAACTCCTCGATGATGAGATTCTCGTTCGTATAGATGCAGATTTGGCTCGCGATGCGCAACGCTTCTTCGGCGATCTCGCGCGCCGAGAGCGCCGTGTGCCGCATCAGGGCGCGGGCGGCCGCCAGCGCATACGGTCCGCCCGAGCCGATCGCCGCGACATCGTCGTCGGGCTCGATGACCTCCCCGCTGCCAGAGAGGATGAGCGAGCGCTCACGATCGGCGACGATCAGCAACGCCTCCAGATGGCGGAGGTATCGGTCCGTGCGCCAATCTCGCGCCAGTTCCACCGCCGCTCGACTCAGGTTCCCGCGAAATTCTTCGAGCTTGCTCTCGAAGCGTTGGAAGAGAGCGAAGGCATCGGCCGTCGAACCCGCGAATCCGGCGAGAATGCGATCGTTATAGAGCCGGCGCACCTTGCGCGCATGATGCTTGAGGATCGTGTCTTGGAACGTGACCTGTCCGTCGCTGGCCATGACGACGCGATCATGGCGGCGAACGCAGAGGACGGTTGTGCCGTGCATCCGTGTGTTGTTCGTCATTCGATAAGCACTATAAGAGCCGTGCCCGGAATTGTCAAGAAAGCGAACATGCGCGGCGCACGCGACAGCGGCGGCTGCTTTCGATTGACTTCATCGCGCGGCCCGGCATAGGATTAGGTGAGTTGTTCGTCATGGCGATGGAGACGGTTCAGAGCGTCGCAGCGCGCGTGAAGACGGCCCTCGGCGAAGCGTGGATTCCCACGATCTATCGTCAGCATGTCCTCGCGGATCGCACGCGCCGCTATGCCTTGAACTGCCCCACCGGGGCGCGGTACGTGGAGATCATCCATACGTTGCTCGGCATTGAGGTGAAGTTGGATGGACGCCGCGTGTCGGTCCCGGATCTGGCCGTCGCCCGCTATCTGGCGGTCTTCGCCCGCATTGGGGCGGAGGCCATCGCCATCCCCTACGACATCACGCGCATCTCGCGCGTGGCCGACTGGATGGAGCAATCGTGGCAGCGGTTGCTGCTGCTGGTGGAGCATCACGCGGGTGGGCGCAGCTTGTACTTTCGCGCGCGCGTGCGCTCCTGTTTGCGGCAGTGGATGCGAGAGGAGCTGAAAGCGCTGGGAGCGGGCGCGCCCTATCCCTCTTTTGAGCTGACGACGCGGCGACGATGAGGCCGATCTTGCGAGCGCAATCGTTCTCGCGCATCCTCCTTCTGCACTTGGGGAGGCTGAGCGATGCGGTCTTCGCCCTGCCGGCCTGTGCGGCGCTTCGCGAACGCTTCCCCGAGGCGCGGATCACCGCGTTCGCGACGTCGTGGGGGGGTGAGCTGCTCGCCTTAAGCGGCACGATCTCGGACATCTGGCCGGTCAAGAGTGCGCAGCTGGCCGATCTGCTGCAGCCGTGGAACGTGTGGGAGGTCCTTCAAGCGGTTCGAGAATTCCAAAGGCGGCAATATGAGCTGGCCATTGATTTCCGCCCTTCGGGGGGGACGATCCTGCTCGCGCTGGCGGCTCGCGTGCCCGCTCGGTTGGCCGCTCTGCCACCGGAAGGATTCGCGAGGCTCCTCTTCAACGTCTGGCGCGTGCCGGATGATCCGCGGCGGCATCGCGTGGATCGGTATCTGGACGGCTTACGCGCGCTCGGCGTCTCGCCTACGGTTCGCGTGCCCGCGTTGCGAACCGATCCCGCCGCGGACGAACGCTTCGAGCGTTGGTTGCGCGCCCGAGGAGTCGAAGCGGGAGAGCTTCTGGTCGGCATTGCTCCGGAGGCCGATCCGGGCGCGGCCCTGTGGCCGTCGGAGCGATTCCTCGATCTGGCGCATCAGCTGACGCATCATTTTCGCGTCCGCCTTCTGGACGTGAGCTTGGGGAGGGGGGGACGAGCGCGATTCCCCAAAGGGACGCTCGCTCTGCGCGCGCGCTCGCTGCGCGAATTGGCGTCAGCGCTGGCGCGCTGCACGCTCGTAGTCTCCGGAGATGCCGGTCCGGGGCACATCGCGGCGGCACTCGGCGTTCCCACCCTCATGCTCGGGTGCGCGCACACGCGGCGGCCACTGGGGGCGGAGCATCGTTGCGTGGAGCGCGACGCTTTGGCGACCTGCTCCGTCGAGCGCGTCTTCGAGATCGCCAGCGAGATGCTCGGCCGGAGCCGGACGACGGCGCTCTTCCGTTCTTGAGGTCCCTTTTGACAAGCCGAGGGGTTCGTGATAGAGTAACTTTGAAATGACTTCAGAAAGGGAAGGCGCGATGAGCATCAAGCCGGAACTCTTGGAGATTCTGGCATGTCCCGCCTGCGTGCGAGAGATGAACGAACGGGCGAAAGTTCGCCTGACGGCCGATGGTCAAGGCCTTCAGTGTCCCATCTGCCTTCGCGTCTATCCCATTCGGGAGGGCATCCCCGTGATGCTCATCGAGGAAGCGCGCGTGGAGGAGCGAGCGCTCTGGCCGGAGTGATCGCGAATGCCGACCTTCGACGAGGACGATCGTGGTGAGAGCTCGGGCGAGAAAGGGCATTGAGGGGGGATCATGGTACGAGCGGATCACGCGAGGCATGCGGAGCTGCCCTGGGATCGAATTCGGCGCATCTTGCTGATCCGGTTGCGTTCGATCGGGGATACCGTGCTGATGACGCCGTGCCTGACGGCGCTCAAGACGTGGAGGCCGGAACTTCAGATCAGCGTCCTCAGTGAAGCCCTCTCGGCCCCACTCTTGGAGGATCATCCACAGGTGGATGAGGTGATCGTCGTGGAGCGGGAAGGGCGGTGGTTGAGCGATGGAGTGCGCCGAGGGCAACTGGCGAGGCGGCTGCGGGAGCGTGCTTTCGATGCCGTCTTCAATCTGCATGGGGGGACGACGGCGACATTGCTCGCGTTCCTGAGCCGTGCGCCGGAGCGGATCGGCTATCGCGGCTATCGCTACAGTTGGTTGTACAATCGGCGGGCGCCGGATCCGTCGCAGATCTGGCAGAAGTCGGCGATCCATTCGGCCGAGCAGCAGTTGGGGCTCTTGAAATGGTGTGGTGTGCCCATCACTTTGCCTCCCCCATCCTCGCTGCGCGCCAGTGAACAGGCCCTGATGAGCGTGCATCGGCGACTGCGGCAGATGGGCTTGCGCGGTCCCTTCGCGGTGATCCATCCCGCGGCCACGCATGAATCCAAGCGATGGTCCGCTGCCAAGTTCGCCCACGTCGTACACTACTTGGCGGCGAAGCACGAGCTCCCGTCCATCGTCATCGCCGCGCGGCATGAGGGGCACATCACCGATGCCGTCAAAGGATTCGCCGGCACGGCCGCTCATCCCCTCACCGATCTGACGTTGAAGGAGGTCATCGCGTTGCTCCGTCAGGCGGCGCTCTTTGTGGGCAATGACAGCGGGCCAGCGCATATCGCCGCGGCCGTGGGATGTCCGACTGTCGTGATCTTTGGGGCGTCAGACCCGATGGTCTGGCGACCCTGGGGCACAGCTCCTTCAGCCATCGTGCACACGCCATGCGATCATCTCGGCGTCTCGCTTCCGCCAGGAGAACGCATCCGGCACGTTCACGTCGAGCAGGTGATCGAGGCCATCGAGCGCGTGCTCGCTTCGATCGCCGGGGAGCCGAGCGTGCGGGCTTCGGTCGCCGAGTGAGATCGGTCGCCATAGGTTCACGATGTCTGGCCAGACACTCTCAGAGCACGTGACGCCCGAGCGGGCGGAGGCTCTTGTGCAGCGGTTCGCCGGTCGGCGCTTGCTCGTGCTCGGCGATCTCATGCTCGACGAGTATCTCTGGGGGAGGGCGCGGCGCATCTCCCCGGAGGCACCGGTTCCCGTTGTGGAGATCGAGCGGGAGTCGTTTCGCTTGGGCGGCGTGGGCAATGTGGCGAGCAATCTCATCGCGCTCGGCGCTCGACCGCTTCTGGTCGCCGTGACCGGAGCGGATGCGGCGGCCGAGCGCGTGCGCGCGCTGCTTATGGACGAGTCGCTCGAAGCCGAGCTCCTGACTGATGCGATGCGTCCGACGACGGTCAAGACGCGCATTCTCGCCCAGCATCAGCAGGTCGTGCGCGCCGATCGCGAGAGTCGAACGCCGCTCTCAGAGGCCCTCACGCGTCGTCTCCTGGCCGCCGTGCGCGATCGGCTGGATCTGGTCGAAGGCGTCATCATCTCCGATTACGAGAAGGGGACGATCACGCCGCCGCTTCTGGAGACGCTGCTGCCGGAGTTGCGCGAGCGGCAGCTTCCCGTCTTTCTCGATCCGAAGATTCGGAACTTCCCCTACTATCGGCCGGTGACGTGGATCAAGCCGAATCAACGGGAAGCCGAGGCCGTGACCCGACGAGAAATCACCGACGAAGCTTCGCTCCTGGAGGCCGGACGCGAATTACAACGCCTGCTGGACAGCGAATACATCCTCCTCACCCGCGGCGAACAGGGGATGAGCCTCTTCTCCCGCAAGGGGCTCGTGCGACACATCCCGACTGTCGCGCGCGAGGTTTACGATGTGACGGGGGCAGGCGATACGGTGATGGCCGCGCTCAGTCTCTCGGTCCTCGCCGGCGCCGATCCCGTTGAGGCCGCCCATCTGGCCAATTACGCGGCCAGCGTCGTCATCGCGAAGCTCGGGACAGCCGTCGTCACGCGCCAGGAACTGCTGGCGGCGATTCGCGCCGATTGGCTCCTGCGAGGAGACCTCAGCCCCTGATCAGCGTTCGCCAAGCAGGATCTTCGCGATCGTCTGCAATTGCATGTTCGATGTCCCCTCGTAGATCTTCCCGATCTTCGAGTCGCGGAAGTACTTCTCGGCCGGATAGTCTTTGGTGAACCCGTAGCCCCCGTAGATCTCGACGACGTGAGACGTGACCTTCTCGGCCACCACCGATGCGTAGTACTTGGCCATTGCGGCTTCTTTCACAAAGGGCAAGCCGGCATCTTTCAAGCGCGCCGCGTTGTAGACGAGCAGGCGCGCGGCTTCCAGCTCCGTTGCCAGCTCCGCGATCAGAAACTGCACGGCTTGAAATTCCGCGATCGGGCGACCGAATTGTTTGCGCTCCTTGGCATACTGAATCCCGCACTGAAGCGCACCCTGGGCCACGCCGATCATCTGCGCGCCGATACCGATCCGCCCCTCGTTGAGCGTCTCAATGGCCACCTTGTACCCCTTGCCCACTTCGCCGAGGATGTTCTCCTTGGGAACCCGAACCTCATCGAGGATGAGTTCGCAAGTCGAGGACGCTCGAATGCCGAGCTTATCCTCCTTCTTCCCCACGGCAAATCCCGGGAAGTCCCGCTCGATGAGAAAAGCCGTGATGCCGCGATAGCCGAGCTCGGGATTGACCGTGGCGAAGACGATGAAGAGTCCGGCCTCCATGGCGTTCGTTGTCCAGAGCTTACGTCCGGTCAACACGTAATGATCCCCCCGCTCAAGGGCGCGACATTGCAGGGCGAAGGCATCGCTCCCGGCTCCGGCTTCCGAGAGCGCATACGCGCCGACTGTATCCGAGGCCAATCGCGGCAGGTACTTCGCCTTCACCTCCGGCGATCCCCATCGCGTGATGGCATTATTGACGAGCGTGTTCTGCACGTCCACGACGACGCCGGCAGAGGCATCCACCCGCGACAGTTCTTCGACGGCGAGCACGGCCATGAAGAAGCTGCTGCCCGCTCCGCCGTACTCCTCCGGAATATTGATGCCCATGAGGCCGAGTTTGAAGAATTCCTGCAGCAAGCCCGAATCGAATCGCCCCTCCTCGTCCATCGTCTTGACCAGAGGACGAATGCGTTCCTCGGCGAATTGCCGGACACTCTGTCGGAACAGCTCCTCTTCCTCGGAGAGCTGGGTCAGGGGAGGAATAGGAAAACGTCCCATCACCGCACGCTCTTGATTCATCCTCTCCTCCTTTGTCTTGGCATCGTATGAGAGGGCATAGTATCTCACACGCTCGGAGCGGAGGGCAATGAGCGGCATCGGGAGTGAGAGGGGGCCTCTCTTGACGCGTTGCGACCCGGCTGATCCTCGTGGTAGCATTCACACCTCTCAGACGGCGGGCGAGTCGTATGCGGCGGATTCGCAAGACGGTGACCGCGAGCGGGCTCACGGTCGTGAGCGAGCGCATGGATCACCTCCGCTCGGTGAGCATCGGCATCTGGGTGCGCGCCGGATCCCGGCATGAACCCCTGGAGCAGTCGGGGATCGCGCATTTCATCGAACATCTGGTCTTCAAGGGGACGGAGCGGCGGAGCACGCGCCAGATCGCGGAGGAGTCGGATTGGCTCGGTGGGACGCTCGACGCTTTCACCAGCCACGAATGCGCCGCCTATTCGGCCAAGATCCTCGATGAGCATCTGCCGCGCGCCTTTGATCTGCTGGCCGATTTGGTGACCGCCCCGCGCTTCGATGCGCAGGAGATCGAGAAGGAGCGGCAGGTGATCTTGGAGGAGATGCGGCTTGTCGAGGATACGCCCGATGATCTGGCCACCGAGCTTTTCCTGCGAAGTTTCTGGCCCCGGCATCGGTTGGGGCGGCCGATCCTGGGGACTGAGGAGACGCTCTTTCGGCTCACGCGCGAGGCGATCTTGCAGTATTTCAAGCAGCTCTATACCCCACCGAATCTCATCGTCTCCGCTGCGGGTCAGGTCGAACACGAGCGCCTGGTCGAATTGGCCACGCGCTATTTCGACCACATCCCCGATAGTGGGCTGCGGCCTCACGATACGACCCCACAGCCTTCCCCCCAGATCGTCCTGCAGGAGAAGGAGCAGCTCTCGGAGACGCAGATTCTGCTGGGCGCGCAGTGTCCCGGCTTGCGCTCGCGCGATCGACACGCCATCCTTCTGCTCAGCTCCATCTTGGGCGGAGGGACCAGTTCGCGTCTCTTCCAAACCATTCGCGAAGATCACGGTCTGGCATACGCCACGAGCGCCGGGACCATGCTCTTCTCCGATACGGGCCTGCTCCTCATTCACGCCGCGACGTCGCCGAAGAACGTGCTGCGCGTCCTCGACCTCATCGTCGCAGAACTCCACCGCCTGAAGCGCGAACCGGTTCCGGAGGAGGAATTGCAGCGGGCGAAGGAGCAGGCGAAGGCGGCGACCATGCTCAGCCTCGAGTCCTCCAGCGCGCGCATGGCTCATATCGCGCAACAGGAGATCTACTTCGGGCACCAGACGACCTACGACCAGATCCTGAAGAGCATCGAAGTGGTCTCGGTGGACGACATCCAACGGCTCGCTGAGGAGATCTTTCAAACCGAAGTGCTGGCCCTCGTCCTCGTCGGGCGATTGGACAGCGTGCGCGTGGACCGACAGCAGTTGGCGTGCTGAGTGCGCAGGGAGGGAGCAGGGGATGCGGATCATTGTCCTGGGCAGCTCCAGTTCGGGGAATGCGACACTCTTTGTCTTCGGCACGACGCGCGTCCTTGTGGACGCCGGATTCTCAGCCCGCGAGTTGGCGCGACGGCTTCGGGAGATCGGGGAAGACCTCTCCCGCATCTCGGCCATCGTCCTCACGCACGAGCATACGGATCACATTCGGAGCGTCCCGCGGCTGGCGCGCACGTTGGGCATTCCGATCTTCATCTCGCGGGCGAGTTGCGAGATGTGGAACCGCCTGAACCCCGACGATCCCATCTCGGCCGCCGCCTATATCGCGACCGAATGCCCGTTCGAGATCGGGCCGATGACGTTCCGGCCGTTCGCCGTCCCGCACGATGCTGCGGATACGCTCGCCTTCACGATCGAAGCCGGGGGGGCGAAGGTGGGATACGTGACCGATCTCGGCTATATCCCCCGCCTGGTCAGCGAACGCGTGAAGGGGGTGGATGTCCTCATCCTCGAGGCGAACCATGATCTGGAGATGCTGCGCAACGGGCCGTATCCGTGGAGCGTCAAGCAACGCATCCTCAGCCGACATGGCCACCTCTCCAATGAGGAGATGGCGCGCTTCTTGCGCGAGGATTTCGACGGGCGCGCCGAGTATATCGTGCTCGTGCATTTGAGTCGAACGAATAATCATCCGGAGCTGGTGCGGTTGGCGGCGGTGGAGGCGCTCTCGGCACGCGGCTCTCTGTTCGCCCGCGAGGCCGAACGGCGCGTGCGCATCGCCGCACATGACCGACCGAGCGAATGGATCGAGCTATGATCCCGCGCTACACGCTGCCCGAAATGGGCGCTATCTGGAGCGAGGAGAATAAGTTTCACAAATGGCTCGAGGTCGAGCTGGCTGTGTGCGAAGTGCTCGCCGAACGCGGGCGTATCCCCCAATTGGCCCTGGAGCGCATTCGGGCGCGCGCGCGCGTGGATGTCGCGCGCATTCAGGAGATCGAGCGCACGACCCGACACGATGTGATCGCCTTCCTCTCAGCCTTGGCCGAAGTCGTCGGCGCCGAGGCGCGCTATATCCACTGGGGCCTCACCTCATCGGACGTCGTGGATACAGCGCTGGCGCTGCTGCTCCGCGATTCGGCCGATCTGCTCCTTCTGCGTTTGGAGCGATTGGCGGATGTCTTGCGACGCCGCGCGTTCGAGTTCAAAGACGTGCCCATGGTCGGGCGCACGCACGGCGTGCACGCCGAGCCGATCACTTTCGGTCTGAAGCTCGCCCTGTGGTACGCCGATACGATGCGGAATCACGAGCGCCTGCTTCAGGCGCGCGAGCGCATCCGCGTGGGGAAGATCTCGGGGGCCGTCGGCACCTTCGCGCATCTCGATCCGGAGGTAGAAGAGGCCGTCTGTCGGCGCTTGGGCCTACGGCCAGAACCGATCTCCTCGCAGATCATCCCGCGCGATCGGCATGCCGAATTCCTCGCCGTGCTCGCGCTCATCGCATCCGGTTTGGAGAAGATCGCCCTGGAGATCCGGCACCTGCATCGCACCGAAGTGCGCGAAGCCGAGGAGTTCTTCGCCGAAGGGCAGAAAGGCTCCTCGGCCATGCCCCATAAGCGGAATCCCATCGCGGCTGAGCAGATCTGCGGCCTGGCACGCGTCGTGCGCGCGAATCTGCAGGCGGCGCTGGAGAATATCGCTCTCTGGCACGAACGCGATATCTCGCACTCCTCGGTCGAGCGCCTGATCCTTCCCGAGAGCTGCATCCTCACCGACTATCTTCTGCACCGGACGACGGAGCTGCTGGAGCGACTCCTCGTCTCTCCGGAACGCATGCGGGCGAATCTCGAGGCGACGCGCGGGGTGATCTTTAGCGGAGAGCTCCTGCTGGCGCTCACCGAGCACGGCCTCTCGCGAGAGCGGGCGTACGAGATCGTGCAGCGTCACGCCCTGCGCGCTTGGGACGAGGGAGCCGATTTTCGAGAGCTGGTGCGCGCCGATCCCGAAATCCGCGCCCGATTGGCTCCCGAGGATCTGGACGCCCTCTTTCGCCTGGATCGCGCGCTGCGACATGTGGAGACCATTTTCCGCCGCGTCTTCGGCGAGGCCGTCGCCCGGACCGAGCGTGAGAGGGAGCGACCATCATGAGAGCGACTGTGCACGTCCGATTGAAGAAGAGCGTCCTCGACCCTCAAGGCCAGGCGATTCATCACGCCGTTCGGACCTTGGGATACGAAGGCATCCGCGAGATTCGACAAGGGAAGTACTTCGAGATCGAGCTGGAAGATGATGTCTCGCCGGAGCGCGCGCGTGCGCTCTTGGAGCAGCTTGCGCACGACGTGCTCGCCAATCCCGTGCTCGAGGAATATTGGGTTCGGATCGAGGAGGAATCGGAATGAGATTCGGCGTCATCGTCTTTCCTGGATCCAATTGCGATCACGATGCCTATCACGTCATCAGCAAGGTCCTCGGACAACCGGTCGATTTCATCTGGCATGAACAGACGTCGCTTGGCGAGTACGACGCCGTGATCTTACCCGGCGGGTTCTCCTACGGGGACTATCTGCGGGCGGGGGCGCTGGCCCGCTTCAGCCCCATTTTGGGCGCCGTGCGGGAGTTCGCCGCGCGTGGCGGCTTCGTGCTCGGCATCTGCAACGGTTTCCAAATCCTCTGCGAGAGCGGCCTTTTGCCGGGCGCCCTCATGCGGAATCGCGGTCGCCGATTCGTCTGTCAGTTCGTCCACGTGCGCGTCGAGGCGACCGATACCCCCTTCACGCACCTCTATCGGCCGGGCCAGGTGCTCCATCTCCCGATCGCTCATGGGGAGGGGAACTACTACTGCGATCCGGAGACGCTTGCTGAGCTGCGCCGCGAGAATCGCATTGTCTTCCGCTATTGCGATGCCCACGGACGGGTGACCGAGGTTGCGAATCCCAACGGCTCGCTCGACCATATCGCGGGCATCTGCAATCGGGAACGGAATGTCTTGGGGATGATGCCACATCCCGAACGCGCTGCGGAGGAGATCCTCGGCAGCTCCGATGGCCGCGCGCTCTTCCAATCGCTCGCACTCGTATTGGCGGTGACGGCGCGCGAGTGAGCGAGCGCGCGCCTTCATCGCTTCGCGCTCGATGGAGCGGACACGACGCCAATCCCGAAGTCGCCCGAAGATCGGAGTGGTCCTCGGCGGGGGCGGGGCTAAGGGCTTGGCCCATATCGGCGTCTTGAAGGTCCTCGAGGAGGCCGCGATCCCCATTGATCAGATCGTCGGGACGAGCGTCGGCGCATTCATTGGAGGCGCCTATGCAAGTGGCGTTCCCATCGAGCGGATGATCGAGATGGCGCGCTGCATCCGCTGGAGTGATCTCGGGCGATTCCGACCCTCGCGACTTGGCCTGCGCGACGGACGTCGCATGGAGGCCTTCATCCGCGCGCATTTCCCCGTCACGCGTTTTGAGGAGCTTCGGATCCCGCTTGCGGTCGTCGCCACGGAGATCGCAACCGGACAGATGCGCGTCTTCACCACGGGCGATCTCGCCTTCGCCATCCGCGCCAGTTGCGCCATCCCGGGCTATTTCACCCCCGTCTTCGATGCGGACGGCCGGATGCTCGTAGACGGTGCTGTCGTCGCCAACCTCCCGACACTTGTGGCCGTGACGCTCGGAGCCGAGCGCGTGATCGCCGTGGACGTGAACGCGTATCCGATCATGGAGACGCCGCCGCGCAACGCCTTCCAGATCTACACACAAGCGCTCGCTATCCTCTCTTTCACAGCGCAATCCTACATGGCCGAACATGCCGATGTGCTCATCTCGCCCGACGTCGCGGCATTCTCTTGGGACGCATTGGAACGCGCCGACGAGCTGATTCGGGCCGGGGAAGAGGCCGCGCGCAAGCGCGTGCCCGACTGTCAAGCGTTGCTGCGGCGAAAGCGCGAGGGCTTCTTCCGCCGACTCCGTCAAGCGCTGCTCATCACCCGTCATCGCGCCGTCCCCCTGCGGCGATGAGGGGAGCCTCCGCTTGCTTCTCTTGCACCGGTTGTAATATATTGACCTGTGCGGACGATGCGGATGAAGCGGGCGGATGTCATCTTTGCCGGATTCATCTTGAGCGTCATCCTTTTCCTCGTGTTCCTCTCCACAAGACCGCGTATCGCGCCATCTCCCCTGCCGCGAGATGAGGCGCATCGCGCGGCGCGGACTCGATCGGAGTGCCTGGCATGTCATGATCCGGAGGATCCGGCAGTGCCCCATCCGCTTCGTCCCTCCCATCCGCAGAAATGGCGAGATGTGGCATTCGCGTGTACGAATTGTCATCCACGCGAGTGAAGTCCCGAAGTCCAAGGAGGGAATATGGCGAAAGCGAAAACGGCGATCGCTCGAACGAAGACGGCGAAAGGGGCGCCAGCGATTCGGACGGCGGCTGCTCCTCGCTTCTTCAACTACATCAATGGGGAATGGGTCCCTTCGGTCACCGGGGAATATTTCGAGAATCGGAATCCGGCTGACACGCGCGACCTCATCGGCCTCTTCCCGAAGTCGAATGCCGAGGATGTGGCGCGCGCCGTGGCAGCCGCGCGCGAGGCGTACGAGAAATGGCGATTGGTCCCTGCGCCCAAGCGCGCGGAGATCATGTTCCGCCTGGGGGAGATTCTGATCCGGCGCAAGGAGGCCTTCGCGCGCGAGATGACGCGCGAGATGGGGAAGATCCTCAAAGAATCGCGCGGGGATGTGCAGGAGGCCATTGATATCTGCTATTTCACAGCGGGCGAAGGGCGCCGCCTCTACGGGCAGACGACGCCTTCCGAACTGCCGAACAAATTCGCTATGTCCGTGCGCATGCCCGTCGGCGTGTGCGCGATCATCACCCCGTGGAACTTCCCCATGGCGATCCCCGCTTGGAAGCTCATGCCCGCGATCCTCTGCGGCAATACAGTGGTGATGAAACCGGCGACGGACACACCCCTGTCGGTCTACAATCTTGTGAAAGCTTGCGAGGAGGCGGGCGTCCCCCCCGGCGTCGTTAATCTCGTGACCGGTTCAGGAGCGAACGTGGGCACGCCGCTCATGACCCATCCCGACGTGCGCTTGGTCTCCTTCACGGGCTCGACCGAGGTGGGCCGGAAAGTCTCCGAGGCGTGCGCCCCTTCCTTCAAGAAGTGCAACCTCGAGATGGGAGGGAAGAACGTCATCATCGTCATGGATGACGCGAACCTGGATCTGGCGGTAGACGGTGCCGTTTGGGGCGGGTTCGGCACGAGCGGACAACGCTGCACGGCCTCCAGTCGGATCGTCGTGCACAAGAAGGTCTACAAGAAGTTCCTCGCGCAGTTCGTCGAGCGGGCGCGCGCCCTGCGCGTCGGCAATGGACTCGATGAGCGCACGGAGATGGGGCCGATCATCAACGAGGCTCAGCTGCAGTCCATCCTCCACTACATTGAGATCGGGAAGAATCGAGATCGCGCCAAGCTCATGTGCGGTGGGAATCGGCTGACGCATGGGGAGTACGCCTACGGATACTTCATCGAACCCACCATCTTCGCCGATTGTCACCCGGATATGGTCATCTGCCAGGAGGAGATCTTCGGGCCGGTCGTCTCCGTGATCCCCTGCGGCTCCTTGGAAGAGGCCATCCAGATCGGTAACAACGTGCGCTACGGGCTCTCTTCGGCCATCTACACACAGGATATCAACAAGGCGTTCATCGCCATGCGCGAGATGTACACGGGGATCTTCTACGTGAACGCGCCCACGATCGGCGCCGAGACGCATCTGCCATTTGGGGGGACGAAGGAGACGGGGAACGGACATCGCGAAGCTGGCGTGCAAGCGCTCGAGCTGTTCACCGAATGGAAGGCCGTCTATATTGATTACAGCGGACGACTGCAGCGGGCGCAGATCGACACGGCTGAACTGAGCGCGATCCCGTCCTAATGTGATCGCGCGAGATCCCGCTGAGGGGAGCGTGTGGCGATCCACAGACGTGTGGATCCACGCCTCCCCTCGCGGGCGCCGCCAGAGGGGGGCTCATGATCATCGGCGTTCCGAAGGAGCTCAAGCCGGATGAATATCGCGTCGGACTCGTCCCGGCCGGCGTGAGAGCGCTCTGCGAGGAAGGACATACGGTCTACATCGAGGCCGGCGCTGGGGAAGGCAGCGGCATCTCCGATCGGGAGTACGAGGATGCGGGGGCGCATATTCTGGAAGACCCGGCCGAAGTCTGGGCGCGCGCCGATCTGATCATCAAGGTGAAGGAGCCGATCCCGGTCGAGTACGAGCGCTTGCGGGAAGGACAGATCCTCTTCACCTATTTGCATCTGGCGCCTGCTCCGGAGCTGACGCGCGAATTGCTCCGACGCCAGGTCACCGGGATCGCTTATGAGACGATCACCGATAGTGAGGGACGGTTGCCGCTGCTTACACCCATGAGCGAAGTGGCCGGCCGTATGGCCGTGCAGGTCGGCGCGACCTATTTGCAGAAGATCCACGGCGGGCGCGGTGTCCTCTTGGGCGGTGTCCCAGGCGTTTTGCCGGCGAAGGTCGTTATCCTCGGCGCGGGCGTCGTCGGGACTAACGCCACGCGCATCGCCGTCGGCATGGGCGCGCAGGTGACCGTCATTGATCGAAACCTCGACCGACTTCGGTACCTCGATGATATCTTCGGGAGTCAGATTCGCACGCTCGTCTCGAACACCTACAACATCTGGAACGCCATCGAGAACGCAGATCTGGTCATCTGCGGCGTCTTGATCCCGGGAGCCGCGGCGCCCAAGCTCATCACTCGCGAGATGCTCTCCTGCATGCATAAAGGGGCCGTCATCGTCGATGTCTCTGTGGATCAGGGTGGATGCGTCGAGACCTCGCGCCCGACGACGCACAGCGATCCCGTCTTCTTCGTGGACGATATCTTGCATTACTGCGTCACGAATATGCCCGGTGCTGTCCCGCGCACGTCCACATTTGCGTTGACGAACGTGACGCTCCCTTATGCTTTGAAACTCGCCTCGTTGGGGTTCCAGGCCGCTATTCGTTCCGACCCTGGCCTGCGAATGGGTGTCAACACATACCGAGGATACGTCACCCATCCGGCTGTCGCCGAATCCCAGGGGCTGGAGTATACGCCCATTGAAGAGATTGGATGAGGCTCGATCCACGCGAGGTGCCGGCCTCTAGAGGAGATCCCTTTGCCCCGCCGTCGAAAAAAATGGCTCGACAGCCGGTGAGGACGGTTCAAGGAAGCATTCGGTTGTTGTCCAAGCGCGTGGAGTCGGTGCCCATAAGGGGTTCGCTTGCAGCTTCAGGATGCGCTCATCGTCGTGGGCGGTCGGAAGAGGGAGCTGGGCGGCTCTTTGCTGAGCCTGCGCAAATGTCAGGAGGCGCTCGTCTCTCCAGGATCTCGGGCATCGCCCTGTGCGGGCAGCTCCATGTGCGCCCAGGGCGATGCCCTTCGGGATTCGATCAGAAGTTCACCTTCACGCCCAGCTTGAACAGGCGCGGGGCGACGATCACCGCCGGCTGGCCGAGCGCGGCGCCCACGGCTTCGATCTCCGCCGTCGTCGTGTTCACGTTGCCCACATTGAAGATGTCGAGCACCGGTTCGATCCGCCAGCGCTCGCCGATGCCGAAGATGCGCGAGATGCGCACGTCGAGAAGATTCACATTCGGCAAGCGCACCGTTCCGCGCTCGACCAGATCGATCGCCTGGCTGACTTGCGTCAGGTCAGGGATATGCGTTCTGGTCACGGTGAAGATGCGGCGCAAGGGATAACCGGTGAAGTGCTGGAAGTTCCCACTCACCTCAAACCCCCACGGGAGTTGATATGTCCCGGCGAGCTTGAAGATGTAGGGTGAATCGTTGCCCACAATGCCCTTGCGGTTGATCTGGAAGTTCGGATTGTTCAAGTCGTCAAAGCCATTGACGAGGTCGCCGCGGAACGCACCGCGCTCGCGTCCGATGGTCAAGCCACCCAAGAGCTGCCATCGCTGGGACATCCGCTTCACGAAGGTGATGTCCACGCCGTTGTATTCGCTGTCCAGCTCCTTGAAGTTCGTGAGCAAGAAGTCCACGCGGCCGCGCGTCGCCGGATCTTGGTTGTAGACCGTGATCGTCTGTCCGGCGAAGGGGGCCGGCAGATTCGCCGGGAGCGTGAGCCGAACGGGAATGTACGCCGAAGGTGGAACGGCCATGTTCGCCCGTCCGACTTGCCGCCGATTATCGCGGTGCCAGGCCGTGATCGAGACGGCGAGGTCGCGATAAATGTGCTGCTGGATGCCGAGCGAGTACTCCCACGAGTAGGGCCGCTCCAGATTCGGATCCATGCGCGTCGTCAATCCACCGACGAACCCCGGACCGGGGCCGATCTCGTCCGGTTGGGCGAGGCCATCGCCATTGCGGTCCGTCCAACTGCGGGTCTCGACGCTCAAGCCGAGCGGATTCACGCTCACGGGATAGGCCATGCCGACGTTCTGCAAGTAGCGGCTGGCGCTTGCCTTGAGGACCGTTCGTCCGGTGCCCGTGATGTCCCAGGAGAGCCCGAGTCGCGGTGCCCAGTCTTTGAAGTTCGGGACAGCTCGAATCTCTGGGAACCTCCGCTCGGGGACGAACGTCCCGGCCGCTGAACGCTGCGGCGGGATCACACCGAGGGCGTATTCGTATCGCAGGCCGAGGTTCAACGTGAGCCGTCCGCGAATGGTCCAGGCGTCTTGAGCGAACCACGCGAATTGATGGAGATAGTTCGCCTGCTCGATCGGCGTGTTATAGACCCGCACGAAGGACGGACGACCGTTGTCGAAGATCAAGCCGTGATCGCCGTTCATCGTGTAGATCTGGCGGAAGAGGCTGCGCATGAATTGGACCCCAAACTTGAAGCTGTGCGCTCCGCCGAGCCCCGTCGTCACATACGAGGCCGCCGAATCAATGGAGATCCGGTAGTTTGGGTTCACGTAGTTGTAGAGCGCCGCGTTGCTGCGGGTCGAGAGCGTGATGTCTTCCTTCATGATGTCGGTCGGCTTGACCTCCTTTTGATAGCGCAGCGGGAAGACGATGTGCATTCCGGCGATCCCGGAATCAATAACCCATTTCGCCGAGGGCGTATAGGTCCACTTGATGTGCGCGCTATATCCGGGCTGGTCTTGCAACCAAGAGGCTTTGTCCTCGATGAAGAACGGTGGGGCATCACGCCGGTGGAAGCGATTCTTCTCGTTGCGATTATACAGGAACGAGAGTCGGTGCTGCGCGCTCACCTGCCACGTCACTTTGGCCGAAGCGTTGCGGATGCGATTGTCGTCGATCGCTTGCGTCTCATCGGGGTTGAACGCGCCGGAGACGAGTTGATCCACCCCCCATTGGCGCAGGGAGACGAACCACCAGAGCTTATCCTTGATGAAGGGGCCGCCGACATTGCCGTTCAGATCGTAGACATTCTTGATCGGATTGCCGGCCTTCACGTCGGGACGCTGCCGGAGTCGCGCCGGCACGCGCGCCAGCAACTTCTCCCGCAGTTCCGGCGTCACGTTATTCGCCTGCAAGGCTTCGGTCGCGCCGATGAAGAGGATAGAGCCGTGAATCTCATTGCCGCCATCTTTGGTCACCATGTTCATGTAGACGCCCCCTTGCGAGATCTCCGCCGGTAGTGCGCCGACCTGATAGTTGACCTCCTTGAACATCCCTGCGTCGTAGTAGATGGCCGTCGCACCTCCGGTGCTCCCGGGCCAGTTGATCTCCAGACCGTCAATGGCGAACTTCTTGTCGCTGTCTCGCGAGCCATGGACCGTCAGCGCGTACTGCTGCATCCCCTCCGTCCCCCCCACATCGAAGCGGCCGGAGGCGACGCCCGGGACCATGCGGGCGAGCACCCAAGGATCACGCGGATTCGGAATCCGTTCGAGGATGTCCTGGGAGATCACCGTCTGCGTCACGACGTTGCTCGTGTCAATGACGGGAGACTCCCCGCTGACGGTGACGACTTCAACAACCTCCCCCACGGCGAGTTGGACGTTGACCGTCGCTTGAAAGGCCGATGTGATGACGATGCCTTCCCGGACATAGGTTTTGAATCCGGGATGCTCGAAGCGCAAGGTGTATTCTCCCGGCTTCAGATCGAGGAACTTGTAATACCCGTTCTCATCGGTCTTCACCGTGCGAGGACCACCGATGAGCGCGGGCCCACTCACGGTGACGGTGACGCCGGGCAGAAGTGCCCCCTTGGCATCTCTCACGGTCCCGGCGATCGAGCCCACCTGCACTTGGGCGAGATTAACCGTCACCGTGCCGAGCATCAGGACAACGCCCATGAGGAACGTGAGCGCTGCTGATGGAATTTTCCCGAAGTCGCGAGCCTGTGCACTTGCTCTCATGGTTCCTCCCTCCTTTAGTTTGGTTTCCGCTTTGGATTTTAGGTGCGAGAGCCGCTCCCCCACAAGGGCTCTGTGCGCGACCGCATGCGCTCTATCGCGAACTTCGCGACGCCGCATTCGATTCCGGTACCTGGCGCCGCTTGGCTTCAGCGACCATGCGCGCGACGTCAGCCAGCAGCTTCTTCGCGTCGTAGATGATCCCATCTTTGATCGTATATTTCACGCCGCCGACGCGTTCGACTTGGCGCGTCTGGTCATTGAGCCGAATGGCCCCGGTGCCGTAGAGGACCTTCAAATTCTGGATCGGATTCTCCTCGACGAGAATCACATCTGCGAGCATGCCAGGGCGAATGACTCCGAACTCGATCGGTTTCCCTTTGGGCTTGAAGAGGGCCTCCGCTCCCCACAAGGTGGCTGAGCGAATGACTTCCAGCGGATGAAAGCCCGCCTCTTGCAACAGCTCCAGCTCGCGGATGTACTCGAAGCCGTAGAGCTTGAAGATGAACCCGGAGTCGGAGCCGGTCGTCACGCGCCCGCCGCGATTCTTGTACTCGTTCACGAAGGTCATCCACAGGCGGTAGTTATTCTTCCACTCGATCTCGTCTTGCGTCGTCCAGTAGAAGAAGAAGGAACCGTGGGCCTCGCGATTCGGCTGATAAAACTCCCAGAGCGATGGCAAGGTGTACATGTCGTGCCATTCGGCGCGCATGGCGCGCATGAGATCGCGGCTCGCCTCATAGATGGTGAATGTCGGATCGAGCACGAGCCCGAGCCGGATCAACTCCTCAAGGACAGCGTTCCACTTTGGGCTTCCCGGCGGCGCCGTTTGCTTCCACAATCGCCCGGCCTGTCCGAAGCGGTGCTGCTCGTCATTGTAGTTGTAGTCGTATGGGAAATCCTGGATCGTGCGTTCCGCAAGAAGCGCTTCCGGCAATCCGTACCAGTGTTCGAGCGTCGTCAGCCCAAGGCGCGCCGCCTCCAGAGCGTTCATCCGCGCCACGCCCATCTGCGCCAGATGCGCGGCCGTTCCGAGCCCGTGCTTCTTCGCCTCGTCAATGAGTGCGGCCATGATCTCGGGATCGTAGGCCGTGAGCTTGAAGCCATCCACGCCCTTGGCCGCAGCCCATCGGACATACTCGCGCGCCAGCTCCGGCGTGGTGATCGGGCCGCGATCCCATCCCATGCCTGGGCGGACGTAGACGAAGATGCGCGGAGCGACGATCTGGTTCTTCGCGCTGCGTTCCCGCTCGCGCAACGTCCAATCCACACCGTTGCCGGAGCCCGGATCACGCACGGTCGTGATCCCATGCGCCATCCAGAGCTTATAGACGTACTCGGCCGGCGTGCCCTGCGCGACGCCGCCGATATGCCCATGGAGATCCACGAATCCGGGCAGGACGTACAGGCCGTGCGCATCAATCTCGCGCGTCGCGCCCTGCGGGCGGTTGGCTTCGCGGATCGGGACTCCCGGATATCCGACGCTGCGAATCTCCTTGATGCGGTTCCCTTCGATGACGATATCGACAGGGCCGATGGGCGGCGCTCCCGTCCCGTCAATCAGCGTCGCGCCGCGAATGATCAATCGCTCGAACGGCCCCTCTCCCTCATCGGATCGCCGATCCGGCGCCGGTGGGACGCTGCGGCGCTCCTGCGGCGCCGTCTGCGAGAGAGCCGAGAGGGTCGTCCCCCAGATCATGAGAATAAGCCAGACGATCCATCGCCTTCTTCCGTGATGCCGCATCATTCGCCTCCTCGTCCTTAGTCAGAATGAAGTGGTTAGCTCGCCGACGCTCACAGTTTCAGCCAGCACCACTCCCGCGTGAGCGGCGTTTGATTGAGCGCCACGCCGCGCTCTCGCGTCACGAGCACGCAATTGGAGTGGTTATAGCCAAATCCGTCTTCGGGATTGTAAAGCCCCGGCTCATTGCTGAACATCATCCCCTCTTCCAAGACCGTCTCGTCGCCCGGAGCGATGTAGGGCGCTTGGTGCCCTTCCATGCCTTGGCCATGCGCCGGTCGGTGATAGATATAGCGCTCAAGCCCAGCGCGCACGGCGATCTCTAAGACCTTCTCGGCGACCTCCTGGCAGCGGACGCCCGCCTTGCTGAGTTCTTGCTGTTTGCGGACCATCTCCGTATGCACCTCCCACATCTTCCGTTGGAGATCCGTCATCGGCTCGATGTGCAAGGCGCGATAGCCTTCACCCCCGTAGCCGCCGATCGTGATGACGGCCGCGATCTGGACCGCATCGCCCCGTCGAATCCGCGCGTAGAAGAACTGGTTCGGATGCGGATAGGCCGTCGCGACGCCCGCGCGGCAACTGAAGCGGAGACTCACGCCGACGGCGTCATGGGGGCGCCCGGTGGGCTGCATGAGCTTCATCAGCTCGTGCGTGGCGAATTCTTCAGTTCGATGGCGCACCTCGAAGTCGGTCGCGTCCGTCCCATGCTGGAGGATATAGTCGCGGGCGAAGGCGAGCATCCGATCGTGGAGCGCGATCGCCTTGCGCGTCAGCTCGATCTCCTCGGGCGTCTTGATCATCCGCATGCGGAGCAAGATGTCTCCGGCCACTTCAAACTGCGCTTCCGGCAAGCTCTCCCGCATCCGCTTCATCGTCGTTGGCCCTACTTCTTCCTCAATGCCCAGGCGCGCTCGTCCGAATCCACGCCTGGCTAATCCCTTGAGCATCCACTGGAGGAGATCGGCCTTTGGCCCCGCCTTATACGCGAGCGCGTTGAATGGACCAGCATGCGGGTAGTCGAAGTACCACTCGCCCTCTTTGATCCACCACGTGTTGACGAGATCCTTATCGAGCCCCGGATAGAAGAAGACCGGCTCTCCCCGCGTCGGGACGAAGAGCCAGAACGGTCGTTCCGTCGTCGTGTGAAAGAGGCCGGAGACGTAGATGATATTCCACCGATCCTTGAGGATGATTCCATCCAGTCCCCGTTCGGCCAGTTTCTCCTGAAGCCGTTTCACCGTTTGCCGATACCAGCTCTCCGGCAGGCGAAATGGCGGCGAAAGTGGAGCGACTTGGGGGATCGGCTCACGTGGTTGACCCCATCCGGCGAAGACGAGATCCTCGCGTGATCTGAAGAGAGATCTCGCATGTCCGAACGATGCTGATGCACCCAAGGAGACGAGAAACGCTCGTCGTGTCAAATGCCGCATAGATCACCCTCCCCTCCTACCTCGATTTCGAATGCACGAGAATATATTCCTTGACTGAGAGGGTGTCAAGCGAAGAGCTCTGCTGCGGCCTCAAGGCGGCCCCATGCGGGGATGTGGCGTCACGGGCGGGACGGAGACCTCCGCTGTCGGATAGCGGAGGCGGTGCGTCGGGCTTGTTCCCGCACGGCTTCTGGCCATTCCGAACCAGCTCGCGCGTAGCGTTCGATTTCGGGAAGATCTTCCTCTCGTCCGATGAAGTAGAGCGCGCGCAGGGCTTCATAGACCTGTTGACTCTCAGGTGCGAGGGAGAGGATCACCTCTCCGGCGCGCACGCGCGTTCCGCTGGCGACCAGCAGGCGTTCGACGCGCCCCGGCCAAGGCGCGCGCACATCCCTCTTGCGCCCATCCGCGCGGTGGATTTGGGCGAGCAGCGTCTCGGTCCGCACATCGTCCCCGAGAGAGACACTTACAGTGACCGCACCGTCCTCGGGAGCGCGAATCGGTTCGGCGCGAAGCATTCGCTGAATCTCCGAACGCCCGCTCTCATCCCCGAAGCGCACCAAGCCAAGCGCCGCATTGCGTCGCACCATCGGGATCGGATCGTTCAATAAGCGTTTGAGCGCGCGATGAAAATCCTCGAATCGATTCTCCTGTCCCATCACCCAAGCCGCCATCAGGCGAATTTCCGGGCGCGGATGTTCGGCGAGGCTCGCGATCTTCGGATACCATCGTCGGACCGAAGGATCGCCGCGCAGAATCCGATCGGCGATCTGTGAGAGAGCATGCTGGATGTGGCGCGGCCTCTCCTCATCGTTGAGGTATCGCTCGATCTGTCGATCCGTGAGCGGGCGCCCGAACCACGTCAGGTACCATGTCAGGAACGGAACGAGGATGAAGAGGACGGCCAGGAGGATCATCAACAGGACTGATCGCGGACGCGGCCTTGTCGTCGGCATCTTCATGCCCCTCCCCTTCTATCGCCCTTGAAGGAGGCAGTGTACCGAGGACGTCCGCTTCGAGCAAGGGGCGCCAGCATGCGGCTTGCCCGTGCGACGCAAGCGGTGATACAATCCGCGCCTTATGAAGCGAGCGCATGGCGTGATGGGGATCGCGTTCGTCCTGGTGCTTGGGCTCGTCGGGTGTCGAGAACGCGCTTCCGAACGGACTTATGCGATCAAAGGGCGCGTCGTCGCCGTCGCCGCCAATCAGCAATCGGTCACGCTCGCGCACGAGGCGATCCCCGGTTACATGCCGGCGATGACGATGCCGTTTCCCATCAAAGATCCGCGTGTACTTGAGGGGATTGAACCCGGAGATGAGGTCGAAGGGGAGTTGGTCGTCACCGAGGAAGAGGGATGGATCGCTCGCTTGCGCGTGGTGAGGAAGGGCGAGCCGCAGCCGTGGGATCGTTCTAAGGCCTTGCCCATCGAATATCTCCTCAATCCGGACGACGATGTTCCCGACATCACGCTGGTGGATCAGGAGGGACGCACATTTCGACTCAGCGACTGGCGCGGTCGGACGATCGTCCTCACGTTCATTTTCACCCGCTGCCCCTTTCCGAATTTCTGTCCGCTGATGAGCCGCCGCTTCGTCGAGGCACAGGAGATCTTGCGGAAGCGGCGGGCCGAATGGCTCGAGCAAGATCGCGTGCGGTTTCTGACGCTCAGCTTCGATCCCGAGTACGATACGCCCGCTGTGCTCAAGGCCTACGGCGAGCGATGGAACGCGGACTTCCGCCACTGGACGTTCGCCACGAGCCCCGTCGTTGAGATGGCGCGCTTCGGCGCGCACTTCGGACTCTCGTTCTGGACCGAAGGGGGGACGATCAATCACAACCTCGCGACGGCAGTGATCCGTCCCAGTGGGAAGCTGCAGAAGGTCTTTCGTGGCAATGAGTGGACGGCGCTCGATCTCGTGCAGGAGATCGAAGCGGCCACGCGATGAGCCGGGCGCGCATCAGCGCGTCGCCTCTTCCGAGCGCGAGCGGCTCAGAACGTAATCCCGTACTTTCTTCAAATCCTCCCACGCTTCGCGTTTTCGCTCGGGCGCGCGCAGCAGGAAGGCCGGATGGAACGTCGGCAGGACTTTCGTCCCATGCGCATCGAAGAATCGCCCGCGAATTTGGCCGATGGGCGCCTTCGTCCCCAGGAGCGACTGCGCGGCTATAGCGCCGAGCGCGACGACGACGTCGGGCTTGATCACGCGGATCTTACGGAAGAGAAACGGCTCGCACGTCGCGATCTCATCGGGTTCGGGGGTGCGGTTGCTCGGCGGGCGACACATGACGACGTTGGTGATATAGACCTCTTCCCGTCGAAAGCCCATGGCTTCGATCATGCGATTCAGAAGCTGACCCGCGCGACCCACGAACGGGCGTCCTTGCGCATCTTCTTCCGCCCCGGGGCCTTCGCCGACGAAGAGGATGCGCGCGCGGGGATCGCCTTCGCCGAAGACGATCGTCGTGCGCGACCGATGGAGCTTACAGCGCGTGCACTCGCCAACATCGGCGCGAATGTCATCCAACGTGCTGTCTTCGATCGGCGGCGCCGCGGGGAGAAGGGGGAGATCGCCGAAGAGCGCCGGCTGCTCCGCAGCGCGTTCGGGCCGCGTCTCGGCCGATGCGCGTCGTTTGCTCGCCATAGGTTCCTCCTCCTTCGGAGTTTCTTCCTCGACCGTCGCCTCAAGGGCTTCGCGAGGCGAGGCCGGAAGTCCCCGAGCGTGCTCATCGGAGCGCGTCGACAAAGAATGGGCGCGCTCAAGCCACTCCTTCAAGAGATCGCGCGAGGCCGGGCTTTCCTCCACATGCGTCGCGCCCAACTCCGCGAGATACCGAAGATGCGCGCGCACGTCTCGGATCAACTCGATCGTGCGAGATCCACAGTCGCGATCCGTCGCGTTCATCGGCCCACCTCGTGCCATCTCCGCGCGCGATCCGCGAGGCGAAGTCAGCGCGGGCGTTCACCCCTTTGCTCCAGCCGTCCACGCTGCGCCAGAAGCTCTCGCACGCGATCGAGGATGCGCATGGCCATCTCGTACTTCGACATCCGTGGCAGTTCGACAACATGCCCCTCGCGGTCCAAGAGGAAGCCCGCATTCTCATCGGCCGCGAACCCCGTCTCCGCGCTCGCGGCATCGTTGACGAGGATGAGGTCGAGATTCTTCTCGATGAGCTTCCGCCGTCCGTGTTCGAGATGGGCGTCCGTCTCAGCGGCGAATCCGACGAGCACGCGCGATCCCTTTCGTCGCCCGAGTTCGGCTAGGATGTCGGGCGTACGCTCGAGCGCGAGCATGAGATCGGCTTCGGTCTTCTTGAGCTTCGCCGTGGAGAACGTCTTGGGCTGATAATCGGCCACGGCGGCCGCTTTGAGGATGATCGTCGCTCGCTCCATGTGCGAGAGGACGGCGCGATACATCTGCTCGGCGCGGCGCACGAAGATCGTCTCCGCGTCCGGAGGGGGGAGGAGCGCCGTCGGCCCACTGATGAGCGTCACCCGAGCGCCGCGAGCGAGCGCCGCATGAGCCAGCGCGTATCCCATCTTGCCTGTGGAGCGGTTAGTGAGGTAGCGGATCGGATCGAGGTCCTCGCACGTGGGACCGGCCGTGATCAGGACGTGCTCCCCTTCCAGATCGCGAACGTACGGGCGAGCGGCCAAGATCACTAGGGCGCGCGCGACGATCTGTTCGGGTTCGGCCAAGCGACCTTCGCCCTCAACGCCGGAGGCGAGATACCCCCGCTCGGGCGGAATGACGGCGACGCCACGCTGCCGCAGTCGAGCGAGGTTCTCTTGCGTCGCCGCGTTCTCCCACATCTCGGCATCCATGGCCGGGGCCAGGAGCACCGGGCAACGCACCGAGAGATAGAGCGTCGCGAGGAAATCGTCGGCCAGGCCGTGGGCGAAGCGCGCTAACGTGCGCGCCGTTGCCGGAGCGACCAGCAGCAGATCGGCCCAGCGCGCCATCTCCACGTGCCGGATGACGATGTTCGCCCCCGGCTCGAACATCTCGACGACGACCGGATGGCGCGAGAGTGCCTCGAGGGTCACACGGCCGATGAAGTGCGTCGCCGCGCGTGTCAGCACGACGCGCACCTCGGCGCCGCGTTGCTGGAGTTGCCGTAAGATCTCCGGCGCCTTGTATGCGGCGATGCCCCCGGTGATGCCGAGGACGACATGATGTGGACGGTCCGAACTCATGATCCCTCCACGCGGTCTGAACGCTCGAACGTGTGGAGGACCTGTCGAAGGTCCTCTTCCAAGCGCTCTCGACGATGGCGTTCGGCGAGGATGATCGCTTCTAAGAGGGCGAGCGCCTCTTCCAAGCGGTCATTGAGGATCACGTAGTCGAAGTCTCGATAGTGCCAGACCTCTTCGCGGGCGATGTTCAGGCGATGCTCCACGCTCGGCCAGGCGTCGGTCTTTCGCGCGCGCAGACGCTCGGCCAGCACGTCGAACGAGGGCGGGAGGATGAAGATGCTCACCAAAGGCAGCGAGAGCTTCCGAAAGGCCGCCGCCCCCTGCACGTCAATGCTCAGGATCACATCGCGTCCGGCCTCAAGCTCTCGCTCGATCGCCACGCGCGAGCGCCCGTAGAGGTATCCATAGACCTCCGCCCATTCGATCAACTCCCCGGCCTCGCGCATGCGCTCGAATTCCCGTCGGGAGACGAAGTAGTAGTCCCGCCCTTCGACCTCCGTCGGTCGCTGCGGGCGCGTCGTGTACGAGACCGCATAGACCAGATCAGGCACGCGCGCGATCACGCGATTGACGAGCGTGGATTTCCCCACGCCCGATGGGCCGGAGACGATGAAGAGCAGTCCCCGCTTATTCGACATTTTGCACCTGTTCGCGCAATTTCTCGATCTCGGCCTTGATGGCGAGCGCCCGCTCAGCGAGCGCGATGTTCCCCGCTTTCGCCAGGATCGTGTTGATCTCGCGCTGCATCTCTTGGAAGAGGAAGTCGAGGCGTTTGCCGACGGCCCCCTCTCCCTCCAAGAGCTCACGACATTGGGCGAGGTGACTCCGCAACCGCGTGATCTCCTCGCTGATGTCGGCGCGATTCACGAAATAGAGGATCTCTTGCAGGATGCGAGTCGGGTCCAGAGGGAGCTCGCGCGCCCATTCGTTCAAGCGCTCGGTGAATCGCTGACGATACACCTCCGGCAGCCCTTTCGCCTCCTGTTCGATCGCGCTGAGGTGATCGGTGATGAGCGCGAGCCGGGCGAGCAAATCCCGACGAAGGTGTGCGCCTTCGGCCGCGCGCATCTCGGCGAGCGCGCGCAGGGCGTCCTCGGTGACGGCTTCGAGTTTCTCGGCGAGCGCTGAGGGAATCTCCAGAGGCGGGCGCGGCCGCAACAGGTCCCGCACCTGGAGAAGGGCATTGATGTCCACCTCTCCCGAGAGGCCGAATTCGTCGCGGATCTGGCGCAAGGCCGTCACGTAGGCCATCACGAGCGGACGGTTGATCTCGTAAGCGAGCCACGCGGGCATCACTGGCGTGAATTCCAGCGCGAAGACGATGCGCCCTCGCTCGAAGCGCTCCTGAATCTTCTTCCGCAGCACGGGCTCCCACGCCCCGAGCGCTTCGGGAAGACGGATGTGGATCTCCAGGAAGCGATGGTTCCCGCTGGAGACCGTCGCCCGCAGCGAGAACTCCTCGCCCTCGTACGTGGCACTGCCATATCCGGTCATGCTGCGCACCATCGTCGCTTCACTCGGAGAGGACTTCGGACATTTGAGGGGCGAATTGTCGCTCATAGAGACGGCTGTAGAGGCCGCCGCGCTGGAGCAATTCGGCATGCGTGCCCTCTTCGACGATCGTTCCGCCATCCAGCACGATGATGCGATCGGCGCGGCAGACGGTCGAGAGCCGATGCGCGATGACGATGACCGTGCGCCCGGCCATCAGGTTGAGCAAGGCCTGCTGTACGCCGTGCTCGGATTCCGCATCGAGCGCCGACGTCGCTTCATCCAGGATCAGAATGGGCGCATCCTTCAGGATGGCGCGGGCGATAGCGATCCGCTGGCGCTCCCCCCCGGAGAGACGAATGCCCCGCTCGCCGATCACCGTCTCGTAACGCTCGGGCAACTCCTGGATGAAATCGTGCGCGAGCGCCGCGCGCGCCGCTCGCTCGATCTCCTCTGGCGTGGCCTGCGGTCGTCCGTAGGCGATGTTATGCCGCACCGTATCGTTGAAGAGGATCACCTCCTGGGTGACCAGAGCGATCAGGTGACGCAGCGAATCCAGACGAATATCGCGGATGTCCACCCCATCGATGAGGATGGTGCCTTCGGTGACATCGTAGAAACGTGGCAGCAGCTTCACCAGCGTCGTCTTCCCGACGCCGCTCATCCCCACGATGGCGACCATCTCCCCAGCGCGGATGGTCAAGTTCACGCCCCGCAGGACGTATTCCTCGGCATCGGGGTATCGAAACGAGACGTTTCGGAATTCGATCTTCTCACGAAAGCTCGTGAGGGCGATCGCGTGAGGCCGATCCACCAACTCCGTGTGGGTGTCGAGTAACGCGAAGACGCGTTGGCAGGCGGCGAGCGCATGTTGCATGGCATTCTGAATTCGGCTGAGTTTCCGCACGGGATCGTAGAGGCTGAAGAGGAAGAAGAGGAAGACGAAGAACTCACCCGGGGTCATCTCGCGTCGGGCGATGATCCGCTGGGCGTAGAGGATGAAGCCGGAGGCCGCGACGATCCCGATCAGCTCGATGATCGGCGGGGAGAGCGCCGCCGTGCGCGCTGCTTTCAGAACGGAGCGCATGACCGCATGCGCGGCGCGCCGAAAGCGCTCCGATTCCAAGGCCTCGGTCCCGAACGCCTTCACGACGAGATTGCCCGAGAGCGTCTCCTGCGCGACGTTCAGGATCTGCTCATACCCCTCTTGCACGCGCCGTCCCGTGCGCCGCAGGTGACGTCCGAAGTAGACCGTCGCCTGATAGACGAGCGGTCCTAACCCGAGCGCCAGCAACGCCAGCTTCCAGTTCAGCTTGAAGACGATGGCCAAGAAGACGACGAGCGTGAAGGATTCGCGCAGCGCGTCCGTGAGCGTGCGCGAGACGGCCATCTCGATCTTCTCGACGTCGTTGACCAGATGTGAGGTGAGCACGTTCGCCGGATAGCGCGAGAAGAAGGGAGTCGATTGTCGCAGCAGATGCTCGTAGAGCGCACATCGGAGGTCGAAGACGGCTCGCTGCCCGATCCGCGCCATGAGGTAGTTGGAGAAGAATTCGGCGGCTCCCTTCGCCATCGTGATCAGGATCATCAGGGTCGCCAGCAGATACCAGCTTCGCTCGCTCTCCAGAGGGAGGTAGCGATGGAAATCCACGAGATTTTTCGCGCGGGGGACCGAGGCGACGATGCCGCTGGAGGCGAGCAGGCCATCGGAGATCGGAACGAGCAAGCTCCGCAGCGCACCTTCGAGCACAGCCACGGCGTTCATCAAGAAGAGGGCCAGCAAGAACGCCCCCCAGTAGGGGCGCACATAACTGAGGAGGCGGAACAGTTCCCCCCATCTGCCCGCGCGTTCGGATCGTGCGCGCGGAGAGATCACGTTCGGTCCATGTCCAGGTCTTTCGCCGCGTAAAGAGGCGAGGCTCATGGCAACTGCGCCGTGACTTCGACGATCTCTTCCAGCGTGTTGTACAGATGGGGGGAGATGCGCAGTCGTCCCAAACGCGCCGAGACGATGCTCCCGCGCTGCTCCAGTCGCGCGACCAGCTCCTGGGCCGAGTAGTGCGGGTGCGTGAAGCAGAAGATCCCGGAGGTCTCGCCCGGGTGCCGCGAACTGATCACGCGATACCCCTTCGCCTGTAGCCGCTCGCACAATTCTCGTCCGAGGACGGCCAGATGCTCCTCGATCCGCGAGAGGCCCACCTCAAGCAGGAGCTCGACCGAGGTGCCGAGGCCGCAGAGGCCACATGCGTTGAGTGTCCCTGATTCAAAGCGGTGCGCTCCCTCGCGATAGGAGAGATCGTAGGTCAACTCCTCCGCGAAGATCGAATCCCTCCAATTTCGCACGGACATCCACCCAACGAGCGTCGGTTCCAAGCGATCGAGCGCCCGCGAAGAGACGTAGAGGACGGCCGCGCCTTCTGGGCCAAGGAGCCACTTGTGGCCATCGGCCGCGAACACGTCCACGCGAAAGCGTTCGACATCAAACGGAAGGGCGCCAAGTCCTTGAATGGCATCCACGACGAAGAGGATGTCCCGTCTTCGGCAAAACTCCCCCAAGCGTTCTAAGTCCATGCGGAATCCACTGGCGAATTGGACGAAGCTCACCGCGAGCACGCGCGTGCGGCGATCCACAAGCGCAAGCAGGTCCTCCACCGCAATACGCCCATCGCGCTCAGGCGCCAGACGCAACTCAACGCCGTAGGCCCGAAGCCGCATCCACGGATAGACATTGGCCGGGAATTCGCATCCGGCCGTGACGACATTATCCCCCTCTCGCCATCGAAGGCCGTTGGCCACGACCGAGAGTCCATCGGAGGTGTTGCGCATGAAGGCGATCTCCTCGGGGCGCGCGTTCACCAGGCGGGCCATCTGCTGGCGCGTTCGCTCGATCGCCCCCCACCATTCGGCCATTTTCACGGTCCCATGCCGCATGACCTGCTCGGCTTGGCGCGTCATCGCTATGACCGTCGGTTTGGGCAAGGGCGAGACGGCGGCATGGTTCATGTAAATATAGCGTTCTGTGATCGGGAAGAGCTGTCGGATCGCGCCGTTCATATCCCCTCGAGTCGAAAGCATGGTCGAACGACTCCGACGACCATGCCTCGAGGATTTTTCACCTCTCCGCTGTAAGAGGCCGATAGCTTAGCAAGGGCCACGCCCTCGAGCAACCCGAGCTGTCGCAAGACCTCGAGCACGACGAGATTCCGAGCGCGGCGCTCATCACCGTCCTCGATCTTGATGGCGATGCCCGCACCTTCGGGGAACCGCGAACAGGGGAAGATGCCGAGCGCGTAGACGCCTTCGGCGCCGGCCTTGGCGAGCACGCGTTCTCCGATCTCGCGCAGGAGATCCGTATCCAAGCGCTGACGTGTCCCGCCGACCATCTCCGGATATTCACGCATAGCGCGCGTGACCTCGGCGATCGCGGCGCACAAGGGCGCTTCAAGGCCAGCGGCCTCGGGATTCGCTAGGCGGGCGTAGGCCAGCGCCATTCGCTCCAGGGGCAGCGCGAATGTGGGCGCGCTACACCCATCCACTCCGATGCCGATCTCCGACGCGGACAGATCCGCCAGCCGCGCGAGCGTTCGTCGAATCTCCCGTTGAACGGGATGCTCGGGATCGAGGTAGTGCTCGATGTCACTACGCCAGAAACGGGCGAGCGCGAGCATGCCCGCGTGTTTGCCCGAGCAGGCGTTGTGCAATGACGTCACGCCTTCTGGACCTAGGCGTCGCGCGGTCTCCACGTCGAAAGGGGGATGGAGCCCACATTGAAGCGCCGTCTCGCGAAGACCGATCTTCTGAAGGAGCTGCACCACCGTCTCCACATGCTGCCGTTCGCCACTGTGGGAGCCACAGATGACCGCCACCTCCTTTGGCGTGATTCCGAAATGGCGCACGGCGCCGCTGGTCACCAGCGGCAGCGCTTGAATCGGCTTGGCCGCCGAGCGCAAATAGGTCACAAAACGGGAATCTCCGAGGCCGAAGAGTTTCCGCCCATGCGGATCGGAGGCGATAAGCATCGCGCGATGGCGCGATTCCACAAGGGAACCCCGCACGACTTCGACGACCACCGGCGCCGCACCCATCGGCAGAAGGGTACCAAACCCGTCGGAAGAGGGCAAGATGAGTCAGAGTATCCCCTACGCGGGCGCGCGTTCCGCATCGCGAGCAGTTGCGCGGGGACGAGGGCATTCGGTATCTTCCGGCCTTCGAGTGAATCAGCCCTTCGTCGGGGAGGATGATGATGACGCGATGGGTACGAGGCCTTGGCATGAGCCTGATGCTCGGCGTGAGCAACATGGGGGTCGGCGCTCTGACGCCGCCTCAGACGGGGGCCCCACTGCCGATGGTCTCCCCGGAGACGGTCGGGATGTCGGCGCGGCACCTGGCATATATTGAGGAGATCGTCCAGGAAGCGATCGCGCGTCGGGAATTGCCCGGCGCCGTCATCCTCGTCGCGCGTCAGGGGCGCATCGTCTATTGGCGAGCGTTCGGCTATCGCGCTGTGGAGCCCGAGCGGATTCCGATGACCCGCGATACCGTTTTCGATCTCGCCTCGCTCACGAAGGTCGTGGCCACGGCCACATCGGTGATGATCCTGGTCGAACGCGGGGCGATTCGATTGGGTGATCCGGTCGCTCGCTATATCCCCGAATTCGCGCAAAACGGAAAAGAGCGCATCACCATCGAGCAATTGCTCCTGCATCGTGGTGGACTCATCGCCGACAATGACTTGGCCGACTATCGTGACGGTCCGGAGAAAGCGATGGAGCGGATCTACGCGCTGGGGACGGTCGCTGAGCCGGGCACGCGCTTCATCTACAGCGACGTCGGTTACATCGTGCTTGGCGAACTCGTGCGCCGCGTCTCGGGCCAGCGCTTGGACGATTTCGCTCGCGAGAATATCTTTCGCCCGCTCGGCATGACGGAGACGACGTTCACGCCCAGCGGGGCACTGCGCCAGCGATGCGCACCCACGGAACGCCGCGAAGGGCGATGGTTGCAAGGCGAAGTGCATGATCCGCGCGCCCATGCTCTTGGCGGCGTCGCCGGCCATGCCGGCCTCTTCTCAACAGCGCGCGATCTAGCCATCTACTGTCAGATGATCCTCAACGGTGGGGAATTTCGCGGCGTGCGCATCCTCAGTCCGCTGAGCGTGCGGCGCATGGTCGAGGGCCGCGGCCTCCCGTTCCCGGAGATGCGCGGTCTCGGATGGGATATCAACACCGGCTATTCCTCCAATCGCGGCGATCTCTTCCCGATCGGATCCTTCGGACACACGGGGTTCACGGGAACGTCGTTCTGGATCGATCCGATGAGCCAAACGTTCGTCCTCTTCTTGAGCAATCGCGTGCATCCGGATGGTCGTGGCGAGGTGACATCGCTCCGCGGACGCGTGGCCTCGATCGTCGCGGCGGCGATCCGGCGACCGCCCTTGCCGGAGCTATGGCCCTCTCCGCCGACGATCTGGCGCGAACCCGAGCGCCCTCGCATTCGGGAGAGTCCCGAGACGGCCACCGTGCTCAACGGCATTGATGTCTTGCGCCGCGATGGCTTTCGCCTGCTCGAAGGCCGACGCCTCGGACTGATCACGAACCATACGGGGCGCGCTCGCGATGGGACGAGCACGATTGATCTCTTAGCGCGGGCCCCCAATGTGACGCTTGTGGCGCTCTTCAGCCCCGAACATGGCCTGCGCGGACAGGCCGATGAACCCATAGGGGATACGGTGGATGAGAAGACGGGACTCCCCGTCTACAGCCTCTACGGACCGCGGCAACGACCGACGGCCGAGATGCTGCGCGGTCTGGATACGCTCGTCTTCGACATCCAGGATATCGGTGCGCGGTTCTACACGTACATCACGACGATGGGATACGCTCTGGAAGAGGCCGCCGCGCGCGGGATCCGTTTCATCGTGCTCGATCGTCCGAATCCGATCACTGGGCAGGACGTGGAGGGCCCGGTGGCCGATCCCGATGTCCGCTCCTTCACCGCGTATCATTCAATCCCTATCCGACACGGGATGACGATCGGCGAGCTGGCACTCCTGTTCAATGCGGAACGACAGATCGGGGCCGACCTTCATGTCGTGAAGATGGAAGGGTGGCGGCGCGAGTACTGGTTCGATCAGACCGGACAAGAGTGGGTGAATCCGTCGCCCAATATGCGGAGCCTCACGGCGGCGACGCTCTATCCGGGTATTGCGCTTCTGGAGACGACGAATGTCGCGGTGGGGCGAGGCACGGATCGGCCCTTCGAGCTGTTCGGGGCGCCGTGGATGGACGGACGGCGCGTCGCCGAAGAGCTGAATCGGCGTGGGATCCCAGGCGTACGCTTCGTTCCCATTCGGTTCACTCCTCGGGCAAGTATATTCGCCGGGGAAGAATGTGGAGGCGTGGCCATTGTCATCACCGAACGCGCAGCGGTGCGCCCCGTGCGCCTGGGGATCGAAATCGCCGTCGTCCTGCATCGGCTCTATCCCGAGACGTGGCGGATCGAACCCTTCGGGCGCTTGCTCGCGCATCGCCGAACCCTGGAGTTGCTCAAAAGCGGCGCCGATGCCGAGACGATCGAACGCGCGTGGCAGGCCGAGTTGGAACAGTTCCGGCAAATTCGGCGACGGTATCTGCTCTATTGAGGGATCGTGCGAGGCGGTCGCTCACTCGGTTTCTCTGCGGAAGATGGCGGGGAGGGTCCGGAGCACGATCTTCACATCAAGCCAGAACGACCAGTGCTCGATGTAATAGAGGTCCAACTCGACCATGCGCTTGAAGGGAAGACGATTCCGTCCGCTCACTTGCCAGAGTCCGGTGATCCCGGGCTTCACCTCCAGCCGCTTTCGATGCCAGCTCGAATAGTGTTCGACCTCGTAAGGGATAGGGGGGCGCGGCCCGACCACGCTCATCTCGCCTTTGAGGACGTTGATGAGTTGCGGCAACTCGTCCAGGCTCCAGCGCCGAAGCCATCGTCCGATGCGCGTGATGCGGTGATCGTTCGGGACCTTCCCATAAAACACCCGGTGGATATCGGGATCCGGCTGACGTTCGCTCTCCACGCGCGGCGCGCTCATCGCTGAGGCCACGCGGAGCGATCCGCGAATCAGCTGGGTCATCACCGCCCGGTGCGGCTGTTCGTCCGCATCGGCGCGCATCGTGCGGAATTTGTAGAGCGTGAAGAGGCGTCCATCCATGCCGACGCGCTCTTGGCGAAAGAGGATGGGACCGCGCGAATCGAGCTTGATGAGCACGGCAATGAGCAACAACAGCGGACCCAACAGGATCAGGGCCAGGAGCGCGAGGGTCACATCGAAGGCTCGCTTGAGGTAGCGATTGGGACCGCGTAGTGGCTCCTGGAAGAGCTTGATCATGGGGAGCACGCCGACCTGATCGAGCTCCGTCTTGCTGGGAAGGCAACTCAGGAGGTTCGGCACGACGCTGAAGGCGACGCGGCTCGTGCGCCAGCAGCGCAAGATCGTCTCGAAGAGCAGATCCGGGTTGAGCGCCGGATCGGTGATGAACACCTGCTCGATGCGAAATCGGCGAACGATCTCCGGTAGATCTTCGACGTGCCCCACGCGCAGGGACGAAAGGGGGGAAGTCTCCCCCGGCGCGGGGGAGGTCGAGAGCACGCCCACGATACGATAGCCCAGTTGCGGCTTCGCCCGCATCTCAGAGAGGCACAGCTTGGCCAAGTCGCCCTCGCCGACGATCACTGCCGGAATGAGGTTGTGGCCGCGCCGCCGGGCCAGAACTTGCGCCCGACGCACGAGCGCGCGCACGCCGAGCACGGCGAGCGTGAGGAGCCCCCAGTGCAGGAGGAAGATGCCGCGCGAATATGAGAATTCGCGGAATTCGAAGACGCCGCGATACATGAAGGCGATGACGATCAATACGAGCGAGGTCATCGTCGTCACCCGCAGCACGCCGAACGCATCTTCGAGCCACGAGAAGGCACCCTTGAGGGTGTACAATCGTGCCGACCGCAGCCCGAGGATGAGCGGAAGAGGAGCCATGAGACAGATCTCCAGATAAGGCCGAAACGCCTCCAGCGCGAGTGTCCGTACCAACTCGCGCGGATGCCCGAGAGCGAGGATCTCGGCGGCTGTCGGTGGCCACGGGATATAGCGCAGGCGATAGGCGAGCAAAAACGTCCCCCACGCGAGCGCGCCGTCCACGAGGCCGAGGAGCCCTTGAACAACGGCGAGGGGGAACGCTCGCGGGATCGCGGGCCTCCGCTCCTTCGATCTCGCTTGTGGGGTGCGTGCGACGCCGGTCACGAGCGTGATTATATTCACTCGGTCATTGAGCGCGCAAATCCGCGACGCTTCACCGGCCCGCGCGTGCCGTGAGGGTGCCGTAGAGCTGCCCGATCATCTCGACCATGTGCTCCCAGGAGAAGTGTGTGCGGACGCGTTCGCGTCCTCGTCGTCCCATCTCGCGCGCGTGATCCGGATGGGCGAGCAAGAATCCGATGGCTTTGGCGAGCTTCTCGGGTTCGCGTGGGGGAACGAGCATCCCCGTCTCCCCTTCTACGACGATCTCTGGCACGCCGTCCACGCGCGTGGCCACGACGGGGCGCGCCGCGGCCATCGCTTCTAAGATCGAAAACGGCATACCCTCATAAAGGGAGGGAAGGACGAACACGTCCATCGCCGCGAGAAGACGTGGCACGTCCTCGCGGTATCCCGTGAAGCGAACGTTCGCGCGCAGTCCTCGAGCCTCGACCAGATGTTCCAGCTCGGCGCGGCGTTCGCCTTCGCCGACGATGAGGAACTGGGCGTCGGGGAACCTCTGACGCAGCAGCGCCGCCGCTTCGATGAAATCCTCCGTCGCCTTTTGGAACGAGAGGCGTCCGACCGTCCCCACGATGGGCTCCCGCGCATTCAGGCCGAACTCCGCTGCCACCGAAGCGCGCGTTCCTTCGGTGGGGAAGTCCTCGACGCGAATGCCATGCGGGACGACCCTGAGCTTTCCCGGGGCAATAGGATAGTGGGCGAGCGCTCGGCGCCGATTCGTCTCCGAGTCCACAAGCATGACGTGTACGCACCGGTAGGCGAGCCACAGCGCGAGTCGCCCCTTCCAGGTGTAGACGTTCGGCGGGATCGTCGGCAGATGGTTCGTGGCGATCCGCACGGGAATGCCCGCGAGCGTCGCCGCCAAGATAGCGTACCGACAGGCGAACGGATGATGAAGATTGAAATGGGCGATGTCCGGCCGATACGTTCGGAAGAACGTGACGAGGGCCGGCAGGTGCTGTGGGCGTTCACCGGGCAACGCATGAAGACGAAGCCCGGCCCGGCGCGCCCACCGCAGCAGCGGCGCCAGCGCTTCCGTCGGCAAGCAGGCGAGACTCACATCCCACGCTTCGCGATCCAAGCCTTCGATCACATGGCGGATGTAAGCTTCTGCCCCTCCCCAGGAGCGACTCTCCAAGATGTACATGAGTGCGGGCTTTCGCGCTTCCTCTGCCGCTGCCCTTCGCCGAGCGCGAGATCCATGCGCGGCCTCGCCCATTGCTGAGGATGCCTTTTCGCACAAGCGATTCCCCATCGCCTTATTCCGACTCGCGCTCTTTGCGCGCGTAGACCTCAAGCCCTCCAGCATACGCCAGGGGCGAGAGGAAGAGCTTGTGATAAGCAATGACAGTCCACCGCACGGCGCGTCGAGCGATCGAATAGAGGAACCAAAACGGCGTCCGACGGTCATGCCGATCGCCCAGACGCTGACGCGCGCGCGCGATCCCGCGTTCGATCCATTCCGGCGCTCGGTAGTCGGGAGCGATGGCCCGGACGCAAAGTTCCCGAAATCCACAGGCGGCGAGCAGACGAAGGAGCGTCTCCGCCGTGAAGAAGCTCAAATGTTCCGGTGGCTTGAACTCCTTCCAAAGCGCGGGCGCGCGTTGCGCGAGGCGCTGTCCGGCATTCGGTGTCGAGAGGGCAAGTAGCCCCTCGGGGCGCAGCAGCCGGGAGAGGCGCTGCAGCTCAGCACGCGGATCGGGGACATGCTCCAAATATTCCCAGAGCGTGATGACGTCGAAGGTGCGCCCCTCTCGAAGAAGAGGTTCGGGCGAAGAGACAATGCGGCATCCCGTGAGTCGCTCGGCTTCACAAGCCGCCTCCGGCGCGATCTCGATGCCTGATACCTTCCACCCGCGCTCTTGAGCGACTCTGAGGAAGATGCCGCTCGCGCACCCGACATCAAGAAGCGTGCCCCGCGCCACGTATCGTTCGATCACCAATAGGCGCTCGCGGGCCTGCGTCTCCCAGAAAGCGCGCAGGGCCGCATAATCCGCATAGCCGAAGGGGCCCTCGCTCCGGAAATACGCGGGATCGGTATAGAGCGCATGGAGGGTCGCCGAGTCCGGAGGGGGGTAAACGAAGAGAAAGGCGCACGCGGCGCACCGCACGATCCGATATCCGTCCTTCTCCAAGAACGGCACGAAGCGATCGCTGCCGCACACGGCGCACGCGCGCTCCATAGAGCGGATCAAGAAGCGCCATCTTCTGGCGCCAGGCCGGCCATCTCTTCCATAACTTTGAGGACGGCCGAGTAATCCTCTTCGCCAAAGCCGCGAGCTGTTGTGGCGACGAAGAGTTCACGAATGACACCGAAGACCGGCAGTGGGACGTTCGCGCATCGCGCGGCTTCAAGGAGAAGATCCACGTCCTTCAGCATGTGCCGAGCGTAGAAGTTCGGACGGAAGTCCCGCTCGCACATCGTGCGTCCTTTCGATTGATACATCGGCGCGTTCAAGGCCGAGGCGTCGAGGATCTCGAGAAGGCGCGTGGGCGTGATCCCGACGCGGCGGCCGAAGACGAAGGCCTGCGCGAGCGTGAGGATCATGCTGGCGATGAACGAATTGGCGATGAGCTTCATGTGCGTCGCGCGGGTGATCCGCTCGAAATACCAGATCTTCTGTCCGAGCGTGCGCAGGACAGGCTCGCACGTCTCGTATGCCTGGCGATCCCCTCCCACGAAGATCAGGAGCGTCCCCTCGGCGGCATGTCGCCAGTTTCCCAGAACCGGTGCGTGAAGGAAGACCGCGCCGCGCTCGCGATAGGTGCGCTCCAGGTCTTCGACCGTGTGCGGGGCTACGGTGCTCATGTCCACATGAATCGCCCGTGGCCGAATCCCGCGCAGCACTCCCTGCGGACCGCGCGCGACGTCCTGCAGGGCATCGGAATCCGAGACCATCGTGATGAGCAACTCGCTGCGACGCGCGACGGCCTCGGGCGAGTCGGCCCAGTGCGCCCCCCGCGCAAGAAGCGGCTCTGCCTTCTGCGGCGTGCGGTTGAAGACCGTCACCGCGTATCCGGCGCCCAGCAGGCGTTCGGCCATCGGACGCCCCATGATGCCCAGACCGATAAAGCCAATGTCGCGCATGAGTCCCTCCTCGTGAGATGATCGCGGTCTCCACGTGTGGAACATCTTAAAATCAGCGCGTTCTGGAAGCAAGGAGGGCTGTCGAGTTGCTCATCTCCCGGTCTCCCCCTACAATTAGGCGGGAGGGTGCGGAGCATCGTGAGGGGGATGATCGGGAAAACGCTCGGGCATTACAAGCTCCTGGAGGAGCTGGGACACGGGGGCATGGGGACGGTCTACAAAGCGCGCGATCTGGCGCTGGATCGGATCGTCGTCGTGAAAGTCCTCTCCCCCGATCTCATGGCGGATGCGGAAGCCCGACGTCGCTTCTGGCGTGAAGCGCGGTTGGCCTCGGCCTTGGATCACCCCAACATCTGCACGATCTATGGGATCGAGGAAGCCGAGGGGTATTCGTTCATCGTGATGCAGTACGTCGAGGGGAAGACGCTGAAGAAACTGATCGGTGGACGTCCCCTTCGGTTAGAGGGCTTGCTCTCCATCGCGTTGCAGGCCGCAGATGCGCTGGCGACGGCTCACGCGCAAGGGGTCATCCATCGCGACATCAAGTCGGCCAACATCATGGTGACCGAGCGCGGACAGGTCAAAATCCTCGACTTCGGATTGGCGAAACTCATCGAGCGATCGCGCGGAGCGGAGGCGGCGGCCGAGTTGACGCAGATGGGGGCGACGCTCGGAACGCCCTCGTACATGTCGCCGGAGCAAGCGCGGGGCGAACGCGTGGATCATCGGAGTGACATCTTCTCCTTCGGCATCGTGCTCTACGAGATGGCTACCGGGCGTGTGCCGTTCAAAGGGGAGAGCCGTGTGGAGACCATGCATGCCGTCATTCACAAACGGGCGCAATTGGTACACGAGCTGAACCCCCGGGTCCCTCCTTCTTTGGTGGCGATCATCGAGCGGGCCATTGAGAAAGATCCGAATGATCGGTATCAAACGATGGTGGATCTGCTCGCAGATCTCCGACAGGTGGCCGTCGAAGCGGGACTTGTAGCGCGCGTGCCCGACGGCGTGATGACCCCATATGTCCCGGCCGGTCAGCCCCCACGTCTTCGAGCATTGTGGCAAAGACTCCGACGGCTCACCGAGCGGGGGCGCCGCGAGCGTACCTCCCCAAGCGATGCGCGCGCCTCCGCGAGCGTGGAGTTCTCGCTCATTGAAGGGCCGCGACGCGCACTCGCCATCCTTCCGTTCCGCAATCTGAGTGGTCGTCCTGAGGATGAAGTCTATGGACGTTCTTTGGCCGAGCATTTGACGACCGAACTGGCGAAGTTCAAGACGGTGACCGTTCGCTCGGCGAGCCTCCTTGGGAGAGAGGGGGATCGTCCCGGAGACCCGCGTCGGATCGGACGGCAGCTTCACGTCGATGCGGTGCTCACGGGCGCCGTCTTCCGATCAGGAGAGCGCGTGCGCGTGACCGCGCAACTGCTTGATGCGCGAAGCGGCGACATCCTCTGGAGCGAGAAGATCGATTCTCATGTCGAGGATGTCCTCGTGCTTCAGGATCGCATCTCGCAGAGGGTGATCGAAGGGCTGACGGCGGGGGCGGCGCCGGTCAACCCGCTGGAATTGGTGCGCGATGAGGACGAGGCCGTTCGGACCGACGCCGTGCGCATGCTCGCGTTCTCGCGCGATCCGCGGGCGATCCCCGTGCTCGTGGAAGCGTTGGCCGATCCCAGCCTCGCGGTCAAGGCGGCCGCCTTGGAGGCGCTCGTGCGAAAGGGGAGCGCGGCCGTCGGGCCGACGATCGAGCGTTTGACGGAGGCGCTGGATGCGGGGGATGTCGTGACGGCGCGCTTCGCGGCGAAAGCGCTCGGATTGATCGGCGATGCGACGGTCGCCCCGGTGCTCCGCGAATTACTGGCCAGTGAGGATCGGTTCGTCGTCGCCGAGATCGCGCTGGCTCTTGGTCGGCTGCGGGATTATGAAGCGGTACCCCGGCTTCTGGAGATGCTCGCGATCGAGGATCGGAATGTGCGCTTCGCCGTCGTCTCCGCATTGGGGCAGATCGCCGATCCACGGGCGCGCGCGGCACTTGAGGACTGTTTGCGAGACGAAGATGAGGGCGTGCGCGCTCAAGCGCGATGGGCGCTCGCGCGCCTTCGGCGGGCGTCTGGCGCATGGGAGAATCCTCCCTGTTCTCGCGGCGAGGCTGAGGCGCGATCGGCCGAGGATCGAGATCGCGTGGGGCCTTCACCCGTGTTGTGAGGATGGGGGGGTGCGTGACGGCCCCGATCGCCTATGAGAGATTTCGAATCGCCGTTCTTCATCGGCGTGGACATCGGCCGGACGATTCGCGCCGCGCTCGTGGATGAGCGTGGGCGCGTTTGGCTTCAGAGTCGCGTCCTGGCCGAACGGCGCGATCCACGCGCATTCCTCCGGCAAGTGATCGCCGTGCTGTGCGCGCTGCGCGATGCCGAGATGGCGCGCGGGCGCGTCGCCGCCATTGGGATCGGATGGCCCGGATTAATCGGTCAGCAGACGCCGCGTATCGCGCTGGCTTCACACCTGGTGGATGTGACGGAGTGCGATGTCTACGGGGAGATTCGCGAGGCGCTCGGGGTGCCGCTCGTCTTCGAGAACGAAGCGAATGCGGCGGCCTATGGCGAATGGGCATGCGGGGCCGCCCAGGGGCTTCACGATGTGTTCTACGTGACGATCGGGACAGGCATCGGCGCCGCGCTTATCCTGGGCGGACGTCTGCAACGCGGCGCACATGGGTTCGCCGGAGAATTCGGGCATGTGAAGGTCGAGTCGGGGGGAATCGAATGCGGCTGCGGAGGGCGCGGCTGCTTAGAGACGATCGCCTCCGGCCCCAACATCGTGCGGCGCGTGCGCGAGCGACTCTTCTCCGATCCCACGTTCTCGCTCTCACCGCTGGCCGTGCAAATGGAGGGCACGCTGAGCGTCCCCCAGATCGTTCAAGCCGCACTTGATGGAGATGAGTTGGCGCGCGCCGTGCTTCGAGAGACGGGGCGGTATTTCGGCCTGGCCATCGCCAACGTCCTGAATCTGCTCGACGTTGAGATGGTCTGCCTGGGGGGGCCGGTCATGTTGGCCGGCGAGATCTTGCTCGACGCTGTCCGAAAGGAAGCGCGGAAGCATACCCTACGCATGATCTTCGAGGGGTGTCGTTTCGCGATCGGGGCACTCGGACAGGACGCGGGCATCATCGGCGCGGCATTGCTCGCCCGCGATGCTGTCGCCGCGATGGCCAGCCCATGAACGCTCGTGGTGCGAAGACCACCTTGATGATGCCTGCGCGCTCACGCGCGGGAGAGAGAACGATCATGAAAGGAGGAACATATGCCGCTGCGCATCATTCAATATGGCGTCGGACCGATCGGGAGTGCCATCGTGCGCGTGCTCTTGGAACGGACGGGCGCGACGATCATCGGCGCTATTGACATCGCCGCCGATAAGGTCGGGCGTGATCTCGGCGAGGTCGTCGGCGCCTCTCCACTCGGCGTCCTCATCTCGGATCGCGCCGATGAGGTCCTCGCGCGAAAGGCCGACGTCGTCGTCCATTCCACGTCTTCATATTTCGAGCAAGTCTTCGATCAATTGCTCGCTTGCGTGCGAGCGGGATCGCATGTCGTCTCGACGTGCGAGGAACTGGCCTATCCGTTCCGCAAGTATCCCGAACTCGCCCATCGCTTGGACGAGGAGGCGAAAGCTGCTGGCGTCGCCGTGCTGGGGACTGGCGTGAATCCGGGCTTCGTGATGGATAAGCTGGTGCTCACCCTGGCGACCATATGCCAGCGCATCGAACGCATCTTCGTTCGTCGCGTGGTGGATGCCTCACAGCGTCGGCTTCCCCTGCAGCGAAAGATCGGCGCCGGGATGACGGTCGAAGAGTTCCGCGAGGCCGTGGAGGCTGGGCGTATCCGCCACGTTGGCTTGCCGGAATCGGTTGCGCTGATCGCCGAGGGACTGGGCATGGAGGTGGGGACGATCTCGGAGACGATTGAGCCGATCCTCGCCGAGGAGGATGTGAGGACCGAATATCTCCATGTGCGAGCGGGGCAGGTCGCTGGCGTGCGGCAGATCGGTCGTGGGCTCGTGGGCAATCAAGAGCGCATTCATCTCGATCTGCAGATGTACGTGGGTGCTAAAGAGCCCATGGATGAGATTCGCCTCTTCGGGACGCCGGACCTCTGCGCGCGAATCCCCGGAGGGACACATGGGGATCTGGCGACAGCCGCCGTCGTCGTCAATTCGATCCCACTGCTGGTGCAAGCGCCGCCAGGATTGCGAACGGTCGTGGATCTTCCGGTGCGATTCGCGGCGACCTTCTGAAGTCGGAGGGGCGCGATGCGCAAGAAGGAGGGGAGCATGTCGGAAGGATTGGTATGGCTCAACGGAGAGATTCTGGATTTCGCCTCAGCGAAGGTCTCGGTCGAAGATCGGGGCTTTCAGTTCGGTGATGGGGTTTACGAGGTCGTGCGCGTCTATCAGGGGAAGCCGTTCGCTCTGATGGAGCATCTGGAGCGATTGCAGCGGAGCGCGAGAGAGATCGAATTGCCATTGCCGCTCTCGCTCGCGGAGTTAGCCGCGGCGGCCGAGAGCCTCATCGCGCGCGCTGGGATTGCTGAAGCCGAGCTATATGTTCAGCTCACACGCGGAGCAGCGCGCCGGAACCATCTCTTCCCGCCGGACACGCCTCCGACGCTCGTGATGACCGTGCGGCCTGTGCGGCTCATCCCGCCGGAGCTGCGCGAGCGCGGGATTCGCGTCCTCACGGTGCCGGACGAGCGATGGGCGCGTTGCGATATCAAGTCCATCTGTTTGCTCCCGAATGTCTTGGCGAAGGAGCGGGCCCATCGCGCGGGAGCGTTCGAGGCGCTCTTCGTGCGCGATGGGTTGGTCATGGAGGGGACAAGCAGCAATGTCTTCGCTTGGACGGGGGAGGAACTGGTGACGCCGATCGCTGACCATCGCATCCTCTCCGGCATCACGCGGAGCTTCGTCTTGCAGTTGGCCCGGCAGCATGGGTACCGTACCGCTGAGTGCGATCTCCCGCTGGCAGAACTCCGATCGGCGCGCGAGGTGATCATCGCCGGCACGGTCACCGAGCTTCTGGCCGTCATCGCCATTGATGAAGAGCCGGTGGGAGAAGGGAAGCCCGGCCCTATCTTCCGGCAGCTCTACGCGGCTTACCGACAGATGATCGCTGAACGCGTGCGCTGAAGAGCGCGATCGCGTCCGATCGAATCATCAGGCCACTTCAAATGAGGGGGGAAGCCCCTCAGGAGGTGTGAGCCTTCTCGGCGGCGAAGCGCTCAGTCGGTGTGAATCGGCTTCTGGCGTTCGCGCAGGAATGTCCCCGCTCGACGGTTCTTCACAGCCAAGACTTCGCTCACAATTGAGAGGGCGATCTGCTCCGGGCCTTCGGCGCCAATGTCCAGCCCTACCGGAGCATAGAGCTTCCGCACCTCTTCGGGGCGCAGCTCAATCCCTTGCTCACGCAGGTTTCGCAGTAGCAGCTCACGTCGCTCCTTCGGGCCGAGCAGGCCGATATATCCCACCGGACTCTTGAGCAGCCACATCAGGAGCTTCACATCTATCTGGAAGTTGTGCGTGAGCAGGACGACAAACGTTTCCGAGGTGAGCGGGAGATGCTCCGGCGCTTCCTCCGGATGGGCCAAGATCACGCGATCCGCCCAGGGGAAGCGGTCCAACGTGGCGAACTTCGGCCGATGGTCCACGACCGTGACGCGAAAGCCCGCCTCTTGCGCGAGTCGAACCAACGGGACGGCATCGGCCCCGGCTCCGAAGATGACCATCTGTGGAGGAGGGAGGAAGCAATCAATGAAGACGCGCACGGCTTCGATCCATGAAGCACGTTCGCCGCCAAGCTGCGCGGGATCGTAGGTCAGCGTCTTCGACCGCCCCGAAGTCAGGAGAGGGCGGGCGTCGCGCTCGACCACGTCATCGAGCACCGCATCACCGAGCGTCCCCCAGGGCGACCCTTCAATCGGAATCAGACGTTTCGCCCCTAGCTTCAGCCCCGAATTCTCCGGAGCGCCGACGAGCGTCACCAGCGCGACCGCGCGCTCATGCTCGAGCATCTGCCGCGCGCGCTCCAGGTACGGTTGCACGAACAGGAATGGCTCGATGAGCACGTCAATCTTCCCATTGCACCCCATCCCGAAGCCCCATACCAGTTCGTCCTCGCTCGTGAGATCATACCGCCTGAGGACCGGTTCCCCCTGCTCGAGCACGTGGCGCGTCCATTCCAGGATATCGCCTTCCAGACAGCCGGCGCTGATGCTGCCGATCATCTCCCCCTTCGGGGTGAGCAGGAGCTTCGCGCCTTCTCGCCGATAGGCCGATCCTTCCACGTGAACGACTGTCGCGAGGGCCGCCGGCTCCCCAGCCACACGCCGTTCGTCCAAAGCGCGCAAGATATCGCGCAGCTCCTTCATAGGCGTCTCTCAACCCCGCTCTCTCGCAGGAAGGTTCATTGTAAATCGCGCTCTCCGCCGTAGCAAGATAAATCCGATTGAACCTTCCTCGCCAGAGGGGCCGGCATTCCTCTACCTGCAAGCAGGAAGCCTTCACCTCGAACGCGCGCGATTTCGCTCATAAAGCATCATGAGGCCTGTCAGGACCAGAAGCCCTATCCCGAGCGCGCGGTAGAGCACGGGCAGCGTCAGTGCCGCCGCGAGGCGTCCTAGGCCGATCGCCGCGATCGCTTGCGTGGCGAACAATAGCGACCACGCGAGACCACTTGTGCGACCCCGAAGGCGCGCCGGAGTCCGCTCTTGAACAAGCGTCTGGGCCGGGACGAGAAACGCGGCCGCCGCCATCCCCATCAGCAGAGCGCCGATGAGGACCTCGATCATGCGGGTGAGCACGGTCATCCCGATCAATCCGGCCCCGATCGCGGCAGCGCTCGCCCGAATGAGCCCCATGCGCGAGAGGGTATGAACGTATCGGCCCACGAGCCAGAAGCCTCCCATGGCGCCCAGGCCTAACGCTGAGAGGAACAGGCCGAAGTCGCGCGGCCCGGCGCGCAGGACGTCGCGCGCGTAGATGACGCCGAACACATTGACGGCGTTCGTGATCACGATCATCGCCATCGCGAGGCTCATCACTGAGAGGAGCACTCGATCGCGCACGAACCTGTCCAGGGCGTGATGCAGATCGCGCCAGAGGGAGTGAGACCGGCGCGCCGCCGACGCCTCAGGCCGCGGCGCGAGACGCGATAAACAAAGGGCTGAGAAAACGAAGCTCGCCCCATTCAGGGCGAAACAGAAGCGCTCACCGAAACGCGCGATCACCGAACCGGCCAGGAGCGGAGCGATGATACCATTCATCTGCTGCGTCTGCGCGCCGAGGGCATTGGCGGCTAAGAGCTCCTCGCGTCTCACCACATCGGGGAGTAACGCCAAGTGTGCGGAGAGGAAGAAACACGTGGCGCATCCGGTCAGGAGAAGGATCGGATAGAGGAAACTCGGCTCCCACACGAGCCAGAGAAGGAACATCAAGCTCGCTCGAAAGCCCTCGGCGGCGATCATCACCTTTTGCGGACTGGTGCGATCCACGATGGTTCCCGCGAGCGGGAAGATCAAGGCCAAGGTGAGGAAGAAAAGAGCCGCCATCCCCCCAAGCTCTCCCACCGAGAGTTTGAAGCGGAATCCCCCGAAGCTCACGAGGGCGAACATCGCCAACCAACTTCCCAATCCGCTCACGGCTTGCGCCAGCCAGAGAGTTCGGAAATGGCGATTGCGCCAGACCTCCAGCATGGGCTTTCGCTTGCTCGCCGCGGTCCACTCGGGAGTAACCGAGTGAGGAGGTCCTGTGCTGTCCATCGCCAAGAGCCGATAATGAAAATGGCTGGGAGCCAGGGATTCGAACCCCGATTCGCGGATCCAGAGTCCGCTGTCCTGCCCGTTGGACGAGCTCCCAGTTTCAGGACTTTCACTATAGCGGGAGCGCGGTGGGGTTGTCAAGAACGGCTTCCCGCGCACCAGGAAGTTCCACGTCATCCGCTGAGCGCTCTCGACAGACGGGGTCGTCCCCTTTTCGCCCCTTGACGATCCCCAAGGCGTCGGATAGACTCTCAGCATCTTTTGACCAGAGGATTGAAAAATTGAACAAATGGTCAAAATCAATTAGGAGGAAGGAACGGGTCGAACGGACGCGGCTCGAGATCCTGCGGTGCGCCGCCGAGGCATTTCGGCGAAACGGCTTCTCGGCGACGACGATGGATGAAATCGCCCGGCGGCTGCATATGACGAAGGGGAATCTCTACTACTACTTCAAGAGCAAGGAGGAGATCATCTACGTCTGCCAGGATTACTCGCTCGATCTGTTGCTCGCGCGATTGGAAGAGGTGCGGAGCAGCGGCGCGCCTCCCGATGAGCAGTTGCATCGGTTGATCCGAGAGCAGGTGGGCATCATCCTCGATGAGCTGAAGGCGTCGGCCATGCACGCCGATTTCCAGATGCTCTCTCGGCGTCGTCTGACGAAGATCATTCAGAAGCGCGATCGGTACGAGCGCGGGCTTCGGGAGATCATTCGGGAGGGGATGGAGCGAGGGATCTTTCGGAAAGGGGATCCGAAGCTGCTTGGCTTCGCAATCCTCGGAGCGATCAACTGGACGGTTCGGTGGTTCTCTCCGCAGGGACCGCTGTCGGCGCAAGAGATCGGCGAAGCGTTCGCTGAGTACTTGGTTCGGGGTTTAAGAGCGGACCAGCCCGACTCCGAACTGATGGGGTCGCGGGGAGGAGGGGCTTATGGGCGTACGTCTCATCACGCTGAGAGTGAACGGGGAGCAGCATCCACTCGCCGTGCCCGTGTATAAGACGTTGCTTGAAGTCCTGCGCGAGGATCTGCATTTGACAGGGACGAAGCACGGGTGCGAGCTTGGGGAGTGCGGCGCGTGCACGGTCCTCGTGGATGGGGAGCCCGTTTTATCCTGTTTGGCGCTTCCCATTGAGCTTGAGGGCCGTGAGATCCTCACGATCGAAGGGCTCATGGAAGGCGGGCGCCCCCATCCGTTGCAGAGCGCCTTCGCCGAGATGGGGGCTGTGCAGTGTGGTTATTGTACGCCAGGCATCGTGCTCTCGGCCAAGGCCTTGCTGGATCGGAATCCCATGCCGACGCGGCAGGAGATCGCCGAGGCGCTCTCGGGGAACCTCTGCCGCTGCACGGGATACATCCAGATTCTGGATGCGGTGGAGCGAGCCGGGGCGCGAATGCGAGAGAGGCGCTCGTAAGGAGGAGAGCTGATGGCCTTTGAGATCATCGGCAAGCCGCTGCCGAAAATAGATGCGCTTCCCAAGTGCACGGGGGAGACGCGCTATGCGGACGATCTGCAGTTGCCGCGTATGCTCTACGCGAAGATCCTACGCAGCCCGCATGCGCATGCGCGCATTCGGCGGATAGACGTGAGCCGAGCGCGGGCGCTGCCGGGCGTCTATGCCGTCATCACCGGGCGCGATCTCCCGACCCGCTTCGGGATCCTGCCGGTCAGTCAAGACGAAGAAGCCCTCTGCGCGGAGAAGGTGCGGTTCGTGGGCGATCCTGTAGCTGCCGTCGCCGCCACTGACGAGTGGATCGCTGAAGAGGCACTGCGGCTCATCGACGTCGAGTACGAACTGTTGCCCGCCCTTTTGACGTTGGAGGAGGCGCTCAGGGAGTCCTCCGTGCGCATCCATGACTACGGAGATGGGCCGAATATCCATAAGATGATCTCGTTGGAGTTCGGCGATGTGGAAGAGGGGTTCGCGCAGGCGGACTATGTGCGCGAGGACATCTTCTTCTATGCCGGGAGCACGCACCTGCCGCTGGAACAACACGCCGCCGTAGCGCAATATGGGCCTGACGGGAAACTCACGCTCTGGAGCAGCACGCAAACGCCCCATTATGTGCATCGTGCTTTGGCGAAAGTGCTCGGGTTACCCCCCAGCCATATTCGCGTGATCGCTACGCCGGTCGGCGGGGGGTTCGGCGGCAAGAGCGATCCGTTCTCGCATGAGATCGTCGTAGCGAAATTGGCCATGCTGACCGGCCGTCCGGTGAAGATCACGCTCACGCGCGAGGAGGTCTTCTACGTGCATCGGGGGCGTCATCCTGTGCTGATGTGGATCAAGACGGGGGTCCGACGCGATGGAACGATCATGGCCATGCACGTCCGGTCGTTCCTTGATGGGGGCGCCTACGGCAGCTATGGCGTCGTGACGGCCTATTACACGGGCGCGCTGCAGACGGTCACCTACAAGATCCCGCGTTACAAGTTTGAAGGCGTACGAGTCTTCACGAACAAGCCGCCCTGCGGCCCCAAGCGAGGACACGGGACGCCGCAGCCACGTTTCGCTCTGGAAGTCCACCTGGACAAGATCGCCGAGGACCTCGAGCTCGATCCCATCGAGATGCGTCGACGTCAGATCGTCGAGGCGCCATCGCTCACGGTGAACTGGCTGCGTATTTCCAGTTGCGGACTCCGCGCGTGCATAGATCGCGTCGTCGAGGCGTCGGGATTTCGCGAGAAGTTCCGGCGGCTACCTTTCGGCCATGGAGTTGGATTCGCCTGTAGCACGTACTTGAGTGGTGCCGGTTTGCCGATCTATTGGAACGACATGCCCCATTCGGGCGTGCAAATCAAGATTGATCGAGGAGGGGGAGTAACCGTCTTCTGCGGGAGCACGGACATCGGGCAAGGATCCGACTCCATCTTGGCGTATATCGTCGCCGAGGTCCTCGGGATCCTCCCTGAAGATATTCGCGTCGTGACGGCGGATACGGATCTGACGCCGGTGGATTTGGGCAGCTATTCGAGTCGCGTGACCGTCATGACCGGGAATGCGGCTGTGGAAGCGGCGGAGAAACTCCGGCGATTGCTTTTTCGCGCGGCGGCCGAACGGCTCGATGTCCCCGAGGAGCAGCTCATGGCGCGCGCACGACGCATCTTCGATCAGGCCGATCCGGAGCGCGGGCTCGATTTCGCCGAAGCCGCTCAGCTCGCCGAAGCGCGATTCGGAACCTTGGGAGCCGTTGGCAGCTACAAACCGCCGAAGTCGCCCGGGCGATATAAGGGAGCGGGCGTAGGGCCGTCACCATCCTACAGCTACTCAGCGTGCGTGATACAAGTGCGGGTGGATCCCGAGACCGGTTTCGTTCAAGTCGAGAAGGTATGGATCGCTCATGACGTCGGACGCGTGATCAACCCGCGCTTGGTCGAGGGGCAAATCCACGGGAGTGTCTACATGGGGTTGGGCGAAGCGCTCATGGAGGAGCAAACCTTTCGCTCGCGCCTCGGCTTACATAAGGCCCCTTCGATGCTCGACTACAAGAGCCCGACGCCGCTGGAGATGCCCGAGGTGGAGTGTTTTTTGATTGAGACTGATGATCCGAACGGTCCGTTCGGGGCCAAGGAAGCCGGACAAGGCCCCTTGCTCCCGGTCCCCCCGGCCGTTGCCAATGCCGTCTATGACGCCATTGGTGTCCGCGTTGACGAGTTGCCCATTACTCCGGAGAAGATCCTCAAGGGGTTGGAAGACAAAGCGCGTGGAGGATCGGGTCGCGTCGGTCCGAAGTCCATCCCCTCGCTCGCGTGGCCGGAGCCGATTCGCGTCGAGCCTCCACCGGAATGGCGGGATGTCCCGACGCGTTCTTCATGAAGGGGGGACCATGCTTCGTCTTCCGCCATTTCAATACTTCGCACCGCGATCGCTCGATGAAGCACTCCGGATCTTGAGCGATCATGGTCCGGAGGCGCAGATCGTCGCCGGGGGGACGGATCTCTATCCCAAGATGAAGCGACGGCAGATCCAACCGCGAGCCCTCGTCAGTGTACGGCGCATCCCCGAATTGTCGCACATCGCGTGGATGGCGCACGATGGCGTGACGCTGGGAGCTGGTGTCACGCTCGCGCGCGTGCTCGCGTGTGAGAACCTGGCGATCGCGTATCCAGCCCTCGCTCGCGCCTGCGCAGGGATCGCTCATCCGCCGATTCGTTCAATGGGGACGATCGGTGGTAACCTGTGCATAGATACGCGATGCACTTATTACGACCAGACGTTCTTCTGGCGTGAAGCGCTCGGATTCTGTTTGAAGAAGGGAGGAACGGTTTGTCCCGTCGCGCCAGGGGGAACGCGATGCTGGGCGGTCTCGTCGTCCGATGGAGCTCCGGTGATGATCGCTTTAGGCGCTCAGCTTCGCCTCATCGGTCCGCATGGGGAACGGACGATCGCCGCTGAGGAGTTCTATCGCGATGACGGGATTCAGTATCTGGCCAAAGCGCCTGAGGAGATCCTCGTCGAGGTGAGGCTCCCATGCCGGGAAGGATGGAGAAGCACGTATTGGAAGTTGCGCCGGCGAGGAGCCATCGACTTCCCCGTCCTAGGTATCGCCGTAGCTGTGTGTATGGAATCGGGACGATGCCGAGAAGCCCGCATCGTCCTTGGGGCCGTCGGGTCGTGTCCGAAACGGATTCGCGAAGCGGAGGGCATTTTAGAGGGGAATCCGCTTGAGCCAGACGTCATTGAAGCCGCCGCGCGTGCTGTCTCTCGCGCGATCCGCCCGCTCGAGAATACCGACTTCCTTCACCTCTACCGCAAGAAAGTGGCCTCGGTTTTCGCTCAACGAGCCTTGCACGAGCTCGCCGGTACCCCCCTCACCGGGGGATTGTCCGGGACGTGAATGCCGTGCCATAATTGAGTGAAGTGTTCGGGAGGACGACGCCAATGAGGGAAGAATTCTTGGAACTTCTGCGGACGGATCACGCTTTTCGCGATGAGGTGCGCCGTCACCTTTTGACGGAGGAACTGCTGGCGCTTCCCATTGCATTCGAGCGATTGGTGGCGCTCGTTCGAGAGGCGGTGACCATGCTCACCAGACTTGCTGAGACAGTCCAACATTTGGCCGAAGCGCAGGCGCGGACGGAAGAGCGTGTGGGGCGATTGGAAGAGCGGATAGGACATGTCGAGGAACAGGTGGGACGGTTAGAGGAAGCCATGGTACGGATGGCCGAAGTGCAGGTGCAAGCGGGTGAGCGGGCGGCACAGGTGGAGGAAGCGATGGCGCGACTGACGGAGGCGCAGGCGCAGGCGGACGAGCGGATGGCGCGGATGGAGGAAGCGATGGCGCGACTGACGGAGGCGCAGG
>CALHAI010000004.1 GCA_937934295.1 uncultured Blastocatellia bacterium
CATTCACGAATACGGCTCCGTGCGCTCTTGCTTCTCGAAAACCTTTCTGATCGACTCGCGCGAGGATCAGGTCGAGAGCCAGACTTTGAAACTCCCCCTCGGGGATGATACACTCACTTCTCTTGAGGTCGTGAAGAGCGATCATGCACGCGGTCATCCTCGCGGGAGGGAAAGGGACGCGGATGCGTCCCCTGACGGTTCATCTGCCGAAACCGGCCGCGCCGCTGGTGAATCGGCCCTTCCTCTTCTATCAACTTGATCTGTTGCGCGGGACGGGCGTCGAAGAGGTGATGGTCTGTCTGGCTTATCAACCGCAGCGGATCGAGCACGTGTTGAGCGGGGGCGAAGATCATGAGCTGTCCATTCGTTATGTCGTGGAGGCGGCGCCGCTTGGGACGGCGGGAGCGTTCAAGAATTGTGAGGCGTACTTGCAGGGGACGACCATCGTGTTGAACGGGGACATCCTGACGGATCTCGATCTCACTGAAGTCCTGAGGCGGCATCGGGAGACGGGGGCTGTGGCGACGATTGTCCTCACGCCGGTCGAAAACCCTTCGGCTTACGGCGTCGTCGAGATGGCCTCCGATGGACGCGTCACGCGCTTCGTCGAGAAGCCGCGGGCGAGCGAAGTCGCCTCGCCGTTGATCAACGCGGGCATCTATGTCTTAGAGCCATCGGTGCTCGCCCATATCCCGGAAGGGAAGACGTTCTCCTTCGAGTACGAGCTCTTCCCGCTCTTGCTGAAGCGAGGCGAGCCGGTGTTCGCCTACGTCTGGGAGGGGTATTGGCGGGACATCGGGACGCCGCGTCATTATCTGCAGGCGAATCTGGACGTCTTGGCTGGGAGAGTGAAGACCTATTCCCCCGTGCGGCCACCGCGTGGCGAGCGCTTCGACAAGTCAGCGGGGATTGATCGGCTCTCGGTGGTGGATCCGAGTTGCACGGTGAAGGCGGGGGCGGAGATCGCGAATTCGGTCGTGGGGCCGCATTGCTTCATCGAGGAGAAAGCGCGCATCGTGGATTCGGTGCTCTGGGCAGCGACGCGCATCGGCGCGCATGCTGAGGTGCGTCGTTCCGTCCTCGGGCGCGGCTGTCACATCGGGCGTGCCGCCGAGATCGCACCGGGGACGTTTCTCGGTGATAAATCGGTCGTGACCGACTACAGCCTCATCGGCGGAGAGGGAGAGCCATGACGCCGACGGCGATTCGATTCGGGACGGATGGATGGCGAGGACGGATCGCGGAGGATTTCACCTTCCGCAATGTGGAGATCGTCGCGCAAGCGTTGGCCGACTATCTCCGCGAGGTGGGATCGAGCGCGGATCCTCCCGTGTTGGTCGGATATGATCGGCGGTTTCTTTCGGAACGATTCGCCGCGCGCGTGGCCGAAGTGCTCGCCGGCAATGGCCTTCGCGTCGGCCTCTATCGTCGAGACCTGCCGACACCACTTGTCTCTTTCGACGTGCATCGGCGACAGGCGCGCGCGGGCGTGGTCATCACGGCCAGCCACAATCCACCGGAGTTCAACGGGTTCAAGATCAAGGAATCGTTCGGCGGCTCGGCGCGTCCGGAGGTGACGGCGGCCGTGGAAGCGTGGCTTGGGCGATCGCAGCCGCGACGGCGACCGTTCGAGCATGCGGAGGCCGAGGGACTCATCCAATGGAGCGACCCTCCCGATGAGGCGTACGTTCAACGGCTGCGCGCGCTCGTGGATCTAGAGGCGATTCGTCGCTCCGACTGGCACATCATCGTGGATCCGATGCACGGTGCTGCCGATCGCTATCTGGAACGCGTGCTTGGTGGGGGCCGATGTCGCGTGGAGACGATTCGCGCCGAGCGCGATCCGCTCTTCGGCGGCGTCAATCCGGAACCCATGCCCCAGAATCTCGGCGCGCTCTTTGAAGCCGTGCGCGTGGCGCGCGCGACAATTGGTCTGGCGCACGATGGCGATGGCGATCGCCTGGCGGCCGTCGGCGAGGATGGCTCGTTCCTCACGCCGCATCAAATCCTTCCCCTTCTGGTCTGGCATCTGGGGCGAGAGCGCGGCGAGCGGGGGATCGTCGTCCGGACGTTCTCGCAGAGCGTGCTTGTGGATCGGATCGCTGACGCCTTGGGCTGTCCCGTGCGCGTCGTGCCGATCGGATTCAAATACATCGCCGATCTGATGCTCACTGAAGAGGTCTTAATCGGGGGGGAGGAATCCGGGGGGATTGGCGTGCGCGGCTACTTGCCCGAGCGCGACGGCACCTTTGCTGGCCTCCTTTTGTTGGAGGCGTTGATCGCGCGAGGCGAGCGTCCGTCCGAAGCCGTGCGCGCGCTCTGGCGCGAGTTCGGTGAATTCCACTATCGGCGCGAAGATCTGCACATGTTGGTCGAGCCCGGTCGCGAGATCGTCGCCCGGCTGACCAGCGATCCGCCGGATCGCGTGGCGGGATTTCGCGTCGTGGACGTTCAGACGCTCGATGGGACGAAATTGCTCCTGGACGACGCCAGTTGGATCCTCTTCCGACAATCGGGGACGGAGCCGGTCTTGCGCGTCTACGTCGAGGCCACCTCCGTCCTGAAGCGTGATCAAATTATGGAGGCCGGTCTGGCGCTCGTCGGCGAACTGTCCTCGCGCATCTCCGCCACTTCTGAAGGAGGGGGGAACGGATGAAGCGAGTGATCTGCACCTACTGCAACACGCACATCTACACCTACACGGGACCGGACGATCCCGTTCGATTCAAGGCCGAGTATTTCATCCCGACGAGCCCGGCCTATCTGCGGCCGCAGAAAGGGGATCGGATCAAGTGTCCCGAATGCGGGATCGAGTTCGTGGCGTTCTCCAATCAACTGAGCACGATCCAGATGCTCTCGGGCTGGCCCTTCCAAGGCACGGGCATGCAGGAGTGGAAGAAGTGACGCGAGAGGGCGAATTGTCGCCTCGCGGTTTTCATTCGCGGTGGAGGAATGGCTGGGGCGGGAACGAAGCGTCCTCTCGGCGGCCAGGAGAGAAGGCGCAGCTTCGCCTCGCGATGCGGTTCCAACCAAGGGACGCGCTCGCCTCCCCTGCGGAGCGGCTTCAAGGTATTTGACAAGCCAGAGCGCAGAGGCTTAGAATCTCCATCTGGTTTGACGTCGAGGGATCGGCGGTGTTGAGGGGCGCTCGTGAATGGCGGCACACCACATCGTCGTGTGGGGTATACCCCCCTTTGGTCATGGGGCCTTCGAGCGAGCCTCGTCCTTGTCGCGCTCCTGAGTGAAGGTGGCGCGTTCCCCGACTTCGCCGCCACGCTGGCTGATGAATCCTCCCCACGACCGGAAGCCGCGCAATCGGCTGGGCGACGGTATCGGCGGGCCGAGCGCTTGATGCGCGAGGGAGATTATGAGAAAGCCGCGGAGGCCTATCGCGAGTTGCTCGCGAAAAACCCCAAGGATCACCCGGCGCGGTTAGGCTTGAGCCTCGCGCTCTTAAAGCTCGGGAGCCTGAACGAAGCGTTCGATCAAGCAGCTGAAGTGCTGCATCAGGATCCGCAGAGCGCGCGCGCGCGTGCGGTGATCGGCCTCGTGCTTTTGCGTTCGGGCATCTTCCTTGAAGCGGCCGAGGCCTTCACCGCAGCGCTTCTGCTGAACGAGCGCGAGGCCCTCGCCTGGGCCGGATTGGCCGAGATCGATTTCTTCGAGAATCGTACGGAGCTCTCTTATCAGCGGCTGCGGCGGGCGACGGCGCTCGATCCGAACGAGCCAGATTATTGGATCGCCCTCGGACGAGCGGCGGCTCGTTTGGAGAAGTTCCGCGAGGCCGCCGAGTATTACGAGAAATTCCTGGCCGTCTCTCCCAAGATGGATGTGGAGCGGCGGGAGCGCTATCGCGGATTGATCGCCTTCTACCGGGCGCTCTCGCTTTTGGGCATCACGCACTTACATCGCGTTGAGGGGGGGCGCACGGCGCGCGTCCCCTTCCGCCTGCAGCGGGATCGCCCCTTCATTCAGGCGCGCGCGGGGAACAATGTGACGCTGAACTTGGTCATCGACACGGGGGCCAGCATCTCCGTGCTCTCTTACGAAGCAGCGGAGAGATTGGGCATTCGCCCCTTGGCGCGCGGCGGCGAGGCGCGCGCCGTCGGCGGGGGGGGGAGGTTCCCTATCGTCTACGGACTGCTCGATGCGCTCCATCTCGGCGACATCCGCATCTTCAACATCCCGATCTACATCCGAACGATTCATCACATGACTACCGCTGAAAACGAAGGCGACGTCTTGCGGGCCGATGGCTTTCTCGGACTTTCCGTGCTCGCCAACTTCCGCTTCACGATCGATTACGCGGAGCGGACGCTCGTCCTGGAGAGCGAGCCCGCGCTGGCGATCGGCGAAGCCCCCCCTGAGGGGGGCTCGGAGATCCCCTTCCGCACGACCAATGGAGGATTGGTCAGCGCTGAAGTCAAGTTGCATAATGGCGAGAAGGTCAACTTCTTGATCGACACCGGGGCGAGCGCGACCGTCGTCGGCGCGCACGTCGTGAAGAAGTACAATTTGGAGAAGCACATCCTTCCGTCCCCGAAGATTCGCGTGCTCGGTGCGGCGGGCGTCATTGAGAACGTGGACGTGATCCTCTTACCTTCGCTCTCGATGAATAGCTTGGAGCAGCGGAACATTCGCGCGCCGGTCCTTGACCTGGGGGCTGTCAACGAGTCAGCGGGATTCATGCAAGCGGGGATTTTGGGCGGGAGCTTCCTGAAGCACTTCCGCGTGACGTTTGACTTCTCGCGGGCGCGGCTTCGGCTGGTGCCGCAGACGGAGGCGATTCGATCGCTGAATGAGAAGCCCTCGGAGGGGTAGGGTGGCGAAGATCAGCATCTATCTCGAAACCTCGGTCATCGGGGCGTATCTCGATAACGAGGACCCCTTCCGTCGAGACCTGACGATCCGATGGTGGGAGCATGAGCGCCCGCTCTACGACGCCTACATCTCGCCGTTGGTGGTGCGCGAACTCGAACGGATGCGTGAGCCGCGCCGACAGGCGTATCTGAACCTGATTCGCGACATCCCGCAGCTGGAGATCACCGAAGAGGTTGGCATCTTGGCCGAAGGATACATCGCCCGCGGCATCTTCCAGCGCAAGTACATGGCCGACGCCCTTCATGTGGCCGTGGCCTCCTTTTACAAGATCGACTTCTTGGTCACTTGGAATTTCGGCTATCTGGCGAACGTCTACCGTCAAGCGCGCGTGCGGTTGTTCAACGTGACATCGGGCTTTTTCGTGCCGACGATCATCACGCCGGAATTCCTCGTCTCCGAGGTGGGATGACCATGTACCGCAAGCCGAAATTCCTGGAGTTCCTGCATGCCGTGCGCGAACAGATGGCGCGCGAATGCGACTACGATATGGACCTCTTCATCCAAATGCTCCGACAGGCACCCAAGCTCGATGAGAACGTCTCGGAGACCCCATCGGCGGACGCTCCACCGGCTGCGCCTTCTTCCCGGAAGGCGAAAGTGAAGCGAAAGCCATAGCTCTTCAGGGACTTTTCGCGAAGCGCGCAATCGGTCCTCGCTCGGCATCCCTTAATGGCCGCCATGCCCTGCGTCGCCCGCGAGCCACGGATCGTTGGATGAGATTGCCGTTGTGGCGAGGCGTTACCAGGCATACCGTCTACGGGCCGGCTAGAGATAGCTGAGCGAGACGATGTATTCTGCGATCCTCTGGAGGCGCTCTCCCCGTTGGCCGTAGAGGATATATTTCCCCGGACTCAAAAAGGCGCGATTCAGCGTCACGGTGAAGTTCCCGTGACGGTCGCGATGTAACCCGGCAGCACGCCAGCGGACGTGACCCCCCCGATCTACAATTTCGATGGTGTAGGTCGGGTATTTCGGCTGATCCTCCGCATTGAGGACCAGGCTGAAACTTCTGGCCGTGTGTGAGACCACAATGTGGTTCACAACGCTCGCGCTCTCTGATCGGAGGAGAAATTCTCGGGAGAGGACGTCATAGATGGGGATGTTCAATTCCGGCTCCCGAAGCTGGGCCAGGTCCGATTCCAACTCGCTCAATCGCGACTCATAATCCCGCTTGATGACATCGCTTTGCTCTTGGAGGCGACGATTTTCGCGCTCTAATTCCGCTCGCCGTGTTCGCTCGCTCTGCGCTTGCCGGGCCAACTGCTGGATTTCCCGTCGCAAGTGCCACGTCCAGAAGCTCAAGAACCCGACGATGACGAGCAAGCTCGCTGCCAGGACGAACATCGCTCGCGGACGGAACCACACCGGCACGTCCTCTCGCGCGGTCGCGCGTTCTTCAGCCCGCACGCGCTGCCAGAAGCTTTTCCACTCCCGACGAAGGACGCGCTCGCGGATCGGTTCTTCCCCTTCTCGAAGCGGTTCGAAGAAGTCCGCCACGTCGGTGAGAGCCGCCATACACGCATCACAGTGCACGAGATGCGACTGCAGCCGTTGGACATCCCCCGGCTCAAGCTCTCCGCGCACGTAGCCGATCAGCTCATCCTCGTCGAGATGGCGCTTCAGGTGGTCCTCCCATCCCTCGCCGAGCGCTTCCAAATATCGTCGAAACTCTCCGTTCATCGTTCGCTCTCCGACTTTCTGTTGTTGGCAACCTGGCGAAGGGCTCAGCCCCCTGTGGCGGCTGGGTCGCTCACAATTCCCCTTCGCCGAAAAGGGAGCTGAGCCGCTCCCGCAGTATCTTCCGCGCCTGATGCAGGTGGGCCTTGACCGTGTTGACGGAGATGCCCAGGAGCGTCGCGATCTCCTGAACGGATCGCTCCTTCACCACGCGCAGGTAGACATACCGACGCATTTGCACAGGCAGTTGCTCCATGGCTTCACGCAGCTTCTTCCGTTTCTCTTCCTCCAGCACCCCCTCCATTGGATCGGCCATCACCCCGGATGGAGCGTCAAAGGGGATTTCCGGCGCGCCCGCTCGGACCTCTTCCAGCGAGACCTCGGCGACGGCCCGCTTCTTCGCCCCCCGTCGTTCCATCTCGTTGAGATACATGTTCTTGGCGATCCTATACAACCACTTCTCAAACCGGGCACTTTCACGAAGCTCGCCCATCCCTCTATAGACAGACAAAAAGACTTCCTGGGTGAGATCCCAAGCATCTTCCGGCGACATCCCTTTCCTTCGGAAGAACCGGTAGATCGGATCGTAGTAGCGCGTGAAGAGCAAGCGGAAGTTTTTTTCAACGCTCAGCCCTTGTTGCAGCTCCCGGATGATCTCTTCGGTTGCTTTCTCCGCCCCGACCACGCTCAAGATTATACCAGGAAAGTCCGCAAGGCAGACGGCCCGATTGTGGTCCTGGCATTGGCGCCCATCTCGCGTAGCCGCTCATGCGGGCTTGGAGGGGAGAAATCTTCGGTCGCTGGGGTTCGCCTCTTCGCTCACCCCCGGCTCGATTCGGATCGCCCGCGCGGGGGGCTCGCCTGCACAATGCCAATTCGATCCCCCTCGCCCCCATTCTCCTGAAGCGGAGTTGGACGCTTGTCTGCATGGATTGTCTGAGCCTCTCACACCGATCCGCTTCTGGCGTATCGGCACCATGACGAGAGTAGCCGCTTGGGATCTTGGCCGCTGACTAAACCTCTTGGTCCGTTTCCTGTCTTTTGTTGGGCGGAAGCAGTACGAAAACTTTCAAGGAGGTGGACAATGAGCATGAAACGGAAGACATTCGCGGCAGTGGCACTCGGCACATTGGTGATGGCGGGCGTGGCTCGGGCGCAGAACAGCCGGAGCTATTGGGAATTCTCCCAGCGGCTGGGCTCCTCGACGTACTCCAGCCTTTATGGCAGCGATGGGAGCTACGCCCTCGGGTATTCCCAGCAGCTTGGCACGCTCAAACTCTATAGCTTTTACGGCAGCCAGGGGCGCTCGCTCTTTGGTTCTTCACAGGAGCTCGGTTCGTGAAAGTTCTACAATTTTTATGGGAGTGACGGAAGCTCCCTAACAGGATCATCGCAGCGGTTGGGCCCGTTGACGCTTTACTCCTTCTCCTACACCACGCGCCCATGGCGTTAGGGGAGGACCCTTAGTGGGGCGTGTTCGGTCTCTCGAAGCAGGCGCCGCACACGCCCCATTTTCCCATGGAGGGGATGCGTATGCGAAGACTGGTGCCTAATCTCTCCCCGACTCTACAGAGGCAGACCCTCATCGTCGTCAAGGGCGGCGATGCCTTCTTCTTCGTGGACGTGAGCAGTTCGAACTTCCGGGAGGCCGGCTATGCCCGTCGGCTCAATTAGTGCCGGCGCGTCAGGCTGTGGCGGCGAAGGGCCAACGCCCTTCCGCCAAGAAGGGAGCAAAAAACATGAAAGGAGCTTTGAAGACACCTTGCCACAAGATTGTTCCCCCTTCCTCGAACCGGAAGGGGTGGGATATGGTTCCGCCAAGAGATCGGGAGCCAATCCCCGATCTCTAGGAGGATGACTATGGATAGGGAAGAATGGATGTCTGTGACGCGCGAGAAGACGAGGCAGCTTTTTCGATTCCTCAAAGAATACGCGGCCATTCGCTTCCCTTACGTCCGCGACCTGAATGAGATTCGCTGGAAGCTCTCGCTGGACGAGTTGCCTCAGCATTCCGGCATCACCGTGCTTCGCATCACGGCCGATGACGAGCGAGAAGGCGATGAGAACGATGGCCCGACAATTCTCATACGCATCCGCCGGCCGCGCCTTTCTCGACCGCCCGAGCGTCCGCCTGCTCTCCGAGACTGGCTGGAGGGTGCGCCTGACGATCCCTTCAGGGAGCCTGCAGTACTCGCTGAGCGGAGCATCCCCGGCTCGGATGGCATGACGCACATCGAGCCTTTTGAGGCAGATCCCACCCGAGTTCAAGCTTGGCACGCGTGGCTGGGGCGCTGGCGGAATTGGGCCCAGCAGGAGCGGCCGGCCCGCGAGGCGATGAAGGTTTACGAGTGGTTTTACGAGCTTCATGGCGAGCTACAACGCGAAGGGGAACGCTACGAACTGCTCCTGGCCGATGGCATCCTCTTCTGGCGGTGGGAGCAGGGGGCCATTCATTTCCCTGTGATCATGCTGCCCGTGCAACTGGAGTTCAGGCCGGATGTCCCCGAGTTCATCATCCGGGAGACCGACCGCAACCCCGACCTCCATACAACCATTCTGCGCGACGCGCCGCTCAGCAACCCGGCGGTGCTTTCTTCCATCCACGAGGAGATCAGACATGGCGCCTCGTTCCTCCATCCCCTTGAGGGGCCCGATACGACCGCGTTTCTCAAGAGTCTGGCGCGTCGCCTTGCTCCCGATGGCGAATTCACCGATGAGCCCATCGAGCCGCAGAAGATCTCCGGTCCTCACCCGCTGCGGATCTGGCGCTCGCCCCTGTTGCTGCTTATGCCGCGCACGCAAGGCTATGCGCGTGCCGTCGAGCGCGTGCTCGCTGACCTCGATCGGCGCGCTGATCCCCCGGCAGCTTTGTGCCCGGTCGTGGGCGTTCAGCCTCCGGCAGTGAGAGCTGCCTCCTTCGATTCGCATCCTGCGAGGGACGATCTCGATCTCTTGCGGGAGGTCTTTTTCATCAAGCCCTGGAACCGTGAGCAACTGCAAATTGCCGCGCGCCTCAACCGATATGGGTGCGTTCTCGTCCAGGGTCCTCCGGGGACAGGCAAAACCCATACGATCGCCAATCTGATCGGCCATCTGCTGGCCGAGGGCAAGTCGGTGCTCGTCACCGCCCACACATCAAAAGCGTTGCGCGTCGTGCGCGAGTATATCCCCGAACCGCTGCGCCCGTTGGCCATCTCCGTGCTGGATGACGACCTGGCCAGCCGCCGGCAGTTGGAAGAGGCCGTCCACGCCATCATAAGCCGGTTGAACGATGACGCCGGCGATCTCCACCACCAGGCAGATAGGCTGACAACGCAGCGAGAGCATCTGCTCCAGGAAATCGCACGGCTTCGAACCGAGCTGGTCGAAGCCATCGGCAGCGAATATCGCTCGGTTGTGATCGCGGGCCGCGAATACCCGCCGTCGGAAGCAGCCCGTCGCATCGCGGAAGGCGGAGGCCGGGATGACTGGATTCCGGAACCCATTGAGCCGGGAGCGCCCTTGCCGCTCAGCCCGACGGAACTCGCCGAACTCTATCGGCTCAATCGTGACTTGCCCAAGAGGGAGGAACACGAACTGCGCGGCGTCCTTCCCGATCCAAAGACGCTTCTTGGTCCGAGCGAATTTGAGGAGCTGAGCAGTCTCCTGCGCCTATCACCGGATGGTCACCGCGCTGAGTGGTGGGAGCGTGAGCCCACAGTAGAGGACATTCCTGCTCTCCAGGAAATGGCAAGGGCAGCACGCGAGCTGGGCGAGCTTCTTCTGGCTGCGGAGCCCTGGGAGCTGACTCTCGTCGAAGAGGGTGAGCCGTCTCTGTTTGACGAGCACCTCTTGGGACCTTCCGAAGCCCTTGTGCAATTTGAGCGGTCTGCCTCCGGCCTCCTCATTGCGCATCAACCGTCCCTTCCTCCCCGGGGAACTTGGGAAGAGCATGAGCAAATGGCGAACGAACTGGCTGAGATGGCGAAGCGACGAGGAGGACGACTCTCATGGTGGGATACTGTGTGGAACCGCCGGCATCGTCGGTGGATCGGTTCTGCACACGTCACCACCGGACGCCCCAAAACCGTCGAGCACTTTCAGGCGCTGGCAGCAGAGGCGGCGATCCAAAAACGACGCCGGCAGCTCCGCAGCGCTTGGACGCATCTCATCACTCAGCGCGGCGGTCCTTCAGCCGATGATCTCGGTCCGCAGCCCGGGCACATGATTCTCCGGCGTGCTCCGCGCATTCGCCGATTGCTGTCGGTGAAGGAGGAGATCCGTTGCCTGCGGGAGAAGCTCCGTCCCTTCGGCTTCAACTGGGATCGCACCTGCGGAGGACCCACGCTGCAGCGGGATGCGGAACATGAGCTGCGCGGACTGGGGAAGTTTCTGTCGGACGCCTTGCCCAAGGGTTTGAACGCGATGATCCTCGTCGTCCGTCAGCGCGATGCGGAGCGGCGAATCAAGGAGGCGAAAAATCGCCTCGGTGATCGTGCTCCCGGCACGGCCGTCGCAGCCGTCAAAGACGCGCTCGAACGTCAAGACGCAGCCGCCTATCGCACGGCTTACGCGCGGCTCTGCGAGCTGTGTGAAAAACACGGTTACCTTCGACGTCGCGAGGCGTTGCTCGAACGGCTCTCCCAATTCGCTCCGGCCTGGGCCGAAGCCATTCGCGCGCGACGCGACCTGCACGGAGGTGATACGCTGCCGGGCGATCCCGAAGCCGCCTGGCTCTGGCGACAACTGCATCAGGAGCTTGTCCGTCGCTCCAAGGTATCCGTTCAGGAGCTTCAAAACCGGTTGGAGCAATGCATGGAGCAGCTCTACCGTATCACCCAGCAACTTGTCGAATGCCGCACCTGGGCCCACCGGATTGAGAAGACTGGACAGGCGCAAAAGCAGGCGCTCGTCGGCTGGTACAATACCATACGACGGTTAGGCAAGGGGACAACTCGCTCTGCACCACGACTTCGGGAGGAAGCTTCGCGACTCCTCGCACAAGCCAAAGAGGCCGTGCCCGTCTGGATCATGCCGCTTGCGCGCGTGGCCGAACAGATAGATCCCACCACCACGCGCTTCGATGTGGTCATCGTGGACGAGGCGAGCCAATGTGATCTCCTCGGCCTCCTCGCTCTCTACATCGCCGACCAGGTGATCGTCGTCGGCGATCACGAGCAGGTCAGCCCCGAGGGCGTGGGTCAGGAACTGCGCGCCATCGAGCAGCTTCAGGCCGAATATCTTCGCGACATCCCCAATGCCCACCTCTACGATGGCAGGCGCTCCATTTATGACCTCGCGCGGGAATCGTTCGGCGGCGCGCTCATGCTGACCGAACACTTCCGCTGCGTGCCCGAGATCATCGCCTTCAGCAACAGGCTCTGCTACCGCGGTCGCATCCGTCCGCTGCGAGAATCGAGCCGCGTCCGGCTCAAACCCGCCGTGGTCCCATATCGGGTGAGGGGTACGGCTCACGCGAAGGTGAACGAGGAGGAAGCCGAGACGATCGCCGCGCTCATTCGCGCCATGCTGCAACACCCGGCTTACGAAGGAAAAACCATCGGCGTCGTCTCCCTGGTGGGCGGGGAGCAGGCCAAGTTCATCGAACGCTTGGTTCGCCGGGCGTGTCTGGATGATCCGGCGTTTGAGCAAGAGCTGGAGAAGCGTCGGTTCCTCTGCGGCACCTCGGCTCAGTTCCAGGGCGATGAACGGGACGTCGTGCTCATCTCCCTTGTGGATAGCCCAAGACCGGAAGGTCCTCTGCCTTTGCGCAACGATGACCGGTTCAAGCAACGCTTCAACGTCGCCGCCAGCCGGGCGCGAGATCAACTCTGGGTCGTCTACTCGCTCGATCCCACTGCCGATCTCAAAGAAGGCGATCTCCGCCGAGAGTTGATCCATTTCGCGCTGCAAGCCTATAAGGACCCCGAAGGTCTCCTTCATAGCGCCGATGAACAAGCCCGGCGAACCGAATCGCCTTTCGAGCGCGAAGTGCTGGAGTGGCTGAGCGAGCGCGGTTATCGAGTGCGCACCCAATGGCCCGTCGGATCCTACCGCATTGACCTCGTGGTGGAAGGCGAGCACGGTCGCGTCGCCATCGAGTGCGATGGGGACCGGTGGCACCCGATTGAGAAAATCCCCGAGGACTTGGAGCGACAGGCCGTGCTCGAACGTCTGGGCTGGCGCTTCCTCCGCATCCGAGGATCCGAGTTCTACCGCGATCGCGAAGCCACCATGGCGCGCGTCGTGCGCGAGCTGGAACGATTGGGCATCCGACCGAGAGGGAGATTCTCCGGTCCAGAAGACGAAGACGCACCGCTGCACCCGCTCGCCGAGGAGATCACCCGAATGGCCGAGCGCATCAAAGCGGGCGAACGACCGGAGGCCGTAGCCTCACGCCTGCCGGTTCCCTCAGAGACGAGCGCGCCTGACCTATTTGTCACAACTCCCCAGGCGGTAGCTCCGCTGCACCGCAAATCCGAGCCGAGTATCCGACCTTCCTCCGACAATGGGGGCCGCGCCGTAACCGCTCAATCCCCTGTGCCTTTCCCCTCACCTTCGGAGGCGTCAGAGCACTCCCTTTTTGAGCAGGAATCGCGCCCGCCAGCACCCCTGAGCAAAGACGAGCGCGAGGAGTTGCGCGCCCCGTTGCTGCGGGAGCGCGATCGCCTCTATGAGGAGCTTCAGGAGGTGAAGCACCGAATCCGCACCTCGGAGTTCTCTTTGGCACGCGAGTTGGCAGCTCAACGATACAGCTCCCTCACAAGCAAGCTTCAATCGGTCGAAGACGTCCTTCGCCGGCTCGACACCGACGACTACGGCATCTGCGTGCAGTGCCATCAGCCCATCCCAATCGAGCGGCTGCGCGCGTTGCCCTCGGCACAGCACTGCGTCGAATGCCAGAAGAGGGTGGACGCTGGAAGCGTGCGAGAGCCGAATGGGGCAGGGACAAGAAGAAAGAGGCGATTGTAAGGAGATTTTTCTGTTGCCTCGGCCGTGAGGCCGGGGGATAATAACCGCCGATGCCTCACCTGCTGACAGATGAGCGGGTTGTCCTCGCAGGTGGGCAGCGTGGCGCTTTACTTGGGCGCCGAGGCGCGGGAGGAGAACGTCAAGGGGGAGTCGCTCGATCGTTACCGGTTCGTGCATTTTGCGGGGCATGGGCTGCTCAATGAGAATGCGCCGCAGTATTCAGGTCTTGTGCTGACGTTGCCTTCGGCCTTTCGGGATGCCCGTGAGGATGGAGTGCTGCAGGTGTACGAGGTCTTCAACCTCAAGTTGAATGCGGAGCTGGTCGTACTCTCAGCCTGCGAGACGGGCTTGGGGAAGCAGCTACGGGGTGAGGGAATGATCGGATTCGGGCGTTTTTCTACGCCGGAGGCGGTCCTCGTCAGCTTGTGGAAGGTTGCGGACGTTTCGACGGCGGAGTTGATGGTGCGGTTCTATCGGCACCTGAAGGCGGGGAGGGGGAAGGCCGAAGCGTTGCGGCACGCGCGGCTGGAGTTGCTTGAGCAGGGGCGATTCGTGCATCCCTTTTATTGGGCTCCGTTTGTCTTGGTGGGGAAATCGTGAACGCGAATGGCGACGCCAGCGGCTGCGCCGTCTCCCGGAGGATTCGCCTTCAGGTGGCTCAACGGAGCTTGTTCCTCCGACCCGCTCGCTTGCACCGATCCGCACATGCCGGGCGGTCATTCGTAGATCAAGGCCTGAACCGGATCTTGAAGCGCGGCGCGCAAGGCCGGATAGAGCGCGCCGACGGCGCTGCTCACCAGTCCTGCGGCGATCATCGCCAGGATCCATCGCAGCTCCATCTCCACGCGAAGGGGCGTGAGCCCATCCAGCAGCAGCTTCAGAGCGAAGGAAAGGCCGAGAGCCAGCAGAATCCCCAGGCCACTGATCACAAGCGCTTGTTTCTCGATGAGCGCAGCGATGAAGGCTTTTGACGCTCCCAGGCTCTTCAGGATGCCGATCTGGCGCGTTTGCTCCCGCACGGTCGTGTACATGGTGAGCGTGACCAGGAGCGCGCTCACGATGGCGGCGACCAGGAGCATGGCCGTGAGAAAACCGGCGATCAGCGGATTTCCATCGGCGTACAGGCGAGGGAGATCGCGCGTGAGGAGGACCTGTCGGTCGGGGAGCCGTCGCTGCAGTTCGGCGGCGATCGCCTCCTGATCCTCTGCGCGCGCGCACTTGATGAGGAAGGCCGATCCGCGCCCCGGAGCGGCGAGCGCCTGTTGCATCGTCTCCAGGGGGATCTTGATGCGCGGGCCAAGCGGCGGTTCATAGATGCCGACGATGCGGAACGGCCGGCCGAAGAGCTCAATCGGGTCGCCGACCTTCGCCCGTTGGGAGCGCGCCCGCACGATGTCAATGAGGGCCTCGTCTCCCCCTTTCAGGCCGCGTCCTTGGACCACGCGCAAACCCGTGAGCCGCGCATACTCCGGATATTTCACCCCTTCGACAAGCCGGAGATCGAGTCCCCGTCCCGTCGGCTGCAAATACTGGCCGACCAGGGTGAGTCCTCGAACGCCGGGGACTTCGGCGATCGTCCTCGCGAGCGCCTCCGGCAGAGTAAGCACTGCGCTGCTTGGAGTGAGTCCCACCGCCCCACGCTCGCGCACGAGGATCTCCACGCCCACGCTCGCATCGCGCCGACCCCGTTCTTTCAAAATTCCGCGCACGAGTCCCCCGATCATCACCACCAGCAGCATCACCGCCGCGATGCCGAGGATGCTCGCCATCGTGCGCCGCGGATGATGTAGAAGCAGGCTCAGGACCAGATTATCGCGCCAGCGATCGCTCATCGAAGACCTCCCAGGCGATCTCTCCAGGCAGGGGGCGGAACCCCTTCGCCTTGGCCTCCTCGCTCAACCTCCCGCCGCGCGTCATGCCGATCAGCTCCAGCACCGTCGGCACGAATGAGAGGCTCTCATACGGACGTGTGACGCGATATCCGCGCTTGAGGCCCGTTTGCCGTCCCCCCCACATCATCCATGTCGCCTGCGTCGCCGTGCGATAGAAGCTCCCGTGATTGCCGCCCGGGTTGAAGTCCCGAATGTTGAAGTTCCAATACATGTTCGCGTGAAGCAGCAGATCCGGTTCCACATTCCGCCGCCGTCGCTCGAAGAAGCGAAGCAGCAGTGAGGCTTCGGGCGCCGCCGCCTCCTCTTGACGGTTCGCGAAGGCGATGCGCTCCGCCGCGCGGAGCCTCTCCACATACCCCTCCGAGAGGAACGTCCGCCAGGGCTTCCCCAACAGCTCATACAGCCCGACGATCGCGATGGCATATCGCGTGCCGTGCGCCGCGGCGATCCATTCGCGCTCGGAGTGAAATGCCTCAAGCCATGCCCGACGATCGCCCGAAACGCTCAAGCCCTCGTCTTCCCACAGCGCGAGCGGAAATCCCGGGTGCCACTCCCGCAGCTCAAAGGTGATCGTGCCGTCGGCCGACTGTCGCAGGCGAGCGATCGGGACGTAACGAAGAAGCCACTGATCCGGATCGGAAGGCGCAGGTTTGGCGAGGATGAGCGCTTGCCGTTCTTCGCCTCCGTAGAGCCAGACCGCATCGTACCCGGTGTCCAAGGGCGTCCCCTGCAGCGCCGAGCGAATCTCCGCATAGGGGATGCGCAGCGCGATGAAATCCACCGGATACGGCGAAACCTGTGGCTGGACGTTGTTGAGCACGCGATGCTCTTTCAGGAGCCGCACGTAGTCGAATCGGCGGAACGTCGCCGCTTCATCCAAGTGCCCATCCGGGCGCACCTGGATCGTCCCGTCTTTCAGCCCCACGACATAGTTCTGCAACTGATAGACCGAGTTCCGCGCGCCGAACGTCCGCGGGCGAATGAGGTCCTCAATGCGCACGGCGCGCGGATCGAAACTCTCCGGGTGCAGGGCGAGCAGATTCGTGAGCATCCGCAAATAGGCTTCGTACTCGGCTCGATATTCGGCCAGATTCCTCATCTGCACCTGCAGCTCCTTCTTCAGCTCTTCCTGCTCCGACGAGAGAGCCGAGAACGTCTCCCGCAGACGCCGGAGCCAGACGTCCAGCGCCCACAGCTCTTCGCGGAGTTCTCGACATTCGCGCTCCCAGTGCGCGCGATTTCGGGCGAGGACCTCGAAGAAGAAGGCCCGCAGCGCGCGCGCCTCGCGCTCCGGACGATGCCGCTTCAGCTCCTGCAGCACCAGATGCAGAAGGTTCAGATCCGAATTCCGAAAGTGCAGCATCGCCCGCTCATTCCCATCGTAGTCGATGAAGAGTGTCGGATAGTGCGCCTGCTTCTTCAGGTAGAGCGATTCGCGGCTCGGATTGACGAAGCCTTGAGCCAGGAAGTTCATGCTGCGAAATTGGAAATCGTGCCAATTCGCCCGCTTGGTCAGGACGTGATGCCCACCCCAATCGGCGCGCGTGAAGTAATTCACCAGGTTGAAGCCCTGGCTGTAGACGTCCGGGCGCGTCGTGACGCCGTGATCGGAGATGAGGATGAGGAGCGTCTCCTCCGCATATGGTCCTTCGCCAATGGCCGTGTAAAGGCGTCCGACGGTTCGATCCACCTGTTGGAGCAGCTCTCGGATCAGCTCCCCATCGTTATTCGTGTGCACGAAGTGATCGAAGAGCGTGTAGAAGGCGCTCAGGTAGAGGAAGCGGGGGTCCTTCAGGTTCGCCAGAAGATGCTCTTCATTGGCCAGGTCGAAGGCTTCGTGAGAATCCGGCCCGCTGAGCCATCGCGCCAGTAATTCCTCGGCGGAGCGAGAGGGGAATCGCGCCCGCAGCGCGCGCGCCAGAGCAGTCCAGCTCGTCCCACGCCGGATCAATTCGAGCCCGATTCGCTTCTGGTCCGCCTCGTAGAGGTCTTCCAAAAGCGGCGCTCCGCGTTCGTCGAGCACCTCCACCGCTCGCGCGTGCCGACGTCGGCCGCGCAGCAGTTCGTATTGGATGAGGACGTTGTTCAGGTAGTCCTCCAGCCGCCCGGTCGCCCGATCCCATTCCACATTCGAGAGGAGCGGCTGCGGACGTCCAGTCGCGAGCATGGCCCACGAGGGCCCAGAGAGTGATTGCCCGCGCGTGTAGAAGTTCTCGAAGACGACGCCCTCCTCGTAGAAGAGGCGTCGGATCCAGGGGAGAGAACTCTTGCCCGTTTGGGGATTTCGCTGCTCGACATATCTCCGAATGAGTTCGAACGGGAGCCCATCGAACCGCAGCACAACGATACGCCGCACGGGCTTCGCGCGATCGAAAGGCTCAGCGGCTCGAACCCAGGGCGCACCCCCGATCCCTTCGAGCACGAGGGTCAAGAGGGCGAGGCCGACCAATCGGCGAAGACGCAACATGGTCCGGCTACGGCTCTCTGGAGGGCGGTTCAAATCCGCTTGAGCGCATGCGAGTGGCTCCGTCAGATGGAGAGGCGAGACGTTCTCGCGTCGCTCTCTGGCGGGTGAGCAACTCGCGCAAGGCCGGGTTCGCTTCCACCTCGCGTTCGAGGGCGAGCCGGACGCGTTGCGCCTTCTCGCTCCGGATCTCGGTGAGCACGCGGAGACAGTGCCACCGAAACTCCGTATTCTGCGAGCGAAGGAACAGCGCCTTGAGCACTCCGACGACCTCCGGTCCGGCCAGCTCCGCATGCGCCCGGAGGAACTCGAGCGAGGCGCGCAACTCGGCGAGATCATGCTCCTCATCCACGCGAATGGCGTGTCGCACGGCCATTTCAAGCCGCGCGCGATGAAAGGCCATTCGCCGCATAAGATCCGCCCGCGCCTGCAACTCCGGGGTCAGCTCCTCTCGATGGGTGTACAGCCCCAGCGTCACCACATGCGCCAGCGTGAAGACCGCGCGCGCTACAGGCCCATGACGCAACCGCCGGTACTCCCGCTGCCGATCCCGCTCCAGACGACGTCCGAGCCGCCCTTCGATCGCCGCGCGCACTAACGCTTCATGCTGCCGCGTCGCAATCACCGATTGATACCGAAACGAGTTCTCTAAGACCGAGGCACGCGCCTTCTCGGCCTCGCGCGCGAGCGCCGCTTTCAACGGTGGGTCCAATTGGTCGTCCGCAAGCAGCAACGCGCTCAATTCCGCATGGGCCTTCAAGCGGCTCGGTTGATTCACGTCTATCCCCTTCTTCCGCGTCACGTAGTTCAAGAGCGAGCGGATGAGGAGATAGTTCAGATCGCCGTAGGGCGAGAGATTCAGCAGGTACCGCGCCGAATCCGCCAGCACTTTCCCTGATGCATCGCGCGCTTTGACGTGCCCCGCGCTCCGAAAGTCAACGAGCAGGATCGGGATCTTCGGGAAGTCGAGGCCGTAAAGGGCCAGCGGGATCAGTTCCACCGCGCGCGCCTCCGGATGATCGGGCGTCACGCGCCGATTCTCCGCGTCCACATGGATCGTCTTCGTGTACCCCGACCAGCGCTGCAGCCGCTCGTCCGTCCATGGACTCTTGATGTTGAGGAAGCGCTTGTTGAAGGCGCGCCGGTTGAAGCCCTCCCGAAGCGCGTCTCGCGATACCCACAGCAGCGCGTGCGACGGCGGTTCGCCCGGCAACCCGAGCGGCTCGAAGATCAGTCCTTCTTCCTCGGCGCGCTGTCGGAGGAAATCCCAGTTCACGGCCCGCTGCTCGCGACTCTTCCGCTCTTGCCGCAGCGCCAATTCGGCGAGCGTCGGCTCCCGCAAAAAGGCGCTGAGCACACTTTGCTGCGAGAGATGCGCCTTGATCCGCGCGATCTCGCTCTCGGTCAGGACGGAGCGCTCGGTCTTCTCGGCGAGGGAGAGAATCGCCAGGGCCTTGGCGATCTGCGCCTCGCGGTATTCCTGCAGGTTCCTTTGCCTGGTGCGCGGCAGAACGCGAAAGGTCCAACCCCGCGAGTCGAGCACGGCATTTTGGACGAAGAGACGCGAGGCCTTCCCCCACACAGGGCGTTTCAGATCGGCCAGGTCCACGGCAATCGGCGGAGGCGAATCGGCCTCCCGACGTGTCGTCACCTGATGATAGAGAAAAGGAATCGCCGTGACAATTCGTTGCTTGAGCGTCGGCGGCGCATACGTGTAGATCCACACGTAGCGAAGCAGGTCGTTCTCCCGATCCGCGTCCCCGAACGTATCGCGCAAGACCGAAAGGATCGGGACCGGCGCCGGATGCTCCGGCGAATGGGCGAAGAGCGTGATCAATTCGGCGCCGCCGTCAAGCGAAAGACGCGTCTCCGTAATCCGCGTCTCCGGAGCAGAGCGCGCGCGCTCGACCTCCGCACATCGGCTTTGAGGAGGATGTGCCAACGCCGCGTGAGCAACACCAAGGAGCAAACCCCCGAGGACTCCCATGCGCCCGACTCGTCGTATCCTCATCAGCACCCCCACCGCTTCGCATCTGGATGTTCAATTTTAGCCGTTCCGAAAAGCGCGCGTCAATTTGCGCGCCTTTTTCGATATGCGGCTCCCGGGGCGAAGCCTTCTTCGCCCGCACGCGCTTGTGCTATACTCGGCACGACGCCGCTCACCGCTTGAGAGGTAGGCGGCAAAAGCGGCGTTGCCTCCGCCTGTCGTCTTTCCTGGCCGGGGTGGCGGAACGGGTAGACGCTGGGGACTTAAAATCCCCTGCCCGAAAGGGCGTGCGGGTTCGAGTCCCGCCCCCGGCACCATCCTAAGGTATGCCGCACAGCGCGTGAGCCCCCTAAATGCGAGCGTGCGATCCGGCATCAAGCTTGAGCACGGATGAACCCCCGTTTGAGGCCAAACCCAGAGTGTCTCGCCTCGAACCCGGCGCCTCCCGAATCGGCCCAGACGGAGCCCTGCCCCTTTTCGGTCGCCTACGCGAGCGGGTCACTCTCTGTTTGGCAATTTTTGCTTGACATTGTCGCATGTTTCTGCTAATCTTGGGGCTGACCGCAGGCGTGGAGGAGGTGAAGGGATGTGGAGTGCGGCATCCCGAAACGATGTGAAGAGGGCCTCCTCACCCTAAGGAGGTGAGGGCAAGTGGAATCTTGTCTGAAGGAAGGAGGGTAGAGCTTATGACACAGCGGCGAATCCTGAAGACAGCCTTTGTAATGGGCCTGGTTGGGCTTTTGCTTCTGCCTGCTTTGGTCTATACGCAGGTCACCGGTCGGGTATTGAATCCGAGACTGCGGCAGTCGTATACGAGCCTGTCGGCTGCTGTGGCGGCGGCTTCGGATAATGACTCGTTGCTGGTGAGCGGGACGTTGAGCGGATCGAATGCGACTCTCGATGCCACCGACACTCCACCGGATGGGTTGAAGATCCTAGCGGGGCGTGGCCTTCGGGGGACGCTGCAGGTCTCGTCCTGTCCGGCGAGCGGGGCGATACTGGATGTGAGCGGTCGCCAGGGGGCGCTCACGATCATGGGGCTGAAGCTCGTGGTGCCCAATGGGTGCGCTGGCGTTTTTTCGTCCGCTAACGGCAATCCGCTCACGGTGCGAAACCTGCTCATCCAGAGGGCGACAGCAGCGGCGAATATTTGGGGTATTCAGTTTGATGACGAATTCGGCGGGCCGTTCCTCATCCAAGGGAATACCATTCCGAGTGCTGGCTCCGGTGGTTTTGCTGTTGCTATTTGGGTTGATGGTGATGGCACAAACGCGATCGATGCGACCGTGAGAGGGAATCGTGTGGGGAGCGCAGGTCAGCCGACCCTTACGGGGATTGCTATTACCGACGCTCCTCTGGGGAGCGTGCTCATAGAGCGGAACATCGTGGATGGGGGGAACAATGCCAATAGCGGGATTGGAATTGGCATGGTGGGTAGCGACACCGTGACCGTTCAACGGAATACGGTTCGGAACTTCAATGCTGGATTGGGGATTTGGATTCAAGAGTCCACGAACGTTGCTGTTCTCCGAAACGCCATCACGAACAATTTCATCGGGGTGGTGGTGAATGACAACGCGAGCGCGGGCGAAACCGCCGATACCGTCGTGATCAATCTCAACAACATCACGAGCACGGTCACAGGCGCAACGGGTGTGGTGTTCATCCGAGACCCGGCTGCTACTGCTCCTCTGGATGCGACGCAGAATTGGTGGGGGGCATCCAGCGGGCCACGCGACGTCAATGGTGACCCCGGTTGTCCTGAGGGTTCAGGGCCGACTTGTGCGCCGGGTGCTCCTCCTGGGACGGGCCTGCCTGTAAATGCAGGGGCGGGGTCCGGCGCCCCTGATTGCGGCACATCGCCTGGGCTCGTGATGACCTGCCCATTCCGGACGTCGCCAGTGAGTCCAGCGGGAGCGTGAGGAGTTTTTCAGATGATCGGAGGTCATGGGCCTCCGTTTTGATCAACGTTGAGGAGGAGGGATTATGAAGAAGCTGCTGATGGCTGCTGTGGGGTTAGGCCTTCCGATGATGCTCGGGGGCGTGGCAGTGATGGTTCCTGGGATCATCTTCCTTCTGGCCGGATTCTTCCTGACGTTTCTGGGGCCGTTTCTGTTGATTGATGCCATCTTGGGCTTGGCGGCGATGATGTCGGTTGTGTTGTTCGGCATCGCGCTGGGGCACAGTGCGACGACGAGCTTGTTGCAAGGTTTGTTCGTCGGATTATGAACGTCCGCTCCGGGGGCGGGGGGAGGAGTTTGGCTCCTCCCCCTTTCCTCTGGAATCGCGGCGTAGAGCGAGTGCGTGGAGGCCGCCTGAGGGCCAGATCCAACTGGCGCATGTGTGGAAGGGGTGAATTCGACCCTAGGTCGGTGCCCTCTATGAACTCCCGCATGTGAATCCCCGAAGGGCTTCCTGAAACAGGCAGTGAGTCTCAGCTGGGCTTGCTGCGCTCGCCGCGGGTGAGCCTCGGTGTGGCCGTCTGGGATCAGGGTGAAGGGCGGGCGGAGCGAGCTTGTGCCTGCCGATAAAGGGTGACGTTGGCCTGATGTTCGGCAAAAGTTCGGGCGAATCGGTGCGCGCCATCTTGACGTGTGCCGTCTACGACGAAGTAGAGATAGTCGGTCTGAGCCGGATAGAGAGCAGCTCGCAGTGATTCGCGTCCGGGCGAGGCGATAGGGCCAGGTGGCAGGCCCGGATAGAGATACGTGTTGTAGGGCGAGCGTCGGGCCAGGTCCGAGCGATGGATCGTTCGATCGTCCTCGCCATCCAGAAGTGCCGCGTAAAGGACCGTCGGATCGCATTCCAGCCGCATCCCTTGCCGCAACCGATTGTGAAAGACCGAGGAGATGAGGGGACGTTCTTCGGGGAGCTTCGCTTCTTTCTCGATCAAGGAGGCCAGGGTGACGATCTCTCGCACGGTGAAGCCCAACTGTTGGGCGCGCACGCGATCCGCTTCGGTGAAGACCTCGCGGAATCGGCGAACCATGCGTGCGATCAGGTCACGCGTCGAGGTGGAGGGCGTATAGGTGTAGGTATCGGGGAAGAGATAGCCTTCGAGCGAATCGGCTTGAGGGTCGAGATCACGGATGAGGGTCGTGTCCTCGGTGAAGTTCAGGGCGCGTTCGGCATCGCGGATGGGGAGCTGACGGAGTAGCGCGGCGATCTCGAAGCGGTTGAGCCCTTCGGGGATGGTGATCTTCTCGGTGACGACCTCACCGCGCTCGAGTCGGCGAATGACTTCGAGCGGGGAGATGGGGGAGGGGAAGCGATAATCGCCGGCTTTCAGGTGCGCGCCGTGACCGGTGAGGGTCAGGTACGCGAGGACGGGGAGGGGATGCGCGAGGAGGCCGTGCTCCTGAAGCGTGCGCACGATGCGGCGGGCATTGGTTCCCGGCGCGATGGTGATCACGCGCGAAGCGGCGGCGTGTTCTTGTGGCGTCACGAGCGTGAGGAGGGCGGCGCCGAGCATTCCGAGGGCGAGGAAGAGGGCGAGCCCGAGCGCGCGCCGAGCGCGACGCGCACGGTGTGGGCGCACGAGCTGCCGCATCGCCTGGGCGAGGGCGCGCAGCATGTGGCGAAAAGTGGTGAGGCGCATCATCGCTAGCTCTCGGTCAGAACGATGCCGCTCAGGGTAGGTCCCACGCGCGATCGGGCTGCGTGCGCAAGGCTGTGAGGAAATCCTGCAGGATCACACACGCGGCCACCTGCTCCACGCGTTCGGGCGTGGGACGTTCGCCTCGTTCGCGCAGCAGCGTCTCCGCTTCGACCGAGGTGAGGCGTTCATCCCACAGGGAGACGGGCACGCCCGCGAGCGCGCGAAGGCGGCGGGCCAACTTCTCGGCGCGTCGGGCGGCCGGGCCGACCGTGCCATCCATGTTGAGCGGCCATCCGACGACGATCCCTTCGGCCTGATGCGCGCGGGCCAGCTCGGCGATGGTGCGCGCGTCCTGCTCCACACCGCACGCCGTCAACACCAGGAGCGGGCGCACGCTGATCCCCAGCTCATCGCACAACGCCAGCCCAATGCGTCGCGTTCCCGGATCCACAGCCAGAATCCGCATAGCTCACCCTCAGTATAGAGATGCTCGGGCGGGGGCGTCAAACCCTCCTGTGCGAGCGCCTCGGCGAAGGGGTGCGCTTTCGGCTTGACGCGACGGCCCTGTCGGTGCTACATTTAACCCCGCCAGCGATGAGAGGAAGCGCACCGTGAGCGTATGCGACGGGCAGATGAACGAGATCAAGTTTTTCACACCATGCGGGATCCATTTTATGTCTCACCGCCGATCTTTCTGCCGGTAAGGAGGTAGTCGTGGATTTCAAAGTCGGGCAAAAGGTCGTCTATCCGAATCATGGGTTAGGCGTCATCGAAGCGATTTGCGTTCAAGAAGTCTGCACAGGGCAGACATGCGAATTTTATCAGCTCCGACTGATCGCGACGAACTCCCTCGTCATGGTGCCGACAGCCAATGCGCGCGAAGTGGGGTTGCGTCCGCCCATCACACCCGATGGCTGTCATCGCCTGCTTCGGGTCTTGGCCGAGGACTTCGAAGATCCCCCGATGGATTGGAAAGGGCGGTATAAGGAATTCACCGAGCGCATGCGGACGGGCGACATCTTCGAGATCGCCTACGTGCTGAAGACGCTCGTCTATTTGAACACGATCAAGCCGCTCTCCTTTCGGGAGAAGCGGCTTCTGGAAAAGGCGCGGTATCTGATCGTCTCGGAGGTGGCGGAAGCGCTGCGGCGCTCGGTGGGACAGATTGATCCCTTGATTGACCGGGCCTTGGAGCAGGCGTGCGCGAAGCATCAGAATGGGCGGACTTCGCGCGCCTTCGTCGCGAGGACGTGATCGCGTGTAGAGCGCTCTCAGATGAAGGGGGATCGGTGATGACCTGAGATGATGGATGACTCAAGCGTTATAGCGGGATTTGCTCGCCTCGGGCTCATCTTCCTTCTGATTTTGGCCAACGGATTTTTCGTCGCCTCGGAATTCGCCCTGGTGGCCGTACGGCGTTCGTGGGTGGAGACGCAGGCGGCCAAGGGCGATCGGCGGGCGCGCGCGTTATTGCCGCTGTTAGATCATCTGGACGATTACCTGGCGGCCACGCAATTGGGCATCACGATCACGAGCTTGGCGCTCGGGTGGTTGGGGGAGCCGGCGTTGGCGCGCCTGATCGCGGCGCTGCTGGAGCGCTTGAGGACGGAGCTGCCCGCCGATCTCTTCGCGCGCGTGGGCACCCCTTCGACGTGGCTTGGCCCGGTAGCCGTGCATTCGATAGCCATTGCGCTGGCCTTCGCCATCATCACGTTCCTGCACGTCGTCGCCGGCGAGTTGGCGCCGAAGACGCTGGCGTTGGAACGCACTTCGCAGGTCGCGCTGCGCATCGCCCGACCCATGGCGTTGTTCTATCGCCTCTTCTCCTCCTTCGTGCGGTTGCTCAACCGTTCGGGATTAGGCCTCGTTCGGCTGCTACGCATTCCCCCTTCGCGAACGCAGGGGGGGATGTACGCCGAGGAGATCCAGCATCTGGTCAATCTCAGTCGCGAGCAGGGATTGCTGGAGGCCGAGGAGCATCAACTCATCAGTAACGTCTTCACCTTCACGACGACGACGGCGCGCGAGGCCATGCGCCCGCGCGCGGATATGGTGGCTCTCGAAGCGTCCACGCCGTTTGAGGAGATCCTGCGCGTCTTCGAGGAGACGGGCTATTCGCGCTTGCCCGTTTATCGGGGGGAGTTGGACAACATCATCGGAATCTTGCACGGGAAAGACCTGGTGCGTCACCTGCGCCATCCCGAACGCTTTCGCCTGGAAGCGGTGCTGCATCGGCCGCTCTTTGTGCCGGACACGGCGCCTTTGGATGAAGTCCTGCGCCAGATGCGGCAGCAGAAGAACCATCTCGCCCTGGTGGTGGACGAATACGGTGCGATCGAGGGCCTCATCACCTTGGAGGACGTGCTGGAGGAATTGGTCGGAGAGATCGCCGATGAACATGATCTCGACGAGGAACGGATTCACGTGAGACCGGATGGGGCGATCCTCGTGGAGGGGAGCGTCACGGTTCGGGAAGTGAACCGGCGGCTGCATCTGAACGTCCCCGAGTCGGGCGAGTACACGACGATCGCCGGATTCGTCATGGCGCGGCTGGGGAAACTTCCCTTGCCGGGCGATCAGGTGGTGCACAATGGCGTGGCGTTCATCGTGGAGAGAGTCGAAGGGCGGCGACTCACGCAGCTTCGCGTGGAACCGGTCGCTTCGGAGGACGTGCGCGGCCAGGTCCCGACAAAATACTCTTGACGAGGGCGGGGGCATCTCCGTATACTGAAGGCGCCTCGCCTTCAACGGCATTCCCACCGTCGGGAGCCTTCGGGCGATCTGAGTCGTGCTGAAGGCTCCCTTTTCGAGGAGGAGGAGACGGAGATGAGCCGAAGAGAGATCCCGCCATCGGCGAACCCCTCTATACTCCCGCTGGCGATCCTGCTCTCGGGGGCGATGATCGCCGGGGCGATCCTCTATACGCAGTGGCCCGGGCGCTCCGGCGGTGCGCCGCCGACGGCCACAGCGCCGACAGCGTCTTCGGGCGAATCGCGCGAGCTGATGATAGACATCGCTGAGGCGCCGCGCCGAGGACGCGCGACGGCTCGCCTGACGCTCATCGAGTTCTCGGATTATCAATGACCGTTCTGCGCGCGGCACGTCCGGGAGACGTGGCCACAGATCGAGCGAGCATACGTGCGGACGGGAAAGGTGCAGTACGTCTTCAAGGATTTTCCGCTGGAGCGGATTCACCCTCAGGCATTCCGGGCCGCCGAGGCCGCATATTGCGCGGGCGAGCAGGGGAAATTCTGGGAGATGCATGCCCAACTCTTCACGGATCAGGCAGCGCTCAGCGCCGGGGATTTCCAACGGCTGGCCGAGGGGCTCCGCTTGAACCTCTCGCGGTTTCAAGCGTGCCTGGAGAGCGGCACGTATGCGGTGCGCATCCGGCGGGATCTCGCCGAGGGGAATCGCCTCGGCATCAGCGGGACCCCCACGTTTCTGCTCGGCTTCACGCCGTCGAGCGGCTCTGTGGTGCGCGCGGTGAAGATCATTCGCGGGGCGAAGGGCTTCTCGGAATTTCAGCAGGCCATTGAGGAACTTCTCGCCAAGCCGTGACCGATTGAAGGCGCCTGAAGGCGACGTCAGAAGCTGGCACCGTGTCGCGGCGCGCCGTTACACTTGAAGGCGTATGGCGGAGATCACGAACGAATTCGCCTGGTCTGTGTCTCGGCATCGGAGCTTCCACGAATGCCTCCGTCTGTACTATCTCGCGCATTACGCCTTCTGGGGAGGATGGGAGTGGGGAGCGAGCGAGTTGGCGAAGAAATGCTACCGATTCACGAAGATGAAGAACCTCGACATGTGGGCTGGCGAGATCGTGCATGCGGTGATCGAGTGGGCGCTGCACCGACTGTGGGAGCGAAAGCCGATAACGGGAGAGGCCATGCGCGAACACGCCATATCGCGCTTGCGCCAGGGATGGAAGGAATCGCGGGAGCGGCAGTGGGAACAGGACCCGAAGCGGCGTCTCAACCTCTTCGAGCATTACTATGGGATTGAGGTGCCGCCGGAGCGAACCGATGCGATCAAAAGGCGCGTGCTGCGCTGTCTGGAGAACTTCTGGACCTCAGAGGTCTTCGCCTTCATCCGTTCGGTGGATCGCGCGGCGTGGAAGGCGATCGAGAAGGTGGGAACGTTTCATCTGAACGATGTGCGGATATGGGTCAAGATCGATTTCGCCCTGGCCCATCGGGAGACGCTCTACATCTACGATTGGAAATCGGGGCAGGAGGATGCCGATGATCTTCGACAGCTCGTCTGCTATGCGCTCTATGCCATGGAGCAGTGGGCGGTCCCGCATGATCGGATTCGGATCGTCCCAGTCTATTTGCAAGAGGGAATTGCTCGAGAGCAAACCGTGCGGCCGGAACAGGTCATCGAGGTGAAGGAGGAGATCTTGCAGAGCATCGCGCGCATGCGGGCGCGGCTTGTGGACCCAGCGCGAAACCTCGCTCGCCCGGAAGATTTCCCGATGACGACCGAGACGTGGCGATGTCGCCGGTGCTTCTTCCAGGAGGTCTGCTACGGGGGGAGGTATGAAGGCGCGTGATCCGGCGATGAGGAGAAGGCCATTCGTGGGAGGGGAGCGATGAAGAAGAAGCCGTACTTGTGCGGACGCGCGATTGATCCCAGGCCGATCGCGGCGACGACGACGATCGTGGAGTTGGTGGAGGAACATTTTCTCGCGTATAATGCCGGGCGACTGCAGGAGGCCTGTCGGCTCTTTGTCGAGAAGATGCTGGAGGAGAATGTGACCGTCGGCATGAGCCTGACGGGTGCGCTCACGCCGGCTGGGCTCGGCATGTCGGCGCTGATCCCGCTCATCGAGCATGGGTTCGTGGATTGGATCGTCGCCACCGGCGCCAATCTCTATCACGACACGCACTTCGCTCTCGGCTTCAGGATGCATCGCGGGACGCCGCGGGCCGATGATGTCGAGCTGCGGCGGCATGGGGTCGTGCGCATCTACGACATCTTCTTCGATTACGACGTGCTGCTCTCGACCGATCGATTCTTCTACGAGATCATCTCGCAGCCGGAGTTTCAACGGGAGATGGGGACGGCCGAGTTCCATTATCGTGTGGGCCGATACGTCTCCGAGCGCGAGCGGATTCTGGGGCGCGGGCCGAAATCCCTCCTCTCGGCGGCGTATCAATACGGCGTGCCCATTTACACGCCGGCGCCCGGGGACAGCTCGATCGGCATGAATGTGGCGGCGAAGGCGCTCTTGGGGAATCATTTGAGATTCGACGTCGCGCGCGATGTGAACGAGACGGCGGCTATCGTGTTGGGGGCCAAGCGCGAGTATCCGGAGGGCAAAAGCGCCGTCGTCATCCTCGGAGGGGGATCGCCGAAGAATTTCCTGCTGCAGACGGAGCCGCAGCTTCAGGAGGTGCTGGGGCTCGAGGAGCGGGGGCACGAGTATTTCCTGCAGATTACCGATGCGCGGCCCGATACCGGAGGGCTTTCCGGAGCCACGCCCTCGGAGGCGGTGAGTTGGGGCAAGGTGGATCCCGACCGGTTGCCCGATGCCGTCACCGTGTACTTGGATGTGACGGTGGCCCTGCCAATCCTCACGGCTTATGCGTTGGCGAAGCGTCCGCCGCGACGGCATAAGCGCCTCTACGATCGCCGCGAGGAATTGCTCGCGCGGCTGCGGCAAGAGTACGAGAAGGCGCGAGCGCGTGGCCGTTTCTGAGGTCTCACCGCGCGAGCGCGGTCTCCCACAGGGAGAGGTATTTCAGTCCCGAGCCCGTATTGAAGAGGACGAGGCGCTCGTCGGGATGAATCATGCCGTGCGCGAGCAGCTTCTTCACGGCCGGGAGGCAGGCGGCGCCTTCCGGACAGACGAAGAGTCCTTCCACGCGGGCCAGTTCGCGCATGGCGTCGAGGATCTCGTGGTCTTCGACGGCGACGGCGCCGCCGCGGCTGCGGCGCAGGATGTCGAGGATGAGGAAATCGCCCAACGGGCGCGGGACGCACAATCCGGCGGCGATCGTGTGCGCCTTCTGGACTTCTTCGGCTTCGGTCTTCCCCTCTTGGAACGCGCGCACGATCGGTGCGCATCCGCTCGCTTGCACGGCGAACAGGCGCGGGCGCTCGGCGCCGATCCATCCAAGCGCCTCCATCTCCTGGAAGGCCTTCCACATGCCGATCAGGCCCGTTCCCCCTCCCGTTGGATAGAGGATGACGTCCGGCACCCCTCCCTCCATCTGCTCCACCAGCTCGTAGGCCATCGTCTTCTTCCCCTCGACGCGGTAGGGCTCTTTGAGGGTGGAGACGTCGAAATATCCGCGCGCGGCTTTCTCTTCGGCCAGGCGTCGTGCGCAATCCGTGATGAGGCCCTCTACGAGGACGAGGCGCGCGCCATAAGCTTCGGCCTCTCGGCGATTCGCCAGAGGCGCATCGCGGGGCATGAAGACGTCGGCTTCTAATCCGGCGCGCGCGGCATAAGCGGCGAGCGCGCCGGCCGCATTCCCGGCGCTGGGGACGGCCAGGCGCTTCAAGCCAAGTTGCCGCGCCATGGAGACGGCCACGGCCATGCCGCGCGCCTTGAACGTGCCCGTCGGGTTCGCCGATTCGTCCTTGATGAAGAGCGCGCGAACGCCCAAGCGCGCGGCCAGACGCGGACAGGCCAGCAGCGGCGTGAACCCTTCGCCCAGCGAGACGATCGCCGCTTCATCGTCTACGGGAAGGACTTCGCGATACCGCCAGAGCGTCGGGGGGCGATGCGCGAGCGCCCGGCGCGTGAGCGTGCGCGCGGCCCGCTCCAGATCGTACTGCACCAGGAGCGGCTTGCCGCATTCGCAGAGTTGCGCCACGCGCCCCGGCGGATACGAGCGGTGGCAGTTCGAGCACACCAGAGCTGTCACGTTCATAACGCCATGACCGTAGCACACCTTCCCCATCGAGAAAAGGGCGCGTCGTCACAGGTGGGGGCGTTCCCTTGACGGTCCGCTCAAGGGGTGAGTATGTTTTTCGTAGCGATGCTGCGGCTTGTGGCCATTGACATAGACGGAACACTGCTCACCTCAGCGCAGGTGATCTCGCCGGTGACGCGAGCGACGATTGGCGAAGTCCTGGAGCGGGGCGTGCGCGTGGTCTTGGTCACGGGGCGGAGTTTCTCTCAAGCGCGCGCGTTCGCGGAGGAATTGGGACTGACGACGCCGCTCATCCTCCACAATGGAGCGCTCGTGAAAGATCCGGCAGGACGTGTCTTCGATGCCCGCCTCCTTGCCGGGGAGACGGCGCGCGAGATCATCTGCCGCGCTCGCGCCCACGGCGTGGCCCTCCTCTGCTTCGACGATCCGGATGGGGAAGGGCGCGCCGTCACCGAGCCGATCGCGCCGGAGAACGATCGGATGCATCGGTACCTGAGCCGATGGCGACGGCCGGTCGAGCTCGTGCCCGACCTCTTCGAGTACGCCGATCATGCGGTGCTCGCGCTGACGACCGTGGACCGATGGGAGAAAGCCTGTCGCTTCGCCGACGCGATCGAGCGCGAGTTTGGGGGGCGCGTGCGCGTCTGGCGGACCGAATACCTGCAGCGCGATGTGGCGCTTGTGGACGTCGTCTCGCCCGAATGCTCAAAAGCGACGGCGCTCGATCGCCTCGCCCGGCATTGGGGGATCGCGCCCTCGGAGATCATGGTCGTCGGAGATAATCGGAATGATCTGGAGATGCTCGCATACGCCAAGCTCGGCGTCGTGATGGGCAATGCGGAAGAAGAGCTGAAACGGCTCGGATACCCCGTGACGGGGACCAACGATGAAGATGGGCTCGCCCACGCCCTCCGGCGATTCCTCCTCAACGGGGATGCCGCGTGAGCTTCAAAGGGGCTCGTCCTCCTCGGCAGGAACGCAGAGCCGATAGAGGAGCAGTTCCAATTGCACCTCCGGAGGGCCGATGGAGTTCTTCAAGGCTTCATCCGTGCGCGCGATGTGTCGAAGGCCCGCGATGATCTCGTCGCGGGGGATGCGCCGCACGTATTCGTTGAATTTCCCGGAGGCCGAGAGGGGCAATCCGGCGGCGCGCGCGACCTCGGCGCTCGGCGCGCCGCGCGCCATCAGCTCCTTGGCCAGCAGCATGCGTCGGTAGAGACTGGCGATGGCGCCCAGAAGCTTCACCGGCTCCTCCCCCATGGCGAGCTGGCGGCGGAGGAGGCGCCAGGCCGCCGCCGGTCGGCGCGCGAGGATCCAGTCCGTCAGCTCGAAATTCGAGTGCTCGCGATGCCGGACAACGAGCTGCTCGACGTCCGCGCGCACGATCCTCCGACGCTCGCCGACGAACGTGAGAAGCTTCTCCAACTCGACGGCCAAGAGCGTCAGATCTGAACCGACGAACCCGACCAGCGCCGCGGCCGCCGCGTCCTCGATGAGGGCCTGCTGCCGATGCACGTATCCCTTCACCCATTCGAGGGCCTCGCGCTCCGAGAGCCGTCGGAATTCGACGATCGAGCACGCCTTCAGCAAGGCCGTGACGATCGTCAGTCGGCGATCCACATGTTCGAGGATGAAGACAAGAGTCGTCGTGGGGACGGGATGCTTGAGATACTCGATGAGCGCCGCTTGTTCAGCCGGGAGAGTGCGCGCCTCCTCGGCCTCTTCGCGCACGCGCCATTTCTTGTCGAGATCGCGCACGATCACAAGGCGTCGGGGGGAGAGTACGGGCAGCTCGCACGCCATCGCGAGGATGCTCGTCATCGGCCTCTCCAAGGCGGAGACCTGCGAGAGGTTGAAGGCGCGCGACGTGGGATCGAGCGCGTGGGCGATGAGCGTCTGCACGGCCTCGCGGAGGAGATACGCTTCGGGAGCATACAGCTCCTCATCACCCGTTCGTCGCGTCCCTTCCGGGAGCCATCCGGTGAAGAGATAGAGCGGTTCGATCTCCCCGCGCTCGATGGCCTTTCGGAAGGTTTCGGGCGTGAGCCGCTTCGGCATCATGTTCCGAAGAGGAGGAGGGAGACGAGGCTTCGTGCGAACTCTCGCGCGATGCGATCCAGAGCGGGCCCTTCTTCGGCGAAAAGGCTCTCGGGCCCTTCCGGGATCTCATATTCGCCGCGAAAGACAAAGCGCGGGATGTCCAGGAGGATGACATTGCGCGTGAGATCGCGCACGGTGACCCCGATGATGACGGCGATCTCATAGACACGAACGCGCCCCATCTCGTCGAGCACCACGCCGCGAGAGGTGAGCGCGCGGATGTTCCCGATGAGCACGGCATCGGCTTGCTGTGGATCGGAGGTGATGTGGAGGCCTCGGGTGCGGCGCAGGAATTCCTCGATGACGGCCTGCGTGAACCGATGCTCGACGCGATACTGCAAGCTCGTGTTGTGAAATGCCGGGATCGCGAGCGTGCGGATGTGCGTGGGCAGGGACCAGCGTGCTCGGCGATACCCACACGGCCCGGTAAGAAGCAGGAGGGAGAGAACCCCACCGAGGATGACGCGTCGTCCGCTCATCATGTGCGGCTCCTCGCGTACTCGGCGCGCACGATCGGGATAACCTCTTCGGCGAAGCGGCGAAGCGACGGGTGATGAAACGGCGGCCTCAGGACGCCGATGAAGTGCGTGACGCCGACCTCGAGGTAGCGACGGAGGCGCTCGCAGATCTCTTCGACCGAGCCCACGAGGACCGTCGGCTCGATGACGTCCACCGGTTGGCCGGCGCTCTCTGCAAGTGCGTGAAGCACCGCGGCCTTCTCGCTCGCCGAGTCCGTCACGTGCAGAACGCCGGCCCAAGAGACTTCGATCTCCTCGGTCTCACGCCCGACGGCCCGACCGTGCTCACGCAGGATGGCGATCTTCCTTCGGAAATCTTCCGGTGAGCCGAACGTGTTCCAGTAATCAGCGTGTTCGGCGACGACGCGCAAGGTGAGCCTCTCACCTCCGCCGCCGATCAGGATCGGCGGATGCGGACGCTGTACCGGCTTCGGCTCGCAATAGGCGTCTTGCACCCGATAGAACCGTCCCTCGAACGTCACCTGCGGCTCCGTCCAGAGGCGCTTGATGAGGTGGGCGGCTTCGCCGAGGCGATGGATGCGTTCGGCCGTCGTGAAGAAGGGGATGCCGTAGGCGACGTGTTCCCGTTCATACCAGGCGGCTCCTAAGCCGAGGATCAAGCGGCCTCGACTGATGTGATCGAGCGTCGCCCCCATCTTCGCGAGTACGGCCGGATGCCGATAGGTATTCCCGCTGACGAGCACACCCGCGCGAAGGCGCGAGGTCTCCATCAGGAGCGCCGTCAGCGCGATCCATCCCTCCAGGCATGGCCCTGAAGGATCGCCGAAGATGGGGAAGAAATGGTCGAACGTCCACGCCGTGTCGTATCCCAACTCTTGGAGAAGGCGCCACGTCTGACGGAGCTCCTCCCAAGTCGTATGATGCGTCTGCGTCAGTGCGCCAAATCGCAGGGGTTTTCTCATTCGTCCTCTCCCGTCGGCGCGGGGTTCTCTGAGACTTCACCGCAAGGCTCATTGCACGACGACGTTCACCACCCGATCCGGGATGACGATGATCCGGATGACCTTTCGCCCGTTGATGAAGGCCTGAACGCGCGGATCGGCCAAAGCGGCGCGCTCGTATTCCTCGCGCGGCGTCCCAGGAGGCAGGAAGATTCGGCTGCGGAGCTTCCCATTGACCTGCACGGGGATCTCCAACGTCTCGGCCTGCGCCCATCGGTTCTCAGAGCTCGGCCATCGGGCGTTCACGAGGCTCTCCGCATGGCCGAGCGCTTCCCACATCTCCTCGGCGAAATGTGGCGCGAAGGGCGCCAACATCACCACGAGCGCGTGGATCGCCTCGCCGAGGACGGAGAGGTCCGCCTCCGTGGCGTCGCCCGCCGTCGGGAAGCGCGCCTCGAACTCCCCGATGGCGTTCAACAACTCCATCAACTTCGCGATCGCCGTATTGAACTGGAAGTGCGCTTCGATGTCCTCGGTCACGCCCTTGATCGTCTGATGCGTCTTCCGAAGGAGCGCGCGTTGCTCGGGCGTGAGCTGCTCCGGCTCAGGTCGCGAGAGCGTCGAGAAGCGGCGCGCCAAGACCTCATGCCACTTCCACACGAGCGCGTGGATGCGGCGGAGGAAGCGGAAGGCGCCTTCCACCCCTTCCTCCTTCCACTGGAGCTCGTTCTCCGGCGGAGCGGCGAAGAGGATGAAGATGCGAAGCGTATCGGCGCCGTACTTCTGGATCATATCGTCGGGGTCCACACCGTTGCCGAGCGATTTCGACATCGCCATCCACCGGCCGGCATATGGTCCCTCCGGGACGATGTTGAGCACCATGCCTTGCGTGAGCAACCGCGTCACGGGCTCGGAGAACTCGACCAGTCCCAGATCGCGCATGAATCGGCACCAGAAGCGCGTGTAGAGCAGGTGCATGATGGCGTGCTCGATTCCGCCGATGTACTGATCCACCGGCATCCAGTAGCGCACGATCTCGGGATCGAAAGGCGCCCTCTCGTTCTTCGGATCGCAATAGCGGAAGTAGTACCAGGAGGAGTCCACGAATGTGTCCATCGTGTCCGTATCGCGACGCGCCGGGCCATGACATGTCGGACAGGTCGTGTGAACGAATTCTGGGACATGATCGAGCGGGGACCCGTGCTCGCCGGTGAAGGGCGCATCGGGCGGCAGGAGGACGGGCAGTTGCTCCTCCGGCACCGGGACGATGCCGCATCGCTCGCAATGGATCATCGGTATGGGCGTGCCCCAATAGCGCTGGCGCGAGATGCCCCAATCGCGCAATCGGTAGTGGACGGATGCTCGTCCGAACCCGTGCTGCTCCGCATATTTGGTCATGCGGGAGCGCGCTTCCTCCGAGGTGAGGCCGTCGAAGGGACCCGAATGGATGAGCACGCCCTCGCCCTCATACGCTTCGGTCGGCTCATCAAAGAGGAGCGGGCGCCCCTCTTCGTCAAGCGGGGCGATCACTTGTCGAAACGGCAGACCGTATTTCCGCGAGAACTCGAAATCCCGCTGATCATGTGCCGGCACGGACATGATAGCGCCTGTGCCGTACTCCATCAGGATGAAGTTCGCGATCCAGATGGGAAGGCGTTCGCCGGTGAAGGGATTGCGGGCGAACAATCCGGTCGCCATGCCCTCTTTCTCCGCCTCTTCGGAGGAACGCACACGCCGATCCATCTTCTCCAGGCGAGCGATGAAGTCCAGTAAGCGATCACGATCGGCCGAGGCCTCAGCCAAGCGTCGAGCCAGGGGATGCTCGGGCGCCAGCAGCACGGCGTTCGCGCCGTAGATCGTGTCGAGGCGCGTCGTGAAGATCGAGATCACCTCATCGCGCCCCTCGACGGGAAAGTCCACCGTCGCGCCGACGCTTTTGCCGATCCAATTGCGCTGCATGGTGAGCACGCGCTCGGGCCATCCATCGCCGAGGTCCTCTAAGCCTTGCAGCAGCTCCTCGGCATAGTCGGTGATCTTCACGAACCATTGTTCGAGCTGCCGTTGCTCGACCGCCGAGCCGCAGCGCCAGCATCCCCCTTGCGCTTGTTCGTTGGAGAGGACCGTTTGGCACTGCGGGCACCAGTTCACGGGCGAGAGCTTCCGATAGACGAGCCCGCGCTCATACATCTTGAGGAAGAACCACTGGTTCCACCGGTAATATTCGGGCGTGTGGCTGGCGATCTCGCGGCGCCAATCGTAGCTGATGCCGAGTCGGCGGAGCTGTTGCCGCATGTAGGCGATATTCTCCTCGGTCCAGATCGCCGGATGGATCCCTCGCTTGATCGCCGCCTGCTCGGCCGGCTGCCCGAACGAATCCCAGCCCATCGGGTGCAGGACATTATACCCTTGCAAGCGTTTGTACCAGGAGAGGGCATCGCCGATGGTGTAGTTTCGGACGTGGCCCATGTGGAGGCGACCCGAGGGATACGGCAGCATCTCCAGGCAGTAGAACTTCGGGCGCGCAGGATCGGCTTGGACCGTGAATGCCCGCTCCTGTTCCCATCGGGCTTGCCACTTGGCCTCGACCTCATGCGGATTATACTTCGGTTTCATCATCGGTCGCCTCACGTGTGGTCTTTGCGCCGTCATTCGGAAGCATTCATTATAAAATTCCCCCGGCGAGAGGGCAATGCCGACAAAGTACTGCGCCCCGGGCAGATCCCCAGCGCGGGCGCTCTTCACCACTTTCCCAAGAGCATGACCAGGCCGATGAGGATGAAGGCGGCGGCGGCGATCTTCTGCAAGTAGGCTTCGGGGATATACCGGACAAGCAACGTCCCTCCCAGGACCCCAAGCAGCGTCACGACGGCCATGGCGAGCGAAGCGCCAAGGAAGACAGCCAGCGGAGACTTCGTGCGCGAGACCATGCTGATGGCCGTCAACTGCGTCTTATCACCCATCTCGGCGAGGAAGATCAAAGCGAACGTCGTCACAAACGCGTGCCAGTTCATGCGTCTCCTCCGGTTGCCTGGGCGCATCGTCTTCGCATGTTCGTGCGGGAGCCTCCGCCCGCACTCGCGTTTCAAAGACGAGCCGGCCTCATCGCTGTTCTCGCTGCATCTGACGAGCGACCTCCTCGGCGCGGGCGAAAACGCGGAGGAAGTTCTCGCCGAGGATCTTCTTGATGTCCGACTCGCTGTAGCCGCGTTTGAGCAGTTCGTAGGTGATGAGCGGCAGCTTCGAGCAATCATCCAGACCTTCGGGCAAGCTCTCCACGCCGTCGAAGTCCGAGCCAAGACCGACGTGATCGATGCCCGCCACATTGACGATGTGATCAATGTGGTCGATCAACCGGCTGAGCGGCGGGCGCGGGACGGGATGTTCGCGAAGGAGCCGCTCGGTCTCCTGACGCAGGCGGACCGGATCGTTCGCGTAGCGGGCGCGCAACGCTTCCAATTGCGGGCGAAGTCGCTCGCGCCGCTGCGCCGTGGCTTCGGTGTAGCTCTGGTCCACGAAGCTGGAGCCGAAATTGACCATGACCACGCCGCCATTTCGAGCGAGGGCACGCAGCATGTCATCGCTCATGTTGCGCGGGATATTGGTCAACGCGCGGGCCGAGGAATGCGACGCGATCACCGGGGCGCGCGTCGTCTCCAGGACGTCGTAGAAGGTCTTATCCGAGACGTGGGAGATGTCCACGAGCATACCGAGCCGATTCATCTCGCGCACGACTTGTCGGCCGAACTCCGTGAGCCCATTGTGGCGGGGCTGATCGCCGGAGGAATCGGCCCAGTTGTTCGTATTCGTGTGGGTGAGCGTCATATAGCGGATGCCCAGCCGATAGAACATGCGGAGGGCGCCCAGGCTGTCCTCGATGGCATGTCCGCCTTCGATCCCCATGAGGACAGCGATCTTTCCCGCGCGGGCGATGCGGCGGATGTCCTCAGCCGAGAGCGCGAGCTCCAGATCATTCGGGTACTGCTCCAGAGCGCGATAGACGACATCAATCATATCGAGGGCGCGGCGGGCCGCTCCCCCTTCGCGCGCGTATCGCGCGGCGACGTAGATGGCGAAGAATTGAGCGTCAATTCCTCCCTCCTTCATGCGGGGGATGTCCATGTGCCCGTCGCTGGCGCGTCGGCCAAGATCAAACCCCTCGTCGAGCATGCGCGAGGTCACATCCGAATGCGTGTCCACGACAATGGCCTCGCGATGAAGGCGCAACGCTTTCGCCCAGAGCGGATCCTCTGAGGGCGGCTGCTGTGGCGCATCGGCCGAGGGAATGGCGTTCCCGGCGAAGAAGAGGGCGAGGAAGAGCAGTCCAGCGATCTTGTTCCTCATCATCGTCGCCTCCTTATGGAATCATGCGGACATCGGATCCGTCGTCTCCCGGCTGCGGATGCGCAGGAATCGGCGCTTGCCCACCTGAAGCACAAATTCCGGTCTCACCACGATGTGGGCGCGGGGATCAGCAATGCGCTCACCATCCACATGCACGCCGCCCTGTTCGATGAGGCGTCGCGCCTCCCGCACGGATGGCGCCAAGCCCGACTGCACGAGCAGCCGGGCCAGCTCCAGACGCTCGCCAACGGACGCCGGGAGGTGAAAGATCGGCATCTCACTCGGCAGGCCTCGCTCGCGAAAGATGCGCGTGAATTCCTCTTCGGCGCGGCGCGCGGCTTCCTCGGAGTGGAACTCCGCGACCAGACGGCGTGCCAAGTGCGCTTTCACGTCGCGTGGATTCACGCGACCGGCCTCGGCTGCCGCCCGCCATCGGGCCAACTCCTCTGCCGGCACATCGGTCAACAGCTCATAGTACGTCCACATCACCTCGTCCGAGATGGACATGATCTTGCCGTACATCTCCTCGGGTGGCTCGGTGATGCCGATAGAGTTCCCGTAGGATTTCGACATCTTCTGCACGCCATCGGTGCCCACCAGAAGGGGCACCGTCATGACGACCTGCGGCTCCTGCCCGAACTCGCGTTGAAGATCGCGCCCGACCAGGAGGTTGAACTTCTGGTCCGTCCCCCCGAGCTCAACATCCGCCTGCAGCATGACTGAGTCGTAGGCTTGCGCGACGGGATAGAGCAACTCATGCAGGCTGATGGGCGAGCCCTCGCGCAAGCGCTTTTGGAAATCCTCCCGTTCGAGGATTTGGGCGACGGTCACTTTCGCCGTCAAGCGAATCCACTCTTCGCTGCGCAGTGTGCCGAGCCACCGGGAGTTGAATTCGATCACCGTCCGTTCAGGATCGAGGATTTTGAAGACCTGTCGCTTGTACGTCTCGGCGTTGGCTTCGATCTCCTGGCGCGAGAGCGGCGGGCGCGTGACCGAGCGTCCCGTGGGATCGCCGATCATGCCCGTGAAATCCCCGATGAGGAAGATGACCGTGTGCCCGAGCTGCTGAAACTGCCGCAGCTTGCGCAGGACGACGGTATGCCCGAGATGCAAATCCGGAGCCGTCGGATCGGCGCCGAGTTTCACGCGGAGCGGGCGTCCGGTCGCCCGCGAACGCTCCAGCTTCCGCCGCAGATCCTCCTCGCGAATCAGGTCCACGACGCCGCGCTTGAGATGAGCGAGTTGCTCCTCGATGCTCATGTCCGTTCGCATCGCCGGTCCGACCTCATTTCGCGAAGAGGGGTAGTTTAGCACCGATCGGACAATTTCTCCACTGGGGCGGCGCGCTTGGGCGCTCGTGCGCTTCGGGAGTATAATTTCCATCGGAACTCGCGGGGAGGGCAGGGCATGCGGCGCGCGACGATAAGCAGCCTGCTTGTGATTTTCGCGCTGGGGATCGGCGGATATGTCGTCGTCTCGCGCGCGCTGCGAGAGCGCGCGGCCAGGTGTCAGGTGTGCGCTCGTCCGATCCATCGCGGGCAGATGTTCGTGCTGCACATGAGCGATGGGAAGCGCGAGCGCCTGTGCTGTCCGCGGTGCGGTCTCCATGCTCGACTTCGCACTCCGGAGCGCGTGCGTGCGGCCTGGGCGACGGATCTCCCCTCGGGACGGTTGATCGAGGCCGAGCGGGCGATCTACGTGGAGGGGAGTGACGTGATGACCTGCTGCCGTCCGGCGCCACTGCGCGAGCCGGGCATCGTGTACGAGCGGCACTGGGATCGGTGCCTGCCGAGCCTCATCGCGTTTGAGCGGGAATCCGACGCGCGCGCCTTTCAAGCTGAGCATGGAGGTCGCGTGCTCACCTATGCCGAGAGTTTGGCGAGCGTCCGAGAACGCTAGAGGGCGGTATGAATCTCTATCTCGTTCAACATGCCGAAGCCAAGCGCGAGGAGGAGGACCCCGCGCGGCCGCTGACCGAGCGAGGATGGACGGACATCCGCAAGGTCGCGGCCTTTCTGGAAGCACACCCGTTGCCGCCGCTTCGCACGATCTTTCACAGCGGCAAGACGCGCGCGGAGCAGACGGCCGAAGTCTTGGCCGGCGTGCTCAAGCCCAGTGAAGGGTGTCATGCGACCGATGGTTTAGAACCGCTCGCCGATCCGGCCATCTGGCTCGAACGGGTGAACGCGGCCAGCGAGGATCTCATGCTCGTCGGGCATCTGCCGCATTTGGATCGGCTGAGCGCGCGGTTGCTCTCCGGTGGGACGATCGGCGAAGGACTCATCGCCTTCCGCATGGGGGGAGTTGTCTGCCTGCAGCGAGAAGGCGCAGCCTGGCGCCTGCGGTGGATGATCGTCCCGGAGCTCCTGTAAGAGGGGAGGGGCATGTGGACGACGGTCCCGCGTCAGCTCCATGGGGATGGACGGTTCCTCCTGCTCCGGAAGGATTTCACGCCCGCGTATCTGCGCACTTATGAAGAAGGGCGCTTGAAGGCGAAGGTCGAAGAAGCGCGCGAGCTCTTGCGCTCGTGCACCGTGTGTCCGCGCCGGTGTCGGGTGAATCGGTTGGAGAACGCGTTCGCCGTCTGTCGGAGCGGTCGTTGGGCGCGGGTCTCCAGCGCCTTCCCCCACTTCGGCGAGGAAGATTGCTTGAGGGGCTGGAACGGTTCGGGGACGATCTTCTTCGCCTTCTGTAACCTCCGCTGCGTCTTCTGCCAGAACTGGGAGACGAGTCAGTTAGGGGAGGGGCATGAGCTCACCCCGGAGGAGCTGGCGGCGCTCATGCTCCGCTTGCAAGAGCAGGGGTGTCACAACATCAACCTCGTGACGCCGGAGCACGTCGTGCCGCAGATCCTGGAAGCGTTGCCCCTGGCCATCGAGCGCGGATTGCGCCTGCCGCTCGTGTACAACACAAGCGGCTACGATAGCCTCGACAGCATTCGCCTGCTGGATGGCGTCGTGGACATCTACATGCCCGATTTCAAGCTCTGGAATCCCGAGCACGCGCGGAAGTACCTGCTCGCCCGGGATTATCCGGAGGTCGCGCGCCGCGTGATCCGAGCCATGCAGGAGCAAGTCGGCGAGCTGCGCGTGGATGAAGACGGGATCGCGCGACGCGGCGTCTTGGTGCGTCATCTCGTCATGCCGGGCCTCTTGGACGAGACGCGCGAGATCCTTCGGTATCTCGCCGAGGAGGTCTCCCGCGACACCTACGTCAACATCATGGATCAATATCACCCCGCCTGGAAGGCGCGCACGGATGATCGCTTCCTGCAGATCAATCGTCGGATCACGCCCAAGGAATTGGAGCAAGCCTTCATCTACGCGCGCGAGGTCGGGCTCTGGCGCTTCGACGTCCGCTGGCGATGGGTCGCGGTCCGCGTGGTGTGAGGGGGCGGGCGCTTACAGGGCCCCGAATCACCCGGCCCCGCTGCGCGCTCAGAGATTCGCCGGCTTCTCCGTGAGTTTCACCGAGAGCGTCATGCGCTGTCGCCCTCGATAAACGGTGACGGTGATCGTATCCCCAGGGCGGAAGCGCGTGAGGATGCGCGAGATGTCATCCACGGAGTTGATCTTCTCCCCATTGATCTCGTAGATGATGTCGCCGCCCAGGTAGAAGAGGCGACCGCGAATGCGCACCGGTTGATTCCCTCCGCGAATTCCCGCCCGATCCGCCGATTCGCCGGAGATGACCTGCGAGACCAACACGCCAGAGCGCACGGGCAATCCCAATTCGTCGGCCAAAGTGGAGACGGGGATTGGGAAGACATCAATGCCGAGCCACGGTCGGCGTACTCGACCATAGGCGATGAGATCGGGAATGACGCGCCGCGCCAGATTGATCGGAATGGCGAAGCCGATGCCCACGCTCCCCCGCGACGGTGAAAGGATGGCCGTGTTCACGCCAATCATCTCGCCCCGCGAGTTCAAGAGCGGCCCCCCGGAGTTCCCCGGATTGATCGACGCATCGGTTTGAATCGCCCCTTCGATCAAGCGCCCGTTCTCGGCGCGCAAGGGACGCCCCAGAGCGCTGATGATCCCTCGGGTGAGCGTTTGGCCGATGCCGAAGGGATTGCCGATGGCCAGGACCTTCTGCCCAACGGCCAATTTGTCCGAATCCCCCATCCGAACGATGGTCAGCTTCTGGCGCGGCGCGTTGATCTTGATGACGGCCAGGTCCGTATCGGGATCCCCACCGACGAACGTCGCCCGATATTCGCTGCCATCGGTCAAGGTGACGAACAGTTGCCGCGCGCCTTCGACGACGTGATAATTGGTCAGGATGTGGCCCTGCTCATCAATGATCGAGCCGGAGCCGCTGCCCTCCTCGGGATAGATGGCGAAGAAATCTTGCACGAGCGTGACGGTGCGAATATTGACGACGCCGGGCGAAACGGTCTTGTAGATCTCGATGTTGTTCCGCTCATCCTCGGTGAACGTCGCCGGGCCGGATGGCGCCTGCGGGAGGTCAAGCGGTGGAGGTGATCCGAACAGACTCGCCGGTCGGTCCACCCATCGCTGATAGCCGACAAGCAGGCCGACGGCGATCACCCCCGAGAGAAGGCCGATGAGCCCGAGGTGTCGAATCGAGACCTGCTGCATCGTCATGCCTCCTCGGCAAGCCTTCTTCCGGATCCTCAATTATCCGTTTTGGTGCGCGGATGAGCAAGTCGCACGACGCGCGATTTGCGCGGAGCGGCCGAGAGGGCTAGACTACTGCTTGATCTCCGCGAACGCGTTCGGGGAGGTGATATGCGGCGGGAGTTTTCGCGAACGCGATCGGCTGAATGGTTCCATCGAGCGGTGCGGGTGATCCCCGGCGGCGTCAATAGTCCCGTGCGCGCGTTTCGCGCCGTTGGCGGAGAGCCGCTCTTCATGTGCTCGGCTCAGGGGGCGTATCTTGAAGATGCCGATGGGAATCGCTTCCTTGACTATGTGGGCTCGTGGGGGCCGATGATCCTCGGCCATGCGCATCCGGAGGTCGTGCGGGCGCTTGAGGAGGCCGTGCGGCGCGGGACATCGTATGGCGCGCCGACCTCCTGGGAGGTGGAGATGGCCGAGGAGATTCGCGAAGCGTTCCCTTCGATCGAGAAGGTGCGGATGACCAACTCGGGCACCGAAGCGACGATGAGCGCCATCCGGCTGGCGCGCGCCGTCACCGGACGCCGTAAGATCGTGAAGTTCGAGGGGTGTTATCACGGCCATGCCGATGCGCTTCTGGTGCGCGCGGGCTCTGGCGTCGCGACCTTGGGCTTACCCGACAGCCCGGGCGTGCTGCCCGAACTCGCGGCACAGACGCTCGTCATCCCGTTCAATGACGAAGGGGCGCTGGAGCAGATCTTCGACGCGCACGGGCCGGACATCGCCGGTGTGATCATCGAGCCCGTTGCCGGGAATATGGGCTGCGTCCTTCCGAAACCTGGCTTTTTGTCGAAAGTGCGCGCGCTGACCGAACGTCACGGCGCGCTCCTCATCTTCGACGAGGTGATTACGGGTTTTCGCGTGGGGTATCACGGCGCGCAAGGGCTCTACGGGATTCGCCCCGATTTGACGTGTTTGGGGAAGATCATCGGCGGCGGCTTGCCCGTTGGCGCCTTCGGCGGACAAGAGGGGATCATGCGCGAGCTTGCTCCCGAAGGGCCGGTCTATCAAGCGGGCACGCTCTCGGGGAATCCCTTGGCCATGGTGGCTGGGCTCACGACGTTGCGCATCCTCAAACGGGAGCGGGAGACGCTCTATCCCCGGCTTGAGCGCTTGACGACTCGTTTGGCCGAAGGGATCGCGAGCGAAGCCGAACGCCGCGGCGTGCCGGTTCGCGTGAATCATCTCGCTTCGATGTTGACGGTCTTCTTCACCGATCGCGAGGTCACCGATTGGGCCTCGGCGGCTTCGAGCGATCGGGATCGGTTCCGGCGCTTCTTCCACGCCCTGCTGGAGCGAGGGGTGTATTGGCCACCTTCGCCCTTTGAGACGGCTTTCGTGAGTGCGGCCCACGGTGAGGCGGAGATCGAAGCGACGCTTGACGCCGCGCGCGATGCGCTCCGCGAGATCGTGTGAGGAGCGGAGCAGGTCGCTGCGGGCGAAGAGGGTCCCCAGCTGGCCCGCGCTCATCGCCAGCGAGCGGAGAGAGCGTTCGGGATTCATCCCGCCCTCGCGCCGCTCTTCCGGGATCATGCCTCACGGAATCGCGTTTGGTGTTCGGGAAGTGGTATACTGTGAGTCGCCTCAGGGGAATTCGGATTATGATGGAGGGGGAGAGTATGACCTCGCGCGTCATTCGAGCCCCACGCGGTCGTGAGCTGACATGCAAGGGGTGGCATCAGGAGGCCGCCCTACGCATGTTGATGAACAATCTCGATCCCGATGTGGCGGAGAAACCCGAAGACCTCATCGTCTACGGGGGCGCGGGGAAGGCCGCGCGAAATTGGGAGTGTTTCGAGGCGCTCGTGCGCGCTCTGCGGGAGTTGGAGAACGATGAGACGCTTCTCGTACAATCGGGCAAGCCCGTTGGCATCTTCCGCACGCACGAATGGGCGCCGCGCGTGCTCATCGCCAATGCGAATCTGGTGCCTCACTGGGCGACGCTCGCCGAGTTCCTGCGCTTGGAAGCCATGGGCCTCATCATGTATGGGCAGATGACGGCGGGAAGCTGGATCTATATCGGGACGCAGGGCATCGTGCAGGGCACGTTCGAGACGTTCGCGGCGGTGGCCGAGCGGCATTTCGGCGGGGATTTGCGCGGACGGCTCGTCGTCTCCGGGGGGATGGGGGGGATGGGCGGCGCGCAGCCGCTGGCGGCCACGATGAACGGGGCGGCTTACTTGGGCATCGAGGTGGATCCGGCGCGCATCGAACGGCGCCTTCGGACGGGCTATTGCGATCGCCTGAGCTTCGATCTGGATGAGGCCCTGCGTTGGGTGTTAGAGGCCAAAGCGCGAGGCGAAGCGCTCTCGGTCGGATTGGTTGGGAATTGCGCCGAGGTCTTGCCCGAACTCGTGCGGCGCGGCATCGTGCCCGATGTCCTCACCGATCAAACGAGCGCACATGATCCGTTGAATGGCTATATCCCGGCCGGCTTGAGCGTGGAGCGCGCGGAGGAGTTGCGGCGCACGAATCCGCAGGACTACATCAAGCGCGCATATGATTCGATCGCCCGACATGTCGAAGCCATGCTCGCGCTCAAACGCCAGGGGGCGGTCACCTTCGAATATGGCAACAACATTCGCAAGCAGGCGGAGCTGGCCGGGGTGAGGGATGCCTTCGAGTTCCCCGGATTCGTCCTCGCCTACATTCGGCCGCTCTTCTGTCAGGGGCGAGGACCATTCCGCTGGGTGGCGCTCTCGGGCGATCCCGAAGATATTCGGAAGACGGACGAGCTGGTGTTGGAGTTGTTCCCCGAGGATCGCATCCTGCGCCGATGGATCACACTCGCGCGCGAGAAAGTGAGATTTCAAGGGCTGCCGGCGCGCATCTGTTGGCTCGGTTATGGCGAACGCGCCGAATTCGGCTTGGCCATCAATGACCTGGTGCGCGAGGGGAAGCTCTCGGCGCCCATCGTCATCGGCCGCGATCATCTGGATTGCGGATCGGTCGCATCTCCATATCGCGAGACCGAGGGGATGCAGGACGGCAGCGATGCCATCGCCGATTGGCCGATCCTCAACGCGCTGCTCAATACGGCATCAGGAGCTTCTTGGGTCGCGTTCCATCACGGTGGGGGAGTGGGCATCGGGTACAGTCTGCACGCTGGACAGGTGATCGTCGCCGATGGGACGAAAGAAGGGGCGGTGCGGCTCGAGCGCGTGCTCACCAACGATCCGGGGATCGGCATCGCGCGTCATGCTGACGCCGGTTACGAGGACGCGATCGCGACGGCGCGCGCCAAGGGCGTGAAGATCCCGATGCTCGCTTGAGCCGGCGATCATCGAGGGCGCGCTTGCGACTTCATGGAGCGATGGTATAGGTTTTGCTTCTTTCGGGTTGAGCGGGAGCGGGGAGAGCGCGATGGAACGGATAAGTGCGACGCAGTTGGCCGTCATTGGGAGCGGGCCGGGCGGATATGCAGCCGCCTTTCGCGCTGCAGATCTCGGGCTGTCGGTGACTCTGATCGGTCAGGAGCCGGCACCCGGCGGTATCTGTCTGCACGTTGGATGCATCCCCTCGAAAGCGCTCTTGCATGTCGCGCGCGTGCTCGCCGAAGCGCGGGAGGCCGAGCGGTGGGGAGTCACGTTCGCCGCGCCACACCTTGATCTGGAACGCCTGCGCGCCTGGAAGCGAAGCGTCGTGGATCGGTTGACCGGCGGCCTGCGGCTGTTGGCCGAGCAGCGAGGCGTTCGATACCTGCGCGGGCGCGCGCATCTGCTGGATGCGCGGACGCTCCTTGTGGAGACCGATGCCGGCGACGCCGAGCGCGTGAGCTTTCAACAGGCGATCCTGGCGACCGGATCGCGACCGGCGGAGCTGCCCGGACTTTCGCTCTCGAGTCCGCGCCTCATGGATTCGACGCGCGCTCTGGAACTGGAGGACGTCCCGCGAACCTTGCTGGTGATCGGCGGGGGGTATATCGGGTTGGAACTCGGCACGGTCTACGCCATGCTCGGCGCGCGCGTGACGCTCGTGGAGATGCTGCCGGGGATTCTGCCCGGCATGGATCGCGATCTCGTCTCGATCCTGGCCCGGCGGATCGAATCGCTCTTTGAGGCCGTGCTCGTCAATACGATCGTCGCCGACATGCGAGAGGAGGCCGAAGGCCTCCGCGTGCGATTGGAGGGGGTTGGGGGACATGCCGTTCCACCTCCGGCCGAGCGCGTGTTCGAGAGAGTCCTCGTCTGCGTCGGGCGAAGGCCGAACGCACAGGGCCTTGGGCTGGAGCGCACGCGCGTGGAGCGCGATGCGCGCGGCTTCGTGCAGGTGGATGCCCAGCGGCGTACGGCCGAACCGACACTCTTCGCCATTGGCGACGTCGCGGGCGAGCCGATGCTCGCGCATAAGGCCATGCACGAGGCTCGCGTGGCTGTCGAAGCGATCGTCGGCCATCACACGACGTTCGCCCCCCGCGCGATCCCGGCCGTCGTCTTCACCGATCCGGAGATCGCCTGGTGTGGGCTGACGGAGATGCAGGCGCGACAGGAGAATCGGCCGATCAAGGTCGCGCGCTTCCCGTGGGCGGCGTCCGGACGCGCGGTGACGCTGGATCGTCCGGAAGGGGTCACGAAACTCATCCTCGATCCGGAGAGTGAACGGATTCTCGGCGTGGGCATCGTCGGCGTGGGCGCGGGAGAGTTGATCGCCGAAGGTGTTCTCGCTGTCGAGATGGGGGCGCGCGCCTCGGACTTGGAGAAAGTGATTCATCCGCATCCGACGCTTTCGGAAACGCTCATGGAGGCTGCCGAAGCGTTCCTCGGCGTGAGCCCACATCTCTATCGGCGCAAGGCGTGAGCGGTATCGCTGAATCGAACTCTTTCGCCGGAGGAGGGAGATGAGCATGCGCCGATTGTGGTTGGGGAGCGTCTCCGTGCTCATCTTGTTGAACTGCGCTGTGTCTGCGCAAGAGGTGGCATGGCGCGCGAACGCGGCGCGGATGGAGGAGCGCATCCTTCGTCTCGCCGAATTCGGGAAGGACCCGCGCGGCGGCGTCAGCCGCGTGGCCTTCAGCGAGGCCGATCTTCGCGGACGGGCGTACATCATCTCGCTCATGCGTCAGGCGGGCCTTGCCGTGCGCATTGATCCGGCGGGTAATATCATCGGGCGTCGCGAAGGCCGCGAGTCGCATTTGCCCCCGATCGTCTTCGGCTCGCACATCGATTCTGTGCCCAATGGGGGGCGGTACGATGGCGTCGTCGGCGTCATCGGCGCGATCGAGTGCATCGAAGTGCTGAACGCACACGGCGTGACGACGCGGCATCCCTTGGAGGTCATCGTCTTCGCTGGCGAAGAGGGAGGACTTGTCGGCAGCCGGGCGCTCATTGGGGCATTGACGCCGGAAGCGCTGGCGGTCGTCAGCATAAGTGGGAAGACCGTACGCGACGGCATCCGCGCCATCGGGGGCGATCCGGATCGGCTTGCCGAAGCCGTACGCCGTCCCGGGGAGGTCAGGGCCTTCCTCGAGCTGCATATCGAGCAGGGGGGGACGCTTGAAGCCGAGGGCGCGCAGATCGGCGTCGTCGAAGGGATCGTCGGCATTCGGCGGTGGGACGTGGTGGTCGAGGGATTCGCCAATCACGCGGGGACAACGCCGATGAATCAACGCCGCGATGCGCTTGTGGCGGCCGCCGAGTTGATCCTCGCTGTGAATCGCGTGGTGACAAGCGTGCCTGGGCGTCAGGTGGGGACTGTCGGCCGCATCGGGGCTGAGCCGGGCGCGCCCAACGTCATCCCAGGGCGCGTCCGCATGAGCCTGGAGCTGCGCGATCTCTCGGCTGAGAAGATCGAGCAGCTCTTCGAGCGCATTGGCGAGGAAGCGCGCGCCATCCAGCAGCGGCGCGGCGTGACAATCACCTTCATGCCCATTGACGCGACGGCCATCCCCGCTCCGACCGATACGCGTGTGCGTCGGCTCATCGCTGAGACGGCTCGCGAGCTGGGCCTGCGCGCGATCTTCCTGCCAAGCGGCGCCGGACACGATGCGCAGAATATGGCGCGCATCGCTCCGACGGGCATGATCTTCGTGCCGAGCGTCGGCGGCATCAGCCATTCTCCGCAGGAATATACGCGTCCCGAAGATTTGGCCAACGGCGCCACCGTGCTGCTGCACACGATCCTGAAAATTGACCGAGGTGCTCTGCCGTAACGGGATGTCCGCCGTGCGCGCGAGGAGGAAGGCGATCGGCCTGGTGCTTCTCTCTCTGGGTGGGTTCCTCCCCATCGGCCCCAAGCGCGCCGAGGATCCGATCAAGCGGTACGTGAACGAGAAGCACGGATGCTCGCTCTACTACTCGTCCGCGAGATGGCGCCTGCAGGTCCAATCCGGTTCGGGAAGCGAGACCGCGATCTTCACGGCGCGAGACGCTCCGGACGTCATGGCCGTGTTGAATATGTTCGATCCGGTGCCGAACCTCGCGCTACATCCCCGACAGCTCTTCGACATGGACAAGGGGGCACTGGCGATGATCTTCGGCGGACTGGAGATCCGGGAGGAGCACACCCTGACGCTCTCGGGCGCGACGGCGCATCGGGTGAGCTTCGAGGGGCGAGAGAAGCGCGTGACCCGGTACACGATCGTCCATCGCGGTTCCGTCTACTTGCTCGTGTACATCGCGCCGAAGTCGAAATACGAGTCGTATCAGCCGGGCTTTCGCCTCATGGTCGAGACGTTTCGCATCTTCGGGGCGGGGGTTCCCGAAGTCGATCCCCGAGCGCTCTCGCCCGAGATCGTGGCTGAACCCGCTGGCGAACATGCTGTGCACATCCGCACGCAGCCGGATCCCGTGTTCGTGGAGGTTCGAGAGGGGGATCAAAACTGGCATTATCATCTCGTCCTGGCGAATCCGCATGAGAGCGAGATCGAACTTCGGGAGATCCGCGTGCGCTATGTGAGCGAGGGGCGCGTGCTGGAGGAGATGCGGCTCGATCCTCCGGCGATCGAACGGGCTGTGGAAGGGGGATCGAATTGTCTTCCCCCGAAAGGGGAAGCGTGGTGGCGCGATCACGCTGGGCATCGCGAGCGCGCGCCCGAGAGCATCGAGTACACGATCTTCTTCCGCGCGGGAGATCGGTTGTGGCAGCAGACGCAGCGCGTCCAATTACTCCGCTACCGGCCGAAGACGCGGTTCACGCTCCCCTTCAATGGGGTCTGGCGCGTGTGGCGCGGGCACGACGTCTTCGAGGGGCATCGGCAACAGGCCGACGCGCAAGCCTTCGCGTACGATTTCATCTACGAACGTGAAAAGGGGGATTGCGTTCCACCGGAAGCGCGCGCGGCGACTGAGCGGGGAAGAGCATCGGCGAGGGCGCGTCGCGCACGGCCGACTCGCAGCGGCCCCGCCTCGGCGGGGCGGCTCACGGATTTTTATGCCTTTGGTCGGAAGGTCCTGGCGCCGGCCGATGGGCGTGTCGTGCACGCGGTGGATGGCGAGCCGGATCGTCCTCCGGTCAGGACGCGCCTGCGGCTGGCGCGACCTTCGGGAGAGGACCCGCGCCAGATTTTCGGGAACTACGTTGTCCTGGAGCACGGCCATGGGGAATTCAGCCTGCTGGGACATTTGCGGCAAGGATCGGTGCGCGTGAAGCGCGGGGATCGGGTGAAACGTGGCCAGGTCCTGGCCGAATGTGGGAATTCCGGAGCGAGCGCGCAACCGCATCTCCATTTTCACGTCATGGATGGACCGGATCCGATTCGGAGTCGAGGCCTCCCCGTGCATTTTGGGAACTATCGTCTCTGGCGTGCCGGACAGGCCTCCCTCGTTCGATCCGGGGTTCCTCGCACGGGGGAGTGCCTGGAACGCGTGGTCGAGCCGGTGCGCCACCGTGCGCCGACCCGTAGGCCGGCTCGCCCGACGAGAGGGCGACGGCGTGCCAGCCTCCCTCCATGGGGTGAGGTGATCCCCTCTGTGAGGGAGGCGGCAGCCGTCAGCGCGCCCTCCCTGACGAGTCTCGCGAGCGTGGGATGAAAGGGGGCAGTGGCGTGTACTGCGTGGTCGTGCGCTTGGAGCGCGAGGCGCATCTGCGCGTCGGGCGCCTCGGCCGGGTACGGTTCGCTCCCGGCACGTATGTGTACACGGGGCGAGCGGCGCGCGGCCTCGCAGCACGCCTCGCCCGACATCTTCGGCGTCGAAAGCCGACGCGGTGGCACATTGACCATCTGACAACCCACCGATGGGCGCGCGTCGTCGGCATCGTCGTCTTCCTTGGCGACGCGGCACGGGAATGCCAAGTGAATCAAGGCGTGATGGCCTCGGCGCAGAGCGGGGTGCCCGGCTTCGGAGCGAGCGATTGCCGAAGTGGATGCCGCTCGCATCTGGCATACTTCGCGCCTCATGAGGCCTCACGTTGGGTGAAGGAGGAAGAGCGATGAACTGGCGAGATCCGCAAGTGATTTGGCTTGTCATCTTGACGGTTGTGCTGATCGCCCACATGATCAAGGACGCCACGGAGTTTCGGAAGATCCGACGGTTGGAAGAAGAGGTGGCGGCCTTGAAGAGATAGCCCGCGTCTGGGCGGCACACGCGCGCATATTGGCGAAGCAGTCCGCGCTATGGGATCTCAAGCGGATCGTTCGCAGTCGGGAACGTGCGGCGCGGTGACGTTCGCAGGAACGAACGCGGAAAGGCGCGATGGTCAAGCGATGACGCCTTCGGTAAAATTACGGGGCGATGAGCGCGACTTTTCTGGATCGGCTCACTCAAGAGGTGTTGCTGGCCGATGGGGCGATGGGGACGCTCCTTCTGGCGCGGGGGATTGAGCCCAAGGCGCTCATGGAGCAGAACCTCACCAATCCGGACCTCATCCGCCAGATCCACCTCGACTACATTCGGGCGGGCGCGCAACTGATCGAGACCAACACGTTCCTGGCGAATCGGCTGCGTCTGGCCGAACATGGCTTGGACTCAGAGCTTGAGGCGATCAACCGCGCGGCCGTTCGAATCGCGCGTGAGGCCGTGCGGATGAGCGGCGAGGAGGTCTTCATCGCGGGTTCAGTGGGGCCGCTGGGCGCATTGGTCAAACCCTATGGGAATCTCACGCTGGACGATCTCTCGGCGGCGTATGTCGAGCAGATCGCCCTCCTCGTGGACGAGGGCGTGGACGTCATCATCATCGAGACGCATCCGAGCCTGCTGGAAGCCCTTGAAGCTGTGCGCGCGGCCAAGACCGTCTCGCCCACGACGCCCATCATCGCGCAGATGACGTTCTTGGAGGATGGGAAGTCGAAGTTCGGAGACGATCTGCGCCGCTCTCTGGAAGCGCTGGCTGCCGCCGATGCCGATGTCGTGGGGGTCAATTGCAGCGGGCCGCAGATGACCTACGACATCATCTACGAGTTCCTGAGGACGACCGATCTCCCCATCTCCATCATGCCGAACGCGGGTCTGCCCCAGTTCATCGGTGGGCGGACGATCTATCTCTCCTCGCCCGAGTATCTGCGCGAGTATGCGCGCCGTTTCGTCGAAGCCGGCGCCAATCTCCTCGGTGGCTGCTGCGGGACGACGCCCGAGCACATTCGGGCGATGAGCGCGGTCGTGCGTGGTCAAGTCCCTCGGCGCATGCGACAGCGCGTCGCCGTCTCCGTCGATGTGACGGAGGAGCCGACGCTCGCCCCTTCCGCTGCTCCGCTTCCGGGGAGATTTCGCGAACGACTCGGTCGCGAATTCGTCGTGGCGGTGGAGGTACACCCCCCTCGGGGGTTGGAATATCGGGCGCCAATTGAGCGGATTCGTCAGCTGGCGCGCTGTGGCGTGGATGCCGTGAGCGTCCATGATCCGCCCGAAGCGCGCGTGAGCCTGTCGAGCCTCGTCTTCGCCTACCTGGTTCAAACGCAGGCGGGCGTCGAGGCGATCTGGCACCTCTCCTGTCGCGATCGCACGCTCGCGACGATTCATTCGGAGCTGCTTGGAGCAGCCGCGCTCGGCGTGCGCAACGTCTTAGCCCTCACGGGGGAGGCCGCGAGCGTCGGCGAATGGCCGCGCTGGCCCTCAGCCCACGATGTGAGCGCGACCGGAGTGGTGAAGATCATCGAGGGCTTGAATCGCGGGCGCACGCTGACGGGGAACGACATCGGATCGCTGACGGACTTTCGCGTCGGCGTGCTCGCGCAGGTCGGCGCCGAGGACCTCGATGTCGAACTTCGTAAGCTCGAGGAGCGGGTCGAGGCCGGAGCGCACTTCATCGTCACGACGCCGGTCTTCGACGTGGAGCGCTTCGAGCACTTCTTGAGACGCTGTGCTGGGTTCGGCCTCCCCATCCTCGTGGGAATCCTCCCCTTGAAGAGCGCGCGCCATGCCGAGTTCCTCCATCATGAGGTGCCGGGGATCACGATTCCCGACGCTGTGCGCGAGCGCCTGCGTCGGGCTCAAGAAGACGAAGCCGCCGAAGGGATGCGCGTCGCCCGCGAGCTGATCGCGCAGCTCCGGCCGCAGGTGGCGGGCGTGCATCTGATCCCCCCCTCGGAGCGATGGGACGCGCTGCCGGAGGTGCTCGCCGCCTGTCTTCCTCAGGAGCAGAGGACGGACGCACTCGGGGTGTGAACGCGCCTCCCCGGGCGCGGGAGGGAACTGCGCTTTCCCCACATGTCCGAATAGGCTAAACTATCCTCCTATGCGGCACGAGGTCTATCTGGACAATAATGCGACGACGCCGGTCGCCCCAGAAGTCGTGGAGGCGATGGCTCCTTATTGGCGGGAGCGCTTCGGCAATCCGTCGAGCCTGCATCGAAAGGGGGTGGAGGCCGAACAGGCCGTGCGCCGGAGCCGCGCGACGATCGCGCGCCTGCTGGGCGTGAACGAGAGCGAGGTCATCTTCACGTCCGGGGGCACGGAAGGGGATAACCTGGCGATCAAAGGCGTGGCCCGCGCGCTGCGCCGTCGAGGGATGCACATCCTCACGACGAAGATCGAGCATCCCGCTGTCCTGGAGAGCTGTCGGGATTTGGAGGCCGAGGGCTTCCGCGTGACCTATCTCGACGTGGATGCTGAAGGAATGGTGACTCCTGAGCTCGTCGAAGCGGCCCTCACGCCGGAGACGATCCTGGTCTCGATCATGCACGTCAATAACGAGCTAGGGACGATCCTCCCTATCTCCGAGATCGCCGAGTGCGTGAAGCGCCGAGATCCGGAGATCGTCGTCCATGTCGATGGCGTGCAAGCCATTGGGAAGACGCCCGTGGATCTGCGCGGGGTGGATCTCTATACGATCAGCGGGCATAAGATTCACGCGCCCAAAGGCACGGGCGCGCTCATCGTGCGCGAGGGGGTGAGGCTCGTGCCGCTCTTCTCCGGCGGCGGACAGGAACGGGGGCTCCGCTCGGGGACCGAGAACGTGGCGGGGATCGTCGGGCTGGCGCGCGCGCTGGAGCTGATGTATGAGAACTTGGAGGAGCAGCTCGCGTACTTTCGAACCTTGCGCGAGCGTTTCCTGGACGGTGTGCGGCAGATCCCCGGAGCACGCATCAATTCGCCCGAGCGAAGCGTCTCGACGACGGTGAACGTTTCGTTCCCGGGCATTCCGGCCGAAGTCCTGCTGCACGCGCTTGAGGAAGAAGGCGTTTTCGCCTCCACGGGGGCCGCGTGCGCGAGCCGGAAGCGGCGACGCAGCCACGTCCTGGAGGCCGTTCGCTTGCCGCCCGAGGTCATTGATTCCAGCGTGCGCTTCAGCTTCTCCCGCTACACGACCGTGGAAGACGTCGAATGGGCCGTGCACGCGCTCCATCGCGCCGTGGAGCGGCTCACCATCGGGCCGCCCGCGCGGCGCTGAGATTCGTTTGACGATGACGCGGGCCATCCTCGTTCGTTACGACGAGATCGGCATCAAGGGGAAGAATCGCCCGGATTTCGTGCGCCAGTTGGTCGTGAACATTCGACGAGCGACCGGTCTCTCTGAGGATGAAATCCAGATCGAGTGGGGGCGGATTTATCTCCATCCCTCCGGCGATCTGCAGCGGCTCCGCGAACGTCTCGCGATGGTCTTCGGCGTGAGGAGCTTCAGCGTGGTCCTTATCGTACCGCATGAGCTGGAACGCATGCGGGACGCCGCCGTCGAGCTGGCCCGCCGTGCTGTGGCGCGCGGGGTTCGAACGTTCAAGATCGAAGCGCGCCGGAGTTTCAAGGCCTTCCCGGTGAACTCGATGGAGATCAACCAAGAATTGGGGCGCGCCGTCTTGCGCGCGCTGCCCGAGCTGCGCGTGGATGTCCATGCGCCGGAGGTCATCATCGAGGTCGAGGTGCGACAGGAGGGTGTCTTCCTCTGCTCCGAGCGTATCGCCGGTCCTGGGGGGCTTCCCGTCGGCATCGCTGGTCGCGCGCTTCTGTTGCTTTCAGGGGGCATTGATAGTCCCGTTGCCGGCTGGATGCTCATGAAGCGCGGCGTGGCCGTGGATGCCGTGTACTTCCACAGTCCACCCTATGTGGGCGAGAAAGCCAAAGAGAAGGTGCTGGAGCTGGGGCGCGTCCTCGCTCGCTGGCGTGCCGAAGCGCTCACCGTCTACGTGCCGCGCTTCACGGAGATCCAGGTCGAGGTCTCGCGCGTCGCCCCGCCGTCACTCTGGACGATCCTTTTTCGCCGTTTCATGCATCGGGTGGCCGAACGGATCGCGGAGGCGCACGGCTACGGAGCGTTGGCCACTGGCGAGAGTCTCGGTCAGGTCGCCAGTCAGACAATGGAGAACCTGGCCTGCGTGGACGCCGTGACCCGAATGCTCGTCTTGAGACCCCTCATCGGCTGGGATAAGGTGGAGATCGTGCGACTGGCTCGTGAGATCGGGACGTATGAGATCTCGATCCTCCCCTATGAGGACTGCTGTGTGCTCTTCGCTCCGCGTCATCCGGAGACGCGTGCGCGTCGGGAGCGCGTGGAAGCGATCGAAGCGCGCCTGGATATTCCGCGTTTGGTCGAAAGTGCTCTGGAACGCTTGGAGGTCTTCTCCGTGACGGAGCAAGAGGTCTCTCCGCTCACGACTTCTCCCTCAGCGTGATCTCCCTTTTCCCCGCGCGGGACCCCGCGCGTCTCCGCTCAACTGAAATTGAAAACCTTTTTCGATTTTGCTATAGTCCTCCCTTGCGGTCCGTCGGGGCCATGCATGTCAGGTGAGGAGGGAAGGGAGATGATGCAGGCCTTCGTCATCGTCTTGCGGGAAGGGTTCGAGGCGTTCTTGATCGTCGCCATCACGCTCGCGTATTTGCGAAAGACGGGGCGCGTGGGGTTGATCCCGGCGGTGTATGTGGGCGTGGGGGCTTCCATCGCGGCGAGCACGATCCTCGGCTATTGGCTTTTGCAGGGAGTGAACCAGGTGCTCTGGGAAGGGATCTTCGGCGTGGTCGCCGCCGTGCTTGTGACGACGCTTGTGGTGCACATGTGGCGGACGGCGCCGCGATTGAAGCAGATCATGCATCGGCAGATTGATGAGGTCGCAGCGCGGCGCACGCCGCGTGCGGCGTGGCTGGGTATATTCGCCTTCACCACCGTCATGATCACGCGCGAGGGGATGGAGACCGCCCTCATGCTCATGCAAGTTCGTGGGGAGTACTTCTGGGGAGCTGTCCTCGGCTTGGGAGCAGCGATCCTCATGGCGCTGTTGTGGACGCGACTGGGGCACCTCATCAATCTGAGGCTCTTCTTCCAGGTCACGAGCATCTTCCTTCTTCTCTTCGTCGGGCAAATCCTCATCTATGCCTTCCACGAGTTAGCTGAAGCGGGGCTGTGGCCGAACAGCGAGTATCTGCACGAGATCACCGAGCCGTATTCCCCGACAGGTCTGTATGGCCGGTGGTTCTCATTCGGCATCGTGCTGATCTGCGTCGGGTGGCTGGTCGTCGCCTGGAGCGTGGATCGCTTGCGCCGATTGAGCTTCAACGGCGGGCGCGTGCTGCGGAGAAATGCGTTTCGAGATGCGAGCTGAGATCGCCCGATCGGGACGAGAGACTGTTATTGGTCCGGGTGCGGTATAATCCGAGCCGATGGACGGGCATCTCAGCATTCGCTGGCTCATCGCTTGCGGGCTCGCTATAGGCTCATTAAGCGGATGCGGACTCCCAGAACGTTCGCGGCCGCTGGAGCGCGCCGTGTGGATCGAGCGCGCGGCTTGGACGGTGACAGCCGATGACGAACGAGCGCTTCGACTCATTGGGCCGCGAAAGATCTTTCTCAAGCTCGGCGACCTCGACGTGGACGGCGATCGCCTTCGGTGGGCGTCGGACTTACAGCCGAGGGCGTTACCTCTGCCGAGCGAGCTGATCTTCGTCATCGGGGGGACGGAGCGTTTCGTCGAGCGCTTGCCTCAGCTCTCGGAGGTATCGCTCGTCGAACAGCTGGTGGCGCTTTTGCGCGAGGCCATCGAGCGAGCGAAGCAGGTCGGCGTCTCCTGCTCCGGTCTTCATCTGGACCTCCCTGTGAGCGAATCGGCGAAGCAGTACGAGCGCGTGCTCGCGCGCGTGCGCGCGCAACTGCCGCGTCCGTTGACGCTTTCGGCAACGATTCCGATCGCGTGGGAGCAAGAGCGCATCCCCTTGGATCTTCTGCGGAGGCTCGACTTCTTCGTTCTCCGTGTGGTGTCGGATGAGATGCCGAGGGATCTCGCCTCGCTCCGCGCGAGCGGAGACGTTCGGGAGATCGGCTCTTGGATTCGTCGGTTCGAGCAAAAGGGCGTCCCCTTTTATGTCGAGGGGCGCGTTCAAGGGCAGTGTTTTCTCCTCGACCCGGAGGAGAAGATCGTCTCCGCGTTGGGCACAATTCGTCCTTTGGATCTCCTGCGGCGATTCGGCCTGCGGTTCGTGGAGAGCTATCCGCTCGGAGTCGCCGAGGCGCGCATGCGCATTCCGACAGATTTCTCCGGGGAGTATGTCGTCCTCTTGGAGGCTCAGGCGACGTCTCGTGTTGGAGATCGTGTCCTGCGTTCTGGGGATCGCCTCGTGTGTCGCCTGCCGACGGCGCGCGCCCTGCGCCGTCAGCTCGAGGCCATTGAGGCGACGCCGGGAATATGGAAGCGCGGCTATACGCTTTGGTCTTCAGGAGAAGATCTTCCGTTGACGCAGATCGCGTTTCTGGTGCGCGGCGGAGCTTTGGGACCGAAGTTGGAAGTGAAGGGGGGAGTTCAGGCCTCTTCTCTGGTGCTCCGCGTCGAGAACGTGGGGCAGCAGGAGAGCGCCCTTATGCCGCGGGCCGTCGAAGTGCGTCTGCGCATCGAGGGCGCAGTGGTGCGCCGGATTGATCCTGGGGATTTCGCCGAAGTCGTGCGCGAACCCACCTCGGATCAAGACGCGGCGGTTGTCCATCTCACGTTCTATGCCGATGGGGTGGGGGTGGGAGAGGTCCTGCGCGCGGCTGTGAAGATCGCACCTCGTGGTGCGAACATTCGCATCTTCGCCTCATCTCGCGTGCGAGACCCAGATGACTTCGTCACGCTTTCGGGACCGGAAGTGGAGATCCTCTCGCGCTCGCGGTGATCGCTTCAGGGGTGAAATCTTCCAGCCGGACGTGATAAAATGGCTCCAATGCGTCGAGGGGATAGCAGGAGGTGCCGGCTCGTCGGGCTGGCGCTCCTTCTCGGAGGAGGCATCGGGTGGGCGTCTCAGCAACCGGCGTGGCCCCCGGACCCTCCATTCCGCGAAGTGCAGGTGGAAACGCGCGTCGAGGAGTATGCGCGCCGATTGCGCACGCTCTATCGAACGGCGGAGAGCTTGGCCAAGTTGGGGGACTTCGAGGAAGCGTTGCGCTATTACGATGAAGCCCTGCAGCTTCAACGTCAGCATCGGGATCGGCGCGGGATGAGCCTCACGCTCATGGCCATTGGCGACACCTATCTCTTCCGCATGGGGAAGCCCGAGCTCTCGCTCGAGGCGTATGCGCGGGCGCTGGAGCTGAAGCGCGAGATCAAGGATCGGAAGGGAGAGCCCGAGGTGCTGCACCAAATGGCGTATGCCTACTATGTGATGGGGCGAACGGAGGAGGCCGAGCGCCTCTATCATCAGGTCCTCGAACTCTCGCGCAAGGCGAAGAATCGGCGCGCCGAAGGCAATGCGTTGAACGGACTGGGGAATTGTCGGCTCGCACAGGGGCGGGCGCAGGAAGCGTTGGCGTTTTACGAGCAGGCGCTTCCGGTGCGGAAGAAGGCCAAGGACGGTCGCGGCGTCGCCAACACGACGTACAACATGGGCCGGGCTTACATGGCGCTCGGGCAGACGGAGCGTGCGATCGAGTACCTCACGAAGGCGCTCGCGCTGCGCCGCGAGCTGCTCGACGTGCAGGCCGAGGCCGAGACGCTGTTTGATTTGGCGCGCGCCTCCGCAGGGGAGAAACGTTTTGACGAAGCGGTGCGGCATTTTCAAGAGGCGGCACAGTTGGCGCACCGGACTCGGCGGCCACGCCTGGAAGTAATGGCATTGTATGCGGCTGGGGTGATCGAACTCGGTCGCGAGCGCGCGGAAGCGGCCATCGCGCTCTTGCGGCAAGCGCTCGAGCGCGTTCGCGGGAAGCCCGATTTTCGTCGAGAGCTGCGATTAATCTTGACGAGTCTCGGATCCGCGTACTTTCTGGCCGGGTGGTACGGCGAGGCCACGCGGATATATGGCGAGGGAGTGCGCGCGGCTCATGCCGATGGGGATCGCTTCTTGCTCGCCGAGTTGCTGTTGGGATTGGGGCAAGTGCAGGCGGCGCAGGCGAGCTACCGCCATGCCCTGGCCTGTTATTTCCAGGCGCAGCGCCTCTTGTCGGAAGCGCATTCCCCTCTGGCCCAAGCCATCGAGCGTCATGTGCGCGAGCTCCGTGAGCAGCTCGGCGAGGAACGGTTCGCCGAGATCGCGGCTGAAGCCCGCGCGCACGGGGTGAGGCTTTTGCGCGAACTGACCGGCGTGGAGCTCTGGTGACCCGCTCACGGCGCCACGTTTTTCACGACGACTCCCCCCTTCATGACGAAGACGACGCGCTCCAGGAGTGTGATGTCTTCCAGGGGGTTCCCCTCGACGGCGATCAGATCGGCGAACATCCCCGGTTCGAGGGCGCCGACGCGATCCGCCCATCCGAGCAGCTCGGCCGCCCAAATCGTCGCCGAACGGATCGCCTCAAGAGGCGTCATCCCGTATTTGACCATGTAGGTGAACTGCTTCGCATTCTCGCCATGGGGATAGACGCCGGCATCCGTCCCGAAGGCGATCTTGACGCCAGCGCGCACGGCGCGCGCGAAATTCTCTCGTTGGAGCGGGCCGACTTGTCGCTCCTTCTCCAGCGCTTCCGGGAGCATGCCGACACGTTCGCCGTGCTGGAGGATGAACTCATGGTTGTAGATGTCCATGACCAGATAGGTCCCTCGCTCCTTCGCTAGCTGAAGACCCTCTTCGTCAATGAGGCTCGCGTGCTCGATAGAAGCGACGCCAGCGCGGATCGCCGTTTTAATCCCCTCGGCACCGTGCGCGTGCGCGGCGACCTTTCGACCGAGCTTGTGCGCCTCCTCCACGATGGCGCGCAATTCCTCGAACGTGTACTGTTGCGTCCCCGGTTGATCTCCCTTTGAGAGGACGCCACCGGTGGCGCAGACCTTGATGAGATCCGCCCCATACTTGATCACTTCGCGGACCTTCGCGCGCGCAGCCCAAGGGCCATCGGCCACGGCTTCGGCTTTGTATCGAAATTCCGGAGCGAGCAAGTTGTTGTCGCAGTGGCCGCCGGTGATTCCCAGGGCCGGACCGGAGACCAGAAGGCGCGGTCCGGGCACATCGCCTTCGGCGATGGCATCGCGCAGGGCGACGTCCGCGTAGCCGGATGCCCCGAGATTCCGCACGGTCGTGAATCCGGCTTGCAGCGTGCGCCATGCATTGGCCGCTCCGTGAAGCGCTTCTCGCGGCACCGAGACGCTCAGAGCGCGATACCCCGCATGTTCTGGATTGACCGTCAGATGCACGTGCACGTCAATGAGTCCCGGCAGGACCGTCAAACGGCTGAGATCGAGAACAGGCGTCTCCTTCGGAGCACGCGCCAACAGGACGTCGGCCGGGCCCACCTCCGTGATCCGATCCCCTTCGGTGAGGATCGCATGATTCGGGAGCAGGCGCCCATGACGGACGTCCACCAGAGCACCCACTTTCACAAGGAGGCGGGTGGGGCCGGATCGCGCCCCCGCCTTCGTCGCCATCAGCAGGAGAATGGTGAGAAGTATCACGACGACTCTCGTTCGTCCCATCTTCGGCCTCCCCTCGCGATGATGTCCTCGGAGAGGTAGCACACCTTCGGGCGCGCTGGCAAGTGTCGGCGGTGTGCCCCGTGCGAGCCCGTCGTGCAGATATTGACAGCGTGAGGCGAGGCATATTATAAGTAATGGCCCAAGGGGCAAGGCGTGGCTGGGGGCTTCAGAATCATGCGAGGAACGAGGGCGCGGGTCTCAAGACGGCCATCTCGGCGAGGCGAGGTTGATCTTGCGATGCGATTCGCCGCGGGGCGCTCATGTGAGCATGTGTCACCCTAATCTGCACATCTGCCGGAATCGATACCCGAGAGGGCGAGCGAACAGGCGTTTCACAACCGAGGTGCTTCTTCTTTCCCACGCGTTCCGGATTCGTGAGCGTCTTTGCGCCGTCGGCGGTGACGCGAAGGGCTCGCGCGCGGACTTCGACATTTGGGGAGAGGGACTATGAAGACATCGCCACCGGCACCCATTGAGCGGGAGGCACCAGCTGCCGAGGTGGCCGGGTCCTCGTCGCTCACGGAGACGGTCAATAAGCTGCGGCGTCGCCTCGTGTGGACCTCGATCTGGGGATTTCTGGCCACCAATTTCCTCATGTTCCTGCGCTTCTTCTTCCCCAGGGCGCTCTTTGAGCCAAGCCCGGTCTTTCGGATCGGCTATCCGTCGGATTTCAGCTTAGGTGTGGACACGCGCTTTCAAGATCAATATCGCATCTGGGTGGTGCGCACGACCGATCGGCTCTTTGTGATCTACGCCCGGTGCACGCACTTGGGATGCACGCCCCTGTGGAGTCCGAGCGAGAACAAGTTCAAATGCCCGTGTCACGGCAGCGGCTACGACATGGAAGGGATCAACTTCGAAGGGCCGGCGCCGCGCCCGATGGATCGGGCGAAGGTCGAGCTGGATGCTGAGGGGCAGATCGTCGTGGATGTGAGCCGGCTCTACACCTCCAAGGAGTTTAACGAGCCCGGCGCCTACATCCCTCTGTGAGCGCGCGGGTCATGGCGCGCGCCATCTCTTTTCTGGGAGGATCACTATGGACCGCGAGAAGGAGGGGCGAGGCGGCGTTGGGGTCCTGGAGCGCGTTCGAGAGGAGAGCGAACAGCTCAGGATGCGGCTTAAGGAAGAGCTCGAGGGGTTGAAGCAGGATCTCAAGGAGCCGCAACGCACACAACTTTGGAGATCTATCTTTCGCGTCCCGCATGAGCGCACGACGCCGCGCAATCGCACGCTCGCCGTTTTGGCCAACGTCTTCCTGCACCTGCACCCGGCGCGCATCAATCGCGATGCCGTCCGCTATAGCTATACGTGGGGTATGGGGGGCATCTCCTTCTACCTCTTCATCGTGCTCACGTTCACGGGTGTCCTACTCATGTTCTACTACCATCCGACGAAGGTGCAGGCGTTCCGGGACATCCTCTATCTGGAACACGATGTGCCGTTTGGGCGGTTGCTGCGCAACATGCATCGCTGGGCGGCGCATCTGATGGTCATCACGGTGTGGCTGCATATGTTCCGCGTCGTGCTCACGGGGTCGTACAAGCGACCGCGCGAGTTCAATTGGTGCGTGGGGGTGATCCTGCTGGTCTTGACGCTACTGTTGAGCTTCACGGGATATCTTCTGCCGGACGATCAACTGGGGTTTTGGGCGGTGACCGTTGGGACGAACATGGCGCGCGCGACGCCACTCATCGGACACGAGGGGCCGTTCGGGCCACAGTTGGGGATGACGCCCTACAATGACGTGCGCTTTGCGTTGCTCGGCGGTTCGATCGTGGACTCGAATGCGCTCTTGCGGGCCTACATCTGGCATTGCATCGCGCTGCCGCTTTTGGCGGCCATCTTCATGGGCGTGCACTTCTGGCGTGTTCGGAAAGATGGGGGGATTTCGGGGCCGGCCCCGGTGATGTTGGAGTCGGAGATGAAGCCGGTGCGGAAGGTCTGATCCGCTGAGGCCCATCGCGGAGGGGGGGATATGGATTGGTATCAGCTCTGGCAGATTATTTCGGCGCCCGATAACGTCCCGATCGTCGGGTTGCTCGTCATCGTCCCATTTTACACCTGGTATGGATTGCGGCAAGCTCGGGCGAACGATCGGCTCATTCAGGAGCTGGAGGCGAATCCCGAGCTGGCCAAGACGCACCATCGCAAGACGTTCCCGTATCGGCCCGGCTGGCCGACGGAAGTCCACGTCTGGCCCTATCTCCTGCGCATCGAGTTCCTGGCGGCGATCATCGTGACGGCGCTGCTGATGGTGTGGTCGCTCACGCTTGACGCGCCGCTGGAGGAGCCGGCGAATCCGAACCTGACGCCGAATCCCTCGAAGGCGCCGTGGTATTTCGTCGGCCTGCAGGAGATGCTCGTCTATTTCGATCCCTGGTTCGCCGGCGTCGTGCTGCCGACGCTCATCATCATCGGACTCATGGCCTTTCCCTATGTGGACGCGAATCCGTTGGGGAACGGCTACTACACGTGGCGACAGCGGACGGTCGCCATCGGGTCGTTCCTGATCGGCTTCTATCTCTGGATCGCGCTGATCATTGTGGGCACGCTGATGCGGGGGCCGGGTTGGATGCTCTTTTGGCCGGGGCAGACGTGGGATCACACGCGCTTGGTCTATGAGGTGAATCGAAATTTGCCGGATCTTTTCGGGATCACGAGTGATTGGGGGAAGGGGATCTTCGGCCTCTTCGCCGTCGTGCTCTTTTATCTGGCCGCCGGCTTTGGGCTTCACAAATTGGTGACGCGCTCGCCGCTTAATCGCAAGATCTATGAGCGGACGAGCCTCGTGCAATATCTCATCTTTCAATTCTTCGCCATCACGATCCTGGTTGGCCTTCCGGCGAAGATCCTGCTGCGGCTTCTGTTTCGCATCAAGTATGTGTGGATCACGCCCTGGTTCAATATCTGATGGCGAGCGGAGGGGAAAGCGCCATGGAGCGGGAGGTCCTCGAGCTGGAGAATCGGGCGGGTCTTGAGGAGCCTGATCCGATCACGAATCGCTCGATGAGCGGTCCACTCTTGATTGCCTCGCTGGTGCTCGTGGGCACGCTCATCTGGGCGCTCTATGATGAGGTCTATGGGCGGCGCCCGTGGAGGGCGATGCAGCGGGAGTTCGTCGAACGCTACACAGCCTATTTGAAGCGGGTCAGGCCGCGACAGGTGGCGACCGAGGCCGCGCTCCAGCAATCGCCCGAGTACCGGAAGCTGGAGCAAGAGTTGAGGGCCGCGCGCCAAGCCGTCGCCCCGCGCGTGCAAGAGATCGACCGAGAACTGGCTGAGATCGAGCGGCAGCTCGAGGCCATTCGGCCGGCCTTTCAGGACGCGCGAGCGAAGATTGGAGCTCTGACCTATGAATGGGAGGTAGCCGGCAGCGAGCGCGCCAAGGCGCGAAAGATGCGCGAGATCGAGAAAGCCAAGCGCGGTCCGTTCCGCGTGCGCCTGATCGCCGCCGATGGGGAAGGGAAGAGCGAGGAGTGGCGCTTGACCTTCGAGGAGTTGCAGCGCCGATTCCTGACCCTGCAGGAACGCAAAGCGCAATTGGTCTCCGAACGTGCCCGCTTGTTGGAGCCGGTCACGGAGATCGAGAAGAAGATGAATCAGTACCTGCAGGATAACCTCGTCGGGCTCGATCAGAAGCAGATCGACGGCCTGCTCCGTAAGATGGAGACGTTCAAGATCGAGCTGAAGCAAATCCACGTTCCGGAGGGGGATCTCGTTGACCGCTGCATCTCTTGCCACGTGGGGATCTTGGAACCGGTGCCGCTGACGGAGCAGATCATGGGGCGAAAGGCCTTCGTCAGCCATCCGAATCCCGCGCTGCTACGGATTCATAACCCCGAGCGGTTCGGGTGCTCGCCCTGCCACGGTGGAAATGGGCGCGCGACGACGAGCGTCGTGAAGGCGCATGGATTGAACAAGCATTGGCTGTGGCCGCTCTATCGACCGGAGAATTACGAGGCCGGTTGTGTACAATGTCATTTCCGCGATCGCGTCCTGGAGGGGGCAGAGGTCTTCAATCTCGGGCGTGATCTCTACGAGCTGAAGGGGTGCGTCGGCTGCCATCGCTATGAGGGGTACGATCACGAGACCGAGGCGCTCATCGAGACTCGCAAGACGATTCGCCAATTGAATCTGGAGCGCGCGGAGAATGAGCGGGAGATTCGGCGGGCGCTGCGCGCCGCTGATCAAGCGACGGATGATCGCGAGGCGCAGCGCCTGTATGCCTTGGCCGAGACCTTGCGCGTCAAGAACAGCCAGATCGCCGATCGGTTGGAGCAACTGGAGCTGCAGGCGAAATACCTCATGCAAGACCAGAAGAAAGTCGGACCGAACCTGAAGGAGATTCGCTTGAAGTTGCGCAAGGAGTGGATTCCCGTCTGGATCGAAAATCCGCATGCCTTCCGACCGACGACGAAGATGCCGCGCTTCCGATTGAGCCGGGAGGAGGTGCAAGCGATCTCGGCTTATCTCTGGCAGACGGCCTTGCGCGATCCGCTGCCGGCGCAGCCGCCGGGCGATCCTATTCGCGGACGCGAGTTGTTTGAGACGCGCGGCTGCCTGGCCTGCCACGCCATCGGTGAGGGCGCACAAGCCATTGGTGGGACGTTCGCGGCCAATCTCTCGCGCGTGGGCGAGAAGGTCAACTACGACTATCTGGTCCGCTGGATTCACAATCCGCGTGAACGCGCGCGTCCCTATTGCCCGAACGAACGACGGGACATCGGACCAGAGGAGTATGCGAAGAAGGGACTGCCGTTCCGCTTCGACCTCGACCACTCGAGGTGCCCAAGCTGCGGTTCTGAGATGCAGGTTCAGCAGATGACCGTCATGCCGAGCCTGCGCCTCTCTTGGCAAGAGGCGCGCGACATCGCCAGTTTCTTGATCACGCAGCGGCGTCCGGGGACATCCTATCCCCCCGCACCTTTCCTGGATGACCCCAAGCTGAAGACGCGCGGGGCGCAGCTCATCCGCCGATACGGATGCGCCGGCTGCCATGAGATCAGTGGGTTTGAGGAGGAGCCGAAGATCGGCACGGAGCTGACCCGCGAGGGGAGCAAGCCGATCGAGCAGTTGGACTTCGGGCTTTTGGCGCGCGAAGCGAAGCGCCAGGGCTGGTACAACCACAAGGGCTTCATCGAGAACAAGCTCCGGAGCCCGGACATCTACGATCGCGGCAAGCTGAAGGCTCCCGAAGATCGGCTTCGCATGCCGAATCCGAACCTCACCGAGGAAGAGATTCGGGCGCTGACGACGTTCCTGATCGGGAGCGTGAACGCGACGCTGCCGCCCAGTTATTACTACACGCCCAACGATCAGCGGAAGGACATTCAGGAGGGGTGGTGGATCATTAAGAAATACAATTGCATGGGCTGCCATACGATTATGCCCGGACAGCGCTCGGTCCTGAGCACGCTTCCTCGGTATCAAGACCCGGATTGGAAGGACCAATTGCCGCCGAGCTTGATCGGTGAGGGGGCGCGCGTGCGTCCGGATTGGCTGGCGCGATTCCTGGAGAATCCGGCGCTCAGCGAAGCGAATCTGGAGCGCAATGGTGTGCGCGAGTATTTGAAGGTCCGCATGCCAACGTTCTACTTCTCGCCGAATGAAATCCGCATCCTCGTGCGCTTCTTCGAGGCGTTGTCGGCGCAGGCGCAGCCGTATATCGAGCCGAAGCTGGAACCGATCACCGAGGTGGAACGCGCGCTGGCCCGGCAACTCTTCACCTCTCCGGCCGCTCCGTGCCTCCGATGCCACATGACGGGCGATCCGGCGCACGATCAGAAGGCGACGGCGCCCAACTTCTTGATCGCGCGCGAACGCTTGAAGCCCGGGTGGACGGCTCGATGGATGATTGATCCGCAAGCGATCAGTCCGGGGACGGCCATGCCTTCCGGGCTCTTTCGCCGTGAAGGGGGCCGCTGGGTCTTCGCCGGACCCGTGCCGGAAGCGTTCAAGACCTATCCGGGCGATCACGTGGATCTGCTCATCCGCTACATGTTCCAATTGACGGCTGAAGAACAGCGACGCCTGCTGGCGGGCACGCGAGCCGCATTGCGCACGCGTTCGCCGGACATGCGCATGGCCGCCGAGCGCCCGCGGGATCGAAGAGGGGGAACGTGAGGCTCTCATCCTACAAATCTGGGAGGAGGTCACTATGAGAATCTGGAAGTCGCCTTTGGTGTTGGTTCTCACACTTGCGGCACTCAGCCTTCAGTGTGGGAAAAAGGAAGAAGTCGGAGAGGCGCCCAAGGAAGAGGGAGCCGCGCCCACCATCGCCTATCAGCCGACTGGCGATGAGGGGACGATCACTGGCGTCGTGAACTTTACGGGACAGCCGCCGCAACGGCGTCGGATCCAAATGGATGCCGATCCGGTCTGCGCCCAGAAGAATCCGAACGCGCTGTCCGAAGATGTCCTCGTCAATAATGGGAAGCTGCAGAACGTCTTCGTCTACGTCAAGAGCGGGTTGGAAAAATATTCGTTCTCCGTGCCCTCGGAGGAGCAGGTGCTCGATCAGAACGGATGCATGTATCGTCCGCGCGTGCTGGGCCTCATGGCCGGGCAGAATCTGAAAATCACCACGAGCGATCCGACCAATCACAATATCCATCCGACGCCGAAGAACAATCCCGAGTGGAACGTTAATCAACCGCCGGGATCGGAGCCGATCATCCGCTCCTTCCCGCGCCCAGAGGTGATGATCCCGGTCAAGTGCAATCAGCATCCGTGGATGCGAAGCTACATCGGCGTCTTGCGCCATCCCTTCCACGCCGTGAGCCGAGAGGATGGGAGCTTCGAGATCAGAGGCCTCCCACCGGGCGAATACGAGATCGAAGCCTGGCACGAGCGATACGGCGCGCAGGTGGCGAAGGTGACCGTGGGCGTGAAGGAGACGAAATCCATCGAATTCACCTATGCGGCCGGACAGGCCTATCGTCCGGGATCGCTGCGCTTGATGCCGGCGCTCGTGCTGCCGTGCTGCGAGAGGGGGACGACGCGCGCGGTGGCTATGCACTGAGGCAAAGGGGGAGAGAGTCGAGAGCCTCGGATCTCTCCCCAAGCCGCGAACGCGGCATCAGGCTTTCGTTCGGTGTATTGAGTCGTGTATGCGTAGGGGAAGAGGAGTTTATCGGCTCGCCCAGGTGACAGCGGGGGCGACGTTTGTGCTCCTTGTGCTCGGCGCCCTGGTGACGAGCAACGAAGCGGGCGATTCCGTGCCGGATTGGCCGACGGCATTCGGGCGATGGCTTCCCCTGGAGCAGATCGTCGGGAACGTCGTCTACGAGTATACGCATCGCGTTGTGGCGGCGACCGTAGGGTTCTTGACGCTCCTTCTGAACGTGGGGTTGTGGTGGAGGGAGAGGCGGGCGTGGGTGCGGTGGCTGGGACTTGTCGCCCTGTTGGCGGTCCTCGGACAGGCAGTGCTCGGTGGCGCGCGTGTCCTCTTCTTGGAATATCGGTTTGCCTTCGCGCTCGTTCACGCGTTCATGGCGCAGTTCTTTTTCGGTCTCACCGTGAGCTTAGCGGTGGTGACATCGCCGGGGTGGCTGCGGTTGGAACAGAGCCAAGCAGAGGTTCGCTTCCCGACATCTCTTCCTCGATGGTGCTGCGCGGCGATCGTCGGGCTCTTCGTTCAACTCTTGCTTGGCGCGGGATTTCGTCATCGAGGCATGGGGATTCTCCCCCATATCCTAGGAGCTGTTGGAGTGAGCGCGCTCATCCTCGCCAGCGTCTGGAACGTGCGAAGAGTGGTGCGAGAACATGGAGGGGAACTGCGCGTGCTCTCTCGTCCGGCGCTGTGGATCGCCGGATTACTCGGCGCGCAACTGGGGTTGGGCATCGCGGCTTATCTCGCGCGTCGCGCGGCGCGGTTCGATCCGCAGCCACTTGAGCCGATGGTCTCTCTCACCGTTGCGCATGTCGCCGGTGGCGCCTTGTTGCTCGCGGCTCTGCTCGTGCTCACGTGGCGGATATTTGGGCTCAGCGGGCTGAAGCGGACGACACCTGCCCTACAGTCGACCGTGGGGAAGATCTGATGAGTGCGCCAAGCCTACGACTTCCCGTTCTCGAAGACCGGCAGCGGCATCCCATGCTGGCTGCGGTGTGGGCCTATCTCGAGCTGACGAAGCCGGACATCACGCTTCTTGTCGTCATCACGGCGGCAGCCTCCTTCTGGCTCGGAGCTCGGCACCCGGTAGACCGCCTTCCGTTGCTGCACGTGCTTGTTGGGATCACGGCGCTTTCCTCAGGTATCGGCGCCATGAATCACTACTTGGAGCGAGAGCGGGATGGACGGATGCACCGGACGAAACGACGACCTCTGCCGAGCGGCCGATTGCGACCGCCTCACGCCTTGATCTTCGGCCTCGGTCTCTCGATCCTTGCCGAACTCTATCTGTTCTTTTTCCTCAATCCGCTGACGGCGCTCCTTGGCGCTTTGGCATTCGTGAGCTATCTCTTCGCCTATACCCCGTTGAAGACGCGGACGACCCTCTGTACGACGATCGGGGCTATTCCAGGCGCCATACCCGCCCTCATGGGGTGGACGGCCGCGCGCGATGAGATCCACGTCGGAGCGTGGATCCTCTTCGCCATTCTCTTCCTCTGGCAATTCCCCCATTTCTTCGCCATCGCGTGGGTGTATCGCGAGGACTATGCGCGCGGGGGAATTCGGATGCTTCCGGTCATGGACCCGGATGGCCAGCGCACGGGGCGACGGATCGTCCTCTATACGCTCTTGCTCGTAGGCGTCAGTGCCCTTCCGACGCTCTTCGGACTCTCGGGATCGCTCTACTTGATGGGGGCGCTCTTTCTCGGAGGATATTTCCTTTGGGAAAGTCTCCGTGCGGCGCGCACGCGCACGAGACGACATGCCCGTCGGGTCTTGAAGGCTTCGATCCTCTACTTACCGCTCCTTTTGGGCCTCATGTGCCTCGATCTCTCAGCTCTTCCGTGAGAGAAGGGGCGTCAACCTTCCCGCCTCGATCCTCTGAGTGGTTCCAAAGCGTAAGGGCAAGCCAGAAGACGAGACCCAGGATGGCGACCGGGGGGATCAAGAGGGCGACGATGGCCGTGTTCAAAACCCTCGCGATCTCCTCCACGTGAGAAGAGCCGGCAACAGCTGTTCGACACATGGCGCATTGCGCCAGGATGGGGAAGAGTTCGCCACTGAGCCCGAGCGCGCCTCCGAGAAGAAGACTTTTCCTGAATCGGCCCCTCTCCATGCTCTTCATCGAACGGCCAATCGCAGCGCGCGCATGCCGTCGGGGAAGAAGACCGTAAGCAGTGTGATACAGAGCACCATCGCGGGAATCAGCGTGACGACCAGATTCAACCGCTCGAAGCGCAGATGCATGAAATGAGCCAGGATGAGCGCCGCCTTGACGATCGAGAGACCCATCAGGAGAAAGAGCATCAATCCGATCGGCAGATGAAAGTACGCGAGCGTGACCTCGATGGCCGTGAGCACGAGCAGCCAGACCCATGTCAGGACGTAGAGTTTCGGACCCGTCTCGACATGTCCGGCATGTGTGATCTCCATAAGGCCTGCCTCCTTCAGGGCATCTTCACCGAGAGCAGATACACCAAGGGGAAGATGAACATCCAGACGAGATCAACGAAGTGCCAGTAGAGGCCGCTGATCTCGACGTCTTCGTGCGTGAAACGGCCGCGCGAGACTCCGAGCGCGATGACGCCCAAATAGATCACACCGCTGATGACGTGCAACATGTGCAGCCCCGTGAGCGTGAAGAACGACGCGCCGAACAGTGGCACCCCCCACGGATTCTCCCACAATCGGACGCCTTCCGCGATAAGTCCTGCCCATTCCTTCGCGTGCAGGAGGACGAAGAGGATCCCGCCGAGCATCGTGAGCGCGATGAAGCGGATGACGCGAGCGCGATCGCCAAGACTCGACGCTCGCACAGCCAGAGCCATCGTCAAACTGCTCGACAGCAGGCAGAACGTCATCACCGTCGCCATGACGATGGTCGGCCAGAACTCAAACGGCATGGGCCAACGCTCGTTCGCGATCCGCACGTAACTATAGCCGACCAAAAGCCCAGAGAAGGTCAGCGAGTCCGAGACGATGAAGAGCCACATGCCGAGCTTCTTCGAACCCACGGCGAAGGGGGAGACGCCTCCTCCCCACTCGACGAAGCGGAGTCGTTCGACTTTCTCGGCCATCGGCATCACCTCCAGAGGAAGAGCAGAATGAAGAGATACACCCACAACCCGTCCATGAAATGCCAGTACAGGGCCGCCGCACTCACCAAGGCGTTGTAGTGCTTCAGGCGGTCAGGCGTTCCCATTAAGATCAAGCGCCGGTGCCAACCGCGCGACGTGATGTATCCCAGTCCACAGATTCCCCCGAGGATGTGGACGCCGTGCGCCGCCGTCAGCAGATAGAAGAACGAGCTGTGCGGATTCGTGTTCAGATAAATACCTTGAGCAGCCAATTGCCGCCACGCACCATATTGACCGGCGAGGAAGAGCAGACCCAGGGCCATCGTCACCGAGAGTCCTCGCAAGCCCTCCCGCACCGCTCCGTGCCGGAGAAAGAGACGCGAACGATGTAACGTCGCGCTGCTCGCCAACAGCACGAGCGTATTCGCCCACAGGATCGTCGGCGGATCGAGCGGCTGCCAATCTCCGCCAAGCCCTTGTCGCACGATGTACGCGCTCGTGAATCCGAGGAACAACATGCCGATCGAGGCGAGCGCGAAGAACATGGCCAAGCGGTAACCTCCTTCGGGCAAGCTCGGAGGGCGCTCTCCACCTCTCCGTCCGCCATCATCGGGGCGACCCGGCGGTCGCGAGCCGACGGCGATCCTCTCAATATCCGTGAGCGAAGTGATCGTCTTGGCCATCGTCCTAGGACTTCGCGGGCGCCGGCGGGGCCGTCTGAAGGAGGTAATCCTCAGCCGCTCCCGGCACGCTGTACTCATACGGACCATGATGGACGACGGGCGTCTGCGGCCCAAAGTTGTCATGCGGCGGTGGAGAGGGAACCGTCCATTCAAGCGTCGTCGCGCGCCAGGGGTTCGTCTCCGCTTTCTGGCCCTTCCAGATGGACCAGAAGAAGTTGAAGAAGAAGAGCAATTGCGCCCCCGCCGTGATCAAAGCCGCAATCGTGATGAAGACGTGAATGGGCTGTAAGGGCGTGAGGAAGTCGAAGCCCACCGTCTCCGCATATCGCCGCGGATGTCCGGCGATCCCCAAGATGTGCATCGGGATGAAGATAGCATAGATGCCGATGAACGTGAGCCAGAAATGGAGCTTCCCGAGCGTGTCGTTCATCATGCGGCCGAACATCTTCGGGAACCAGTAATACGTCCCCGCGAAGATGCCAAAGATCGCCGCAACGCCCATGATGAGGTGAAAATGCGCCACGACGAAGTACGTATCGTGCATCAGGATATCGAGCGATGTCTGTCCCAGAATGATGCCCGAGAGCCCGCCGGTGACGAAGATCGAGACGAAGCCGAGGGCGAAGAGCATGGGGACGGTGAAGCGAATCCGCGCCTTGTAGAGCGTCGCCAACCAGTTGAACGTCTTGATCGCCGAGGGCACGCCGATTGACAGCGTCAGGAGCGAAAAAGCGATCGCCGAATACGGGCTCATCCCACTCACGAACATATGGTGGCCCCACACTAGGAAGCCAAGTAGGCCGATGGCGAAGATCGCCGTGACCATCGCGCGATAACCGAAGATCGGCTTGCGGGCGAACGTGGAGAGGACGTGCGATGTGATCCCCATGCCCGGGAGGATCGCGATATAGACCTCAGGATGCCCGAAGAACCAGAAGAGATGCTGCCAAAGTAGCGGCGAACCGCCTTTGTGCGGCAGGATCTGATCACTGACAATGAGCCCGCCGGGAACGAAGAAGCTCGTCCCTGCCACGCGATCCAGAAGCAGCAGGATGCCCCCGGCCAGCAGCACCGGGAAGGCCAGAAGCGCGAGCACGGCCGTCGTGAACCACGCCCAAACGGTCAGCGGGAGCCGCGTCATCGCCATGCCCTTGGTGCGGAGATTGAGCGTCGTCGTGATGAAGTTCAACGCGCCCAGGAGCGACGCGATGCAGAAGAGGGCGATGCTGAGGATCCACAGATTCTGCCCCATGCCAAGTCCGGGTCCGGCGATCTCCCCAATAGCGCTCAACGGCGCATAAGCCGTCCATCCGGAGATCGGTGCCCCACCCGAGACGAAGAACGCCGCCATCAGCACGAGAAATCCGGCCAGTGTGACCCAGAAGGAGAGCATGTTCAAGACGGGAAAAGCCATGTCGTGCGCCCCAACTTGAATGGGCAGGAAGTAATTCCCGAATCCCCCAAGCGGCGCCGTCGTCAGCACGAAGAAGACCATGATCGTTCCATGCATCGTCACAAGCGAGAGATAGAACTCGGGGCTGATCGTCCCTCCCGCCATCGCGTTCGGGAAGAGCTTCGCCAAAAGTGGCCAGCGTTCCGTCGGCCACGCCAACCGCAAGCGCATGTAGAGCGACAGAACGATCCCGATCGCGACAGCCGCCAGGGCCAAAAAGAGATACTGCAACCCGATCACTTTGTGATCGGTGCTGAAGATGTAACGTCGGATGAAGCCCTTCGGCGCCTCATGCGTCGCAACGGCCTGCCTCATCGCCTTCCCTCCTCACTCGTATCCTGATCCCCGTGCGCACCCCAAAAGGCGCGTTGATGGCGCGCCCGTCCTTTCCTCACTCTCGCTTGGCTCTCGCATCACGGACTCGCTCGCTGCTGTAACCACCTCTCGAATTCCGGTTCGGGGAGGACCAAGAGGAATCCCCGCATCCGATGGTGAGTGAGTCCGCAGAGCTCCGCACAAGCGATCTCGAACTGACCCGTCTTTACCGCTTTGAAGTGAATGTTGATGGCCAACCCCGGAACAGCATCCTGCTTCATCCGTAAGGGCGGAACCCAAAAGCTGTGGATCACGTCCTTCGAGCGCAAGACGACGTGGATGTCTCGGTTCACCGGGATGGCCATCTGGTTCACCGTCACGATGTCATCGTGAGCGGCGGGATCGCTCAGGTCCAAGCCGACGGGATTATCCACATCATTGATCAGATCCGTCCGCGTCCGACCGAATTTTCCGTCCGGACCGGGATATCGGATGTTCCATACGAACTGCTGCGCCGTGACCTCGACCTGAAGCGCACCCGGAGGCGGCGCATTCAGATGGAGCTTGGCCCATACGCGTTGTCCGAGAACGGCAAGAGAGAGGAAGACGACGGCCGTGATCGTCGTCCAGAGGACTTCGAGCCGTGGGCTGTCGTGCCAATAGCTAGCCCGTTCCTCCCCCTGTCGCCGATACCGGACGATGAAGAAAGCGAGCATCACTTGAGCCAAGGCGAACGCGATCCCAATGATCGTGAGCGTGAGCATGAACTGCCGGTCAATGCTCGGGCCATGTTCGGAGATCGCTTCGGGGAACCACCAAAAACGTCCGGCGAACATGATGACTGTACCCAGGGTAATCACCCCGATGACCAACGCCAAGGCAAATCCCATCATTTGACCTCGCCCTGCCCGTTCTCGCCCTGCTGAAGGCCCCTTGTATAGCACGACTCGAATGGCCTTGTCAACCGATCAAAACGGGCAGGCCGTGGCGAGGCCGAGAGCGCTTCAGGCCCAGGCCCATGTATGCTAAACTGGGAACGCCGCGCGCGCCGGAGACGTAGGATCACTGGGGAGGTCAGGCCTATGGAGAACATCGAAGGTCTCGACGCTTTGAAGCGCGCTCTCTCGCGGAAAGCCCGCGAGCTGGACGAGCGCTATCGCCTTCGGGAGAAGCTCACGAATATGGCGGCCACCGTGACCTCGGCTGCGCAAAAGAGCGCGGATCTTTTGGCCGATGGGCTTGAAGCCGCTCGTCAACGGATCGAAGGTTCGGAAGTCCGTGCCGGGGTTCGCGAGGATGTGGAGCGGACGGTGGAGGAGATTCGAGAGGGAGTCGAAGCGGCGGCCCACGCGGCGCGCGAGAAGGCGGAAGCGTTCGCCCGCCGGATCGAAACGGAATATCGTCGTGTGGAGACGGTCGCGCGCGCCTTCGATCGCGCGACCCGCGCCGAGGAACATTTGCGCTCGGGATGGGAGCGCGTGCGCGCCTGGATCGCACAGAATCCGGGGAAGACGGCGGCCCTCACATTCTCCTTCATCGCGGGCGTGCGAGCCGGAAGCGCCTTTCCGCATCTGGGAGCCGCATTGCTCGGCGTCGGCGGAGCGCATCACTGGTTCTTCCACAGCGCGCTCGCTCCGTATGGATTGCGGCGCCTCACGGAGATGTATCTGGCCTATCTGCAGGAGCAGGAACGACTCCTGGCCGATGGGCGAATGGCGGAGGCCGAGCGGGCGCGGCTCGAGTTTCAACGGGCGGTCACGCGATATGTCGGAGCGCCGCTGCTTGGCGTCTTCAGCATCACGTTGGGGGGGACGCTCATCGCCGAAAGTCTCTCTCCGGCGCGACTCACCGGAGCTCCCATTGAACTGATCTTCGGCGGCAATCCGATCCTGGACAGCCTCTGGCTCTTCTCCAACGGTCTCATCTGCCTCCATAATGGCGTGCGCTTTTTCTTGATCGCTTTCGCGGAAGATGAGGACGTGCACCGAGTTGTTCGGGAGATTCGCGGCATGCTCCCCACGTTGGAGAGGCGTGCCTGACGGATTCATGCGAGGGTCGCGCGAACCCTCCCGACGGCCTCCACGATGACGCGCAGCTTCGCGATCGCTTCTTCGACCGTGCGCGTCTTCAAGCCGCAGTCGGGATCAATCCACAGAGCCTCGGCCGGCACGACCTCCAAACCCTGCCGGATGCGCGCCACGACCGTCTCCACGTCTTCGATCACATGCGAATGCACGTCCACGACGCCGAAGCTCAAGTCCTTCGTGAATGGAGAACGCTTGAAGTGCTCCAGCAGGTCGAGATTACTGTTGGACATTTCCAGATCGAAATTGTCCACCGGCAGCGCGAGCATCTCCGGATAGATCTTCTCGAAGGCTCCGTAGCAGGCGTGGCTGATGAAATAGGCCGGAAGCCCATCGGTCACCATCTGCAACGCTTCGCGCGCAAGGGGCAATTCCTGAGGGCGGACCGAGAGCGCCGGCTCGTCAATCTGAATGATCCGCGCGCCCGCTTCGATCAAAGCTTCGACCTCCTTCCGAATCTCGCGCGCGAGGGCCAGGCACGTCGCTCGGCGGTCGGGGTAGTATTCATTGAAGCACCAGTCCATGACCGTGTACGGGCCGGTGAGCATGCCCTTGACCGGCTTTGCGGTCAAGCTCTGGGCGAAGCGCCACCAGGAGACCGTGATCGGCCGCTCCCATTTCACCTTGGAGACGATGATCGGCTTCCGATAGTACCGGTTCCCATAAGAGCGGACGAAGCCACCGATCTCGAAGCCACGCATGTTCTCAGCGAAGTAGGTGACCATGTCCCCACGATATTGTTCGCCATCCACGAGGACGTCAATCCCCAACTCCTCTTGCGTGCGAATCCAGAATTCGGTCGCGCGGCGTTCGAGGCGCTCTACCTCGTCGCGCGAGATGAGGCCTCGCGCCCATCGGGTGCGGGCCTGTTGCAGCTCATCGGGCTTTGGGAAACTGCCGACGGACGTCGTCGGCAGAAGTGGAAGGTCAAGGCCCAGAGCGCGCAGTTTCTCTCTGCTCATCGTTTGAACCTCAGGCCGATGCGGACCAAGTGTTGGAGTTTCCGAAACGCGCGATCGCGCGGCAGGAACTCCAGCCCTGTCGAGGGGTTCAAATACGCCACCTCGCTGCGAATGGCCGGGAGCAGTCGCTCGAGCGCCGCAGCGACCTCGGCCTCCGGCTCCAACTTCGTATTCCGTCCGTCGATGAGGCCGAGGCCGAGCGCTTTGGCCGACCCCTCAACGGCGATTCGATCTATAAGCTGTGGGCTGGAGGTGAAGTCCAGACCGAGGACATCAACGGGGAGGTCCTGGAGCCGTTCGTAGAAGGACGAGACATCGCCGAAGGAGATGTAGAGGGCCAGACGGGCTGTCCCCTTCGCGCGCGCGAGCGCGCAAATCCCCGCAGCGAAGAGGTCAAAGTTGGCGCCGTCGAGCACGATCGCGGGTTCATCCACCTGAATGAGCTCGGCGCCAGCCGCCGCCAGATCGGCGATTTCCTCGGCCAAGATCGTCGCATAGTCCTCGACCCGTCGCTCCAAGTCACGATACTCCATCCGCTCAACCAACGAGAAGACGGCCAACGTATAGGGACCCGTCAAGACGGGCTTCACCGGCCGCGAGGAGATCGAACAGGCATATCGATACTCTTCGATGAGAATCGGACGTTCCCGAACGAGGCGATCCACCAGGATTGGCTGACGGAAGTAGAAGTTCGTATCGAAGTAGCGAAGGAGGCCGTTGATCTTCGTCCCTCTGAGCTTCCCCGCGATGTGGGAGATCGGATCGTACCACCGGATTTGCCCATCGGTCACCAGATCGAGCCCCGCTTCGATCTGTTCGGCGATGGCGCGACGGACCATCTCGTCTTCGGCACGACGAATATCGGCTTCGGTCACTTCCTGGCGATCGAAGCGGGCGAGCGTTTGGCGCAGGATTTGCAATTCGGGAGTATCGCCGATGCGCGGATAGCTGCCGGCATTGGTCAGGCTCAGATTCATCGAGCGAGCACCTCGCGAGTCTCTTCTTCGATGATCTTGCGGATGCGCGTGAGGGCGGTCTCCAGCGCGACGTCCTCGACCGCTCGGGTCCGGCGGCGGAGGATCTCGACCTGACCGCGCGCGAGCTTCTGCGGGCCAATGGTCACGCGAATCGGGATGCCGATGAGGTCCGCATCTTTGAATTTCACGCCCGCGCGCTCGTCACGATCGTCATACAGGACCTCGATATTCGCCGCCAGCAGGTCGGTGTAGAGTCGCTCGGCGGCCGCGCGCTGCGCCGCGTCGGCCATGTTCACGGGAACGAGGATGACTTGAAAAGGCGCGATCGTGATCGGCCAGATGATGCCCTCTGCGTCGTGAGAGAGTTCGACGGCTGCGGCCATGACGCGCTCGACGCCGATGCCATAGCTCCCCATGACGAGCGGCACGGCCTTCCCCTCCTGATTCAGGACGTAGGCGCCCATGGACTCGCTGTAGCGCGTGCCGAGTTTGAAGATGTGGCCGATCTCCAACCCCTTCCGAACAGTCAGCGTCCCCTCGCACTGCGGGCAGCCTTCGCCCATCTTCACCAGACGCAGATCGGCCCACTTCGTCACGCGGATGTCACGCTCCACATCCACGCCTCGCAGGTGGAAATCATCGCGATTGGCGCCAGTGACCATGTTGCGGCGTCCCCGCAGTGCGAAATCGGCCAAGATCGGATAGGCCGTGACGCCGACGGCCCCAATGCTCCCCGGATAGGCGCCCAACGCGGCCTTGATCTCCTCCGGATGCGCCGGACGGATGTGCATCGCGCCGGTTGCCTCAACCAGTTTCGTCTCGTTCAGCTCGTGATCGCCGCGCAGCAGAAGGAGCGTGAACTGATCGTCCAGGAAATAGGCGAGCGTCTTGATCTGCCGATCGGCCGGAGCACCACCGGGGAAGTCCTCCAGATCTTTGATCGTGCGCACGCCCGGGGTCGGGAACATCTCCGGCACCGGGAGCCCATCCGCATCCGCGATGTCCAGGATGCGGGAGGTCGCTTTCTCCGTGTTGGCCGCGTAACCGCACGCCTCGCAAAGTGCAATGTGGTCTTCGCCGGCGTCGGTGAGGACCATGAATTCGGCCGATTCCTGCCCCCCCATCGCTCCGGAAGACGCGTGGACGACGAGATACTTCAAGCCGCACCGGTCGAAGATGCGACAGTACGCCTCGTACTGATTCCGGTAGGCGCGGTCGAGTCCCTCCCAGTCGAGATCGAAGGTGTAGGCATCCTTCATGATGAACTCGCGAACGCGCAGGACGCCCGAACGCGGACGCGGTTCGTCGCGGAATTTCGTCTGAATCTGATACCACACCTGGGGCAGTTGCTTATAGGAGCGCAATTCGTGACGTGCGATCGCCGTGAAGACCTCCTCGTGCGTCATGCCCAGGCAGAGCTCACTCCCTCGCCGATCACGCAGGCGGAACATGTTCTCGCCCATGATCTCCCAGCGCCCGGATTCTTTCCATAACTCCGCCGGATGGAGGGCGGGCAGGTGGAATTCTTGTCCGCCGATGCGATTCATCTCCTCACGAATGATCGTCATGATCTTCTGCATGACGCGCCAGGCCAGCGGCAAGAAGCTGTAGAGGCCCGAGGCGAGCTGCCGGATCATCCCCGCCCGCAGCAGCAGTTGATGGCTGACGACTTCGGCGTCCGCCGGAGTCTCGCGCACAGTCGGAATGAACGACTTCGACCACCGCATAGACCCCCCTCCGCCTTCCACGGCGAGTCAAGATATTTTACGCGAGCGACGGCGATTTGCCTAGGGCTGAGCGTCACATTCAGCGAGAAAGAGCGTTTCCAAAGCCAGTTGCCGATTGAGCTGGCGCCAGAGGTCGCGTCGCAAGGCGGCGAGCTTCTCCATGAAGCGCACGACGCGCGACGGGGGCCACCAGACGGCGAGCGATCGCAGGTGCGCGACGATGTCCGCGTTCACCACGTCGCCGGCCTCAAGCTGCAGGCGCAGCACGTCGGCGAGCACCTGTTCGAGGACGTCCAGTCGGCGCTCGAACTCCTCTCGATCCACGCGTCGTCCCAAGTATTCCGCTGCCCGAATGAGTCGCACGCGATCTCCCGCGCTCAACACGGCCAGCAGTTCCAAGGCCTCGCGGCGCATCTCCCGATAGACCGAGAGATCCATTGAGAGCGCCTTTCCAATCCGCCCCTCCGAAAGCCGCGCCAGAAGGCGAATCTCCTCCTCCGGACGCACAAAGCGCTTGCGAAGGAAGCCCTCGATCTCCGCCGTCTTGAGGGGAGTGAAGTGGTAGATCTGACATCGCGAGCGGATCGTCGGCAGCAGGCGAGCCAGTTGGCTGGTCAGGAGAATGAGCACAGATCCGGCCGGAGGCTCCTCCAGCGTCTTCAGCAGAGCGTTGGCCGCTTGCTCGGTCATCGTCTCGGCCTCGTCAATGATGAAGACGCGCCAGCGGGCCTCGAAGGGTTTTCGATAGGCGTGTTCGCACAGCGAGCGGATTTGTTCGATGCGGAGGAACGTCGTCTCCGGACGAACGACGAGCACATCCACGTGTTCGCCGCGCTCGATCTTTTGGCAGCTCGGACAGACGTCGCAACTGTCGGGAAGAGCGCGATCTCCCTCGAATGCGTTCGGGCAATTGATCGTCTTGGCCAATGCGAGCGCGAATTGCCGCTTGCCCACGCCTTCGGGGCCGGAGAAAAGGAGCGAATGGCCAAGATGCCCTCCGCGCACAGCCCCTTGCAGAGCGCACTTCACGCGCTCGTTCCCTACCAGATCGCGAAAGGCCATCTCGGGTTACGTCCGAAGGATCGAGGCAACGGCCTCCCACACTCGGTACGCCGTGACCTCTTCCGCCTCAGCCGAGGAGATGACGCGCACGCGCTCAGGTTCGGCGCGCGCGATCTCCAGATACCCCGCTCGCACGCGATGGAGGAATTCCCCTCCGTTCCGCTCGAATCGATCCCATCGCTCCGCCGGACGCCGCCGCGCCAAGGCGATCTGGACGTCGCAGTCGAGCACGATCGTGAGATCGGGAAGAAGGCCTTCGGTCGCCCATCGGTTCACCGCGCGCACCAGCTCCAGAGGAAGGCCTCGCCCGTATCCCTGATAGGCGAGCGTCGCGTCCGAATAGCGGTCGGAGAGAACAATCCGACCCTCCGCGAGGGCCGGGCGGATGACCCGCATGACGTGCTCGGCGCGATCCGCCGCGTAGAGGAAGAGCTCGGCAAGTGGCCCCATCTCTTGCGCGAGCACCAGCTCGCGAAGGGCGGCCCCCAGCTCCGTCCCCCCGGGCTCTCGCGTCACCAGATGCGAGACACCCCGCCGCTCCAACTCGCGGGCCACGCGATGGAGCATCGTCGTCTTACCGCTCCCATCAATGCCCTCGAAGGTGATGAGCTTTCCACGCATGGGCTCACTCTGAAACCGGCGCGTGCGGTCCTTCGTGCGGAGTACCCCCTTCGCCTTTCGGTCGCGTGATCGTGGAGATGGCATGCTTGAAGATGAGCATCTCCTGTTGCCCGGCATCCAGCAGGATCGAGTATCTGTCGAAGCCCTTGATCCGGCCAATTAACCGAATGCCGCTCACCAGGTACACGGTGACCGAGACGTGATCTCGGCGCAAAGCGTTCAGAAAGGCATCTTGCATCGCCTGCTCGATCCGTTCCAAGAGGCACCCTCCTTGTCCAAAGATGATCCCCCACGCGTGCGAGCCGAAGCAACTCTAGCCCCCCGCGCAAGGGTTTTCAACCTCGGCGAGGACTCCTTCCCGCATCGGGAGGTCCCACCGCGCGCGGATCATCCGGATGACCGCGCGTTGAACGTCCGGATCGTCGCCGAAGCCATAGAACCACAGGACGTTCGGTTCGCGGCGAAACCACGTGAGCTGTCGCTTCGCGTAATGGCGCACATCGCGCTGCGTCAGCTGCATGGCGCGCGCCAACGAGATCTCTCCGCGCAGATACTGTAGGATCCGCCGATACCCGTGCGCTTGAAGCGCCTTGGCCGTCTCCGGGACACCCGAGCGGAGCAACGCTTGGACCTCTTCGACCCATCCGCGCGCGAACATCTCCTCGGCGCGCCGGTTGATCCGACGATAGAGTTCCTCTCGGGGGGGATCCAACGCGATCAGGTACAGCCGATGCGCGAGCGAAGGCGGAGCCGGTCGCTCGCGCTGTGCGTCGGAGATGCGCCGCCCGGTCTGAAAGAAATATTCCAGCGCGCGCGTCGTGCGCGACCAATCGCGCGGATGGATGCGCGCGGCCGCTGCCGGATCCACGCGCTTGAGCAACCGATGCAAGTGCTCCGGCCCGCGTCGTTCGAGGAGCCGCTGGAGCCGCTCCCGCAGCGCCAAATCCGTCGGCGGAGCGGGGAAGAGCGGTTGCCGCAGCGCTCGGATGTAAAATCCTGTCCCGCCGACGAGGAGCACGAGCTTCCCTCGCGCTTCGATCGCCTTGATGACCGCGAGCGCCCGACGCGCATATTCCCCCGCCGTGAAATGCTCCGTCGGTTCCAAAACGTCGATGAGATGGTGCGCGATGCCGCGCCGCTTCTCCGCAGGGACTTTCGCCGTGCCGATGTAGAGCCCCCGATAGAGTTGCACGGAATCGCAGTTGACGATCTCTCCGTCGAAGAGCTCAGCCAGGACGATCCCCAATTCGCTCTTCCCCGAAGCCGTCGGTCCCACGACAGCCAGAATCGGACGCGCCACGCTCATCGCCACGCTCCCCAAAGGAGTCCGAGCAGCACCAGCGCGCCAAGCAACAGCAGCGCCCCCCACCGTTGTCCTCGCGTCATGGCTGATCCCATCGGGGCGTCGTTCCCCCTCTCAGGGGCCAACTCGGCCAACGCCGATCCGCGCCCCACGCCTCGCCATATACGGCGATCTCACAGAACCGACGGAGCGATCGAATCGGCGACGAGCAATTCATCGGGGGGGATAGTAGATGAACTTGTCCGTGAACCATTGGCTCTCGAACGCGTAGACGCTCGGCAGCGGACGAAACGGGGCCGCCAGACGCACGGCATTGACGGCCGCGCGATCTAGCGCCGGAATGCCCGAAGATTGCCGCAACCGCAACTGCAACAGCCGCCCATCTCGCCCGACTTCGAAGATGACGATCACCGTCACGGGCGCCGACAGCAAGTTCGCCTCCGGGGGGATGAACCAGCGCTGCTGAATCACACGCTCCAGATAGGCGCGGTATTCTTCCATCGCCGCGACCGCTTGCGCGTTCACCGAGGGCGGGCCCTCCAACGTCACGCCCGAGTGCGGATTGCTGAAGGCCTCGGATGCCGGAGGCGCACTGCTCCCGCGAATCGCCGCGAGGACGGATTCGGGGATGGGGGCATTGCGACGATCCAAGGCTTCTCCCCGAGCCCCCGGCGCGGGTAACGTCGGCGCCAGGCGCGGGTCCGCCAACGCTTCTTTCGACGAAGTGCCCGACGCCGGGCGAACCGTCTGCGGTCGATCCTCAATCAATTCCGGCAGCGCGCGGCCACGACCGCTCACCTTCGGCAAGGAAGAAGAGCCTGTGGGGTTCGGGTTCGGCTCCCCGCGCGCGACCGTCGTGCGCTCGGAGAGGAACTCGGGATGCCGCGGAGGACGCAAGGCCTCGATCCCCGCCAATTGTCGAATCACCTCAGGCGGCGGCGCATAAAAGGGTTTGTCCAACTCGATGATCTCCGGACGCGGATATCCGATCGCCGCCGATCCCCCCTCCACCTCTTCCGAGGGGAATGACGCGGGCGTCGCCGAAAAAAGAACGACCGCCAGCAGCATCAGATGAAACGCCAGCGAGACAAGTACCCCTAGCCGTGCTTCTCTGGTCAGGCGAAGCCGTCCTTCAAGAGCGGGCACCGTTTGGAAGGCGAACCGTTCCATCCGTCTTTCTCCATGCTCGCGCGAGGCGATCCCACATCCCGCTCACGGCGTGCGCGTCCGTCTCTGTCCTTCCTCGCTCAGCTTAAGCGATGTACATACAATGATACCCCGCAAGCCGTCGGAGAATCAACCGATTCCCGCGCGACGTCCATGTTCCTGAATCGCAGCGAGAATGTGCAACGCCAGGGCGAGCGCCCGACGGCCATCCTCTCCGCTAACCAGCGGCGGCGTCCCTTCCCGCACACACCTCAAGAAGGCCTCGAGCTGCGCTCGCAACGGCTCATCCTTCGACACCACGATGCGCTCGTCCGTGATGCGTGGGCGTCCGCCCGAGTCGGCCGAAGCCATCAGACGATAGACCGCCAGCTCCTGACGCGTATAGTCGAGCGAGATGTACGCGTTCGGTTGAAAGACGCGCAGCTTTCGAACCTTCTCCCGCGAAATTCGACTCGCCGTCACATTGGCGACGCAGCCGTTGGCGAACTCCAAACGGGCGTTGGCGATGTCCACGCGATCAGTCAGAATGGGGACCCCAACGGCATGCACCGCGCAAACCTCGGCGTCCACCACCGAGAGCAGGATGTCCAGGTCGTGGATCATCAGGTCGAGGACGACGTCAATGTCCAGGCTGCGTTCGGTGAACTCGCCCAGACGGTGGACCTCGAAGAACTTCGGCTCGACAAGGAGCGTCGAGAGCGCTCGGACGGCCGGATTGAACCGCTCCAGATGTCCGACTTGCAGGAGCACCCCTGCCTCGCGCGCACAACGAATCATGCGCTCGGCTTCCTCCAGCGTGCGCGCTATCGGTTTCTCGACAAGGACGGCCACGCCGTTTTTCAGGAACTCGCACGCGATCTCACAGTGGCTCTCGGTCGGGACGGCGATGCTCACAGCATCCACCTGACCGAGCAGCTCGCGATAGTCGGCGTAATGGCGGACGGCATATTGGGCGGCGATCGCTTCGCCTCGCACACGGTCGATGTCGCAAACACCGACAAGCACCGCTTCCGGAAGCGAAGCGTAGATTCGCGCATGCTCTTTCCCAATACGCCCGACGCCGATAACGGCCACCCGCAGCATCGCCTGCTCAAGTGTACGAGAGCGGGAGGAAGGGAGGCAAGCGAGAGCTCTTCGGCCCCGACGCCCGCTTGCCCCTCGGTGCGTGTTCCTCTCATAATCTCTTCGGTGGATGCGCGCAGGTGGAAGAACGAAGGGCTTCGCGTGCTCCTGCTCGCTGGCTTATGCGCGCTCTTCTTCTTCTACCGATTGGGCGCGATGGCGCTCATCGGCCCCGATGAACCGCGCTACGCCCAAGTCGCTCGCGAGATGCTCGCTCGCCATGATCCCATTACGCCGACAATCGGCGGACAGCCGTGGTTGGAGAAACCTGCCCTCGCGTATTGGCTGATGGCGCTCAGTATGCGGATCTTCGGCGTGAGCGAATTCGCCGCCCGATTCCCATCGGCCTTTCTCGCAACGCTCTTGGCCTTCCTCATCTACGGGGTGGGGCGGCGCGTGCACTCTCCCCTTTACGGAATCCTTGCGGCCTGCTGTTTCATCGTGAATCCCATGTCCTTTGGATTCGCCCGAGGCGCGACAACGGATATGCCGCTTTCGGCGACGCTCGCCGCTGGTCTCTGCCTGTTGTTCCTCGCGCTTCAGGAGGCCGTCCCCCGCAAACGAGCCTGGCTGTTCTCCGGCGCCTGTTTTTGCTTCGGGCTGGCCATCTTGGCTAAAGGGCTCATCGGAATCCTCTTCCCCATTGTGATCGCGGGCAGCTATCTCCTCCTTCACCGACGCGCGGCGATGTGGAATGGGCTTGGGCTCGCACGAGGCAGCCTCGTCCTGCTGCTCGTGTGTGCGAGTTGGTATGGGCCTATGTTGGCTCGACATGGATGGACGTTTGTGGACGAGTTCTTCATCCAACACCACATCGAGCGCTACGTGACCGAACGATTCCGGCATCCCGGGCCCATTTCCTACTATCTCCCCGTCCTGCTCGTCGGCGCTTTCCCTTGGACCCCGCTCCTGATCTCGGCCCTCGCGCGGCTCTTCATCCAGCGCTACAAGCGAGATCAAAAGGGGTCTGCTGAAGATCAGGCTCTTGAGCGCCTTATGACGTTCGCGGCACTGTGGATGGTCTGGCCTCTGTCCTTCTTCTCCCTCTCACAATCGAAGCTTCCGGGCTATGTGCTCCCCATCTTCCCGGCGACGGCCTTCTTGGCGGCTCGCGAGATGCTCTCCCTTTGGAGAAGGGAGGCCGATCGCCTAGCGCGGATCGGAATGCTGATCTTGCCTCTTTTCGTGTCGGCGATCGCCACGCTGGCGCTTTTTTATGCGAAGAAGGAGCTGGAAGCGTTCGATCCTCTGAAGCACGTGCTCTTTTGGGGAGGACTAGGCGGAGGGCTTCTCGGCCTCGGACTCTCGCTCGCCGCGCGCTCTAGGGCGCTCCTCGTCTTTGTGCTCCTTTTGTGTGCGGCGAGCGTCCCCAGCGTGCTCTCTACGTTTCAACCGCTGATCGAGAAGAAGGAGTCTTTTCAAGACCTGGCCGAGATCGCGCTCCGGGCGTTTCAACCTGGAGAACGACTCATCGGGTACGGATGGTTCCATCACAGCCTGACCTTTTATACCAACGCGCGTTCGATCTACGACGAGCACGGGAGAGTGCGAGTCCTCTTCTCTCCCCATGAGTTGATCGAGGTCGCACGGCACCTTGGGTCAGTACTTGTGGTGGCCAAACGATCGCATGTGAGGCAGCTCCGTGAGTCTCCTCAATTTGAGGTTGAGTTGATCGGGGAGAGGGGCGAGCATGCGCTTTTGCGGGTTAAGCTTTTGGAATGAAGCGACTTGCTTTGGGGAGGCTTTTGGGCTTGTCCTCCGAACTATGCTCTTGACAGGCTAAGTAAATTTGACTATATTTATGTCAGGAAAATTGAGCGTGACATACGAAAATTCTTGGCAGGAGGTGGGCTATGTTGGTGAGATGGCGACCTTTCGATGAGTTCTTCAATCTCTATCGAGACATTGACAATATGTTTCGCCGGGTCTTCCATGAGCTGACCCGGGATTTGGAGGACTGGTTCGCGCCTCGGTCTGAGGAGGAGCGGCTTCCTCGACTCTCCGGCGCTTGGGTTCCGGTTGAGGCTTTTGTGGAGCAGGGGAAACTGCACCTGCGGGTGGAAGTGCCGGGCGTGGACCCGAAGGATCTGGATATCAGCGTCACGGGCCAGCAGCTGGTGATTCGCGGTCGGAAGACCTTCGATCGGAAGGTCGAGGAGGCCAACTTCATCCGTCGGGAGATCGCCTATGGGAGCTTCGAGCGGGTGATCCCCCTGCCAGAGGGCGTGAATACGGACCAGATCGAGGCGACCTATCACAATGGCGTCCTTGAGCTGGTGATGCCGGCCCCGGCGGCGCTGGCGGTGAAGAGAGTTCAAGTGAAGGTGCTTGAGGCCCCCAAGGCGGCTGAGGCGGCGAACTAGATTCCTCCCCCCCCACTTGGGGGCATTTTTCTTCTTGACAAAAGGTGCTAACCTTCTGTACACTCAGGTGGTTCTGTTGAGAGGGTGGAAGTTTCTGGCACCTGATGTCATACAAGGGATGGAACGAGCGCGTGTCCCCAAGCGGGTGCTTGGGGACTCCGGCATATGACGAACGAGGAGCCAAAGCCCTCGATACGGGACAAAGCTTGGTCGCTTCGTCGGAAGAGCAACGCATGGAGACGACCTGACATCCACTAAGCGTGAGGATGATGACGAAGGAGGAGATCTTGCTGGACTCCATGGATGATGCGCTCCTCATGGAAGAAGATCCCTCGTCGCTGGAGGAGGGATTCGTCCGCGAGGACTTCTTAGACTTCGCCTATCCGGAGGAAGAATTTGAAGAGGGGTTGGAAGGGTTCCCTGAAGGAGAGGTCCTGGAAGAAGAGATCGCGGGAGAGGGGGAGGCCGAAGAGGTCGAGGCGGTTGATGCCATTCGGACCTATTTCCGGGAGATCGCTTCGACGCCGCTTTTGACGCAAGAAGGGGAAGTCATGCTAGCCAAGCGTATCGAGCGCGGGCAGCGCTTGGTGCGCAAGGCGCTCTCCCGTTCGCCGATTGTGGTCATGGAGCTCTTGGCACTGGGCGAGCGGCTCCGCAAGGGGGAGATCGACGTGGAGGAGCTTGTGGACGCGGAGAGTGAGGCATCGTCCGAGGAGCGGTTGCGTCAGTTGAAGGCGCGCGTGCTTGAGATCCTCGATGAGGTGAAGAAGCTCTATCGGCGCTGCCAGAGGCAGGCCGAGCAACTCCGCATGCTGCGCCAGGAGGGGGCGCGTCGGCGTCGGCTCCTGCGGCAATTTCAGGAGACACGGATCTTGCTCTCGCGCAAGATTCGGGAGTTGGACCTCGCGCCTTCGGTGCGCGAGCGACTGATCAGCAAGATTCGAGAGGCAGGTGAGCAGTTGCGACGGGCTCGGGAACAGCGGCAACATGCCGAAGAGGCTCTGGCACGGAGCCGGCGCAAGGACAACAGCGAGTTGCGCGCGCGTGTGCGGGTGGCTCGGCGGCGCGTGAGGGAGCTGGAGGAGCGGTATGGGGCGGCGTTGCAGGACCCGGCGCGGACGCTGGAGCAGATCGCGCGAGGCGAGCAACAGTCCGAGCAGGCGCGGAAGGAGCTGACAGAGGCGAACCTCCGTCTGGTGATCGCCTTCGCCAAGCGATATGCGCACTTGGGATTGCCGCTTTTGGACCTCATCCAAGAGGGGAACATTGGCTTGATGAAGGCCGTCGAGAAGTTCGACTATCGCCGGGGCTATAAGTTCTCGACCTATGCCGTGTGGTGGATTCGGCAGGCGATTCGGCGGGCGATCTCGGACAAGGCGCGGACGATTCGGCTTCCCGTGCACGTGACGGACACGCTGGAGCGCGTCCGGCAAGTGACGCGGGAACTCAGCGAGAAGCTCGGGCGCGAGCCGACGCCGGCCGAGATCGCGCGGAAGGTGGGGATCACGACTGAGAAGTTGCGACAACTCATGGAGGCCGCGCAGGGGCCCGTCTCGCTGGAGACGCCCATGTTCGAGAACGAGGAGGTTCGGCTCGGCCATCTCATCCCGGACAAGAGCTCCAACAATCCGATCGAGCTGGCGATTCAGAATAATCTCAAGCGTGTGACGGAGGAGTCGCTACAGGTCCTCACCCCTCGCGAGCAAACGATTATTCGGATGCGGTTCGGCCTGAACCCGCAGGGGGAGGAATATACACTGGAGGAGATTGGCAAGCATCTTGGCGTCACGCGCGAGCGCGTCCGTCAGATCGAAGCTCGAGCGCTGGCGAAGCTTCGACATCCAGCGATCAGTTCCAAGCTCAAGTCCTTCTTGGGTTGAAGGCTATGGGAGAGAAGCGGGAGGAGTTTCACACCGGACACGATGCCTCATCGCAGCCGGCTATGACGAAAAACGATCTCATCCTGATCGAGGGCGTCCTGGAAGTCTTGCCAGAAGGGCACGGCTTTCTGCTGTCGCCCGAAAACGGGTATATTCCGAGCCCGGACGACATCTACGTCGCGCAATCGCAGATTCGCCGCTTCAAGATGCGCACCGGCGATGTCGTGTGCGGGCTCTCTCGTCCTCCACACGATGACGAGCGGTATTTCGCGCTGGTGCGCGTGGAGACGATCAACGGCGAACCTCCAGACAGGCGGCGAGAGACGCCTCCGTTTGAGACGCTCGTCCCGTTGTTCCCAGAAGAGCGGTTCCGTCTGGAGACGACGCCGGACAACCTCTCGGCGCGGGTGATGGATTTGCTGACGCCGATCGGCAAGGGGCAGCGCGGATTGATCGTCGCTCCGCCGCGGACGGGGAAGACGATGCTCCTGCAGACGATCGCCAATTCGATTACCCGCAACCATCCGGAGGTGAAGCTGATCGTTTTGTTGATTGACGAGCGTCCGGAAGAAGTCACCGACTGGGAACGGAAGGTGCACGGTGAGATCGTCGCCTCCACGTTCGATCAGCCGGCAGAGCGGCATGCCCGCGTGGCGGAGATGGTCCTGGAGAAGGCCAAGCGGCTCGTCGAGTACGGCAATGACGTGGTGATCCTGCTGGACTCGATCACCCGCCTGGCGCGGGCGCACAACTCCATTGTGGAGCGGAGTGGTCGGACGCTGACCGGTGGGATTGACGCCAGCGCCATGGAGAAGCCCAAGCGCTTCTTCGGTGCCGCGCGCAACCTCGAAGATGCGGGGAGTCTGACGATCATCGCGACCGCGCTCATCGATACCGGGTCGCGCATGGATCAGGTCATCTTCGAGGAGTTCAAGGGGACGGGCAACATGGAGATCCACCTGGATCGCGCGTTGGCGGACAAGCGCGTCTTCCCGGCCATCGACATCCACCGATCGGGAACGCGGCGAGAAGAACTCCTGATCCCGCCTCAGGATTTGAATCGCATTATCGTCTTGCGTCGCGTCCTGGCCACGCTCTCGCCGGTCGAGGCCATGCAGCTCATGTTGGAGCGCTTGGCGAAGACGAAGACGAATGCGGAGTTTCTGAACTCGCTCCAGGTCGAATCGGAGCGAGCCGCGTCGTCTCGACGTTGAGGCGTGGCGCGCCCTCGAGGGCGGGATTCCGGTCTCGGAATCGTGGAGACGTGGTCCTCAAGATCACGTGGAAGTTGGCCCTTTTCCCCAAACAAGCAGCTCTTGACTTCTCGGTTCACTGAGCTATAATGGGAACCACCAGAGAAATTAAGGAGGGATGGAGCTATGCGGCGATGGATCGTTTGGGTGATTGTCTCCTCCTTTGTCGTTCCGCTGGTCAACCTTTTAGCTCAGGAACAGAAAGCGGGTCAGGCACCAGCGGCGCCGAAGGTGCAGCCCGCGCTCAAGACCCATTCGGGTGAAGTCGTGTCGGTGGACACGACGAAGAATCAGATCGTGATCAAGCAGCGGACGGGAAAGGAAATGACGCTGGAAGTCGCTCCGGACGCTCGGATCACGAAGGCGCGTCAGACGATCACCCTGAGCGATGTGAAGCCAGGTGACCGGGTGACTACCCGATGCGATGAGTCCGGCGGCAAGTGCGTGCTCAAGTCCATTCGCGTTCAGGTAGCGCGCGCGGCTGCGCGGACGTCGTGAAGGTGCATGGGACGGCTCTCGTCGAGTGAGATCTCGGGCGCTTGGCGAGAGCCGTCCTGAATTTTTATTTCTCGTTCACCGATTGCTCGAAAGACCTGGACGATCCCCCATGCTCTTCAAGGTCCTGAGTGCGGCGACGCTTGGCATCGAGGCCTATCTCGTGGAGGTCGAGGTGGATCTCTCTCCGCGAGCGGGCGATCAGGCCGGGGCGGCTTTCATCATGGTGGGCCTGCCCGATGCCGCCGTCCGAGAGAGTCGCGAGCGGATTCGCGCGGCCATCCAAAATTGCGGCTTCTTCTTCCCCATCCATCGGGTCACGGTGAACCTCGCGCCGGCGGACATCAAGAAGGAGGGGTCGAGCTTCGATCTGCCGATCGCCGTGGGCATTCTCGGGGCGAACGGATATTTGGAGGGCGTGAGCCTGGAAGATGCGCTCTTTGTGGGAGAGCTCTCATTGGATGGTCGAGTCCGACCGATTCGCGGCGCCTTGCCGATCGCCGTGACGGCGAGAGCGCGAGGAATCCGGCGGATGTTCCTGCCGCCGGAGAATGCGCGCGAAGCGGCCGTCGTCGAAGGGGTTGATATCTATCCGGTGAGCGCGCTCCCTGAGCTTGTCGAGATCCTCACCGGACGGCGCTCCGTGGCTCCCGTGCGCCTCTCTCCGGAGGCATTCTCGGCGGACATCAATCGCTATCCCGTTGACTTCAGTGAGGTGAAGGGGCAGCTGGCGGCCAAACGCGCCATTGAGGTCGCCTGTGCCGGGGGGCACAACATCCTGATGATCGGTCCACCCGGCAGTGGCAAGACGATGCTCGCCAAGCGCATCCCAACGATCCTCCCTCCGCTCACCTTTGAAGAAGCCATCGAGGTCACCAAGATTCACAGCGTCGTCGGATTGACCGAAGAGCGCGGTCTCGTCGTGATGCGTCCCTTTCGCGCACCGCATCATACGATCAGCGATGCCGGGCTCATCGGAGGGGGAGCCATCCCGCGTCCGGGCGAAGTCAGCCTCGCCCATCATGGCGTCCTCTTTTTGGACGAGTTGCCCGAATTCGATCGAAACGTCCTCGAGGTCCTTCGACAACCGCTGGAAGACGGACGGGTGACGATCTCGCGGGCCGCCATGTCGCTGACCTTCCCCGCGCGGTTCATGCTCGTGGCGGCGATGAACCCCTGTCCATGCGGGTATTGGGGCTCGCGCGTTCGCGAATGTACGTGCACCCCGGCGATGATCCAGCGTTACGTCTCGAAGATCTCCGGACCGTTGCTGGACCGCATAGACATTCACGTCGAAGTCCCGGCCGTGCGGTTCCGTGAACTCGCTGAGGATGCGCCAGGCGAAAACTCTCTGATGATCCGAGCGCGCGTAGTCCGTGCGCGCGCGCTCCAACTGCGCCGATACGCGACTGATGGCATTTATTGTAATGCGCAGATGACTCCCCGATTGATTCGCAAGTCTTGTCGTCTGGAGGAGTCGGCGCACCGCCTCTTGGAGCACGCCGTCTCCCGCTTGGGGCTTTCGGCGCGCGCCTACGATCGCATTCTGAAGGTGAGCCGCACGATCGCCGATCTCGAGGAGAGCGAGCTCATTCGATCGCACCACATCTCCGAAGCCATTCAATATCGCAGCCTCGATCGCGCGTACTGGATGTGAGCCTCACTTGGCCGGGTGAGAGGATGCCAGGCGCGGCCGCAGCATGAGCGCGCGTTCATCGGGAATCCAGAGCGTGAGGAACGATGTCGCCAGAGGAAACGCCGCCATTGCGGCGAGAACGCCTTCGAAACCGAACGTCCGCGTGAGCGGCTCGCACAGCGCCGGAGACATCGAGCCGATCCCCCAAGCGAAACCCATCATCAGCGCGGAGACCGTGGAGGTCTCTCCAGGGGCCAGCTCTTGAGCTGTCGCGACGTTCACCGGGAAGATGGACATGAGGGCGAAGCCCCCGGCGATGAGGGCGGCCATGCTCAATGGCCCCGTCGTCAGCGCAGCCGTCGCTAGAAAGAGGGGGATGAGTATTCCCGTCCCAAGCGTGAGCCATCGGCCACCGAAGCGTTCGGCAAAGGCTCCTCCGAGGAAGCTCCCGCAGGCGCCGGCCAATAAGTAAGCGGTCAGAAGCCCCCCGGTCTCTCGCAAGCTGTATCCCCGATGCGTCAAGATGAAGGGCATGTAGCTGTTGGTCATCACGTAGGTGGCCGAGCGCGAGACGGTGATGGTGTAGAGGGCGAGCATCGGGCGCCAGATCGCTCGCAGCGTCGAGGTCAAGCTCCCGAACGCCTCTCGCTTATCCGAGAGGAGCCGATCCTCCCTGGGGCCATATCGGGAGATGAGCAAAGTGGCCACCCATCCAAGGGGCATCAGGAGATACGTGTGCGTCAAATCCGTCGCCGCAACGATTGCCGTGATGATCAGGGGGCCGAGGGCGAAGCCCAGCGTCCCCGAAGACGAGAACGTCGAGAGCGCCAGACGGCGTCGATGTTCATTAGCGCGGGCGACTAGCGCCGCGCCTTGCGGATGAAACGCGCCGTTGCCCATCCCCCCGAGGATGAGGAAGAGTAGGAGCATCCCATACGACGTAGCCGTGCCGATTAGGGAGATGAACGATCCGGCGATGGCCGGTCCGACGACGGCGAACGCGCGGCGCGTATATCGGTCGGCGAGAAATCCGTACACGGGTTGCATGAGCGAAGAGGTGAGATTCAAAAGAGGGGCGAGCCAAAAAACCTCGGCTTCGCTCAGATTCAGCCGTCGGGCGATCAGCGGCAGCAGCGGATACAGGGTGCTCGTATGCAGATCGTTGACGAAGTGGCCGAACCCGAGAACCAAGAGGGTGCGCCTCCCTTCCCCCTTCATGCTCGCCTCCGCGTGCGATCACTCTGCTTCGCCGCGTGCTGTCGGAAATGCTCGACGATCATTCGAGAAACGCGCCCGAAGCGAATGCAGGATACCCTGCTGAGGAGGAAGGGGTCCGCTTGCGGCAGCGCCCCGATGATCCCGTCCCCGCTCCAGGCGATCGGCTGCCGATCGCGTCCCACGGTCTTCACGGCCCGATGGTGGAAGCTGTGGACCTCAGCCATCGTCTCTCCGGCCAAACGCGCCAGGATCGTCCCCTCTTCGATGCGGTGTGCTCCTTCTCCGCCCAGGAGCCGCCAATCGGTCTCATCGCGTTTCTGCCAAACCGGTCCGAGTCGCGAGTGTGGCGGCTGCCCATATCGGCGCGGATCCCCGTCGCTTTGCCTCTCGCTCGGCGGTCGCATCGTTGCCTCTCTGCGAAGAAGCGCGTCGCGCGAAAAGTATTCAGTGTAGTGAGCGTGCACGCCTTTGTCAAAGGCAGCCTCTGGCAGCTCAAGGGGACGATCGTCCGGCGCGCATGCTACCATTAGGAGGCGGAGAGAGCGAGAATGAAGATCGCCCTGGTCGTCCATCGATTCTTCCCCGATGGTATCGGGGGAGTCGAGACGCTGGCCGCTCGCTTGGCTCACGCGCTGCGGAAGCGAGGCCATGACGTGCTCCTCCTCTGCGCGGCGCGTTCGCTCGGATCCGAAGGGCCGATCCGCTTCCTTCGGGAAGCATATGAAGAGATCCCTGTTCTGCGCGTCGCGGGAGAGGGGGAGAAAAAGGTGGCGCCGATTCGGGCCACATATCGAGATGATATGATCGGCGAAGCCGTCACGCGGTTGTGGATCGAGGAGCGTCCCGATCTCGTGCATGTGCTGCATGGATTGTTTCTTTCAGCTTCGGTCATCGAGAGCGTTCGTCGAGTGGGGCTGCCGCTGGTGTGGACGCTTCCGGATTATTGGCCCATCTGTTGGAAGACGACGCTCCTCACCTGGGATGACCGGCTTTGCGCGGGGGATTGGGTGGTGCCGACATCCGAATGCGTGGCCTGTGTGATCTTCGAGAGCCGAACCTATCGCCGGCTCTTCGGCGAAAGCCGATTCTGGCCGCGGCCGCTGGCGCGCGGACTTGTTCGAATCGTCCGAAGTTCGGTTGGACGCCGCCTCGTCCCTTCGCTCTGGGCGCATACCATCGAGGCGCTTCGCGCGCGGCCCGCATGGTTTCACGCACTCGTTCACCGTGCGGATGCCCTCGTCGCCGTGAGTCCGTTCTCTTTCGACCTCTTCCGCGCCGCTGGGTTTCCTCGCCTTCGACTCATCGAGCAAACGATCGTCCCACCCGAAGACACTCTGGCGACGTCGGCGCCGTGGGCGATCGTGCGCTTCGGCTATATCGGGCGGATGAATTACGCCAAGGGCGTTGACCTGCTCGTTCGAGCTTTTCGACTCGCCGATGTGGGACAGCGTGCGACGCTCGAGCTTTTTGGCGCGTTCGAGGACGCGGCGTTTCGCGATCACGTCCTGCGGCTGGCGGATCGAGATCCGCGCATTCACTTTCACGGCGAATTCCCACCGGAACGACTGGGAGAGGTCCTCGCGCAAATAGATGTGCTCGTCATCCCCTCGCGATGGCCGGAGACGGGGCCGCTTGTGCTCCTGGAAGCCTTCGCAGTCGGACGTCCAGTCATCGGTGCGCGCCTGGGGCAGATGGAGCGGGCGATAGAGCCGGGACGAAGCGGATGGTTCTTTGAGCGAGCGAATGCGCATGATCTCGCGGCCGTCTTGAGGAGGATCGTCGAGCAGCCTGAGGACTGGTCACGCCTTCGGAAGAATATTCGTCCGGTGAGGCCTTTCGAGGAGATGGTGCGCGAGTATGAGGCGCTCTATCGCGAATGCGTGGAACGCCATGGTCGCGAGACTTCGAGCGGGGACGTCGCAGGTTCGGACGCTCATCGGTGAGGGCTCGTGGTGGGAGCCCATTGAGGGGGGGCTCAAGGGCATCGGCGCGCTCGCCCTCCTTCTTGCTCTCGCGCTCGCCGCATCGCGTTTTCGATCCTGGAGAGAAGAGCGCGCGGTTCCACAACCCCACGCGTCGATCGAAGGCCGGTGCGCGCCGGGGAACGTTGATCTGAATCGGGCGACACCGGAAGAGTTGGAGGCCGTCCCCGGCATCGGCCCGGTCCTGGCGCAGGAGATCGTGCGCTATCGCGAGCGGCACGGGCCGTTCCGCCGCGTGGAGGAGCTGCTGATCCTGCGCGGCGTGAGCGTGCGGAAGCTTCGCGCGTTGTCCTCTTTCCTCTGTGTCGAAGGGGGGCACCCGGCGGAGACGAATTGACGGATGCGAGGGTGGGCTATAGCATTGAGGCCCTATGTCAGGGCCACACTTTCATCTCATCGGAATCGGCGGGACGGCAATGGCCGGACTGGCCGGGCTCTTGCTGGCCAAGGGATATCGGGTCACGGGATCGGATCAGGACGTCTATCCCCCGATGTCGGAGCTGCTCGACCGCCTGGGGATTCCGATCGCTCGGGGGTATCGGCCGGAGAATTTGCGACCGCATCCGGATCGCGTCGTCATCGGGAATGCTCTCTCGCGGGGGAATCCGGAGATCGAATATGCGCTCGACGCGAAATTGCACTACGTCTCTCTGCCCGAGGTCCTTCGAGAAGAGTTCATTCGCGGTCGGCATTCGGTCGTGATCGCGGGGACGCACGGCAAGACGACGACGACCTCGCTCATGGTCTGGGCGCTCGAACAGGGGGGGCAGCGCCCGAGCTTCCTGATCGGTGGGATCGCGGAGAATTTCGGGACGAACTTTCGGTGGAGCGAGAGCGCGTACTTCGTCATCGAAGGAGACGAATACGACAGCGCTTTCTTCGACAAAGGGCCGAAGTTCATGCACTATCTGCCGGACACGGTGATCGTGAACACCATCGAGTTCGATCATGCCGACATCTATCCTGATCTGGAGGCGGTGAAGACGGCCTTTCGGCGCTTGATCAACATCATCCCTCGGCGGGGTTGCCTGATCGCCGATTTCGATTCGCCAGTCGTGCGCGAGGTGGTCGCCGGAGCCTGGTGTCCCGTGCATTCGTTCGGCTTGATGGCGGAGGCGGAGTGGCGCGCCCTTGAGATTCGCGTCACCGAACGGGGGACGACGTTTGAGGTGCGACATCGCGGTCTCTTCGTGGGGGAGTTCTTCACACCCTTAGTGGGCGAGTTCAACGTGCGCAATTGTTTGGCCGTCATCGCAGCCGCCACCGCGCTCGGCATCGAGCGCGAGGCGATCGCTCGCGCTCTGGCGAGTTTCCGCAGCGTCCGGCGCCGCATGGAGGTGAGGGCGGAGATCGCGGGGATCACGCTCATTGACGATTTCGCGCATCATCCGACGGCCGTGCGCGTCACTCTGGAAGCGCTACGCCAACGGTATCCCAATCGGCGACTCATCGCCGTCTTCGAGCCGAGATCGCGCACGTCGCGCCTTCGGATCATGCAACCGGCTTTCGAAGAGGCATTCCTTGCGGCCGATGTCGCCGTCCTCGGTCCGGTGTTCCGACCGGAGGTCATTTCGGAAGAGGCGCGGCTCTCACCATCGGAGCTCGCGCGCGCGCTTCGAGAGCGCGGACGTCCGGCCTATGCCTTCTCAGGGGTGGAGGAGATCGTGAGCGCTCTCGACGAGATGCTCGTGCCCGGCGATGTCGTCGTCGTCCTCTCCAATGGAGATTTCGGAGGGCTTCATGAGAAGCTCATCCTGAGGCTCCGCGAGCGCGGCTCAGCGAAGACCCGGTGAACGGGATCACGCTCCGTGTGGACGAGATGTGGCGGAGCGGCTATGAGGGCGTGAGAAGTGCGGCCAGATCCTCTCGTTGGCGGGCGGCGAGCTGCCCGCAAGCGGCGGCGATCTCCCGGCCTCGAGGTCGGCGGATGAATGTGGGAATGCCCGCCGCGCGCAAGATCTGTTGGAAGCGCGCGATGCGCGACTCCGGCGATGAGGCGAAGGGGAGCTCGGGGGCGGGATTGTATGGGATCACATTCACCTTCGCGCGAATTCCGCGCAGCAGCCGGATGAGCCGTCGCGCGTCCTCCTCGCCGTCGTTGATCCCCTCAAGCATCACATACTCGAAGGAGATCCACTCGTTCCTTCGGAGCGGATACGCGCGACAGGCAGCCAGCAGTTCCTCAAGGGGCCATCGCCGATTGATCGGCATGAGCTGATCCCGAAGCGCGTTCGTCGTCGCCGCGAGCGAGATGGCCAGCTCCGGCCGAATAGGCTCTGTGGCGAGGCGGCGAATCCGCGGGACGACGCCGGCCGTCGAAAGCGTGATCCGCCGTTGGGAGATGTTCATCCCCCTTGAGTCGCAGAAGAGGCGGATCGCCTTCATCACGTTCTCATAGTTCAGAAGCGGCTCACCCATCCCCATGAGGACGAGATTGAGTCCCCGCTTCGGCTTCGCCTCGGGGCCATAGAGGTCATTGAGGATGAGCCAGGCTTGGGCCACAATCTCGCCAGCCTCCAGGTTCCGCAGAAGGCCCAGGCGGGCCGTCATGCAGAATTGGCACGCCAGCGGACACCCAGCTTGCGTGGAGAGGCAGATCGTGTCGGCATACGGTTCAGGAATCCACACCGACTCGATTCGCACCCCATCTCTCAACCGCAGCAGATAACGCCGCGTCCCATCGCTCGCTTGGAAGACGTCGGCGACCTCCACATCGGTGATGACGTATTCGGCCGCGAGCGCCTCTCGCAAAGGGAGGGGAAGATCGGTCGCCGCCCGAAGGTCAACGATCCGCCGCCGGTGGAGTGCCTCAAAGAGCTGATGCGCGCGATACGGCTTTGGATCGCGTGCGCGCAGCAACTCTTTCAGCTCCTCTCGCGTCCGCCCAAGAAGCGCTTCTCGCATCATTTCGCATTATAGCGGCGGCTGGACGGATTCCCAAGACAAAGGGACACATCTATTGGCCGTGGCGATCTCGACCCCCGTTTTCGCGGACATCACGCGGGGTCAATTTTTCCCTTGACAATGTCGAGGACTATTTGTATACTTTGAACCGATGCTGGATTTCGATCACATAAGGAGAGATGATATGCGCGAAAGAGGACAACTCGACATGGTGACGCTCGTGCTGATCATGGCGTTTGTGATCCTGTTCCTGTTCATGTTCTTGCTGTTGGGAGGCGGAGGCGCAGGGTCATAACTCGTTTCTTTGCCTGCGCGTCTCGAGAATCCCCTGTGACGTCGTTCTGGCGAAGCACAGGGGATGTTTTTTTATGGGTTTTATTGCTCCGTTCAGGGGGGGAGGGGTATGCGCGAAAGGGGGCAAATTGATCCGATAATGCTCGTGTTGCTCCTGATGCTGGCGTTTTTCCTGATCATGATAGTTCTGTTGTTGCCGCGGCCAGCATAGGAGACGCAACATCTGAGGATCCTTCACCGTCTGCTTCGTAAAATGGGAGCTCTCCTTAGTGTTGCTCCCTGCATGAGGGGGATTGCCTTTCCTGTTCGAGTCACGATAAGATGATTTCGTGCGCGTGATCGCAGGCCTGTATAAGGGGCGGCGCTTGAGGAGTCTCTCGGGAAAGGTCGTTCGGCCGACCCCCGATCGCTTGCGGGAATCGCTCTTCAGTATCTTACGACCTCGGCTTACCGGAGCGCGGTTTCTCGATCTCTGCGCGGGGACAGGATCGGTGGGGATTGAAGCGCTCAGCCGTGGGGCGCATCGGGTCACGTTCGTCGAGCGCTCGCCCGCGGTCATCAGCGTACTCCGGCAGAATCTCGCCGCCTGTGGTATCTGCGACGGCATTGAGATTCTCCAGCAGGATGCCGTTCGCGCTCTGGAACGATTCAGCGAGCAAGGGGATGTCTTCGACGTGATCTTCTTCGACCCTCCGTATGCCTCGACGCTCTATGATTCCGTGCTCGAAGGCCTCGCGCGCAGGCCATGGGTGCTCGCGCCGGACGGGGTGCTTGTCGTCATGCATCATGCCAAGCGCGCTTTGGAACCCCGTTATGGGGAATTGGAACGCGTGCGGCAGGTGCGACAGGGGGAGAACGTCTTGAGCTTCTACGTGCGTCGCCCTTTGCCGATGCCTGAGCGGTATGGCGAAGCGGAGGAGCAGGAGCTGGCGTTCGCCCTCGTGGGAAGCGCGGTGGAATGAGAGACGGCCACATACGATCTGGAGCCCTCGCCTTTCCAGAAGGACTGCTTTCACGAAGAGGGATGCCATATGAAGCCTTAAGAGCGGGGAGGGAGAAAGGAGGCGATATGCGAAGGCGGGTGACCATCGTCATCCTCGGTCTCATCCTTTGTGGGGCGGAGATGGGATTCGCGCAAGAGGCCCCACGAGTCGAGATTTTCACGGGCTATGCGTATGCGCGGTTGGCGGAAGCCGTCAACTCTCATGGGTGGAATTTTTCGATCGCCGGGAACGTGAATTCATGGTTCGGGATCGCCGCCGATGTGAGCGGTCATTATCGTTCGGATCTCTCGCTGTACACCTACACCATTGGTCCTCGCTTCTCCATGCGGAATACGGTCACGGCCTTCACGCACTTTTTGTTCGGCGGCGCGCGACTCGGAGATGGTGGCTCGCTCTCGGCGTTCGGGATGGTCTTGGGTGGAGGGTTCGACGTCCCCATTGGCGAGCGCTTCGCGCTCCGCTTGCTGCAGGCCGATTATCTCTTCACCCGGTTCGGTGGTGAGACGCAGAACAACGCGCGGCTGTCGGCGGGCCTTGTGTTCACCTTCGGGCGGTGAGGGCCTCTTGGGGCGAAGGAGTGTATCCGCGCAAGTGCGGCGTACCCATTGCGAACGGCTTTTCGCCCTTTCTTGCCAGGGGGAGAACTCGTGTGGTAGCTTTACGGATCCCGAGATGAAGCATTCGTTGGACATGAGGGGCGAACGATGATCCGGCCATTTCGTGGCATCTGGCCCAGGATCGCCGAGACGGCTTTCGTGGAAGAGACGGCAGTCGTCGTTGGGGATGTGGAGATCGGAGAGCACTCTTCGATCTGGTTCCATGCGGTGGTGCGCGCCGATGTGCACTTCATCCGCATCGGGCGGGACACGAACATTCAGGACGGGACGGTGGTGCATGTGACGGGCGGACGATTCCCGGCGCTCATCGGCGATCGCGTCACGATCGGGCATCGGGCGATCGTTCACGGATGCACGATCGGCGACGAGTGCTTGATCGGGATGGGGGCCATTCTCTTGGACGGCGCCGTCATCGGCGCGCGTTCGCTTGTCGCGGCCGGAGCCGTCGTTCGCGAGGGGATGCAGGTGCCGTCGGGATCGCTTGTGGCGGGTGTTCCGGCGCGGATCGTGCGCGAGCTGACTGAAGAGGAGCTGCGCCGGATCGAGGGGGGATGGCAGGGCTATCGGGAGTTGAAGGATCACTATCTCGCCGAGCGGGTGAGGGCGATGGGATGATCCAAACGGTTCGGGGGACATTCGACATCCTCCCGGATGAGGTGCCGCGCTGGCGCCTTCTGGAGGAGACGGCGCGAACTGTCTTCCGGTGCTATGGATATCGCGAGATTCGCACGCCGATCTTCGAGCGCACGGCACTCTTCGCCCGCAGCGTCGGCGAGGAGACGGACATCGTCGCCAAGGAGATGTACACCTTCACGGATCGGGGGGGCGAGTGTTTGAGCCTGCGCCCGGAGAGCACGGCGTCGGTCGTTCGGGCTTACATTCAGCACAGGATGTGGACGTGGGGGAGCGTGGTGAAGCTCTTCTATCTCGGGCCACATTTTCGCTATGAGCGGCCGCAAAAAGGGCGATTTCGACAGTTCCATCAGATCGGGGCGGAGGCGATCGGGCAGAACGATGATCCAGCCATTGATGCCGAGCTGATCGAGATGGTGGAGGAATATCTAGATCGTCTTGGCGTCGCCGAGCGCGAGCTCTTCATCAATTCGGTCGGATGCTCGCGGTGTCGTCCGGCGTATGTGCGACACCTGAAGGACGCGCTCTCTGGAGTGCTCTCTCGCCTGTGCGAGGATTGTCAGCGGCGGTATGAGACGAACCCCCTGCGGATCCTGGATTGCAAGGTGGAGGACGATCAGCCGTTCATCGAGCGAGCGCCGGCGTTGCTCGATCACCTCTGCGAGGCGTGTGCGGCGCATTTTGAAGCCTTGCGTCGGCATCTGGAGGAGCGGGGGATCGCTTATCAGGTCGCGCGACGGCTCGTGCGCGGACTCGACTATTACACGCGCACGGCCTTTGAGATCACCAGCGCGCGACTGGGCGCGCAGAATGCCATCGCGGGTGGCGGACGATACGATGGACTCTCGGAACTGCTCGGCGGGCCGCCAGCCAAAGGGATCGGGTTCGCTCTGGGCGTGGAGCGGTTGCTCCTGGCCTTGCCCGAGGACGCTGCCGTCACCGATGACGCGCCGGACCTGTACATCGCCTACCTCGGAGAGGCGGCGCGCCAGGAGGCGTTTCGCGTGGCTCGACGGCTGCGGCGCGCTGGCCTGGTCGTGATCTACGATTTCCAGGAGCGGAAGCTGCGGCGACTGATGGCGCAAGCCGATCGGATGAAGGCGCGCTACGCGCTCTTGATCGGCGAAGATGAATTGGCCGCCGGACGCTATACCCTTCGCGATATGCGGACGGGCGAGCAGGAAGTGCTTTCGGAGGAAGCGCTCGTGCGGCGGCTCATGACCTCGCGGGAGCTCTCCGCGAGCGGACGAAGATGAAGGAAGGCGTCCCTTCGGGAGCGAGATCAAATGGGCGCGACGCGATCGGAAGAATCGCAGGCGAGAGTCGGGGAGGGGGAACGCCAAGAGGCGCTCACGCGGACGCATACCTGTGGCGAGCTGCGTCCGGAGCATGCCGGGCAACGCGTTGTCCTCATGGGGTGGGTACATCGGCGGCGCGATCTCGGCCCCCTGACGTTCCTCGATCTCCGCGATCGCTACGGGATCACGCAGATCGTGTGCGATGCACAGTGGGCTCCCGAAGCACATGCCGTGGCCAAGCAAGTGCGCCATGAGTATGTCCTCGCCGTCATTGGGACGGTCATGCGCCGAGCGCCGGAGACGGTCAATCCGAAGATCGCGACGGGAGAGATCGAGGTCGTGGCCGAGCGCGTGCTCATCCTCAACCCCTCGAAGACGCCGCCCTTCCCCGTCGAGGATGAGCGCGGAAGCCTGCCTTCGGAAGACGTGCGCTTGCGGTATCGCTATCTGGATCTGCGTCGATCTCGCCTGCAGCGCAACCTCATCCTCCGGCATCGCGCGGCCCTGACGGCGCGCCAGTATTTCGATCGGCATGGATTTCTGGAGATCGAGACGCCGATGCTCATCAAGTCTACGCCGGAAGGAGCGCGCGACTTCATCGTCCCGAGCCGATTGCATCCGGGGAAATTCTACGCCTTGCCGCAATCGCCCCAGCTCTTCAAGCAACTCCTCATGGTGGCCGGCTTCGATCGATACTTTCAGATTGTGCGGTGCTTTCGCGATGAGGATTTGCGCGCGGATCGGCAGCCGGAGTTCACACAGATTGACGTGGAGATGTCCTTCGCCACGCCCGAGATGATCTTCGCCCTCATCGAGCCGCTCATCGAAGAGATGTGTCGGCTCGTGGGGCGAGAGATCGTTCGACCGTTTCCGCGTCTCCCTTTTGTGGAAGCGATCGAGCGCTATGGGACGGATAAGCCGGATGTGCGCTTCGGGATGGAGTTGGTGGACCTCAGTCCGTGGCTGCACGACGTCGAGTTCGCGCCCTATCGGCGAGCTCTCGAGGATGGCGGCGTCATCAAGGGGATCGCCGTCACGGGGGGAGCCAAGTATTCGCGGAAGCAGTTGGACGAGCTGGCCGAGATCGCTCGACGCGAAGGGCTCTCGGGACTGACGTGGGTCAAGCTGGGAGATGGCGAGGTGGCGTCCGCGCTCGTGAAAGCGCTCGGAGCCGCGCGGGTGGAAGCGCTCGCGCGCGCGACCGGAGCGGATCGGGGCGATCTCGTGCTCATCGCCGCGGGCCCGCGCACCGTGGTGAACGAAGCGCTCGGCCTGTTGCGCACGGAGATCGCGCGGCGCGAAGGCTGGGCCGACGGGACGCAATTTCGATTCGTCTGGATCACCGACTTCCCCATGTTCAAATGGGATCCGGACGCGCACCGGTGGAGCGCCGTGCATCATCCCTTCACGTCTCCCCGTGACGAGGATGTGGATCGGTTGGAGACGGATCCGGCCTCCGTGCGCGCCAAAGCCTACGATCTCGTCCTGAACGGCGTGGAGATCGGAGGGGGGTCCATCCGCATCTATCGGCGGGACCTCCAACAGCGCGTCTTCCGCGTGATCGGACTCGACGAGGAGGAAGCGCGGCGCAAGTTCGGCTTCCTGCTCGACGCGTTCGAATACGGAGCACCGCCGCATGGGGGCATCGCGCTGGGCTTCGACCGATTGATCATGCTGCTTGCGGGAGAGACCTCCATTCGGGAAGTGATCGCGTTCCCGAAGACGGCGAGCGCGACGGATCTCATGCTCGAATGTCCGAGTGACGTCTCTCCCGAACAGTTGGACGAATTGGGCCTCATCCTCAAACCGAAGCGGGGCGAATGAGCGGGGCACCGCATGGGGAAGATTCGCATTCTCCCAGACCCGCTGGCGAGTAAGATCGCCGCCGGCGAGGTCGTCGAGCGTCCGGCGTCGGTCGTGAAAGAGCTCATCGAGAACGCGCTCGACGCCGGAGGCCGACAGATTCGCATCGAGGTGGAACTCGGGGGGAAGAAGCTCGTGCGCGTCGCCGATGACGGCGAGGGGATGACGCGCGATGATGCCCTGCTCGCTTTCGAGCGACATGCCACGAGTAAGATCACCTCGGTCGAGGACCTGGAGCACATCGTGACCCTCGGGTTTCGGGGCGAGGCCCTGCCTTCGATCGCCGCCGTGGCACGCGTCCTCTTGCGGACGAAGACGGCGGCGGATCTGGTGGGGACGGAAGTCGAGATCGAGGGGGGAAAGATCAAGGACGTGCGCGAATGCGCGTGGACTGGGGGGACCGAGGTGCACGTGCGCGATCTCTTCTACAATGTCCCGGCGCGTCGCAAGTTCCTCAAAAGCGACACGACCGAGCTGTTTCATGTCACGAATCTCGTGACGCACTACGCGCTCTGCTATCCGCGCGTGGCCTTTCGACTGCAACATGGAGGGCGGATACTCCTGGATGTCGCGGCCGTAGAGACGCTGCGGGAGCGCGCCTATCAGGTCTTCGGCGCGGACTTCCTCGCGAGTGTGGTCGAGCTGGAGCACGTCGGCGAGAGCGTGCGGGTCTACGGGTTCGCCTCCAAGCCGAATTGGGGGCGGACCACGCGCGAGGCGCAGTATTTCTTCGTCAACGGTCGCTATGTGCGAGATCGCGTCTTGGCGCAGGCGCTCAGCGAGAGCTATCGAACGCTCCTCCCCTCCGGCATGCATCCGGCGGCGGTTTTGTTCGTCGAGCTGCCGCCTTCAGATGTGGATGTGAACGTGCATCCGGCGAAGATCGAGGTGCGCTTCCGACGTCCGGTTCAGGTGCAAGCGGCGATCATCGAGGCCGTGCGACGCGCGCTGCAGCAGGCGCGGCCCGTCCTGGAGGTGAAGCGGCCTGTCGAAGATCGGCCTCCACCGCGCTCCGAGCGCACGCTCGCGCGCGAAGCGTTTCATCTTCAGGCGCCGCTCGCCCCTTCGACGCCGCGTCAGCCTTCGCTCGGCCTCGCGTTCTCCGCGATGGGAGCGCCTAAGGAGAGGAAGGCATTCGTTCCATCGGAAGCCGCGTCGCCGGAGGTCTTCGGAGCGGGCTCATCGATCAGCCCGCAGTGCTTGGCGCGTCCGTCGCTCGATGCCGTGGCCGAAGAAGAGGTGGCCGAGCGAATTCGCCTCCTCGGTCAGTTCCGCCAGAGCTTCATCCTCGCGGCGACGGATCGAGAGCTCTTGCTCATCGATCAACATGCCGCGCACGAGCGCATCCTCTTCGAGCGGTTTCGAGAGCAGCTCGCTCGCGAGGCATTGCCCGCGCAGCCGCTCCTTGTGCCGGAGATCATCGAGCTGACGCCCGCGCAGCACGCCGCCTTCGAGAGCGTGCGCGAGGACCTGGCGCGGTTGGGGATCGAAGTCGGGGAATTCTCAGGCCGCGCGCTCGCGCTCACGGCGCTTCCGGCTGATGTGCCCCTCTCGGAGGCTCGCCCTCTCGTCTTGGAGCTTCTGGAGGTTGCCGATCAAGAGCGACGCTCCTCGCCCGAGCGCCTGTGCGACCGTCTGGCGGCGAGCCTCGCCTGTCGCGCCGCCGTGAAGATCCATACTCCGCTGACCGAGGCGATGATGCGCTGGCTTGTGGACGAACTGTTCCGCGCGTCTTTCCCCACGAGCTGTCCACATGGACGACCGGTCGTGGTGAGGTTCACGCTTCGAGAGATCGAACGGCTCTTTCACCGATAGGCGCCGACGTCTGCCGGATTCCTCTCCGCGAGCGGGCGCTCAGAATTCCGTGGGCGGCGCGGAAGATTCTTCGGCCTCCTCCTTGATCTCCATCACGAGCGCCTCGGTTGTGATAAGCAACGACGCGATGGACGAGGCGTTTTGCAGGGCGACGCGGCTGACTTTGGCCGGATCGATGATGCCGGCCTTGACGAGGTCCTCGAACTGCTCCGTCTCGGCGTTGAAGCCGAAGTGCTCATTGCGTTCGGCCTTCACCCGTTCGACGACGACGGCGCCTTCCAGACCGGTGTTCGAGGCGATCTGGCGTAACGGCTCTTCGAGAGCACGTTTGACGATGGTGACGCCCGTCTGCTCGTCCGGATCTTCGAGCTGCAGCGTCTCCAAGGCTTTGAGGGCGCGGATGAAAGCGACACCACCGCCCGGCACGATCCCCTCTTCGATGGCCGCGCGCGTCGCGTGCAGCGCGTCCTCGACGCGCGCCCTCTTCTCCTTCAGCTCGGTCTCGGTCGGCGCTCCGACTTTGATGATGGCCACGCCGCCGGCGAGTTTGGCCAATCGCTCCTGCAGTTTCTCGCGATCGTAGTCGGAGGTCGCTTCCTCGATCTGCGCGCGCAGTTGCCGAATGCGGGCTTCGATATCGCTCTTCTTCCCCAAGCCTTCGACGATCGTCGTCGTGTCCTTATCCACGACCACGCGCTTGGCGCGACCCAGTTCTCTGAGCGTCACGTTCTCCAACCGGATGCCCAGTTCCTCAGCGATGAGGCGTCCTCCGGTCAAGATGGCGATGTCTTCGAGCATCGCTTTCCGTCGTTCGCCGAACCCCGGGGCGCGCACGGCGCACACCTGCAGCGTGCCGCGCAGCCGATTGACGACGAGCGTCGCCAATGCCTCGGCTTCCACATCCTCAGCGATGATGAGCAGCGGCCGTCCCGCTCGCACGATCTGTTCCAAGAGCGGGAGCAAGTCCGTCACCGAACTGATCCGCTTCTCGTAAATGAGGATGGCCACGTCCGTGAGGACACATTCCATGCGTTCTGGGTCCGTGATGAAATAGGGCGAGAGGAATCCGCGATCGAACTGCAAGCCTTCGACGACCTCAAGCGTCGTCTCGATCGTGCGGGATTCTTCGACGGTGATGACGCCGTCTTTCCCCACACGCTCCATGGCCTCGGCGATGAGGCGGCCGATGGTCACATCCCCGTTGGCCGAGATCGTCCCCACGGCGGCGATCGCCCCACCTTTGACGGGACGGGCCAAACGACGGATCTCCTCAACGGCGCGCTCGACGGCGCGCTCGATCCCGCGCTTCAAGGCCATCGGATTGGCGCCGGCGGCGACGTTCTTCACGCCTTCGCGAAAGATCGCTTGGGCCAGGATCGTCGCTGTCGTCGTCCCGTCGCCAGCCACTTCCGATGTCTTCGCCGCGACCTCGCGCACCATCTGCGCGCCCACGTTCTCCAGGGCGTCCCCCAGCTCGATCTCTTTGGCGACGGTCACGCCGTCTTTGGTGATCGTTGGCGAGCCGTAGCGCTTCTCCAGAATGACATTCCGACCTCGCGGCCCGAGCGTGATCTTCACCGCATCGGCCAACTTGTTGATCCCCCGCAGCAGGGCCTGGCGGGAATGCTCCCCGTGAATGATCCGTTTGGCCATAAATCCCCCCTTTCTCCGAATTCGCTCGGCGGTGGCTTCCAGGCTCCCGGACAACGCACCGAAAAACGTCTAATGCTAAAGCCCCACCGCCCATCTGTCAACCATGGCCCGCTATAACCCCAGGTTGTGCACGGTGTGGGGAGAACGCCGCGGGTGTTCTCGCTCATGCCTTCGCCCGCGAGCCGGTGGCCCTTCTTCTGGACGGAGGGAGATAAAGCATGCTATCCTTACGTACCTCGATTGTGGCGTGGGCCGTTAGCTCAGTCGGTAGAGCATCGGGCTTTTAACCCGAGGGTCGCAGGTTCGATTCCTGCACGGCTCACCATCATCTTGTATGGCTGAAAGAGAGAGATCGAGGAGGACAGCGCGGGGCTTCGCCATGGCTGCCGCGCTCTTCGTGTTCGGGACGCTCGTCCAGGCACAGGAGAGAGCGCCGATCCTCGTGTTGCCGTTTGAGAATAAGACCCGCGAGGCCGATTACCACTGGGTGGGGGAAGCCTGTGCCCTTTTTCTCTCCGACCTGCTGGCGCAGATGGGAGAGCCGGTCGTCTCGCCCGATGATCGGCGAGCGGTTTATGAGCAGCTTCGATTGCCCGAAGGGCTGGTCGTGACACGTGCCTCGGCGCTCCTTGTCGCCGAGCAGCTCGGGGCCGAGCGGCTTCTGGTGGGAACGTATCAGGTGAGCGGGCCGAAGGGACAGGAACGTCTCGCGCTCACCGCGCGCGTGATTCACGTGTCGGAGGTTCGGCTGCTGACGAACGAATTGGCGGTGGGTGCTCCGCTTCAAGACTTGCCCTCGCTTTTAGGGGTGCTCGTCGGCGAGGTGCTTGGTGAGCGTCTCTCGGCCGCTGCGCGTCAGGACGCGAGGTCGCGCGCCGCAATGCTGCCTGTGAGCGTGTTGGAGCTGTTTGCGAAAGCGCGGATGGCGGCGGATCCTCAGGTCGCCCTTCAGCTCCTTCGTCGCGCGGAGCAAGCGGCCAAGGGGACGGTCTATGCCCCCTTGCTTCTGGAGTTGGGACGAACGTATGTGCAGCAGAGGCAGTGCGCCGACGCGGTGCCCTATCTTCATCGCCTCGGTCCCGAATCCTCGGCGTACAAGGAGGCGCAATTTTACTTGGGGATTTGCGCGATCCAGCAAGGGGAGTGGGACCGCGCGCTCGACATCTATCGAACGCTGGGGCGCGCGTGGCCATTGGCAGAGGTCTTCAACAATTTGGCGGTCGCCGAACTGCATAGGGGGCAGATGGACGCGGCGATGAGCAACCTCTCGCGAGCGATCGAACGCTCCGACACCGATCCGGATATTCGTTTCAACTACGGCTATGCGTTCTGGAAGCGCGGGGATTTTGAGAACGCCATCGCAGCATTGCGGCAGGTCGTGCGATGGCGGGCGACCGATGGAGAGGCGCACTATCTTCTGGGAAAGAGCTTGCAACGCTTGGGGCGAGAGGAAGACGCTCAAGGGGCGCTGACGCTCGCGCGGCGGTATCTCCCGCAGTTCGCCGAATGGGAGAAGGTCGCCGATCCGCCGATCTCTCCGCGGCTCAAGATGCGCATCTCGCGACGCAGCGAAAGGGCACCTCGAACCCTCGCCGCGCGCGTCTCGATGATGCCGCCGTCTGAAGCCGTGCGCGAGGCGGAAGCTCTGGCAGACGTTGGTCGGGAGGAAGAGGCGCTGGCGATCTTGGAGGGCGTATTGAAGAGGGCTCCGGACTTCGCGGAGGCTCATCTCCTGAAAGCGCGTCTCTATTTTCGACGTGGGAATTGGCGCGAGGCCGCCGATGCCGCGCATGCGGCCGCGTTTTGGAATCCGCAATGGGCGCCCGCGCATCTGTTGCTCGCGCGCCTTTATCTGGCCGTGGGCGAACGCGAGCGCGCGCGCCTGAGCGTCGAACGAGCCTTAGCTCTCGATCCGAACAATGCGGAAGCGCGCGAGCTGGCACGCTCCTTGAGCGTGAGTCCGCGCAAGCCGTGATCAGCCTCGTGAGGAGCCGACTCCTTGACTTCCCCCCTTTGTCGAGGACACGGCTCGTGCTGAGGGTGAAACGATGGCGGAAGAACGAACGGCGATTGCGGAGCTTCGCCGAGATGTCACGGTCTGGGGCTCCTACATGTGGGGCTTCGCCGACGTCGGCGCCGATACATTCGTCGCGCTCGGCTTGGTCTTCGCCTTCTCCGAGGGAGCGGCCCCGTTGGCCTTCTTGCTCGCGGGGACGGTCTACATCCTGGTCGGCCTCGCCTACACGGAATTGGCCTCGGCATATCCGGTGGCCGGGGGGGGACAATATTTCGCCCTGCGTGGCTTGGGCGATTTTTGGAGTTTGGTGGCCGGCAGCGCACTCGTGCTCGATTACACGCTCTGTACGGCGCTCTTCGCTTATTTCGCCGTGACCTATTTCTCGCATTTCGTGCCGGCTTTGGCCGAAGCGACGCTCGCGCTGGGGCCGTTCGAACATGTGCGGATCGGCCTGGCCCTCATGACGCTTCTGCTCATCGTCTTCCTCGCGTGGTTGAACGTGCGCGGGATGCGGCAGGCCAGCCTGCTCAACGAACTGATCGGCGTTTTGATCATCCTCATGGAATCGCTCATCATCTCGATGGGGTTCGTCTTCGCGTGGAAGCCGGAGCTGCTCATGGCACAGTGGAGCGAGACGTTCGCGAATTTCCATCCGCGTCAGTTCCTCTATGGCGCATCGCTGGCGATCATCTCCTTCGTGGGTTTGGAATCCATCTCGCAGGCGGCGCAGGAGACGCGGCGTCCGGCCACGATCGTCCCTCGGACTTCGATCGCCTTGGTCTTCACGGTCTTCCTCTTCGCCGTCTCGCTCTCGGTGCTCACGCTGGGCACGGTGCGGTGGGAAGTCTTTCTCGACGAGCACAATGTCGGGCGCTCGGTGGCGATCGTGGCGGGGCATCTGCCGTGGATCGGGCGCGTGGCCGAAGATGTGACGGCCGCGCTTGCCGTGCTCGTCCTCATGCTCTCCTCCAATTCCGGAGTGATGAGCGTCTCGCGCGTGGCGTTCTCGATGAGTCGGTACGATTTCATCTCCTCGTGGTTCGAACGGGTCCATCCGCAGTATCGCACGCCGGCGCGCACGATCGTCGTCTTCTCGACGATCGCCGCGCTGCAGGTCGTGCTGGCTTCCCTGACCGAGAGCGCCATTGATACGCTGGCCAACATGTACGCCTTTGGCGCGACGCTCGGCTACACGCTCGTCATGATCTCGCTCATCCGGCTGCGCTTCACCGATCCCTATACGCCGCGCCCCTATCGCGTGCCGTTCAACATCCCGATTCGGGGAGAGGGCACGACGGTCTACGTTCCCGTTTTGGGGATCGTTGGACTCGTCGGGATCACGGCTGTTCTCGTGATCGTGCTCTTCACGCATGAGATCGCGGCCGTGGCGGGACCGCTGTGGGTCCTCCTCAGCGTCCTCTACTATGCGTGGCATCGTCGGCGGAGGGGACTCCCGATCTTTCGGAGCGTGCGGCGCCCGTGGGAGCGCGAGCAGATGGCGGTGCTCGAGGCGGCCGAGGAATACGATCTCTTGGAGCAGTATCGCATCGTTCTCGCCGAGCGCGATCGTTGGAGAAAGCGGCTCAGCCATGACGCCGATACCGTCGTGGAATGAATCGCGCGATCCGACGCCGCGGGCGTCATCGCTCTCGTTTCAAGACGTCGTGCAGATCGTGTATACGTTCCTCTTTGTGGTCCTTGGGGCGATCATCCTCTTTCGCGTGATCCGCTTGGGGGGGAGTCCGATAGGACTCGGCGTGGGTGGGGGATTCGTGGCGTTTGGGCTCTACCGCTTGCGTTTCGTCGTCAGGTATCATCTCCGTCGAAGAAGGGGAGAGCGCACGAATGTCGGGCGGTGAGGCGCACATCTCGGTCGTCGGGGTGACGTTGGCCGCGATCTTCCTGGCCTCTCTAGGGGGGATGCTGTGGTGGATGCTCCATCCCCCGGCGCCGATCGGGCCAGCGGTGGCGCGCGCCTATCGCGGGGTGAGCGCGCTCAAGCGCATCCTCGTCCCCGTGAAGGGGACGGGCTATAGCGATCGCGCGGTTGAGTTGGCGTGCCGCCTCGGCCAGGAGCAGCAGGCCGAATTGATTCTCACCTATGTGATCGAGGTCCCGCTCTCGCTGCCCCTCAATACGCCGCTCGATCAGGAGGAGCGGCGAGCGCGCGAAGCCCTGGAGCGCGCCGTCGAACTGGTGAAGCTCCACAATCTGAGACCGATCCCCGTCGTGCGGCGAGATCGTGATGTTGGCCGAGGGATCGTGAGCGTCGTCACCGATTATGATGTGGACCTGGTCGTGATCGGATTGAACCCGCGACGTGTCGCGGCGGGAGATTCCATCGGCCGAGGGATCGAGACGGTCTTGCGCCGTGCGGGCGTCGAGGTGATCATTGACATGGTCCCCGAGGAGTAGTCGGGCCGTTTTGAGGAGAGCGTGCTTCTCGATCGAACGTCGGAGGGAAAGCTATGCGGGTCGTCGTGGTCGGATACGGACGCGTGGGACGTCGCGCCGTCGCGCAGCTTGTGGAGCGCGGTCATGAGGTGACGTTGATCGACAAGGAGGCCATTCGGCTGCGCGGCGCCGTGGATTTCCCCAACGTGAAGTTGGTGCAAGGTGATGGCACGGACGTGGACGTGCAGCGCCAAGCGGGCGTGGATCGCGCCGATCTTTTCCTCGCGCTCACCCGCGAGGACAATGTGAATCTGATGGCGGCGCAAGTCGCGCGCTTGGTCTTTCACGTACCGCGCGCTCTCGCCCGCGTCTACGAGCCGAGCCATCGGGATGTCACCGACGATGGACAGTTGATCACCATCTGTCCGACGCTCTACACGGTCGAGGCCATCATGCAGCGCGTTGATGAATTGGCCGCGCATCCGATCCCGCGACCGGAAATCCCTCCCGTGCACGAGCCGCGTCCGGCGCGGCCGCGAACCGACGAGTCGAAGTTCATCCTTGTGGTCGGCGCGGGAAAGGTCGGGATTAATCTCGTTCGCTCGTTGCTCGGGAGCGGGCATGAGGTGGCGCTCGTCGAGCGCGATGTGGCATATGCCGCGCGGCTGCGGACGGAGTTGGAGTGCCCGGTCATCATCGGCGACGGGACCTTGGGGCCCGTCCTCGAAGAAGCCGGTGCCGGTCGCGCCCGCGTCTTCGTCGCCGTCACCGGCAATGACGAGAACAACCTGATCGCGTGTCAGCTCGCCAAACGGGTGTTCCGCGTCCCCAAGGCGATCGCGCGCGTGAGCAATCCGAAGAACGAACCCGTGATGCGGCAGCTCGGCGTGGATGCGACCGTCAGTTCGACGGCCATCATCGAGCAGGTCATTGAACGCGAGCTGCCGACGATCTCCATCCGCACGCTCCTCAATCTGCATGGCGGACGAGCACAGATCATCGAGTATGTGCTTGGCGAGCGGTGTCCGGTGGCCGGGAAGGCCTTGCGCGACATCGCCTTCCCACCCGAGTGCAACATCGTCGCCATCGAGCGCGCGGGCACGACGCTCATCCCTCGTGGAGAGACGCGCTTGCAGGTCGGCGATATGGTCGTCGCCTTAGTCACCCGAGAGCAGGAGTCGGAATTGCGCCGCCTCTTGATGGGATGAGGCGTTCGGAAGCCATGAACGAGTTTTGGGCTGTGCGCATTCGCTTGAAGGAAGACCTGAGCGAGGTCCTGTTCCCCTGCTTCTCGCGCGCTGGGACGCGCGGGCTCGCTTTCATCGAGACGGACACGGACCTGGAGGTGCTCGTCTATTTCGACGTGCCGCAGGAGGTCGCGTGGTGGGCGAACGAGATGCGTCGCGCCATACGAGAGGCCGGGTTCTCCGACGACTGCGTGGCCGACGTTCGCGTCGAACGTGTTCCTGCTGAGGATTGGGCGAGCCGATGGAAAGCGGGGTACAATCCCTTTCCCGTCGGGCGACGATTCCTCATCGCGCCATCGTGGGGCCGACCCCCGGAGACGGGGGATCGCCTCCTGATTGTGATCGATCCGGGGATGGCCTTTGGCACGGGCATGCATGCGACGACGCGACAGTGTCTGCAGGCGCTGGAGGAATATTGGACGGGGCGCTCTCTCCTCGACGTAGGGACTGGGACCGGCATCCTCGCCATCGCCGCGGCTCACCTCCATCCCCAGGCGCGCATCGTCGCGCTCGATATTGATCCCGAAGCCTGTGCGGTCGCCCGCGAGAATGTGGAGCGGAACGGCGTCCGCGAAGGCATCGCGCTGTTCTGTGGGACGCTCGACGACCTGCCCGAAGAACGCTTCGAGATGGTGCTCGCTAATCTCACGGCCGATGTGCTCGCGAGCCTTCTCCCCCGGTTCCCCCAGCGGCTCGAACCGGGGGGCTTCCTCGTCCTCTCCGGGCTCCTCGACGGCGATGAGGAGCCATTCCGAGAGGCCCTCGCGGCGAAGGCCTTTCGCCCTCTCGAGATCAAACGAGAGGAGGAGTGGCGAACGATTGTCGCGCGGTATGAGCCTTCATCGGTTCTATGCGCCTCCGGAAGCCATTGATGAGAGCGTGATCCGACTCGATGAGCGGGAGTCGCATCATCTGCGCCATGTCCTCAGGTTGAAGCCAGGAGCGCGCGTCCTCGTCTTCGACGGGACGGGCGTCGAATATGAGGGAATCGTGCTGGAGACTCCAGAGCGCTGCGCATCGGTGGGCATTCGGATGCGAACGACGCCGACTGTCGAATCACCGCTTGAGCTGACGCTCGCGCAAGCGCTCCTTAAAGGCGAGAAGTTCGATCTCGTCGTGCAGAAGGCGACCGAGCTGGGCGTGCATCGGATCATCCCCCTTCTGACGCGCCACGCGGTCATCGGGACATCTTCACCACAGCGACTCGAGCGATGGCGGCGTATCGCGTTGGAGGCCGCTAAGCAATCCCGGCGGACGCGTCTCGTTCATGTCGAGGAGCCGCAGCGGATGCTGGATGTGCTGGAAAAGATGCGCGCGCCCGCGCTCTTTTGCGTGGAGCGAGAGGGGGTATCGCTTCGCGAGATCGCCGCGCGATGGTCTGACGCGCCTCCGCATCAGCTCATCGTCTTCGTCGGCCCGGAAGGGGGATGGGCCGATGAGGAGATCGAGACCGCGCGGAAAGTCGGAGCCGCGTTCCTCTCGCTTGGCCCGCGCATCTTGCGCGCGGAGACGGCCGGACTCGTCGTGCTCAGCCTGGTTCAATTCCTGTGGGGAGATTTGTGATCGGGCGCGGAAGTTCCGTCAGGGGATCCTCCTCCGCATGCTCCGGAACGAGGGCTGGCGCTTCCCCAGCGGTTCACCAGACCCGTGTGGGGAGGGGGGGAACAGCTGTTCGTCGCCCTCATCCGCGAGGAGGTGCTCCTCGCATGAGGAGGGCGAAGGCCGAGAGCACGAAGATCCCTTCGCGCGCTTCTCGATGTGCGGAGGGCACGTGGTTGCGAAGGCCTTCGACCTTCGGATAAGATTTCTCGCTGTGAGGTCGGACCGATGATCAGAACGATCGAATGGACGGACGAAGGCGTTCGCGTGATTGATCAGCGAAAGTTGCCGCATGAGGAGATCTCTCTGCTCTTGCGCACGCCGGAAGAGGTGGCCGAGGCCATTCGCGCGATGATCGTGCGCGGGGCGCCGGCCATCGGCGTGACGGCGGCATTCGGCCTGGCGCTCGGCGTGAGACGCTCGAGCGCCCGCACGGTTGAGGAGTTAGAAGCGGAATTCGAGGCGCTCTGCCGACTCATGGCGCGCGCGCGACCGACGGCGGCGAATCTCTTCTGGGCCATCGAACGCGTGCGACGTGCGTGGGCCGAAGCGCGACGGCGCAACCTGCCGTTGCCCCTGCTCAAGGAGTGGGTGATTCAAGAGGCGCACAACATCTACCGGGAGGACATCGAGACGAATTGGCGGATGGCGCATCATGGGGCCGCCCTGATCCCTGATCCCGCGCGCATCCTCACGCATTGCAATACGGGCGCTCTGGCGACGGCCGGGGGCATGGGCACGGCGCTCGGCGTCGTGCGCGCCGCCGTGCTCATGGGCAAGCGCGTGCACGTCTACGTGGATGAGACGCGCCCGTTTCTCCAAGGCGCGCGATTGACGGCCTGGGAGCTGCTCAAGGAGCGAATCCCGGCCACGCTGATCACGGACAATATGGCCGGATACATGATGTATCGAGGACTTGTGGACTGCGTGCTCGTGGGCGCGGACCGGATTGCCGCCAATGGCGATGTCGCTAACAAGATCGGGACCTACACGCTCGCCATCCTCGCGAAGGAGCATGGGATCCCCTTCTACGTCGTGGCCCCTATCTCGACATTGGACCTCTCGATCGCATCCGGCGATCACATCCCTATTGAGGAACGACCGGCGATCGAGGTCACACACATCAACGGACGGCCAATCGCCCCCCAGGGGATCGCCGTCGCCAATCCGGCCTTCGACATCACGCCCCATCGCTACGTGACGGCCATCGTGACCGAGCGCGGGATCGCGCGACCGCCATATCCGGAGAGCTTGAGCGCTTTGGCCGCACAGCCGGACGTCGCGCACGCTCCGGCTGAAGAACGAGCGCTCTCGGGTGACGCCCCGCCTTCGGGATCTTCGTGAGGGGAAGGCGGCGATGTTGATCCTCGGGATCGAGACTTCTTGCGACGAGACGGCGGCTGCCGTCGTTGAGGACGGGCAGATCGTGCGCTCGAACATCGTGGCCACGCAGTACGCCATCCATCGGCCGTACGGAGGGATCGTACCCGAGCTGGCCTCGCGCGAGCATGTGCGGAACATCATCCCCATCGTCCGGGCTGCCTTAGAGGATGCGGGCGTGACCTTTCGCGAGATCGAGGCCATCGCCGTGACGCGAGGTCCGGGGCTGATCGGCTCACTCCTTGTGGGGATCTGCTACGCGAAGTCGCTCGCGTATGCCCTCTCGCGGCCGTTTCTGGGTGTGAATCATCATGAGGGGCACATCTTCTCGGTTGTCTTCGAGAATCCGCCCGTTCGGTATCCCGCGCTCGCGCTCGTCGTCTCGGGGGGGGATACGAGCCTCTTCTGGGTGCCGGAGCCGGAGCGGTACCACCTGCTCGGACATACGCGCGACGATGCGGCTGGTGAGGCCTTTGATAAGGTGGCGAAGCTGCTGGGACTTGGGTATCCCGGCGGTCCGGTGATCGACCGATTGGCGAAGTGCGGGGATCCTCGCGCCGTTCGGTTCACGATCCCGCGCACGAGTGAGAACGATTTCGATTTCAGCTTCAGCGGGCTCAAGACGGCCGTCGTTCGCTACGTGCGGGAGCGGGAGATTCGTCCCGTGCGAGAGGGGGAGGAGGTGCCGGAAGTGATCCTCGATCTGCTGGCGAGCTTTCAAGAGACGGTCGTGCGCACGCTCGTGCAGCGCCTGTCGCGGGCGCTGGAACGGTACGAAGCGCGCACGCTCATTCTGACCGGTGGCGTCGCGTGCAACAGTCGGTTGCGCGAAGAAGTGTTTCGCCTGGGACGAGCGACCGGGATTCCCGTCTATGTCCCGAGCCCGCCGCTCACGACCGATAATGCCGCCATGATCGCTGCCGCCGCTTATCCGAAGCTGCTGCGCGGCGAACGTTCGGGATGGGATCTGACGGCCGAGTCCGGTCTGCGCTTGCATCAGGTGGACGCGCGGCGCGACAGCCGCGCCCTTCGCTTGAAGGGGGGATATGGCAGAGCGCATCTATCGTGATCCGGTGCATAACATCATCTCGCTGGAGGAGACGGATCCGGACGATCAGCTGCTCATTCGATTGATCGATACTCCCGAATTTCAACGATTGCGCCGGATCAAACAATTGGGCTTGGCGCTCTTCACTTATCAAGGGGCTGAGCACAGCCGCTTCTCGCATTCGCTCGGCGTGATGCATCTGATGCGGCGCGTCCTCGCGCTGCTCGGGCAACGGTATCCGATCGACCGCGAGACGCGCCTGACGGCCATGTGCGCGGCCTTGCTCCATGACATCGGGCACGGACCCTTCTCTCACGTCATGGAGGCCGTACTCGGTTACCGGCATGAGGAATGGGGAGCCCGGATCATCCTTGATGAGGGGACAGTGCTCCATCGCGTATTGAGCGAGCATGATCGCGAGCTGCCCGCGCGGATCGTCGCCGTCTGGCAGCACACCTATCGGCCGCGATTCGTCTCCCAGCTCATCTCCAGTCAGATGGATGTGGACCGCTTCGACTATCTCTTGCGCGACAGCCTGATGACGGGTGCCAAGTACGGCCTCTACGACCTGGAGTGGATCCTTCATACGCTGGAGATCGCGCCCGAGCAGGAGTACCTCTACGTCGCAGCCAAGGGCCTTTACGCCGTCGAAGCGTATCTGCAGGCGCGCTATTACATGTTCCGTCAGGTCTACTTCCATCGGAACTTGCGAACGGCTGAAGCGATGCTCCGCTCCATTTTCCGACGCGCCATCGATCTCATGGCGAGCGATCGCTTGCAGCATATCGTCCCCGATTCGGTGATGGCGAAGGTCCTGCGGCGCGCGTCGCTCGTGACCGAGGAGTATCTCGCTTTCGACGATCACGATGTCATGTTCCACATCAAATGGTGGACGAAAGAGCCTGATCCGATCCTCAGGGATCTGGCCAGCGGATTCCTCCACCGCCGCCTCTTCAAGTCCGTGGATATGCAGATCAATGCCGAGCGCCGGCGCCGATTCCTCGAGCAAGCGCGTCGGATCGTCGAGGTCGCCGGGTTCGATCCTCGTTACTATCTGGTCGAGGATCGCGCGAGCGACATCCCGTATCTCGGCCCCTATTCCCCGGAGACCTCGGGACCGGAGAATCGCATCTACGTCGAAGTGGATGGGGGGAGCCGCATCCTGCGCGAGATCACGGAGATCTCTCCCGCGATCCGCCGATTGCGACGATTTCATATTGATCGGCTCTGCTTCCCCGAAGCGGTGAGCGAGGCCATTCGCACTCTGGTTGAACGGGAGGAGAAGGCATGAGGGTCTCGCGTCGCGAATTCCTCGCACGCGGTCTTCGAGCCGGAGCGACAGCGTTCGTCGGAGTGAGCGCTTGGTCTGCGCCCTTCGGCGAGGTGGAGACGAGGATCACGCTCTTGCACACGAACGATGTCCACTCGCGGTTGGAACCGTTTCCCGACGACGATCCGCAATACGCCGGATTGGGCGGTGCCGCTCGACGCGCCGCGCTCGTCAAACGCGTTCGTCGGGAGAATCCGAACACGCTGCTTCTGGATGCCGGCGATGCCTTTCAGGGAACGCCGTACTACACCGTCTATCGCGGTGAGGCCGATTATCAGGTCATGTCGGCCATCGGCTACGATGTCGTCACCTTGGGGAATCACGAATTCGACAGCGGATTGGAGGCACTCGCTCGCGCTCTCAATTTCGCGAAGTTCGACGTCGTCTGCGCGAATTACGACTTCCGCGAGACACTGCTTCGAGATCGTATCAAGCCCTACGTCGTGCGAGAGCTCGCTGGAGTGCGCATTGGGATCTTCGGGCTCGGGATCGCCCTGGAGGGGCTGGTGCCGGAGCGACATCGGGTGGGTGTGCGGTATCGCGATCCCATCGCGACGGCGCGCGCGATGGTTCGCACGCTCCGAGAGCGCGAGGACGCACTGCTTGTCGTCTGCCTCTCGCACTTGGGGCTCTACGAGGAGTCCGAGCGAGAACGGATGGCCCCCCCTCTCATCGGCGATCGCGAAGTCGCGCGAGCCGTCGAGGGGATTGATGTGATCCTCGGCGGGCATACACATACGTTCATGAAAGAGCCGGAACTCGTTCGTCGTCCAAGCGGCGGTGCGACGCTCATCTTTCAGGTGGGATTCGGCGGCATCGTCTTGGGCCGCCTCGATCTCTTCGTCCGCGAGCGGCGACTTGTCGGTTTCGTGGGGGGCGCGCTGCCGATCTCCGAGCGCGCGCTCGCATGAGGGAGAGAGCCGACATGGCGCGACCGATCCTCACCGAGGCCGATGTGATGGCTCTGGAACCCGGAACGACGCTCTTGGTCCCGCCGGATGCGCTCATCACGCCGGCCGCGCATGATCGCGCGCGAGAGCGCGGGATCGAGATCCGCCGAAGTCCTAACCCATCTCGCGAGGCGATCGCCCTCGGCGCCGACCATGCTGGGTTCGCGCTCAAGGAGAAGCTCAAGACGTGGTTGATCGAGTTGGGCTACGAGGTGCGCGATTTCGGGACCTTCGATGAGCGACCGGTGGATTACCCCGACATCGCGTATCGCGTCGCGCGAGCCATCTCCCGTGGGGAGATCGCGCGCGGCATCCTTCTGGACGGGGCGGGCATCGGCTCTTGTATCGTCGCCAATAAGTTGCCGGGCGTGCGCGCCGCTCTCTGCTATGATCGCGCGACGGCTCGAAATAGCCGCGAGCATAATGATGCCAATGTCTTGACACTCGGCGCGCGCTCGCTCAATGAGGCGACGGCGCGGGAGATCGTTCTGGTGTGGCTCACGTATCATCTGACCGAGGAGCGACATCGGCGTCGCATCGAGAAGATCCGCGACATTGAGCGCCGACATCTGAAGGACGTCGAGTGACCTCCATCCCCACGCCAGAAGGCATGCCGTACTTACCGTGTGATCTCTGCGGCGGAACGGATGCGCGATTCCTCATGGCGTGCGAGCGGTTGGACGGGCCGCTTGTGCGATGCCGGCAGTGCGGTCTGGTCTACGTTGGGGAGCGGCGGGAGGATTTCACCTTCTCGCGCTTCGATCCCGAGCGCTCGCGTCGTTTGGCCGAGCGCGTGAGAGCGCTCGAGTTGGTGGATGAAGAGGTCGAGGTGCGCGAAGCGCCCGTGCGAGAGCAGGTGATGGCCGAGCGGTTGCGATGGGTGCAACGCTTCATCGCGTCAGGGCGGCTGTTGGAGATCGGATGCGCGGATGGCGCCTTTCTGAAGCTGGCCGCTCGTGCGGGATTTCACGCACACGGGATCGAGCCCGATCCGGTGACAAGCGCTGTGGCTCGGCAGTGTTCCAACATCGTCGTCTTCCCCGGCACGCTCGCCGACGCCCCGTACCCAGCCGCTTCCTTCGACGTCATTGTGCTCTTCCATGTCCTGGAGCATCTGGATTCGCCGCGACGAGCGCTTCATGAAATCCACCGCCTTCTGCGCCCTGGCGGAGTCATCGTCATCGAAACGCCTAATATCGCCTCGCTCTGGTTTCGCCTCCTCGGCCGACGGTGGCGGCAGTTCATCCCTGATCACTACTACTTCTTCTCGCCGGTCACGTTGACGCGGCTTCTTGAGGAGAGCCGATTCCGCCTGCTCGCGCTCACCCACCCAAAGCGAATCGTGAGCCTGCGACTTCTGAGCGATCGCCTACGACGCTTATCCATTCCGGCAGGGCGACTCCTGCTGCGAGCCATCACCCGAATGGGGTGGGAAGAGCGAACGGTCACCCTCCGCCTCAGCGACGTCCTGCTCGCTGCAGCCGTGAAGCCGTAAGAGCGTTCCGTCTAGTTCAATTAGGTTTCAATCCCACCTTGGTTCGATTAGCACTGAGCGGGCCGCGTTGGGGAGGAAGCTTTTGGAGGCGTTTCAATCCCACCTTGGTTCGATTAGCACCCAGGCAATTCGTCCGAAAAAAGCTGAATTTCGGCCTCCATTATGCCGTCGACCTCCGGTAGGTGTCAAGAGGGCGGGGAACGACGGCACTTTGGCCCCACTCCCTGGCGCGGACAAACCCTTGACCTGTACGCCCTCAGTCCTGAGGGAATTGTTCCCATCTGGCGGAAGCGCCATGCGAGGGGGGAGGCGTCGGCTTCCGCTGCGCAAAATCTACCCTCCCAAACGTTCGGATGCCAATGAGAGAGGATTTGGCTATGCACAGCCTCCCATGTTATCCCGACAAAGGCCAGATCGCTTCGCCACCTCTTCTAGCGATCTTCCAGCTCCCTAAATTATGCTCCCCGTTTCACCCTTCACCTGTCCTATGATTTCCTTCCTCACCCATCGCGCATCTCGCAGGATATAGAGATAGACTGAGTCTCGATCCTCATCAATGAGAGCCTTCAGTCCAAGTCTCACCTGTTCCACTTGGGCTTCACTCAACTCTCCCTCGAATGCCGAATTCTGCACCCAATTCATGTAGCGGCGGAGAAACGGGCACACCTTATTGACCCGCTCCTGCTCAATGTCATAGACGATGATGACGTACATGAGTGAAACCCTCCACTTCAGAGATTCAAAAGGGGCGGTCAGTATCCGGCGACAATGACTGTTTACCCATGACCGATCGCTGAACCACCGACGCTACCACCACGCCCGCAAAGCCCGATAGGGCTCATCGCCCACGAAGTGGCGCACGAGTTTATAACACTCCAGCCGAATGAAGCCCCGATACGACACATGGCATCCCATGCGCCGATGTTTGACGGTTGCTTGGAGGCGTTCATCGAACTCTTGCACGACCGTCTTGCGGGCGGCCTCTTTCAAGTACGCATATCCGACCTCTTTCATCAAATCGGTCTCGGTGATCATCTGCTTGTTGATGAGCTTAAAGATCATTTTATCCACGATGAGGGGTTTGAAGATTTCGGCGATATCCAGCGCCAGCGAGAATCGCCGCGTTCCCGGCTCGTGGAGGAAACTCACGGTGGGATTAAGTGGAGTTCGATAAATCTGCGAGAGCACAACTGTATAAAGTAACGCGTTGCCGAAACTGATGAGGGCGTTGATGAGAGTATCAGGCGGACGTTTGACCCGTTTGACGAACGGCGTCTCCAGATCGAGAATCTCGTTGAAGGCGCGGTAGTAGGTCTCCCGCATTCGGCCTTCCGCGCCCATGAGGGCAGCAACGGAATCGGCCACCTCAATTTGAATCGCCTCTTTTTCCAGCATCTCGATGGCCTCTTCGACCCCCTTGCCTCGATTACGGTAGTACAGGAGATTACGATGCAGGTTGTGAAAGGCCCCGCGCACGATCTCTTGGGCCAGAGCAAGTCTTTTGCCGGCATCGGTGTAGTGTTCGACCTGCTTGACGAGCAGATGACCGGAGACGTTGGTCTCCCGTGGATAGTAGGAACCCGTATAAAACCCATGGTAGTTGAACGTATGCACCGGGATTCCCTTTTGGCCCAGGAAGTTGAGTAGTTTCGTGTTCAGAGTGATCTCACCGAATAAAAACAGATCCTCGACATCCTCCACCGGGATGGGGCGAGGTCGTTCAGACGTTGAGGCCGGAGGCACGTCTGAAGGAGCAGCGACGTCCCTGGGCAGTGATTCCTCAACGGGAACACCCGCCGTCTCAGGCACTTCTATTTCATCTACTTCCGGATCTTTCGCTCCGACTGCAAAAGAAGTGTCCGGTTTTTCCTGACCTCCTATCCCCATGAGCTCATCCAATGATTCGTCATCGGGGTGTTCGGAAGCGGGGCGGGGTTGATCCTCTTCCTCGACTGGCTCCGCCTCGACCTTTTCCAAGTAGAGTGTGTTTCCCTTCCGGCGCAAGCGTCCGCTTTTGAAGATGTAGTAACTCCGAGGCATCTGCGTTCACCTCCGGCATAGTTCTTTATCTCTCCACTCCGCAGCGTGAGCAGCAGGTTTGGTTCATCCCGTCTTCGTCGCGAGTTTGGTTCATCAGCATCATCCCCAGCAAAGTTCGAGATAGGCGCATCGTCGGCAGATGGGCATGAACTCGACGCGGGGCGGCGTGGCCAATTGCTCAATCCGGCGTATCTCGCGCAAGGTGGTTTCGATTTCTCGCTCGGCATCCTCGGTCAGGACAACGGATTCGCGCCGCCGCTCTTTGGGAAAGCGCAGCTCTCCGGTCAATCCCGTCACGCCCAGGCGCTTCAGGTAACAGAGGTAGTAGAGCACTTGCCATCGCGCGGCCTCTTTCATGCGCTGGGAGTATTTGACTTCGAGCAGTTTCCCTTGGCTTTCGAGGAGGTCGACCTTGATGAGGTCGTCGATGAGGAGTTCCCGTCGGGCCTGGTCCCGGTAGGCCCGTTCGTGGAGGAGCCGACCCAGGGCCACCCGGTCGCTCGTCGGCTCCATATGGAGGTCGTGACTGTATAATCAGAGTTTCCGCGGGCAGACGACATAGTAGTTAACCTTGATCCCGTTGATCTTGAGCGCAGCAAACTCCTCGTCGGTCATCGTTCCGACCTTCTCTTAAATGATCCAATCGGGCGGTTGCAACTCACCCTCGCCCTCCCGAATATCAAGAGATTGATACTCCTTTTGTGGCAAATAGGGAAACCCTTCGGTGATTTGACTCGCCGTGAGTCCATTCAGATGTCGGACAGGCATTCAGACCGTGTACGCCTGGAGCATCGGTTGCAATAGACGAGTGAGGCCGAACCGCAAGCGACGCGCCGTTTCATCAACGAGACTTTTCGCGTACTGTTCCACGATGCTTGGCTCGACGTGAAGAAACTCGGCGAGAGGGCGGAAAACCTTCTCATCTTTACAGAGCTCGCACAGAAGCCTCAACGCCCCTTTAGGGTTTTTGCTCGACCAAACCTCGAGGGCGATCTCTTTCAAACGCTCGGCCGTCCGGTCGGCGACGCAAAAGACGGAGACCTTCCAGGCCCTCTCCGGCCCGTGAAAGAGGGTTTGGAAATCCAGCTCGTCAAACTTCCAAGCGAGCGCCGAGCGAAGAACCTCTGCAGAAACTTCCTGCGACAGTCGCCTTTCCAGCTCGTGATTTGATTTTCAAACCGGGAAAAATCTGCCATTGGCTACCCTCTTTCCTCACTCAGATGGATGGTTTCGCATCCATTGGCGGACTTCCTGTCGAAACAAGCGGAACGTTTCCGGTGCTTCGCGCAATGCCTCGGTGACCTTGCTCAAATCAATCGTTACATACTCATGGACCAGCACATTTCGGAACCCACCTGACCCTCGCAACCGATGATAAAGATCCTCTGAGATGACGCCGACGGCGCGCAGCTCTGCTATCAACTCCTCATAGGTACCCGGCGTCCGCCCAAAAGCTCGACTCAGAATATGGTCTGCGATCTGAAAAACCACCGTAAGTCCCGCCAGGAGACCGCGTTCAGCTATCCAGCGAAGGCTGAGATTCGTTGCTAACTGTTCTTCGGTTATCTGTTGATGTTTTTCCAACTCCTGCGCTATGCGTTCAAGCTCCGCCAGTGCTCTCTCCAGGAATTCGGGACGGATGCTCATTTTCTCCCCCTTCTGCACTTTATGAAGCCACCAGTGCCGATTTTCACGCCACTCCGAGCGTTTCCCACCTTCAAAGCGCATTCGATCTTCTTCCGATTTTTCCAGTATGCAGCGCCCTTTTAAGAAAATTTCTGCCGCCAAGTAGGAAGGGGCCCGACGAAGATCGACCAAGTCCAACCGATCGGTGCCCAAAGCCAGCGAAAGGTCAGCGTAGAGGTTGGTATAGGAAAAGCCAGCATCCGGCAACACAGCGATATCGACATCCTGGCACTGCTCTGGGGCATGGGCGGCAGAACCAAAGAGGTATGCCAGCCGCACCGGATGGCGCCGGAAAATCTCCGGCAGCCACTTCAGACGCTCCCTGAGGTCGCTCGGCAACGGCGGCAGATGGCGATATTTCTCGGCTATGGACATTGTGAATCTCCCTCAAGCGGTTTCCACGGATTCGCTTATCTCCTCTCCTGCCAGAGCCACATACCAGCGGGCGAGGAAGCCTGTATAGAGCCGGACTGGCCAGAGGTGAACCGGTTGCGGACCCCTTCCTCCAGTAAGATTTTGCTTCCGTATCAGTTTGGGGGTGGGGAGTTGATAAAGGAACCATCGACCAGTGCCCCACCAATTCTCAATCTCGGGATACAGGTGCTGCAACCGCACTCGCACATCCTCAGGTTGCCCAAAGCGAAGGCTCAGCATGCCCTGAGGGCTCGCTCTCGTCTTAGAATTCCACTCTCTTTGCCACAACCTCAGTGATCGCTCGGACGCTCGAGCTGGTGGACCCTCGCGCGGCGTGTACGCGGCGATGAGGGCGCGATAGCGAGCGCCCGTCGAGCTCATCTCCCCACGCAAGATGTTCTCGGCGGCCGCCGCGTCCGCCAAGCCAAGGAGCTGTGCTGGAGAGAGCCGCTCATGCGCCGGTGTGTAATCCACATAGGCGAAGAAGTATTTGCTCCAGAAGAACGAGAGGAATTCGACCCCTTCCGCTGATGCCCAACGGGTGATCGCCTCGATGAATTTTTGATCGAGTGGGGCCCAGTAGGAGAAGACGTCGCGGGCGAAGATCGGTCCAGGTGCGACGTTCCCCATCAGCTCCAGTGCCGAAGCCTTATACAGCCATGCTTCGCCAATGATCACCGGCTTGCCCCGCGCGCGGGCGAGACGAACCATCTCGGCCGCGCGATCCAGAAGACCGAGTGTCACCGGATAAATGTGCACGTCCACGTAAGCGAGTTCGTCCATCTTCGCGAAGCGTCGGACAAACTCCACGGCCTCCCAATTCCCCGCTCCCGCTCCGACCCGAATGCCCGCGCGCACATCGGCGAGCCCATCGAGCATGAATCGCACCAGGCGCATGTATTCATTCATATCGGCGAGCTGTCCCAATCCTGTGGCGCGCGCTTCCGTCGTCGGCTCGTTGGCGATCGTCAGGTAATCGGGCTGCAACTCGCGCGCGATGGTACGAGCGATCTGGCGGCGCGCCTCGCGGTAGCGCTCTATCGTTAATCCCACGTGGGAGCGAACTCCCGTCGTCTCATCGGGGATCAAGACGCCCGTGCCCACGAGAAGTCGCATCCCGCGCCGACGAACTTCGCGAGCGATATCGCGATAAAATGCCAAATAGGCGTCGCGATGAGGATCGTCCTCGGAGAGGATCGGATACCCAATGGCGACTTTCACTCCTCGCACGCCCAGCGCGCGTAGCGCATCAAGATAGAGAGCGACCCCGGCGCGCGTGTCCGGCCGAAGCAGAGCCAGCCCGCGATGCGCGTTCGCCGGGAGAAGCTCGGCGCCAAAACAGAGCGCGCTCGTCTGCGCATCGGGCAGCCGATACGCAAACGCTTCCACGGCGCGTTCCAGTTGCCGATAAAGCGATTGGTATCGGAAGGGTACCTCGGTCTGCGAGTTCATGGAAGAAGGCCTCACGAGCATAACGAGCAGTGCGAGGGCAAGCGCGAGCGTACGTCGCCGATCTGGCTTCGAGCTCCGGGCAGCGGCCTGCGGCGACCTCATGAGGCGATCGCTCGCCCATGCTCGCAGGGAGGGCGAAAGAGGGTGCTTCGCTATTCCCCCTCCTTCTCGGCCCCAATGGGCGTACAGCTGGACGTCTTTCCGCAATGGCATCGCCGCTTCTGCTCACACCTCCCTTCGCGAGAACGTCGGATGCTCCTCCGGCAGGCACACCATGCCGAAGCCTTGGGCATTGCGCTCGCCGAAACCGGCCTCGTAACCGAGTCGGATCAGATCGACTGCCCCGCTCACGCGGAAGCACATCATCCACCCTCGTACTTTGATGTCGTTCACCATCATGAGCTTCGATCTCGGCTCGTCCAACCATTCGAACGGAAGCTCGCTCTCGAGAGTTTCGCCATAGATCGCTGCGGATTTACGTTTGAGATTGTCGGTGAGCACGCGCGCGAAATCAGGCTCCTCGGGCGAGAGGAATCGTTGATGGAATCTCCCTTCCGCATCGCGTTCACCAGTAGAGACGAAAATCAGGGACAGCGTGACCAGCGTCATCGCCTCGCTGAACGTCGGCGGCACGACGACGCCGATCTGTTCAACATAGAGCGTGCTCGCACCCAGTCGCACCTCTGGTCGGGCGAGCAAGCCGAGCGCTATTGCCTCAAGAAGTGGCTCTAACGGCGAAGAGATCCACCACCGCAGGCGACCCCACGTTTGAATCCCTTGTGGCGTCAGCTCATAGCGTTCGGGATAGAGCAGCGAGAAGGTGGCGAGCTTATATCGTTTGCCACTACTCGAAAACCCCTCATCATGCATATCGCGCGCGAGCTTCGGCCGGCCCCAGGCCATCGCCTGATAGAAGCGCCCGCGCAGCCAATTGAGATAATCCCAAGGCAACAAGATCTTGCCCGGAACAAAGAATGCAACGAGGATCCGCACCGCGTCACCTCTCCCGGAGAGCTTCTTTGAGCGCGCGACCGAACATGCCCTCCCTCTCACCGCGCCGTGGGTGAACGACTACCCGCTCTGCTCTCTGACCCCCCACTGCTACAGTGTTGGCAGCGACGAACGCGTCCTTCCATCGTTGGTTCCGGGTCAGAATACCACAAGATCGTTCATGCTTCAATGGGGGTCGTCCGATGACTCCCGTCTTCGCTCGTCGGAGGACGATTTCCCAATCCTATCGGGAACGCGTTGTAGGTGATCGTCGCAAGCGCCGTGGCGTCCGATCTGAGGGAGGGAAGCTCGCTCATTCGAGAACGAAGAGCGCTTCCGAGGCGGAACCTGAAGCGGGCGGCATAGCGGGGAGGCGAAAGCAATGCCACTTGATGGGATGAAAAGTCGTTTTGCGCGCTCACCGAACGGCTCGCCGGATCCACCCGCGCTGATCGAGCTAAGGAGGGCTTGAAACAGATCCCTCCTCGATTTGGATGGTATCCACAATGCCGACGATGGCGGCGTCTACGGGGCAGTCTTTGCAGCCGTGGGCCATGCGGGCGGAGCTTCCGGAGACGACGACGACCGTCTCGCGGAAGCCCGCGCCGACGGTATCCACGGCGACCAAGTAGCCGGATTCGTCCTTTCCTTCTGGGGTGATCGGGCGCACGATGAGCAGCTTCTTCCCATGCAGCCGTTCATCCTTGCGCGTGGCGACGACGGTCCCCAGGATGCGAGCGAGGATCATGAGCTATTTCGCCTCTCGGGATCGAAGGCTCACCGGGAGCACTTCGTCCACCGATTGATGCGGTCGTGGGATGACGTGCACACTAACCAGCTCGCCGACGCGTCGAGCGGCGGCCGCTCCGGCATCGGTGGCCGCTTTGACGGCGGCGACTTCTCCGCGCACGATGGCGGTGACGTATCCGCCACCGATCTTCTCATAACCGACGAGCGTGACATTGGCGGCTTTGACCATTGCGTCGGCTGCCTCGATCATGGCGACGAGCCCTCGCGTCTCGATCATCCCTAATGCTTCCATAGCTCCTCCTCGCGATACGCATGGTCGTTCCGAACGCGCGTTGCGCGTGCAATGTACACCGAATGGGCATCTCCTGACAAGAGCGAACGTGCGGCGCTCGACAATGCACTCCAAAGGGGGCCAACGCGCGACGAGCGTTTTCTGGGGCCCTTCACCGAGCGAGTTTCAGGAATCGAATGACGGCCTCGACCGTTTCCGCGATCAGCTCGATGAACTGCTGGCGCGTGAGCGTGAGGGTTTCGTTGGGCGAAGGGGAAGACGCGCGGTCGGGCATCCCGCAGAGAGTCGGGCTGGGAACGGTCATCCCCGCTCGCTCTCGCATTTGAAAGAGCTTTTGGACAGCTTCGGCCGGAAGCGGTTGTTCACGTCCGAGGAGCTTCGCGACGAGCGTGATGCGAGCGAAGTGCTCCAAGGTCTCCATTCGGAAATACGCCGTCTCCAGATCCGGACCGTAAGTGACGGCGCCGTGATTAGCCAGAAGGAGCGCGTTATAATGTGGCACGTAAGGAGCGATCGCGGCGACGAGTTCCTGGGTCGAAGGCGTCCCATAGCCGGCCAAGGGAATGCACCCGAGCGTGAGCACGACTTCGGAGACAAGTGGCTTCTCCAAGCTCATGCCGGCGGCGGCGAAGCCGGTCCCGCACGGGGGATGTGCGTGAACGACGGCGTGGACGTCTTGGCGTTGCCGGTAGATCTCCAAATGCATGGCCAATTCGGAAGAGGGGGAGAGCGTCCCTTCAAGCTTCCGCCCTTCGGCATCCACGACGACGAGCATCTCCGGGGTGAGGAATCCCTTGCACGCGCCCGTGGGCGTTGTCAAAATGCGACCGCTCTCGGGCAGGCGCACGCTGATATTGCCGTCACTGGCGACGATGTAACCGCGTTCATACAGGCGCCGCCCGATCTCAACGATCGCTTCGCGAAAGCGTCGCTCGTCCATACCAGGAGCAAAATACGGCCAATCGGTTCGCGCCGTCAAGGGAGGGGCCGGACCAGCCCTCGTACGGGAGAGGCGCGGTTTGACGAATCCGATGCCGCGTCAGTATAGTAATTCCCGCTACATCAACCGTGCGGAGTCGAGACGAACGGAGATGATCGCGCATCTGCGAGGCACACTCGTTCAAAAACAGCCGACCTCCGTGATCATAGACGTTCAGGGCATCGGCTATGAAGTGACGATCCCCCTCTCCACCTATTACGAATTGGGAGAGGTCGGTTCCACGGTCTCACTTCTCATCTACACCTACGTTCGCGAAGACGCGCTTCAGCTTTACGGCTTTGGCACGCCGATCGAGAAGGAACTCTTCGTGCGGTTGATTTCGGTCGCGGGGGTCGGACCGAAGTTGGCGATCACGATCCTCTCGGGGTTGAGCGTGGATCAATTGATCCCGGCCATTCGCACGAACGATCTGGCTCGGCTGACGGCGATCCCCGGCGTGGGGCGGAAGACGGCCGAGCGATTGATCGTCGAGCTGCGTGATAAGCTGGCGATGCTCATGACGAAGGAGGCGGAGCTGGCATATCAGGTGGCGGCCGAGGCTGAAGCTGCTGATGAGGCCGTCAAGCGCGATGTCGTTTCGGCGCTCATCAATCTCGGCTATCCGCGACCACTGGCGGAGAAGACGGTGGCGGCCGTCTTAGCCAGCGAGAGCGATCATTCGACGGAGTGGATCCTGAAGCAATCGCTGAAGCGACTGTTCCGATGAGGCGCGTCATGATCTCCGCCGAGGACGCGCTTGTCATCGGCCGTCCAACGCACGGGGCAGCGACCAAACGCCGGGAATCGGCGTATGGCAACGCGGACATGCGCCGTCTTCCAAATTCACCTGGAGGATGCGGAACCCGTAGCGTTCGATCACGAGCATCCGGCACTGTGGGCAATACGTGTTCTCGAAGGGACCGACCATGCCCGGCAGATTCCCCGCATACACATAGCGGAGTCCCTCGCCGTATCCGATCTCGGCCGCACGGATGAGTGTCTCCATGGGGGTATTGTCCGGATCCGTCATCTTGTAATCCTTATGAAAGGCCGTCACGTGCCAGGGGATGTCCGGCGAGATCGAAGCGATGAATTGCGCGATGTCGCGCAACTCCGCATCGGAATCGTTGAAGCCGGGGACGATGAGCGTGACGATCTCCATCCAGAATCTTCGCTCGAAGACCAGGCGGCACGTATCCAGGACGCTCTTTAACGTGCCGCCGAGCTTGCGATAGTTCCGATCGCTGAATGTCTTCAGATCGATCTTGTAGAGATCGGTCCACGGGCGCAGATAGTCGAGGACTTCGGGCGTCGCGTTTCCGTTGGAGACGTAGCCGGTTAGAAGGCCCGCGCGCTTCGCCTCTTTGAAAATCATGACCGCCCATTCGCTCGTGATGAGCGGTTCGTTGTAGCTGCTGATGACCGAGTCAGCGTGGTAGCGGCGCGCCAGCGCGACTATTTCCCGCGCCGTGATGGCCTGTGGCGGAACCCCAGCGATGGGATCGCGGAGGGCTTGGCTTGTCAGCCAATTCTGGCAGTAAGCACAATGGAGGTCGCAGCCGAGCATGCCGAAGGTGAGCGCGCGCGAGCCCGGGCGCACATGGAAGAAGGGTTTCTTCTCGATCGGATCGCATTGAAGGGCGGCGACGTAGTTGGCGGGGACATAGAGCGTGCCCCCTTCGTTGTAGCGCACCTTACAGATGCCCTCCAGCCCGGGCAGGATCACGCAGCGGTGGCCGCAGGCGAAGCAGCGCACCTTCCCGTCAGGGAGGCGTTCGTAGAGCTCCCCAGGGATAGCGAACGACTTCAGAACCTCCTCTAAGGTGAGGACCGAGACGGGCTTTTGGCGCGCCATGGCCATCTCTCCTTATACGTTCGCGCACAATTATGGCACAGACCGGGGAGAGAAGTCACGCCATGGGGGCCCCATCTCAGCGTAAGGCCCCCGTGACGCTAGAACTTCTCGGCGACGGATTTCGCTTGGAGGAACAGGAGCAGGTAATCGCGTCCGCCGGCTTTCGAATCCGTGCCGGACATGTTGAAGCCGCCGAAGGGGTGCACGTCCACGAGCGCGCCGGTGATCTTGCGATTGATATAGAGATTGCCGACATGAAATTCCCGACGTGCGCGCTCGATATGCTCGCGCGTGCGGCTGTAGACGCCGCCGGTCAAGCCGTAGATGGTCCCATTGGCGATCTCCAGAGCATGATCGAAATCTCGGGCGCGCAGACAAGCGAGGACCGGTCCGAAGATCTCTTCCTGCGCGATCCGCGCCGAGGGGGAGACATCGCCGAAGATCGTGGGCGCGATGAACCATCCCTGGCCGACCTCTTCGAGCGCATGTCCGCCAAGCAGCAGCTTCCCCTCACTCTTTCCGATCTCGATATAGCCGAGGATGGACTGATAGGCCGATTGGCTGACGACAGGACCCATCCAATTGGCCGGATCCTTAGTCGGTCCGACGGTGATCTTTTGCGCCCGTTCGATCACCTTCTCCACGCCCGCTTCGTAGACATCCTCCAAGAAGATGGCGCGCGAGCACGCCGAGCATTTCTGCCCTGAGTAGCCGTAGGCGGAGATCACGATCCCTTCGGCGGCGACATCGAGATCGGCCGAGCTGTCCACGATGATGGCGTTTTTGCCACCCATCTCGGCGATCACGCGCTTGATCCAGATCTGACCGGGAGATGTTCGAGCGGCCATCTCGTTGATGCGCAGCCCAACCTCCATGGAGCCGGTGAAAGCGATGAAGCGCGTGCGCGGGTGAGCGACCAGATAATCGCCGACCTTCGATCCAGCTCCCGGCAGATAGTTCACGACGCCTTCAGGGAAGGACGCGTCTTCGAGCACCTCCATGAACTTCGCGGCAATGATCGGGCTCTCGCTGGAGGGTTTCACGACGACCGTATTGCCCGCGGCGACGGCGCCCATTGTCATGCCGACAAGGATGGCCAAAGGAAAATTCCAAGGGGGGATGATGGCGCCCGCCCCAAGTGGGATGTAAAACCACTCGTTGTATTCGGCGGGAAGGGGGGAAGGAGTCACCGGGCGAGGGCCATCGTACTGAATGGCTTGGCGTCCATAGAACTCGCACATATCGATGGCTTCGGCGACATCCGCATCGGCCTCGGCCCAGCTCTTTCCGACCTCCAAGACGATCCAGGCGGCCAGCTCGAACTTCCGGCGGCGCATGAGGTGGGCAACTTGAAAGAGGTACCGCGCGCGCTCTTCGGCCGGACGGCGGCTCCACCAGGCGAAGGCCTTCCACGCGGCCTCCAGGGCCTGATCCACGTGCTCGGAGCTCCCGCGGTGCGCCCATCCGACGACCTGATCCGTCTGAGAGGGATTGACGGATTTCAGCAGATCCCCCGTCGTATATGGTCTCCCGCCAATGATGAGCGGATACTCTCGACCGAATTCGGATTCCGCTTTGGCGATGGCCTCGAACATGGCCCGCCGATTCGCTTCCTGGCTGAAATCGGTGAAGGGTTCGTTCCGAAAGGGTGGCACCATAAGATGTCTCCTTAGCGCGAGTCTTTACATAAGCCCTCAATTATGGCGCGAGATGTCGCCAAACGGCAATGCCCGTCTTCGTGAATCGGCGAAATGGAGACAGGCCTATTGCATCTGCCCTCCGGCTGGAATATAATCAAGCCAAGCGAATCTGGGGGGGGATGAGTCGGCACTATGGGGAAGATCAGAGTGCTCTTGGCGGACGATCACACGATCCTGAGGCAGGGTCTGCGGAAGATCCTGGAGGCCGATCCTTCTTTTGAGGTCGTAGGGGAAGCGGGTGATGGCCGCGAGGCCGTCAAGAAGGCGGAGGCGTTGAAGCCGGACGTCGTCGTCATGGACATCTCCATGCCGATCTTGAATGGGGTCGAAGCCACGCGGCAGATCGCCAAGTCGCTGCCGAAGACAAAGATCCTCATCCTGACGGTGCATGAGAACGACCAATTGGCGATGGAGATTTTGAACGCCGGGGCCACCGGGTATATGCTCAAGGATGCGGCGAGCGAAGAGTTGATCGCGGCGATCCGCGCCGTCCATCGAGGGGATTCCTACCTGAGCCCTTCCATCGCCAAGCGGGTGATCGCTCAGTATCTCGATTTCGCCCGCGGGAAGGTCCCGCCCGAGGAGAAATTCTCCGATCTGACGGCTCGCGAGCGCGAGATCCTTCAGCTCATCGCCGAGGGGTACTCGAACAAAGAGATCGCCCAGATGCTCTACATCAGCGAGAAGACGGTGAAGACGCATCGGGAGAACATCATGCGGAAGCTCGATCTGCACAGCGTCGCCGAACTGGTGCGATACGCGATCCGTCGAGGGATCATCCAGGGATAAGCCCCGTGCGCTTTTCGTCATCTCCTCAAAAATACTCCCCTTAGGGGACGAAAAATCCGCTGTGTGCCGAATTGCCAGATGTCCCGGAATCGCCGATCATAAAAGTTCAAGGAGAAAAAGTGCGGGTCGGAGCGGCGCACCGTTATGGCGCGCGCCCTGCGGACCGGGATCGGTTGTGGAAGAGCCGAGTGCGCGCAAAAAGACGAATGGTCATCGCGGATGCTCATCAGCTCTGGCGACACGTCTTGAAATGTCTCATCGAGGGATTTGGTTCCTATGCTGTCGTGGGGGAGGCGTCCGATGGACAGGGACTTGTGGAACGCGTCGAGGCGACGAAACCGGACGTCATCCTCATGGACGTCGCCTTGCCCGTGTTGGACGGGATTCATGTCTTAAGGCACATGGCGGGCTCTGTCCCAAGACCGCGCGTGGTCGTCCTCTCTGAGATCGAGGAGCCGGAGATCGTCCGAGAGGCGTTTGCGGCCGGCGCGATGGGATATGTCTCCAAGTGCGAGAGCGTGGTGATTCTCCGAAGAGCACTCGTGACGGTGCGTCGGGGATTCTCATTCCTCAGCCCCTCGATCGCACGTGCCCTTCTGGAGTCCCTGCATGGGGGAATGGTCAGTCGCTTCCGCCGCCCCCAGGTGCCCCTTATCGAGGTGGAGCTTTTGAGGCTTCTGGCAAAAGGATGCTCGGACCGCGTCATCGCCTCGACGCTCGGATCGAGCCTCAACGCCGTGAACTTTTATCGCCTCGATGTGCTCCGACGTCTCCCCAAGACAGTACCGGAGTGAGGGTCTCAAGCGTCCTGGACTATGAGATTCATGCGCGAAGCCTCTTGCAGTCTGCCCTCGGCGAGGCATCGTGCTCTGCGCGCGTGGGCCGGTTGCTGAAGCCGGGAGATTGGGATATGATCGTGCCGACCGATAAGGGCGACGAGAGGAGGAAGGCCGATGGTGCGACAGCTCGTGAGTATCTTCATCCTTCTCACGGTCGGGGCGCTTGTGCTGCTCGCGATTCGCTCCTTCGGCTCCAAGCCGGGATCGGTCGCTGAAGAAACGGTGCAGACGGCGACCTCTCAACAGCCGAAGGACGTTTTCGAGTTCGAGCGAGCGCAGGCCAGGAAGACGACGCTTGCCGGTCGGCTGGGGGGGGACGACGGGCTTATGGCCGCGATCTTCTTCGGCGGTGACATCTTGGGGAGTCTGGAGGTTTGCGGCTGTCCGAAAAATCCGCTTGGTGGCGCGGCGCGCCGTCAAGGGTACATTCGGTTATTCGCGGAGCAGTATCCCGATGTTCCGTTCCTTCACGTGGACACCGGTTCCTTCTTCAGCGATCGAGCTGATCCGATGACGGGCGATCTCGCCGAGGATGTCGTCGTGGGCAATGAGTGGGTAGTTCGTGCGTATGAGCACATGAAGCTCGATGTGGTGAACCTCTCTTATCACGATCTCCCGCAGCTCGCGCGGTGTTTCCAATCGGGGGAGTTCCGTCGCCATGTCGCTGAAACGCCGGTGGTGAGGCGCTTCCTCTCGGCGAACGTGCGCTCTCGGGAGACATCATATGTGAATCCTCAACCGTATATGATTCGCGAGCTGAGCGGAGGGCGACTCAACCGGCGCGCGCTTCGGATCGGATTCATCGGGGTGACCGAAGCGGGGAACTATCGCGGTCGGGAATTCGCCGTATCAGATCCGCTTGGGGCCGTGCGGTCGCTCATCCCCCGAGTGCGCGCACGCGCCGATTTGGTCGTGGTACTCGCTTATCTCCCGCCGGAGAGGGTCGAGTCGTTAGCGCGAGAGAATCCGGAGGTGGACGTGATCTTGGCCGGTATCGGGCGTCCGCTCTGGTTGCCGCCGACGACCATTGGTCGTACCTACATCGCTTACAGCGCGTATCAGACGAAGCTCCTGGGCGAGTTGCGCCTCTATAGAGAGGAGCGAAGCGGACGATGGAGAGGCGTGGCGCGGTACGTTGAATTGGACGGTCTCATTCCCGAGGATCCGGCGACGGAAGCGCTGCGCGCGGAAGCCCGGCGCGAACTGGCAGCCGTGCAACGGCGATTCGTCGAACGCGCGATGGCGGCGAGCCGAAGGACCCGGCACGCTGCCTCAGGGGATGGCGCTACTTTCGTCGGCTCTCGCGCTTGCCAACCGTGTCACGCCTCAGCCTATGCCGTGTGGACAGCGTCCGGGCATGCGCATGCTTTCGCGACGCTTCAAAAAGCGAAGCGGGAGAGTGATCCGCAGTGCCTCGGCTGCCATGTGACTGGGTACGAGCAACCGGGGGGATTCCTCAATGTCTTCTCCACGTCTCAGCTGACAGACGTTCAATGCGAGGCGTGTCACGGACCGGCATCTCGCCATCTCGAAGATCCGACGCGTCCATACGGGAAGGTCGGCGTGCCCGAGGGATGTTTGCCCTGTCACACGAGGGAGAACAGCCCGGATTTCGAGCCCTTGAGTTATTGGACGAAGATCAAACATTGAGCGATTGAGCCGGGGCGCGCCTCTCGGAAGTCACATGGAGGAATTGATCCATATCCTCCCGCACGCGCTGCGCATGGTGGGCTATGAGGAGAGCGTCTGCGAGCGCGTGCTGCAGGGGGCATGGGCGCGCCTGGTCGGCGATCTCCTCGCCGCCCATACCTTCCCCGTACGGCTTCATAAAAGGCGCCTGATCGTCCTGACGACCGATCGGACATGGAAAGCGCAATTGGAGAAGCTCTCGCCCGACATCCTCGCTCGAATCAACCGCCTATTCGGCACTGAGCTCGTGGAGACCATCGAGTACCGCGTGAAGCGAGATGTCTTATCGCGCAGGCAGAAGACGGATGCGTCGTCGGCGCCTTAGGCCGCTCTTGACGAACGCGTGCTTCGCGAACCGGCCCCATTAGCTGGGCCGATCCTGACCTGCGCCAGGCGTTCCTGCGAGCGGCGAGCCGATGTGTGATGCGACGGGGACGCCTGTGAGGCGTCCTCTCTGCTGGCTGTCGCTTTGTCGGCGCATCCGATAAGAGCGCTTTTCCGTCTCCCCGCTCACGCTTCGAGCCCGATGTGAGCCTGGCGTAATGCGTCGCGCAAATCGCGCACCGCTTCTTCCAGTTTGGCTTCGATGCTCGTCGGATCACGTCCGGAGAGCGAGAGCGTGATGCGAAAGCGGATATCGGGGCCGAACTCCCGCGCTCGGGATTTGATGTAGACCTCGGGATGGCGCTCTGCGACCTCGCTGAGGATGGGCGCCAGTACCGTCTCATCCCGGCAGAGGGCGATGACTTCTCGTTGGCGGAAGACGCCGGCACCGAAGAGTTCTTGCAAGATCGGGCGCAGCGGGCCCGTGACGATGGCCTTCAATTCGGCGGGAACGCCGGGCAGGCTGACGAGCGTCGTTCGATCCAACCGCAGAAGGACGCCCGGGGCCGCCCCGACCGGGTTCTCCAAAGGCTCGGCGCCCTGCGGGAGGCGCGCCATCTTCACGCGGCTCTCCGTGAGCTGAGCATTGGTGACATAGCCGGCTGCGGCAAGTCGCTCATATGTCTCCCGCACAAGGGCGAGCGCTCGCTCATTGAGAACGAGTGGGCGTTCGAGGGCTTCGGCGACCGCTTGCAGCGTCAGATCGTCGTCGGTCGGTCCGAGTCCGCCGGAGGTGACCAGAAGCTGCACCCCTCGCTCTAAAGCTCCGCGAATCTCTCGAATGATGGCCGGACGGTCGTCGCGCACGAGCACGGCGCGCTCGACGTGGCCGCCCAAGCCGGTGAAGGTCCGACACAACCACGACGTGTTCGTGTCGAGCGTATCGCCTAAGAGGAGTTCGTTGCCGATGGCGATGATCTCAATCGTGACCATAGGCGTTCATCTATGTCGATCTCTCGGATGCGACGCCGAACGTCGTCGGGAGAGAGAAGGCCATCCTCGGCGAGAATGCCGGTGAAGAGCTCAAGCGGCGTCGTCTCGAAATATTCGTTCCAGATCGTGAGTCCCGATGGGGGCGTCTCCCAGATCTCGGCCGGAGATTGCGAGCGGGAAGCGCTCAAGGGGATGGGAAAGAATTTGCCGCTCTCGGCGAGCGCGTAGAGGGGGATGCCGCGTTCGCGAGCCGCGAGCGCCAGCAGCCGCGTGCCGATCTTATTCACCACGCCTTCTGGAGAGATGCTGTCGACGCCCACAAGCGCGAGCGTGCATCGTCCGGCCCATTCCGCCATGGCGGCGTCCACGATGAGCGTCACCGAGAGACCGAGCGCGAGCACGCGTTCGGCCAAGAGTCGGCCTTCGCCAAGCGGACGCGACTCCGTGCAGACGACCGAGAAGGAGCGCCCGCGCGCACAAGCTGCGCGCAGGGCGGAGAGGACGGTCGCGCTGAAGGAATGGGTGAGCACGCATGCGCCCTCGGGGATGAGAGCGCTCGCCTGCGCTTCAAGTGCGCGCGCGTTCTCCTGCCGCTCCTGGTGGAATCGGTTGAGCGCATGTCGAGCCGCGGAGCGAGCTTCCTCAAGCGTCTCAGCTCCGGCGGTGGCGCGCACGACGGCGTTCACCAGATGCACAAGGGGCGCCATATTCGGATGCGCGCGGATCACGTGCTCGCCGATGTCCAGTAGTTCTGCCCCCAAGGCCTCGGCAGTCGCCGCCGGTGAAAGCGAGAGCACCTCGCGCAGGACTTCGGTCAATTGTTCGGTCAGTTCCGTCGCCCCCGAGAGATGATCCTCCGCGATCGCTCGCACGCGCTCATTCAGCGTCGAAGCCTCTCCCTTCATGCCCGTTCAATAGACTTGGAAGAATCGCTCGTAGAACTCGAGCGCTTCGTCCCGCTCCTTCTTATCGAGGCTGAGCAGATCACCAAGCGAGACCGTCCCCAACACCCTCCCTTCTGGCGTGACGACGACCAGATGCTGGAAGTCATTGGCGAGCATCGTCACCAAGCATTCGGCGTAGGTCGCGTCCGGCGTGGCCGTCATCGGGTCCGGCGTCATGACCTCCTCAACGCGCGTCGTCTCCGGATCGCGTCCTTCGGCGACGATCTTCGTCATGATGTCCCATTCCGAGAGGATGCCGACCAACCGATCCCCATCCAGGACCGAGATGGCGCGCACGTTCCGTCGCGTCATCTCTTGAGCGGCCTGTCGCACGGAATCCCCCTTCTGGATGGTGTAGACCTCGGTGCGGGAGCTGACGATGTCGCGAATCCGTTTCATGCCTCCTCCTCGCCGTCGGATGTCAAAGGGCTCGCCTGCATCGGGGCTTAGTATACCTCCGGAGAAGGAGTGCGCGCAAAAAACAGGTCCGCTTCGGAGACCCATGCGGAGGGGGGGGTGCACCGAGAAGCCGGCCTGCCGCGGGGCGACATATTGGACTCCCGGCTGACTCTGGCATCCTCCTGCGGTTCAAATCGGCGCAAGGCGACTTTTCGGAGAATTCGGGCTTACTCAGGGCTCTCCTTGACATAGCGAGCGCCCGTCCTTTTAAATTGGAATCTTTTCGGCACCGTGAGGGAGGAAGACCGAGATGTTCGCACACGCTGCGGGAGCGTGAGATGGCATTAGTGAAGTTCGCGATCCCGAAGGGATCGCTCGAGAAGGCGACGTTCGATCTTCTGGAGCGGGCCTGGTACAAGATCTATGGTCGGGAGCGGACGTATCGGCCGAAGATCAGCGATCCACAGATCGAGTTGAAGATCCTGCGCCCGCAGGAGATTCCGATCTTCGTAGCCGAAGGGTTGCACGATGTCGGCATCACGGGGAGGGATTGGATTCAAGAAGGGCGCGCGGACGTTGAGACGCTCTTGGATCTGGAGTATGGGCGGGTGAAACTGGTCGTGGCCATCCCGAAAGACCTGGATATCGCGTCGCTGACGGATCTGTTTCGGAGATTCTGGCGCCAGGGGCGAAGGGTGCGCATCTCCGCCGAGTATTTGAACATCACGGCCGACTATGTGAAAGCCAATCCGCTCTATCGAAGGACGTTCGGGCGAAAGGAACCCCTCATCATCACGCCCTGGTGGCGGCGCGGGACGAACGACCGGGTGAGCATCTATCTCTCATTCGGAGCGACGGAGGCGAAACCGCCTGAGGATACGGACGTCATCATTGACGTCATCGAGACGGGGACGACGCTGGAGCGGAACAATCTCAAACCGATCGAGACGATCCTGGAATCCACGGCCGTTTTGATCGCCAATCGGCGCGCGCTGCGGGATCGGCAGAAGCGGGAGAAGATCTACGACATCATGACGCTGCTCAAGGGGGTCATTGACAGCGAGAAAAAGCTGCACATTTTCGTCAACGTGCGGCAGGAGAATTTGGAGAAGCTGTTGCGGGCGCTGCCCGCCCTGAAGCGACCGACGGTCAGTCCGCTTTCGGCTCCCGGGTGGTACTCGGTGAATACGATCGTCGAGAAGCAGCAATTCCTCATGCTCCTCCCTATCCTCCGCCGATTGGCTCAGGGACTTGTCGTTCACGAGCCGCAACAGATCTTGCCTCTGGAGGAGATCGAGCGCAACGAGGTCCATGAGTGAAAGGTTGCTGATTCGGATTCGAGCACTGACGCCGCGCACCTTTGAGACTCGGCTGCGGGAGATGCGCATCCGTCGTGGCCTCTCGAAGGTGGTGTGGGAGAGGACACACCGTATCCTTCGGGATGTTCAGGAGCGCGGGGATGCAGCGCTTCTGGAATGCGCGGCGCGATTCGAGGGTGTCGTGCTCTCGCGGGATCGGCTGCGGGTCGAGCCGGAGGCCGTTCGCGCGGCGTATGGTGAGGTTTCGTGCGAAGCGCTCGCGGCGCTCACGTTGGTCAAGCGTCGGCTGGAGCGGGCCGAACGGCGTTGGCTCGATGCGCTGAAGCGCGTGCGCGTGGTCGCCGATGGCGTCGTCATTGAGAGCGCGCCTCGTCCGATCCGAAGTGTGGGGTGCTATATTCCTGGGGGAAGGGCGGCATATCCGAGTTCCGTGCTCATGAGCGTCGTGCCCGCGCGCTTGGCCGGGGTCGAGCGCATTGTGGTCTGCTCACCTCCGATGCGAGAGACGGGCGAGGTTCATCCCTTAGTGCTCGTCGCCGCCGATCTCTGCGGCGTCACGGAGATCTATCGCGTGGGGGGAGGGGCGGCGATCGCGGCGCTCGCCTATGGGACGGCGACGATCCCGCCAGTGGAGAAGATCGTCGGGCCGGGCGGGCCGTATGTCGTGGCGGCGAAGCTTCTGGTCGCCGAGCGCGTGGGGATTGATCTACCGGCTGGGCCGAGCGAACTGGTCATCGTGGCCGATGAGACGGCATCCCCGGAAGCGATCGCTGCCGATCTCATGGCACAGGCCGAGCATGGGGAAGACAGTCTCTGCGGTCTGCTGACGACGTCTCGCCGTTTGGCGCAGGAGACGGCGCGGGCGCTGAGCGGGCGACTCTCCGGCGCGGAGCGTCGTGAGATCATTCGGCAGGCGCTCGCTCGTCAGGGGTTCCTCCTCTATACGGAGGGGGATCTCGATCTGCTCGTGCGCTTCGCGAACGCGCTGGCCCCCGAGCACGTGCAGGTCATGACGCGGCGTCCGAGAGTCGTCGCGCGTGGCATCACCCAGGCCGGACTCGTGCTCATCGGTCCGCATTCGCCGGCGAGCGCGAGCGATTACGTGTTCGGCACGAATCACGTCTTGCCCACCGGAGGGGCCGCGGCCGCTTATTCCGGCCTCTCGGTCCTCGATTTCCTGAGGCGGGTGACATACGCCGAATGCGCGCGTCGCAGGCTCACGCAGTTCCTGGAGCCGGTGCGCGTCCTCGCTCTCGTCGAAGGGTTACCGAATCACTATCGCGCTCTGGAGGAACGCGCGCGGCGCATTGACCGTCGGGTGAGGAGATGAGCACGTGGTGGGAACGACGACTTGACGAGCTGGACGCCCTGGAGGGGTATCCAGTCCCCGAAGCGGATGAGCTGTCCGAAGGGAAGCTCGATGCGAACGAGAACGTCCTTTTGCCGAAGGCGTTGCTCGTGGCGTTGGCACAGCGCGCCCTGGAGACGCTCGATCCTCGCTTCTATGCCATCGAGGAGGCGCGAGCTCTCGTGCGGGACCTCAGCCGCTATTTAGGGATTGATGCCGCGCACATCGTCTTGGGAAGCGGTGGGGATCAGCTCATCGACCTGGTGACGCGCATGTTTGTGGACACCGGGACGAGAGTCGTGACGATCGCTCCCACGTACTCCTTCTATCGGATTCGCGGCGCGTTGGCGGGAGCCCGGGTGATCGAGGTGCCGCTGCGGGAGGACTTCTCGCTTGATCTGGAAGCGCTCCTGCGCGCGGCGTATGGGGCGCGCCTGCTCTTTCTTTGCTCCCCGAACAATCCGACGGGAAATCAGTTCCCTCTTGCTGAGATCGAGCAGCTGGCGCGCGAGTTCTCTGGCCTCCTCGTCGTCGACGAGGCCTACGTCGAGTTCGCGGCGGAGACGGCGCTGCCGCTTCTTGCGCGCTCGGCCAATGTGGTCCTGCTGCGCACGTTCTCGAAGGCGTTCGGGCTGGCGGGGATGCGGCTCGGGTATCTTTTGGCGCCTCCACGCCTGAGCCGCATCTTCGCTGAGAAGGTGCAGTACCCTTATCCGGTGAACACGTTCGCTGTGCGATTCGCGCGGCTGCTTTTGGACGCTTACGATGAGGTGTGCGCGACCATCGAGATCATCAAGCGGGAGCGCGAATGGCTGCGGGCCGAGTTGCGCGCTCTGGGCGTGCGCGCCTTTCCCTCACAGGCGAATTTCGTTCTCTTCGAGGTCGGAGATCGAGCGCGCGCCCTCTGGCGGCATCTGGCCGAACACGGCCTACGCGTGAAATACATCGGTGAGGTGCTCGGGCATGGCGCGTGCCTGCGGGCGACCGTCGGCTCGCGGGAGACGAATCGGGCGTTGATCGCGCGGATTCGGGAGGTCCTCGGGTGAACTATTGCGAGCGGCGAACTGAAGCGGGGATCCTCTATGTCCGAGAGGATTGGGCGGTGGCAGTGCCGCCGGTGGATGTCGTCTTGTTTGATTGCGATGGCGTTTTGATTGACGTCCGACCGTCTTATGATGCTGCGATTCGGGAGACGGTCTCCTACATCCTGAGCAAGCTCGTCCAGCGCGCGGTCACGCGCCCGGTCTCACGACGACTCATTCATCGGTTTCGACAAAGCGGCGGATTCAACAACGACTGGGACACGGTCTGCGCCATCCTGTGGGGGATCGCTGCTCAATTGCCGGAGCCCTGGGTGGAGGATTTCCTTCAAGCGGATGCGGAATTGGCCGATCGAGGGCTTCGCGATGCGGCGGAGCGATTCCTGGCCTATGTCGGACGCATGCGCCGTCCGAAGACTCTGGAAGAGGTGATCGCGCTGCGCCGCCCGTTTCCTTCGACCGCACTGCGGCGTCGGCTTTTCGAGCTCGCCGCCTGTGCCGATAGCTCCGGCCTTCCCTCAGTCGAGCGGACGATCGTGGAAGAGTGGGGGGTATCGGGTCGCCGTCGAGAGGCGTTTCGTGCGTTTCAGCGGTTCCTTCGCTATCCGGGAGAGCCCGAGCAGAGTCTCGTCATCCGAGTGTTCAACGAGTTGTTTTACGGCGCCGCGTATTGCCGCGAGCGATTCGGATGGGAACCGAGGTTCCATCTTGGGCCGGGGCTCGTGGACGAAGAGCGGCCGATCATCGCCGATGAAGCGCTTCGGTGGTTGGAGCGGGCGTTCGGGCGGACGCGCTTGGGAATCGTCTCCGGACGCTCGCACGAGTCGGCGCGTCGGACATTGGGGGATCGGCTCGACATGTTCAATCCGGGCGCGCTCGTCTTTTTGGAGGACGAGTGGAAGAATGCTCCGGCGGGGGCGGCGATTGGAAAGCCGGAACCCTATGGCTTATGGCGCGCCCTTCGCGCGCTGGGCGAATTTCAACACGCGTTATATGTGGGGGATTCGGCTGAGGATGCGCTCATGGTCGAGCGCGCGCGCGATGTTCGGCTCGAGTTCGTCGGGATTTACGGTACGGGATATGGCGCGCGGGAGAAGATCGCCTGGTTTCGCGCTCGACGTGCCGTGGCGATTCTCCCGACGGTGAACGAATTGCCTGAGTTGTTCCGTCAAACGTGAGCGGGAGGAGAGGGCGCTATGGAGAGGCGCGCTCGCGTGCACCGCACGACGCGCGAAACGGACGTTTTCGCCGAGGTCGTCCTCGATGGGGAAGGGCGCGCGGACGTGAAGCTGCGTCCGGCCTTCCTCACGCATATGCTCGAGCTGCTCAGTCATCACAGCCTGATGGACCTCACGGTCAAAGCCGAGGGCGACCTCGTGCATCACCTCGTCGAAGATGTGGCGCTCACGCTCGGTGCGGCCGTGCATCAAGCGCTCGGGGAACGCGCGGGGATTCGACGCTTCGGTTCGGCGCTCGTCCCCTTGGATGAAGCGCTGGCGCTGGCGAGCGTGGATTTGGCGCGTCGTCCCTTCAGCGTCGCCGATCTGAAGCTCGTGCGGGAGATGGTCGAGGACATGCCCCGCGAGGACGTCGCGCATTTCCTTCGTTCCTTGACGACGGCCATGGATGCGTGCGTGCACATCGTCGTCCTATATGGGGAGAACGATCATCACAAGGTCGAGGCGGGAGTGAAGGCCTTCGCCCTCGCACTTCGCATGGCGATGAGCCCGGACCCGCGGCGATCGGGCGTGCCGAGTTCCAAAGGAGTGATCTGACGTGCGTGTCTTCGTGCTCGATTACGGCGTTGGGAATCTGTTCAGCTTGCGCGCGGCGTTGGAGCGTGAAGGAGTGGAGCCGATCGTCTCGGCAGAGCTTCCTTTGGAGGGAGAGTTCGCGGCGCTCATCCTCCCTGGCGTTGGGCATTTCACCCCGGTGGCCGAACGCCTCGGCAGGATTCGAGATCGCTTATGGCAATGGATCGCGCACGAGGTGCCGATCCTGGGCATCTGCCTCGGCATGCAGGTCCTCTTTGAAGAGAGCGAGGAAGGTGCGGGGGGCGGCCTCGGCTTCTTCCGCGGGCGCGTCGTGCGCTTGCCGGATTCGGTGAAGGTGCCGCATATCGGATGGAACGCTCTGCGCATGCGGCGGCGGCATCGCCTTCTGCAAGGGATCGAAGACGGCGCGTGGGTCTATTTCGTCCACTCCTATCATCCGCATCCGGCGGATCCGACGATCATCCTTGCGGAGGCGGACTATGGTCGAACGTTTCCGGCCATCGTCGCGCGGGGGATGCTCTTCGGGACGCAGTTCCATCCGGAGAAATCGGGAGCGATCGGACGACGCCTGCTTCGGAACTTCCTGGCTATAGCGAGAGAGCGATGGAAGTCTTAGCTGCGGTAGATCTCTTCATGGGAAAAGTCGTACGACTGACGCGCGGCCAGATCGCGACGGCGAAGGTCTACAGCACCGATCCGATGGCGATCGCCAAGCGTTGGCAGGAGCAAGGGGCTGATGCCTTGCATCTGGTGGACCTGGATGCGGCATTCGGATTGGGCTCGAATTTCTCCGTGATTCGACAGCTCGTGAGGGGAGTGGGGATTCCGGTGCAACTGGGCGGTGGGATTCGCAGCGAGCGCGCGGCGCGCCAGTGGCTCGAGCGAGGCGTCGCGCGCATTGTCCTCGGGACGCTGGCGATGAGAGACCCGGCCAGTGTCGCGCGGTTGATCGAGGCCTTCGGGCCGGAGCGGATCCTCGTCGCGCTCGACTTCTCGCGAGCGCGCATCGTGACCGAGGGGTGGACACGGCCGACGTCGATCACGATCGACGAGGCGCTCTCGCGATTCCGCGATGCCGGTGTCCACCGATTCCTCGTGACTGCCGTCGAACGAGATGGGATGTTGAGCGGTCCGGATTTTCACGTCTATGCGGAACTGAGCGCCCTCTCGGGCGTCCGCATCTTCGCGAGTGGGGGGATCAGCACGATCTCCGATCTCCGGGAGTTGAAGCGGATCGGAGTCGAAGGTGTGGTGATCGGGAAGGCGCTCTACGAAGGCTGGGTGACGCTCGCGGAGGTTCGTCGGGCGCTCGCCGAGGAGACTTCGGAGGGGACTCCGGCGATGGATGCCGAGCCTCACCCTGGGGCTTGAGGCGATGGGGTTGACCAAGCGCATCATCCCATGCTTGGACGTAGATCGCGGGCGCGTTCGGAAAGGGAGGCATTTCCTCGATCTGCGTGATGCCGGGGATCCGGTCGTACTGGCCTCTCGCTATCGGGATGAGGGGGCCGACGAATTGGTCTTCCTTGACATCACGGCCTCGGTCGAACAGCGGCAGACGATGCGGGCATGGGTGGAGCAGGTGGCGCGCGCGCTCGACATCCCGTTCACAGTCGGCGGAGGAATTCGCACGCTGGAGGAGGCGCGCGTCATCTTGTATAGTGGCGCGGATAAGATCTCCGTGAACACGGCGGCGCTTGAGCGTCCCGCGCTCATCCGCGAATTGAGTGAGACGTTCGGACGGCAGTGTATCGTCGTCGCCATTGACGCGCGGCGGCGTGCGGAGGGCGAGCGCCTGTGGTTCGAAGTCTACTCCCACGGCGGAAGGCGACCGACTGGGCGCGACGCCATCGCCTGGGCGCAGGAGGCGGAAGCACTTGGCGCGGGGGAGATCCTGCTCACGTCCATTGATCGGGATGGAACCGAGGCCGGGTACGATCTCGACTTGACGCGCGCCGTCGTCGAGCGCGTGCGCATCCCGGTGATCGCCAGCGGCGGATGCGGACATCCCGCGCATATCCTTGACGTCTTGACCGTCGGGGGCGCGGACGCGGCGCTCGCCGCCTCCGTCTTCCATTACGACAAATATCCTATCCCGCATGTGAAACGCTTCCTTCGCGAACGAGGAGTCGAGGTGCGGCTATGATCGACATCCGACTCGAGGACGTAGACTTTCAGAAATCCGGTGGGCTCGTGCCCGTCGTCGTGCAAGAGGCGACGACGCACGAAGTGCTCATGGTGGCTTTCGCCAATCGCGAGGCCGTCGAGCAAACGCTTCGCACCGGGTACGCGCATTACTTCAGCCGTTCGCGCGCTCGGCTCTGGAAGAAGGGAGAGACTTCCGGCCATGTCCAGCGCGTCCGCTCGATTCTCGTAGATTGTGATCGAGACGCCTTGCTCTACATCGTGGAGCAGACCGGCGTCGCCTGCCATCGCGGGACGCGCTCCTGCTTCACCGAGTCCTTGATCAAGAGCGCTTCAGGCGAAGCCTCTCGCGCTTGACATCAACGCGGCGAACGGGCAAACTCTTCTCCAGACGTGGGCCCTTAGCTCAACCGGTTAGAGCAGCGGACTCATAATCCGTTGGTTCCAGGTTCGAGTCCTGGAGGGCCCATGCGGCCCCCTTCGGAAGCGCGCATCGCGGCCATTTATTTCAAGAGGGAGCGATACGGTGGATAGAGGACGATCTCGGCTCTCCGTCGTGCTTCATCGAGCCAAGCGATCATCTCCGCTTTCGTCTTCTCGTCGCGAAGGATACGCTCGATGAGCCCGCGAACGTCCTCAAGAGGTGGAGGTGCCGTCCCTCGACGTCGCGCTTCCCGGGCAACATGGGTCTCGTAATACCATTGAACTTCCTGTTCGCTCACGAAGACGAAGGAGCGGAATCGGAAATCGATGAAGCGCAGGATCTCCACCCGATGGCGGGCGATCTCGCGGAGCGTCCGTTCGTCCAGTCCGACGGCGGCTAAGCGGCGTCGGAACACGCTCTCGGAAGGGAAGCGCGCGCGCAGCTGGGCGAGATAGTTCTCGATCTCTGACTCCGCGATGGTGAGCGCCGGGAGTCTCTTGGCCTCCTGGTGGAGGAGGGTTTGGTCAATGAGCTGCTGCAGGGCGCGCGCTCTCGTCTCTTCGGAGAATGCCCCATCGGGCGTCTCCGGATCCAGAGCGAGGTACCAGAGGATGTCGCTCTCGGTGATCACCGTGTCGGTGACGACGGCGGCGATGCGATCCACGAGGACCGTTTGCGCGAGAGCGGGAGAGGAGAGAGCGAGTAGGCCGAAGAATGCTCCCCGAAGGAATCCCGTGAGGAAGGTGGGCCAAGGGAGCGGGCGCGCGATCCCTCGCCTCGGGCGACATCCGATGTTCGCATCGCGTTGCCGAAGAACGCTCATCTCGCGTCGCCTCAGAAAGGGTTCCCGAAAGTGATGTGCAATTGCGTGCGCGGGACGCCGGGCGCGCGCCGGAGCAGAGCGCCGAAGTCGAACCGCAGCGGGCCAAGCGGCGTCTTGATCCGAAGACCGAGACCCACCGTGTGCGAGAGATCGCGGAGGCTCAGATCGGAGATGCGCGCGAAGACATTCCCTCCGTCATAGAAGATTGCTCCGCCGAGACGCAACAGGCGCAGCAAGGGGAAGCGCAACTCGGCGTTCACGATGACGAGGGCGTTCCCTCCAAGTGGACGCGTCTGTCCCGGGCGATTGGGGTCGGACGCGCGCGGCCCCGCCTGCTCGAATCCGAAGCCGCGCAAGGTCGTCGAGCCGCCGGCGAAGAAGCGCTCACTGATGGGGATCGTCGTCGAACGCCCGTACGGACGCGCCAGTCCCAGGCGCACGTTCGAGGCGAAGATGACGTCGGCCAGAGGAGTGAGCCGATACATGCGCTGATGCTCGCCGAAGAAACGCACGAAGTTCTCGCTTCCGCCGAGGAATCGAGAAACGAGTGAGACGTCCAGCGTCGTGAATGCTCCGTACGTCGGATCGAACGGATTGTCGCGCGAGTCGCGCACGAAGGACACCGAGAGCCGACCGAGTTGAACCGTCGTATCCTCTCTCCGCAGTTCTTCAGGCTCGGTCACGTTCGAGATGATCACATTGCTGAACGTATAGCGGAAGAGGAAGGAACTGCGCGGGCCGATGGGCTTCTCGATCTGAGTGAGGACGCTCAAGCGGCTCGCGTCGAAAGCGACTTCCTCCTGCCGCTGGAGGAGGAGGGAAGCGATCGAGGAGAGGTCCGTGCCGAAGAGTTTCGGATCGGTGAACGAGAGTTGTCCTGTTTGTTCGCGGCGACTTGCGCGGAGGCGAAACGCGGCCGTGCGGAGTTGGCCGAAGACATTCGTATCGGAGAGTTCGAAAAGGCCGCGCGGCCCGTCGTCGGTGCGAAAGCCGAACCCGTAGGTCATCTGATAGCGGGGGGCCTCGTCCACCTCGATGCGCACGTCGCGAACGGCGTGCGCTTGGGGATCGGCCTCGACCGGCTCCGCGGTGATGGAGACGCGACGGAAGGCGCCGGTGCCGTACAAACGCTCCTCGCTGCGCGCCAGTTCGGCCGGGCGCAGCAATCCCCCTTCGCGAAAGCTCAGGTATCGCCGGACCGCGTGATCGCGAGTGATGCGGTTTCCGCGAATGAGGAGAGCGCCGATCCGAAGCGACTCGCCCTCCTGGATGCGGAGCGTCACGGTGACGCGATGGGCCTCATCCTCGCGAATGAGGGGAGTGATCGTCGCTTCGGCGTAGCCTCGATCGGCATAGACTTCCGTGAGGCGCACGACGGCCGCGCGCACGTGTGCTTCGACAAAGGGGGAGCCGATCCGCAGCCCGCTCGCGCGCACCAGCTCTTCGAGGGAGAAAGCGCGTGCGCCTTCGATGTTCACTCCGGCGAGCGTCAGGCGCGGTCCCTCGTCCACGACGTAGATGAGGATGAGGTCTTCTTTAGTCAAACTGACGGCCAGGCGCGCGGCGACCACACGCGCGCGCGCGTATCCTTGTTCGCGCAGGGCTTCGACGATGGCCTGTTGATCGCGTTGCATGAGCTGACGACTGGTGAGGCCGCGTCCCCACAGCCCGCCGAGGATCGAGCCCAGGCGCGGTCGAAGCGCTTCGATGGCGATGGCTGATGTCCCCTCCACGCGAATCGCACGCAGCGCGTATCGCCGTCCGCGTTCAACCTCGTATCGGACGCGAATCCGGCCCGCCTCTTCCACGCGCGTTACCTTCACCTCGGCGAAGAAATATCCCTGACGCTGGATGTGATCGAGGAGATTCACGCGTCCTTCCTCCAGGGTCGCCTCATCCAATCCCCCTTGGCGAAGGATTGGCAGAAGCTGCCGCCGCTGCTCTGCCGAGAGGGAAATCCCCTCGACCTCGACTTCGACCAGGGGGCCGGATTCAACGGCGATCTCCACGGCGACGGCATTCTCGCCCTCAACGCGCTCCAGACGCGGCGGGGAGATGCGGGGCGCCAGATATCCACGTCGAAGATGCAACTCGCGGATCCGCTGCAGGTCGTTTTGCAAACGCAGCGCATCGAAGGGCGCGCCGGGCTTACTCTCCAAGCGCGCGAGCAGCTCCTTACGCTCGAGCTTCACATCGCCGGTGATCCGCACTTCGGCCAAGCGCGCGGGCGAACCCGGAACGATGCGAAAGAGCAGATGAGCCGTCCGCCCATCATCGGTGAGGGTCACTTCCGGAGTGACTTCGCAGTCGAAGAATCCGAGGCCGTGACAGGACTCGACGATCTCCTCCGCTGCGCGAGCCAGAAGGGCTTCGGTGAGGCGCGCGCCGGGAGCGAGTTCGCCAAGCCGAAGCAGAAAGCGAGATTGGGATTCGGGATCCACACCCTGGAAACTCACCCGCCCGATGCGCGGTTGTGGGGAGATGCGGAAGCGTAGTCGAACACCCGATGACAGCTCCTCCGCCTCGACGATGACATTGGAGGCCAAGGCCGCTTCATAAAGCGCGAGGATCGCGCGGCGCACGTCCGCCAGACGCAGTGGATCGCCGACCCGCAACGGCAGAGCGCGCATCAGCTCATCCTGAGGATCAGCGACGGGCTTCTCGTTCACGAGAAGTTCGATGCGGGCGATAGGCTTCCCCTGAAGAGAAGCGAGCGCCATCGGCTCACCTTGCGCGCGCAGGAGGCTGGGCAGAAGGAGCGCGAGCGCAATGCTGAGGAGGGGGGCGTAGGGGGATCGAAGACACGGGAGAACGGGCGTCCGCGTTCGAGCGGGAGAGACGCCGGGGAATCGCGGCGGCATTTCCGCGAGCGCGAGATGTACGACCGAGCGCTCGATTCGCCCCATCTTCGTTCAAAAGCGCTTTCGGATCCGCAGATCGAAGCTGAAGTTCCCGTCCTGGTCGCGCGTCCCCACGAGCGAGAAGCGATCGCTCAGGCGATACTCGACGATGATGACCTGCTCTTGTGGGCCCGAGAGATTCGTCGCGTAGAGGATGGAGAGGTTACGATTGATCTGTCGCCCGATGGTGAGGCGCGCCGTCGGATCAGATCCTCGACCGACGATCAGCGGATCGATCTGGAAGCGGTTGATGCCGAAGATCTTCCCCGTGAACTCCTCGGCGCGATGCGTCAGCTCTCCGATGAGCAAGTTGGCGGCCGTCCCTAATCCGGCCGACGGCGTCGTTGGTGACGCGGCGCGCTGCGAGAGATCGCCCGTCGCGATCAACGAGAGGATTTGTTCCAGCGGCAGCGCCGGTTCCGAGCGCAGCGTCGTCTGGAATCGGTCGAACGTTCCGAGAAATCCGACGATCACGCGATAGCCAGCGATGTCGCTCTCCGCTTCGAGCTGAAAGCGGGGCGCGCCCGAGACCACCCCATCGCGGGGGAAATCAACCCGCCCGCGCGTGATCTGATATTCGCGATTACGAAAGCGCACGACACCGCTCGTGACGGTCACGCTCCCAGAGATGCGAGGATCGGAGAGTGTCCCCCCCACATGCAGCGAAGCGCTTCCCACGGCATCGGCGAGATTGTTCCGGACGACGAGCGTGTCCAACGCTTGGACGCGGATGTCGAGCGAGAGCGGCGGTCGGATCGGCACCTCGGAGAACAATACGCGCGGTCGCTCGCCCGCGTGAGCGAGGATGAGCTGCGCTAAGTCCACGTCCTGCGTGTATTCGGAGTGACGCACGGTGATCGTGCCCGAGAGGATTTGCAGCTGGCGATTCCCCTGCAGCGTGAGCATCCCATCCACAATGGACCGAAAACCACTGGGGTACGTGAGGACGACGGCTTCACTGCGAATGGCGATCCGCCATTGGTCAGCGCGGAGGTTCCTGAGCAAGAGCCCGCCGCTCACACTCACATCGCCGCCATTAGCTTGGGCGCGCAGATTCTCGATCAGGGCTTGCGAGGCCGTGAACCGAATGCGCCCTTGCCCATGGGTGAGCGCGATCGGCCAATCGAGCAGGCGCAGGGCGAGGTCCTCGATCTCCATGAGACCGCTCAATCGCGGCTCCTCAAAGGACCCGCGTAAGGAAGCACGCATCCTCGCCCGCCCCGAGGCGAACAGGCCGGGATACAGGCCGCGGAGGAGACGAAGGTCCACCGATCCGTTCACATCCACCTCGTGGCCGCTGCGGGAGCGCTCACCGAAGACTTCGCCGAGATCTAGGATGCCACTCAGGTCAAGGCTCGTGTTCTCGCCGACCAAAACGATGGGCTCAATCTTGAGCACTGGGCCCCGCATGTGCAAGGCGAATGGTCGGCGCGTTTGAAGGGCATATTCGTTGATGGCGAGATTCAAGCTCGAGAGGGTGAGCGTCGCGCGGCCCACCTGCGGTCGAGCGCTCCCGCGAGCGTGGTGCGATCCAAGCGGCCATTCCAGATCCAGCTCTCCGCTCATCGTGCCACGCCATTCCGAGAGCCGCCGGACGAGGCGGAAGTACGGGGTCAGCGAGAACTCTTCGAATCGCGCGCGCACGCCAAGGGTGAGCGCGGGATCCGTGAGATCGAGCACCCCCAGAAGCGTTTGCGTCTCTCCAAATAACGTGGCCGTGATGGGGATCAGCAGATGTCCTTCGCGCGTCTTCAGCTCGGCCACGATCTCTCCAGCCGGACGGCCAGCGATCGAGAGCCGACGCACGCGCATATTGCCGGAGAAGCGAGGCGCCGAGAGCGTGCCCTCTCCCGAGAGGGCGAGGGAGAGATGCCCCCCGATGTCCAACGTCCGCCCCATTGTCATGCGCAGTAAGGCCGCCAGATCCACGTCCTCTGCGCGCATCCGAAGCTCATACGCGCCGTCATCGGCGCGCAACGATCCGGAGAGCATCATCGTCCCAAAGCCGAGATCGAGTCGAACGTCATGAATCTCGTAGCGAGGGGGATCGAGGCCGAAAGACCCCGTGAGGCGACGAAACGGCACCGACCGTTCCGGCAGAGGGAGCATTCCATCTTCCAGCGTGATCTGCGCCATCCCCGTTGGGATTCCAGGTAGGCCGGAGAGCGCGATCTCGCCCGAGAGTGTTCCGGAAAGCGGGAGGTCGAGCTTCAGGGCCTTCAGCCAGTGTTCGAAGTTCACGCGTTGGAGTCGGCCGCGCACGGCGAAGCCGTTCTCCTGGGTCGTCTCAAGCGCAAGCTCCGCCTGCGCTCCCGTCTCCCAGAGGACGCGCGCCTCCTCGATCTGCCATTGCCCCTGTACATACGCGAAGCGCGCGCGCAGCGAGCGGATGCGTTCTCCGGCCATCGAGAGTCCGCTCATCTCTCCTTCGCCGGAGATCGCATACTCATTCCCGCGTTTCCTGAGGCGAAGATGATAGTCGGCCCTCCCGGAGAGCTGCGAGACGAGATCATGCGTCAACGTGCGCAGCCGATAGCCATACGCTTCGAGCAGCCGTTGCTGTTCGGACATCTCCTCCGAACGCACGTGGAAGGTGAGATCGAGATCGCCCCTCCAACTCACGATGCCCGAGGCGGTCGCCGTCGAGCGACCAACACTGAGCGCGGAGGCCTTCACCGCGAGCGCTTGGGGCGATAAGGCGATTTCGAGTGCGCCTCGTACCGGGAGCGAATCGGCCGTTGGGGCCCATGGCGGTGCAATCCTCACCGCGAGCGTGCCCGAAGTGCGCGTGACGGCCAGTTCTGGCCATCGGATCGTGAGGGTCCCGTGCGCCGTGCCCTCCAAAGGGGGTGTGCGGGAGGAGAGATGGGCGGCGAGATCTCGAACGCTCACGCCATCGAAACGCAGATGGGCTTCCGACTCCCCGGAGAAGCGAACGCGAGCGTATCCGCGCGCGCGCCCGCTGAGCAGTCGCACATCGAGGTCTTCGACGAGTACGTGCTCTGGTCCCAGACGCAAGTGAGCGCGAACTTCTTCGAGGGGGAGCGGGCCGATCATCATCGCGCGCCCGCCCATCGTGCCGGCGAAGAGCCAACCAGCCGGCCCCGGAGACGTCCCCGTTATGGAAACGCCACGCGCGCGGAAGAACGCCGCCGCGAGCGCATCCACCTTCAATGAGGCGAGGAAGGGTGCGCCAGCCGATCCTGGCGCGGAATCCGCATCGGGCGTGCGGATCCACCCGCTCCCACGCGCGACCCGAATCCCCCACAATGTGGCGCGCCTCGTCGTTGCCACGACGTCAAGCTGATAAGCGCGCCCTTGGCCACGCATGCGCCCTCGGACGAGGAGATCCCCAGAGAGTGCGATCGGTGATGGCCAATTCGCCGCCACGCGATCCAGATGCAGAAGTCCATCGAGCGTGAGCTCATACTCGGGATCCGTCCATCCGCGAATCATCCCGGCCAACAGCACATCACCGACATCGGCCGCGAGTCGAGCGCGCTCCAATTGTACTCGGTCGCGGGCGATCTCCGCGCGCCACTCCAGATGCGCCCGTGCGATCACCACCTCATCCAGAGCGACATCGAGCTGTCGAATCTCTCCCACGGCGCGTGGCGCCGGAGAGGCTGGCGCGAGCGAGAGGAGCACACCGTCGGCTTTGAGCCAGAGGCGATGCGGCCGGTCGTTTACGAAGAGGCGCCCCTCGGTGATCCGCACGCGCTCCACGCGGAGCGTGAAGGATGTGGGAGGTCTCGGACGGCGAAACCAGGCGAGGTCGATGTCGGCGAAATTCGGGCGTCCGCTCGGATCAATCGTGATGAAGATCTGCGGGCGATCGAGCTTGAGATCGGCGATCGAGAAGGCACGGGCAAAGAGATCCTTAATCGCAAAGCGCGCGCTCACATGAGAGACGTGAAGCAACGGATCGTGGTGTCGGCCAGGGAACAAGCGCACGTCGCGCAGCTCCACCGTGCCCCGCCAGAGCGAGACGCTCGCGTCCTGCAGTTCGACCCGAAGATGGAGTGGGCGCAATCGGTCATTGAACGCCCGTTCTAGGAACCGATCGAAGTGCGCGCTCCTCATCCAGAGGACGGCCCCCAGGGCGATCGCGACGATCACCCCGAAGCACGAAGCGGCGCCGATGGCGATCTTCGCGCATCTCATGCGTGATGGCTCGGTTTCACCGCCTTGTGTTCAGAAGCGACATCGGCCTTCGACGTTGCTCGCGCTTCTCTTTTCGCTCTCCCAACATCCCCTTTAGGAAAGGGGACGCCGACGCGTTCGGACTTCAAGGCGGAGAGCATGGACGGGGGACATTCAGGCGCCCGCCCGCCCCCTCTTCCGAGAGGGGGCGACATCGGTGCCCGATTCGGAGAGTGGGATCGTCTCGACGATCTCCAAGCCGAAGCCCGAGAGCGCGGCGAGCTTCTTCGGATGGTTCGTGAGCAATCGCATGCGCCGGACACCGAGGTCGTGGAGAATTTGAGCGCCGATGCCGTAGTCGCGCATGTCCCAGGAGAGGCTTCCGGGCACCCGAAGCGCTGCTGCCTCTGGCTTCGACGTCTCCAGAGAAGAGGCCACCTGACGGCGAAGCAGTGAGGCGACGAGTTGTTCGCCCAAATGCTCGCGCCGGATCAGATAGAGCAAGACGCCGCGCCCTTCTCGAGCGATCTGCTCCAGCGCGCGATGCAGTTCGGCACCCGTCTCTTCCTCTTGAGCGCGGAAGACGTCGCCAAGGAGCGAAAGCGTGTGAACTCGAACGAGGACCGGTTCGTCCGGCGGGATCATCCCTTTCACCAATGCGAGGTGGATCTCCCCATTGATGGGATTCTCGTAGGCCGAGACGCGAAATTCGCCGTAGGGGGTCGTCAGCGAAGACTCGGCGCGCTTGCGCACTACGCGTTCGTGTTGCAGACGATAGCGAATGAGATCGGCCACGGTGACGATCTTCAGGCCAAAGCGGCGCGCGAAGGGGATGAGCTGTGGGAGTCGCGCCATCGTCCCATCACCGTTCATGATCTCGCAGATGACGCCGGCGGGCGTCAATCCCGCCAATCGCGCTAGGTCCACGGACGCTTCCGTCTGTCCGGCGCGCACGAGCACTCCGCCCTCGCGAGCGCGCAAGGGGAAGATGTGTCCGGGACGTACCAGGTCCGAAGGACGCGTGCGCGGATCAATGGCCGTCAGGATCGTGCGCGCGCGATCGGCCGCCGAAATGCCCGTCGTGATCCCTTCGCGCGCATCAATGGAGACGCAAAAGGCCGTCTCGAACCGAGACGTGTTCTCCGGGGCTTGAAGTGGAAGATTCAATTGTTCACACCGCTCGGGCGTGAGCGAGAGGCAAATGAGCCCCCGTCCGTGCTTGGCCATGAAATTGATGATCTCCGGCGTGACCTTCTCGGCCGCGCAGCAGAGGTCGCCTTCGTTCTCGCGATCCTCATCGTCCACGAGGATGATCATGCGCCCTTGGCGAATCTCCTCGATGGCCTCCGGGATGGAGGCGAAAGGTGAAACGTCGCATCGTCGGCGCACGCTCATTCCACGTCCCCTTCGGCTTTGAGTCGTTCCAACGTCATCCCTGGCGCGTTCGGCCGGAAGCGCGCGAGAACGGGTTCCACCATTCGCTCGATGTACTTGGCCAAAACGTCCACCTCGAGATTGACGCCTTCGCCCGGATGCAATTCCCGAAGGTTCGTCATCCGCAGCGTGTGGGGGATGATCGCTACCTCGAACCACGCCGCACTCAAGTCGGCGATCGTCAGGCTGATCCCGTCCACAGCGATCGAGCCCTTCGCGACGAGATACCGACGCAGGTTCAAGGGGAAGGCGAAGCGAAAGATCCACGATTCCCCCTCCGGGCGGCGTTCCAGGAAGCGCCCGATGCCGTCCACATGGCCCTGAATGATATGCCCGCCGAGCCGATCGCTCACTCGCAGCGCGCGTTCGAGGTTCACCAGCCGTCCGGCGCGAAGTTGACCGAACGTTGTCCGACGAAGCGTCTCGGCCGAAAGGTGCGCGCGAAAGCCATCGCGCTCGACTTCCGTCACCGTCAGGCATACGCCGTTAACGGCAATGCTCTCACCGACGCGCAAGCCATCCAAGACCGCACGCGCGGCTACGTGCAGTTCTCCTCCCGTGCCCGTGAGCACGAGACGGCGGATCCGCCCAGTCTCCTCGATCAACCCCGTGAACATGTCCGAGATCGTAAGCATACCGGATCGCTCCGAAACGGGGCAAGGGAGCATTCCGAGGCCCAAGCGCGCTCAGTTTGCCGTCGCGCGCTCCTTCTCTCAAGCGATGGCGCCCTTAGTCCAAAGTGGAACATTAGAGCGGGAACCTTCCGCGTCCGGGAATGGGATGCCCTCTTGGTGCTCCTCAAAAAGGCCACGCGATCACGGTAGGCGATCTCCTTTGTCGCGGATGTACTGGTGACACCCTTTCAGGAGTAGTGGAAATTTCGTCGGGAGGCCTCAAGGGCTTCTCCCCCCTTCATCCCAGAGAGGGCTTGAGACCGAAGGTGAAGATCATCGGGACCTGTCTCTTGGGCTTGGGGCCTTTCGTGCTGTGCAAACGACCTTCGGCTTGAGGACGAGAATCATCACCACCCTCCTCATCGGTTGTAGGGGGAGCCTTCCCGTGTCTCCGCAAATTTTTGGAAAAAGCAAAAAGGGGGTTGACAGACAGACAGTATAATTTGGTCTGTCAGAGATGAACTATTGAGAAAGGTATGGGGAAGATGAGGAAACCCATTACCTCAAATAGTTCGTCACGACTCGAAAAGGGGGTGCGTCTGACGATGCTTCACCGCTTACGAAAGGAAGTCGCAACGATCCTCTTTTTCGCCCTCAAATACTTCGTCCCCTTTGGCCCCTTTATCGTCAGTCTTTTCATGGTGAGTGCTCACCGGGCGCAATCACCACTCGTTCTCCGACAATCGTCTGAGCGCGTCTTCCGCGAAGCGGGCTTTGTACGATCTGCAGTCGCCTCACGAGATGGCCACTTTCTCTACGTCTTGATCGCTGGGAGAGGGAGCGTCACTGTCTATGAGGAAGGGCGTGATTTTTCCAGGGATATCCCAACCCTCTCGCTCTCACCAGATGCTCTGGCCGTCGACGCTCGAGGTCGGATCTACCTGGCGGATACGGAGGCAGACCAGATCGCGATTTTGGACCCGTTCGGACAACGACTTCGGACATTCCGCGTTCCTCGTCCGCTTTCTCTTGCGGTGCTCAGTGATGGGCGGATCGTCGTCGCGTCGCCGACCGAAGGAGCTTTGCTTCATCTCTATGATCCTGCAGGGCGCAGGTTCAGGAGCTTCGGAGCGCTTAAGCTTTTCGATGAGACGAATCCGGTGCAAAATCGTTTCTTGGACAGAGGGCGAGTCCTCGTTGATGCTGCGGACAACATCTACTACGTGTTCGAGTTCGCTCCACATCCGACCGTTCAGAAGTTCTCCAAGGAAGGGGAGTTACTCTCGGAATTCGTCATCGAAGGCCAGGCGGTGGATCTTCAGGTCCAGATGGCTCGTCGGTTCCTGGCGGCGAAGGACCCTCGCCAAGTAGGAGGCGTGGTGACCATCGCGTCTGCGACGCTTGATCCCGTGACCGGCCATCTTTGGATCGGCGTGAACGGTTCATCCCGATCCGGGATCGTGTACGAATATAGTCCCGAAGGGGAGAAGCTTCGCGAATATGCCTTCGTCCTCAGACCGACCCTTGCTGTCCTCGTTGGTATGGAGGAGATCGTCGTGAGGAGTCCGTGGATTTACGTTTTCACCCCAGCGAAGGCGTATCGCTTCCATGTGGGTCGGGGATCCATTGGTGACTTCCGCGTCCTCGGGGAGGGAGATCGCTGTCCGATGGCGCAAGAGTGGCCTTCGTGTGAGACCAATTGTGGAACCCCGACATCGGAGGACGATAAAGATTGTAAGGCAGCTCTTCAAAGACACGTGGCGCCGACCATGCGCGTCATTCAAAACTACTGTACCATCACCACGACGTCTTGCTATGCGAGTGTGACGACATGTGATCCGGCCGATGGCAACCAGGTCTTTCATGCCATTGAGTTGGATTGCAACTCGAATGGGGCTATCCCCGCAAGAGGGGCCGAGCGAACGGCGTTCTCGGAGGCGCTCGTGGAGGACGCTGATTCGCTCGACTCCAAAACTCCCAACGCATCGTCGTTCACTCTGAGCGTTCTTTAGAGCATTCTCTCGGCATCGAACGAGTGTCCAGCACCCGCATGCGGGATCGGCGCTTGCATGAGCTGGCGCTCAAGAGTCCCGCCACTCAAGCTCGGAGAGCAGGGGAGACATCCGTGCGCGTGTGGACGTCGTATCCTGAGGCATGCGTTGGAGGACGTTGTGGAGTCGGATATAATCAAACGCTTATGAAGCGGCGGGTGCTCTTCGTCTGCACGGCGAATCAGAATCGCTCACCGACGGCTGAAGCGCTGCTGGCGCGAAGTCAACGATATGAGGCGCGTTCGGCGGGAGTATCGCCGCTGGCCACGCGTCCGGTGACGCGCGATCTTGTGGAGTGGGCCGATCTCATCTTCGTGATGGATGAGCGATATGATCGTCATCGGACGCAACTTCTCGAGCTCTTCCCCGATGTCGAGGGGCTCGCCGAGAAGATCATCGTCCTGAATATCCCGGACATCTACGAGCGAGATGCGCCGGAGTTGATCGCCCTCCTTCGGCAAAGACTTCCGCGATGGCTGCCGGACCTGGATGTCTGACCGCCCTTATCCCGATGTAAGCGTTATCATCCCGACGTGGAACGGGCGGCATCTGCTCGAACGATTTCTCCCTTCAGTCGTGGACGCGGCGCGCGTGTATCAGCGAGAGGGGGGAGCGCGCGTCGAAGTCGTGATCGTGGACGATGGGAGTGAGGATGGAACGTCGGAATGGATCGGGGCGAACGCGCCGTCGTTTGTCGAGGTCATCGTGAAGTCGGGGCCGGAGGGGTTCGCGCCGACGGCGAACGTGGGATTTCGTCGCGCGCGGTTCCCGGTGATCTTCCTCCTCAACAATGATGTGGCTGTGGAGCGGGATGTCCTCTTGCATCTCGCGCCGCACTTCTTCGATCCGACCGTTTTCGCCGTGACCTGTCGAGCGCTTGATCCGCGCACGCGAAGGTTGGCCAGTGGAGGGAAGCTCGGCCGGTTTCGGCGCGGATTCTGGCGAGTCCACAAGGACTATGACGTTGTGCGCGAGGAGGGAGAGCGCACGGTTGGCGTTCGGTCATCGGGATCTTTCGGCGCGTGGCCCTCGCTTTTGGCCAGCGGGGGGTTCTCAGCCTTCGATGCGGAGAAAGTGCGGCAGCTCGGGGGATTCGATGAGCGGTTGCGGCCGTTCTATTGGGAGGATGTGGACCTGAGCCTGAGGGCATGGCGACGCGGATGGCAGATCCGATACGAACCGCGCGCCGTCGTGTATCACGAGGCGAGTCGGACGATCGAGCCTCGCTTCTCGCAGTTTTTCATTCGGCGGGCGAGCGAGCGGAATCGGTTGCTCGTTCACTGGAAGAACCTCGACGAATGGGATTGGCTGCTGGAGCACGTGGTGATCGTCGCCGCGCTCGCTCTGACGATCCCGATTCGATGGGACTGGGCCTTTGGAGCAGCGCTTGTGGAAGCGCTTCGGGAATTACCGGCCGTATGGCGGGATCGGCGTCGGGAGCGGAGCACGCGGCGATGGCGTGGGCGCGACATAGAGCGTCTCTTTCACCCGTTTGACGTCTTCGCCCGCGGCGGCTAGGCGTTCTCCGTGCTCCTGCCGTACAATACATGGTCGCCGGTCAGAAGCTTGCATCTCGCAGCGGGGCAGCACTTGGTTGGAGCCTCATGGGTATGTGGGAGGGCGCAATGGAAGAGAAGGAGCAACTCCAGCAGGAACTGGTTGAGTTGGAGAAGCGGCTGGAGGACCTGTCACAGCGGGCGATGACGCGGGAAGAGCAGGAGGAGCTGGTGGCGCTCAAGCAGCGCGTTGAACGGCTGCGCGAGCAGGTCGTGCGCCCGGTGACGGCAATGGATCGGGTGAAGCTCGCGCGCCATCCCGATCGCCCGTACACGCTCGATTTCGTCTCTTGGATCTTCGAGGACTTCATCGAAATTCACGGCGATCGGCGCTTCGCCGATGATCCGGCGATCGTCTGCGGACTGGCGCGATTTCACGGGGAGCCGGTGCTGGTCGTTGGCCATCAGAAAGGCCATGATTTCAAGCAACGACAGTTTCGCAATTTTGGGATGCCGAAGCCCGAGGGGTATCGCAAGGCCCTTCGGGCGATGAAACTGGCCGAGAAGTTCCATCGGCCGATCTTCTCTTTTGTGGATACGCCGGGCGCGTATCCGGGAGTGGATGCCGAGGAGCGCGGGCAGGCCGAAGCGATCGCCAACAATCTTCGTGAGATGGCGCGCTTGCGCGTTCCCATCGTCGTGACGATCACGGGAGAGGGGGGATCGGGCGGCGCGCTCGCCATCGCCGTAGGCGACATCATCCTCATGTTGGAGAATGCGATCTATTCGGTGATCTCGCCCGAGGGATGTGCGGCCATTCTCTGGAAGGACGCCAGCAAGGCCGATTTCGCGGCCGAGGCGCTCAGGCTCACGGCGCCGGACCTCCTCGAGCTGGGGGTCATTGATCGAATCGTGCCCGAACCGCCCGGGGGCGCGCACACGAATCCACGGCAGATGGCGGAGATCCTCGATCGGTTCCTCATGGAGGCTCTGGCGGAAGTGCGGGATCTGCCGATCGAGGAGCTCGTGGATCGGCGATATCGGAAGTTCCGGGCCATGGGGCAGTACCTGGAGCTGAGTGAGGAGCAATGGCGTGCTCTCCTCAGTGGGAGTGCGGGATGAAGGCTCACACACCCTGGAGCTCCGTGATAACCTGTTGTCGCAATTCTTCGAGGCGTTCGCTCCGAGAGACGGGATATTCGGCCGCGCCCTTCAGACGGCGATATGCCTCGGGCAATCGGCGCACGTTCTCCGCTGCGCGCTCTCGAATCTCCTCAAGTGTGGGCAAAGATGTGACGAGGCGGCCTCCGCGCATGATCTCCTCAAGCAGTGGAAAAGCATCGGGAGGCGGAGGTTCATCGGCCAAGGCGATGACGTCGGAGAGGAAGCAGCCCTCGGCGTCCGTTCTCCGCCAGACCTGCTTGCGGCCCGGATAGGTCGCTTTCTCCGTGCTCAGTTTGATCTTGTAGAGGATGCGACCGTCCACCTCTTCTTCCACGAGTTTATAGACGCCGCCGAGGGTCGGGGCATCGTAGGAGGTGGAGAGCTGCGTGCCGACGCCAAAGATGTCGATGGGGGCTCCGTGTTCAAGGAGCTCGGCGATCTTGTATTCGTCCAAATCGCCGCTGGCGATGATCTTAGTCTCGGTCATGCCGGCCTCGTCCAGGATCGCGCGCACCTGTTTGCTCAACGTCGCGAGGTCTCCGCTGTCCAGTCGCACACCGCGGACGACCGGGCCAAGAGCGGTCGCCTTGCGTGCCCCCTGAAGCGTGTCGTAGGTGTCAATGAGGAGGATCGTTGTTTCGGGAAAGACACGGAGATAAGCGCGGAACGCATCCAACTCGTCTGGGAAGGCCATGTTCCATGAATGGGCGGCTGTTCCGTAGATGGGGATACCAAAGAGGTACCCGGCCTCGACGTTGGACGTTCCGATGCAGCCTCCGATGTAAGCCGCGCGAGCGGCGTAGAGCGCGGCTTCCATGCCGTGCGCGCGGCGTGCGCCAAACTCGATGATGGCGCGTCCTCGGGCAGCATCCACGATGCGAGCCGCCTTGCTCGCGATGGCGCTCTCGAAGTTGAGGTACGCGAGCACGTAGGTCTCTAAGATCTGGGCTTCAATGATCGGCGCCGTGATCCGTAGGATCGGCTCGTTCGGAAAGAAGATCGTCCCTTCGGGCATGGCCCAGACGTCGCCGCGAAATCGAAATTCGCTCAGATAGTCGAAGAAGGCATCCGAGGCGTGTCGGAAGACCGGCAGACGGCGGAGGAATTCCAGATCGCGGTAGGAGAATCGCAGTTCGAGCAGATATTCGATGACCTGCGCGAGTCCGGCCGCGACCAGATAACTCCGGTTCGGCGGCATCCATCGCACGAACACTTCGAACGTGGCAGGATGGTTCATCTGATTCTCGAAATAGGCCGCCGCCATCGTCAGTTCATAAAGGTCGGTCGCTAGCGCATAGGATCGTTCTCGCATCCGGAATCCCTCACCGGAGTTTCGCCAGAGAAATGTAGCCCAACCCTCCGGTCGCGTCAATTCGAGCGCGCGATCCGCGCTTCGTTCGCGTCAGGGGGAGACATTGAGAATCGCGCGTTAACACCATGCCGGGAGGTGATACCGATGGTTTCATTGTGCGGTGGGGGATGGCGTGCCATACTCTTCAACTCGGAGGCAGCGATGAAAGAGGAGCTGTTCGAAGAATTGGCGCGCGTCTCGGCTCGTGTTGAAGTCGGTGTGGTTCTCGAAGACCTCGCGTTTTTGGACGCCGATGCCCCCTGGTGGCCCGCTGATGTGCGACGTCACGTCTTGGCCGATGGGCTTTATCGGCGGCGATTCTTTGACGATCTCGATGCGTGTCGCGCGATGGCTGATCTTTGGATTCGGCTGAAGGACTATTTCGGCCTCTTGCATCCGTATTTCGTCCGTCTGCTCGTTCATGAACTGAAGCATTACTGTGAAGCGAAGGAGGCATCTTCTCCGGCGCCGGTTGAGTGAAGAGGGGCGATGGGGAAGATGACTCCCACCGCCCCGGGGGATGGGGGCTGCCTCATCAGCGCGTGAGCGTCCAGCTCACGCGGGAAGAGAGAAGCCCTGTTGGGTCCCGACGGACGAATGGGGTACGATCAGTGACGACCACCGTGATCGTGTGCTGACCCGGTGCAAGCGTCCCCAATGGAAGAGGGAGGCTCGCTTCATGATGGTCAAGGGGGAGGCCATTGACGAACCATTCTATTCGCAGCGTCCCGGGCGAAGGCTGCAAAGGGACCACGTGGAAGAGGAGCGTATCCCCTGAGACCGCCTCGATGGCTGCCAGCGGGGGGCTGACGGCCTCGATCGGGCGAATGTAGAAATAGAGGCGGAGCACATGCTGCTCCAGACAGACGGGGCAAAACGGCTGGCCGAGCGCCCGCATCTTGCACGTGCGGGTGGGGCGAAACACGCCGCGCGAGACGCCGAATCCGCCCTCGAATATTCCCACGCCCGAGTAAGACTCAGGCGTGGGTGCGGGAATGGCTTCCTCGATCCAGTAATCCCACTTCCCCACTTGCCGGAGGCCCTCGCGGGTGCGTTCGAGCGTGACGTTCGCTTTCGTCGGTTCGCGCAAGGGCGGAGCCGATGGGCCATCGCTCTCATCGGCTAGGAATGCGAAGGAATGACCCAACTCATGCAGCAGCAGCTCCGGTCCTCGCGCGTGCGTCGTGACGACTGAGATGTTCTTCAGAGGTCCGGAGGAACCTCCGAGATCTCGTTCGTTCACCAGGACGACGATGAGATCGGCTTCGGGCACGAGAGCGGCCGCGCGGTAGATCTTGTACTCGCTCTCCACGGGAGCGTAAACGGCGTTCGGCACGCCTTCGAAGTCGAACGTCATATCCAGCGCCGTATCACGATAGAGCCCGAGGCTCGGCCGATCAATGCCCGAATCTCGGGAGATCACGTTGACCTTGTGGATGTTGATGGCGTGGCGGTAGGCCGCATAGGGCTGGGTCTGGAGCAAATGATCGGCGAACGCGCGAATGTCTCGGTCGAACTTCTCCATCTCCGTCACGCGGTAGCCATCCCCCAGGAAGACGATGTCCAGACGATTGCTCGACGGTCCCGTGCGGAGCACTGTCTGCGTTGTATAGTTCGGCAGCGCGCTGAGTGCGTCGAGCGCCTCTATCGGTGTATCCAGAGGGAGCGTGACCGTGGGGAAGTCGTCGCCTGAGATGCGAAGTCGAACCGCCCCTTCCGCATATGGCACTCGGAGCGAGAAGATCGTCTCCGGCAGAAGAAGCGTCTCGCTGTGAAGAGCCCCCTCTTCATTGACGTGGTCCACATGAATGAGGCGCGGATCATCGAATTGACCGGCGAAAAGGGCCCCTCCGTCCTCGGTTTCCAGAACGAACCGAAAGGTCCTCGACAAAGATGTGGGGAGCGCCCGCGGGAGCGCCGACTGCGAGCGGATCTGGCTCCCGATGAGTTGGAATCGTGCTCCGTCGTAATGCACCCAGAGGAGTTGCCACGTCGGTGGGGATGATGGAGGGCGGGCGTCAGCGGTCTCTGGAATGTACCACAAGGCACATCCGATGCTGACGACAAGCGCCGTGATTCTCTTCACCCCCATCTGCTATCCTCCGCCAAGATGGCGGAGCAATCGGCGTGCCAAAGCGGTGCGTCTGGAGTGGCGGGCGCTTTGCATCGTCACGGTGTGGTCAAATCATCCTCTACCCAAAGATTTCCCAAAAGGTGAGCCGCAACCGGAGGTGGACTTCGCGAAGCCCGCTCGATCCCCAACGTTTCATGCTTCCTCGGATCGTTTCAGGGATGAAACCTTTCGCCTCGTGAGGAACGCCCGTAAGGGGGGACGGAGGCGATCTCTTGTGTGCGAAATCACCCGTTACGAGGAGGTTCCCTCGGTCGGGTCCGATTGGGGGACGAATCGTTTGGCGAGCCCGTACTTTTTCATCTTTCGCCAGAGGGTAACGCGGCTCATGCCAAGGTCGCGGGCCGTGCGTTCAAGGTGGCCTTCATTGCGCTGGATCGCCTGAAGGATGAGATCGCGCTCAACGTGGTTCAGGACAGTCTCGAGCTCGCGCTCTTCTGGGGCCGGAGCCGCGATGCGCACATGAGCGGGGAGATCGGCTAGGGTGATCCATTGGCCGGAGGAGAGGGCGACGGCTTGTTCGATGAGGTGGCGCAGTTCGCGCACGTTTCCAGGGAAGGCGTAACTGATCAACGCGGCCATGGCTGCTTCGCTGAAGCCCAGAATCGCCTTTTGATCCCGTTGGCAGAACCGGCGGAGGAAGTGATGGGCCAGCAGGGGGATATCCTCGCGCCGGGCGCGCAGCGGTGGGAGATGAATGGTGACGACGTTAAGCCGGTAGTAGAGGTCTTCGCGGAACTCGCCGCGCCGGAGTGCATCTTGCAAGTCTCGATTCGTTGCGGCGATGATCCGCACGTCCACGGGGGTCTCGCGGTTCTCCCCGAGGCGGCGAATGGTCTTGTTTTCGAGCACGTGCAAGAGCTTGGCTTGAACCGAGAGCGGGATCGAGCCGATCTCATCGAGGAAGAACGTTCCGCCCGTCGCCTCTTCGATCAAGCCCTTTCGGCTCGCGACGGCCCCGGTGAACGCCCCCTTGACGTGTCCGAAGAGTTCGCTCTCCAAGAGCTGTTCCGGCAAGGCCGCGCAATTGACCGAGATGAACGATCGTGAAGCGCGACGGCTCAGAAGGTGGATCGCGCGAGCGATCACGTCCTTGCCCGTTCCGGTCTCGCCGGTGAGCAAGACGGTGGCGTCAGTCGGAGCGACGCGCCGCACTTTCTCCAGGACTTGAAGGAACGGCGGGCTCTGACCAACGAGATTCTCGATCCCAAAGTGGTGGAACAACTCTTCGCGCAACCATCGGTTCTCGCGTTGCAGGCGCTTTCGCTCCAGGACATGCGCGACGCGCAGGCGAAGTTCGTCTACCGGGAGAGGTTTGGTGATGTAGTCGCAGGCGCCGAGCTTCATGGCCTGCACGGCCGTCTCGATCGTCCCGTAGGCCGTCATCATGAGGACCTCTGTCCCTGGGGAGATCTCCTTGATGGCGCGCAGCAGGTCCATGCCCGAGAGCGGAGTCATCAGGAGATCGGTGATGACGAGGTCGAAGATCTCCTCGCGCACTTGGTCCAAAGCTTCTGGGACATTAGCCGCTGTGTGGATCTCGTACTCCTCGTCGGCGAGCGCCTGCTGGATGAACGTCCTCACACTCGCCTCGTCATCCACGATGAGGATCTTGAACATCGCTTCTCCCCAATCCCCGATGTGCCGCGCAGGACATTCCTGAGGGGCGAATTATAGAGGAATGCGAGCGGGAGAGGAAGGGGCGAGGGGTGAGATCGCGAGGTCTTTGCTCCGGCTTGAGGGATCGGACTATAATTCACCCTTTGGTGAAGGCGCGCTATGAGGTTCACGTTGGTCTCCGAATATCAACCGCGTGGCGATCAGCCGGAGGCGATCGAAGCCCTCGTGCGGGGGGTGCGCGAGGGGAAGCGCTTTCAAGTCCTCATGGGCATCACGGGCTCGGGCAAGACGTTCTCGATCTCGAAGGTCATCGAGCAGGTGAATCGGCCCGTGCTCGTGATGGCGCACAATAAGACGCTCGCCGCGCAGCTCTATCAGGAGTTCAAGAAGTTCTTCCCTTACAATGCCGTCGAGTATTTCGTGAGCTACTATGACTACTACCAGCCGGAAGCCTACATCCCGGCGACCGACACGTATATCGAGAAAGAGGCCATCATCAACGAGGACATCGATCGGCTACGGATGTCGGCCACGCGGGCGCTCTTCGAGCGGCGGGATGTCATCATCGTGGCGAGCGTCTCCTGCATCTACGGCCTGGGGGATCCGAACGAGTACTATGGGATGCTGTTCTGGGTGCATCGGGGGCAGACGCTCCCGCGTTCGGAGTTGCTGCGACGGTTGGTCGAGCTGCAATATGAGCGGACGGAAGACGAGCTACGGCGGGGCACATTTCGCGTGCGGGGGGATGTCGTGGAGGTCTATCCGGTGGATCGCGACCTGGCCGTTCGGATCGAGCTGTGGGGGGACGAGGTGGACGCGCTCGCGACGATCGATCCGCTCTTTGGGGAAGTGCTCGAGCGCTTAGATCGCGTGGCGCTCTATCCGAAGACGCACTTCGTCACGCGCCGCGACGTGTTGCGTCGGGCCATTCGCTCGATTCGGGAGGAATTGGAATGGTGGTGGCCACAACTGGAGGCAAAAGGCAAGCGGCTTGAAGCGCAGCGGATTCGGGAGCGGACGCTCTACGATCTGGAGATGTTGGAGCAGTTCGGGTACTGCCGTGGGATTGAGAATTATTCCCGGCATCTGACGGGGCGGCAGCCGGGCGAGCCCCCGCCGACGTTACTCGACTATCTCCCCAGGGATGCCCTCATCATCGTGGACGAGAGCCATCAGACGATCCCACAGATTCGCGGCATGTATCATGGGGATCGGTCGCGAAAGGAGACGCTCGTGGAATATGGCTTCCGGCTGCCGAGCGCGCTCGACAATCGGCCGCTGACGTTCGAGGAGTGGGAGGCGCGCGTCGGGCAGGTCATCTTCGTCTCGGCGACGCCGGGCGAGTACGAGTTGGAGAAGGCGGGTGGGGAAGTCGTCGAGCAGGTTGTGCGTCCGACGGGCTTGCTCGATCCGGAAGTCGAGGTGCGCCCCGTGCGCGGGCAGGTGGATGATCTGCTCGAAGAGATCCGCCAGCGGGTGGCGCGCGGTGAACGCGTGCTGGTGACGACGCTCACCAAACGCATGGCCGAGGATCTCTGTGCGTACTATGCGGAGCTGGGGGTACGCGTTCGGTATCTCCACTCGGAGATCGATACGCTGGAGCGGGTCAAGATCCTGCGCGACCTCCGGCGCGGGGATTTCGATGTCCTCGTCGGCGTGAACCTCTTGCGCGAGGGGCTCGATCTGCCAGAGGTGTCGCTCGTCGCCATCCTCGACGCCGACAAGGAGGGGTTCTTGCGTTCGACGCGCGCGCTCATTCAGACCATTGGGCGGTGCGCGCGGCATATCCATGCGAAGGCGATCCTCTATGCCGATCGCATCACCGAGTCCATGGCGCACGCGATCCGCGAGACGGAGCGGCGTCGGGCGAAGCAACAGGAGTACAATCGGCGGCATGGGATCACACCGCAATCGGTCGTCAAGCCCATCGAGGAGACGCTCGTCAACATCATCGAGGCCGATTACGTGACCGTTCCATTGGACGAAGAGGACGAGGGGGTGACGACGGAAGCGGCTCTTGAAGAGCGTATTCGGCAGTTGGAGGCGGAGATGCGGGAGGCTGCGCGGCAGCTGCGCTTTGAGCGAGCGGCCGCGTTGCGTGATCGGATCAAGGCCTTGAAGCGCAAGCTGCTGGAGGTCCCCAGTTGAGCGTCGGGAGGTCAGGGAGGGTGACGATTCGTTTCCTCACAGCTGGGGAGTCGCATGGTCGGGCGCTGGTAGCCCTTGTGGAGGGGTTCCCGGCCGGATTATCCGTGGACGTGGCGTTCATCTCGCGAGAGCTGGAGCGGCGGCAACACGGCTTTGGGCGGGGCGCCCGGCAGAAGATCGAACGGGATCGCGCCGAGATCTTGAGCGGCGTGCGGCACGGGCGCACGCTCGGGTCGCCCATTGCGCTGGTGATCGAGAATCGGGATTTCGCGAATTGGCAAGAAGTGATGGCGCTCGAACCACGCGTGTTCGAGGACGAACGGAAGGCGCGGCGGGTCGTGCGCCCTCGGCCCGGACATGCCGATCTGGCCGGAGGCTTGAAGTACAACACGCACGATCTGCGCGACATCCTCGAACGGGCGAGCGCGCGAGAGACGGCGGCACGCGTGGCCGTCGGCGCGTTGGCGAAGCTGCTCTTGCGCGAGTTCGGCATCGAGGTGAGCAGCCATGTCTTGATGGTCGGGGGGGTGCCCGAGCAGCCGCGCGATGATGTCTCGTGGGAGGAGATCCAGGCCATCCCCGAGGATTCACCTTTGCGATGTGTGGATCGCGAGCTGGAAGCGCGGATGATCGCGCGCATTGAGGCGGCGATGCGCGCGGGAGATACCGTGGGCGGCCTCTTCGAGGTCGTGGCGCACGGTGTGCCCCCTGGCTTGGGCACACACACGCAGTGGGACTTGCGATTGGATGGACGGCTGGCGCAGGCCGTCATGTCCATTCAAGGCGTGAAGGCCGTCGAACTCGGCCTTGGCACGATGGCCGCCCGCTGGCCCGGCTCGCGCGTCCACGATGAGATCTTCTACGATGCGGCCGAGCGCCGATTCTACCGGAAGACGAATCGCGCCGGCGGCGTCGAGGGGGGGATCAGTAACGGCGAGGAGATCCGCGTGCGCGGTTATTTGAAACCCCTCTCGACCTTGCGGCGGCCACTCCGCAGCGTCAATGTCGTGACGAAGGAGCCGGCCGAAGCCGCCTTCGAGCGTTCGGATGTGACGGCCATCACGGCAGCGGGCGTGATCGGCGAAGCGATGGTGGCCATCGTGCTCGCGCAAGCGATACGCGAGAAGTTCGGCGGCGATTCGCTCAAGGAGATGAAGCGACAATTCCTCGCGTATCAGGAACAGCTGCGGGCGTATTGAAGCGGCGCGGCGACGGCGGAGAGGCGATGAGCCGACAGATGCCTCGCAAGCTCTCGGGGACAGAGCGTGGGGACTCGGGGAGATCCCGGCGACAAGCGTGGAGCCGAATCCTCGCGGCCTGGCGGCGCCATCAGCGTGTGCTCGCCGCGGGCCTCGGATGCATCCTCGTGGGGAACGCCATCGGCCTCACGGCGCCGACCGTCGTGCGCTATGCTGTGGATGATCTGGCACGAGCGACGATGGCGGAGCAGTTCTTTCGCTATGGGCTGTTGGTGATCGCCATCGCTCTGGGGCAAGGGATCTTCCTCTTTTGGCAACGGCGATTGATTGTCGGGATGTCGCGGGACATCGAGTATGAGCTGCGCAATGAGTTCTTCGCGCACCTGGAGCAGATGGGGCCGAGATTCTTCCACGAATATCGGGTGGGCGATCTCATGTCGCGGGCGACCAACGATCTGAACGCCGTGCGGATGCTGGTTGGGCCGGCGCTCATGTACTCGGCGAATGCGCTCGTCGTGTTCGCGCTCGCGCTGCCACTGATGATTCGGGTGAGCGGGCGGCTGACGCTGTTGGCGTTATTCTCTCTTCCGCTGGTCTCGGTCGCGACGAAGCTCTTCGGCGCGCGCATTCATGCGCATTTCGAGCGGGTGCAGGAGCAACTGGGGCGCTTGAGCACGCGCGCGCAGGAGAACTTCGCGGGCGTGCGCGTCGTGCGCGCTTATGGACAGGAGGAAGCGGAACGTCGCGCCTTTCGCGCCCTCAATCGGGAATACGTGCGGCGTAACCTGCGCCTCATTCGATTGACCGGACTCTTCTATCCCACGCTCGCGACGCTCATCGGGCTCGGATCGGCGGCCGTGCTCTGGTATGGCGGCCGACTCGCCCTCAAGGGGGTGATCAGCGTCGGCCAATTCGTGGAGTTCACGCTCTATCTGGCGCGGCTCATCTGGCCGGTGATCGCCATGGGCTGGGTCGTGAATCTCGTCGAACGCGGATTGGCCAGCATGGGGCGCATCGTGGAGATCCTGGAGCGGGAGCCCGAGAGTCGGGACGTCGCGATCCCCCTCCTTTCGAAGACCGATGATGGATGGGTCCCGCAGGGGAAGATCGAGATTCGCCACCTGACCTTCAGCTACGATGGTCAGGCGCCGGCCCTGTGCGATGTCTCGTTGGTGATCGAACCCGGAGAGATGGTGGCCATTGTCGGACGGACGGGGTCGGGGAAGACGACTGTGGTGAACGTGCTCACGCGGCTCCATGAGCCGCCGCCTGGGACGGTCTTCCTCGATGGGCGGGATATCCGGGATATCCCCCGCGCGCGGCTGCGCGCCGTGCTCGGCGTTGTGCCGCAGGAGCCCTTCCTCTTCGGCCTGAGCGTGGCCGAGAATATGGCGTTCGGCACCGATTCGGTCAGCGAGTCGGAGATCGCTGAAGCGGCGCGATGGGTCGGCCTTGAAGAGGAGATCCGGGAATTTCCCGAAGGCTTTCGTACGATCGTGGGCGAGCGGGGGATCATGCTCTCTGGAGGGCAGCGGCAGCGCGTGGCGATCGCGCGCGCGCTCCTTCGGCGGCCGCGCATCCTCATCTTAGACGACGCCCTCTCAGCCGTGGATGCGTACACGGAGGAGCGCATCCTCGCGCAGATTCGGGCGCTCATGCCTCAGCGCACGGTGCTCTTCATCTCCCATCGTCTGTGGACGGTGCGCGAGGCGGACCGAATCGTCGTCTTGGATCGAGGGCGCGTGGTCGAACAAGGAACGCACGAGGAGCTTCTCGCGCGGGGTGGCCTCTACGCCGAGCTGTATGACGAGCAGCTTTTGGAGGAGGAGCTGGCAGCGAGCGAATGAGGGTTCGGTTGGTGATCGGTCCGAGAAATCGCTGGAACTTCCAAGCCGAGCCAGAAGGCGAGGTGGAGGCGCATCTTGAATCCCCGTTCAGCTCGGGGAGGGTGCTGGCGCGGCTCTGGCGACGGCTCTTGGCCGAGTATCATCACGCGCGTCGCGCGATTGAGACGACGGAGCGAATGCGATGGATTCGAGAGGGTTTTCGTCGGCTCGAAACGCGCATTGATCCGAGCGAATCCTTGTTGCGGCAGATGCGCAGGGCGACGGAAGTGGTGCTGTTGTATCCGGAGCCGCTCTCGGCGGCGCTCGTGCGGCGTCGGTTCCTTCGCTTTCTCCGGCGTCGGTCGCGCGCACATGCGCGCGGGATAGCGCTCAATGCGCTCCTTCTGCCGGTGACGGCGGCGATGGCCATCTTGCCGGGGCCGAACGTCTTCTTCGCGTGGAACGCGTATCGGCTCATCGCGCACGCTCTCGCGCGACAAGGGGCGCGGCGCGTCTTGCGTGGAGAGTGTGCGCTGCACGTGTGTGCTGTGGCGGAGGCTGGCGTCGTGCGCGATGGGAGATGAGGATGATGAAGCTCCCGCGCGTGTACGCGATCACGGATCGTCGGCTGACTGGACTCTCGCACGCCGAGCAAGTGCGACGATTGGCAGGTGGGGGGATTCGTCTCATCCAACTGCGGGAGAAAGAGGCATCGCCGCAGGACTTCTACCTTCAGGCTCGGGAAGCCATGCTCATCGCGCGGGAGCTCGGCGTCACGTTGCTCATCAACGATCGCGCGGACATCGCCTTGGCGGTCGGGGCCGATGGCGTGCACCTGGGACAAGATGACCTTCCTCCGGAGAAAGCGCGGATGCTCCTGGGCCCGGATCGTCTCATCGGATTCTCGACGCATTCGTTGGAGCAAGTGCTGAAGGCGGACACCTTGCCGGTGGATTACATCGCCATTGGTCCAGTCTTCCCCACGCGAACGAAGGAGAAGCCGGACCCGGTCGTGGGCATTGAGGCGGTTCGAGCGGTGCGGGCGTGGACTCGGAAACCGTTGGTGGCCATCGGGGGCATCACGTTGGAGACGGCGCCGCAGGTCATCGCGGCTGGCGCGGATGCTGTCGCGGTGATCGCTGATCTTGTGGGCGCGCCGGATATCACGGCGCGGGCGCGTCAGTATGTCGAAGTGCTGTCCGCTCTGTAGGGGCGTGGCGGCTCCTGTTCGGGTCGGTTCGGGAGATGCGGTGTTCGCGAACCGGCACGTGCTGCGAAAGAGGAAGGAGATGAGACGTGCATCGCTCGCTCTTGGGATTGCGATCGGGGTGGCCGGGCTGTTGAGCGTCACCTTCGGCGCGGCGATTCAGGATCGCTCGGCGGCTCAAGAGCCTCATACCGTGCGGTTGCGTAACGGGTCCGTTCTGCGCGGACGCGTCATTCGATTCGAGAACGGAGAGTTCACCGTGATCCTCGCTGGGACGCAGAGCCGAGCGATCCTTCATGTCGCTGATGTGGAGAGCATAGACTTCGGCGGCACAGAAGCCCATGTAGAGTCGCCGCGCGCGCCGGAAGCGATGCCGAGCGCGCGTCCGGCTCAAGAGCTGACGGCGGTCACTCCGGCATCCGAGCCGGCTGTCACGCTGCCGCGATATACGGAGCACACCGTTAAGGTCCCGGCCAATCAGGAGTGGACCGATACGGGGATTGATCTCATCAAGGGACAGAAGTTGCGGCTCGCCGTCAGCGGGCGCGTCCGTATCTCGGCGACGCAAGAGGTCGGGCCAGAAGGCATCGAGCAGGAAGATCCGGATAAGCTCATGCCTCATCATCCGAGCGGCGGCGTGATCGCCGTCATTGGGGATGACAACGATGAGTTCCTCTTCATCGGCCCGGCCGCCGAGATCGTCGCGCACCGCAGCGGTCGGCTCTTCTTGATGGTCAACGATGGCTCGCCCAAGGACAATAGCGGTGAGTTCCTCGTACGCATTCAAGTGGGGGAGCCACCGCGCGTCAGCGCGAAAGGATAATAGGTCCGGCCGGCGGCCAAGTCCCGAGAGCGAATGCCCATCGGGCAAACGGGCGATCTGTGCGATGGAGGATGACGAGTGATTGAGGAAGGAGGCGAGATGGTCATCGAACGGTTGCGCGCGATCCCCTCGGTGGAGTCCATCTTGCGCTGGACCTCGATCGCGGCATGGGTCGAGCGATTCGGGCGAGCGGCCGTCGTGCGCGAAGTGCGCGCCGTTACCGACGCGTTGCGACGAGAGCTTCGCGCTGGGCATCTCGCTGTGGCGCAGGAAGATGTGCCGCGTGAGATCGAGCGTCGGGTCCGCGCGCGCCTGGAGGCCTTCGAGCGCCCCTCGTTGCGAGGGGTGATCAATGCGACGGGGGTCATCCTTCATACGAATCTGGGACGCGCGCCGCTCTCGGCGGCAGCGCTTTGCGCCATCGAGCGCATTGGAGCGGGGTACTCGAACCTCGAATACGATCTCACGCGAGGGGAACGGGGGCGGCGCGACGTGCACTGTCAGGATGTGCTGCGCCGTCTTCTCGATGTGGAGGCCGCCCTCATCGTCAACAACAACGCGGCCGCTGTGCTGTTGGTGCTCAACACGCTGGCCGAGGGGGGAGAGGTCCTCGTCTCGCGGGGTGAGTTGATCGAGATCGGGGGAGCATTTCGCCTGCCAGAGATCATGGCGAAGTCTGGGGCGATCCTCCGTGAGGTCGGGACGACGAATCGCACGCGCTTGGAGGATTATGAGCGCGCTATCACCGAACGCGCGCGGCTCATTCTGCGCGCGCACTGGAGTAATTTCCGCATCATCGGATTCACCGAGCGACCGCCTCTTCGGGATCTTGTCGCCCTGGCCCATCGGCATGGCCTGCCGTGTTACGAGGATCTGGGGAGCGGATGCTTCGTGGATTTACGAGCATGGGGGATTCCCGACGAGCCGACCGTCGCGCACTCGCTGGCCGAAGGTGTGGACGTCTGCTCCTTCAGTGGCGATAAATTGCTCGGCGGACCGCAAGCCGGCATTATCGTCGGGCGCGCGGCGATCATCGAACGCTTGGCCCGAAATCCGTTGATGCGCGTCGTCCGGCCGGATAAGCTCACGCTCGCAGCACTAGAAGCGACCCTGCGGGCGTATCTGGCTGGGCGCCTCGAGGAGATCCCGGTCCTTCGGATGATCGCCCTGACGCCAGAGCAGCTGCGACGTCGTGCTCGGGCTTTCGCGAGGCGACTTCGACGAGTGTGCGGCGAAGTGTTTCATGTTCGGTTGAAGGACAGCGCCTCGGTCACCGGTGGCGGTTCCGCTCCGGGAGTCGATCTGCCAACGACGCTCATCGCCCTGCGACATGAGCGCCTGCCAGCTCATGACCTAGAGGCGCGACTGCGTGCGGCCGATCCGCCGATCATCGCGCGGATCGAGGAGGATGCGGTGCTCCTGGATCTCCGCACGGTCGCGCCCGAGGAGGAGCAACTCATTCTCCGGGCCTTGCGCCTCATCGCTGCCTCCATTTCGGGGTGAATCCGCCTTGTTCCCCCACGGCTAAGGCCTTGGGCTTGCAATCACTTCAGCAGAAGGGTGACCCGATAGGCCGGTTGACAGCAGCCCGCTGGCGAGAGGCCCACCCTCGTCGGCAAGGTGCTTCCGGACGATGTTGCGAGCCGCGTTCAAGTGCCCACACCCGCGCCGCGATCACCAACTGGCATGACAGTTGTGGGAACCGCGTGCGAAACTCGTAGTAGATGGCACGATGGAGCCAAACACCACCCTTTTCTTGATGCCTCCACCCGTACTCGTAGACAGCGTTGCAGCATGCCGTGTATCGGCTGGTAGTGTCCAGCAAGACGAGAGCCCGTTCAGGGGTGGGCGAAGGCAGAAGTCGCACGGTGCGTTGTCAGCGCATTTCGAGAAGAAAGGCATGGGTGGCGCTTCTCCCCCTGACCGCAAGCCAGGAGTGTGCGGCGCTGCAGGGATTTGCTCGGGACGGAGTGCCCTTCAGACTCTCATGCGAGGGCTGATCTTACCTCGCCTTCGTTGAAGATTTGCGTGGATTTAACGTGCCTCTAACGAGGAGTTGATCTCGATCTGGTATTCTCTCCCGTGCCATGAAATCGCAAGGAGGTGGGATCATGAAGGGAGTGATGCGGATCGTGCTCCTCATCGGGGTGGTCAGCTCTGTGATCCCGATCACGGCTCAAGAGGCCGGATCATCGGGCAGAGGAGGGCAGGAACCCAAAGGAATGATCTCGGGCGTTGTCATAGATCTGACGACGAATCGGCCACTGCCGGAAGCCATCATCAGTGTAGTCGGCACACCGGTGGAGGTTCGAACAGACGCAGAGGGGAATTTCCAGCTCTCGCTTCCGCCGGGAATGTATGAACTGCGCATCTCACGCGAGGGGTACAGGACGGAGATCCTCCGTGGCGTTATCGTACAAGCGGGAGATGCGACTTCGATTGAGACCGCTTTGAGTCCGACCGATCTGAAGCTCGGAGAGGTGGAGGTCCGAGCGGAGGACGGGGATGCGCGTCTCGCTTTGCTCGAGGAGCGAAAGGCAGCGGCCGTTGTGAGCGATGCTATCGGTCTGTCGGAGATGGTGCGCGATGTGAAATCTGACGCTGCCTCGGTGCTCTCGCGGCTGGTCGGTCTGTCTGTGGTGCAAAACAAGTACGTCTACGTGCGCGGCTTGGGGGAACGCTACAGTCAGACGATGCTCGGGGAGGCCTTGCTGCCGACGACCGAACCGGATCGTCGAGTCGTTCCTATGGATCTGATCCCGGCCAGTCTGCTTCAAGAGGTTCGTATTCTGAAGTCGTTCGCTCCAGATCAACCGGGGGAGTTCTCCGGAGGGGTCGTGAAGCTTCGGACGCTGGACTTTCCTCCATCGGGGATGCTCAAAGTCGCCTACTCCATCGGCAGCAACTCTCAGACGAGTTTCAGGCCTTTTTTGACATATCCGGGCGGACGATGGGATTGGCTCGGCTTTGGCCGCCACGCGCGACGCTTGCCGGCGATCATTCCCGAGCAAGCGGTCGTCTCCGGCCGGTTCTCGCCAACGGAGCGGCAAGCTTTCGGTCACGCCTTTCGAAACATCTGGGAGCCTCGACATCAACGAGCAGCCCCTAACCAGAGGATCAACATCTCCGGAGGCGGCAGCCGAGGACGGTGGGGCCTCGTCGGCGGTCTCAGTTTCAACAGCACCTTTCATACTCAGCGCGAAGATCGCCTCTTTTATATTCTCGACGCGGGGAGGCGTCCCGTCCCACGGAGCATTTTTGCGAACCCGGAGTTCCTGCAGCGGCAGGGGATACTCGCACGCGTCAGGGGCGTGATCCCGGAGAGCGTGGATCTGAATCTCCTACAGGGGTACATCTCCAGTGCTCAGACGGCGCGCCTTGGAGGGCTGGCGGCTCTCACGTATCAGCTGGCACCGCAGCACAAACTCTTCGTGAGATCGTTCTATACCCATGAGGGTACGGATCACACCCGCGTTTATCAAGGGTGGTATGAGAGCCGGTTCACCGTCATTCGCGATCACCGGCTGCGCTTCACCGAGGAGGAGATCGCTTCCGGGCAGCTCGCCGGAGAGCACATCTTCCCCAATCTCAGTGGCAGTCTCTTGACGTGGCGATGGGCCTATTCACGCGCTCGCCTGGATGAGCCGGATGCGCGCGAGGTCATTTACGAGTTCGATCCGACGCGGCAGGATTTCCGCTTCTTCAGCCAATTGCAAAGCGGGCTGCGACTGTTCAACAGGATGCGAGAGAACCTGCGGGAGCCTGCCGCAGATTGGAGCACCTTCTTCTTCGCACACGGATTCACATTCGCGCTCAAGGCCGGTGTTTCCCACAGCAATCGCGATCGTATGTTCCTCTCTCGCCGATTTCGATTCATCGCCCGGCGCTTGCGGGGGATCGACGTGTTTCTGCCGCCAGAGCGACTTTTCGCTCCCGAGAATATTCGCCCTGATGGATTCGAGCTGTTCGAGGAGACACGTCCGACAGACGCTTATGTGGCCCGGCACGATGTCACCGCCGGATACGTGATGGGTGACCTGACGATCCGGAAGTGGCGCGTCATCGCGGGCGGGCGCGTGGAAGATTCCGATCAGCTCGTCCAGACGTTCAACCCCTTCAATCGCACGCTGAATCCGGTGGAAGCCGGACAGAAGGTCAAGGATGTCTTCCCAAGTCTGGGCTTTGTACTTGCGCTCACGCCTCAGATGAACCTGCGTCTTGGATGGAGTCAGACGGTCGCGCGCCCGCACTTTCGCGAGTTGAGTCCGTACGAATATACGGATGTGACGGGCGGACCGTCGGCGCGTGGGAACCCCGAGCTGCGGCGAACGCGCATTCGGAATTTCGATCTGCGGTGGGAATGGATTCGGCCGCCCGAGCTGCTCGCCTTGAGTTTCTTCGTCAAGGCGATGAGAGACCCCATCGAGCCGGTGATCGAGCCATCCAATGAGACGACGATCGTCTCGTTTCGCAATGTGGCCAGCGCGCGCAATGTCGGTCTCGAAATCGAGGTGCGCCAAAGTCTCGGATTCTTGGGCGCCGCCGGACAGAAGGCACATGTCTCGGGGAATTACACCTACGTCCGGTCGCAGGTGACAATCGGACAGCAGCAGTTGAATGTCCTCACCTCGCCGCAGCGCCCGCTGGTCGGACAGTCGAGGCATCTCTTCAATGCCGCTCTCGAATATGAGATCCCGCGCATGAGCGCTTACGCGCACGTGCTCCTGCAATATGTCGGGCGACGCTTGAGCGAGGTCGGCGCCTATGGTTTGGCTGACGTCGTTCAAGAGGGGTATCCCACGCTCGATCTCGTCTTCGCTAAACAATTCTTGGGCGAGGCGAAGCGAATGGAGATCAAAGTCTCGCTCGAGAATATGCTCGATCGCACGATCCGATTTCGTCAGGGATCGGATCCCTATTGGTTCTATCGCCGAGGCCGAACGGTGCACATCGGCCTCTCGTATCGAATCCGCTGAGACGGCAATCCCAGCACAGGAGGTGACTTATGACGCGATGGACAGGGACGTGGAAAAAAAGGGCAGTGGGTGGGTTCGCTGTCCTTTGGCTCATGATCACCCTCCCCATCTCCGCTCAACAAAAAGAGCAAGTGATCGTGCAAGGAGATATCACGTCCGATCGCGTGTGGACCCCGGATAAGGAGTATATCCTAAGCGGCGCCGTCTTCGTGCGCGCTGGAGCGACGCTGACGATTCTTCCTGGCACGGTCATCAAGGGATTAGAGCGGAGCTTCCTGGTCGTCGATCGTGGAGCGAAGCTCATCGCCGAGGGAACGCCTTCGGCCCCCATTGTCTTCACGAGCGCGCAGCCACCGGGGCAGCGCAGCCCTCGGGATTGGGGGGGCGTGTGGATCAATGGTCGCGCGCCGATCAACGCGCCCGGAGGCGAAGAGCAAGGGGAGGCTGGACTGACGGGCATTTATGGCGGCAACGATCCCAATGACAACAGTGGCGTGATCCGCTATGTCCGCATCGAGTTCGCCGGATTCCCCGTTGCTCCCGATCGTGAGCTGAACAACCTCTCACTCGCTGGTGTCGGAGCCGGGACCATCGTGGATCACGTCCACGTTAATCGCGGAGCCGATGATGGGATCGAGCTCTTCGGCGGCACGGTGAACGTGAAGTATATCCTCGTCACTGGGCCGGGCGACGACGGCTTCGATTGGCAAACGGGATGGACAGGAAAGGCGCAGTTCGTCGTCGTCCAGCAGGATGGGGAGGTGGATCCGGCGGCCGATCGAGGCATCGAGGCCGATAACAATGAGAATGATAACGACCTGCTGCCACGCTCGAACCCCACGCTCTACAACTTCACCTTGGTGGGAGACCCTCGACCGCAGATGGGTGGCGGAGCCGGCATTGTACTGCGACGAGGGACGGCCGGGACGCTTCGAAACTTCATCGTCCTGGGATTCAAGCGCGCTGGGCTCGACATCCAGGGCAATGTCAGTCAAACGCTCGCTCAGCGCGGGGAACTCGTGATCTCTCACTCGATCTTCTTCGGGAACGCTCCGAACTTTGCTTCCGGCGCGACCAGCCAGATCGTCGGCGGCTTCGCGCAGATCGCGACCGTCGATCCCCGGCTCCGTGACCCGTTCAATCTCGATGACCCCGATTTCCGACCGGCGGACGATTCTCCCGCTCTCGATCGGACCCGTGTGGCTTCGCCTCCGGATGATGGGTTCTTCGAGCCGGTGCATTTCCTGGGGGGCGTCAATCCGCAGAACGATTGGACGAAAGCGAAGTGGGTGCAGATCGCCCGAGAGTAATCCGGGAGGGAGCGTGCACGCCATGAGAGCGCATGAACGGAACCGCGAACGACGCGAGCGCTCGCCACGAAAAGCTGCGCGCTCCCTACGAGTGGCCTTCCCCGCCATGGCGCGAATCACGCGTGATCACGCGCGCAGATGGTGGGGCATCGGGCTTCTTCTCGGCGTGCTGCTCGTGCTCATGGGATCGCGCCCTTGGCCATCATCGCATGCGCCGACTGACGCTTCCGAGCCTATTGCTGTGACTTTTCCCTCCATGCCCGGTGAAGCGCGCACGCAGGTTCGAGCACTCGTCGAGTCTGTCCTTCGCGCCGTTCGCTTCGACGATCGCGCCGCGCTTGAGCGGCTTCTTCTCACACAGGATGAATTCTGCCACGTGCTCTGGCCGGCCTTGCCTCCTACGCCTAATCTGCCGTGCGAGTGGGCCTGGTCGGCCTATGCCCCCCAAAATACGGAGGGCATTCACCGCGTCCTCAGAGAACACAGGGGACGCGATTATACGCTCCTTCGCATCGAGCCCCGGCGGGTCGTCTCCTATGGTGATGTGCGGGTGTATGAGCGCGTGCGCCTCATCGTGATGGATGAGGCAGGGCAAGAACGCACCGTGCGACTTTTCGGCTCGATTTGCGAATTCCGCAGCACCTTTCGATTATGCAGCTTTATCCTCGACTGAATTCGTCCTTTGCCGGGCGCCCCTGGTACCCGCGTCTTTGCACTCAACCCCACAAGCCCGTCTGCTTGAAAGCCCCACCTTGAGCGAAGGGGAGCGATTCCCATGCGCTCCCCTCGCTTCATGCACCGAGACGGGCGCTTGAGCGAAGATCATGGCGTCGGCTTCACGTCTTGGCTCACGAGGCCCTTCAGCTCGCTTCGTAGGCGCTCGATCTCGCGAATCTTCTCTTCGATCCGCTCAAAGAGACCGGCTTGCGCCTTGATCCCCTCACTGATCAGGAACGCCGCGCTCTCAGAACGACTCTTGAAGATCCCGGCCTCGACCAATTCGTCAATCCGCCGCAGCGAGTCACGGTTAACGCGCACCATGAGCGGAAAATCTCGCCCTTGAAGCGCCTTCTCGATCGCCTTGGCGATCGAATCGGGAATCCGCTGCGCGAACTCTCTCACCGACGAAGCGATCTCCTCAAGGGGGTCAGGCCGCTCCCCTTCTGTCACAACTCTCTTCTCAATGGGCTTTCCTTCCTCCTTACTCTCGATCGTGATTTCCGGTTCTTCGCTCATAGGCTTCCTCCGAATCTTGTAGTGCAAGCCAATAGCTTGCGATATGATCGCGTAAGCACGTTACGCTATTTCAAAATAGCATGAGGCGCTGCAGAAGGCAAGTCTCTCCGCCTGTAAGTTAAAGCTGCGCATCCTTCAGTGGTCCAGTGCTGGGTTGAATTGTTCACGTTCGGGATATGGCCGTGCTCTAGCAGTCGTGAACTAGTAGCGGACTTTGACACGCGCTTGAGAGTGCTTAGACTGAGACTTCCCGCAAACAGGCAGGTGAATCGGGGATGCGACAGACATTGCGGGACCTGTGCTGCCCTTTGCTTATGACCCTGGCTCCTGCTGAAATATCCACTGCCCCCTAGATCTTCACGAAGTCCTTGCGCGGGTAGCGCTTCCACTCTCCGCCGTGGTCACCTGGGCTCAGGTAGCGCCCGCTGCACTCATCCCCCGCCGCCAATTGAGCCCACCCGACCCACTCAATCAAAAGCAGGATCGCCCTCCGTTCTTGGAGCGGACAGAAAGCTCTCTGCTACTGAGCATCTGCTCCAACGCCCTCCCTTGTTCCTCTCTCAAAGAACTGAGCTCTTCTCATGCCCATACCTCTGGTTAGGAGAAGGGGTACATGAGCCAGCCAATGGCCAGGGCGATGCCCAAGAAAGCGAAGAAGGCCTTCACGGCATAGCGGAATTGTTCGCGAGGGTCCTCCTTGGTCACGATGGCGAAGACCGTTGAGACGCAGAGCGCGAACAGAGTCATGGCCAGAAGGTGCATCTATTTCTTCCTCCCGATCGCGATATCAAAGGCATCTAGGACGGCGAGGTAGTTCAAGAGGCCGGCGACGAGCAAAAAGGCGTTTCCGTATTCATAAGTTGGGACTTCGGGACGGGCATCGAATCCCGCCCTGAGGAAGGCGCAGAGCGCATAGATGCCGCCCAGGCCAACGTTAGCGATGACTGGGAAGATCGAGAGGGGCTCTTCGGGGGTGAACGTGTAGAGCTTGCCGTCGAAGAGGAACAGGCCAGCGGCGAACATTCCGAGGATAGCTGTGCAGAGCAGCGCGGCACGAATCCATCGGCCGAGGACGGCGTGTCCGGCTCCTGGGATTGCGAAAGCGGCAGCGCAAGCGAGCATCGCTTTGAGGGCGAGGTGCGGCGACCAGGCCTTGACCTCTGGCAAAGAGGCGGGCGAGACCGGGGGATCAGAGAATGCGGGCGAATCAGTCGGAGGGTCGGACTCGCGAGCGCCAGTCACCAGGTCTCCTTCGCGCTCTTCAGGAGGAGCTACGGGCGATGGGTCTGACTGCGAACGCGTCACGTCCTCCATGTTCGCATCAGTCCTGTCCTGGCGTGATGCACACACGATGGATTCTAGGCATCGGCTCCGAGCGTGTCAAGCAAGGCGCTCGTCCATCTGGAGCGAGCCGATGAGCGTGCGAATTGTCGTGATCCCTTGCTGCTGGCAGAACTGTTGGAGGCCTTCGAGGATCTTGATCGAGACGAGCGGATCGTAATAGTTCGCCGTCCCAATCTGCACGGCCGTCGCGCCAGCGATGAGGAACTCCAAGGCGTCTTCGACTGTCGCGATCCCGCCGATGCCAATGACGGGGATACGGACGGCGCAGGCGATCTGGTAGACCATGCGCAGGGCGATCGGTTTGATGGCGGGGCCGGAGAGGCCGCCCATTCCCGTCGCCAGTCGAGGGCGGCGCGTATAGATGTCTATGGAGAGGCCGAGGATCGTGTTGATGGCGGAGAGGGCATCGGCGCCCGCTTCTTCGACGGCGCGCGCCACGCGCACGACGTCGCTGGCGTTAGGCGAGAGCTTCACGATGATCGGGCGACGCGCGATGCGTTTGCAGGCTTCGGTCAGGCGAGCGGCTTCGTCTGGGTCGTTACCGAACTCCATGCCGCCAGCTTTTACGTTCGGACAAGAGATGTTCAACTCGTAGGCGGCGATTCCCTCGGCATCATCCAGGATTCGGATGACATCGAGGTACTCTTCGAAGCAGGAGCCGAAGACATTGGCGATGATGTGCGTTTGGAATTGGCGCAAGAGGGGGAGCTTCTCGGTGACGAAGGCGCGAACACCGATGTTCTGCAAGCCGATGGAATTGAGCATGCCGCCATGCGTCTCGACGATTCGGGGCGGGGGGTTCCCTTCCAACGGTTTGAGCGAGAGACCCTTGGTGCAGATTCCGCCCAACCGTCCGAGATCGAACCACGGGGCGAATTCCAAACCATAGCCGAAGGTGCCACTGGCGGTGAGGATCGGATTCTTGAAGCGCAGGCCGGCGATTTCGACTGAGAGATCACAGCTCATTCCAGATGACCTCCTCCGCACGAAAGATCGGGCCTTCGACGCAGACGCGGCGATAATGGGGTGCGCGATCGGATGCGAACTGTGTCTTGACGGCGCAGCCCAGGCAGACGCCGAATCCACAGGCCATGCGGGCTTCGAGCGAAACGTAGGCCGGCAGCTCTCGCTGGGTGGCGATCTCAGCCACGCGTCGCAGCATCGGCGTAGGACCACACGCGTAGAAGATGGCGCGGCGCGGACGCGCGCGTTGCAGATAAGCTTCGACGGCTTCGGTCACTAATCCTTGGAATCCCCGCGAGCCATCTTCCGTGGCCAGCGTGATCGCTTCTGGTCCCAACGCGCGCGCGAAGTCCTCGAAGAAAGGAAGGGAGGCATTCGGTTCGACCGTCGGCTCGCCGTGGAAGAGTCGGACTGCTCGCCCATCGCGAGCGAGTCCTTCGGCCAAGAGATAGAGGGCCGGAAGCCCAATCCCTCCGGAGATGAGGATCGCTTCGACCTCTGTCTCGGCATTGGGGGGGAAGCCGTTCCCCAAGGGGCCGAGCATCTCCAACTCATCGCCCGGGCGTTGGCGACTGAGCAGCGTAGTCCCGCGTCCGAGGACTTTGTAGAGGAATTCCAGGTCCATGCCCTCGGCATGCTCCTCCATGCGATAGATGACGAGGGCGCGCCGCCAGAGGGGCTCCCACTGCTCGCGCGTGCGCACCATGACGAATTGGCCGGGACGAATCGCGATGGCTTCCGAGAGGCGAACGCGCAAGCGCCAATAGGCAGGTGGCTCTGGCGCATTGCTGAGGATGCGGACACGGTGATCTCTCATCATCGCTCGGGTGGTCGTCTTGAAGGCTTAGGCGGAGGACGCCTCATTGTGGCTTCTTTGGATTCGCCGTCGTCGTCTCGGCGGCCGTGTATTGCTCGCGATATGCGGGGGAGATCCAAATATAGGCATCGTGGCGGAGCGTCTCGATGTACTCGCGGACGGCCGCCTCGGCGCGCTGCTGCGCCAGGCGCAGTTGAAGTTGGCGTTTCAGCTCGGCATCGAGCGGGCGCACCCGCGCCTCTTGCCGTTCGAGCACTTTGAGGAGTTGGAATCCATCGGGCAGCTCGACGGGAGCAGAGACGTCTCCGGGCTTCAACTCCTCGATGGCCTTCGCTTGCGCGTCGCCCAGTGTACGTCGGGAGCCGAGCGTGAATCGCCCAATGTCGCCTTTATGGCGAGCCGAGGGGCGCTCGGAGTACTGCGCGGCGAGATCGCCGAAATCCGCTCCAGCCCGCAGCTTCTCCTGAACCTCGCGCACGATCGCGAGCGCTTGCTCGCGCGAGCGGCCCTGCATGCTGATGAAGATCTCGCCCAGGTGGACGGTCTCCGGCTCAGTGAACTCCTCGCGGTGCTGTTGGTAGTACTGTTCGACATCGCGATCGAAGATGTTCTGGAAGATTCGGCTATAGACCTCGCGGGCGAGGACGGCCTCGCGCAAAAAGCGCAGGCGAAGCGTCTGTCGGACCTGATCAGGATCGAGACCGGCTTCCGCCAAGCGCTTCTCCACCTCGGCCGGTGGGATGCCCTGCTGTCGGCTCCAGTTGAGGAGGAACTCGTTGATCTGCGCTTCGACGGTGATGCCGAGTTCGTTGGCGCGCTGGACGAGGAGTTGATTGTCGATCAACTGTTGCAGGAGCGTCCTCGAGGCCTCCCGATACGCGCGCTCCAACTCTTCTCCCCTGAGACCTTGTTGCTCCAACTCCTCTCGCAATTCGGCCTGTGCGCGCCGCAGTGCCGAGAGGGTGATGATGTCACTGTTGATTCGCGCGACGACCTCATCCACCAGGACCGGTTCGTCCTGGCTGCGAAAGAGGGGGGGAGCTGAGAGCCAAAGGAGGCATCCGAGGAGACTGGCTATCCCATATCGCCTCATGCTCTTGCGCTCGCTCTGCGTCTTCGTCCCCTCTTCATCATCTCAGCGCTCGTGGCGCTCTCCGCTCGATGTGCTTGACCGGGGGAATTGTACGCCGCGCCCTGCAGCCGGAGCAAGTCCTCGCGGAGCTGAAGAAGGAGCGTTCGCTCATCCGGCGCCGAGAGGTCATATCGCAGTGTGCCATCGGGCGCGAATTCCGCTGAAGGATATGCGGCGAGAAAAGCACGGCGGTGTTCCGGGCTCAGACGGTCGGGATCGGCGAACTGAATGAGAATCCGTGGGCCCTCGCGCTCGATCATGCGCACGCGCAGTGGGAGGGCCGCGTTTCGGATCGCGCCAAGGAGCAGGAGGCGCTCGACCTCCGGAGGCAACGGCCCGTAGCGATCCACCAACTCCTCGCGCAGCTCGGCGAGCTTCGCTTCGGTTCGAGCCGCCGCCAGGCGCTTGTAGACGTGCAGGCGTTGACTCATGTCGGCGATATAGGTCTCCGGGATGCGGAGGGGGAAGCGGAGGTTGATCTGCGGGATGAGCTCTTCTTCGATCTTCTCGCCACGCAGCTCGCGGATCGTGCGGTCAAGGAGCTGACAATACAGCTCGAAGCCGAGCGCGTTGATATGGCCCGACTGCTCGGGCCCAATCAGATTTCCGGCACCCCGCAATTCGAGATCAAGGGCGGCCAAGCGAAAGCCGGACCCTAAGTCGGAGAACTCCTTGAGCGCCGCCAATCGCCGATGCGCGACCGCGCTCAGCTGGGATTCTGGAGGGATGAGCAAGTACGCGTAGGCGAGGTGATGGGATCGGCCAACGCGCCCGCGCAGTTGATAGAGATCAGCCAGACCGAAGCGGTCGGCCTGATTGATCAGGATCGTGTTCGCTTGTGGGATGTCAATGCCGTTCTCGATGATCGTCGTCGTGACCAGGACATCCAGCTCCTGGCGGACGAAGCGTAAGACCGTGCGCTCCAACTCACGCTCCGAGAGCTGACCGTGCGCGACGCCGATGCGCGCCTGAGGGACAAGTTGGCGGATGAGGTGCGCGATCTCATGGATCGTCTCGATCTCGTTATGGACGAAGAAGACCTGTCCACCTCGTTGGAGCTCACGTTCGATGGCGCTGCGGATGATCGCTGGAGAGAAAGGGACGATCACGGTCTGCACAGCCAGCCGATCTGGTGGTGGCGTTTGAATGACGGAGAGATCGCGCAATCCGGTGAGGGCCATGTAGAGCGTGCGGGGGATCGGCGTCGCCGTGAGCGTCAAAACATCCACGCGGCGCCGCAATTGTTTCAGCCGCTCCTTATGTCGGACGCCGAAGCGTTGCTCCTCGTCAATGATGACCAAGCCGAGGTCGCGGAAGCGCACGTCGCGGCTGAGCAGGCGATGCGTCCCGATGACGATGTCCACCGTTCCGTCTTCCAATCCCCGAAGCGTGCGCGCGATCTCGGCGCGGGAGCAGAATCGGGAGAGTTGGGCGATGGTGATGGGGAACGAGGCGAAGCGGCGGGTGAACGTGCGAGCGTGCTGCTCGACAAGAACCGTCGTGGGGGCGAGCACGGCCACCTGCTTGCCGTCCATGACGGCCTTGAAGGCGGCGCGCATGGCGACTTCCGTCTTCCCGAATCCGACATCGCCGCACAGGAGCCGATCCATCGGGACTGGGCGCTCCATGTCGCGTTTGATCTCCTCGAGCGCGCGGACTTGATCAGGCGTCAGCTCGTACTCGAAGCCGGCCTCGAATTCGGCCTGCCAGGGGGTATCGGGGCTGAAGGCGTGACCGGGGATGAGCTTCCGCTCGGCGTAGAGTTTGAGCAACTCCTCGGCCAAATCCCGCATGGCGCGCACTGCGCGCGCCTTTGTGCGGAGCCAAGTCGTTCCGCCCAATCGATCCAAGCGCGGCGGCCCCCCGTCAATGCCCGCGTATTTCTGCACCAGGTCCAGCCGCTCCACCGGCACATAGAGCCGCGCGTCATCGGCATAGCGAAGGAGCAGGAAATCATGCGGGGCGCCATCAGGCATCGTCAATTGGACGAGTCCCTCGAATTGTCCGATCCCATGATCCTCGTGCACGAGGTAATCGCCCGGCTTGAGGTCCTTGAAGTCCGAGAGGAAGGCCGTCGATGGCCGCTCCCGACTCGGCGATGGCCGCGCGGGCTCTGGCTCTTCGCGGAGCAGATCATGTTGGCTGAGGACCGAGAGCCCGAGCGCGGGCAGGTGAAATCCCAAGCGCAGATGCCCGACGAGGATAAAAAGGGGCCATCGCGACGCGTGACTGTGAGGAGCGATCGTCGGACCGCTCGTCGAAGGGAACAAATCCACCGGCACGTCGCGTTCAGTGAGGAGCTTGAGGAAGTATTCGGCAAGCGCTTTCGAGCGCGCGACAAGGAACGTGAGGGCGCCCGGCTGTGGCGTGAGCGCCTTCGGCCATTCGGTCGTGGGCGCGCGCGCGCCTCTCTCACTCACTGCGCGGAATTCGATCTCGGGGAGGAGCGCGTCGTGGGCATCCTTGAAGAGCACCTGGTGTCCGAGCGGATGCAGCTCGATGCGCTGTCGCTCGGTCAAGCGTGCGATCAGCTCCGTCGGCGTGAGGAAGTAGTGTTCGGGCGAGAGGACGAGGCGCCCGTTCTCCCTGGCCGCATCATAGCGCTCCGTCATCGCGTGCCAGAGCTGTTCGACGTAGGCGGGCACTCTCGCCGCGTCATCCACCAGGAAGAGGCCCGAGGGGAGCAGATCAAAGAGCGTGCTCGTCAGCGGGCGGGTCAGGGGAGTGAGGAATTCCCAACCTGAGGGCGGGGCTCCCGTTTGCGCCGCGCTCTGCACGCGCTTCCGATCGTGCGCGAACGATGGCTCGGCCCATTCGCGCGCGAGGCGCTCGTTCCAGCGCTGCAACTCCTCGCGCGAGACGGCGAACTCTCGAAGGGGGGCGATACGCGTGTGGTCAAGCGACGTTGTTGAGCGTTGGGATTCCGGATCGAACGCGCGCAGCGAGGCGATCTCATCGCCGCAGAACTCGATGCGCACGGGCGCGGATTCCGAAGGCGAGTAGACGTCGAGGATGCCGCCGCGCCAACTAAACTGGCCGGGCTCTCGCACCGGGTCCTCGCGCACATAGCCCGCGCCCAGTAACCTGGAGACGAGCGTTTCGGGAGCGAGCTCCTCGCCGGGGGCGAGTCGCAGATCGAGAGACCGAAGATCTGCGGGCGCCAGCGTTCGCGTCACGAGCGCCTTCGCGTCCACAAGGACGATCGCGGCTTCTCCTCGCGCAAGCGCCGTGAGGGCGTGGGCGCGCTGTTGCAGCACGGCCGGATGTGGCGAGAGTCCTTCGAAGGGCGAGACGTCGAAGGCCGGAAGAAGCGCCATTGCCGAGGGAGTGTCCTCATCAAGGAGCGAGAGGAAGAGGCGTACCTCTTCGCCAAGAGCGTGGAGGTCTTCCTCCATTCCGACGAAGACAAGCGGGCGCGCGTCCTCTCCCGAAGAGCGAAGGATCCACCGAAGCGCAGCCAGCAAGAACGCCTTCGCTCCCGAAGCGTGCACGCCAGAGACCGCGAGTACGGGCTCTTGCCGAGCGATCCCCTCCCGCAGGGCGCGCAGAGCGGGATTGGCCCAAAGCCGTCGTCGGAGTTCATCCCGGGCGTTCTCCTCGTAGCGGCTCATAGGTGCTTAGCGGATCGTGGCGCGAATGCGTTCGATCAGGCGCGTCGTGGAATAACCCTCGTAATACGGCAACGAGAGGACGCGCCCGCCTGCCGCTTCGACCTCTTCGCGGCCGACGATCTCCTCCGGCCGCCAATCCCCACCTTTGACGAGGACATCGGGGAGGAGATCGGCGATGAGCGCGCGCGGCGTGAGATCGTCGAAGATGGTGACGTAATCCACGGCTTCCAGGGCGGCGAGCATCTCCGCCCGCTCTCGTTGGGGAAAGATCGGGCGGCCCGGGCCTTTCAGAGCGCGAACGGAGGCATCGCTGTTGATCGCGACGATGAGGACATCGCCGAGCGCTTTCGCCTGCTGCAAGAACCGAATGTGGCCGGGATGCAAGAGATCGAAGCAGCCGTTGGTGAAGACGACGCGTCGGCCTTCGCGCCGCAAGCGCTCGCGCTCGCGTCGCAGGGCCTGTGGATCGAGGATCTCCCCCATCATGAATCGCCGCGCTCAACGAGCTCGGTGCGGTTCGAGGACCTCCACGCCGTCCAGATAGGGTTGCAAAGCGCGGGGGATGAGCACCGAGCCATCCTTCTGTTGATGATTCTCCAGCAGAGCGAGCCAGGTTCGCCCGACGGCCAAGCCCGAGCCATTGAGCGTGTGGACGAACTCGGGGCGCGCTCCCGGATAGCGTCGGAAGCGGATGTTGGCTCGCCGAGCTTGGAATGCTTCGCAGTTGGAGCAGGAGGAGATCTCCCGATAGCGCTGTTGGCTGGGGAGCCACACTTCGAGGTCGTAGGTCTTGGCCGAGGCGAAGCCGAGATCGCCGGTCGAGAGGGCGACAACGCGATAGGGTAGCTCCAGCTTCTGCAAGATGCGTTCGGCGTCGCGCGTGAGCGCTTCCAGCTCGTCGTACGAGGATTCGGGCGTAGTGATCTTGACCAGTTCAACTTTATCGAATTGATGCTGGCGGATGAGGCCGCGGACGTCGCGCCCGTAGCTGCCGGCCTCGCTCCGAAAGCACGGCGTGTAGGCCGTCAGGGCAATGGGCAGCGCATCGCCATCGAGGATCTCGTCGCGATAGAGATTCACCAGGGGGACTTCGGCCGTCGGCACCAACCAGAGCCCGTTCTTGAACAACTCCCGCATGTGGGTGCGGAAGTCCTCGGGATCGGGCGCCGCAGCCTCGGAGATGCGTTCGACGAGCGAGCGATCCACCGTCCAGAAGAGATCGCCCGCGAATTTCGGAAGTTGTCCGGTGCCCACGAGCGCCTCGGTCTTGACCAAGAACGGGAGCCAGACCTCTCGATATCCGTGCTCGCGCGTGTGGACCTCGAGCATGAAGTTGATCAAGGCGCGCTCCAGCCGAGCGCCCAGGTCCGTGAGGACCGCAAAGCGGGCTCCCGTGATCTTGGCCGCGCGCTCCAGGTCGAGGATGCCCAGTCGCGTGGCCAGCTCGACGTGATCCTTCGGCTCGAAGTCGAACGCGCGCGGTTGGCCCCAACGCCGGACCTCGACGTTGGCCGTCTCATCGGAGCCGATCGGGACGGAATCGTGCGGGAGGTTGGGGAGGCTGAGCAGGAGCGCTTCCAGCTCCGCATCGAGTTGAGCGATCTCGGCGTCCAAGCGTTTGATCTCTTCGCTGACCTCACGCATGCGTGCGCGAAGGGCCTCGGCCGGTTCCTGCTCTCCACGGCGCATCAAGCGCCCGATCTCCTCGCTCGTGCGATTGCGCTCGGCACGCAACGCATCGGCCCGGGCGATTTTCTCGCGCCGTGCGGCATCCAAGCGCTCGAAGTCGTCCAGGGCGACCGTGAGCCCGCGCCGCGCGAGTTTCTCCCTCACCAACGCCAGATTCTCCCGGACAAAGCGAATGTCGAGCATTGCACCTTCCTTAGCAACGTGTTACAAATTAGCATAGCTCGACGGGAGCAGCAAACAGGGAGAATCGCCATGCTCTGCGCCCAAGGGAGTGCTGTTCGTCGTGCGCGGGCGATGATCTCGGATCGAGGGGGAGGGGATGACGAAGAAGGGCAGGATTCGGAAGGCGGTATTTCCGGCCGCCGGACTGGGAACGCGCTTTCTACCGGCGACGAAAGCGCAGCCCAAGGAAATGCTTCCGCTGGTGGATAAGCCGCTCATCCAGTACGCGGTCGAGGAGGCCATCCACAGTGGGATCGAGCAGATGATCATCGTGACCGGGCGTGGCAAGAACGCCATCGAAGATCATTTCGATATCGCCTTCGAGTTGGAACAGGCCCTCGAAGAACGGGGGAAGTACGATCAAGCGGAGGAGATTCGACGGATCGCCGAGATGACGCGTTTCGCCTACGTGCGACAGAAGAAGGCGTTGGGACTCGGTCATGCGATCTTGGTCGCGCGCGATCTGGTGGACGATGAGCCCTTCGCCGTCCTGTTGGGCGACGATGTGATTGATGCGCCGACGCCGTGCGTGAAGCAGCTCATGGCCGTCTTCGAGCGGTATCAGGCGCCGGTGGTCGCGCTCCTGCGGATTGAGGGGCCGGAGATCTCTCGCTACGGCGTCGTGCGGGGCGAGCCGGTTGGGCCTCGCCTCTATCGGCTTCTGGACATGGTGGAGAAACCGCGGCCCGAGGAAGCGCCGTCGAATCTGATCATCGTGGGGCGGTACATTCTGACGCCCGATATTTTCGAGGAGCTGGAGACGACGCCTCCGGGCGCTGGGGGAGAGCTTCAGCTCACCGATGCCCTGCGCGCCCTCCTGCGACGGCGACCCGTTTACGGCTACGAGTTCGAGGGTAAGCGCTATGATGCGGGGGATAAATTGGGCTTTCTGATCGCCACCGTCGAGCTCGCGCTCAAGCGGGAGGACATCGGGGAAGCGTTTCGAGAATACCTGAGGGGGTTACCGCTCTGATGTTTCGGCTGCCGCAACGAGGGTTCCCAGCCTGGGCTCAAGACGTGGAAGACGCGCGCGCGGCCTATGAAGCGCTCGCGCCGCTACCGGCGGAACGGCTGGCCGAGTTGGCCGGATGGCTCTTGCTCGAACAGGTCGCCCATGAGATGCGCCTGGATGGGTATCGGTTGGAACGGGAGCGCCTGCGACAGCTCCTCCTCGAAGGGGGAACGGCGGAGACGCCTGAGGAACATCTGGCGCTCGACTTCGCGGCGGCCGTCCGGCGGTTGAGCGCGTATGTCGCCAGTGGATTGGAGGAAGGACGACCGGTCGAGTTGACGTTGGAGTTGCTTCTGGACCTGGCGCGCCTGAGCATGGGGTGCGCCGAGCGCGAGATGGGACTTCTGCGCCACCAGCGTGTGAATCCTTTGTATCCTGAGCACGAGCCCTGTTCGCCCGAAGAGCTTCCGCATCTGTTGCGGTTAGCCCTGGAATGGTTCACGGCTGAGAGTTTCGCCGAGTTGAATCCGATCGAACAGGCGGCCTTGGTGCACGTTCGGCTCCTGGACTTACAGCCCTTTGAACGACCGTATCAGCGTGTGGCGCGTCTGGCGGCGAACCTCTACACGCTGCGTGCGGGGCTGCCACCCATCCTCATCCCGGCGGAGGCGATCCCGGCCTATTATGAAGCGTTGCTCTCCGGGCTGCGGATGGCGACCGGGTCGCTTGTGGAATTGTTCGCGCGCCTGGTGGCCGGAACGCTGCGCACGCTCCGACAGCTCGCCCTAGAGGGCGCGTGAGCGATGGACATTCGCCGAGTGGAAGTGTACGAAGGGCGGATCGTCGAATTCCTCGATGAGGAGACGCCTCAACTGGGGCTCGTCCTCAAGACCGGGAAAGAGCGGGTGCACCTTCTGGATGAGCGCGGGCGAGAGGGCTCCGTGTCGGCAGCGCGGATTTATCTCGTGCACGCGGTGAAGCCCACCGAGCGCGGAGAGTTCCCCCAGCTTATCGAGACCTTGCGGGCGCAGATCGAAGCCCGACGTCGGGAGATCGATCTCGACCTGTTGTGGGAGGGGGTACGTGGGGAAGAGCGCGAATATGCGCTCGCGGAATTGACCGAGCAGTATTTCGGCATGGCCTCCCCCATTGAGCAAGCAGCGATGATGCGTGCTCTCGTCGCAGATCGTTTCCACTTTCGGCGGCGCGGCGTGCGTTTCGTCCCTCGTTCGTCGGAGCAGCTTGAGCAACTGCGTCATCAAGAGGCGCAGCGACAGCAACGCGCGCAACGCAAGGAGCGGGTGATCAGTTGGTTTCGCCTCGTGCTCGCCTCGGCAGAACCGGTGGAAGTCTCCGAGGAATGGGCGGGGGTGCTGGAGCGCGTGGAGGATTTCCTCTTGCGGAAGCAGATGCACGACGTGGCGCGTTGGCTCGCGGAAGTGGACGAGGAGCGGCCGGCGCGCGATGTCGCCTATGAGGTGCTGGTGAAGACGGGGCGATTGGAGGCGACGGCCGATCCGTTCCTCCTCCTCGCCGGTTTGGATGTCGCGTTTCGGGCGCGGGCCATCGAAGCCGCCGATCGATTAATCCCGTTCGCCGGGGCTTCGGATCGCGTGGATTTCACTACGGCGTGGACGGTCTCGATTGATGACGAGGAGACTGAGGAGATCGACGATGCGCTCAGTCTGGAGCCGATGGCCAACCGATGGCGCTTGGGAATTCACATCGCCGATGTGGCGCACTACGTGCGCAAGGGGGATGTGCTCGATGAAGAGGCCGCGCGGCGCGGCGTGACGGCCTACTTGCCGACGCAGCGCGTGTTGATGTTCCCAGATCGGCTCGCCTGCGATCTCGCGAGCTTGCGGCAGGGGGAGCTGCGCCCGACGCTCAGCCTCGCGCTCGAGGTGGACGATGCCGGGAACATGCACGAGGCGATGCTCGTTCCCGGCATGATTCGCGTCGGGCGACGACTCAGCTATGAGGAGGCGGATCGGCTGATCGCCGAAGGCGGAGGGGAGATGGGGAGGCGGCTCGGGCAGCTTCTGCGATGGGCGCAGCGATGGGCCGACGAGCGATTCCAGCGAGGCGCCCTCTGGCTGCGGCGCCCCGAAGTGAAGGTGCGCGTGCAGGAGGGGCAGATTCGAGTCAAGCGGATCGACCCGGGAACGCCCAGCCGATTCTTGGTGAGCGAGTTGATGGTCTTGATGAATCACCTCGCAGCTGAACACGCGGCTCGTCAGGGCATTCCGATCATCTTTCGGGTTCAGGACCCGCCGGCACATCCGCTTCAGGACGAACTGCGCGCGCAGTTGCGCGCGGCCTACGATCCCCTTTGCATTGACCAGATCGTCCGAGGGCTTCAGCGCTCCCGCCTCTCGCTCTCGCCGCAACCACATGCTGGGCTCGGCGTGAGCGCGTACACGCAACTGACTTCGCCCATTCGCCGATTCGCCGATCTGGTCGTGCAGCGGCAGATTCGGGCGGCTCTGCTTGGCGAGCCCTATCCCTATGAGCGCGAGGAGTTGCTGAACGTCCTGGCGACGGCGGAGACGGTCGAGCGCGAGATGCGCGCGCTTGAGCAGCGGGCGCAGCGCTACTGGCTGCTCGAATACCTTCGGCACCTCCCGGAGGAGATGGAGTGGGACGCCACCGTCATCAAACGCGCTCGCAGCGGCTATGAGGTCGAAGTGACGGCGTGGCTGGCGCGCGCGCTCCTCAACACGAGTGTGGAGCTGGCGCCCGGAACGCGCCTGCGAGTGAAGCGCGAGCACTGCGATCCGAAGTCCGGCCTTTTGCGGGTGCGGATGGCGGAGCGAGTGCCGCGGCAAACTTGAGGTGTGGAGGAGAGGGACGATGCTCACCGTTCCGAAACTGACGCTCGAGGATGCCAAGATCATCCTGGAAGGCGCCGAACGCAAGGCGCGGGAGATCGGCGTGCCGATGGACATCGCCGTCGTGGACGATGGGGGGAATCTGCTCGCCTTCTATCGCATGGATGGGGCGAAGATCACCAGCATTGATATCGCCATCAACAAAGCGTTCACGGCGGCGGGGGCGCGCAAGGCGACGCACGAATACGCGGAGATTGCGCAGCCGGGAGGTCCGGCCTTTGGCATCCACGTCAGCAATCAGGGCCGGTTCATGATCTTCGGCGGCGGCCTGCCGATCTTCGTGGACGGACATCTCGTCGGCGGCGTCGGTTGCAGCTCGGGGACGCCGGAACAAGATCGGTTGGTCGCGCAGGCTGGCATCGAAGCGTTCTTGGCCTCCCTCAAGCGAGACTAGCGCCGGCCTTCTCACCATGGAGTCCTGAGGCGTCCGACGCGCTCCGAAGGCGCGTGAAAGAGGGGCGGTTTGTCTCGGCGCGATGCATTTGATATACTGCCCGAAGTGAGGGCGGAAGAGATCGCCGAACGGATCGCGCTCGTGCGCGAGCGAATTCGTCGCGCCGCCGAACGCGCGGGGCGTTCGTCCGAAGAGATCACGCTCGTGGCAGTGACCAAAGGCGTGGAGGCTGAGCGCATTCGGGCGGCGATCGCCGCTGGGCTCACCCACTTTGGCGAGAATCGCGTTCAGGAGGCGGAGCGAAAGATCGCCGAGATCAATGCCCCGATCACGTGGCATCTGGTCGGGCATCTTCAGTCGAATAAGGCGCGGAAAGCTGCAGTGCTCTTCCACGTGATCCATTCGCTTGACAGTGTCCGACTCGCCCAGCGACTTGATCGCATTGCTGGCGAGCAGGGGCGCACGATCCCCGTCCTGCTGCAGGTGGATCTGGCGGGGGAGCCGACGAAGTTCGGCATCCCGGTGGATCAGCTCCTCGACGTGGCGCGCGCGTGCCGCCCATTTCGTCATCTCGCCGTTCGGGGACTGATGGCCATCCCCCCCTATTTCGAGGATCCCGAGCGCGTGCGTCCCTACTTTCGCCGACTGGCCGAATGCTTGAGGGAATTGAATGCGCGAGAGATCTTTGAGCCGCCGCTCAAGGACCTCTCAATGGGCATGAGTCACGATTTCGACGTCGCTATCGAGGAAGGAGCGACCCTGGTCCGCATCGGACGCGCGATCTTCGGAGAACGTCAGCCGTGAATGTCATGGGACTCATCTTCGAGGCGATTCGTGGAGTTTTGTGGGTAGCGTTCGGGCTCACGGTGGGGCTGGTCGTGGCGCGAATGCTCGTGGACGGGTTGCGCCTGAACCCGTTCGGATGGTTCCCCTATGTGATTCGACGATGGAGCGAACCGCTGCTCATGCCTTTGCGACGCAATCCGCTGGCGTTCGCCTCGCGGTACGATCTGGCACCCATCCTCTTCCTCATTCTCGCGATCGTGGTGCTCGCCTTCGGCTTGCATTTCGTAGGCGACCTGCATCGCGCGGCGATCGGGTTCGGGATGGCCGCGCGGTTCTTCGCGCAGGGCGATCTGAGCTTCGGCGCGCGGTACCTCATCGGGCACGCGCTTTTGCTTGCGCTCTCGGTGGCGATGATCTGCGTCATCTTCGGCGTCATCTTCTCCTGGATCGGCCTCTACCGGGGGCGACTTGTGCGCTTCATCTGGTGGGGGTTCGAGCGGATCATGGCCCCGCTGCGGCGCGTGGTGCCGCCGATCGGGATGTTCGATCTGACGCCGTTGGTGGCGTATTTCGTCCTCTTGATCCTCTCCTGGCTCGTGCAGGTTGCGTTTTTCGGATAGCGCGATCGCGTATCCCGCGCTTTCGCGCGGCAGAGGGCAGGGCTGATGCCATATCTCCTCATCAATGTCCGGACCTATGCGGGATATCGGGGGGAACAACGCCCGACGGCATTCGAGCGCGGTGGGCAGTGGATCTTGGTGGAGGAGATCGTTGAGGAGGCGGTGGAGCTGCGTGAGGGGAGAATCTGGAGACGGTTTCGGATTCGCGCCGAAGGGAGCCTCCTCACGTTGCGGCGCGATGAGCAACTCGGCACGTGGTTCCTGGAGGAGGGGCACATGGACTCTCTCTGGTAAGAGCGCACTCCTTGGCTCACGTCGCGCTTGCCAAATGGCGGCGATTCTCGTAGTATAGTGGGCGTGTTGTTGAATTCGGGTGCTGGATGGAACGTGCGACGGTGACGAAGCGGTTGGTGATCGCGGCCTCGACATACCTGAATTCAGCACCGTTGTGCTACAGTTTCCTTCATGGATCCCTTCGTGAGGCTGTTCTTTTTCTCCCGCATGCGGCGCCTTCGACCTGTAGCGAGCTGTTACGAGATGGACAGGTGGATGCGGCCTTGATTCCCGTCATCGAATATCAGCGGATCGAAGGCGTGGCGATCGTCCCCGGAGTCGCCGTCGTCTCTCCACATGAGGTGCAGAGCGTGTTCCTCGCCTCGCGCGGGCCGATGGAGCGCGTGCGACGCGTCGCGCTGGACATCTCCTCGCGAACCGGCGCGGCACTGACGCGCATCTTTTTTGAGCATTTCTTGGAGCGTCGCGTGCAGTACATCCCTTGGCCGCCAGATGTGGACGCCATGCTTTCGGTCGCCGATGCTGCTCTTCTGATCGGCGATCCGGCCCTTCAGGTGCGCTATCATCGTCAGGACCTTCGCTTCTACGACTACGCGCGGCTGTGGCAGGAGTATACGGGGAAGCCCCTGGTCTTCGCCTTCTGGGCTGTTCGAGAGGAGCGGTGGGGGCGCGGAACGGGTGTGGATTTCCAGCAGGCGAAGGAAGAAGGACTTCGGCATCGGGATCAGATCGTCGCGCGCTATGCGGAAGCGCTGCAGCTGCCGCCGGAGTTCCTTCGACGGTATTTGGACGAATCGGTCGCGTATGATCTGGATGAGGAGGGGATCTGCAGTCTCGCGCTCTTTTACGAGCTCGCGCATCGAGTGGGAGTGGTGAGCGAAGTACGGCCGTTGCGCTTTCTCTCGGTGCGGAGTTGATGAGGGGGATGCCGTGAAGCGACGCTTGGTGCTGTGGCTCGTCGTCGTCCTCTGGTGTGCAGGAGACTCGATCGCAAGGCAGCAAGCACAAGTGCCTTCGCCCACGACCTCGACGCTCGTCGGCGGATCGAGCACGGGATTATTCGGGACGTGGAGCGCGCGCACGCTTCGTCGGGGCGAATGGACGTGGAGCCTCTTCTGGAACAATTTCGATCGGGACCCGGGGGATATTGATGTCAACCAGATCCCCATGAATTTCACCCTGGGGCTGACGGATCGGATCGAGGTCTTCGGCAATATTGATTTCTTCCAGCAGGTGACGACGCGCCAGCCGTTCCTCTTGAGCGGCAGCGGATTCAATCTCGGGCGCCTGCGTTTCGGAGGGGCGGGAGCCGATCCCCTTCGCGCCTTCGGTCCACCGCAAGGTGGGCGAGAGGGGACGGCCTTCTTCCCGGGGACGAGCGCGCCGGGGGGAGGTATTCTCCCGGCCTTGGGGGCCTTAGCGTTTCGATTCCCCGGATTCGGACCGTTCGATCGGCCGAGCTATTACAACGATTTCCCCTTCTTCCCCTTCGCCGATGAGAGCGGTCCGCGCATGTCTTCGAATGGGTTGGGGAATTTCACACTGGGGGTGAAGGTTGGACTCTCCGATCCCGATCAGCGTCTTGCCTGGAGCGCGGCGGCGTTGCTTCGGCTGCCGTCGGCTCGCCATTTCTCCGCGCTCGCGCACGGCCGTGGCGCGGGAGTCGTGGACGGCGGCGTGGTGCTGATCTTCAGCGAGACCTTCTGGGGAGAGCGCCTGCGTCTGCATCAAAATCTCGGATACATCGCCACCGGAAGCGTGCATCGGGGAGGCGTGAGGATCCTTGATCGTCGCGACGAGCTGCTGCTCAATGCCGGGCTGGAGCTGGGCGCGCATCGCTCGGTGATCTATACGGCCGAGCTCAACTCGAAGGTCTTCATCGGAGGAGGGACGCCGAACCTGAATCCCGTGAACCCCATGGACGTGATCCTCGGTGCGCGGTTCCTGCTGCGCGAGGGCCGGATTCAACTCGGAGGCGGATGGCGCATGTTCCTGACGAACGCGGATCGGCGCGCTTTCTTCTCCGAGGATCCGATTCTGGTCACCGTGCACAAGGACGATGCCAATGGCTTCGTCGTCACGCTGAGTCTTGGACGCCGCCGGGCGCGCCCGATTCCTCCGCCGCCGAATCGGCCTCCGGTCATTACGGCATTGGAAGCGGACAAAGAGCAGGTGACCGATGGCGAGCCGGTTCGGTTCACCGTGCGCGCGTATGATCCTGATGGCGACTTCTTGATCTACACGTGGGAGACGACGGCTGGGCACATCAGGGGCACCGGCCCGAGCGTCACGCTCGAGACCAAGGGTGTGAATCCGAACATCGGCGCGCCACCCGTTCGCGTGACGGTGACCGTCACTGTGGATGACGGTCGCGGCGGATCGGACACGGCCAGCAAGACGATCACGGTCTTGGCGCCGGCTCCACCACCCCCACCGCCTCCACCAAACCGTCCGCCGCGTATCGAAGCCATTGAGATCACCGTCGTGGGCACGCCGCAGATCGCCGGGCAGATCACCGATGGCGATCTGCTGGCCATTCGCGCCGTGGCGACGGATCCGGACGGCGACCCACTCTCCTATATTTGGTCCTCCTCGCTTGGCACGATCGAGGGGACGGGGCCTGAAGTGCGGCTCAATACGACGGGCTTCACAGCGGGACTGGGCGCGCCACCGGTCTCGGTCACGATCGCGCTACGGGTGGAGGACGGACGCGGTGGTACGGACGCTGATTCTCGCACCATCCTTGTGCATTCGCTCCCGCGTCCGACGCCTATTCGAGTTGGCGAACTCTTCTTCCCGCAGAATGCGGCTCGGATCACCAACGAGCACAAAGCGGCTCTGGACGATGTGGCCGATCGGTTGCTTGGAGACCCGCGGGCGCGCTTGGTGATCATGGCGTATGCGGATCGCAGCGAAGTTCGGGATGTGGCGCGACGTCGTGCGGAGAACGCGCGAGCGTATCTGGTCACGCGCCGAGGCATTGATCCCGCGCGCATCCTCATCCGGGTCATTGGCACCGCGCGGCCGCATCCGAGCGGGGAGCGACGGATGAATCGCCGTCTGGAGTTGTGGATCGTGCCGGAGGGAGCCGAAATGCCTCAGTAGCCCCCTTCGCGATCGCGCGTCTCTTGGGCGGTCGGCGAGGTCGTTTGAGGCCCTCTCCCTCCCCGGAAGGGGAGAAATTTTGGAACTCTTTCCCGATGGAGGCGTCCCTTCTTGTGGCTTGGTGAAAGTGGTATCATATGGAGGATGATGCACGTGTGGATCAACTTGGCCAGCAAGCCCTTCCACAATCGCCGCGCCTGGATCGCGGGCATCGGTCTTTTGGTGAGCGTATGCGTGGGGGGGAGTCTCATGCTCGCGATGCGGGCCCGGAGTTTCGCGCGGCAGGCGGACGCTCTGGCGGGGTTGGTTCGGCAGCAGGAGGGGGAGATTCGACGCCTCCGGCAGCAGCTTCCCCCACCGGTCGCCCCGGAGCAGCTCTCTCCTTTAGAACGTGAAGCCTGGCGCGCTGCCGCCACGTTGATCGAGCGACGCATTTTCCCTTGGTCGCGCCTTTTACAGGACATCGAGCGGAATCTCGTCGCCGATGCCCGTGTGACGACGATTCGCGTCGCTCTGGAGGAGACGGCCTCGGTAGATGTCCTGAATCCCGGACGCGCTCCCGTTCGAGTCGCGCTCACGCTGATCGGTCGGCGATTGGACGACGTGCTGCAGGTGATGGAGCGCTTGCGCGCTTCCGGTCGCTTTCGGGACTTTCGGCCGAGAAAGCAGAGCCTCTTGGAGGGAACCGAGGAAGTCGAGTATGAGCTTGAGATGACCTATTTCCCGGAACCTCACCACGGAGGAGGAGGATGAGCCCCGCGATCTTCGTGCTTCGAAATGGGCGCCTTTGGAGGGCAAAGCGGCTGGGTGCTGTCGAACTGCTTCTTTGTCTGGGCGCGCTGGCCGCGATGGCGGCCGTGGGGGTATTCTTCTGGAACCTGGAGCGTCAGCGTCAGCGCGTGGAGGGACTCGAACAGCAGTTCCGTGAAAACCAGGAGATGATCGCCTTGCTCCGGCAACGCGTGGCCGCGGCACAGGCTGGTTCCCGGACAGAGGCGCCGACGCCTGAAGCGGTTCGCCAAAGCCTCCACCGCTTTGAGCAAACCTATCTCCCCGATTCGGATGTCGGCCTCTCGCGAGTACTCACCGAAGTGAACCGCATCGCGCGGGAGAGCGGCGTCCTCCTCTCTTCGGACATCATGTTCAATCCGATGGAAGAGGCTGAATTTCGACCGGGCGCGACCGCACGGGCCGGGGGGCGAGGCTTTTATCCGGGACTGCGCTTCTCATTCACCGTGAGCGGTGAGTATGCCAACATGAGGCGCCTTCTGGCAGCACTCGAGCGCAGTCCGCTTTTGCTGGTCGTGGAGTCCTTGGTGCTGAAGAGCGTGGACGAGCGCGCCGGAGCACGTCCGGCAGCGACATCCGGGGGCTCCATCTCTCTGGAGATCACCGTATCGGCATATTTCCGGCGATCAGGAGGAGAATCGTGAAAAACGCGGAGAAGAAGCGGCTGGCGATCTTGAGCGCGTTGCTCGTGATCTTGGCTATCCTCTGGCTTCGGGACGTCGGCTCCGATCCGGAGAGGACGACGTTGCGTCGGCCGAACCAGATCGGTTCGACCGGCGGGAATCGCGTCGCGCGCTCATCGGCCTCAACATCCGAAGGGAGACCGTCGGTGGAGGATGGCTTCCGACCACTTCCGCTGTTCGCGCTTGAAGAACAAGCGCGACGCGTGGCGGTTGGAGCGGGTCGCAACATCTTCGTGTACTACGTGCCTCCGGCGCCAGCCCTGCCGCAAGAGCCCGCGGGACCGCCGCCCACGATTCGCGTGACGTCGCTCTCTCCCGAATCGGTGTACGCGCGCACGGGAGATTTCGTCCTCCATGTGCGTGGGGAGCGCTTCCCTGAAGACGCGCGCATCGTCGTCAATGGGCAAGAGCAGCCGACCGAGCGCGTTAGCCCGACGGAGTTGAAGGCGACCATCGGACGTCAGTGGATCGGCGCGCCGGGAAAGCTGACGATCCTCGTGCGCAACGAGCGCGGGGAGTTCTCCGCGCCCATGACGCTCGCCGTCTTAGAGCCTCCAACGCCCGAATACAAATACGTGGGGCGCATTGATGACCTCGTGTTTCTGGCCAGTGGCGAAGATCGCTATGCCGTGCGCGTCGGTCACCCTGTGGATCAACGACGGGGGAATCGCTGGCACGTCATCGCGGCCTCGGATACGCATGTGACGATTCGGGATGTCCTTCTCGGCGTGACCCATCGCGTGGAGATGGAGGCGGTGCAAACGGCGGCGACGACACCGACGCCGGCGCCAACGCCGATAACGCCATTCGATCGTCGGCGCTTGATTCAGGAGCGCCTCCGACAGCAGATGGAGGAGATGAACAACGAAGAGGAGGAAGTGCCGCCCGATCAGGTCTTGCCCGAGGAGCAACAGGAGCTGTTGCAAAAGCAACAGCAGCAGCTTCAACAGCTTCAAGGCCCGCCGGGGCGACCGCTGACGCCGCAGCAGATTCGGCAGCAGCTCCAACAATTGAGGAATCGGCCGAATCGAAATTAGTAGCGTCATGATTCGCTCGCATCGGTCATGTATGGAGCGCAAACCAGTGCGCTCGAGCACATCCGCTCGCGGATACGCGTTACTGGCGCTGATCGCCGCGATGACGGTCATGGCGGTCCTGATCGCCGGGTACGTGCCGCATCTGGCGCGTCAGGTGCAGCGCGAGCGCGAGGAGGAGATGCTCTTTCGCGGTCAGCAGATCGTCGAAGCTGTCGCGCAGTACGTTCAGATGACCGGTCGGTATCCGTCCTCTCTGGAGGAGCTGGTGCGTGGCTTCGTCATTCAGACGCCTCGGGGGACGCGTCGCGTGCGCTTCCTTCGCCCATCGGCCCTCATCGATCCGATGACCAATGGCGAGTGGGAGGTCGTGCGGCCCGGTGATCCGGTGCTGCGGCGATTCGTGGAGGCGTATTTGGAGGTCATCGGGCAACCGGCTAATCCGATGCTCTTGCAATTCTTGCAGCCGGGCGCGGTGATCACGCTGCCGGGGCGTCCTCGTCCCACACCGGCGCAGCCGATGCGCCCGGGTCGCACGAGCGTGCCAACGCCGAGAACCAGCGGATCTGGAGCGGCGGAAGGAATCGCGGGCCGCGCCCTGACATCGCCATCCGCAGTTCAAGAGGAAGGCGGTGTCAGACCCGTCCTCGGCGTCGTGAGCAAGAGTGAGAAGAAGAGCGTGCGCGTCTACTACGGCTTGGATCGCTACAGCGATTGGCCCTTCGTCTTCATTCCAGTTCTCCCGGTTGCGGCAGGGGAAGCGCGCGTTCGCGCCGTCCTGAATCCGGTGATGTTCCCGAGCGATCCCTTGGCGCGGTTGCTGCAAGGAGGGGTCATCGGTCCGCGTCGGGTGGTCCCGCAACAGCGGCCGGCGATCCAACCGGAGGCTATTCGGAGGTGAGCGCAACGTGGCCGAGTACGTGTTTCGCGTTGGTACCCCCTCTGGGGAAATCGTCCTGCGGAAGGTCGAAGCTTTGAGCCCGGAAGAGGCGCGACAGCGACTGGAGCGCGAGGGGTATCGCGTCTTCACCCTCGCGCAGCGCGGGCGGTCGGCGTGGACCTGGCGCTTCTCGCTCCGGCGCGTGAAGCTGGAGGATTTTCTGCATTTCAACCAGCAACTGGCAGCGCTGGTCCGCGCCGGCTTACCGATCCTGCATGCCATCAGCATGCTGGCCCGGCGCCAGAGCCATCCCATCCTGCGGAGTGTGCTGCGCGACATCGAGGATCGTATTCGCGAGGGCACGCCTCTGTCGCAAGCGTTCGCGTCGCGGAGCGAGGTCTTCCCGCGCTTGTACATCGCCGCGGTCTTGGCGGGCGAGCGTTCGGGGAATCTCGATGAGATGCTCTCACGGTACGTCGCCTACACGAAGCAGATGGTCGCGCTCAAACGGCGGGTGCGCGCCGCGATGGCGTATCCGCTCTTCTTGCTCGTCGCGCTGATCCTCTTGGTCGCCGTGATGACCGGATTCGTGATCCCGCGGTTCTCGCTCATCTACGAGAATTTCGGAGGCGAGTTGCCCACGATCACGCGGATCGTGCTGGCCATCGGCTACGGCGTGCGCGAGAACCTCCTCTGGGGCATTCCGGCTCTCCTCGCTCTGATCATCGGCTTGGCGTTCTGGCGGAAGACCGAGCACGGGCGCGCGACGCTCGATGCCGTGATCCTGCGGCTGCCCGTTGTCGGACCGATCGTGCGCGACCTGGCCGTGGCGCAACTGGCGCGCAGCCTGGCGACGCTCCTGCAAGGGGGGATTACTCTCGTCGAATCGTTCCGCGTGGCGAGCGAGACGCTCACCAATCGCGTGCTCGCCCGTTCCTCGGACATCGTCCTTCGGCGCATCCAGGAGGGACAGGCTTTCGCTGAGAGCCTGGAGGAATCCGGATGGTTCCCGCCACTGGCGATCGACATCGTGCGCGTTGGCGAGCGCGCCGGCAGCCTCAAGGAGATGCTCGACGAGCTGGCCAATTTTTATGATGCCGAGCTGGAGGTGCGCTTCAATCAGGTGACGACGCTCATCCAACCCATCATGCTCTTGCTCATGGCTGGATTGGTGATCTTCGTGCTGTTGTCCATGTATCTGCCGCTCTTCACCTTCATCTCGACGTTGGGAGCGAGATGAGGGGGAAGGAGGAGAAGCCCTATGGCCGAGAACACGAACGCGTATTTCGAAGCCTTGAGCGCGAAGAACGAGGCGACCATCACGACGGCCACGGATCCGTTCGCCGAGGAACACCGCGCGCGCCGCTTGGCCGAACGATATCGGCTCCCATTCCTCGATCTGACGCGCGTGCGCATGGATCAGGAGCTGCTTCGGCTCTTGCCTGTTGAGCTGATGGTGCAATATCGGTTCGTGCCCGTGCGGCGAGAGGGGGACACACTGCTGGTGGCCGTGGCTGATCCGAGGGATCTCGATCGCCTCGATGAGATTCGCGTGCGATTGAAGGAGAAAGTCCGGTGGGCCGTGGCGTCCCCCTCGGCCATCGAAGCCGTCCTCACCCGAGGTGATGCCTCGCAGCGCGTCCTGGACGAGACGACCGAGCACCTGCGCGTCGCGCTCGTGAAGGAGACCGAACAGGGGGAAGAGGATCTCGATCTGGATCGCTTGATGGGCGATCGGGAGATGAGCCCCATTGTGAAGCTCGTGGATTCGGTCATCCTGACGGCCTTGGAGCGGCGCGCGAGCGACATCCACATCGAGACGCAAGCCTCGGAGGTCGTGATCAAGTATCGCATTGACGGCGTGCTCTATCCGGCGGGACCGCCCATTGATATTCAGCATCATCAGACGATCATCTCCCGCATCAAGGTGATGTCGGAGCTGGACATCGCGGAACGGCGCATCCCGCAAGATGGCCGCTTCCGCGTGCGCGTGCGCGGTCGCACGATCGATTTCCGCGTCTCCATCATGCCGACCATTCATGGCGAGGATGCCGTCATTCGGATTCTCGATAAGGAGCAGCTCAGCGAGAAATTCCGCGACCTGCGCTTGGATGTCCTCGGGTTCGATGCGGAGACGTTGCGGAAGTTCCGACATTTCATCCGCGAGCCGTATGGGATGATCCTCGTCACCGGACCGACCGGATCGGGCAAGACGACAACGCTCTACGCCGCCATCAACGAGATCCGAACTGGCGAAGAGAAGATCATCACGATCGAGGACCCGGTCGAGTATCAACTGAAAGGCGTGACGCAGATTCAGGTCAACGAGAAGAAGGGGCTCACCTTCGCCCGCGGCTTGCGCTCGATCCTGCGCCATGATCCGGACAAGATCATGGTCGGCGAGATTCGCGATCCGGAGACGGCGCAGATCGCCATCCAGTCGGCGCTGACGGGGCATCTCGTCTTCACGACCGTGCACGCGAACAACGTCATTGACGTCATCGGCCGATTCCTGAACATGGGCGTGGAGCCCTACAACTTCGTCAGCGCGCTCAACTGCGTGCTCGCGCAGCGGCTCGTGCGCGTGCTCTGCCCGCAGTGCAAGCGTCCGTATACGCCGAGCGATCAGGAGCTCCTTGATTCGGGGCTCTCGCCAGAACGCTATCGGGCATACACGTTCTACGAGGCCGTCGGATGCGAGTACTGCAACTGGACCGGATACCGCGGGCGCACGGCCATCCATGAGCTTCTGGACATGACCGATAACATTCGCGAGCTGATCATCGCACGGCGCCCGGGTTCGGAGATTCGACGGGCCGCCCAAGCCGAAGGGCTGCGCACGTTGCGCGAATCGGCCGTTCAGAAAGTGCTCGAGGGCATCACGACGCTGCGCGAGATCAATCGCGTGACATTCGTGGAGTGAACGCCGATGCGCCGAAGTGCGGAGGCTTCCTCTCGCGCCTTCGATCGGTGCAAGAGGTGTTCGGAAGGAGGGATGACGTATGAAGCGGCGATCGCCATTTTCGAAACGCCTGGGGACAGTCGCCCTGCTCCTTATGACCCTCTGGGGTGAGCCCGCTCCCGTGTGGGCGGGATCCAAGGGGAAGAAGTACTTCCAAGAGGGACAGAAATTGGAGGCGGCGGGGAAGTTCGATCAGGCGGCCGAACAGTACCTGCTGGCGCTCTCGGAGGCCGATCGGCCGGAGTATCACATCGCCTATCGCCGCGCGACGCTTCAAGCGTCACTCATCTTGATGCGGCGTGGCCGCGAGTTGATGGAAGCCGGGCAGTATGAAGATGCCTATCACGCCTTCCGCCGCGCCTATCAGTTCGATCAGACAAACGAATTGGCGCGCGAGCTGGCGCGCCGCGCGCTCGAACTGGCGCAGAAGGAGGGGAAAGACATCTCCGTGCCCACGAACTCGACGTTTGGATCGCCCGGGCCCCCCGAGCGGCAGGCCGGGCGCGCGCGACCTGAGCCTCCGCCCGAGCCTCCACAGGAAGAGGCGCGACAGGACATCATCTTTCGGGACGATCTGAAGGCCGTCATCGCGCAGCTCGGTCGGCAGCTCGGCTTGAACATACTCTTCGATCAGAGCGTGCCCGAGCGGCGCATCTCAGTCGAATTGCGAAACGTCACCAAAGCCCAAGCCCTCGATGCCATCTTGCTCAGCAACGGCCTCTTCTTCCAACCCCTCAGCGACAATACGATCATCGTGGCCGTCGATCAACCGGCCAATCGCAATCGCCTGCAGCAGACGAGCGTGCAGACCTTTTACCTGAGACACGCCGATCCCGTGCAAGTCCAACAGCAGTTGGCGCCCATAGCGGGACAATTGCGCGCGCAGATCGTGCTCAATCAGGATTTGCGCGCCTTGATCGTACGCGCGACGCCGGAGAACCTGAAGCTCTTCGAGGAGATCATCCAGAGCATTGATAAGGAGAAGCCCGAGGTGATGATCGACATCAGCATCTATGAGGTCGCACGCAACGATCTGATCGAGATCGGGAACCAGTTGCTGTACGATGGCTTCTTCACCTCTCCGCCGCAGGGGCCGATCCGTCCCGGCACGTTGAATCTGCTCGGTGTGACGATGGGGCAGATCATCACCGAGCAGCGGTTGGCCCTCGCCATTCCCACGAGCATCATCCGCTTCCTGCAGACGCGCGGCCGGAGCAACTTGATCGATAGCATTCAGGTGCACGCCTTGGATGGACAGCAGGTGACGGCGAACATCGGTCGTCAGATCCCCATTCAGACGGCTTCGATCCCGACCTCGTTCGTCAATGTCGGGCCGACGCAACCGGGGCAGCAGCCGGGCGTGCCACAGCCGGGACTGCTCAACAACATCTTCGGCTTCGGCTTTCCGCAAATCGAATATCGGCCCGTCGGATTGAATGTGACGATCACGCCGACGGTCTACAGCGACGAGTACGTGAAGTTGGAGATGGAGGTGGAGACCTCAGGATTTAACGAGGGGCCGACGAGCCTGACGCCGATCTTCACGACGCGGAAGCTGAAGAGCGTGGCGACTGTCCGGACCGGTCACGCCGCGATGATGGCTGCCGTCGCGCAAAAGCGCGATGAACAGGGGCGCACGAGCATCCCCATCCTCGGCTTCTTGCCCGTGATCGGACGATTCTTCAGCATCCCCAAGCAAACGGGCAATACGACGGACATCCTGATCACGGTGACGCCGCACATCTTGCGGGCGGCTTCGATCGAAGACTGGGATCGCCTGGCGCGACTGGCCGGGACACTGCAGAGCCAGGGGGCGAGCCTGACGATCGAGCGCTTCCTGGAACAGACTCGTGCGGCGAAAGCGAGCGCGACGGCTCAGGGGGTCGCCCGCATGGTGCCTCAGGAGGAGCGGAAAGTCGCCGAACCCGCTGGGATGCCGACCGAGGCGGCGGCTACGGTCACACCAGCTCCTGCGACACCTGAGGGAGAGCCGATTCCGCTCTCGCTGCAGATGAGCACGGCCACGCCACGGGCGGGCGAATGGGTGCAGATCGCGCTCTTCATCAATGGCAAGGAGGAGATTCGCGAAGCGACGGTGACGCTCACTTACAATCCGCAACTGCTGCGCTTGGTCAATGTGGCCGATGGCGGGGCGCTCACCAGCAGCGAGGCGCCGGCCGAGGTCCGCACGCAGTATGATCCCAGCGGAAAGATCGCACTCACCGTGCGAGCGACCGGCTCGGCGCGTCCCGCGCGAGGACGACTGGCCGTCCTCCTCTTCGACGTCTTGCAAAGCGGCAGCTCGCAGCTTGAGGTGGACACCGCCGCGACGCGATTCGTCACGGCCGATGGTCGGGTAGTGAGATGCACGGCCTTGCCACTGACGGTCGCCGTGAAATGAGAGGGAAGCCACGGATGAGGGATCGACGCGCTGACGGATTCACCCTCCTGGAGCTGATCCTCACGATCGCCGTCCTGAGCATCTTCACGGCGGCCGCCATCCCCATCGCGCGCAATGCTGTGCAACGTCAGCGCGAGGTCGAATTGCGCCGCGCGCTTCGTGAGCTGCGCACGGCCATTGATCGTTACAAGCGCGCCTATGATGCCGGGATCATCAGCCGGTTCGAAGCACAGGCCGAGACCGAGGGATATCCACCGAATCTCGAAGTGCTCGTCAACGGCGTGCAACTGGCCGGAAGTCCGGATCGAAAGATTCGATTCCTTCGGCGCATCCCCGTGGATCCGATGACTGGTCGCGCCGAATGGGGTCTGCGCTCGACGCAAGATGAGCCGAACTCCCGTTCCTGGGGCGGGCAGAATGTGTTCGATGTCTATTCGCTCAGCGAAGGGACCGCGTTGGATGGGACGCGATATCGCGATTGGTGAAGCGCGCATCGCGCGAGGCTTCACCTTGCTGGAGGTGATCATCGTCCTGACGGTCCTAGCGATCTTGGTCTCCATCGCCATTCCCGCCTACCAGCGGGTGATCCTGCGCGCGCGTGAGGCCGTGCTCAAGCAGAATCTGCATCTGCTGAGGAGCCAGATCGAGGAGTTCGCCGCCGACTACGGCCGATATCCGGAATCCTTGCAAGAGTTGGTCGAAAAGGGGTATTTGCGCGAGTTGCCACTGGATCCCATCACGGGATCGCGCGAGACGTGGGTTCCGGTCCCGGAAGAGCAACCGCTCTCGGTTGAAGGAAAGGCGGGGATCAAAGATGTCAAGAGTGGGGCCGAAGGAGTATCATCCGAAGGAACGCCGTATAGCGATTGGTGAGCGGGCACGATGAGACGCGGAGGCTTCTCGGAACTCGTCGAGCGCGTGCGCGTGTTCTTCACAGCGCCCGCACTGCCGCCGACAGCGTTGGCCCTGCGCTCGCGCGAGATCGCTGTGGTGGAGGCGCGACGAAGGCGCGGGCGCCTTTTGGTTCGCCGCGCCGCCATCGAGCCCCTGGCCGAGGGGGTGCTTGAGCCCTCCTTCGAGGGGAAGAACGTGCGGGCGAGGGAGCCGCTCCTTCACGCCCTAGAACGCGCGAGGGAAAAAGCTCGGGTGCGACATGCGCGGCGGTGGGCTGTGGCGTTACCCTCGGCGGTCTGTCGGCTCTTTCTCCTCGATATCGAGGATGCACCTAAGGCGAAGGATGAACTGGTTTCTATGATCGCGTGGAAGATCGAGCGGTTAGTCGGACTCTCGGCCTCCGAATTGACGATCGCCGCACAAGCTCTTCCTTGGCGGCCTCACGGGGCATCGGCCGAAGCGCGTTCCTCAAAACGTGAGGCCATCCCGCGACGCGAGCGATTCCTCACCGTCGCCGCTCGCACGGACGTGCTCGCCGCTTATGAAGAGGTCTTCCAAGAGGTGGGGCTCCATCCCGGATTCCTCATTCCGAACAATCTGGCCGAGAGCGGTTGGATGGCGACGCTCCCCTCGGACGAGGACGCGCTGCTCGTCTCCGTGGAGGGGGATTGGCTGACGCTCTTCTTCACGCGGCATCGAGAACCCTTGGCCGTGCGCGCTGTCCATTGTGAGCCGGAAGCGATGCTCGACGAGATCCATCGCACACTCGTCTATTACCAAGATCGGTTGAGCCGCTCGGAGCTGGAACCGCCGTCCTCCGAGAGCGCGTCCTCGGAGGCCGAGTCCCTTTCACCAGTTTTGGAGAGGGGCGCACGGCTTCACGTGGTCGTCGTGGTCAATCACAATGAGGAGGGAGGGGGAACGCCTTCCTCATTCGCCCAAGAGATCAAAGCGCTCTGCGCCGCGCTCTTTCCCGGGAACGCGGCTCCTACGGTGTATTCCTTGAACGAGCACTCGCTCGAGCAAGAGGCGAGTTGGCGACTCTCTCAGTTGGCAGCTCCTCTGGGGATGATCATGTCCTCCTAAACGTGGGGCTAAAGAAGACGGCCGTAGGAACCTGCAAGACAGAACCCCAACTCTCGCACACGCTCTGTCCACTTCGGGTCAAGCTTGGCGGCAGAAGCAGACGAGGAAGGCTTCCCTCCTCAAATGCTTCCGCGCACTCCATCCATTGGGCGAACCGTTCGACCTCGCACACCATCAGCTCGTATTTGATCAGGAAGGGGAAAAGAGTCTTCCGCCTTGAGCCGGAACGCGCGAGCTCGCATCGCACGCCGGAGAGTCGGGTGACGAGCGTTTTGACGGATGGCGAGACGAGTGCTATAGTAGTCAACCTTTGATCCGGCGTTTGGTCCGAAATCCGCAGAGAAGGAGACAAACATGCGCGTCTGCGTCATCGGGACGGGATATGTCGGATTGGTCACGGCCGCTTGTCTGAGTCACATCGGGCATGCGGTCGTGGGCGTGGACGTGGATCGGCGCAAGATCGCGCGGTTGCGCGAAGGTCTCTCGCCCATCTACGAACCCGGTTTGGAGCGCCTCTTGCGCGTTCAGGTGGATGTGGGAAGGCTCACGTTCTCGGAGAATGCGGAGTCGGCGATCGCGAAGGCCGACGTGGTTTTGATCACCGTTGGTACCCCACCGCGTGTGGATGGGCACGTGGATCTCCGCCACATTGAGACCGTCTTGCAAACGCTCAAACGCGCGCTCGAGCGAGTGACCGACTGTGCGCTGCGCCTCATCGTGAGCAAATCTACAGTTCCCGTTGGAACAGCTCGATGGATGGCCGAATGGTTTCGGCCCACCTCTCTTGGGAGCCGGGTGCTCGTCGTGAGCAACCCGGAATTCTTGCGCGAGGGGAATGCGCTGCACGATTGCTTGTACCCGGACCGGATCATTGTCGGCGCGGAGGATGCGAGGGCCATTCCCTTGGTCCACCAGCTCTATCGTCCGATCTTGGAGCAGACGTTCCCGACGCCGGACTATATCCCCCCTCGTCCTGACGGGCTGCAGCGTGTGCCGCTGCTGTGGATGGACTGGAACAGTGCCGAGATGGCCAAGTACGCCTCGAATGCGTTTCTCGCGTTCAAGATCAGTTTCGCTAATGAGATCGCCAACATCTGTGAGCGCGTCGGCGCCGATGTGATGCGGGTCATGGAGGCCGTAGGATTAGATCACCGCATTGGCCCGCACTACCTGCAGGCGGGGATCGGATGGGGTGGGAGCTGCTTGGGGAAGGATCTCTTGGCCTTGATGCGATTAGCCGAACACGTCGGGTATGATCCGGCCTTGCTTCGCGCCGCCTACGCGACGAACATCGCTCAGCGTCGCGTCGTGATCGAGAAACTCCGCGCCGCCCTCGGATCGCTGGCGGGACGCACGATCGGGCTATTGGGATTGGCCTTCAAGCCAAACACGGATGACATTCGCGATGCCCCGAGCATGGCGATCGCGCGGGCGTTGCGAGACGAGGGCGCGCGAGTGAAGGTCTATGATCCCGTCGCCATGGAGAACGCGAAGGCGGAACATCCCGATCTCGCGCTCTCGTACGCCGCTGATCCGGTGGACCTCGCCCGCGAGTGCGATGCGCTCGTCCTCGTCACCGAATGGGAGGAATTTCGCCATCTCGATCTCGCTGCACTCCGGCGCGTCATGAGAGGCGACCTCCTCTTGGACGGACGCAATCTCTTCGATCCCGAGCACGCGCGTCGGGCGGGATTCACTTACATGGGGATCGGGCGCGCCGTCTCCGCTTCTCGCGCGCATGGCGCAGGACGTCAGGAGGGAACCGTCTGATGAGGAAGAAGGCGTTCGCCATCGCTCTCGTGATATGCGCGGCGGTGCCGCTTGTCTCAGCGCAAGGGCGATTAGAGCGTGTGCTTGCTGGGCGCGGACGCGTCGTGGATCTGACGCATCGCTTGAGCCCGGCGATCCCCTACTGGCCGGGTGAGCAATATCGGCCTTTCGAGTTCCGAACTATCGCGACGCTCGAACGCGACGGCGTCTTCTCGGGTTTCTTCGCCATGGCCGAGCATATGGGGACGCATGTGGATGCGCCCAATCATTTCGTCGCCGGTCAGGTGTCGGTGGATCGACTTCGCCCGGAACAGTTGATCGCTCCGGCCGTCGTCATTGACGTGCGGGAGAAGGTCGCCCGCGATCCCGATTATCAACTCACGGTCGAAGACATCCGGCAATGGGAGCGACGCCATGGTCGAATCCCTCGTGGGGCCGTCATCTTCATGTACACGGGATGGGAGGCGCGGTGGGAGAATCCGGAGGCGTACCGAAATCGAGATGCTCAAGGGGTGATGCATTTCCCCGGATTCTCGCCCGAGGTGGCGGATTTTCTCGTCCGCGCGCGGCAGATTCATGGCATCGGCATTGACACGCTCAGCGTGGACTTCGGTCCTTCGAAGGACTTTCGCGTGCATCGCATCATGCATGGGGCCGGAAAGTATCATCTGGAGAACGTCGCGCGATTGGGTCTGCTGCCTCCCCGCGGGGCAATCGTCATCGTCGGCGTGCTGCCGATCGAAGGGGGATCGGGCGGACCGGCACGCATCTTCGCGCTCTTGCCTTGACTATGTTCTGGCCTGTGGTGGCGCTGGCGGCCGTGCAAGGCTGGGGATCCGTGTGGGTGGGGATTCGGTACTGGAACTATGTGCGGGAGCACTTGCGCAGGGATCCGCCACCTTATCATCCTTCAGCCGCCGTGATCGTGCCCTGCCGTGGCGTGGACCCCGAGCTTCGCGAGAACGTGCGCGCGCTCCGGCAGCAGGAGTATCCCGAATACGAGGTGCTCTTTATCCTCGAATCGCGTTCCGATCCGGCCTACGCCATCATTCGAGAGATCGTCGAGCGGGAGTCCGGAGCTCCGACGAAGATCCTCGAAGCTGGGCGCGCGCGCGACTGCGGCCAGAAGGTGCACAATCTGCTCGTCGCTCTGGAGCATCTCGAAACCCGCCCGAGCGGGACGAAGCCCGAGGTCTACGTCTTCACCGATAGCGATGTGCTGCGCGATCGCCATTGGCTGCGCCATCTGGTCGCGCCGCTGCATGCGCTCGACATGGGGGCGACAACCGGATACCGATGGTACATCCCGACAGGCAGCCTGGCCTCGCTCGTGCGCTCGCTCTGGAATGCATCGATCGCGACAGCTCTCGGTCCCCACCCTCGCAATTTCGCCTGGGGCGGTTCGATGGCGCTGCGACGCGAGACGGCCGATCGAATTCGCTTGCGCGAATATTGGCAGGGGAGCGTCTCGGATGATTATCGGCTGACGGAAGCCGTTCGACGCGCCGGAGGGGAGGTGGTGTTCGTCCCGCAATGCTTGCTCCCCTCACTGAGCGAGTGTTCGCTGCGCGATGTGGTGGAATTCACGACGCGTCAGATCATCATCACGCGCCGATATGCTCTCCATCTCTGGGTGTTACTCACGCTGAGCACGAGCCTCTTCCTGACGGCTCTCTTCTGGTCAGGCGCTCGCGCCCTCACGCAATTCGTTTCAAAGGGGGAGGCGACCGAATTCGCGCTCGCTTTCCTCTCCGTCTATATTCCTGGCGTTCTGAAGGCGATGGTGCGCACGCATGCCATCGAGCACATCCTCACTGCGTACCGTGAACAATTGCGTCCCTATCGCATGGCGTATTGGTTCCTCTATCCGTTGGCGAGCGTGCTCTTCTTCTACAACTGCGCGGTCGCAGCGTTCTCGCGTCGCATCTCGTGGCGCGGCATCCGCTACGAATTGCGCGCTCCGGATCGTACCACCATCCTCCCATGACCCGGATCGCGAGGTGAAGGGATGGGTTGGAAGAACGTGGATTTTATGCTATGTTTCCCGCTGCACTTCAGAACGGACGCGGCAAAGGAAGGGCGAATGAAGAAGCGGATGAGACAGCTCTTGTGGCTCCTTCTTCCCTTCGCGGGGCTTCCGCTCGTCTGGCCGCAAGAGGGGACGATCCGCTCCGGGCTGCCGCGCTTCGCGCGAGTCGCCGAGGGCCTCTATCGTTCGGGGCAGCCGAGCGATGCGGGATTTCAGCAGCTCGCTCGACTCGGGGTGAAAACGGTGATTGATCTGCGCGGGCCGGGTGAGCGTGCTGAGCGCGAGCGAGCGCTGGTCGAGTCGCTCGGCATGCGGTATGTGAACCTCCCCTTGAGCGGATGGCGGCGACCGCGCGATGCGGAGGTCCTTCGCGTCTTGACGCTGCTTGCCGACCCGACCGCCCGTCCCGTCCTCGTTCACTGTCGTCGTGGGGCCGATCGCACGGGCGTCATCATCGCGCTGTATCGCATCCTCTATGAAGGCTGGGATCCTGAACGCGCGTATCGCGAGATGCGTGCTTTCGGCTTCCGATGGTATCTGCGGGGAATGAAGCAGTATGTGTGGGAAGCGCCAGAACGATTGCGCAATGTGATGACCGCGCGGGCCGCTCATCCATGATGATCAGCGTCACCATGGCGGTGATCTTGCCCCACGCGCCGACCTTGATCGGTGCCATCGGTGGGGAACGGAAGCAGGAGGTCGCTCCCTTGGTGAATGCCATCGAGCGACTCGTACACACGATCGCGCGCGCGAATCCGGAGACGATCGTCCTCGCGACGCCTCATGCTCCCGTCGCGTTCGATGCCTTTGGCATCCACGTGGGAGATGTCTTGCGGGGATCGTTCGCCCATTACGGGCTCCCAACACTCGTCCTTCAGTTCGAGAACGATCTGGAGCTCGTGGATGAGATCATCGGTGAAGCTCTCGATCACCGAATGCGCATCTTCGAGGTCCCGGAGGGAACACCGCTCGATCATGGCGCGCTTGTGCCCCTTCATTTCCTTCACGAAGCGGGATGGCGAGGCCGCGTCGTCGTTCTGGGCAGCTCTTATCTCCCCGAGCGCGACCACATCAGCTACGGACGATGCATCGAGCGTGCGGTGCGCGCGCTCGGACGTCGTGCCGTTTTCATCGCCAGCGCGAATTTGAGCCATCGCTTAAGCGAGGCCGCCCCCTATGGGTATCACCCCCGCGCTGCCGATTTCGACCGCGAGATCATCTCGTCCTTGGAGCTCGGGGACTTCGCCCGGCTCTCTCGGATCGCGCCTGAGCTGCGCGACCTCGCCGTCGAATGCGGCCATCGCCCGATCCTGATCGCCGTAGGCGCGACTGAGGAAACCCCAGTGCGCCATCACGTCCTCTCCTATGCGCACCCCTTCGGCATCGGCTATGTGGTCGCCGTTCTCGCTGATCGAAGCCCTGAGGAAACCGCGTCATCGCGTTGATCTCCGATCGGGAGCTGAAGATGAGACGACGACATCGGCATATCGCCCTGCTCCTTGGCGTCGGGCTTGCGACGCTCGGGCCGGCATCGTGGGGCGGACGGCGCGCGGCGATGCCTGAAGAGCCGAGCATCGAGCTGGCCCATCTCTCGGTGAACGATCACGAGGACATCGTGTACACGACTTCCGAAGGCCTTTTCCTGAAGAGCGGTCCGCGTCCGCTTCGGCTCGTGGCAGTTGGCGCGGAAGCGCCGATGACGCGCGGCGGTCGTTTCCGAACGTTCGGTCCCGTTCGAATCAATCGACGGGGGACGGTGGTCTTCCACGCCGCCCTGGAGGGAGGGGAAGTCTCAAGCGGCCTCTTCATCGTTCGGGCTCGCGAGCGCGTCCGTCCCCTTGTGCTTGCCGGGCAACTGGCGCCGCAGACGCGCGGACGCTTCGCCGCCTTTGAACGGCTGGAACTCACAGATCGCATCCGGGTGTTCGGCATCTTGCCGATCCCGGAGACGGAGGTCGTCATCTTCCGGGCCATCGTCGAGGAAGAAGAAGGGACGCGAAGCGGCCTCTTCTTCGCGCTCGTCGAAGGAGGGGACGTTGGTGCTCTCCTCCTCCAAGGGCAGCCCATCGGCGTGCGTCGAGGGCGATACCGAGCGTTCGGGGATTTCTCCGCGCTCTCGATTGATACTTTTCCCTTGGGGACTGTGCGTATTGTCTTCATTGCGGAGCTAGAAGAAGACGCTGCGTCGGAGGGCATCTTCCTGATGACGCTCTTCCCGCGGCTCAGCGAATTCGCCCGACCCATCGTCCTCTCCGGGGAGGACGCTCCCGGAGGACCCGGCATCGGACGCTTCGATCAGTTTCGTTTCGTCTCCTTGAATCGAAATGAGTTGGCCTTCGTCGCGACCCTGACCGGCGAGCGTGCCAACGAGGGCATTTTCGAGGCAGTCGTCGTCGGCCCTCTCGTTTTCTTCCAGACGAAGGTCCTTCAGGGGGGCAATGTTCCTTTTGGTCCGGGACGGTTCGAACGTTTCGGCGAGTTGAGCAGCAACAACAGCGAGCAGCTCGTCTTTCGAGCAACGGTCATCGAGAGGGATACGCCCGGAGGCCTTTATCTCGTCACCTTGGGGCCGTTGACCGTCACCACCACGGTCGTCGAGATCGGAGATCAGGCCCCTCAACGGGATGGGCGGATCACGCAGATCGGCGAGTTCGTCCTGCTCGAAAATGGCAAGACGTATTTTCAAGCCTCGCTCGCCGATGGGGATGCGCACGAAGCCATCTATATCGGCTCGGCTCGGCGCCTCTTCCCGACGGGGATTCAGCGTTGAAGGTCCCGATCATCCGACGACGGGCATCTCGATCGGGTTCCTCCGCAGGAGCGCACTGTGAGCCGCTCACGGCGTCCATGTGTTCGAGGGCGTGCTCTTCAGCAGCAGGTTGATCTGCAAAACGAGCCAGCGAATCTCACGAGCAAGGCGCGCTCTCTCCATCGGATCCTTCGCGCGGGAGAATTCTCGCTTCAGCTCGGTCAGCTCACGACGCAGCGAGAGTTCGATGGGAGAGAGACCGGCGTTCTTCAAGACCTTATTCGCCAATCGTCGCTCGGGCGGCTCCAGGGGATCGAAGGAGAGATCCAAAGGTCGCCCTTTGAGGGAGAGACCCTCGAAAACTCCCTGTTCGATCGCCTCCACGATCTTCCTCTCGGCGATGAGTTGAAGGACATCTATCCCCTCGATCTCCATTGCAGGCCCGAAGACTAACCCACGCGCTCCCCCACCTCCACTTCGCCGGGACGTTCGATCCGAAGCGGCTTCAGGGGCATAAGCGGGTAGCTCCTCATGAGCTGTTTCCTCGGCGGCGATTCACGCACAATCCGAGAAGAGGTGATCTTCCCGAAGGCGAACGTCACTCGAATGTTGGCGTTCATGAAGACGGGCAGGCCCGTGAACGGCTCGTCTCGAGATGGGCGTCTCCACGTTTGACCGTTATCGTTTGAGAAATATGTGCGGAGAAATTGAGCCGGACTCCGGTCAAAAGCCAGCGTGATCCCTGTCCGCTCGATCGGATCAGCAGGGAATTGGAATCCGACGTAGGCGACACCGGATTCAATGGTCACCGGTGGATCAATGGGAAGGTCCACGACTTCGCCGATGATCTCAATCGTTCGGGGAATCGGGAGCATCTTATCGAACAGGACCTTCGCTTGATCCAGAGGGGGCGGCGTCGCGTCCGGCCGGTCGCTCTCTCCGGCGAGCACGAGCACGCGGATGGACTTACCGCTTGGGTCAGGGAGATCGGAAAAGCGAAGGAATGGGTGACTGATGGCGACAAGATGCGCCGGATAGCGGCTGGGACGGAATCGGTTAAGAACGATCCCTCCAAGAGGTCCTCCGAAAAATTGGGCTGAGAAAAGTCCATCGTCAATTTGATGGGATTCCAGCCCCATCGAGGAGGCTTGCTCCGTTCCGGTCGAGGCCAGGTTTTCAATCGTCACCGTGTATTTGGCTGCCGGACCGCTGTAGTGCTGGACGCCAATCACGAGCTTCCGCGCGAAGCCATCATTGGGCAGCGGCTCCCCATCCCTGAGCACGCCCTTCGGTTGCAGATAAAGGACAGTGACTTGGTACGGCTGGTCACGCCGGGGCCAAGATTCCGGGCGCTGATCCGTCGCCATTTGGATGTCGCTCATGGTTTTGAAGCCATCGATGAAGAACGTCTGATTGTCTATGAGCGTGCCGACCCAGAAATCGAGATCAGCTTCTTGTTGCGCTTGTTGGGGTGACGCCACCGGTCCCCAATCGGCGGTGATCCGCAGAGGGATCGGTCCATCTCCTGGAGCAACATCTCCGAGCGCGTCAGGATCGATGACGATCCAATCCTGGATCTCGCCTGCCTCAAGATCAAATCGGCTGAAGAACGCCTCCAGCTCTTCGCTGCGGCTTCCTTTATCTCCGCGCGCGATGTGCCCTTGGAAGGTGACCTTCTCTCCCGGACGCGGGAAAGGGATGACCTGAGCCGTCAGAGGGGTATCGTTCGGCTCCTCTTCCTGAACAGCGATCCCCTCTTGATCTTGAGCCCACGCGGGAGAGAGCGTGGAACCGTGTGCCCACGGCTTCGTCGGATAGATCAGACCAAGGAGCAACAGGATCGAAAGAACGAGCGAGAGCTCGATATCTCGTTTCATCACATCACCTCGCATGCTCGTTTCTCACCCGATACAGCTTCACGTATACCATCGCGCCTGAGCATCGTCAAGGCAGCTGGATGGAGAAGCACGAGATTGGCGCTCGTCCCTCATCCCACTGCCGATGTGGACTCGATCGCGTGAAACATCTCCTCATCCGTTGCGAACTTGAACCATTCGAGGCCACGCCGCTCGGCTTCGCGCCGTTCGGCGTCTTCCAGGCGTTGGACATCGGCATATTCGACAAAGCGTACACCGCGTGCGCGAAGGTGCGCGCGGAAAGCCTCGAGGCGCTCGGCGAGGTCTCCCATCGGTTCGACTGGAAGGCGCTCCACATAGTGCAGAAGCGCCTCGGCTCCTCGCTCGCCATCTTGTTTGGCTTTTCCAACCACACCGTCGGACGCTTTTCGCGACCATCCGGCAACGAAGAGGCCTTCGAGGACCTCTCCTTTCTCAGGATCATAGACTTGATAGGCCTCATCGCCCGGATAATCCGGATCCGGATGTGGATTGGTCACGTATTCCGTCCCTCGGACGGGCAAGCCGAAATCCTCATCCACCTTGTCGCCGACGGCGAAGATGACGGTATCACACGGGAGGTCCCAGCACGTCCCCAGACCTTTGGCGACGATGGAATGCTCGCGGCGCACCAGCTCCGTGTCCTCGACGCGCAAGGCGATCGGGCGGCCTTCAGGACCGAGGACGATCTCCTTCGGCACGCAGAGGAATCGGAAACGAAAGCGCGTGGGGCTTGGGCCTTCCTCCGGGGGAGTGTTCAGGTACTTCGTCAGCTCGCGATACAGCTCCTCGACGTTCTCGCCGATCGCTTCCACGCGCGTTCGAATGCGCTCTAGCTCCCGGCGCAGGTCGTCCACATCGAGGTTGGCCGCAATGGCCTTGAACTCCTTATCGGTGTAGGCCCGTTGACCGGGCCCGCGACGGGCGACGGCGATGACCTCTTCCACCTTGCGGGCGTGCACGAGATAGTGTGCGATGTCCACCATCACATTGCCGATGCCGATGATGGCCACACGCTGGCCGATGAGAAAGGATCGTTGGCTGAAAGGCGGGAGGTTGTTGTAGTGATAGACGAGGTCTTTAGCATGGTAGACGCCCGGAGCGTGCTCGCCTGGGATGCCGAGGCGCTTCGTCCCTTGGGCGCCGGTGGTGATCAGCACGGCTGAAGGCCGCAACAGCTCGCGCACTTCGTCAAGAGTGATGTCGCCGTTTCTTCCGACGCGGACGTGGCCGAAGTAGTGGACGCGCGGATTGGCGAGGAGACGCCGAAAATGCTTCCGAAGCCCTTCCTTCATCCGATGCTTCGTGAAATAGATGCCGTATTCGGCGAGCCCTCCCGGCTTGATGTCTCGATTCACGAGGACGATCTGATGACCGGCTTCAATGAGCTTTCCCGCGGCATAGATCCCTGCCGGACCGGCGCCGATGATGACGATCAGGTGAGAAGCTCTCGGTGCTGTCATACACTCCTCCTGTTGGCTGTGAGGAACGATCGGAGGGGAACTGCTCTCGTCGCTGCGTTCCTCTTCGCATACGCGCTGCAACGGATCGCTACCCAAGGCACAGATTCTAGAGGGGAAGGGCGCGCACGTCAACGCTCCTTAAGGGGATGGGGTCACGCGATAGAATTCGATCCCGTCACGTCGTTCGCGGATGACCGTTCCCTCGGAAAGAGCGAGGTCAAGATGCGCGATCGTCTCCGAGAGGGCGAGGAATCGCTGATCGGTGCGCGCGTCGGGAAACAGGCGCCGGGACAGTTCCCATGGCGTCAACGCCTGTGTGCCCAGGGCCATGCGCACGGCCTCCTGTCGCTGTCGGATGTGACGACGGATCTCATGCCGATAGGCCTCAAGGTCTTCGACCTCCTCGCCATGACCGGCGATGATCGACACCGGCGCCAGCTCCCGCAGCCGATCCAAGCTCGCGAGGAAGCGGCGAAGAGAAGGGAAGCGGCGGCGCGCATTCTGTGGGTCTGGGTTCAACACGGGATTCGGAGTGATGCGCTTCAAGACCGTGTCTCCGGCGATGAAGAGGCGCCGGCCTTCGGAGAAGAGGCCGATGTGGCCGGGCGTATGCCCCGGCGTGTGCACGACGCGCCAGGATTCGTGCTCGAACGTGAGTTCGTCGCCCTCCTCCAGCAGCGCGATCTCCGAGATCGGGGCGATCAATTCGCGAAGCGCTCGACGCAGCGTCTCGAATTGGGCGATGACCTCTTCCGGCACGCCCAATTCGGCGAGCAGATGGTGATACGCCGTGTACTCGAAAGCGGGGCTCAAGCGTTCGGCCTCCCAGGGGTGCACGTAGACGGTCGCGCCGGAGAGCGCTTGCAGGCGCGCCGCTTGGCCCGCGTGATCCTCATGCGAGTGCGTGAGGACGATCCGATGAATCCGCTCCAGCGAGATGCCGCATGCGCTCACTTGTTCGCGTAAGGCGGCGAAGGCCTCATCGGTCTGTGGACCGGTATCCACGAGCGTGATCGGGTCTTCCACAAGCAGCGTGACGTTGATCGGGCCGACGGGGAATGGGGTCGGGATGCGCAGCCGATGGATCTTCATCCTCGCCCTCCCATCACAGGGGTCATTCATACGTGAGTGCGAGAAGCTCGATTGGATGCATGACGCGAATCGAAAGACCGGCGCGTCGCACGCCGCGACGAAGATGCATGAGACATCCGGCATTGCCCGTGAGCACTACGTCAGCACCCGTTCGGCGAAGGTGCTCGAGCTTGCGATGGAGTAGCCGATCGGCGAGCTCCGGATGGCGCAGATTGTAGATCCCCGCGCTCCCGCAACAGATCTCCGACTCGACCAGGGGGACGAAGGTGATACCGGGGATGCGACGGATCAGCTCAAGCGGTGCTGTCGTGACGCGCTGCGCGTGATGGAGATGACACGGCGCATCATAAGTGACTGTGAGCCCCACTGGGCGCGATCCCGGGCGCAGCCCGATCTCGATGAGATATTCCGAGATGTCGCGCACGCGCGCGGCGAAGGCTCGAGCACGTTCGGCATATTCGGGATCGCCGGCGAGCAGCTCGCCATATTCCTTGAGCATGGCGCCACAGCCGGCGACGTTGACGACGAGAGCTTCGGCGGCGCAGCGCTCGAAAACGCGAACGTTCCTTCGCGCGAGAGCGCGCGCCGTCTCAAGCTCTCCGGCGTGAGCATGTAGGGCGCCGCAGCAGACCTGATCCGGCGGGTCCTCGACCTCGCAGCCGTGCGCCATCAGGACCTCTTTCGTCGCGCGATTCGTCTGCTCGAAGAGTTCACGGGCGACACAGCCCGCGAAGAAGGCGACGCGCCGCCCTTCGCCTCGCGCTGAGGCAGACGGCGAGGGCCGACGCTCGCGCGGAAGCGTGAAGATCGAGTCCGCTTCGGGTGAGGTCGCCAGGAGCAGTTCGAGAGCGAGCTTCAGGCGGGCCGGGAGAAGTCCCCCTTCCGCCAACCTTCGAGCGAAAGGGCGACGCCGCAGCCATCGGGTCGGAGCGAAGATCCACCGCAGGCGCATCGGCGACGTGAAGACGTGGTTCAGAAGGAACCGCGCGCCCCGTTGTCCGAGCGTCAGGCGTTCACGCGCGAGATCGGCGCGCATCGCCTCAAGCACTCGCCCGTATCGCACGCCCGAAGGGCACACCGTCTCGCACGCGCGACAACCCAGACAGAGGTCGATGTGGCGCGCGAGCGCTTCGGAGGTCATCGGCAGGCGTCCTTCAGCGACCGCTCGCATGAGATAGAGGCGGCCGCGCGGGGAATCATTCTCGTCACCGAGCTGCAGATATGTCGGACACGCGCTCAGGCAGAGCCCGCAATGGATGCACGCCAGCAACTTCTCCGCTTCATGAGCGAGCGCCCGGGCGACCGCCATGACTGTTTCTCTCCCTCCTTATAAGCCCGCGACGAATCGGCCTGGGCTCAAGATGCGCTTCGGGTCGAATGCGTGCTTGAGCGCCCGCATGAGCGGGAGGCTCGCGCCCACCTCGCCCCATACGTCCACGCGCCGCTTTATCTCCGGCGGCGCGTGTTCGACGATCACTCGTCCCCGATGCGCTGCCCACATCGTTCGGAGGTGACGGATCGCCTGCACGACCAAAGAGAGCGTGGGTTCATCTTCGATCGGCAGCTTCCCCCCGATGTGGACGATGCCTGTTCCCGGCTGCGCGAGAATGTGGAGCCGAGCGAGCGTCTCGCCCAACGCCCGCTCGCCCGCGCAGAAGGCTTCGACCGTGCGCGCGGGGAGCACGCTGAGCCGAAGCCGAAGGTCAGTCGAGAGGAGTCGGTGGAGTCGGCCGAGCTTCTCCCAGATCGAGCGACTCGCCTCATCCCTGAGTTCGACAAACTCCAGCGAGAGCGAACGCGCGAGCGCTTTCACGCGCTCCACTTGGTAGACGACGGCCGGAGCCATTTCGAGAAATCGCGCAAGAAGCGCTTTCCGCGGATAGTCGGGGAGAAGAGCGGACATCGCTTCCTCATTGGCGAGCACCAGGGCTGCCGGGAGAAGCTCTGACTGGAGAATCTGGCGCGCGCCGGACTCAAGCCGCTCCCACTCCGAGTCGAGGAAGAGGCTCGTCGCCTCGGCCTCTGGATATGGACGGAGTTTGAAGTGCACGCGCACGAGAACGCCGAGTGTCCCGAAGCTTCCAACGAAGAGTTTGTTGAGATCGTAGCCAGTGACGTTCTTGACGACGCGTCCGCCCGCGCGAATGCGCGTTCCATCCGCTTGCACGACCTCCAGGCCAATGACCGAGTCGCGCGGTCGTCCGTAGCCGTGACGCAGGGGGCCGAAGTCATCGGCCGCCGCGATGCCCCCCAATGTCGCGCGGTTCGCATCGGGAGGATCGAAGGGCAGCCATTGCCGATGCGGCAGAGCTGCTCGATTGAACGCCTCCAGCGCGCATCCGGCCTCGACGCTCGCCGTGAGATCGGCCGGTTCATACTCCAGGATGCGCGTCATGCGGCGCGTCGAGAGGAGGATGTCTGCGCGTTCCAAGAGATTGCCGAACGAGAGACGACGACCCGACCCCATCGGGACCACGGCCAGCTCCTGCGCATGCGCCAGGCGAAGGATGGCGGCAACCTCCTCGCTCGTCCCCGGGAAGACGACGAACGAGGGGTGCCGATCGTCAATCGCATAGGCCTCCGGGGCCGGGCGAAGGACATTCGCCTCTCCCACGATGGAGACTAATTCCTGCTCTATCCTGTCCGCTCCTTGAAGCGTCACCCTTGGCCTTCAAAATGCCCGGCAGCGCCGCACGGGGAGGACCTTGCCGGGATTGCAGAGCCCTTCCGGATCGAACACGGCGCGCACGCGCGCCATCGCCTCCAGATCGTCGTCGGTGAAGACGAGGGGCATATAGGCGATCTTGTCCAAACCGATGCCGTGCTCCCCGGTGAGCGTGCCGCCAACGCGCACGCAGAGTTCCATGATCTCGCGGCAAGCCTCTTTCACGCGCCGCACTTCGTCCGAATCCCTCCCGTCGAAGCAGATGTTCGGATGCAGGTTGCCATCACCCGCGTGGAAGACGTTCGCCATGCGAAGGCCGTATCGAGCGGCGATGCGATAGACCTCGGGCAGGACTTCAGGGAGCGTGCTGCGCGGGATCACGGCATCCTGCACCATGAGGTCGGGGCTGATTCGCCCGAGCGCGCCGAAAGCACCCTTGCGGCCGGCCCATAGGCGCGCGCGCTCGGCCTCATCGCGCGCGACGATGACCTGGCGCGCGCCATTTGTGCGACAGAGCTCGACGATGCGCTCGGCTTCATGTTCGACGCTCGCCGCCAGTCCATCCAACTCGATGAGCAATACGGCTGCGGCATCCGTTGGGAGACCCGCGGCATACACGGAGGCTTCGACGGCTTCGATCGTGGCGCGATCCATCATCTCCAAAGCCGAGGGCAAAATCCCAGCGGCGATGATCGCCGAGACGGCGCGACTGGTGTCCTCTACGCTCAGGAAGTCGGCGAGCAAGGTCTTCACCGCTTGAGGTTGTCGCGTGAGGCGGACGGTGATCTTCGTCACGATCCCGAACGTCCCTTCGGAGCCGACGAAGAGACCGAGCAGATCGTAGCCCACGGCGTCCGTCCCATGACCGCCGAGCGTCACGACTTCTCCGTTGGGCAGGACGACATCGAGCCCGAGGACGTGATGAACAGTCATGCCGTACTTCAAGCAGTGCGGGCCGCCGGCGTTCTCCGCGACATTACCGCCCAGCGTGCAGGCCATTTGGCTGGAGGGATCCGGTGCGTAGAAATACCCGGCATCGGCCACCGCGCGCGTGAGCATCAGATTGATCACTCCCGGCTCCACGACGGCGAGTCGGTTCGCGTAATCGATCTCCAGGATATGATTCATCCGAGCGAGTTCGAGGATCACCCCGCCCTCAACGGCGACGGCTCCGCCACTTAATCCCGTGCCCGCTCCACGCGCGAGGAAGGGAACGCGATGTCGCCAGAGGACCTTGACGATGCCCACGACTTCTTCGGCCGATTCTGGGAAGACGACGGCCGCCGGAGGATGCTTGTGAATACTCAGCCCGTCGCACTCATAGGCGAGCAGCCGTTCGGGATCGGTGAGGACATCCTCCCTCCCCACGATCTCTTGCAATTCGGCGATCCACGAAGCCATGAGCAGATCTCCCCCACGCGACCTCAGGCCGTCCTTGTGTGAGGCATTCAGCATAGCGCAGGGGGCGAGGGCCAGCCAAGTCCAGGCATCGGCGTCAGCGACTCTCTTGGGGTCACGCGGGCGTTCCGCCCATGAGGAGATAGAGGACGGCCATGCGCACAGCGACGCCGTTAGCGACCTGATCGAGGATGAGCGAATGTGGACCATCGGCGACGTCGGAGGCGATCTCGATCCCCCGATTCATCGGTCCCGGATGCAAGATGATGGCATCCTCCTTCGCCCATCGCAGCCGCTCGCGCGTGAGACCGAAGCGAAAGGCATATTCCTTGAGAGAGGGGAAGAAGCACTCCTTCTGCCGCTCGAGCTGAATGCGCAGCACCATGACGACGTCGGCACCGTCGAGCGCCTCTTCGATCCTCGACGCGACGTAGAGGCCGTCAGGGACCAACTGCTCGTAATACGGGGGCACGAGCGTTTGCGGGCCGCTCACCCACACGCTCGCCCCGAGCTTCGTCAGCAGATAGATGTTCGAGCGCGCGACGCGACTGTGTAGGAGATCGCCGATGATGGCGACCTTCAGTCCGGCGATCCGCCCCTTTCGCTCGCGGATCGTGAAGGCGTCCAGCAGCGCTTGCGTGGGGTGCTCATGCGCCCCATCGCCGGCGTTGATGACGGGGATGGGAAGCTGGCGCGCGAGCTGATGCGGGACGCCGGCCATCGAGTGGCGCACGACGAGGGCATCAATGGCCATCGCTTCCAGCGTCCGCACCGTATCGAGCAACGTCTCCCCCTTCATCATGCTGCTCGTCGTCGTGGCGATGCTGACCGTATCCGCCGAAAGACGTTTGGCCGCCAGCTCGAAGCTCGTGCGCGTGCGCGTCGAGGGTTCGAAGAAGAGATTCACAACCGTCTTCCCGCGCAGCGTGGGGACCTTTTTGACCTCGCGCTCGGAGACCTCCTTGAACGCCTCGGCCGTGTCCAGGATCAAGAGGATCTCCTCGGGATCGAGCTCGCGAATGCCGAGCAGGTCTTTCCGCTTGAGGCGCGCTCGCGGATGCGCGGAGGGAAGTCCGGCGCGCTCGGACAGTTCGCGCGACGCCTCGTGCCACTCCCCCTCTGAGTCAGGCATCATCGGCCGACTCTCTCTCCAGCAGAAGGACTCGATCCTCTCCATCCACCTCGCGGAGCAGGACCTTGATGATCTCGTTCCGCTCGGTCGGGATCATGCGCCCTACGAAATCCGCCTGAATCGGCAGCTCGCGATGGCCGCGATCCACGAGCACAGCCAACCGCACGCGATCCGGTCGCCCGTAGTCCATGAGGTGATCGAGCGCCGCGCGGATCGTTCGCCCCGTGTAGAGCACATCATCCACGAGCACGATGACGCGGCCCGTGATGTCGCGCGGCAGCTCGCTCGTCTTCACCACCGGATGAGGCGCGATGCGACTCAGGTCATCCCGATAGAAGGTGATGTCCAGAATGCCGACCGGGAGATCGCGCGCATATCGTTGCCGCAGGATCTCCGCCAGACGGAGGGCGAGCGGCACACCCCGCGTGCGAATGCCGACGAGCATCAGCTTGTCGGTCGCGGGCTCGGACGCTGCGATCTCCGCGGCCAACCGCTCGAGCGCTCGTTCGATCTCGTCCGCCGTCATCAGCAGTGCTTTCTCTCGCGCGCTCATCGGGCTCGCTCCACAAGAAAGAGAGTGGCCGATGATCCCCCCCTCGGCTCTTGGCTCACGGTCGCCTCCGTCGCCATCTCGACCAGCTCGACGCGAATCTCTCCGAGCCCCTCCTCAGCCGTGATCATCAAAGGCACGCGTCGTTCATCGGCAGAGAGCCAGATGCGTAGGCGAGGCGTCTCGGCCGCTTTCTCCCCCGCAGCATCCACGCGCACCGCGATCTCAATCGCCTCGAAACGTCCGAGGCGCGTCTCGATCAAGGTCCGTGCGCCAACGTCGGCGTGAACGAGAAAGCGCCTTCTCTCGCTCAAGAGGGAGAACCGATGGCGGTCCCCCGGCCGAAGCGGAAGCGTGCGCAGATGGTAGAGGAAAGCAACGACATCCCGCGTCTCCGGGGAGATCGCGATCGTTCGCCCGGTGCTCAAGCGCGCGACCCCACGCCGATGATCGAGCGCGATTGTGAGGTCCGTGCGCCGAGCGCCCTCTCGTCGCAAGTGTTCCACGCGATAGGGGAGCCCAGTCTTCGGGTCCACGTAGGAGGTCCATTGCTCATCAAGGGCTTTCACCAACGTCCGTACGGGGCCGACCGTAGCGGCGCGTAATTCCAAATGCACGCCCGAACGGTCGAAGAAGTGCCCCAGCGCTTTCACCGCCAGCGTCATCTCCCCGGCGACCAGATAGGATGCCCACGAGATCGTGTACCTCAGGCGCTCGCCAATGGGGAAGGAAAGCCCATCCGAGGAAACAGCAGAGCGTCCGGACGTGGCGAGCGCTGCCGAAAACATGAGGGCGCTCACCACGAGGGCCAGATCTTTCGCCCTCCTCGCCGTGCGCGGTCTCATGCGCTCACTCCGCCCTGATCGCGACCCTCATCGTCGAGGCCGACGGGAGCGATCTTCCGTTCGGGATCGCTCCTCCGCGCGCTTGCGCGGCGAGCGGTCCTGCTCCATCAGGAGCGCCTTGCGGCTCAGTCGGATGCGCCCCATGCCATCATTGGCGATGCATTTGACCTTGATGATGTCCCCCTCCTTGAGCACCTCGCGAATGTCCCGCACGCGATGCGGAGCGACCTCCGAGATGTGCAGGAGCGCTTCCGTTCCCGGGATGATCTCGACGAAGGCGCCGAATTCGGTCAGGCGGGAGACGCGGCCGACGTAGGTCTTGCCGACTTCGATCTCCATCGTGAGGTCGCGAATGAGCTGCATGGCTTGATCGGCCGCCTCCTTATTCGTCGAAGCGATATGCACGTGCCCATCATCGAGGATATCGATCTTGCACCCGGTCTTGTCCACGATGCTGCGGATGACCTTCCCTCCGGGGCCGATCACATCGCGCACCTTCTCGGGCGGGATCTGCATGGTGAAGATGCGTGGGGCATAGGGGCTGATGTCCGGCCGCGGCTGGGCAATCGTCTGTTCCATCTTGTCCAGGATCACCATGCGCGCTTCCTTCGCTTGCTCCAACGCTTGAGAGAGGATCTCGGCATCCACGCCCTTGATCTTGATGTCCATCTGCAGGGCCGTGATCCCCTGGCGCGTGCCGGCGACCTTGAAGTCCATATCTCCGTAGTGATCCTCAGCCCCCGCGATGTCGGTCAGGATCGCGTACTTGTCCTCCTCCATGACCAAGCCCATGGCGATCCCGGCCACATGCGCTTTGATCGGCACGCCGGCATCCATGAGGGAGAGGCTTCCGCCGCAGACGGTCGCCATCGAGGAGGATCCATTTGATTCGGTGATCTCCGAGACGACGCGAATGATATAGGGCCAAGCCTCCTCCGACGGCAGGACCGGTTCCAACGCTCGATGGGCCAGCGCACCATGTCCGATCTCACGTCGGCTCGGTGCCCCCAAGCGCGCCACTTCGCCCACGCAGAACGGGGGGAAGTTGTAGTTGAGCATAAAGCGCCGCTCGATCTCCCCAAACTCCAAACTGTCCAGGTACTGAATGTCCTCCCGGGTGCCGAGCGTCGTCGTCACCAGCGCCTGCGTCTCCCCGCGCGTGAAGAGCGCGCTGCCGTGCGTGCGCGGCAGCAATCCCACCTCGCATTCGATCGGGCGAATCTCCGTGAACCGACGCCCATCGGGACGACGTCGGTGGATGAGAATGTCCTCGCGGAAGAAGCGTTCGCGGAGGAACTCGAAGGCGCGTGCCGTCATCTCGCGCTGGTCCTCGGGCGCCGCCTCTAGGATCCGCTGCCGAAGTTGTGTGAGTGCCTCCTGGCTCTCCCGCTTCGTCTTCGTGGTGACATCGAGCGCCTGACGCAGCTCCGCACCCCAGGTCGCTTCCACCGCGCGCAGGAGCTCCTCATCGAGCACCGGCGGGATGACCTCGCGCTTACGGATGCTCAACTTCTCGCCGAGCGCCTTCTGCCAGGCACACAGCTTCTTGATCTCCGAGTGAGCGAAGACGAGCGCCTCGACGATGACTTCCTCCGGCACTTCCTTGGCGCCGCACTCGACCATCACGAGGGCGTCTTCCGTGCCTGCGACGACGAGATTCAACCGCGACTGCCGCGTCTGTTCATAAGTGGGGTTCAGGACGTAATGGTTGTCGATCAAACCGACGCGGACGCCTCCGACCGGCTCGAAGAAGGGGATGTCCGAGAGGTAGAGCGCGGCCGAAGCGCCCGTGATCCCCAGGATGTCAGGATCATAGTCCGTATCGGCGGAGACGACCAGCGCGATGATCTGCGTCTCACAGCGGTAGCCGTCAGGGAAGAGCGGTCGCAAGGGCCGATCAATCAAGCGGCTCGTGAGGACCTCCTTCTCCGTCGGTCGCCCCTCGCGGCGATAGTAGTTGCCGGGGATTCGCCCGGCCGCATAGTTGTTCTCGCGATAGTCTACCGTGAGAGGGAGGAAATCGCCCTCCTCGCGCGGCTCCTTCTCGGCTACCGCCGTCACCAGCACGATCGTGTCCCCGAGACGAATGAGCACCGCCCCATCGGCCTGTCGGGCGATCCGCCCCGCCTCCAGAGTGATTCGCTTCCCGCCAATTTCAATGGAATCGCTCAGAACCATCGTCTTCATCCTCGTCTAATGCGCCTCAGGTGAAAAGGTATCGGGTCAGCTCCCGATCGCTCTCCTGCCAGAGCATGGGGAGCTTACCCTTGGCCAAATTTGTATTGGGAAAGCCACGCCGGCCCTCGAGGCGAAGGAATCACCGAAGGGGACTTCCCGTGATCCGAAGGATCGCGGAATCCCCCACCCTGGATCATGTCCCACGTCCGCCTCTTGTTGAGCGTGGCCGTACTGTCGTCGCGTCAAGTCACTTTCTCAACCCGAGCCGGTCAATGAGCTGGTAATAGCGCCGACTGTCGGTTCGCTTCAGATACTCCAGGAGTCGGCGGCGCTTGCTCACCAGCTTCAATAGCCCCCGGCGCGAGTGATAGTCTTTCTTGTGCGTCTTGAAATGCTCAGTCAATTGCGCGATCCGATATGTCAGGATCGCCACTTGCACTTCCGGCGATCCCGTATCGTTCTCGTGCACGCGAAATTTCTCGATCAGCTCGCGTTTGACGTCCTTCATCAGAGCCACAGGCGATGCGCGCCTCCCTCACATTCAAGTTTTTCTTCCTCCTCAAGTTAGGAAAGATTAGCACAGAACCGGCGGGAAGTAAAGCGGCCGCGCGCCAGAAAACGCCGGAGCGCCCTGCTTGCGCCCACAGGCCATGCATGGTAAGGTCTATCGCGTTCCTTCGCGCGGACGATGAAGCGACTTGTGTATATCGGCATCGGGCTTCTGCTGTTGGGTTCGTGCGCGCGTCCGGCCGCCTACTTCGGAAAGATCGAGCCACCGGACGAGGCTGTCCTCCGCGTGGGGAATGGCGCCGATCCCGCGTCGCTCGATCCGCATCGAGCGCCCGGTAGCGTCGAGGAGCAGATCGTGATTAATCTCTTCGAGGGCCTGACCGAGTATGATCCAGTGACTTTGGACCCGATTCCCGCCGTCGCCGAGGCGTGGGACGTGAACGAGCGCGCCACGCGCTTCCGCTTCCATCTGCGCCGCACGGCGCGTTGGAGCAATGGGCGTCCGGTGACGGCCTGGGATTTCGTCTACTCCTGGCGCCGTGCCTTGGCTCCGGAAACGGCGTCGCCGAACGCCTACCTGCTGTACTATATCAAGAACGCCGAGGCCTACAATACGGGGAAGGTGAAAGTGCGCGATCGGCGAACGGGGCGGTTCCTCACCGATGCCTTCGGACGCGAGCTGCTGCTCACGCCGGAGGAGCTGGATCGGATTCGGCGCGGAGACCTCCCTTCCGGGGCGCGGCATCTTCAAGAGCTGCGCCGCCGTCTGAACGATCATCCTTGGGAGGCGGTGACAGTGAGCGCGGAGGCCGTTGGCGTGCGCGCGCTCGATGACGCCACGCTCGAGGTGGAGCTGGAGGCGCCAACGGCCTTCTTCCTCAAGCTCACGGCCATCGGCGTCTATCGGCCGGTCCCGCGCGAAGCGATCGAGCGCTACGGACGCGCGTGGACGCGCCCGGAGCATCTGGTGAACAATGGCCCTTTTCGACTCGTGGAGTTCACGCCGGGGCGACACGTCGTTCTGGAGAAAAATCCGCTCTATTGGGACGCGGCGCGGGTGCGACTGCACCGCGCGGTCTTCTATCCATATGACGAGGCGACGACGGTGCTGAATCTCTACAAAGCGGGCGAATTGGATGTGCTAGTGAGCGGATTGCTCCCTCCGTATGCGCTTCGACGGCTACGCCAGAAGCGCGATTACGTCTCCGGCCCATACCTGCTCAGCTATTTCCTACTGGTGAACGTGCGCCGTCCCCCATTGAGCGATCGGCGCGTGCGGTGGGCTTTAGCGCTCGCTATTGATCGAGAGCGCCTTTGTCGGCGATTGCTCGCGGCGGGACAGCAACCGTCGGGCGCCTTCACCCCTTCGGATTTCCAGGGCACATATCCCCGTCCGTCGGGAGTCGGCTATGATCCGGAGCGCGCGCGGCAGCTTCTGGCGGCTGCCGGATACCCCGAAGGGCGTGGCCTGCGCCTTCGATTCCTCTACAACACGGGCGCGCTTCACGCGCAGATCGCCGAAGCCATTCAGGCCGATTGGCGGCGCGCCTTCCCCTTCATTCGCGTCGAGCTGATCAACCAGGAGTGGCAGGTCTACTTGGACACTGTGCGGCTCGGAGATTTCGACATCGCGCGGCGGAGCTTCTCGGCCGATTTCAGCGATCCGACGAGCTTCCTCGATTCGCTGCTCGCGACGAGCCCGAACAATCCGACCGGGTGGGCTAATCCCGAATACGATCGGCTCATCCAGCAGGCCAATGCAGAATCCGATAGTCGTCGGCGAATGACCCTTCTGGCTCGTGCCGAAGAGGTGTTGCTGGACGACCTGCCGATCATTCCGATCTACAGCTCGGTCACCAGCTTCCTCCGCAAGCCCTATGTGCGCGGATGGCACGCCAACGTCCTTGATCGGCATCCGTTGAAATTCGTCGCCGTGGAACGTGAGGGAACCGCGCCCGACTTCTTGGGGCGATAGCGCTATGGGGGGATATATCCTCAAACGCATCCTCTTGGCCATTCCGCTTCTCTGGCTCATCCTCACGCTCACGTTCTTCTTGGTACGGTGGGCGCCCGGGAAGCCATTCCGTCGGGAGCGCGCCATACCGGCGGAGATCGAGGCGCATCTGGATCGTCACTATGGCTTGGACCAACCTTGGTACGTCCAGTATGCGAACTACATGCGCGGGCTCGCGCGATTGGACTTCGGGCCTTCTTACCGCTATCCCGATGCGACGGTGGGCGAGATCGTGCGTCAGGGTCTTCGCGCCTCGGTGCCCATTGGGGTGGCGGCGTATGCGCTGGCCCTCGGCCTCGGCCTACCCTTGGGTGTTCTGGCAGCCCTTCGTCCTCAATCTGCAGGGGTGCGCGCATTGATGGGGCTGGCCGTCTTCGGTGTGGTGACGCCGAATTTCGTGCTCGGACCGCTCTTGGTCCTCCTCTTCAGCTTGACGCTCTACTGGTTCCCGCCGGCAGGATGGGGTGAGGGCCGACATCTGGTGCTGCCCGTCGTGACGCTCTCGGCCGCTTACGTCGCGTATATTGCGCGCCTGACTCAAAGTGGCGTGCAGCGGGCGCTCGCCCAAGATTACGTCCGGACCGCTCACGCCAAAGGCGTTCATCCGCGCGCAATCCTCCTGCGGCATGTGCTGCGTCCGGCGCTTCTGTCCGTCCTCTCGTTCACCGGTCCATCGCTGGCGTTCCTTTTGGCCGGGACCGTCGTCATCGAGAAGATCTTCGCTATCCCCGGACTGGGCCACTTCTTCGTCCAAGCTGCGCTCAATCGCGATTATACGTTGATCTTGGGCATCGTCTCATTCACCGCAATCGCGCTCATCGTCCTCAATCTGCTCGTAGACATCGCGATCGCCCTCTTGGATCCGCGCGTCACCTTGGGAAGAGGAGGGTGAGCATGGATCGCGCACGGTCGGAAGGCATGGGGGAGAAATCCTCGGTGCGGCGAATCTGGGCACCTTTCCGGGCACGCCTTTCCGCACGCTTGGCCGCGGGGTTCCTCAGCCTTGTGGGCATCGCCGTTCTGATCGGTCCGATGTGGCTCGCGTACGGTTACGATCAAACGGATCTGGAGCTTGGGCTTTCGCCGCCGAGTTTGATGAACGGGCATTATCTGGGAACCGACATCTTAGGGCGCGACCTGCTGGCCCGCCTCCTTTATGGCGGGCGCCTCTCCCTGTTGGTGGCGCTTATCGCGACGGTGATCTCGACGGGGATTGGCGTGACCTATGGCGCTATCTCCGGATATTTCGGTGGGCGCGTGGACGAGGTGATGATGCGCGCAGTGGATGTGTTGTTCTCGCTCCCGTATTTCTTCCTCGTGCTCGTGTTGATGGCGCTGTTCGCCGAGCCGGAGGTCGTGGACCCGATGATCCGTCTCCTTCGGCTCCGCCCCGATGGAGCGATGGCCGAATGGCTTCGAGGGCCGGGCGTGCGCCTGGTGTTGCTCTTCGCCGCCTTGGGCGCGGTCTCGTGGCTGACGTTGGCGCGCATCGTGCGCGGGCAAATCTTGGCGCTCAAGAACGAGCCCTTCGTCGAAGCCGCGCGCGCGGCCGGAGCTGGAACGTGGACGATCCTCTTCCGGCATCTCCTCCCGAACGCGAGCGGTCCGATCATCGCCTACACGGTGCTTACCGTCCCCTCCGTCATGCTGCAGGAGGCGTTCATCAGCTTCCTCGGCCTGGGCCTTCAAGCGCCGCAGGCGAGTTGGGGAGCACTCGTCCACGAGGGCATGCAGGCGATGAGCGTCGCGCCGTGGCTGCTCGTCTTCCCAGCCGGAATCATGGTGCTCACCCTCGTCTGTTTCTACATCGTCGGCGAGACATTGCGCGAAGCCCACGAGGGGCATCCCTGAAGGCCTCGTTGCCCCGAAACGGTACATCTTCTTTGCGGGAGAATGCGGGGCGTATGCCCGGCTATGTACGAATGGTGAGCGAGCCGGTAAAATTGAAACCTGTGAGGTGATGCGATGAGGATGATGCGAGGTCAGACGACGCGGAAGCTCGTCGTTCTCCTATCGCTCCTCTGGAGCATTCTCCCTCTCGCGCGGGGGACGCAATCGTCCGCTCCGGCCCAGCAGACCGGAGATGGCGTCTCCGTCGAGGAGCTCATCCGAAAGTTCGCCGCCAACGAGAGCCGGTTGCGTCAAGAGTTCAAGAATTTCGTCTTCCGACAGGACATCACAATTCAGACGCTCGGCCCGCGCGGCATCGTGACGGGAGAATTCCGACGCATCTCCGAGATCATCGTGAACGATCGCGGCGAGCGGGAAGAGCGCATCCTCTATTTCCCCGTCCCCACGCTCCGCGAGATCGTCATCACGCAATACGATTTCGCCGATTTCGCCGGGATCCAACCGTTCGCCCTCGGCCTGGAGGATTTACCTAAATATGTCGTCACCTACATCGGGCGCGAACGCATTGATGAGATCGACACCTACGTCTTCGACGTTCGCCCCCGGCGTCCGCCCGATCCGAAGAAGATGCACGAGCGCTATTTCCAAGGGCGCATCTGGGTGGACACGGTGGACCTGATGATCGTGAAAGTGCAGGGCAAGGGCTTGCCCGAGGATCGGGAGAACAAGTTCCCGCACTTTGAGACGTACCGGGAGAACATCGAGGACAAGCTCTGGTTCCCGACCTACACGTATGCCGATGATGTCCTGGATTTCCCAGGGCGATCCGTTCGCGTCCGCATGGTGATTCGCTATACGAACTATCGGCGGTTCAGCGGCAAGATCGAGATCGGCGACATCGAGCCCGAACCCGAAAAGAAGTCGGAGACGCCGACGGGCAAACCGCCGGAGAGGAAACCCGAGAGGCCGTAAGCTGGCGCAACGGCTGAGGTCGCTTCGAGAAAGGGAGCGATGCGACACATCATCGTGGGCACGGCCGGGCATATTGATCACGGGAAGACGGCCCTGGTGAAGGCCCTGACGGGGATTGATACCGACCGGCTGAAGGAGGAGAAGGAGCGGGGGATCACGATCGACATCGGCTTCGCCTTCTTGACCCTTGGGGAGACGCGCTTTGGCTTCGTGGATGTTCCCGGCCATGAGCGTTTCATCAAGAACATGCTCGCCGGTGCCCACGGGATCGATCTCGTGTTGCTTGTCGTGGCGGCCGATGAGTCGGTGATGCCTCAAACGCGCGAGCACTTCGACATCTGTCGACTCCTGCGGGTGAAATCAGGATTGGTCGCGATCACCAAGGTGGATTTGGTGGACCAGGAGATGCTCGAGGTGGTTGAGGCGGAAGTGCGCGATCTGGTGGCCGGGTCGTTTCTGGAGGGGGCGCCGATCGTGCGCGTCAGCGCACGCACCGGGGAAGGGATCGGGGAGTTGAAAGCGGCGCTCGTCGACATCGCGGCGACGGTGGCGGAGAAGCGGCGCGATGCCGTCCCGCGCCTGCCCATTGATCGCGTCTTCACCGTGCGAGGATTCGGGACGGTCGTGACGGGGACGCTGATCGCTGGGCAGTTCGCCGTCGGGGATGAGGTGGACGTGCTCCCTGCGCAGCGCCGCGCGACGATCCGTGGCCTTCAAGTACATGGTCAGCCGGTTTCGGTGGCCATCGCCGGAGAGCGGACGGCGATGAATTTGCAAGGCGTTGCTGTGGAAGATCTCGAGCGCGGTCAGGTCGTCGTGTCGAGCCGTCGGTTCGTCCCCACGTCTCGGATAGATGCGCGCTTGGAGTTGCTGTCCACGGCGCCACACGCGGTGCTGACGCGCACGCGCCTTCGCCTTCATGTTGGGACGGCGGAGATCTTGGCGCGCGTCGTGCTGCTCGATCGAATGGAATTGCATCCCGGGGAATCCGGCCTCGTGCAGTTCCGGTTAGAATCGCCGACGTTCGTCCTGCCTGGCGATCGCTTCATCGTTCGGCGCTATTCGCCGCCGCTGACCATCGGCGGAGGAGAAGTCCTCGATGCTTTGCCGGAAAAGCACCGCGCCTTTCGTCCAGGAGTGGAGGATCGAGAGGCGGTCGTCGCCACGCTCCTTCGGATCGAAACAGCTGATGCCCAGGAGCGGCTCGCGCTCTGGGTGGAGAGGGCCGGAAAACACGGGATGAGCTATTCGGAGCTCGCTGCGCGCACGGACCTCTTGGAGCCACAGCTTCAGGGCGCCCTGCGCGCGCACAGTGCGGCGGGACGGCTCATTGATATCGCAAGTCCTCCCCGTCATTTCCTCGCCCGCGCGGCGTATGAGGAGATGAAGGCCGCCCTGCAGCACACGCTCGCCGCATTCCATCGCGAGCATCCGTTGGATCCGGGGATGCCGCACCGCGATGTGCGTGCCTTGCTTCTGCGCAAGGTCCCGGAATTCGCCGCTGCGGAACTTCTCGCCCGACTCTGTCAGGAGCCCGAATTCCGCGTCGAACGGGAGTGGGTGCGCTTGGCGACGCATGCCGTGCGACTCTCGGATGAGGAGGTGGAGATCGAACGAAAGCTCCTGGAGACCTTTCGAGAAGCGAAGTGGCAGCCTCCGACTTTGGAGGAGGTGATCCTTCGGCAGCAGCTCGATTCCGAGAAGGCGCGAAAACTCTATCAGCGCTTGCTTCACCGCGGGGCGCTCGTGCGCGTGGGCGAGCATACGTTCGCGGCCGAAGCCCTGCGGGAATTGATCGAGCGCGTGCGTCAACAGAAGGCCATCAGCGCCACGCTCGATGTGGGGACGTTCAAAGCGCTCACGGGGGTCTCTCGAAAATACGCCATCCCGCTCTTGGAATACCTGGATCGCCAGCACGTGACGCGCCGCGTGGGCAACGAACGCCTCATCTTGTGAGCGAGATCACCGCTGAAACCATCGGTCGCCACGTTCGCGCAATGCGTCGAGCGTGGCTTGAAGTTCCGCGTGCTTTTGGTGGAGGAGGGCGTCATCGGCGTCCGTCGGGACCGTGATCGGCGGCCCCAGCAGTACGACCGCGCGCGTGAACGGCTTGGGGATTTGAAAGCGATCCCAACTCGGCAGTTCCCAAAAGGCCTCCGCGGAGATGTGGAAAGGCAGGATGGCGTGCCCCGTGAGCTTGGCGAGCATCACGGCGCCTTTCTTGGCCACATAGACTGGCCCGCGCGGCCCGTCTATTGTGAAAGCGACATCGAACCCCCGATGCAAGCAGGCGGCCATCACCAGCAGGGCGCGATTGCCACCTCGCGTGGAGGATCCGCGCGCGGCCCCGTATCCGAATCGCTGGATGAAGCGGGCGATGTATTCCCCATCGAAGCTCTGGCTCGTCATCACGACGATGCCGCGATGCCGCCAGAACCACGTCGCCAGGAAGATGCGATTGTGCCAGAATGCGTAGATGATCCGTTTCCCCGCGCGACGGATCTCCTCGTGATGCTGTTCATCGACGACCGTCCATCGAATCGTGCGCCCGAACGCCGCGATCCACCAGTAGCCAAGCAGGCCGAGCGCCCGGATGCTCCACCGCTTCCAGAACGAATAAGGTGAGAGATCGGCGAACTCATATACGCGACGACGCAGTTGGATCTCATCCAGAGACCGCAGAGGGGGATTAAGGGGAAGGCGAGGACGCTCGCCACTCATCGGCCGGTCCCTCTCGCCGAGAGATTATCGGGACGCCGCCTCCTGAGCCTCCAGGTCCCGAATGCGCTCTTCGATCCCTTGCAACTCTCGCTCCAACTTCTCCTTGAGCCGCTTCAGATATTCGATCTTCTCCCGGCGCGTGTAGAACCGACGGCCGAAAAGCCACAGGTCCTCGATATCCCTCCAGTCAACGTAAAAGCCGAATCCGAAGGGGAAGACCCCCCAGGCGCACCCTCTCATCTCGTTCACCTCCTCTCATCTGTGCTCGACAACAATTATACCAAACTTGGGACGCGCGCGGCGCCATCTCAGCGAAGGAGCGCCCGTGCGCGCCCGGAGGACGGCCGCGTGGGTGTTGGAGCGATCCGAGTCCGTGCGATTTGATTTCCACGTTCGGCCAAAGTGGCGGGCTTCCTGGCGACGGGCCCATAGTGCGACGAGATGGGGATGGGCGGACACAAGCCCGACGCAATTCGAAAGTCGCTCGGAGCACAAGGGCACGCGTTCGGCCGAGGAGGAGGCTATTCCTTGAGCTGCTCCAGCGCCTTGATGAGCGCGGGGACGATCTCGAAGAGATCGCCAACGATCCCATAGTCGGCGATGTCAAAGATCGGCGCTTCTGGGTCCTTGTTGATGGCGACGATGGTGCGGGAGCCTTTCATCCCGACGACATGCTGGATCGCGCCAGAGATGCCGATGGCGAGATAGAGCTTGGGGGAGACGGTCTGGCCGGAGCTGCCGATCTGGCGATCCATGGGCAGCCATCCGCTGTCACACACCGGACGAGAGGCGCCGATCTCAGCGCCGAGGACGTCGGCGAGCTTCCGAATCAGGGCGAGATGCTCTTCGCTCTTGATACCGCGTCCGACGGCGACGATGCGTTCGGCCGCGCTGAGGTCCACGGCCTGCTTCGCTTCGCGAAAGCGCTCCAACGGGCGCGTCCGAATCGGCACTCGGCTGAGATCTACCGAGAGCGAACGGATGGGGGCTGGCGTCGTCGCCGCTTCCACTTCATCGGCGCGGAAAGCGCCAGTTTGAAACGTGACCAGGTATGGCGGATCATCGGTGAATTGCACCTCGGCGTTGATCTTCCCTTGGAAGATCGGTCGCGTGTAGATCACCGTTCCATTTTCGACGCGGTATCCGATGCAGTCGCTCACGAGCGCCTTGCCGAGTGCCGCCGCCAATTTCGGTGCGAAATCGCGCGCTTGATAGGTATGACTGAGGAGGACGAAATCCGGCGCTTCGTGGCGAATCACCGACACGAGCGCGGCCGTGTAGCCATCGGGCGTATATTCGGCCAAGCGCTCATCTTCGATCACGAGGACGTCCCGCAGTTTCTTCGACGCCAGCTCCTCGGCCAGTTGAGTGACTCCGTGCCCCAGCAGGACGGCCGAGACCGTCCCGTCCACTTGCGCGGCCAGGCGCTGCCCGGCCACGAGCGCTTCCCACGTCACCTTGTTGAGCTTTCCCTCATGATGTTCGGCGATGACGAAAATCGAGGGGCCCATCGCGTCTACTCCTTACCGTGGCTCACAAGACCTTGGCCTCGTAACGCAATTTCTCGATGAGCTTGGCAGCGATCTCTTCCGGCGAGCCTTCGAGGAACTCCGTACGCTTCGCCTTCGTGGGGAAGAAGACGCGCACCAGCTCCTGTTTGTTGCGCAGCTCATCGGCCGAGAGGCCGAGATCGGCGAGCATCAGGCGCCGGATCTCCTTCTTCTTCGCGCCCATGATGCCCTTGAGCGTCGCGTAACGCGGCTGGTTGATCCCGGATTGGATCGTCAAGAGCGCCGGCAGCGGTAGCTCGATCCATTGAAACCATCCCGCTTCCAATTCCCGCTTCACCGTCACGCGCCCGTCGAGCACTTCGATCTGCATGACGATCGTCGCGTGCGGCAGCCCGAGCAGCTCCGCGAGGATGACGCCCGTCTGCGCATAACCGTGGTCGTCTGATTGCAGCCCCGTGAGGATGAGGTCGAACGATTCGCGGCGCAGCGCTTCGGCCAGCGTGCGCGCCGTGTTCAGCGCATCCAACCCCTCGAAGGCCGGATCCGCCAGATGCAGCGCTCGATCCGCGCCCTTGGCCAACGCTTCGCGAATGGCCTGCTCCACGCGCGCCGGTCCAAGCGAACAGACGATGACCTCTCCCCCAAGTCGTTCTTTCAATCGCAAGGCCTCTTCGAGCGCGTAGACATCCGGCTCGTTGATCTCCCAGCTCAGGTCCACGTCCTTGATCCAGGTCCCGGCCTCGTTGAGGCGCAGGGCGAGATCGCGTTTGGGGACTTGCTTCACACACACGACGATTCGCATAGGTTCACTCCTCATAACGTCTGAAGAGAAGAGCCGCATTGGTGCCGCCGAAGCCGAAGGAGTTCGAGAGGGCATATCGGATCTCGGCTCGGCGCGCGCGATTCGGGACGTAATCGAGATCGCATTCGGGATCGGGATTCTCGTAGTTGATCGTCGGCGGGAGGATCTGGTAGTAAATGGCCAACACCGTGATGCCCGCTTCTAATCCTCCGGCGGCGCCGAGCAGATGCCCCGTCATGGACTTGGTCGAGCTGACGGCGAGCCGATACGCATGTTCGCCGAAGACGTACTTGATCGCGTAGGTCTCCAGCTTGTCGTTATAGTACGTCGAGGTCCCATGGGCATTGATGTAGTCCACTTGCTCGGGCATGACGCCGGCGTCCCGCAGCGCATACTGCATGACGCGGATGGCCCCGTTGGCATCCTCCGGCGGCTGCGTGATGTGATATGCATCGGCGGACATCCCATAGCCGACGATCTCCGCGTAGATTCGCGCCCCTCGCGCCCGCGCGTGCTCAAGGGCTTCTAGGACGAGAATCCCCGCACCCTCACCGATGACGAACCCATCACGATCGCGGTCGAAGGGGCGGCTCGCGCGCTGCGGTTCCTCGTTGCGGGTCGAGAGCGCGCGCATGGCGGCGAAGCCCCCCACACCCATCGGCGTGACGGCCGCTTCCGCACCACCGCAGATCATCACGTCGGCATCTCCGCGCTCGATGATCTTGAACGCGTCGCCGATGGCGTGGGCGCCGGCTGAGCAAGCCGTACACGTAGCGCTATTGGGCCCGCGCGCGCCAAACCGGATCGAGACCTGACCGGCCGCGAGGTTCGCGATCGCCGCCGGGATGAAGAAGGGAGAGATCTTCCCCGGCCCACCCTCCAGGAACTTCTGGTGCTCACGCTCGATCACCGAGAAGCCCCCGATCCCCGAGCCGATGTACACGCCGACGCGCTCGGCGTTCTCCGGCGGGATCCTCAACCCCGCATCGTCCACGGCCTCTTGAGCGGCGGCGATGGCGAAATGGATGAACGGGTCCATCTTCTTGACGTCCTTCTTCTCGATGTACTTCAGCGGGTCGAAATTCTTCACCTCCGCCGCGAAGCGGACGGGAAAGCCCGAGGCGTCGAAGCGCGTGATGTAGTCTACGCCACTGCGCCCCTCGATCAGGCCGCGCCACGTCTCTTCGGTCGTATTCCCAAGGCCACAGACCAAGCCGATTCCCGTCACTACGACTCGTCGCTTCACGTCTCCCTCCCGCCGTCTCCTCTTCCGCTCGCCGACCCGCAAGCGGAAGAGGCGCCGTCATCATTTCTTGTGCTTCTCGATGTATTCGATGGCATCGCGGACACTGACGATCTTCTCGGCATCTTCATCCGGGATCTCAATGCCGAACTCCTCCTCAAAGCGCATGACCAACTCCACCGTATCGAGCGAGTCGGCCCCCAGGTCATCCACAAAGCGCGCGTTCGGCGTGACTTCGGACTCATCCACACCCAATTCATCCACGATGATCTGCTTTACCCTTTCCTCGATCGTTGGATCCGCCATAGGTCGTCCCTCCTTGTTCGATGGTTGAAGCGTAATTTTACGCTGCCCGTGACCGGGCGATCAACGGAGCGGCATCACATATAGAGCCCTCCGTTGATGTTGAGGACGTGGCCGGTGATATAGCCGGCCTCCTCGGATGCGAGGAAGACGACACCGGCAGCCACATCCGCGCCGGTGCCCATCCGTTGAAGGGGGATGAGCGCGAGCATCTGTCGCCGCACCTCTTCGCTCAAGGCGCGCGTCATGTCCGTGTCAATGAACCCCGGGGCGACGGCATTCACCGTGATGTTGCGAGAGGCGACCTCGCGCGCGAGCGCTTTCGTGAACCCGATGATGCCCGCCTTGGAGGCCGCGTAGTTGGAGACACCGACGTTCCCCATCTGCCCCAGGACCGAGGTGATGCTGATGATCCGACCATACCGCGCTCGCACCATCGTCGGCAACACGGCCTGACAGCAGAGGAAGACGCTCGTCAGATTCGTCTGCAAAACGAGATCCCAATCCTCGCGCTTCATACGCAGCAGGAGCGCGTCGCGCGTGATGCCCGCGTTGTTGACCAGAATGTCGATGCGCCCCCACTCGTCGAGCACGCGCGCGACAGCCCCTTTCACCTGTTCGGCCTCGGTCACATCGGTCGGCAACGCCAGCGCGCGCCGCCCCAGGCGGCGAATCTCTTCAGCGACGGCCTCCAGCTTCTCACGCGTCCGCGCCAGGAGGGCCACATCGGCGCCATGCTCGGCCAACGCCAGCGCACAGTCGCGGCCGATACCCTGCGAGGCGCCCGTCACCATGGCGACGCGTCCATCCAAGCGAATCATGCTCCTAGCTCCTTGAGCGTTTCTTCCAGCGACTCGGGATCCTCGACGACGAACGTTCGGGCCGAGCGATCGATCTGCCGGATGAGGCCTGAGAGCACGCGTCCGGGGCCGACCTCGATGAACGTCGTGACCCCCTCGGCTAACAGTCGCCGGACCGATTCCTCCCATCGCACGGGACGCGAGACCTGGCGGCGCAGTCCCTGGCGCGCGGCTTCTCCCGTGGTGACGATCTCCGCCCCCACATTGTTCACAAGTGGAATGTTCGGGTCGGCGAAAGCCACGCGGGCGAGATCTTCAGCCAATCGTTCTTCGGCCGGGTGCATCAGGGCACAATGAAACGGCGCGCTCACCGGAAGGAGGACAGCACGTCGCGCCCCGCGCTCGCGCGCCAGCGCAGCGGCCCGTTCGACGGCCTCTTTGTGCCCGGCGATCACGATCTGCTGCGGCGAATTGAAATTGGCCGGAGCGCAGACCTGCCCCTCAGCCGCTTCACGACAGATCTGCTCGACGATCTCCACCGAAGCACCGAGGATCGCGGCCATCGCCCCTTGTCCGAGGGGGACGGCCTCTTGCATATACTGGCCACGCCGCCGCACAAGAGGGAGAGCATCCTCGAAAGCGAGTGCGCCGGCCGCCACCAGGGCCGTATATTCGCCCAAGCTGTGTCCGGCGACGAAATCGGGGCGCACACCCGCTTGCTCCAGAACACGATAGCACGCCACGGAGGTCGTCAGGATCGCCGGCTGCGTGTTCTCCGTCCGCTTCAGCTCCTCCTCGTCGCCCTCAAAGCACAGCCGACTGAGTGGGAACCCCAGCACGGCATCGGCGCGCTCGAAAACCTCTTGTGCCAGAGCATACGCTTCGGCCATCCGACGGCCCATCCCGCTATATTGCGATCCTTGGCCGGGGAAGACGCACGCGATCCGGCTCATATCCCTCACCACCGGAGGACGGCCGCGCCGAAGGTGACGCCTGCGCCGAAGCTCGCCATCATGAGCAGATCGCCCGGCTTCACTCGGCCCGCGCGCACGCACTCGTCGAGCGCGATGGGAATGGAAGCCGAGGAGGTGTTTCCCACGCGATGAATGTTCGAGTAGACCTTCTCCAGAGGCAACCCCAATCGCTCAGCCACCGCCTCCGTGATGCGTTGGTTCGCTTGATGCGGGATGAAGAGGTCAATGTCATTTGGCGACATGCGCAAATCGTCGAGCACCTGCCGCGAGATCTCCTCCATGCTGCGCACGGCGACTTTGAAGAGCTCGTTCCCGCGCATCTTGATGTAGTGCAGACGATTGGTCACGGTCTCGATGGAGGCCGGATAGCGCGTCCCCCCTCCGGGCGTATAGAGGTAGTCCACGTAATCGCCATCGCTTTGAATCCGCGCAGACAGCAGCCCGCGCCCATCCTCCACCGGCTGGACGATGGCGGCTCCCGCTCCATCCCCGAAGATGACGCAGGTCGAGCGATCCGTGTAATCGACATATCGCGTGAGCAACTCCGCGCCGATGAGCAAGATCGTGTGCGCGCGTCCGGCCTTGATCATCCCCTCAGCGAGCGTCAGACCGTAAATGAAGCCCGAGCACGCGGCGGCTATGTCGAAGGCCGCCGCCCGCTTCGCTCCCAAGAGTGATTGAATGATGCACGCCGTCGCCGGCAAGGCCATGTCCGGGCAGACCGTCGCGCAGATGAGGACATCGAGGTCCTCGGCCTCTACGCCCGCCATCTCCATGGCGTGACGTGCCGCGCGCACAGCCAGCGTCGACGTGTATTCGTCGGGACGCGCCTTGCGCCGCTCTTTGATCCCCGTGCGCGTGGAAATCCACTCATCGGAGGTATCCACCATCTTCTCCAAATCCGCATTGGTGATGATCTCTTCCGGGAGCGCATGCCCGGTTCCCGTGATCCCCGCGTTCACCTTCTTCATGATCCCTCCCTCGGATGAACATTCATCACCAAGAGCAATCCCTCTTCGAGAGATCTCACGACTTGGCCTCGATGCGCTCACCGTCGGCCTCTTGCACCCTCACGATCTCTCGTTCGATTTGCTCAGGAGCGCGACGCTCGACCAATTCCTTCGCAATGCGAATGGCATTTTTGATGGCCCGGCTATCGGAGCGGCCATGACAGATGAGGCACACCTGCCGGACGCCCAGAAGCGGTGCTCCCCCGGACTCGAAATAGTCGAAGCGCTGTCGAAAGCGCTCGAACGCCCGACGCGCGAGCCACGCTCCGAGCCGCGTCGGCAGCGTGCGCCGCAGTTCCTGCTGCAGCCCCGCACGCAATAGGTCGAAGACGCCCTCGCTCGTCTTCAAAATGACGTTGCCCGTGAACCCATCGCAGACGATGACGTCCACATCCCCCATGTAGATGTTCTGCCCCTCGACGTTCCCGATGAAATGGAGACTCGAGCGCTCCAGATGCTTATATGCCTCGCGCGTCAGCTCATTCCCTTTGGCTTCCTCTTCGCCAATGGAAACCAGACCGATTCGGGGCGAAGCGATGCCCAGGATCAGGCGCGCATAGATATCTCCCATGATGGCGAACTGCACCAGATGCAGGGGACGACATTCGGCATTCGCCCCGACGTCGATCAGAACAGCCCTTCCTCCGGCGAACGTCGGCAGGACGGCGGCCAACGCCGGGCGATCGATCGCGCCAAGCGTCTTCAAGATCATCTTCGCCGCCGCCATAATCACTCCCGTGTTGCCTGCGCTCACGAAGGCTTGCGCGTATCCTTGGTGAACGAGTCGCAGACCGACGTGGATTGTCGAGTCGCGCTTCTTTCGAAGGGCTTGGGCTACCGGCTCATCGGGCGCGATCACCTCCGTGGCATGTACGATCTCGATGCGCGCGTCCGCGCTTCGCCGCCGCACATGTTCGCGGAGCAAGGCTTCCGGTCCCACGAGCGCGATTGCCAGATCCAACTCCCGCACCGCGCACACGGCCCCTTCCACCTCGGGCTCCGGCGCCCGATCGCTCCCCATGGCATCGAGTGCGATGCGCAGCATATCACTCTTTCACGGGGACGACTTCGCGCCCGTTGTAATACCCGCAACGAGGACACACGCGATGCGGCAACACCGGCTCTCGACACTGCGAGCACGTGGTGAGATTCGGGGGCGTCAGGGCATCATGCGCCCGCCGTTTCCCCCGACGCGATTTTGAGTGACGACGCTTCGGATTCGGCATCGTCGATACACCTCCTCATAGGATTCTCGCCGCGCGACCAGCATCAGACGCCTTCCATCCGCCGCTTCAGCTCCCAAAGGGCTGCCCAACGCGCGTCCACTGACGGCGCGCAATGGCAGACCTCATGATTCAAATCCACTCCGCACTGCGGGCACAGCCCACGACAATCCTCCCGACAGAGGAGGCGGAACGGAAGCGCCAGACGAATCTGTTCCCGTACGAGCGCATCAATGTCAATCCGCTCATTCTGGTAGAAGCCGAAGCGGAGATCGCGCTCGGTCAACTGAACTTCCTCTTCCGGCGTGAGGACCGCCAACGGGGCGTAGAGGACGTCGAAATCCGGAGTCACCGTGAGCCGAAACGCGCTCAAGCACCGATCGCAGTGAACTTCAACTTCCGCCTCGACCCGCCCCTCAATGCGAATCTCCAGGCCGAGCCGCTGCAGCCGAAAGCGCACACGCGGCGGGGCACAGAGGACAATCTCCGCATCATCCAACTCCAGTTCCCCGGCCGTGTATTCGTGCTCGACATACAGCTCGTCATGTTCAAGCTGCGTCAAATCCACGTCCATGGTTAAAAGCCCCGAATTATACTCGACCTTTTCCCCGTGTCAACGCACCGACGTCCGCCTGCGGGACCGCCTCTGGCTTGTGACCGCTCCAGCGACGGCCTTTAGATTACCAGAAAAGTCGGGAGAGTTCAACCAGAGAGCGCGGAGGTCTTGACCCCGGTGCCGGCTCCCCATATCATTTCCGCCCGATGCGCGTGTTGATCAAGTCGGGGACCATCGTGGATCCCTCCGAACACTTAGAGCTGAAAGGGGATCTCCTCATCGAAGATGGGATCATCCGAGAGATCGCTCCGGAGATTTCAGTTCCCGGGGCGCAGATCCTCGATGCGCGCGGGTGCATCGTCGCTCCGGGATTCATTGATCTTCACGTCCACTTGCGCGAGCCCGGCCGCGAGGACGTCGAGACCATCGAGACGGGCACACACGCGGCCGCCGCCGGGGGCTTCACGGCCATCTGCGCCATGCCCAATACGCAGCCGGTCAACGATAATCGGGCCGTGACGCGCTTCATCCTCGAGCGGGCCCGTGAGGTCGGCACCGTGCGCGTCTATCCCATTGGCGCGATCACACAAGGGTTGAATGGAGAAGCTCTGGCCGAGATCGGTGAGATGCGGGAAGCCGGCATTGTCGCCATCAGCGACGATGGTCAACCTGTCATGAATGCCCAGCTCATGCGTCGTGCTATGGAGTATGCCCGGCAATTGGACATTCCCGTCGTTGATCACTGCGAGGATAAACATCTCTCAGCCGGAGGCGTCATGAATGAAGGCCTGTGGTCCCTCCGCCTCGGGTTGAAGGGCATTCCTGCCGCAGCCGAGGAGGTGCACATAGCGCGAGACATCATCCTGGCCGAGCTGACCGGTGCCCATGTACATCTGGCCCATGTGAGCACGGCCTTCTCGATCGAGCTGGTGCGCCAAGCGAAACGTCGCGGCGTGCGGGTCAGTTGCGAAGTCACGCCGCATCACTTCACCCTCACGGAGGAAGCGGTCCGCGACTACGATACCAACGCCAAGATGAACCCCCCATTGCGAACGGAACGGGATGTCCGGGCGATCCATGAGGCCCTCGCCGACGGAACCATTGACGCCATCGCGACGGATCATGCTCCACATCATCCCGATGAGAAGGCGCTCGAGTTCGAGCGCGCGCCCTTTGGCATCGTGGGGTTGGAGACGGCTGTCAGTCTCGCCATGGATCGCCTCGTGCATCAGGGCATCATCGGATGGATGCGCTTGGTCGAACTCTTCTCGACCAATCCCGCCCGCATCGCGAATCTCCCCGGAGGGACCTTAAGGCCGGGCACTGTCGCTGACATCACCATCTTGGATCCGACGCACCCGTTCATCGTCCGGGCCGAACAGTTTCGCTCAAAGGGTCGCAATACGCCCTTTGAGGGATGGCGTCTCACCGGGGCCGTGCGGGCAACCCTGGTCGCCGGTCGCATGGTCTACCACGCGCATTTCCCCTGAGTCGATCGCCCGCTCAACACCGCCGCTTCAAAAGCCGTCGGAGCCGCAGCCGCGCCTTGTGCAGCTGAGATTTCGTCGTCCCGACGGTGACCCCCAGCATCCGGGCGATCTCCTCGTGCCCGTAGCCCTCCATATCATGCAGCACGAGGATCGTTCGATAGCCGATGGGTAAGGCCATTAACGCGCGCTCCAAAGCAATGCGGTCTACGATCCGAGACATCCCCTCATCAGTTCGACGAGCCTCCAGAAGAGCCTTCACCTCAGCATCCTCCATCGGCTCATAGTTCGGTCGTCGCCGCCGAAGATGCATCAAGACTAAGTTCGTCGTCAGCCGGTGCAACCATGTCGTGAAGGCCGCATCTCCCCGAAAGCTCCCAATCTTTCGATAGAGGTGGAGGAACACTTCCTGCGTCAGATCCTCCGCATCGGCGACGTTGCCGGCAAGTCGCAGGCACAACGCATACACTCGCCGGTGGTACATCTGATAGAGCCGCTCGAACGCCTCCATCTTCCCTTGGGCCGAAGCCCGAGCCAACTCCAAATCTGAAATGGCGTGAACTGCCGCTGTCGCCATATCCCTTCGCCCTCCTGGTGAGAAAATGGGGACCCCTAAATGGGGTCCCGTGAGGAGGCTTATGAAGAAGCTCGACGCTGTGCACGTCGGCGCGAACTGTCCCTAAGCGACACTAGGGAATCGGACATTGTCCGGATCCCAAGAGTGCGGCCAACGCCAGCAGAGCCAAAAGGAGCGCTGCTAAGTCGAGTTGTCCGAATTGGGTCCGCATGGTCTCTTCCTCCTTTGCTGTGAGATGTCACGAGCCCATTGGGCCTCGTTATTGCGTCGCACCTGGGATTGGGCATGAGCCACTTCCCAGAAGCTGCAAAGCAGCGAGCAACGCCAGAAGTAGCGTCGCCAGATCAAGCTGTCCCTTCTCTCGTCCCATGCTCTTCCCTCCTTTGTTTTGTTTTCCAAACTGCGCCTATAGTATATCATAATTTCCCAAAAAGTCAAGAGGTAAAATTTAACAAGGTGAAAGTAAATAAAATTTAACACCTGGAAGAGAGTGGAAGCCAAGCGGATCACGGGAAAATAGGGGAGGCACATCTTGACAGTGAGAGACGCAGATTATATAATTCGACCTGAATCAAGTTTAGATGATGGGAGAACTTTGATGCAGGAGGTGGGTATGGCTTTGAATATTCGTCCCTTACATGATCGCGTCGTCGTGAAGCGGTTGGAAGAGGAGGAGCAAGTCCGTGGAGGGATCATCATCCCGGACACGGCGAAGGAGAAGCCCCAGCAAGGGGAGGTCGTCGCCGTGGGGAACGGGAAGATTCTGGAGAACGGCACGAAGATCCCCCTTGACGTGAAGGTCGGGGATCGTGTGCTTTTCGGCAAATATGCCGGGACGGAAGTCCGAATTGATGATGAGGAGTACTTGATCATGCGCGAGGATGAGATCCTCGCGGTGATCGAAACGGCCTCGAAGGCCAAGTCGGCTAGCAAATGAAAAACTCTTGAGGAGGAGGTGAAAGGGGTATGGCAGCGAAGACGATCGTCACTGGCGAAGAGTCGCGACAAGCTATTCTTCGTGGAGTCAATAAATTGGCGGATGCCGTGAAGGTGACGCTTGGCCCGAAGGGTCGCAATGTCGTCCTGGAGAAGAAGTTCGGTTCCCCAGTCATCACCAAGGACGGGGTGACGGTGGCGAAGGAGATCGAGTTGGAGGACAAGTTAGAGAACATGGGTGCCCAGATGGTGCGGGAGGTTGCATCGAAGACCTCGGATGTGGCGGGTGATGGGACGACGACGGCGACGCTGTTGGCGCAGGCGATCTTTCGCGAGGGGGTGAAGATGGTGGCGGCGGGAGCGAATCCGATGGCGCTCAAGCGGGGGATTGACAAGGCGGTCGAGCGAGTCGTGGAGGAGATTAAGCGGATGGCCAAGCCTGTCAAAGGAGACATGATCGCGCACGTCGGGACGATCTCGGCCAATGGCGATACGATGATCGGGAATCTGATCGCCGAGGCGATGAAGAAGGTCGGTAAGGATGGCGTCATCACGGTCGAGGAGTCCAAGACGATGCAGACGGAGCTAGAGGTTGTCGAGGGCATGCAGTTTGACCGGGGGTATTTGTCGCCGTACTTCGTGACGGATCCCGAGCGCATGGAGTGCGTGTTGGAGGACGCGTACATTCTCATCCATGAGAAGAAGATCAGCTCGATGAAGGACCTGCTCCCGCTTCTGGAGCAGATCGCCAAAGGCGGCAAGCCTCTGCTCATCATCGCCGAGGACGTTGAAGGCGAGGCGTTAGCGACGCTTGTGGTGAACAAGCTGCGCGGGACGCTGCAGGTTTGCGCGGTGAAAGCGCCCGGGTTTGGGGATCGGCGTAAGGCCATGCTCCAGGACATCGCGATCTTAACTGGAGGCAAAGCGATCACCGAGGACCTCGGCATCAAGCTGGAGAACGTTCGCTTGGAGGATCTCGGTCGGGCCAAGAAGATCGTCGTGGACAAGGATAACACGACGATCGTCGAAGGTGCGGGCAAACCCTCGGAGATCGAGGCGCGTGTCCGTCAGATTCGGGCTCAGATCGAGGAGACGACTTCTGATTACGATCGCGAGAAGCTGCAGGAGCGACTGGCCAAGCTCGTTGGTGGGGTAGCTGTGATCAAGGTCGGCGCGGCGACGGAGACCGAGCTGAAGGAGAAGAAGGCGCGCGTTGAGGATGCCATGCACGCGACCAAGGCGGCTGTTGAGGAGGGGATCGTCCCCGGCGGTGGTGTGGCGTACATCCGCGCCCTGCGAGCTCTGGAGAACTTCAAGCTCGACGATCCGGATGAGAATGCGGGCGTGAACATCTTGCGCCGGGCGCTAGAGGAACCGCTGCGCTGGATCGCGCAGAACGCCGGATGGGAGGGCTCCATTGTCGTCGAGCGCGTGAAGTCGGCCAAGGATGAGAACTTCGGCTTCAACGCGCAGACGGAGCAGTTCGAGGACTTGGTGAAGGCTGGAGTCATTGATCCGGCGATGGTCTCCCGCATCGCGCTACAGAATGCGGCGTCCATTGCCGGTTTGCTCTTGACGACGGAGGCGCTCGTCTCTGAGATCCCGGAGAAGAAGAAGGAGCGCGCTCCAGCTCCGGCCGAGATGGAGTACTGAGCTGACGGGGGGCGAGGCCCTTCGGATGTGCGCCTTGCCCCCTATTTTTTCGTCAAGGGCCGGACCTATTTCAACCGGATGCGCGCATCCACGGCTTTACTCGCTCCTGGGATGGAGGACGCCAGAAAGGGATTCACATCCAGCTCAACGATCTCGGGAAAATCCCCAGCCAATTGCGAGAGGCGCATGAGAGCTTCCTCCAGCGCGGTGAAATCCACAGGAGGTTCGCCGCGAACCCCTTTGAGGATGGAGAAGCTGCGGAGTGAGCGGATCATCTCGCGGGCATCGCGATCGGTGATCGGCCAGATGCGGAAGGCGACGTCGGCCAGGGATTCCACGTAGATGCCGCCCAAGCCGAACATGATCAACGGACCGAATTGCGGATCTTGGACGATGCCGAGAATGACTTCGCGTCCACCGCGAATCATCTCTTGGACGAGGACGCCCTGAAGCATGTCGTTCAGTCCGTGGCGCTCGACGCGCTCCATGAGCGTTTGGAAGCCGCGGATGAGTTCCTCATCCGTGCGCACGTCGACGATGACGCCGCCGATCTCCGATTTATGGGTGAGGGTATGGGCGAGGACTTTCAGGACGACCGGGTATCCGATCTCCCGGGCGGCGGTCAAGGCGTCTTTCAAGGTGCGGGCGAAGCCGAAGCGGCACACCGGCAAGCCATAGGCATCGAGGACCGTCAACGCCTCGGCGGAATTCAACTCCGTTCGTCCCTCTTGGCGCACCGTCGCGAAGAGGCGTTCGACGATCTCTCGCTCGACTTCGAAGGTGCGAAGATGTCCCTCTTCCCGATCACGGCGCTCGCGGTACGCGACCAAGGCTGAGAGCGCGCGGGCGGCGGATTCCGGGAACTGGTAGATGGGGAAGGTGCGACTCGGGCGCTGGTGCATCTGGCGGAAGAAGTCCTCGGGCGCCATGAAGACGCCGAGCACGGGCTTCTCATGGTGGCTTGTGACGTCGGCGATCGCGTCGGCGATCTCGTGGGGGTTCACCATGATCGGGGGGACGAAGATGACGATGGCGGCGTCCACATTCTCGTCCGCGAGCAGGAGATCGAGGGCGAAGCGATAGGTCGTCGCGTCGGCGCTCGCGATGAGATCGACGGGATTCTCAATCGTGCACTCTTCGGGCAATCGCGCGCGCAATTGCGCGCGGGTGCGCGGCGCCAGCTCGGCGATCTTCAAGCCGAAGTTGACGCAGGCGTCCGTCGCCATGATGGCCGGGCCTCCGGCATTGGTGAGGATGGCCACACGGTTTCCGTGCGGGATTGGGCAATAGACGAAAGCCATCGCGAGATCGAACAAGTCTTCGATCGAGACGGCGCGCAAAACGCCGCACTGCTCCAGCAATGCTTCGGTCGCGACGTCGAGCCCGGCGAGAGCTCCCGTATGAGAGGAAGCCGCGCGTGCGCCGGCGGCCGTGCGTCCCGCCTTCACGGCGATGATCGGCTTCTTCTTGGTCACACGTCGCGCCAATTGCGTGAACTTTCTGGGATTCCCGAAGGATTCCAGGTACATGAGGATGACGTCCGTGTGGGGATCGTCCTCCCAGTACTGGAGCAAGTCATTGCCGGAGATGTCGGCCTTATTGCCCATGGAGACGAACATGGAGAAGCCGAGGCCGAGGTGCTCGGCCATGTTCAAGATGGCCGCTCCGAGGGCACCCGATTGCGAGGTGAAGCCGATGCGCCCAGGCAGCGGGCGCGTCGGCGCGAAGGTCGCGTTCAGTCGCACGGTCGGATCCGTGTTGATGATGCCCATGCAGTTTGGGCCGATCATGCGCATGCCGTACTGTCGGATCTTCTCGACCAGCTTCTGCTCGCGTTCGAGCCCCGCCGGACCGGTCTCTTTGAAGCCCGCGGTGATGACGACCAGGCCGCGCACGCCCTTCTGCCCGCATTCATCCACGACCCGAAGGACCTCCTCCTTTGGGACGACGATGATCGCCAGGTCCACCGGATCCGGGATATCCAGGACGCTCGGGAAGCATTTGATCGAGTGGATGACCTCGGCATGCGGGTTCACGGGAAAGACCTTGCCGTTGAACTCGTACTCGACGATGTTGTGAAGGATCTCCCATCCAATGGACCCCTTCTTTCGGGAAGCGCCGATGACGGCGATAGAGCGCGGCTTGAAGATCGGGTCAAGCGGATGTCGCGTTTCGGTCATAGCCGGAGGTAATCCTATCTGAAAGGGCGGACCCTCGGCAAGCGGGGGGGATTGTCCGCACCTGGGGGGAGTGATACAATTCCCCTGTGCCGGAAATGGAGCATCTCGGCGCGAATGTCGATTATCGTTACTACCTCGATCTCCTGTATCGGGGCAAGTGGACGATTCTGGCCTCGGCGCTTCTTTGTCTCGGTCTCGCCTTCTTATCGGGATTCTTGCGCACGCCGCTTTATGAGGCGCAGGCGACGGTCTCGGTCGAGCTTCCTCCGGCGCCGATTGATCCGACGCGTGCGGTGATGACTCCGCAGTACAACAGCTACTTCGACTACGAGTACTACTTCCAGACGCAGCTTCGCATCATCTCCGGCAGCACGCTGGCGTTGCGCGCGGCTGAGGCGCTCATGCGTTGGCCACCATATCAGGGACGAAAGCAGGAGGAGTTAGCGGCGGAGCTTCAAGCCTCGGTCGCGCCACGTCAGGTGGAGAACACGCGGATCATCGCCATTGCGGTGACGCGTGAATCGCCTCAGGAAGCGGCGTTGTGGGCGAATACGATCGCCGAAGTGTATGTCGCGAGCAATCTCGAGGAGCGGAAGAAGAGCTTTCAGGAGACGATCGCGGCCTTGAAGGCTCTGCTTGAGCGGGCTGAGGCGAATCAGGCGCAAGTGATCGAGCAGTTGCAGCAGGTCGCTCGCGAGTTCGGCTTCGTCCCGACCGAGGCGGCCCGAGGGAGAGTGGACACAAGTGCTTTGGAGGCGGCGACGCAGACTCTTCTGGAGGCGCAACGGGAGCGGCAGCGGGCCGAAGCTCGGTATCAACAGGCTGTGGCGGCGCGGGAAGCGCCTCATCGCATCGTCGCCTTGCTCTCCGGTCCGAACGAACTCAGCGGCCTCTTGGAGCGAAGGGCGGCGCTGGAGCGGGAGCTACATGAGCTGGCGCGAAAGGGATTCTTGGAGCGAAACCCGCGCGTCATTCAGCTCCGCACACAGCTGAGCGCGGTGGAGGAGCAGATCGCGCGAGCGACTGACGCCGCTCTGGAGGCGTTCCGGAACGAGCTGGAGGCGGCCCGTCACAAAGAGGCGGAGGCCCGACGTGCGCGCGATCTCGAACAGCAGCGCGTGCAGAGCGCCAGCACCGATCCGCGGCTTCTCGACCACATCCTGCAACAGGCGGTCGCTTCGGAGATCGCGCGCGAGCTGAAGCAGACGTTGAACCGCGTGGAGTTGGGGGGACAGCTCCTTCGCAATAACGTCGCGCTTGTGGATCGCGCCGTGCCGCCTCGGGTCCCACTCAATCGTCAGAGTCCGCGCGTCCTGCTACTTGGATTGTTCGGGGGATTTCTGCTCGGCGTGGGCATCGTCGTCGCTCGGGATTTCGTGAGCAACACGATTCGGGATGCCGAGGAGATCGAACAGTTGCTGGAGCAGCCCGTGCTCGGAGAAGTCCCGCGTTCTCCTACCGTGGAGGAATTCGCTCGGCGCGAGGCTTTTCACGGGTTATGGACGAACCTCAAGCTCTTTCATCGTGGGCTCCCCGCGCATGCCGTGTTGATCACCAGTTCAGTGATGGAGGAAGGGAAGACGACGGTCGCGTGCGAGCTGGCGCGAACGGCAGCTCGGTTGGGGGCGCGTACGGTCTTGGTGGATTTGGATCTGCGCCGCCCGGATGTGCATCGCCGATTCCCCAGACTCCAGCGTCGAGGTTCGCAGCTTGGAGCTGTCCTTGTCGTGGACGATGAGGCGGCGGTGCGGAGTTTGATCGCCAATGGGCTCGAGGTCTTTCAGCGCGATGGGCTTGGAGGGGGATGGACGCTCGGCCCGATTCTCGTGGCCGAAGACGGACAGGACGCGCTGGCGAAGCTCCGCGATAACGACATCGCCCTCGCCATCGCAGATATCAAGTTGCCAGGGATGAACGGCACGGAACTGCTGGAGCGCATCAAGGAGCTGAGTCCGCGCACGGAAGTTGTGCTGATCACCGGACACGCGTCCCTGGAGACGGCCATCGAAGCCGTGCGTCGAGGTGCGGCGGATTATCTGACCAAGCCAGTCGGACTCGATGTCTTGCGCGCGACCGTCAAGCGCGTGTTGCAGAGAAGGATGCCGGGGGTATCTCCGGAGGAAGGATCGACTTCATCGAAGGCCGAAGGCGTTGTGGCTTATCTGGCGGGCGAAGCGGGACTTCCGGCGCTCATCTGTGAGACGGACATCCCGAATCTCCATGTCCTCCCTGCGGGGCGTCCGCCGCAGAACCCATTCCTGTTGCTCGACCGGGAGATTGTGGGTGAGCTGGTTCGATGGCTCAAGGCGCAGTTTGAATGGGTCATCATCGATTCTCCGCCGGTCGCAGCGGTGAGTGATCCTGTGGTGATCGCTCCGGTCATGGATGGGGTTCTCATCGTCGTCCGATCCAATTGGACGGATCGCAAGGTCGTGCGGCGGGCCGTCGAGCGGCTCGCCCGAGCGAACGCGCCCATCTGGGGTGTGGTGTTGAACGACGTTCGGCTGGAGGAGAGCCGCTACGAGCAATACCACTATCGCCCGCGCGAGGGAGAGGCGTCGAGGAAATCCTTGTGGAGTCGAGGCGTCGGAGCGATTCGGAGCGCTCGAGGACAGGAACCCAGAAAGAGCGAGGGATGATCGCCATGAGCGCTCGCAGAAGGAGGACACTGTTAGGCGGGGCCTTAGTAGCCGGGGCATTTCTCTCGGCCATCGTCACTCAGCCTTCGGTCCCAAGACCGCTGGCGGAGCGTTCGAGGGAAGACACTTGGCCAGTTGTTCTGGCCGAGGACGAGTGCTGTGCGGAGATCCTGCAAGGGGAGTGGGCGATCCTTCTGGCGTGGGCTTTAGGCTTGGCGGAGCCGCCGGACGGATGGACGGCCGAGCGTGCGGCGCGTGAACTGGAGCGTTTCGGGCGTCGTCCCGAAGGGGGATGGCGACTGGAGGCTCCATTACGCGAGGACGATCTGGTGCGGATGCTCCGAGGGACGCGCTTCGCCGCACATTCGGCGGCGCAGCTGGGACAAGGTGCCGTCACACGAGCGCGCGCGCGCGCGATCTTTCGCGATGGGATGCCGATCACTCAAGGGCGGTTCGCGCAGCTGCTTGCGCGCGCCCTTGCGCCCAATCGGACCTTCACGGCCGAGAAAGCGATCGCCTGGCTTCACGCGCGAGGTCTCGCTCCAGCCGAAGGGTGGGTGCCCGATGAATGGATGACCGAGCGCAAAATGTGGGAGGTCCTCTCACAGGCGGGATGGCCGGTCTCCTCCATCGCACGAGCGCTGCCGGAGATCGGCGAGCTCCCGGTTGATGTCGCGCGCGCGCATGCGCTTCTTTTTGAGCGGCGCGATCGGCTGACGCAGGCGATGCTCGCCGTGCTCTTGGTGAAGATCTCCGGATTCACGGCTCCCGCCCAAGGATGGACGCTGGCGGCCGCGCTCGCCGAGCTGGAGCGGTGGAATGCGCGCCCGGGGTATGGATGGACGCCCTTGGCGCCCGTTTGCGAGGGGGATCTTGTGCGGCTCTTGCGGCGCGCGGGCATCGTCATGGAGCCCGTGAATCGGTGTCGCGCCGTCACGGCCTCGGCGGTCGAAGGGGCGGCTTCGGCTCTCGATCTCGTGCGCGCGCTGAGCTCGGCGCCGAATGAGATGCGCGTGGTCGAAGGCCCGATCTTTCGGCCGCTCTCGGCGACCTCGTTGATCGTCCCGTTGACTCCGAACGAGTTGGGGCGAAATGCTCCTATGCCGATGACCCCTGTTCCGCCAGAGATCGTCGGTCCGGAGATCCCCAGCGTCTATTCCGTCTCGCGCCCCGGATCAGGGTTCTGAGCGACATCGGGAAGTGAAGATGAAGATTCAGCGCGTCGAGCTTCGGGAAATCCGCATGCGGCTTCGCGCTCCGTTTGAGACGAGCTTCGGGCGCACCGACTGGCGGCGCATCCTGCTCATTCGCGTCTTCGATGCGGAGGGAGGCGAGGGATGGGGCGAGTGCACGGCTCCCGAGGAGCCATTTTACAACCACGAGTTCGTGGAGGGGGCGTGGCTCGTGTTGCGCGATTTTCTCGTCCCGATGCTGTTGGGGCGCGAGTTCGCGACGGCCGAGGAAGTCCTCGCGTTCTTCCGCGCCGTTCGTGGGCATAATATGGCCAAGGGCGCGTTGGAGGCAGCGTGTTGGGACTTGCAGGCGCGTCGGGAGGGGAAGCCGCTCTGGCAGCTCCTTGGTGGCACGCGCACGGAGATCGAGTGTGGCGTCTCCCTTGGCATTCAGCCCTCGCGCTCGGATTTGGTGAAGGCGGTTGAACGAGAGCTGGCGGCCGGCTATCGGCGGATTAAGGTGAAGATCAAGCCAGGTTTGGAGCGGGAAATCGTTGGGACCGTGCGCGCGGCCTTTCCTGACATCCCCCTCATGGCGGATGCCAATGCCGCTTATACGCTCGAGGATGCGGAGGTGCTCCGTGCGCTCGATGACTTCAACCTGATGATGCTCGAGCAGCCGCTCGCCCATGATGACCTGCTGGACCATGCCGAGCTACAGCGGCGGATGCGCACGCCCATCTGCTTGGACGAGGCGATCACGAGTGCCGAGAAGGCGCGGAAGGCATTGGCCATCGGAGCATGTCGGATCATCAACGTCAAGCTCGGGCGCGTTGGGGGATATACCGAGGCGCGGCGCCTCCACGACCTCTGCCGCGCGCAGGGTGTGCCCCTCTGGTGCGGTGGGATGCTGGAGTCGGGCATCGGGCGAGCGCACAACATCGCGCTCTCGACGTTGGAGGGGTTCTCGCTGCCGGGCGATGTCTCGGCGAGCCGACGCTATTGGGAGCAGGACATCATCGAGCCAGAGGTTGAGGTCACGCCGCAGGGGACGATTCGAGCGCCCATGGAGGCTGGGATCGGATTCGCCGTGAACGAGCGGCTCATCGAGCGAATGACCGTGCGCCAGGAGGGAATCGCGTCATGAGGGCGAGGTCTCGTCGAAGGACCCTCTGTCTTCTTCTGGCGCTCGCTGCGGGAGCGTCATGGCGCTGGAACATCCGGGGTGAGCGCGTTGAAGAACTGTGGTTGCTCACGGATCGTGCGGTACTGCTGAGCAGCGATCGCGGGCGGACATGGGAGGGGGTATTTCTTGGGCGTGACCTGCGGCGCGTTCATGCGCTGCGCAGGCGAGCGAGCGAAGGCGTATGGGTCGCGGCCAGTGATGGGCTCTTCCGCCTCGTCATGGCAGGCCGGCGGGTTGAACGGCTATTGTGGGAGGAGACGTTCGCCGTGGCTGAGAGTCGTGGGCGCCTCTTTGCCGGGACGCGACGCGGACTTCTGGTGAGCGAAGATGGGGGATGGCATTGGCGGCGCCTTCTCTCTTTGCCCGATGGACTCATCCCCCTGGCGATAGAGACGGCCCCCTCGGATCCCGAGGTGATCTATGTCGGGACGGCACGACATGGCGTGTACCGAAGTGAGGATGGGGGGAGGACCTGGAGGCGAGCAAGCGGAGGATTGCCGCCGTCCGTCGGGGCGGCACCGTACACGCCCGTGCGAGTGTTAACCATTCATCCACATGATCCGCGCATCGTGTATCTTGGAAGCGAAGCGCATGGCATCTACAAGACGACCGATGGAGGAGAAACCTGGTGCGCCGTGAACGAGGGATTACCCTGGCAATCGGCCTATCCCTCTTCTCCACCGCTGCTCGCCATCAGTCCGGAGGATCCTGAGGTCGTTTATGCGCTCATCCGGCGCCGCCTCGATTCGGCGCGCGTCGAGAACGCTCTTTACAAGAGTGCGACCGGAGGCCAATTCTGGCGCGAACTCACGGGACTCTCGGCGCAGCGCGTCTTCCGTGAGCTGATTGTTGATCCTGGGCAACCGCGTCGGCTGCTGCTGACTCACGGGGAGGGTGTCATCGAGGTCTTCGATCATCCCGCATGGGACATCTTCTTCAGAACTCCCGCGCCGGGGATCCGCGCGCTTGAGGTTTCTCGTGCCGCCAGCTCGAGGAGCTTGATTGAGACGGTCGGCGAGATCACGGTCATGACGGCGGATCGCGAGATCTTTCACGAATTCGATCTGGATCAACGGAGTCTCCAATTCGTCCCTGTCTTCGACGGGCGGCGACGATTTCTCGGCTACGATGTCTCGTTCATCCCCTTCACCTTCGCCCTTGAGGGTGAGCCCGTTCGCATCGCGGATGACGAATTCGTCGAGCGATCGCTCCCTTTCGCTTTCTCCTTTTACGGTCAGATCTTCACGCGCGTCTTCCTCAACGCCAACGGGAATCTGACGTTCGGAAGTCCCGATCCCGATCCGACGCCGAGCGAGTTGGAGTTCGTGACGAAGCAGCCGCGAATCGCTCCGCTTTGGCTTGATCTCGATCCTTCCCGGGGGACTGTTCTCATCTGGGAGGAGTTCGATCGCGTGGTGATCACGTGGCGCGATGTGCCGGAGGTGCCGGAAGTGGAGATCGAGGGGGCGCCTCCGCGAAACACGTTTCAAGTGGCCCTCTTTCGCGATGGACGAATCCTGTTCAGCTACAACGGTGTCGAGTCGGTGAGGGGGCTTGTGGGGATCTCGCCGGGTGACCGCCAAGTCCTCTGGCGCGTGAAGTTCACGGCAGAGATCTCGACGAACCCTCAGCAGCCATCGCTCTTTCGTCCTCCGCTGCGCCAAGGCGATCTGCCGATCGGCGAGCTGTTCCGTCCGGGTCTTCTGCTGCAGGAGGTCGCGAAGCGATTCTTCATGCGGCATCCCGATGTATTTGATCTCTTGATCGTCTATGGGGCGAGCACCTTCGAGCGCTTGACCATCACCGGACGCGTCGTCCAAAAGGGGGCGTTCACGTTGCCCGTCGCCACGTTGGTGAAGAACGAGATCGAGGGCCTCGGGCTCCCCATCTTCGATGACACGGCAAGATTCGGCAGCGCGGGTCGATTGCGCCTGGTCGTGAACATGGATCTGCTGCGCTCCTATCCAGCGGATCCGCAAGAGAAGTTCCGCAACACGAAATCGGCCATGGACATCCTTGCTCAGATGGTCGGGCATGCGTGGGGGGCATATGTGCGCTTCGACGATGGGGGGGTACCCAGCGACGCGCTGCTTGCGGGAACGGAGCGATTCACGTGGAGCTTCTTCCTCGATACGGACGCATCGGAATTGGATGGCCACGATTGGGAAATCCTCCCGGAGAATCGCTTCCGCTCCATAGCGGCGAACGAGCGCTATAGCCCACTTGACCAGTACTTGATGGGGCTCCGTCCACCGGAGGAAGTCCCCCCCTTCTTCTTGATCGAGAACCCGACGAGGACGGAAGGACACACGCGAGGAAGTCCGCCCGAGCTCGGGGTGATCGTGAGTGGTTCGCTTCGCCCGATCACGCTCGCCGAGATTTTGCGGATCGAAGGCCCGCGGCGGCCGACGTATGCGGAGGCGCCGAAGACGTTTCGCATGGCGTTCATCCTCGTCGTCCCGGAAGGGCTTCCGGCGACGGCCATTGATCTGAACAAAGTGGAACTTTTCCGCCGCACCTTCGAGCTGTTCTTCGAGCAAGCAACCGAAGGACGCGGACGCGTCGAGACACGGGTGACCCCCTGAGGGAAGTCATGCGGACGCTTCGTCAAGTCTCAGCGGGGGGCGTCGTTTACCGATGGACGGGATCGCGTCCCGAGGTCGTTCTGATCGCGCGGAGTGGCGGGACGGTATGGTGTTTGCCCAAGGGATTGGTCGAGCAGGGCGAGGGCGTGCGCGGGACGGCGCTGCGGGAGGTGCAGGAGGAGACCGGTGTGCGTGGCGAGATCGTCAAGAAGATCGGTCAGGTCAATTACTGGTACATCGGTCGGGAGGAGGAAAAGCCCGTTCGGTTCTTCAAGACGGTCCACTTCTACCTCATGCGGTATCTCGACGGCGATGTGCGGCGACACGATTGGGAGGTCGAGGACGCGCGATGGTTCCCCATCGAAGAGGCCATCGCGCGCGCCACATATAAGGGCGAGCGGGAGATTCTGGAGAAAGCTCGACGACTGATCATGGAAAGTGCTCCTACGGCGGCGCCGTCATCGAAGCGGCCTCGCGCTTCTTGAGGGCAGCGCGATGGCGGAATCCGTTCTCATCGTCGAACATCTCACACATTGGTATGGGGAGCGCATTGCTCTGGAGGACGTGACGCTCCAGGTACAGGCCGGAGAGCTCTTCGCCTTGCTCGGGCCCAATGGTGGGGGGAAGACGACGCTCTTTCGGATCCTCGCGACTCTGATGAGACCGACCTCGGGACGCGTCCGCCTGTTCGGGGATGATGTGCTGGCGCACCCGGAGCGCGTGCGGTGGCACTTGGGTATCGTCTTCCAATCGCCGAGCGTGGATGGGAAGCTCACCGTGTGGGAGAACTTGCGCCATCAAGGCCATCTCTATGGCCTGTGGGGACTGACGTTGCGGCGGAGGATAGAGGCTGTGCTCGAACGCTTCGATCTTCGAGATCGAGCTCAGGAGCCGGTGGAACGACTCTCGGGCGGACTGCGGCGTCGCGTGGAGATCGCGAAGGCCTTGTTGCATGAACCCTCGCTTCTGCTCCTAGATGAGCCGACGGCCGGGCTCGACGTGCGCGCGCGTCTGGACCTGTGGGCATATCTGCGGGCTCTTCGCGAGCAACGGTCACTCACCATCGTCTTCACGACGCACTATCTCGACGAAGGGGAGCAGTGCGATCGCGTGGCCATCTTGGATCGCGGACGGTTGGTGGCGCTCGATGCACCGGATGCGTTGAAGGCGGAGCTGGGCGGAGATGTGATTTTCATCGAGAGTCGCGAACCCGAACCCTTGCGTGCGGAGATTCGTGCGCGGTGGGGGATCGACGCGACGCTTGTCGATGGCGCGCTCTGTCTCCGCCATGAGCGGGGGCACGAGTTTCTCACGCGCTTGGTCGAAGCATTCCCCGGACGCATCCTCTCGTTCATGGTGCGGCGGCCGACCTTAGAGGATGTCTTCATTCATCGAACGGGCCATCGGTTTGAGGCGGACGTGCGCCCGCGATGAGCGTCATGGCTTTCGGCGCAGGGCGTCGAATTGGTCGGGAAAAGGTGGGAGAGGTCATATCCAATCGTCAGAAGGCGAAGTGGGGAGTGGCTTGGTCATAAGGAGCGCATCTTCTCCGTTGGTGTAGTAGCGTGGTAGACGTTGCGTGACCGTGTAGCCCAATTTCTCGTACAGGGCCTGGGCGGCGTGATTGTCCGCGCGGACCTCCAATCGGGCGATCGTCGCCCCGTGTTCGCAAAAGGCGTCCTCGATGGCCTCCATAAGGAGACGTCCGAAGCCGCGCCGCCGCCACTGTGGATCAACGCCGAGCGCGATCACATGGCCGACGCCGCCGGACTCGATGCTCCCGATGACGAAGCCGACCATTCGCCTATCGGGCAGTTCGATCTTTCGCGCGATGACCAGAGGATTGGTCAGCAAGTAGTGGAGCGTGTCGCGATCATAGGTTTCACCATCGGCGAAGCACCGTTGATCCAGCTCCCAGCACTGATCCAGATCGCGAACCGTCATCGGTCGGATGGAGACTTCGCGCACCATTTCGCCCTCCCTGCCGTGTGGAGACAATCATACGTCTGGCCTGGGAATGAAACAAGCTCTAGTGGATGAACATGGCATCGCCGTAGCTGTAGAACCGGTAACGCATGGCGATGGCATGCTCATAAGCGCGCAGGACGTTCTCGCGACTGGCGAAGGCGCAGACGAGCATGAGAAGGGTCGAGCGTGGCAGATGGAAGTTCGTCACCAGACCGTCCACGACCTTGAAGCGATAGCCCGGATAGATGAACAACTCCGTCCATCCAGCTCCCGCGCGCACGAAACCCTCTGGATCGGCGGCCGATTCGAGCGCTCGAACCGTCGTCGTCCCAACGGCGATGACGGGGTGTCCACGCCCTCGTGCCTCGTTGATCGCCTCGGCCGTCTCGGCGGGGATGACGAATTCCTCGCCCTCCATGCGATGTTTCTCGACGTCTTCCACGCGAACCGGCTTGAACGTCCCGTAGCCGATGTGAAGCGTCAGCTCGACGATCCGAACACCGCGCTCCCGAAGGGCCGCGAAGACGCGTTCCGTGAAGTGAAATCCGGCCGTGGGCGCAGCGACCGATCCACGGTGTTTCGCGTAGATGGTCTGATAGCGGAGCACATCGTGCGCGAACGCGGCGGGGTCCGGTCGTTTGATGTACGGGGGCAACGGCGCCACGCCGATTCGATCGATCCAGGCCTCCAAGTCCTCCTCGGCGCAGAGGAACTCGAGGAGGCGCTTCCCTTCCGCTTCGACGGCGAGGATGCGCGCTTCCAAGCGTCCTTCGTCGAAAACCAGTTCCGTCCCCCGTCGAGCGATGCGTCCGGGCTTGACCAAGGCCTCCCAGCGCGTCCCCTCGCACCGTCGCAGAAGCAACACCTCGACATGGCCTGCGAACCCCTTTCGTCTCCCGAAAAGGCGCGCCGGGAAGACGCGCGTGTTGTTGAGGACCAAAACGCTTCCCGGCGCGACTTCTTCCGGGAGCTGGTAGAAGTACCGGTCCCGGTAGGTACCCGTCCGGCGATCCAGAACGAGCAGCCGCGAGTGATCGCGCTCCGGAAGCGGCTCCTGTGCGATCAATTCTTCGGGCAGGACGTAATCGAAGTCTGACACCTTCATCGTCATCCCTTTCGACCGATAGCGAGCGTCGCTTTGACGGAGAAATCGAATTCGGCACGCCGCCGCTCGCGCTCAATGATCCGAGCCATCTGACGCTGAACGCGTTGGCGCGTGGCCTGGTTGGGCAGGAACGCCAGCCACTGCGGGAGGAAGTAGTCCTCAATGAGCGGAGATTCGAAGAAGTCCGTGGCCGTCTCAAACAGGAACTCCTCGCGCTCGACGAAACAGTGCGGGTACTGAAGCCCATAGCGGGCAAAGATCTCCTGAACGTCGGTCACCGTCGGCCATCGGGTGCTGAGTGCTTCGACGTGCGCCGCGTATTCGTCGAGCCCGCAGCGATGCAGCGCTTCCCAAAGGATCGAGTAGCACTCATCGAAGCTCCCGCGGGTGATCAGCTTCAGGGCGACCGTCGCTTGATATTCGGCAACGCGCGCCATCTCAGCCACTATCGGCGCAATGTGCGCGGGAGGAAGCAGCGTGGCATCGCCGATGACCAATCCGTAGGACTCCGCATCAAGCCCGAGGTTCGTGGGCTCTTTCTCCAGAAATGTGAGGTTCTGCAATCGCTTGATCGCGGCCTTCGAGCGCGCGATCTCCACCATGATGGCGTTGCGCTCGGTCGCGACGACTTCCCCCTTCATCCCGATCCGAGATGCGAGATCGAGCGCCAAGCCTCCTGTTCCGCTGTTGACTTCGAGGATCGCGCCTTTCTTCGGAAGCGGGACGTGCTTCTCGACCATCTGATCGAAGGGTTCGCGCCAGATCGGCACGATGTACAGGTCATACCGATACGCGAGTTCCCTGGGTGATCGGTTCATCCTACGGCTTCCGAAGCCGGAATCAGATCATAAGGCGCGCGCCGACAGCAGCCGAGGGGGCGGATTTCGCCAATGAGGTGCATCCTCGCTCGTCCCCTCAACTTCGCAACTTCGAGGCGCTTTCGCAATACTTCGCGCCCTGCTGACCTCAGGTTCCCCATCGGTCTCTTCCTCTTCGGAGGATTTTATCATACCGTGCTCGGGCTCGCTATCATCCTCACAAAGCCGGGGAGTGGAGGAATACGAGTCACTCGCTCAAGGCGTATCCGCTCAGGATGAGGAAGGCCCCGATGGCGTTGTAAATCAAGTGCGTGACCACACAAGGCAGTAGCTGCCCCGTGTACGCTCGAATCATGGTGATGACAAAGCTCAGCACGGTGACGGCGACCAAAATGAGCGTGCTGGCGCTATACTGCGGATAATGCACGAGAGCGAACAGAATCGTGACGAATGCGATGGCGCGCGCGCGTCCCACGCGGATTTGAAGCGCTGGGTAGAGGACGCCCCGATAGACCAATTCCTCCACAAGCGGAGCCGTTCCGACAGCCAGAAGGGCGATGACCACGCGAACGTGAGGCGAGGTTTGAAGCAAGCGGTCGAAGGCCGTCTCTCGCGAAGGCAAAAGCAGTGAGAGCGCGAAGATGAGCCCATAAAGGCCACCGACTGTGAGCACGACGTGGCGCAAGCGGAACCGAGGGTGCCAGCGCCAGCCGAGCGTTTGCAAGAAGGGGCGGCGCCGCCCCTGAGTGACGACAACCCAACCGACCAGCAGCGTGAGCAGATGGGCGAGGAAGAGCATGGAGATTTGGACGAGCGTCCCTTCCGGGCTATGCAAACGGTCGAGATCCGTCGGCGAATAGCCGCGCCCCGTCGCCCAGAAGAAGACGCCCAGGGCCGGCAGGAGCGAGATCGTGAAGATGAAGAATATCCAGAGCGCGAACGCAGCCGCGAGTCCCCACGGTGGCGATTCCGATAGGGAGCGAGGTCGTTGCGCCTCACGCTGCAGGCAAGTCGAACAGAGCCTCTGCGTTTCGGCCTGGGCGAGAGGTCGGCCGCAAAGGGCGCAGATGTGCCGCGCGTCCATCATGCTCACATAAAGAAGCTCAATCTTAGACAAGATCGCCCCGCGGCTTCAAGGAGGCGTCGAGCCGACGGTCCGTGAGCGCGCTCGCGCCAGCACTTTGGGAAGAGCTGGGGCCTGGCGAGAAGGATCAGTAAATTCGCGGGATGAGGCGCGCCGTCCGGCGTTTGTACGCTGCGTATCCTGGGAACGTGCGTTCCAAGATCTGCTCTTCATACCGCATGCGCGCGAGTTGGGCGAGGAGAAAGAGGGCGAACAACAACATCGCGAATCCCGAGAAGGCCTGCAAGGTCAAGCCGAATCCGACGAGGATCTCGCCGAGGTACATCGGATGCCGGACGATGCCGTAAGGGCCACGCGTGACCAGCCGCCGCGCTTCGGGGACGATGCTGAAGGCGCGTCCGAGCGCGAGGAGGGCGGCGATGGTGATGGCGCTGCCGGAGACCATCAGGATCGTAGCACCCGCCGTTTGGAGCAACGTCGGCTCGGCATTCGGGAAAGCCGCGATGAATGTCAGGAGGAAAGAGCCGAGTAGGGCCATAAGGCGAGGTCGTAGCCCGGTGCTCTTCCGGATTGGTTGTGGGCGCACGATGAAGAGCGTGGTGATGAGCAGGAGGAAGAAGATGACCGAGAGCTGATAGATGAGCTGCGCGAGTGCGGTCGCTTGAACGAGCGCGCCCTCGTCGCTCGACGGAAGAGGGAAGAGACTCGGGAGCTTCGATATGCGCGCCAGGGCAACTGTGAGGAAGAGCGTCGCCGGGAGCATCCGCGTGAACAACAGGAGACGTATCCCCTCGTCCAAGAGACCGACGGAGGTTGAATGCGACGATGTGGCGATAGGCGTCGAGGGTGTTGAGACCGGGTTCATAACGGAAGGAAGATCGTCACGGTCGTCCCTTTGCCCGGGCTGCTTTGAACGGTGATCTCCCCATTGTGCGCTTCAATGATACGGCGCGCCGCGGCCAGTCCAAGACCAGTTCCGAATGGCTTCGTCGTGAAGAATGGATCGAAGAGCTTCTCCATATCGCCGGGGGCGATGCCCACGCCGGAATCGCGAATGGTGATGCGCACGCACCGTTGGGACGGACGATCGGGAATCTCGCCGAGGTCGGTCGCAACGACCAGCTCCCCGGCTTCCGGCATCGCCTGCACGGCATTCAGGAGAAGGTTCCACAGGACCTCTTTGATCAGATCCGGATCAACGGAGCACAGCGTGACGACCGGAGAGAATTCCTTACGGATGCAGATGCGCGAGTCGAAGTGTGGATCCTTCTGGAGCAGGTCGAGCGCCTGCTCGATCACCTCATGGATGTGGGTGAGCACGGGTTCCGGATCCGGCATGCGCGCGTAGGTCAGGACCTGTCGAGTGAAATCGCTCAAGCGTCGCGCCTCCGAGGAGATGAGCCGCAGAAGCTCGCGCTCATTCTCATCGGCATTGGGGAGGAGTTGGAGCAGTAGTTCCGCTGCGTTAGCGATCGCGCCCAAGGGATTGCGAATCTCATGGGCGAGGATCGCCGTCATCTGGCCAATGTTCGAGAGCTGGTGCGCCAGCGCCACTTTCCGCTCCATCGCCGTGAGTTGACCCTTGAGCTTCTCCACTTCGCGCGTCAGTTCCTGGATGTGGGCTTCGTAGGCCCTCTCTTTGTGGAGCGTATCGGTTCTGTCGAAGAAAGCGGTCACGACGCCGATGATCTCGCCCGCATAGCCCCTCAAGGGCATCGCCCATCCGACCAAAAGTCGTCGTTCTCCCTCAGGCGTCAGAGCGCGGAGGTCTTCAACGATGACGGAGGCGCCGCTTTTGACGGCGCGCAGGGCCGGGAACCATTCGGGGGGATAAGTGCCGAGGTCCGGATGGTAAAAGCCATACAAGTCCGTGCAGTTAAAGAGCGTCGAGCGCGGCTCCAGCTTCCGACCCAGCAGCTCCTGTGAGGCCCGGTTCATCGAGCGGAGCCTCCCTGAGGGCCACTCGGCGATCCATATCGGAACGGGGAATTCGCTCATGAGGGCATCCAAGCTGCAGAGCAGCAGCTCGTTCGCCTGATGGTGAACGTGCGAGCGATCCGCCGTCCGATCGCCTTCTTCGTCTTTGTGCACCTCAAGATCCGAACCGCGCGAGAACGGCTCGCTCCTGAGGAATGACCACCCAGCGAAGAGAAAGAGAGGGATGAGCAACCATAAGCTGGGATCCGCATTCCACAACGAGATCGCCAAGAGAGGCTCCTCTCTGAATAGCGTGATGTTCATCCCCCATCCTCCTGGCACACGCTCCGCAGCCCCATCGGCTATTTGGCCCCATCTTCTCTCTCTCGTCAATACGGCGAATGCCGTATTTTCCATAGGCCGAACATCGGATGAGGAAGTGCGGATGCTTTTGCGAGGACATCGAGCCCATCCCAAGTCCATATCCTCGACGAGGAAGAGGGGCTGAGCTAAGATTAAAGAGGCCTTTTCCATCCCCCCGGCACGCTACGAGCGCGCCGGGAGGGAGAATTCATCGAATCTTCTTTCGCACGAACGGAAGAGGGGGAAGGAAGGACTTATGGGAAGCCAGCGGCGCGAGGTGGTCATCGTCGGTGCGGCGCGAACGCCGGTCGGATCCTTTCTCGGAGCGCTCAGCGGGCTGTCGGCACCAAAGCTGGGAGCGGCAGCCATTCGCGAAGCGCTACGTCGAGCCGGCGTGGCGCCGGAAGACGTGGATGAAGTCATCATGGGAAATGTGCTTCAGGCGGGTGTGGGACAAGCCCCCGCACGACAGGCCGCGCTCTTTGCCGAGTTGCCGACGAAGGTCGAATGCCTGACGATCAATAAGGTCTGCGGGTCTGGATTGAAAGCCGTGATGCTCGCTGAGCAGGCGATCGCGCTCGGTGATGCGGAGATCATCGTCGCCGGTGGGATGGAGAGCATGAGCAACGCCCCGTATCTTTTGGAGCGCGCGCGGACGGGCTATCGGCTCGGCCATGGCGAGATCGTGGACAGCATGATCAAGGATGGGCTCTGGGACGTCTACAACGACTTTCACATGGGGAATGCCGGAGAGCTCTGTGCGCGTCGGCTCGATATCTCTCGCGAGGAGCAAGACGAGTACGCCGCCGAGAGTTACCGGCGCGCACAGCGGGCTCAGGAGCACGGGCTTTTGGCTGAGGAGATCGTGCCCGTCGAAGTCCCGCATGCGAAGGGGGGAACAGTCCTGGTGACGGAGGATGAGGAGCCCAAGCGCGTGAACTTCGAGAAGATGAAGACGCTCAAGCCCGCGTTCGAGCCAGGGGGGACGATCACGCCCGCCAATGCCTCGAAGATTAACGATGGCGCGGCCGCTGTCGTCTTGATGTCGCGCGAGCGAGCCGAAGCGATGGGCGTGCCGCCGCTGGCGCGCATCGTGGGCGCAGTCGCCGCCGCACGCCAGCCGGAGGAGTTCACCGTTGCTCCGGTCGATGCGATTCAGAAGGTCTTGAGGAAGACGGGACTCTCGCTCTCGGACATTGATCTGTTTGAGATCAATGAGGCTTTCGCGGTCGTGGCGCTGGCGGCGATCCGATTACTGGAGCTGGACCCGAAGAAGGTGAACGTCAACGGAGGGGCCGTCGCCTTCGGCCATCCTATTGGTGCCAGCGGCGCGCGATTGCTCACGACGCTCCTCTACGAACTGAAGCGGCGACAGGCCCGTCGTGGTCTCGTCACGCTCTGCATCGGCGGGGGAGAGGCCGTTGCCATGATCGTCGAGCGGTAGCCATCGAGCGTGTCCGAAGAGCCGCGTGACCTTCACACCGAAATCGTGCCCGTCACGCCCGAGGCGCCGGAGCCGGAGGCCATCGAGCGAGCGGCCGCTGTGCTGCGGCGGGGAGGGTTAGTCGCCTTTCCGACGGAGACCGTCTACGGGCTCGGCGCCGATGCGCTGAATCCTCAAGCCGTCTTGCGCATCTTCGCTGTCAAGGGGCGTCCGGCCGATAACCCGCTCATCGTGCACGTCGCGGGGAAGGAGCAGCTGTGCGAGGTCGCCCGCGCGATCCCTGAACCGGCCTGGGCGTTGGTCGAGCGATTTTGGCCAGGCCCGCTGACGCTCGTTCTACCTCGGCATGAGCGGGTGCCACAGGAGACGACCGGGGGGTTGGAGACGGTCGCCGTGCGCATGCCCGATAGCGCGATCGCGCTCGCGCTCATTCGTGCCCTGGGGCGTCCGATCGCCGCGCCGAGTGCGAACCTCTCCGGGCGTCCAAGCCCGACGGCCGCCGAACACGTCTATGAAGACCTGTGCGGGCGCATCGAATTGATCCTTGACGGGGGACCGACACGCATCGGCGTCGAGTCCACGGTCCTGGATCTGACGACATCTCCGCCGACGATCTTGCGTCCCGGTGGGGTATCGCCCGAGCAGCTTCGACCGATCCTCGGCGAGCTCCGACTCCGTGCTGAGATCTTGGAAGCGCGACGCTCACCCGGTACGCGCTATCGGCATTATCGCCCGCGTGCCGAGGTCGTGCTCATCGAACGCTGGGAGGAGGTGAAGCATCGGCCGCTGGTCGAGCAATTGGCTGCGAGCGTGCATCGCCTTGGATACATTGGGCGAGAACGTGGACTCTCGTTCGGGAATGCGGAGGCGCATGTGGTGGAGCTACCGCCCGATCCTCAGGAGTATGCGCGGCGGCTGTTCGCGATCTTTCGGGAGCTGGACCAACGCGGGGTAGAAGTGATCATCATCGAGGGCGTTGTGGAGACGGATTTAGGACTTGCCGTGATGGACCGGCTCCGTCGCGCGGCCTCGCGTGTTCTGTGAGGCACGAGGCAGAGCCGTGAGCCAACGACCCGTGAAGTTGGCACTTCTCAATAGACGTTCAGGCCCCTTGGCGATTTCCGATCACCGAGGAGCCCAACCGATCAGGAGGACTTGGCGAGGACATGTGGAGGAAGCTGATCCGCTTCATCCGTCGCGCGCTTCGGAGTCGAGCTTCTCCTCGAGAGATTGCCGGTGGCTTGGCGCTCGGTCTGGTCATCACTTTCACGCCGACACTCGGATTCCAGATCCCCCTGGCGATCTCGCTCTCGACACTCTTTCGCGTTAATCCGCTTGCCGCGTTCGCGGGGATTCAAATCACGAATCCGTTGACCGCGCCGTTCGTCTACACGGTGACCTATCGCGTAGGAACATGGCTTCTCGGTCAGCGCGATCGCGCTTTCGAGTGGCGGGGGCTGGACGCGATGGATCTGGTGCGAGCGGGGGCGGCGCTTTGGGTTGGGGGATTGGCTTTGGGCGGGGCATTCGCCGTTCTCGGCTATTTTGGGGCGCTCTGGCTCCTCACGCGATGGCGCATGCGACACGTGCCACAGGAGCACGAGAGCGCCGGATAAAATTCGGACAAGCGCCGCGCCTTCCCATGGCCTTTGAGATCGTGCGGGGGGATCTCCTCAGATCTTCAGCGTGCGAGAGAGCACACTGAAGAACGTCGCGATCTCCGCCGGCTGTGTGAAGATATGTGTGGAGAGGCGAAGGCGCGGTCCTCCTCCACCTACGCGGATATGGTGCTCACTGAGTGTCCGACGCAGGCGCTCGGCCTCGACCTCAGCGAACTCGGCCGTCGTCATCGCCCCCCATAATTCGGGATGATCCGGTGTGAGCAGCTTCGCGCGCGGGAAGCGTTGGAAGCCCTCATACACGAGGCGGGCCAATTGACGCTGTCGAGTGAAGATGCGCTCCGGCCCGATCTGCTGATGAAAGCGGAGGGCGGCCAGCAGGCCTTTCAGCAGCGAGAGGTTGCACGTCCCCAGGTTGCTGAAGCGATACGCCTTCAGTGCCTTGTTGTTCCATTCGCCGCTGGCGATGTTGACCCAGAGGCGATCCTGAACCACCTCGCGTAAGAAGAGAACGCCCGTCCCTTTCGGCGCCAGCAGCCACTTATGCGGGCTCGTCCCATAGAAGTCACAGCCGATCTCTCGCAGATTGAGCGGGAGTTGACCGATCGCGTGTGCCCCATCCACGACCGAGAGAATCCCCCGCTCGCGCGCCATGGCGCAGATCTCTCGAGCTGGGAGGACAAGCCCCGTCGTCGTCGTGATGTGACTGAAGCTGACGACGCGCACATCGGGCGTGAGCGCTCGATCGAAGAGTTCGAGGATCTGCTCCTTCGACGCCGGCGGAAGCGGCAGCTTCACGTACCGAAGGCGAATCCCGAAGCGCGCCTCCTTCTGCTGCCAGCAACAGAGGCCTCCCGGATGCTCTTGATCCGTCGTCACCACGACGTCACCCCGATTCAGGTCCAAGCCGTTGCAGACCGTATTCATGGCCTCCGTCGCATTGCGCACTAAGGCGATCTCGTCGCGGGAGACGCCCAGGAATCGAGCCAATTCCTCGCGCACTTCACGGATGTGCGCATTCTCCCCATAACCCCACCACGGATAGTCGGGCTCGTTGAACGCCTCTGAGGTGAACAGGTGCTCGGCGACGGCGCGGATCACCGGCAACGGACAGACACCCAGAGAGCCACAATTGAGGTTGATATGGTTGGGATCCAACAGGAACTGACGCCGCATCTCGGCCCAATACCATTCGGGATCGCGTTCGTAGAGCGCGTCCGAGGGAAGCGGCGGTGCTTCCGCTCGAAGCAGTTGCGCCACCTGCTCCCGCGAGAGGCCGAGGACAGCCGCCGCCATCGCGTGCTGCATGAACTCGCGCCGTTTCATCACAGACCTCCTTACACTCTTAGGGAGAAGGCCGCGCCGACTCTGGCGCCGCGCGCGCCCGCCGCCGTTCCCGTTCGGCGACGAGTTGATTGGCCAAAAGCAAGCTCTCGAACGTTCCGGCATCGGTCCACCATCCGTCCAGGATGTCGTAGGTCAACTCCCCGCGCTCTAGATAGGCATTGTTGACGTCGGTGATCTCCAACTCTCCTCGCGCGCTCGGCTTGAGCGTGCGGATGATGTCGAAGACTTTCTCGTCGTAGAAATAAATCCCAGTGACGGCGTAAGGCGAGCCCGGAACCTTCGGCTTCTCCTCGATCCGGACGACGCGCCCGTCTTCGATCACCGGTACGCCAAAGCGCGTCGGATCAGGAACCGCTTTGAGGAGGATCTTCGCTCCCGATCCTTGCTCCAGGTATCGTTCGACATACGGGGCGATGGATTTCTCAACGATATTGTCACCGAGAATGACGCAGAGCAGATGTCCATCAGCAAAGTGCTCGGCCAGGCTGAGCGCGGCGGCGATTCCCCCCTCGCCCTGCTGATACGTGTAGTGCAGATGTTTCAGCCCGAACTCCGCGCCATTGCCAAGAAGCCGGAGGAAATCTCCGGCGTTATTCCCCCCGGTCACGATCATGATGTCCCGAATCCCCGCTTCGACGAGCGTCTCCAAGGGATAGTAGATCATCGGCTTGTTATAGACGGGCAACAGGTGCTTGTTCGTCACCTTCGTCAGTGGATAAAGCCGCGTCCCCAATCCGCCGGCCAGAATCACGCCCTTGATCGTCCTCTTCATCGCTCGACCCTCCCCCGTTGAGTTCATCATCGGGGGAGATTGTGACACGATTCGGGATCAGAGGCAAAGGGGGAGTCACGGGTCTGCCAAAAGGCCTATCGGGCTACTTGACTCCTAATTGGGAGGCATGCTAAACCTTAGTCGGTCTTTCCGAGAACCGATGAGTTGAGGAGGGTCGGGTATGCGCAAGACATGTATGCGGCTTTTGCCCATTCTTCCCTTTGGTCTCTTCCTCACGGCAGCGATCTTTGCGCAAACGGCCATGAGCCGGATCACGGGCACGGTCGTGGACCCAACTGGGGCCGTGATCCAGGGCGCCGTCGTCATTGCTCGGAACGAGGCCACGGGGGTCGAATATAAGACGACGACGACATCGGCCGGCACCTATGCCTTGGAGTCGTTGCCGGTCGGTAGCTATACGATCACGGTGGAGTATCCAGGATTCCGCAAGTACGTGGGGACGAACAATGTCCTGACCGTTGGGGCTCCCCTTGTGGTGAACGTGACGCTGGAAGTTGGACAGCCGACGGAGATCGTCGAGGTGACCGGCGCCTATGAGCGCATCGCGACGACGCATGCGATGCTCGGTGGGGTCGTGACCCGGCGCGAAGTCGTCGAGCTGCCGCTCAACGGCCGCAACCCATTGAGTTTGATCATCTTAGAGCCTGGGCTTGTGCAGCGCACGACGGGAGCAGCCGGTTCGGGAACGCATGTCTTCGGCTCGCGCGATCGCGCGCACAATGTGACCATTGACGGCATTGACGCGAACGAATCCTCGGTGCCGAATCCGCAGAACAACGTCTACCGGCTCAATCCCGACAACGTGCAGGAATATCGCGTGGTCACCCATAATGCGACGCCGGAATTCGGGCGCAACAGCGGCGCCAACGTCAACATTGTGACGCGTTCGGGCACGAACGAGTTCCACGGGGATTTCTTCTGGTTCCATCGGAACACGGTGCTCAATGCCAACGAGTGGTTCAACAATGCGGCGGGTCTGGGGCGGCCGACGCTTCTCCTGCATCAGTTTGGCGCTTCCGGAGGTGGACCGATCGTCAAGAACAGGACGTTCTTCTTCGCCAGTTGGCAGGGGAATCGCATCAAGCAGACGATGCCCATTGCGCAGTCCTTCGGTGTGCCGCTCGTCTACACGGACACGTTGAAGAAGCAGGGCATCTTCCGCTACTTCGTCCCGGATCCGGCGAACCCGCTCATTCTCGATGGCGTCCTCATCACGCGGAATTCGCCGCGGCTGGTGGATCCGATCACGGGCGCTCTGCGGCCGGGCGTGCGCATGTGCGCGACGCCGACCGAGCTCGGCTGCATCCGCACGTACAACATCTTCGCGAATGATCCGGCGGGGATCGGGCCTGATCCGCTCATGATGGAGATGCTCGCGAAGTTCCCATCGCCCAATACGTTCAACGTCGGCGATGGCTTGAACACGGCGGGCTTCATCTGGAATCCTCCCTCGCGATTCAAGGGCCCGCATCTGCTGTTCCGCGTGGATCACAAGTTCGATGAGAATAACAGCATGTTTGGGCGGCTGCTCCTCTCCAATTGGGATACGCGCGAAGGCGATTTCCTGAACGCGCGGCCTTCGATCTTCCCCGGCTTTGCTCCGCTTGGGGAGGTGAGTCGAGAGTCGCAAGGGCTGGCGCTCAACTACCGGCGCGTCATCTCCTCTCGGATGGTCAACGAGTTCACGACGGGCTTCAGTCGCTTCATGTTCACCTTCCTCTTGCGGGAAGCCAATACGAAGCTCGGCGTTGAGCCACCGCCCTACGGGCAGGAATGCTTTGGCGATGATTCCCTCTCGCTTGTGGACACGCCGTTCTGCAATACGCCGTTCACACGCCGAGCGGTGAGCACGATCCAGTTCATCGACAACCTGAGCTACATGCGCGGCGCGCACAACATCCGCACGGGGATCAACTTCCGGCTCTATCGGCACAACGACAATCGGGGCGTGCCGGGCGGGTTCAACATGTGGCCAACGATCATTTTCAGCCAGAGCGTGCGTCCACCGACGGCCAATACGGCGCCGGGCGTGGCGGCTGGGTTCCCCGGCGCTCCGGGGATTAACGCGAGCGACAATGTCAATCTCCAGCAGGCGATCGTCGAGCTGATGGGCATCCCGGCTCGCGTGCAACAGGGGTTCGTCGCCGATTTCAAGCGCGACCAATACATCTTCGCCCCCTTTGTCGCCGGAACTCGCGTCAAGCAGTACAACTTCTACGCCCAGGACGAATGGCGCGTGCGGCGGAACTTCACGTTGACCTACGGATTCCGATGGGAGATCAATCTGCCGCCCAAGGACTGCTGCGATCGCGTCTTCGTGCCGGATCGCCCCTTGGATGGGAGTCAGGGCCCGGTGACCTATGTGCCTTCGGACAGGTGGTTCAAGCGGATGAATTGGACGACGATCGCCCCGCGCGTGAGCTTCGCTTGGGACCCGCGCTCTTCGGGCAAGATGGCGATTCGCGTCGGGTACGGACTCGCCTTCGATACGATCTCCACATTCCAAGTGACGGCCATCTCCGGCATGATCCCCGGGAGCGTCCTTCGCTGTGTCGTGAACGTGCAGGATCCGCCGACGGGACCGTGCCGAGACATCCCGAATGATGTGCGGTTGAGCCAGCTCATGGCCGCCTTGAAGCCGCTCGATCTTGGTCCACCCACGCGGAAGCCCTCGGAGCTACTGCGGCTTCCGGAGCGACCACTTGGCTTGGCACCGCAGGTTGGGGCGTTCGATCCGAATCTCAAGGTCCCGACCGTGCATGAGTGGAGCTTGACGATCCAGCGGGAGTTGCCCCATGCGTTCGTGGGGCAGGTCGGCTACATCGGCAAGCGCGGGATGCGGCTCTATCGCGCGTATGATCTGAATCAGTTCCGCTACCCGCCCGAGTTCTTGCAGGAGTTCCTGAGGGCGCAGAAGAACCTCATGATCTGCAAGCGCAATCCGGACGCTTGCCTGGCGGCCCAAGCGGCCGCGGGCATTCCGGCCGCGAGCCGTACCGTGGATAATTTCGCCTACTTCGGATTGCCGGGGCAGGAGCCCTTGCCCTTGCTTAGCCAATTGCTTAATGCGACCTCGCCGACATCGGCCCGCTATCGCGGGGCCTTCGCGACGGACGTGCTCAACGGTGGCGTGGGCGATCTCGCAGTCCGGATCGATCAGCTCTCGGGGACCGATTGGATCGTCAATCGCGGCTTCCCGGCCAACTACTTCCGGCCCAATGCGCAGTTCGGGCAGATCTTCTACTTCGATTCCGGCGGCAGTTCGAACTACCACGGTATGATCGTGCAAGTGCAACGTCGCTATGAGAAGGGGTTGACCTTCGGCTTAGCCTACACGCTCGCGAAGTCCATTGATGACATGTCGGTGGATCCGGTGGCGGCGGCTTCCGGCGGCGGCTTGAGCACGACCAATTCACGCACCCCGACCGACGTGCGGAACTTCAGGCTCGATCGCGCGCGCTCGGACTTTGACAATCGGCACGTGTTCGTCGTCAACTGGCTCTACGACCTGCCGTTCGGTCGTGGGCAGAAGTGGGGGAGCGATTGGCCGGGTGTCCTGCAGCACATTCTGGGCGGCTGGACCATCACGGGCATCTCCATCTATCAAAGCGGAGAGCCGTACACGCTCAATTCGGGTGTGCGCACTGTCCATCAGACCAAGCAATCGCGCGCCGAAGTCCGCGGGCCGATGCCGAAATCGAAACTCCAGTTCGTCCCTGGAATCCAAGGGCCGGTGGTCTTTCATGTCGGGGATCGCATTGTGGATCCGGCCAGCCCCTTCTTCAACTGCCGTCAGGTGATCGGAACCGAGAGCTACTTCTGCATCCCAGCTCCCGGGCAGGCTGGGATGGGGCGGAACGCGGTGCAGGGGCCGAGCTTCTGGAACATGGACATGGGGCTCATTAAGAAATTCCAGCTCACCGAGCGCGTGAAGCTCGATTTCCGTACGGAGTTCTTCAACGTCTTCAATCACCCGAACTTTGAGAATCCGCGGAACGCGAGCGTGGGATCGCCGACGATCACCAGCTCGCTCTTCGGGCAAACCTGCTGCGTGACGGCCGCTGTGCCCAGCTCGGCGACGATCATCGCCACGGGCGAGCCCAATCGCGTGATCCAATTCGCCTTAAAGCTCAGCTTCTGAACCTCTCGGAAGCGGCCGGACCTCAGGGCCTGGCCGCTTCCCCCTGCCTCTTCTCTGAAACGCCGGGGTGGCGACCCCGGCGCTCTCACTCGTACCGAGTTCTAACCTCGAACCGCTGTCGGAGAGGGGAGTCCATCCCGCTCGTTGAGGAACCCCCCTCGCTCATGATATCTTTTTGCTTCGGATGCAGGGAACGCAATGATGATCCGCGTCGGGCCAGCCGGATGGTCATACGAGGATTGGAAAGGGACGGTGTATCCGGATCCTCTGCCGCGCGGGTTCGATCCACTTCCGTATATTGCCGAGTATTTCGACACCGTTGAGATCAACAGCAGCTTCTATCGTCCCCCGACGGAGAGGATGACCCATAGTTGGGTGCGCCGCGTCGCGCACAACCCTCGATTCAAGTTCACGGCGAAGCTCTATCAGAGGTTCACGCATGAGCGGGGAACAGCCGGCGTCCAGGACGAACGCCTCTTCAAGCGCGGGATGGAGCCACTTCTGGAAGCCGATCGGCTCGGAGCCCTGCTCGTTCAATTCCCCTGGTCGTTCAAGAACACGTCCGAAGCGCGCGCGTACCTGCGGGAGCTGCTGGAACGATTCCGCGAGTATCCGCTCGTCGTTGAGGTGCGGCATGGCTCATGGAACGTCGAGGAGGTGTATCAGTTTCTCGCCGAGCGCGGCGTCGGATTTTGCAATATTGATCAGCCGCTCTTCCGTCGCTCCTTGCCCCCGACCTCGCGCGTGACGGCCGCCGTCGGCTACGTGCGCTTGCACGGTCGAAACTACGAGAACTGGTTCGCGGAGAACGCCGATCCAGGAGCCCGTTACGATTATCTGTATTCTCCCGAAGAGCTGGAGCCGTGGATCGAGAAGATCCGACATATCAGTGAGATCGCCCGCGAGGTATATGTGATCACGAACAATCACGTGCGGGGGAAAGGCGCCGTCAACGCTTTGGAACTGCGGGCGGCCTTGGAGAGGGAGAAGGTCGCCGTCCCACCGCCGCTTCTGCGTTGTTATCCGCGCTTGTATGCGATCGCGCGTTCATCGGTATGAGAGAGCGCCTCACCATCGTGATCGGCTATGAGGACGGGGCGATCTTCGAGCGGCAGAGGGCGCGTTTTCAGCAGCTCAGCGAACCGCTCCCGATTCGTGGCCTGCGACTTGATCTCGGATTCTCGGGCATAGCTTTGAACGCGCTCCTTGAATCGCTGGCGACTGACTATCTCCTGCTCCTTCAGACGGGGGCGCTTGTCGAGATCGGTGAGCGATCGCTGCTCCGGCTTCTTCAAGTCGCCGAAGAGAGCGGAGCGGGGATCGTCTATGCCGATTATTTCGAAGCGAGCGCGAGCGAGCTGCGCGCGCGTCCGCTGAACGACTATCAATTGGGGAGCGTCAGCGAGGAGTTCGATTTCGGACCGCTCTTGCTCCTGTCGCATCGGGTCGTGCGTCGGGCGATCGAGCGATGCGGCCCGATCCCTTTAGATCTGCGGTGGAGTGGGTTCTATGATCTGCGGTTGAAGATCGCGACCGTCGGCGACATCCTGCGTGTTCCCGAATGTCTCTACATCTGCCACCGTGCGCCTGGGGAGATGATGAGCACCGAGTCTCCGCTTGAGGCGATCTTCCGCTACGTGGATCTCCGGAATCGTCCGGCGCAACAGGAGATGGAGCGCGTCTTCACCGAACATCTTCGACGCGTGGGCGCGTATCTAGAACCAACGTTCGCCCCGATCCCTCCCCCTGAAGCCGATTACCCGGTGCTCGCGAGCGTGATCATCCCCGTGCGCAATCGCGAGCGAACGATCGCCGATGCCTTGCAGAGCGTGCTCTTGCAGCGTGCATCCTTTCCCTACAACGTGATCGTCGTGGACAATCATTCAACGGATCGGACGACGGAGATCGTGCGGCGATGGGCGAGCGCGTCTCCGCAACTCATCCATAAGATCCCCGAGCGCCGCGATCTGGGGATCGGAGGATGTTGGAACGAAGCCATCTTCTCTCCGGAGTGCGGACTGCTCGCTGTGCAGTTGGATTCAGATGATCTGTACGCGGACGAGACGACGCTGGAGACGATCGTGCGCGCTTTCTTTGATCCGGAAGCCTTCGCGCAAGCCGTGTGGGAGCGATCGTGTCGGGAGTGGCCGACGCCGCGCTACGCCATGGTCATCGGCGCCTATCGCACGGTGAACTTTCAGTTGGAGGAGATTCCGCCCGGCATCGTGGATCATCGCGAATGGACGCGCGAGAACGGGCGAAACAATGCCTTACGCGTGAAAGGCCTGGGGGCCCCTCGCGCCTACTACGTGCCGCTTGTGCGGCGCTTCGGATTTCCCAACGTGAGCTATGGTGAGGATTACGCCGTCGGCTTGCGTCTCAGTCGCGAGTACGAGATCGGTCGCCTCTTTGAGCCGATCTACCTGGTGCGCCGATGGGAGGACAACACGGATCACGCCGTACCGTGGGAGGTGCGGAATCGGTATGAGGCCTATAAGGATTGGGTGCGGACGTTGGAGATCCGAGCGCGGCAGCGGCGAAATCGCGAGATCGAGGGAAGGCCATGATCGCGATTGATGGGAATTCGCTCACGCTGGAGCAGCTTGAGGCTGTGGCTGTGGATCGGGAATCGGTGGAGATCGCGCCGGAGGCGTTCGCTCGCATGGAGGCATCGCGCCGTGTGGTCGAGGAGATCTTACGGAGCGGGCGCGTCGTCTATGGCGTGAACACGGGCTTCGGGAAATTGAGCGGAGTGACGATCCCGCGCGAAGCGACGCGCCAGTTGCAACTGAACCTCGTGCGCAGTCATGCGGCGGGTGTCGGCGAACCGCTCAGCGAGGCCGAGACGCGCGCGATGATGTTAGCGCGGGCCAATGTCTTGGCCAAGGGGTATTCGGGCGTGCGCTCCATCGTCGTGGAGACGCTTGTGCGCATGTTGAACGCGGGCATTCATCCCCTTGTCCCCTCGCGCGGATCGGTGGGCGCCAGTGGAGATCTCGCTCCGCTCGCGCATCTGGCCCTGGCGATGATCGGCGAGGGAGACGTCGTGCATCATGGAGAACGCCGGAGCGCTCGCCAGGCGCTCGCGGAAGCGGGGATCGCGCCTTTGCAGCTGGAAGCGAAAGAGGGGATCGCGCTTTTAAACGGTACGCAGGCGATGGTGGCCGTCGGGGCGCTCTGCGTGCAGCGCGCCAAACGCCTGGCCAATGTCGCCGATGTCGCCGGCGCCATGTCCCTGGAAGCTCTGCATGGGACGAATGCCGCCTGCGATCCGCGCATCCATGCCCTGCGCCCGCATCCCGGGCAGAGCGAGGTCGCCGAGCGCATCCTCCGCCTCACCGAAGGGAGCGAGATCATGCTCTCGCACAAGGACTGCCCGCGTGTGCAGGATGCCTACAGCTTGCGCTGTATGCCTCAGGTGCACGGTGCCGTGCGCGATGTCATCCGCCATGTCGAGGACGTCGTGGGCATCGAATTGAACAGCGCGATTGACAATCCCTTGATCTTCGCCGAGACAGGAGAGGTGCTCCTTGGGGGGAACTTCCACGGCGAAGTCCTCGCGCTCGCGTTCGATTATTTGGCGATGGCGCTCGCGGAGCTGGGAGCGATCTCTGAGCGTCGGATTGAACGGCTTGTGAACCCGGATTTGAGCGAGCTGCCGCCGTTTTTGACGACCAATCCCGGCATGTGCTCTGGGATGATGCTCCTGCAGATCGTCGCCGTCTCGCTCGTCGGAGAGAACAAAGTCCTCGTGCATCCGGCTTCCGTAGATTCGCTGCCCACATCGGGGAACAAGGAAGACCATGTCAGCATGGGGATGACGTCCGCTTTGAAGCTCCGGCAGGTGCTCGAGAACGTCGAGCATATTCTGGCCATCGAGTTGCTGTGCGCCGCTCAAGGGCTCGATTATCTGGCTCCCTTGCGCCCCGGGCGTGGCGTGCGTCTGGCCTATGAGCGCCTTCGCGCGTTGGTTCCCACATTGACCGAAGACCGCGTCTTGGCTCCTGACGTCGAGCGCGTGCGAGCGCATCTCAGGGATTTCGCCGACGTCTTGAGGTGATGTGACCGTCGCTTCGCCCGTTTCGAGAAAGGCGTACGCGCGCTCTCGCTCGTCGTATGCGCCAAGGTGCTCCCTTGAAACGCCGAAGCAGGCTCCTTATCATATATTGCTCTCGCGAGGATTCCGGATGCGGTTCTCAGAGGAGTGAGGTCGTGTGGGGGGGACATGAGGGGGCGACCACGAGAAAGGAGGAGCGTTCGATGTGGGATGCGATCAAGGAAATGGTGCTCATTCATGTCATCTCTCTGATGATCGCCCTGGGGTCATTGGGCCTGGCGATTTGGACGGTGGTGAGCGATCGCTTCAAGGGGGGTATAGATGACCTTTTCCTTGTGCTGGCAGGGATGCTCTTAGCTCTGCTCTTCTCGATTCCGCCGATCCTGGCGCTCAAGCGCCGCGGCGTGTTTGAGCGCCTTCGTGTCCGCGTGAAGCGCGCGGCGACCGAGCCGGCCCGACCGACGCCCCCTTCGGTGGCGGAGGAGAAGGTCACGGTCGAGTGAATCATCCGGCGGGGCACATGCCTTTGGTGAAGGACGTCGAAGTCTCCCTTTCGGCTGAGCGAAAGGCCGATCTCCTCCCGATGCGCCTCTTGGTCGGTCTGTTGGCCACGACCTCGCTCTGGCACCGGGAGTTGATCCGCTTCTCTCGTCAACGGAGTCGCATTCTGGGTGTCATCGGCTCCCCGTTGGTCTTCTGGTGGCTGGTTGGGTCCGGGCTGGGCGATTCCTTCCGCGCAAATGGACACGGCACGGGGTATCTGCAGTATTTCTTCCCCGGCACCGTGCTCCTCATTGTCTTGTTCACATCGGTCTTTTGTATGATGTCGGTCATCGAGGATCGGCACGCGGGATTTTTGCAATCGGTTGTGGCCTCGCCCATCCCGCGAGCCGCGCTCGTGTTGGGAAAAGTTTTGGGGGGGACGACACTCGCCGCTCTGCAAGGAGCGATCCTGCTGCCGCTGGCGCTGCTTGTCGGCATCCCGCTGACGCTCGGGCAGGTAGTGGGGATCGTGTCTTTCCTCCTCCTTCTGGCTTTCGGGATCACGGCATTCGGTTTCATCCTCGCCTGGCAGCTTGACTCGACGCATGGGTTTCATGCCGTCGTCAATCTGATCTTCATCCCGATGTGGCTCGTCTCCGGAGCACTCTTTCCCGTGAGTGGGGCATCCCCGTGGGTCGCTTGGCTCATGCGGGTGAATCCGCTGACCTATAGCACCGCTGGCCTTCAACGGTTGCTCTTCCTGCACCATCCTCTCGCGGTGGCGCAGGCGCCGAGCTTCTCCTTGGCGCTCGGCGTGACGCTTCTTTTCAGCTCCGCTGCCTTCCTCGTGGCCCTCGCGGTCGTTAATCGGCGTCCCTCTCATGTCATGGGGTGAGGGGAGCGACCGTCGCGCTCACTCCAAGCCATGGACGTCACACGTGGTAGAGCATCACGTAGATCACAACGCCCGTGACTGAGACATAGAGCCAAAGTGGAAGCGTCCGCCGCGCGATCTGCCGATGCCGGGCATATTCCCCGCGCAGCGCGCGGGTGAGCGTCACAAGCACCATGGGGAGAATGACGAGCGCAAGGACCGTGTGTGAGATCAGGACGATGAAGTAAAGGGCTCGGATGGCTCCGCTCTTCGGAAAAGGGGTGGTCCCATGAACAGCATGGTAGATCACATAGGAGAGCAGGAAAAGGGCTGAGCTGGTCACCGCCCCGAGCATGCACGCGCGATGGGCGTTCACCGCTCGCCTTCGGATGAATCGATATCCCACGAGCAGAAGGAACGCGCTCGTCAGATTCAACGCGGCATTCACTGTCGGCCACAGCATCCGCATACGCTCGAATGACGAAGCAAGGATTATACGCGACATCTCCTCCGCAGGCGAGAAGCCGATTGGGCAGGAGCGCTCGATTGACGCCGAAGGAGGCATTCGACTACGCTCTCCGATGACATGAGGGAATCGGCCGTCCAGATCGTGATTCCGACATACAATGAGCGAGAGAACATCGCGCGCCTCATCGCGGAGCTTCGCGCGCGCTATCCCGATGCGGGCATCATCGTCGTGGACGACGATTCGCCAGATGGTACAGCCGATGTCGTGGAGATGATGGCCGCGAGCGATTCACGGCTTCGCATCTTGCGCCGCCGGGGACGTCGAAGTTTTGCGCGCTCGGTCGTGGAGGGGATGCTTTGGGCGCTCGCGCGCGAGCCGCAGTTCGTGATCCAAATGGATGCCGATCTCTCGCACCATCCGCAGTACATCGGCGATCTCCTCCACGCGGCCACTGAGGCCGATCTGGTCATCGGGTCGCGATATGTGGGGCGGCGCGTGAACGTCGTCAATTGGCCGCTCTCGCGATTGCTCCTGAGCGTCTTCGCCAATGCGTATGTTCGGACAATCACGCGCCTGCCTGTCTTCGATGTGACCGGTGGCTTCCGCTGCTGGCGCGCCGAAGCGCTCCGGGCCATTGATCTCTCCTCGATCCGATCCGAAGGCTATGCGTTCCAAGTCGAGACCCTCTATCGCGCCCATCGGCTCGGGCATCGTATCGTCGAAGTCCCCATCCTCTTCACCGAGCGGAACGCCGGCGCCTCGAAGATGAGCGCGCGCATCATCCTGGAATCGGCGATTCGACCGTGGACGCTCGTCCTCGGAAGGAGCACGCCTAAATCCCACGGGTGAGCCGATCGCCAAGACGCTGCCGCCAACGCGGCGCGTCTCTCCCTACACGGGGGCCAAGATAGCGTCCGAGGGGAAAGGCGAGTCCTTTCGTGATGGCTTTCGAGATGACGCGTGGCGTCATCCGTTCGTGAGGGAGCTTACAGAGATTCGCGTAGATGTGGTAGGGAATGGCATGGAACAAGGTGAACCGGAGCGAAGGGGGATCGCCACCGAACAGCTCATGATAGAGGCGATAGCTCGCGACGAAACGTTTGAAATCATACCAGGCCGAGCGATCGTGCGAGTGGATGACGACGGAATCGGGTTGGTAATAGATCGTATAACCGGCCTCCATGATCCGCTTCGCCCAACGGATGTCTTCTCCAAAAGTGGCGCGCCCGAACGGAAATCGTTCCCACACTGAACGTCGGATCGCTGAGGAGACGTTGTCGAAGCTGAAGAGCGTAATTTTCTCCTCAAGAGTCAGAGCGGAGAGGTCCACCGAGTCGTCGAGTCTTTGCCGGCGCGGCTCTTGGCGCGAGGCGACGTGGTCCTTCACATGTCGTCGGACAAAAGCATCGCTCCCGGGGCGGGGGATTTGTCGGCTGTACGTCCCGGCGATGGAGGCGTCCTCACGCAGCGGCTCAATGAGGCATTCCAGCCACCATTCGTTTGCGGGCAGGGCATCTTGAACGAGGAGCGCGACGAATTGACCGTGAGTGTGACGGATCGCGCGATCTCGGGTCTCGCCGTGGTCGAATTCCTCCGGCGGAATCGTGAGGACCGTCACGGGGAATCGAGCGCACTGCTCGATCGTGCCATCTGTGGAGCCGGAGTCGATCACGATGATCTCGAGCGGGAGAGAAACGCGCTGCGCGAGGAGGCGTTCGAGCAGCTCGGGGAATTCTGGCCCGGCATTACGCGTTGGGATCACGATGGAGATGACCTCGCTCATCGGTCGCTCAAAGAGGCCTGCTCGGCTGGCTCCGTGGGATGGGGGATCATGAGGCCCCTCAGCTCGCGCAGTTCAGAACGGAGCAGGAGCGCGAGAGCAAGTGCGTGGGTGATTCCACCTCCCAGGAGGAGCGCAAGGAGCATTTGCCATGAAGGCAGCGCGAGCGATCCAGAAGCCCAGCGCAGCAGCCATGCCATGAGGAGAACGCCCCCCGCACTGAGGATCACGGGACGTATGGCTATCCAGAAATCCATGGGCTTCCAGCGAAGTGCGTGGAAGACGGTCGCCGTGACGACTCCCGCCAGGCTCAGGAAAACGAGCGCCGTCGCCGCAGCGACGCCAGCGATCCCCCATCGCAGGCTCATGGCGACGGCCATCACGAAAACAGGGGCCGCGCCGAGCGCGCATTTGAAGTTGAGATCGGGACGTCCGATGGCGTTGGACAGCTCTCCGGCTCCGAGCATCAGGCATCGCCCGATGGCGTGAAGGAGCAGAAGTTGAAGCGGAAGGACGGCAGGCCCCCACTTCTCTCCGTAGATGACGCGCACGTATTCCGAAGCGGCGACAAGGAGAAGGAGAAGAGGAGGGATCGCGATCCCGATGCTGATTCGCATGAACCGGAGATAGGCCGCGCGCAGCTCGGCTGGTCGTTCGCGCAGCCGCGCGAAGATTGGGAAGGCGACGTGCGAGAAGACGCCCATGAACAGCGTGGGCAGCATCATGCTTTGATTGTAGGCGAATGCGTAGAAGCCGAGAGGCGACGCACCCAGCCATTTTCCGATGAGAATGTAATCGGCGTTTTGCATCGCGTAGGCCGTCAAATCATTGCCGAAGACGTGTCGCCCGTAGCGGATGATTTCTCTCCATGGCCGACGAGACCAGTGGGGCGCGGGACGCCAGGCGCAGAGCTTCCAATTCAGGGCGACAGTGAGAGGAGCGGCGATGACGAAAGGCACGACCAAGCTCCAGACGCCGGCGCCCCACTGTGCCAAAGCGAGGCTGATCCCCGTCCCGATGAGCGTCGTCGCGATTTGGGGTAAGACGAGCTTTCCGGTCTCCAAGCGTCGGCGCAAAAGTGCTCCGTGCACGCTCCCCCATGGGGCGATCAACAGCGTGAGGCTCAGGGCGAGAAGAATGGGGATGAGATCGGGGCGACCGTAGAACCCGGCGATCACGGGGGCAGTCGCAACCTGAAGCGCGAAGAGACCAAAGCCGACGATCACGCCGAGCCAAAACCCCGCTGTCAGGACTTCCGCGTGCTCCTCAGGGTGATAAATGAGATAGTGCCCGATCCCCACGTTCCCGAAAAGGGCGATGAGCGTCGTCACGGTGAGGCCTAGGCTCATGAGGCCGAAATCTTCAGGCATGAGCCAACGGGCGAGCGCAATCCCGGCGAAGAAGTTGATGGCGCGCACGAAGACCTGCGCGCCGATCCAAGAGATCGAACCCTTATAAAAGGCACGCGCTAACGCTTCATGGCGAGCGCTCTCGCTCATGCCGCCTCCTGACTCGCGTCGCTTATGATAAAGAGCGCGCGCGCGTCAGACAACTTCGTGCGGAGGATGAGCTTGCGCGGCGTGCCGGGAATGCATATGATCTCTCCGAAGGGGGCAGCCGAGTATGGAGCTCAAAGGACGAGGCGCGTTGGTCACCGGAGCGGCCAAGCGCGTGGGGAGAGCGATCGCGCTCGCTTTGGCCGAACGCGGCGCGGATGTCGTCGTGCATTACCATCGTTCCGAGGAGGCCGCGCGCGAGGCCGTGCGCGCGCTCGAAGCCCGGGGCGTTCGCGCCCTCGCCGTGCGGGCGGATCTCGGGGAAGTCCGCGAGATCGAGCGATTGGTCGAGCACGCGGCGCGTTTCCTTGGCCGTCTCGACGTCTTGGTGAATAACGCCTCGGTCTTCTTCCGAACGCCCTTCGGCTCGATCACCGAAGAGCAGTGGGACCTCAATCTCGATGTAAATCTCAAGGCTCCCTTCTTCTGCGCCCAGTATGCGGCGCGCTTCATGCGGGAGCAAGGCGAGGGGAAGATCATCAACATCGCCGATTGGGCCGGATTTCGACCCTACGCGGGATACATCCCGTATTGCGTCTCGAAGGCGGGGCTGATCGCGCTGACGCAGGTTTTGGCGAAGACGTTGGCCCCGACGATCTTGGTCAATGCCGTCGCGCCGGGACCGGTCCTCCTGCCGGAGGACTATGACGAGGAGGAGGCGCGCGCGATCATCGAGGGCACACTGCTGAAGCGGCTCGGATCGCCCGAGGACGTCGTTCGCGCCGTGCTCTTTTTGATCGAGGGGGGCGATTTCATCACCGGACACACGCTCGTCGTAGATGGAGGCCGGCTCATCGGTTCATAGACCGAGCGCACGAACAAGGAGGGTGAGATGTTCAGAGCGACGAAGGAGATCTTCTTCTGCTACGGCCATCGGCTCTTGAATTACGCGGGCAAGTGCCGCAATCTGCATGGGCATAATGCTCGCGCGGAGGTCGAGTTGGCCGCCGAACGCCTCGATGACCGCCACATGGTCGTGGATTTCGACGAGATCAAGGCGGTCGTGAAGTCGTGGATCGACGAGTATCTCGACCACAAGATGGTTTTGTGTAAGGAGGATCCGCTCCTGCCCGTGCTCCGCGAGCACGGTGTGGCATGCTTTGTCCTGGAGACGAATCCGACGGCCGAAGCGCTGGCCAAGCTCATCTTCGATGTGGCCGCAGAGCGAGGATTTCCCGTCGCGCGCGTGACCGTGTGGGAGACGGCCGATTCATTCGCGACGTATGAGCCCTCGGGCGGAGAACGGGGGTGAATCGGATGGGAGATCGCCATGGCGCTGCTTCTGACCGAATCGGATGTGGAGCGTCTGTTGACGATGGAGCTGGCGCTTGAGGCTGTTGAGGAGGCCTTCCGTGAGCAGGCCGAAGGTCGCGCGAGCAACGAACCGCGTCGTCGTCTTCGCGTTCCGCGTGGGACGTTGCACCTGATGAGCGCCGCGGTGCTCGTGCGAGGGGTCTTGGGTGTCAAGGCCTATACCTCGTTCCCCAGCGGCGTACGGTTTCTCGTCCTCCTCTATGACATGGAGACGGGATCACTCTTGGCTCTCATCGAGGCGAATCGGCTCGGGCAAATGCGCACGGGAGCGGCCAGCGGCGTCGCCACGCGATACATGGCGCGACCGGACGCGCACACGCTTGGGATCTTCGGGACCGGCTGGCAAGCGCAAAGCCAAGTGCAGGCCATCTGTGCCGTCCGACCGATTCGGCGAGTCCTCGCCTACAGCCGCACGCCGGAGCGACGGGAAGCGTTTTGCCGGGCGATGGCGGAGAAACTGGGCATCGAAGTCATCCCAGCCGAACGGCCTGAAGACGTCGTCGCCGCAGCCAACATCCTCGTCACGGCGACGACGGCGCGCGAGCCCGTCTTCGATGGACGGTGGGTGCCTGAAGGCGTTCACATCAACGCGATCGGGGGAAATGCGCTCCTTCGCCGCGAGTTCGATGACGAGGTGATCCGACGGGCACGCACCATTGTCGTGGATTCCAAGGATCAGGCGCGGATCGAATGCGGAGAGTTCCTTCATGCCATCGAGCGCGGACGCTTGGCGTGGGAGGCTGTCCATGAGTTGAGAGAGGTCGTCGCCGGACGCCTCATCGCTCGGCAGCATCCTTCGGACATCACGCTCTTCAAATCCCTGGGTATCGCCTTGGAGGACGTGGCGGTCGCTGCTCGCGTCTTCGAGCGCGCTCGCCAGGAGGGCTTCGGTCAGACGATCCGTCTCCTGGAGTGAACCTCCCGTGAGGCTTCCGAGCATCAGGATGGAGTTCGGCGAGCCATCGCTGACACGGGTGAGGGGGATATATGGGGTGCGCGTACATGGCCATTGACGTTCACGTGCACATCATGCCGTGGTGGATGATCAAGCCGGAGGCGGCGATGAGCTTGAAGCGCGACGCGCGCGCGTTTGAAGACCTGATCCGCATCATGGAAGACCCCGATCGCTTCATCGAACTTTTGGATGCGGCGGGCGTCCAGAAGGCAGGACTCATCAATTATGTGAGTCCGGACATCATGGGGTTCACCGACGAGGTGAACGATTTCTCCGCGCGATATGCCCGTCGGTATCCGGATCGGCTGATCCCCTTTGGCTCCGTCCATCCGCGATTCTCCAAAGACCCAGCCGGAGAGATGAATCGGCTGGTCGATCTCGGCATTCGCGCGATCAAGATTCACCCGCCGCACCAATTGATCTATCCGAACGATTACCTGAACGGTATGAGGGCCCTTGAGGTCATCTATTGCAAGGCCATTGAATACCGCATGCCCGTGATGATCCATACGGGGACGTCCGTCTTCCCCGGCGCGCGCAATAAGTTCGGCGATCCGATCCATGTGGACGATGTGGCCGTTGACTTCCCGGAGCTGACGCTCATTTTGGCGCACGGTGGGCGTCCGCTCTGGATGTCAACGTGCGTCTTCTTGCTGCGCCGGCATCGGAATGTCTACATGGACATTTCGAGCATCCCCCCACAGAACTTGCTCGCCTATTTCCCTCAGCTCGAGAAGCTGGCCGACAAGACCATGTTCGGCTCGGATTGGCCAGGCCCCGGCGTTCCGGGGATCCGGGCCAATATCGAGGCCTTCCTTCGGCTCCCTCTCTCTGAGGAGGCAAAGCGGAAGATCTTGCGAGAGACAGCCCTGACGGTCTTCGGCGGATGACGGTTTTACCCATGGAGCGCCCTTTGGCAAAGCAAAAGCTCCGTTGAAGTCTTGACTCCAACGGAGCGAAGAGGCTCTATGAACTGTGGCGATGAGTAAGGTAGCGGAGGATGAGCTTGTTGGCCATACGGCGATCACCGTATTTTTCCGCCTGCGGAGGTCGGATTTTCGCTGTGTGACGGGACATCGGCTCTTGCTGCTGGTGGTGGCGCGCTTTCTTCCGCGTCTTCGAGAAATCTCTTGACGCCATTAGGAGGGGCGTACTATAAGATGGAGCTGTGCGATGAGCGGCCTGAGGAGAGGATAGCGATCATTATGTCGCGAGGTAACGAAGGCCTTTGGGAAAAGCTCGCGCGCTTGTCTCCCCATGTCGAGGCGATCACGGTGTTACGAACCCTCAAGCAGTTGGATCAGGAGTTCGGACACCTCTCCCACGACCAGCGGCTTCTCTTCTTAGCCGAGGCTCTGCGGAAGCGGAACTTCTTCTCCTCGTTCCAAGACTGTTTGGAGATGGCGGCCCTGTGGATGGATGCGAACCTGCGCGACCATACGGATCTGGAGTCGGTCGTGGGAACGACCGCGGCTTCGTCCGATCAACCGAAAGGCGAAGGGAACGCGACGACCCTCGAGCTCAGCACAGCCGTTTCGCCAATAGAGAGGGAGAACGAACCGTCCCCTTCGATTGGCGAACGAGAGGGATTGATCCGGGAATTGGTTCGCATGATCGTCAGCCAGATCGAATCCTCCTGCGGGTGGGGCGAGCGCGAATTGGTGAGTGTGGAACGCGATGGGGTCGTTCAGATCCTCGACCTGCTGCGTCTGCTGCGCGCGGAGCCGGAACTTTTCGACTATGCGCTTGAGGAGGTGCGCGGTCTTTTGGATCGGCTGGAAGCCGAGCGGAAGGCTTCCGTGCGAAGGATTCGGTGGGAGGCGGAGGCTGAGGGGGAACCGCCATACAGCGAAGGGGGGACATAGCGCGCGATCGCCTCGTCCCTTCACGAGACGAGCTCCAAGGGAGCAATCCCTTCTACGAACTTTCGGTTCCCGGCGCCGGGGAAAGCGACCATCAGCGTAACGAAGGCATCCGTTTCCTCTCGATTGATGACCTGGCCAATGCCATAGCGCGGATGGCGCACGCGGGCACCTATAGGGAAGCGCGGGCGTACGGAGGGCGAAGTCTCCTCCCGTTGCTCGCGCGGGATGTCTGGAGCTGCCGCGCGCGATTTTGTTTGGTCGCGCTCCCGGAAGAATGGCTCGCTCTGCGCGATCCAGTTGTACGTGGGATCGGTGTAGGAAGAGCGCTTCGCCGTTACGGAGAGGTCTTCCAGAAGATCAGGTGGGAGTTCCCGCAAAAACCGCGAGGGAGTCGTCGAGGTGGGCTCTCCTCGGCGGCGTCGCGTGCGCGCGTACGTGAGATAGAGCTGCCGTTCGGCGCGCGTGATGGCGACGTAGAAGAGGCGGCGCTCTTCCTCCAACTCTTCGGGATCCTCGCTTGAACGCGCGTGCGGGAAGAGCCCCTCTTCCAATCCCACAATGAAGACGATGGGGAACTCAAGCCCTTTCGCGCTGTGCATCGTCATCAGCGTGATCAACGCATTCGGATCATAATCGTCCGCGTCGGAGACGAGCGCTGTGCGATCTACGAACTCGCGCGCCGTTTCGCCTCGTTCATCGGCTTCCACCGCGGCGCTCAACAGCTCTTCCAGATTCTGCAATCGGTTTTCGGCTTCCCATGGGTCGGTCGCCAAGAGCATTCGCTCGCGCAAGGCGTACGCGTATCCCGTCTCATGGATCGCGAGGCGAAAAGTCTCAGCGATGGTTCCCTGTTGGATGCAGGCGCGGAGGCGCTCGATAAGGTGAACGAAAGCGCGCGCGCTCTCCAGGGTCCGTTCCGGCAGCTGTCGTTCGATCAGCGCCAATTGCAACGCGTCCCAAAGTGGCGATTGGACCGTGTGCGCCAAGTGCTCGAGCGCACCGAGCGTCTTCTTCCCGATCCCGCGCGGCGGGACATTCAGGATGCGGCGCAGACTCTCGTCATCCCAGGGATTCAGCGCGAGCCGCACGTAAGCGAGCACATCGCGAATCTCCGTCCGCTTGTAGAAAGAGAAACCGCCGACGATTCGGAACGGCAGGCCCGCGCGACGACAGGCTTCTTCGAAGAGTCGCGATTGCGCGTTCGTCCGATAGAGGACGGCCACCCGCGCCTGCGGATCGCGCTCCATATGCCGGCGGATTTGCTCCACCACGAATTCGGCTTCCTCTTCCGCCGTCTCTGCGACGTAATATCCGAGTGGGGGGCCGTCTTCGTTCTCCGTCCACAAGACCTTCTCCGGGCGTTTGGTGTTGTGACGAATCACGGCGTTGGCGACGGCGAGAATGGTCTTCGTCGAGCGGTAGTTCCTCTCGAGCGTGACGATACGCGCGTTCGGGAAGTAGCGCTCGAATTCGAGCACGTTATGCAAATCGGCCCCGCGCCATCGGTAAATGCTTTGATCGGGATCGCCAACGACGCAGAGATGTCGTGCGCGTTCCCCCGCCGTCGCGCACGCGGCCTCGCCCGCTGCGAGCAAGAGCAGAAGCTCCAGTTGCAAACGGTTCGTGTCCTGATACTCGTCCACGAGGATGAAGCGGAATTGCTCTCGATACCGAGCGCACAACTGCCGTTCCTGTCGGAGCAATACCACAGCCTTCAGCAAGAGATCGTCGAAATCAAGGGCGTTCGCTGCGCGCAGCCGCTGTTCGTACTGCTCGAAGAGCGAAAGCACGAGCGCGCGTTCGGGCGTCAGCGTCCATTCCGGATCGTCCCGGAGGTCGACCGGAGCGAGCCCGCGACTCTTGGCGCGACTGATGCGCGCCTGAATCGCACGGGGATGCAGGATGTGCTCGTCAAGCCCGCGCTCGCGTAGACATGTGCGAATGAGGCGGAGCTGATCATCTTCATCGTAGATGGAGAAATCCGAGGTGTAGCCTTGACCGAGGCTCTCGATGTGACGTCGAAGGAGGCGCGCGCAAAATCCGTGGAAGGTCCCGATCCAAGGGAGCGCTCTCGATGAATCGGCACCGAGCAGCCGCGCGACGCGCTCTCGCATCTCCTCGGCCGCCTTGTTGGTGAATGTGACGGCGAGGATGTGGGTCGGATCGGCGCCGAGCCGATCCAGCACGTAAGCGATCTTATACGTGATGACCCGCGTCTTCCCCGATCCCGCTCCCGCGAGCACGAGCAGCGGGCCATCCGTGTAGAGGACGGCCGCGCGTTGGCTGGGGTTGAGGTCGTTCAAATAGCTCATGATGTCTTCTCTCCGAGATGAAGTGCGGCGATTCCGCCGGTCAGATTGATGTACCGCACGGCAGTGAATCCAACAGCTTCGATCAATTGCGCCAATTCACGCTGATTCAGGAAGGCTTGTACCGAGTCGCGCAGGTAATCGTAAGGGCCCGGTACGCCGGAGATCCACCTCCCGAGGCGTGGGAGGAAGTTTCGGAAGTAGAAGAGGAAGACATGGCGGAAGATCGGGAACCGGGGTTGTGAGAATTCCAGGACGGCGACGACTCCGCCGGGGCGAAGCACGCGGTGGGCCTCGCGAAGCCCTCGCTCGGGCGATTCCAGATTCCGAAGGCCGAAGGCGATGGTCACGACCGAGAAGATGCCATCGGGGAATGGCAACTGCAGCGCATCGCCTTCGACGAGGAGGATGGGGGCTCGACGTCGCGCGATCTTCGCCTGCCCGATCCGAAGCATAGGACGGCAGAAATCCACGCCGATGACGTCGGCCTGTTGGGCCAGCTCAAGCGCGAGGTCGCCTGTGCCGCAGCAGAGGTCAAGGACGGGCGCCTTTGAGGAGAGATACGGGCGGAGTTGGCGCGCTACGAAACGGCGCCAGAACCGATCCACGTTAAGCGAGAGCAGATGGTTGAGCAGATCGTATTGCGGCGCGATCGCCGCGAACATGCGCCGGATGCGCTCTCGGTGCTCGGTCCCCTCCATCACGCCAGCCCCTTTCCCCCCTTCGCCTTGCACCCCTTTTCTCCTGAGAAGTAAAATATCGCTTGTGGTGACTTCCGGCAATAGGAGAGCGGATTGGGAAACGCATCTGTGGGTGACGGAGATCTTCCATTCCGTTCAGGGCGAGTCCTCGTATGTGGGACTGCCGTGCACGTTCGTGCGATTGACCGGTTGCAATCTTCGCTGCGTCTATTGCGACACGACCTATGCCTTCACCGAAGGCCAGAGGATGACCGTCGAGGAGATCCTCGCGCGCGTGCGCGCGGCGTGGGAAGGGGCCGACCCGAGGGGATCCGTGCGCGGGGGATTCCCTCTTGTGGAGATCACCGGAGGGGAGCCGCTTTTGCAGAAGGGCGTCCATCCGCTCGCTGAGCAGCTCTGCGATCTCGGCTTCACGGTTCTCATCGAGACCGGCGGGCAGCTCCCCATCTGGACGCTCGATCCGCGCGTCATTCGCATCATGGACATCAAGACGCCGGGAAGTGGCCATGAGCATGCGAACCTCTGGGAGAACATCGAACATCTGCGACCACAGGATGAGGTGAAATTCGTCCTCATGGATCGGCGGGACTTCGAGTGGGCGTCCACCGTCATTCGGCGATACGATCTCCCGCGTCGGGCGCATGTGCTCCTGTCACCCGTTCATGGGGTTCTCGATCCGAGGGCGCTCGCCAAATGGATCCTGCAGAGTCGTCTTCCCGTTCGGTTGCAGATTCAGCTCCATAAGTATATCTGGGGGCCGGAAGCGCGAGGGGTGTAAGAGCCGCTGACGAGGCCCACATGGCCGAGGTATCTTTTCTGGCCTCTCTTTGTGGGGGAGTGGTACACTTATTAAGCCCGATCGCATGCGGGGATGGAGGATCGGGTGCAGGGATCAGCAAAAGGAGGTGAGTCATGAAACGAATACTCGCGCTTCTCGGTTCCCTCGCAGTGAGTGGTGTTCTTGGCTTTTCGCTCGATGTGAACGCGCAGACGGCGGGGATCGAGGGGGAAGTCATCGTCGTGCGACCGGATGGATCGCGCGTTCCGGCCGTCAACGCGCTTGTGGAGTTGTATCGGTTGGACGTCAAGGGGAAGTATCAGACGAGGACGGACAAGAAGGGGGCTTTCGCTCACATTGGTCTCCCGTATGGACGGTATGCCATCATCATCTCGGGCGAAGGGCTGACACCCTATTACGAGTACAACGTGCGCATTCCGCCTCCGGGAGAAGCGACGCTGCGGCGTACGATCGAGATGGTCCCCGGGGATGGGCGGCGTCCGACGCTGGAGGAGGTGCAACAGGCCGCCGCGCGTTCGGGGCAAGCTGGAACGGTTGTGCCGCAGATGACCGAAGCTGAGCGGAAGCGCCTGGAAGAGCAAGCCCGACAGATCGAGGAACAACGCAAGCGAGCGACGAAGGATGAGGAGATGATCCGGCAGTTCAACGCGGCCAATGAGCTCGCGCGCGCCGGGAAATATGAGGAGGCGATTCCACTTTATAAGTCGGCCTTGGAGATGAGCCCGGATCATCCTCAGCTCTATATCGTGATGATTCGCATGGCAGAGGCCTATCATAATCTCGGCGTGGAGCGCTTCAACAACCGGCAGCGGGAGGAAGCTAAGGAGGCGTTCAACCTCGCCATCGAGACGGCCCGCAAAGCGATCTCGATGATCCCGCAAGATAAGCCGGAGCAGAAACCCGAGTATCATGGGCTGCTCTGCCGCTCGCTGGCCGTCATGGCGACATATTTGGATCCGGTGCGCCTTCCTGAGGCGATCGCCGCGCACGAGGAATTGATGGCCATGCAGACGATGCCGGTGGATCGCGCGCGCACGCAAGCGCAGATCGCCAAGATCTATCTCGATACGGCGAAATCGGAGGAAGCCATCGCCGCCTATCGGAAGGCATTGGAGATAGACCCGAACAACCTCGAGGCCCTCTTCGGCCTGGGGAATGCGCTCGCGCAGTCTCCCGATCCGTCGAAGTATCCGGAGGCGTTGACCATTCTGAAGCAGTTCGTCGAGAAGGCGAAGAACGATCCTCAGCGCATCAATCAGGTGCAGCAAGCCAACGAGATGATCACCGCCTTCTCGCAGTTCCTCGAGGAGCAGAAGAGAGGGCAGCGGAAGCGACCGTGAGCGGCGCGGCTTTGCCGTCTTCCGGCGTCCTCGCGCGGGGGTGGCATGGGTGCTTTCCCCCGCGAAGCGTTGTGAGCAAAGGGGAGGAGGGCAATGCGCGAACGAGGATTCTCGCTCATTGAACTCTTAATCGTCATCGCGATCATCGGGATCATCCTCGCCATTGCGATCCCACGCTTCACGCGCGTTCGCATCCCGGCCAATGAGACGGCGGCCATCGCCAATCTCCGGATGTACAATCAAGCGCAGCTCAGCTTCTCGATCTCGCACAATAACCTCTACGGTGATCCGGCCGATTTGCTCGCCAGTGGGGACATCTCTGAGAGTCTCGCGGAGCTTTTCGGCGCGAAGGGCACACCGGTCGCGCGATCCGGATACGAAGGAAGCGCCGCCGATACGGGCGATGCGCCGAATGGCTTGGGGACAGGGTACGCGGCCGAATTGCATCCGACGGCTCCGGGCTCAACCGGGATACGATACTTCGGCACGGATCAAAGCGGCACAATCTACGAATCCTCGACAGGAGCTTTCTCGGCAAGCAATGGGGTTCTCTCTAAGCCGGGGGACGCGCGCTCCGTGCAGTGAGTTGGCGCTCATTTCGGAAGGATGATGCGCTGTGGGGGGATTCGAGGCTCGGCGGCCATCCGGAGAGCCCGACCCTCGCGAGAGGAAGGGGCCTCATCCGAGTGGCCGCGGGAGATGACCGCAGCGCGTGAGAGCGCGTCGGTGGCTTCGGACGCCATGCCGGCTTCGTCACCCATGTGGGCTCACTTCTCTGGGGTGAGACGAATCGCCGCCGTAGCCCTTGCGTCGTCTCGCGAGCTGCTTCGGGAGCGTATCCTTTATGTCCTCGTCGGCTTTGCCCTGCTCTTGATCGGCACGGCACTGCTGCTGGGTGAGTTGTCCGTCGGCCAGGAGCGCCGGATCGTGCTCGATGTGGGACTCGGGGCGATTCGGGTGCTCGGGATCGCCATGGCGATCGTCCTCGGTGTCCGACTGCTCGAGCGGGAGATCGAGCGTCGGGCGATCTACATCCTGTTGACGAAGCCCGTTCGGCGATGGGAGGTGCTCCTTGGCAAGCTGATCGGGGGCGCCCTTCTCCTGTTCGCGAGTGTGGCGGCGATGACCGGGGGACTCCTGCTCACCCTCGCCGCTGCGGGACGACCCTGGAGGGAGGAGCTTCCGCTCCTGCTCCCTGTGGTGTTCCTCTTTTGGCTTCAGTCCCTCATGGCGATGGCCATCGCCCTCTTGTTCTCAACGTTCTCCACATCCACGCTCTCGACGCTCTCCGCCCTCGGCCTTGTCCTCATCGGGCATGCCAGTCGGGAATTCCTGCAATGGGCAGAGGTCGTTCGCTCTCCGCTGCTGGCGCTGCTGTGTCGCGCGTTCTACTATGCCCTCCCGAACATGCAGAATTTGAATTTCACGGCCGCCGCCGTTCATGGGCGAGAGATCACCCTCTCGATCATCGGGATGGCTTCGGCCTACGTCGTGCTGTATCTTGTCGTGGTGCTCATTCTGGCAGCGATCGCGTTCCATGGGCGGGAATTTCGATGAAGAGCCGGTCGGTGCTCATGGGTGTCCTGCTTGCGCTCGCGATCGGGGGAGTCGTCGAGCTGGGACAACGCTTGGAGGAACGAGTCGCCGCGTATCAGCACGAGGAGGAAGCGTTCTGGCTTCCTTCTGCCGCGACCCTGCGGCGATGGAGCTTCGGCTTCGAAGGGCTCTTAGCTGACCTCTATTGGCTGCGTGCTGTGCAATACTACGGACGGCGTGTCTTTCGCCCCGGAGCGCGATTTGAGCCATTGGACGCCTTACTCGAGCTGGTGACGACGTTAGACCCGCACTTTCTCGCGGCGTACCGATTTGGGGCGATCTTCCTCGCGCTTCCACCCCCGCAAGGGGCGGGGCGGCCGGATCGCGCGCTGGCACTTTTGGATCGAGGGATCGCGGCTAATCCTGGAGAGTGGCGGCTGCTGCTCGACAAGGGATTTATCCTGCTGTGGGATGTGCGCGATTACGCGAAGGCGGCGGAAGTCTTCCTGCACATGAGTCGGCATCCTCGAGCTCCCACGTGGACGCGGGACTTGGCCGCCGCCGTTTACGCGCGCGCGGGCCGTCGCGAGATCGCGCGGCGCATTTGGCGAGATCGCCTCGAATATGGTGAGAGCGAGCAGGTGCGGGAGAACGCGCGGTATCAGTTGCTCTGCCTTCAAGCCGAAGAAGAGTTGGAGCGCTTACACGAGCTCGTGCGCGCGTTTCAGCGAGAGCGTGGGCGGTGGCCGGCTTCCTGGCAGGAGCTTATCCTCGCGGGCAAGTTGAAGCACCCACCGCAGGACCCATTGGGGTACCCGTATCGATTGGATTCGACGACGGGAGCGGTGCGCCTCTCCGCGCAATCGCCTCTCATCCTTCCGCGGTTATGAGCGCTCGGTCGGCGATCATCGTCGTCGAGAATTTGACGAAGGATTATGCGAGCGGATGGCTCGCTCATCGGCGACATCGCGCCGTGGATCGCTTGACGTTGGAAGTGAAGGAGGGGGAGATCTTCGGTCTGCTTGGTCCCAATGGCGCGGGGAAGACGACGACGATCAAACTCCTCCTACGGTTGATCCGACCGACGTCCGGGACCGTTCGTCTCTTCGGGCGTTTGCCGGAGGACCGGCTGGTACGCGCGCAGCTTGGATTCTTGCCGGAGCATCCCTATCTCCCGGAGGCCTTGACGGCGCGCGAACTTTTGGACTATTTCGGGCGGCTCTTCGGCCTCTCCCGCTCGGATCGGTCGGCGCGAGTGGCCCTTGTGCTGCATCAAGTGGGGATTCCCGCGTCGGTCGCTGACCGACCGCTGCGGCAGCTCTCACGGGGCGAGCTCGCGCGCGTCGGATTCGCGCAAGCCCTGCTCCATAATCCGAAGCTGCTCATCCTGGATGATCCGTTCGGGGGATTAGATCCCGAAGGACGGCGCCAGGTGCGCGATTGGCTGCTCCGATGGCGCGAAGAGGGGAAGACGATCTTCCTCAGTACGCCGCTTGTCGCGGAGGCGGAGATCATCTGCGATCGCGTGGCGCTCCTTCATCGCGGGCGCTTGTTGGCATGTGGATCGCCGGCTGAGCTCGCGCCGCCGACCGCACAAGGGGCTGTGGAGATTCTCGCGCGAGATCTCGCCCCGCAGACGCGCGAATCGCTTCGCGCGCGAGGATGCGACGTCCGCGCCGATCGGACTCTGGTGCGCATCTGCGCGCCGGCGTCAGCAGAGGGATGGGAGGCCGTGGACTTCATCCGGCGGTCCGGCGGACACGTGATCGCCGTGAACCCTCTTCGGAGTCCGTTGGAGCGATTCTTCGAGGACGCCGTCACCGCTTCCGGAGCGTCACCGGCTTGATCAGGTCGTCCAGGGCTTGGAGATACGGCGTTGGCAATCGCTTCTGAAGCCACGGGCGTTCGGCCAGATAATAGGTGCGCATCCGCTCCAGGTCTTCTTGCATGCGGAGGGCGAGCAACATGCGGGCGATGGCGCGAAAGAGCGCGGGGTGATCGCGTTCAGTCATGGGCTGTTCGATCAATCGGCGCTTGAGCGTCTCATACTCAGTGCGCGCGGCGCTGGCGAATTCGGCGAAATAGGCGGCATATCGGCGAGGAGGCACGCGGCGAAAGGTCTCATCTTCATAGGCGAAGACCTGCGCCGGGTAGAGCACGGGCGCTTCCGGATCCCTCGGGTCCCCGTATTCCGCGTGGAGCACGATCTCCATGATCCCGTCGCCATCAAGGTCTTTCAACTCGGGCGCTCCCTCCCAGGTGGCGAAGAGCTGATGCAGGTATCGCCCGCGCTTTGCCAGGATCACCAAGCCAGTGGTCTCATTCGATGGCGTCGAGGGCCTTCGGGGGCGGATGACGATCTCCATCCGGCCATCGCGCGTGACGTCTTCGAGCGTCACCTGCGTCTCCGGAGGGAAGAATCGGGATTCACTCTCCTGACTCTCGTTAGTGATCTCTGTCGGCGTCCACGTTCGCGACTGCGGATCGAAGTCGAAGAAGCGGATGCGGAGGCCGTCGTCTTTCTCATGCGCGGTCTTGCGCAAGAGGACGAGGTACTCCAGCTCGGGATCCTCATCCACATTCCCGACAAGCACGGTGACGAGCGCCCAATCCTCCTCCGGCATCGGTGGGGGAGAGGGGACCTGTCGAGCCGAAGAGGGGGATATGGGGGAACCCAGAGCGAAGATCATGGAGAGAACGATGCGCGGCAACATATTCTGACAGACGCTCCCTGGCTTTCGCCCGCAGCCACTCCGTCTATCGCACGACGCCTTCCAGAGGGCTGCTGGCGCTGGCATAGAGTCGTTTGGGAATGCGCCCAGCGAGGAAGGCTTTTCGGCCCGCCTCGATCCCGAGCTTCATGGCTTCGGCCATAAGCGGAGGATCTTTCGCCATCGCGATCGCCGTGTTCATCAAGACGCCATCGTAGCCCATCTCCATGGCGATCACGGCATCGGAGGCTGTGCCCACGCCCGCATCCACGATCAGCGGCACCGAGGTGATCTGCTCGCGGAGGATGCGCAGGTTCGTGTAATTTTGAATGCCAAGACCGGAGCCGATTGGAGCGGCCAGTGGCATGACGGCAGCGACTCCGAGATCCACCAACTTCTTCGCGACGACGAGGTCATCGTTGACATAGGGCAGGACGATGAAGCCCTCCCTCACTAACTGTCGAGCAGCCTTGATCGTCTCTTCAACATCCGGAAAGAGCGTCAGTTCATCGCCGATAACTTCGAGCTTGAGCCAAGGCGTACCAAGAGCCTCGCGCGCCAGGTGTGCCGTGCGGATGGCTTCTTCCGCCGTGCGGCAGCCCGCCGTATTCGGCAGCAGCAGGTATCGGCTCGTGTCAATATAGTCGAGCAGGGATGGCTCTCGCCGGTCCAGATTCACGCGGCGCACGGCGACGGTGACGATCTCCGCCCCGCTCCGCCGATGCGCTTCCACCATCACTTCCGGCGAAGGGTATTTCCCAGTCCCGACGATCAATCGCGAACGGAAGGCACGACCGGCAATGATCAGCTCGTCATCGTCCATAGGCCTTTATTGTACTTCGTTCGCGTCACGGGCGGAAGGGAGATCGCTCATCGGTTCAACACCTCCTCGAGCTTTCGGCTCATGCGCTCCACATGCGTTCCCGCCCAATAAAGGCGCGCGCAGTCGGGGCAGCGATAGAACTCCCGCTGTTGCTCGTAGACCTTTGGGGGGACTCGTGGGCGAGCGCTCTCCCGATCTATTTCGACGAGTGGCGTATTGCATTCCGGGCATCGGGTGAAGGCGCGGATGAAGGCGCGCAGGTGGAACTCGGCGATGACCTCCCGAAGCTGCTCCTCCCATCGCGCGCTTCGGACCAGATAGCCGTTGACCCGCCGGTTGCGAAGCAACCGTGCGTCCTTGGTGAGAAGCGTGCGTTCTTCCGCCTCAGCGATCGCGATGAGCTGGTCATCGTGGGCGTCGGGTCGGTAGATGACGTCGAAGCCGAGCAATCGCAACCATCTGGCGAGACGGCCGAGCATGACGTCCACGACGAATCGCATAGCACTCCGTTACAGGTATCCCGCCTCGCGCAGCCACGCTTCCGTGCGGCGCATCCCTTCCTCGAGCGAAATGCGCGGAGCATAGCCGAGGCGTTCCTTCGCCTTCTCGATTCGGAACAACGCACGATGTTGCAGATAATCCACGACCTTCGGGCTGAGTGGGGGGGGATGGCCGCGCAGACGGGCGGCCCATCCGGAGAGTCGCAGCAGCGCCTTCGCGGGTGCCGCCGGAAGCTGTGGCAGAGCGTTTCGGCCGAGCATCCGCGCGTAGTGGCCGAAAAATTCCCTCCAGGTCGTCGCCCGTCCATCGGTGATGATGAAGGCCTCTCCCACGACGTCGTCGTTCGTCATCGCGAGCAGAAGGGCATCCACCACATTATCCACGTAGACGTGATTGCAAAATCCATCGGCGCGACCGAGGAGGACCAGGCGATTCGCCTTCAGCAGTTCGATGATGCGAATCGTCCAGTGTTGGGAGCGCGGACCGTAGACGATCCCCGGGCGCACGATGACAATCGGTACGCCGCGTTGATGAAAATATTCGAGCGCGACCTTCTCGGCCTCGATCTTCGTATCGCAGTAGGCGTTCCCGCAGGGCTGGTAGGGGGAAGATTCGTCCGTGTGATCCTGGGGGAAAAGCCCGTAGACGGCGACGCTGCTCACGTGCACGAAGCGCTCTACGCCAGCGCGAGCCGCGGCTTCGAGCACATGGCGCGTGCCTTCGACATTACTTCGCCAAAATTCCTCCCATGACCCTCGCTCGGTGACGCGGGCCGCGCAGTGGGCCACGATGTGACATCCGGCGAGGGCTTCCGGGAGCGTCTCCGGATGCGTGATGTCTCCGGTGACGATCTCGACCGAGAGTGCTCGAAGTCGGTCGGCCCTCGTCGAATCGCGCACGAGCGCGCGGATCGAGACGTCGGGATGCTCCCGAAGGCGCTCGATCAACCGCCCACCGATCAAGCCCGTCGCTCCAGTGACCAGCACCCGCTTCCCCGTGAGGTCCATCCGTTCCTCCTCTCCTCAACGTCATTCAAAAGATGGTCGGAGATGGTTCGGCCGTGCGCGCCGCGCTCTGAAGGAGCGTGAGCGTGAAGTCGCCCGCTTCATCGCTGCCGCGTTTTCCTCAAAGGCTGAGGGGAGACTGTCTGGGAAGTCGGAGGCCGAAGCGCCTCTTGCAGGATCCTTCCCGTCGCGCCAGCGGGAAATTCGATGCGGAGCAGCGCGGCCAGGGTTGGAGCAAGGTCGGCTGGCGTACAGGCATGCCGGTATATCCCCGGAGCGATCCATCGACCAAAGAGAATCAGCGGGACGTGCGCATCATAGCTATAGGGGGAGCCATGTGTCGTTCCCGTTCGACTGCCGGAGATAAAGGCGAAGGGCTCCGAAACGAGCGTGACATCCGGACTGCGCAGAGGATGAAAACTTGCGGCCACGCGCCGACCAATCGCTTCCCCGTGGGGATGTCCGACGAGGAGGTGCGTCCTCGTGTATGCTCGGGCGATGCCCGGGATCTTCAGCGCCGCTTCTGCGGCGATGCGCTCCACCTCAGCGATGTCGAGATGTTTTCGGGCGATCGCTTCACGATCGAGATACACGAATCCGCTGGAGAGAAGCGGAAGAGCTTTCGATTCAATCCATGGCCCCTCTCCAAAGCGCGCACTGAGGGCCTCCTCGATGGCCTGGCGAACAGTCGTCGGAGGGATGCGCCGACCGCCGAGCCTCAACCGCGCCACATATTCGGGAATCGGCGCGACCCCATGATCGGCCGTGAGGGCGAGGACGTACTCGGAACCGAGCCGCGAATCGAGATACGCCAGAAGCGAGGCCAGAGCGCGATCAGTCCGCAGCGTCAGATCCGCGACCTCCTGGCTGTCGGGACCGAAATAGTGGCCGACGAGATCGTTGGTGGAAAAACTGATCGCCAGAAGATCGGGGGACTCATCGCGCCCGAGTTGCTCGCCTTCGATCGTGCGCTTCGCCAGCTCGACGAGCACCTCATTGGCAAAGGGGGTGAAGGTGAACGCCGTATAGAATGCCGGCCCCGGCTGCGCAAGGCCGCCCGTGAGGTGATGAGGGAAGGTGCGTCCCCCGCCCGGCAATGGGGTCTCTTCCGGACGATCATCCGAGGCGGCGAGCGCATAAGCGGCCTCCGGGAAGGCCTTCTCCCACCGCGCGCCGAAGTACCGATCGGCCGGACGCGCGGCATTAAAGCGCGTCGCCCATTCGGGCAGCGCGCTCGCATAATAATCGCTCGTGATGAAGGAGCCGCTTGTTTCGTCGAACCAGAGGGCGAGATTGGCGAGTTTCCCCCCCAGGAGGATAGCCGAACGATCCTTGTACGAGAGCGCGATGACTTTCGAGCGGAAATTCGTGCTCAACCGAAGCTCATCGGCGAGCGTCGTGCCGAGCAATCGGTGGGGAGAGGATGCCCGCCCAGAAGCAGTGCCAACAAGACGCCGAGACGGATCGGAGACGCTCGTCACCACCTGGCCCGTCTCGCGATCGTACCATTCATTGTTGATGATCCCATGGATGGTGGGCGTCGTTCCCGTCGCGATGGTCGCATGGCCAGGGGCCGTGACCGTCGGTGCCTGTTCATACTGACAGTTGGTGAAGACGGCTCCGTGCGCCAGAAGCCGGCGGAAACCACCGTCGCCGAAGAACGGCTCGAATCGAAGCAGGTACTCTTCGCGGAGCTGATCAATGACCACAAGCACGATGAGACGGGGACGCTCGTCGTGGCGTTGCCGCGGTGCGGAAGGGAAGATGGTCAACGGGAGCAACAGCAGATAGAACGCGAGACTTCGCTGATATGCTGATTTCATCCTCTAGGCCTCCAAGGAAGTGTTCCGCTTCGGCATCCTTTCGCCATTCATACGAAGGAGAGCAGGTGACCGAGTTTCTCCTTCTTCGTCCGCAAGTAGGTCACCGTCTCTTCGGTGGGTTCGACCTCAAGCGGCACGCGTTCGACGATGCACAAGCCGGCCTTTCGCAGTGCCGCGATCTTGTGCGGATTGTTGGAGAGGAGGCGGACCCGATGAATGCCAAGCGCACGCAGAATGGCGACGCAGTCCTCATAGGAGCGCTCGTCCGGAGCAAAGCCCAACCGGAGATTGGCCTCCACGGTATCGAACCCTTGGTCTTGCAACTCGTAGGCGCGAATTTTGTTCAAGAGGCCGATGCCGCGTCCCTCTTGCTGCTGGTAGATGAGGACGCCGGCACCCTCCTGCTCGATCAGCTCCATCGCGCGTCGGAGTTGCCGCCCGCAGTCGCATTTGATCGAGTGGAAGACATCTCCCGTCAGACATTGGGAGTGGATGCGAACCAAACAGGGACGGTTCGGAGAGAGCTCGCCCTTGGCGAGCACGATGTATTCGCGTCCGGTCGTCACATCTTGAAAGCCGATCACACGAAATTCACCGACCTCGGTCGGAAGTCGGGCTTCGGCCACTTTCTCCATGCGCGGCGGCGCGTCCGATCCCTTCACCCGTTGGCGATCTCCGTTTCCTGCCATCGCCATCCCCCTGAATGCGATCTCGCACGTGCTTGTGTCGAAGTGGGGATTATCCCATATTTGTCGCCATTCGGCAAACCCTCGTCTTGACCAGACGTGTCTTGACAGGCAAGCGGATTCGCTGCATAATCGCCACTCACAAGTAGGGGGTGAGCGGGATCGTGAGGGACCAACCGGGAGGCAAGGAGGCATGGCGCGTCAACTCTTCGCGAAGAAGTCGGTCGAGGTTCTGAGGGTTGAGGCATTCGATACGGAACACGGATTGCGGCGAGCGCTCGGCCCGATCAATCTCATCTCCTTGGGCATCGGAGCCATCATCGGAGCCGGGATCTTCGTCCTCACCGGGAACGCGGCGGCGCAATATGCGGGGCCGGCGATCGTCCTCTCGTTCATTCTGGCCGGGATCGGATGTGCCTTCGCCGGATTATGTTATGCGGAGATGGCTTCGATGATCCCGATCGCCGGGAGCGCCTATACCTATTCGTATGCGACGATGGGTGAGTTCTTTGCCTGGATCATCGGATGGGATTTGATCTTGGAGTATTCACTCGGAGCAGCGACGGTGGCCATCGGATGGTCCGGGTACGTCATGAGTTTCCTGCGCGATCTGGGCATCACGATTCCGCCGCAGTTGACGGCGGCGACGGGAACGCGGCTCGTTGAAGTGCCGGGCGAAGGATGGCGCACCCTGACGACGGAACTCACGCGGCACTTGGCCGAGAGGGGTATAGATGTCGCCGCCCTCCCGCAGGTGACGGCGCTCTTCAATCTCCCGGCCGTCTTCGTCATCGCCGTAGTGACAGCGATCCTCGTCATCGGCATTCGGGAATCGGCCAACGTGAACAATGTCATCGTCGGAATTAAGATCGCTGTCCTCTTGATCTTCTCTGTGGCCGGTTTGGCGTACCTGATTCAGCATCCGGAAGTCTGGCGGGAGAATTGGAGCGACTTCATCCCGGAGAACCAGGGGGAATTCGGCAAATATGGCTGGAGCGGCATCCTGCGCGGTGCCGGTGTGATCTTCTTCGCGTACATCGGCTTCGATGCCGTCTCCACAGCAGCGCAAGAGGCGAAAAATCCCCAGCGGGACATGCCGATCGGGATTCTGGGGAGTTTGGCCATTTGCACGCTCATTTACATCCTGGTCTCTGGGGTATTAACGGGCGTGGTGCACTATTCGCGCTTGCTTGTCCCGGACCCAGTCGCTGTGGGCATTGATGCGACCGGGGCGAAGTGGTTGGCACCGGTCGTGAAGCTTGGCGCGATCGGTGGCCTGACTTCGGTCATTCTGGTCATGCTGCTTGGGCAGCCGCGCATCTTCTGGACGATGGCGCGCGATGGATTGCTGCCGCCCGCGTTCGCGAAAGTTCACCCGCGATTCCGAACGCCGTACATCACGACGATCGTGACCGGGATCGCTGTGGCGATCGCGGCGGGGCTTTCGCCGATTCACGTCGTGGGCGAGTTGGTGAGCATTGGGACGTTGCTGGCGTTTGTACTCGTCTGCACGGGAGTGCTCGTGCTCCGGTATACGAACCCGGATGCGCCGCGACCGTTCCGCGCGCCGCTTGTGCCGCTGACGCCGATTCTCGGCGCTTTGATTTGTTTGGCGCAGATGGTCGGACTGCCGTGGCATACGTGGGAGCGCTTGATCATTTGGATGGCGATCGGGGTGGTCGTGTACTTCACCTATGGCATTCACCGCAGCAGATTGCGAGCGGTGGTTTCGGGAACGCCTGAGGCGTGAGGAGCCAGGGATTTCGGAGTAGGGGCCATGGCGCAGGGAGCCGTCGTGGGGTGTGAAGAGCGTTTCGTTCGAGGGCTTGGGGTATTCGATTCGACGATGATCGTCGCCGGGTCCATGATCGGCTCGGGGATCTTCATCGTCTCGGCAGACATCGCTCGGCAGGTGGGATCGGCCGGGTGGTTGCTGAGCGTCTGGGTGATCACTGGGGTGCTCACACTGATGGCAGCGCTCAGCTACGGCGAGCTGGCGGCGATGATGCCCCGCGCGGGCGGGCAGTATGTCTACCTGCGTGAGGCCTACAGCCCCTTCTGGGCATTCCTCTACGGTTGGACGCTCTTTCTCGTCATCCAAACGGGAACGATCGCGGCCGTGGCCGTCGCCTTCGCGCGCTTCCTGGGCGTCTTAGTCCCGCAGATCTCCGAGGAACAGAGATTCTTCGAGTATGGTCGGCTGGCACTCTCGCCGACGCAGCTTGTGGCGATTGCGGTGATCGTCTTCTTGAGCTGGACGAATTCGCGAGGCCTCAAGACGGGGAAGATCGTGCAAAACGTGTTCACCTTGGCGAAGATCGCCGCTCTCCTCCTGCTCATCGCCTTGGGGATCCTCCTGGGCCACAATGCGGAGGCCATCGCGGCGAATTTCCGCGACCTCTGGTCGGCGACGTTCACGCAGCCGATCGCGCGCGGGGCGAGCCAGTATACGACGACGCCGCTTGAGGGCGTGGGATTGCTGCTGGCGCTCGGCACAGCGATGGTCGGCTCGCTCTTCGCCTCCGACGCGTGGAATAACATCACCTTCACGGCCGGAGAGGTGAGAAATCCCAAGCGCACGCTTCCGCTCAGCCTTATGCTCGGCGTTGGATTGGTCTCGGTACTCTACGTGCTGGCGAACATCAGCTACCTGTGCGTGCTTCCCCTGCGCGGGGATCCCGCCGGCGCGACCGCTTTGGAACGCGGCATTCAATTTGCCGCAAATGATCGCGTTGGGACGGCGGCCGCCGAAGTGATCTTCGGACCGAGCGCGGCGGCCATCATGGCCGTGCTCGTCATGATCTCGACCTTCGGATGCCTGAACGGATTGATCCTCGCGGGCGCGCGGGTCTATTATGCGATGGCGCGCGACGGGCTCTTCTTCCAGAGCGTCGGAATGTTGAACGCGCATCATGTGCCGGCCAATGGGCTTCTCGTTCAATGCCTCTGGGCGTGCCTGCTCGCGTTCTCAGGAACCTATAGCGAGTTGCTCGACTACGTGATCTTCGCCGTTTTGATCTTCTATGTCCTGACGATCGCCGGCCTCTTCGTCTTACGTCGGAAGCGGCCGGAGGCGGAGCGACCCTATCGCGCCTTCGGCTATCCATGGGTGCCGGCGCTCTATATCCTTGTGGCGTCTTTCATCGCGCTCGATCTGCTCATCTCTCCAAAGACGCGGCCCAATACATGGCCGGGACTGCTGATCGTCTTAGCCGGAGCGCCGGTCTACGCCCTTTGGAGATGGAAGGCGGCGCGACGACCCGCCCTCGATCATGGTCCTGTGACGGCGGATTGAACGTATGGGCGATGGTGTGGTGAAGGGACAGCGTCCACTTCCCCTACATACGAAGATCTTCCTCGGACTCGTCGGTGGAGCGGTTTCGGGGATCAGCGCCAATGTTTTCCTTGGCCAGCGACCCGAAGTCGAATGGATCGTCCGAACGGTGACCGAACCAATCGGGCAGATCTTCTTGCGTATGCTCATTATGGTCGTCGTGCCGTTGGTTTTCGCCTCCCTGGCTCTGGGCGTAGCGGGACTCGGAGATGTGCGAAAGCTGGGGCGCATCGGCCTGAAGACGTTGCTCTATTTCCTTTTGGTGACGACGTTGGCCGTCACGATCGGCCTGACCTTGGTGAACGCTATCCGACCGGGTGAAGGGTTACCTGAAGAGGTGAAGGTGCAGCTCCTGGAGACCTATCGCGGACAGACGACGCAGACGTTGGAGCAGGCCGGACAAACGCGCTTTGGGATTCAAATGCTCGTCAACATCGTTCCCCGAAATCCGATCGCGGCAGCTGTGCAGGGGGATATGCTCGGCATCATCTTCTTCGCCCTCCTGTTCGGCATCGCCTTGACCTTCCTACCTCCAAGTCGTGCGGAGCCGGTGATGGCCGTCCTCTCAGGGATTGGGGAGGCGATGGTCGTCCTCATTGATCTGGCGATGCGGCTGGCTCCCTTCGGGGTGGCCGCCCTGATCTTCAGTGTCACGGCGCGCTTCGGCTTCGACCTGCTCATCAAGCTCGGGCTCTATGTCTTCACGGTCATTCTCGGGCTCGCCCTCCATCAGTTCGGCGTCTATTCGATCCTCGTGCGTGTCTTCGCGGGGTTGAGCCCCTGGCGGTTTTTCAGCGCGATCCAAACCATCATGATCACGGCCTTCTCCACCAGCTCCTCCAGCGCCACACTGCCGACGACGATGCGTATCTCGGAGGAGAATCTCGGCATTCCCCGGGAGATCACCGGATTCGTGCTCCCGCTCGGCGCGACGATGAACATGAATGGGACGGCGCTCTTTGAGGGAGTCACGGTGCTCTTTCTCGCTCAGGTCTTCGGCATCGAGCTCTCGCTCTCGGCGCAACTGATTGTCGTCCTCATGTCCGTGCTCACGGCCATCGGGGCGGCGGGCGTGCCCGGCGGTTCGCTCCCGCTGCTCATCCTCGTCTTGCAAACCGTGGGCGTGCCCGGTGAGGGCATCGCCATCATCCTCGGCGTGGACCGAGTGCTCGACATGTGTCGAACGGCGCTGAACGTCACCGGGGATGTCACCGCGGCGGCCTTCCTCGCGCGTTCGGAAGGACATGTGCTTATGCCCCTGCCCTCGATCGCCGAACCGATCGCGGAGATTAAGCGAGCGGATGCATGAGGAGAAGGGCGATGGGAGAACGTGTGGAACCAAAGCGATTCAGTTTCTGGGGGATCCTCTCTATCCTGCTCATCGGCGGAGTGATCTATCTCTTCATGCAAGGCGGTCATTTGATGTTTTTGTATGCCGCGGCGACGATCGCGCTCTGCGCCATTCTGATCGTCATCGCCTTCGACCTCGGCGTGCGAAAGGGATCGAAGGAAGAAGAACGCCCGTGATCGGGCGTTCGCCAAGCGCTCATGGGCGAGGTTCGGGGGGCACTCGCTCGCCTTCGGCCGATTGTTCGGCCCGAGCGCGATAGCGCGCACACACGATGCTCCTCATCCCCCCTCGGGTGTTGAACTCACCCACGACTTCCGCCCATACGGGCCGACAGGCGGCGACGAAATCCCGAAGGATGCGATTGACAGCGTTCTCGTAGAAGATCCCCAACTGGCGATAGCCCAGGATGTAGTACTTAAGCGACTTCAGCTCGACACACAGTTCATCGGGTTCGTAGCGGATGGTGATCGTCCCGAAGTCGGGCAACCCCGTCCGCGGGCACACCGAGGTGTATTCGGGGATGACGATGGTGATCTCATAGCCCTTGAACTGATTGGACCAGCACTCGATCTTGGGCAGCTCGATGTCTAAGCCCGCCCGAGCGTGCTCTTCCGTGTACTCGCTCATAGGGGAACAACTATAGCCAAGAAGCGGAGGGCGAGACAAGCCGAGCGCGCGCGAGCTTTCGAAGATGTTCGAGAACGCGGCCCCCTCGCGGGCGCGTCGCGGGGGGCCGCCACCGGCTCAGCGTAGAGAGGGGGCGAAGAGTAGACTGTTGAGGAACAAACGCGTGAGCGAATGCCAGAAGAGTCGGAAGTTCGGATCCTGAGCGTAGAGGATGACGTGGCCTCGCCCCGTCGGTTCGTGAATGAGGTACGCGGTTCCGCTCAACAGTTCCACCGTGTTATTGGGCCAGACGAAGCCGCTCACGTGCAGCTCCTTGCCCTCGAAGGTGACGACGTTCGCCCCATCTCGGCTGCGGGTGAGGAAGCGCGCTCCGTTCACCAAAACGGGCAGATGCTCGGCCTCATATCCGAAGGTCAGGAAGTGGTGTCGATCCACCGTCGCTCGTAAGATCGCTCCAGGGACGGGCAGCGGTCGCGTTGGCTTCTCAGCCGATGCCTGAGCGGACGTGGGGCTTGAAGCGCTCGATCCTGGCGAATCGGGGGCTTCTTCAGCACCGAGGACTTTGGCGGTCGTCAGCCCAACCCCTTTCTGCGTGAAAAGCTCTGCAGCACCTCCGATGCCGATGAGCACGCCGCCTTCATTCACCCATCGCTTGAGCCGCTCCAGGCCCTGATCTCCCAAAGTCGCGCGATAGACGGAGGGGTTGCCGTCGGGAAAGAGGATCACGTCGTACTCGAAGATGTTGGCGCGCTGCAGTGAGGCGAGCGTCATCGGGACGAATGGGATACCAAATCGCCGCTCGAAGAGGAACCAGATCGCGCCGAAGCTCGTGACCGAGACACCTTCGCCGGTGATGACGATGATCTTCGGCTTTCGCAAGGGGGTGACAGCCGGCGATCCGATCCCCGTATCTCCGCGATCGGTGTATGCGCTCGCCGCCGCGTAGACATTCACCCCGTATTCGCGAGCGAGAGCGGCGATGCGCTCGTGCAGGGATTCGGGATTGCGCTCGATGAGGGCAAGGAGCGTGCCGCGGGGGAAGTCGCGGCCATCGGCGCGAAGGGGTCTTGTCGAGACGGCGATCTTGTAGCCTTCATTGAGCAAGGCGAAGGCCAGGCGCGCCGCCGCGTTCGTCTCGTAGGAGAACACATACGCCGATATCGCGCGCCCGGTGACGCCGCCGGAGACGATTGGCTTGCGGTCGTCGCTGGTGACGACGCGCCCGGATTCATCGAGGGCCAGCGGGACCGAACGCACGCGCGGCGCATCCTCAGTCCAGTAGGCTTCGACGCCGAAAGCCAAGGGCAGAGACCATGCCGTCACGTCATAGAACTCATAGCGCTCCTTCGGGACGTTCCTACCCCGCCGTTCGTTTCGCTCGCGAATCTCCAGTTGGCGCTTGACGAACTGCGGATCCAGCTCGGCTTCGGGCTCCAGCAACGCTTTCGCCAAGCGCATCTGTGGCTGCGCCAAGTCAACGATGAGCGCCCCCGCAGGGAACGAACGCGTTGCCGCCGTCTTACTCAGGTAGTCGTGAGCGGCGCGCAAGGAGAAGCTCTCTTGGGCCACCTGCACTTCGATCCCAGCGCGCAGCAGCGTCGCGGCGAGTTCCGCGGCTCGTCCCGGATCGCTTCCCGGCAAAAGGACGAACCAGCGCATCGGACCGCGCGCGCCTTCCTCGATGGCCGTGCGCTTGAAGTCGTAGAAATATTGGAGCAAGCGTTCGCGATGGCGGATCGCCGTCTCCACCGTCGCCAGGCTCGCGACGAAATGTTTCGCGATCCCATCGCGCAGCGTCACCAAAGCCCCGTCCTCGCGCAGCCAACGCAGTCCCCGACTTCCGCCCCCATCGGTTTCGTAGGTCATGCCGATCGCCCCATTGAGCGAAGGCCAACTGTCCCAATAGCCGGGATAAAAGAGGTCGAAAACGTCTCGGGCGAAATACGCCCATCCCTGGCGATCGAAGGCTTCGGCATTGCCCCGTCCGAACACCTCCATCCAATCGTGGTAGGCCTTCGGAAGATTCGCGTTCACAGGGGCCGCCGGCGGAGGGAAGAAGAAGGTCGCCGTTTGGCCATGATGATCCACGAAGACCTGTGGGTTCCACTGCAAATAGGCGCGCATGAGGGCTTGGGTCTCGATCTGCGTGCTCGCGAGTGCATCGCGATTGAGATCGATCTGATAGTGGTTGTTGTTCGTGGAGAATCCCCAGGGCGCGTTGTGCTCGTAGGCGAAGCGATCCTCAGCTCCAACGGCGAAGGCGTTGTACCAGGCGACGAAGCGCTCGTGACTCTCCGGATTATGAGCGGGATTGATAAGGATGATGGCCTTCTCGAGCAGCTCTCGTGTCTTTGGCTCCTCGCTCGCGGCCAAATGATAGGCGACTTGCAATGCCGCTTCGAAGGCGGCCGACTCGTTCCCATCGTTAGCGTAGTTCAACCAGACGACAACGGGCGTCGTGCGAATGATCGTCGCTGCCTCCTCCGACGAGCCGAGCCGTCGAGGATCGGCGAGCTTTTGAATGCGAGCCCGGAGCTCTTCAAGTCGATTCACGTTCTCCGGCGCGCTGATGAGGAGCAAGCGAAGGGGGCGTCGCTCGTAACTCTGCCCGTATTCGATCACCCGCACGCGATCGGCGGCTGCTTGCGCGATGGCGAAGATGACACGCTCCATTCCACGGAAGTCCGTATGGTATTCGCCCGGCTCGTACCCGAGAAGTTGCGAGGGGCGTGGGACCGACGGGCGATATGGCCCCCGCGCGTAAAAGTCGAAGGCATCGGCGAAGATCGGGGGCCGTGTCGACATGATGGAAATCCCACAAAGGATCGTCGTAACGAATCGCTTCATCGCTCCTCTCCCTTTTTGCGGATTCGCATCGGCCCTTCGGGGCGATGCGTCCTAATCATACGCGGCGAGCGGCGGCGCGCCAAGCGCCGTTTGAGCGCGCTTGAGGGGCGGTGGCCGAGAAGTGCTGGGTCGGCCTTTTTGGGGATTGACGCACTCGTGCTGTCCTTGCTTTGATTGGGCGTGTGGCATGAGGGAGGAGTCCGCCATCATGCAGTGTGGCGAGATCGGTGGCGCGCGTTCCTCGAGCGCCATCGAAAGCACGGGCCGCTTCTGGCCTTCGTTCTCGGGTTCGCGTATGACAGCGTGACGCTTACACGCATTGACCGATGGGGGGATAATCTGATCCTACTCGGGTATCTTCTGGCGTCTGGCATCGTGATCGCGATACTCGGGCGAGCTGAACGCAAACGCCTCCGATCGCCACACCTGCTTCGACGGCTTGATCTGATGACCTGGGGCGTGCACTTCTTCCTCGGCGGTCTGCTCTCGAGCTACGTCGTCTTCTATTTCAAGAGCGCGGCCGTCGGTCGGTCGCTCGTCTTCGTCGGATTGCTCGTCGGTCTCATGCTGGCTAACGAATTCTTCGCCCACCGGCTGCGGGACCTGAAGCTGCTCTTGCCCCTTTACTTCTTTTGCGGCTCGGCCTTTTTGACTTTCTTTCTGCCGATCGTGATTCGGCAGATGAGCGCGGCGCTCTTTGTCGCGAGTGGAATGCTGAGCCTCATCCTGACCGGTATCCTCGGCATGGCGATCTTCGGCTGCCGACGCGAAGCGATAAGGGTCTTCCCCGTTCCGATGGCCGTGTTCGGCGGCTTGCTCCTCGGCTACTTCAGCGATATCATCCCGCCCGTTCCTCTGGCGTTGAAGGACGGAGGGATTTACCGGAGCGTCCAGCGCGTAGGCGCGCGGTATGAGGTCGTCTATCGAGAACCCCCGCGTTGGTTCTTCTGGCGCCGGGATGAACGTGAGTTCGCCTATATGTCGGGCGATGCCGTCTATTGCTTCGCGGCCATCTTCGCCCCGACGGCGTTCACCGAGCAGGTTTGGCACTACTGGCAGCGACAAGATGAGGACGGGCGGTGGATCACGACGGATCGACTCGCCTACACGGTCATCGGTGGGCGTGAGGGCGGATATCGGGGCTATACCTTCAAGCGGAAGATCACGCCCGGCCGATGGCGTGTGGAAGTGCGGACGGCCGAGGGGCGGCTGCTGGGGCGGATCCCTTTTGTCGTCGTCCCCGCTTCGTATCGGCCCAAACGCCTGCGGACCGAATACCGGTAGAAACCTCGTCCCCTCTGGCGGGAACAAATTGGCGGAGCGTCACGTACTATGAATGGCGATGGGCATGGGGGGCAAGAGGAAAAAGCGAGGGTTAAGTCGAAGCGCACGCTTCACGCTTCTCGTGGTGCTTTTGATCGGTGGGGCAGTCAAAGGGTTCGCTCAAGTGGAACGTCCGCGCCTGCGCCTTCCCCGCGTCTCCACCCCCCCACGGCTGGAGGACTACAGGCAAGGGGCAAGGAACGCCAATGAGGTCTGTGTGTCCGACTTTCGCCAGCGGGAGCCGGGAGATGGGACCCCTGTTAGCTTGGAGACGACGGCCTGTCTCTCTTACGATCGCCATCATCTCTACATTGTGTTCATCTGCAAGGACGATCCGGCGAAAGTTCGCGCACGCCTCTCTCGGCGGGAGGCAATCTTTGAGGACGATGTGGTCGGTGTGGTCTTGGACACGTTTCAGGATCGTCGCCGCGCATATCTCTTCCTGGCTAATCCCCTGGGTATCCAGGCCGATGGGATCGTTGGGGAAGGGCAAGAAGACGACTACAGCTTCGATACGCTTTGGCACTCCGAAGGTCGAGTGACGGAGGATGGCTTCATTGTCTGGATGGCTATCCCTTTCCGCAGCCTTCGGTTTCCCGCAACGCGAACGCAGACCTGGGGGATCGCGCTCGGGCGGATGATCCAGCGTCTTAACGAACAGTCCTTCTGGCCGTACATCACGCGACGCGTCGCCGGATTTCTGCAGCAATTGGCGGTGTTGGAAGGACTGGAGGATATCTCACCCGGACGCAACTGGCAGTTCATCCCGTATGGGGCGTTCGCCGCGGCCCGATTCCTCGACCCGGCGGGGGCGAATGGACCCGCCTGGCGCACGGAGGTCGAAGGACGGGGAGGGATGGATGCCAAGTTCGTCTTACGCGATGCCCTCACACTGGATCTCACGGTGAATCCTGATTTCAGTCAGGTCGAGTCCGACGATCCCCAGGTGACGCTCAATCAGCGGTTCGAGGTCTTCTTCCCCGAGAAGCGCCCGTTCTTCTTGGAGAACGCCGGTTTCTTTCGGACGTTGGAGAACCTCTTCTTCTCCCGTCGGATCATTGATCCTCAATTCGGCGCGCGCGTGACGGGGAAGGCGGGACCTTGGACACTTGGAGCCCTCGCCATGGATGATCGGGCTCCTGGCCGGAACGTCGCGCCCACTGATCCCGCGTACGGGCGGAGGGCAGCCGTCGGCGTCTTGCGCGTGCAACGCGAATTTGCCGAGCAGTCGAGCCTCGGCGTCCTCCTCACGCACCGGTCCTTCAGGTCACAGTCTAACAGTGTTCTGGCCCTCGATGCATTGCTGCGGCTGAGTCCACATTGGACGTTCATGGGCCAGATCATGCGCAGTTTCACCCGACGCGACAACGGACGATTCTCCGGTCCCGCGTATTCGCTCGATCTCTCCTACTCGGGACGGCACTTCTTCTATTCCGGAGAGTATGTGGATCGTAGTCCGCGATTCCACTCGCAGCTCGGCTTCATCCGCCGTGTGGACGTGCGGCAGATGGAGCATTTCGTCCGATACCGGTGGTTCCGAGCGGGGCGCCACCTTCAGAGCTTCGGACCGAACATCTTCACTCTCATGAACTGGGATCGGCGCGGCCGCCTTCAGGATTGGATCGTCAGCAGCGGATTTCAGTTGCAGTTCACCGGGCCGACGGCGGTCTCCTTTCGCCGTTCAGAGTCTTTCGAGCTCTTTCGCGACCTGGGATTTCGAAAACACGAGACGGCTCTCAACCTGGGAACAGCCTGGCTACGAGGGCTCTCCCTGGCGGGAAGCCTCCGGTTCGGGACGGGAATCAATTTCTATCCTCCTCCCGGGGTGGAGCCGTTCTCAGCGACGACAACCAGCAGCGAACTGGAAATCACCTTGCGCCCCACCTCGCAACTTCGGGTGAGTCAGATCTACTTGTACAGCCGCCTGGGGGCGCACCGACGCTCGCTGCCGCCGGAGATGCGAGGACATGCCCCCGAATTCATCAGCGTTTTCAACAACCATCTGCTGCGCACGAAGGTGAACCACCAATTCACGCGTGAGCTTTCGCTGCGCGTCATCCTCGACTACGCAGCCGTACTCCCGAATCCCTCTCTGGTGCGCGCCGAGCGAGAGAAGCGGGTGGGCGTGGACCTCTTGCTCACCTATCTGGTCAATCCCTGGACGGCGCTCTATGTAGGATACACGGATCGTTTGGAGAACATTCTCTTTGATCCGGATGTTCCGACCAGCCTGCGGCGAATGGGCGCACCCACGCGTTCGACCGGGCGGCAGATCTTCGTGAAGTTTAGCTATCTCTTCCGATTCTGAGGTTCAGCGCGATATGCTGAACAGCCGATGTTCGCATCGCGGACCAATTGGCCGATGGCAGTGAATGAGCTGACGCGTCGGGTGTGCGAGCGGCGCGAGCAGGGATTGCCCCTTTTCGATCTGACTGAGTCGAATCCCACGCGATGCGCCTTCGAGTACCCGAGCGAAGCGATCCTCGCGCCCTTCCTCTCCCCGGAGAACTTGCGGTATGAGCCGTCTCCACGAGGCGCATGGTCGGCTCGCGAGGCGATCGTGCGCTATTATGCGGAGCACGGAGCGTCCGTTGATCCGGAGCACATCCTCCTGACGGCGAGCACGAGCGAGGCCTACGCCTTCCTCTTTCGGTTATTGGCCGATCCGGGGGATCGCCTTCTTGTCCCCCGACCGAGCTATCCACTTTTTGGATTCCTCGCCGATCTGAACGATGTGCGGCTTGACACCTACCGATTGATCTATCACGAAGGGTGGCAGATTGATCTTGAGAGCGTGCAGGCGGCGCTTCGACCGACAACGCGTGCGCTCATTCTGGTGAATCCGAATAATCCGACGGGATCGTTCGTGAAGCGCCGCGAGTGGGAGCGGCTCCGCGTCTTCTGTGCGGAGCACCACTTGGCGGTGATCAGCGACGAAGTCTTTCTGGATTACACCTATGTGGAGGATCCAGAGCGGATCGGGACGCTCCTTCGGCAGGAGGACGGAGACGTCCTGAGGTTCGCTCTTGGTGGGATCTCGAAGCTCCTTGGACTTCCACAAATGAAGCTCGCCTGGATCGGCGTCACCGGTCCAACGGAGCTGGCGCGCGAGGCGCTCGCCCGGTTGGAGGTCATCGGCGACACCTATCTCTCTGTGAACACGTTGGTGCAGCAGGCCTTGCCGCGCTGGATGACACTGCGGGAGGCCATAGGTCGGCAGATTCGCGAGCGCGTGAGGGCGAACCGGGCATACCTGCGGGAGAGCGTCGCGCGGACCGACGGATGCCGCTGCTTGGAGGCCGAAGGGGGATGGTATGCGATTCTACAGCTTCTGGATGCGCGCGATGAGGAGGCGTTCGCGCTCCAGCTGGTGGAGCAAGAGGGAGTTTTGGTGCATCCCGGGTATTTCTTCGATTTCGAGGAGGAGGGGTATCTCGTCCTCAGTCTTCTCCCTCCGCCGGAGGTCTTCCAAGAGGGCGTTCGACGGATCCTTCGCCGAATTGGGGAGGAGAGATAGCGCATGGCGCGTAGGGCGTTTCGACTGTAAAATGAAGCCGATGGGGGAAGGGGGCGGGAAGCGTGAGCCGAAAGACCGCGTGATCCTCGCGCTCGATGTCTCAACGGCGGAGGCGGCTCTGCGCCTCGTCGAGGAGACGCGGGGATTGGTCGGCATGTATAAGGTCGGGAGTCAACTCTTCACGGCTGTGGGGCCGGATCTCGTTCGCGCGCTCCTTCGGCAAGGGGAGCGTATATTTCTCGATCTCAAGTTCCACGATATTCCGACAACGGTCGCGCGCGCTGGGATCGAAGCGGCGCGCTTGGGCGTCAGCATGTTCACCATTCATGCTCTCGGCGGTGAACCGATGATGCAGGCCGTCGTCGAAGCCGTCGCGGATTTCTGCGCGCGCGAAGCCATCGCGCAGCCGCGTATCCTCGCCGTGACAGTTTTGACGAGCCTGGGAACTGAAGACCTCGCGAAGGTGGGCCTGCGGGCCAAGCCTGAAGAGGTCACCGTCGCCCTGGCGCGTCTGGCCCACGTATGTGGCGTAGGAGGTGTCGTCGCTTCCGCATGGGAGATCGCGCGGATTCGCGAAGCCGTTCCCGATCGGGAATTCGCGATCGTCGTTCCCGGGATTCGTCCCGCGGGCGCTTCCACGCAGGATCAACAACGCTCGGCGACACCTCAGGAAGCCCTACGAGCCGGAGCCGATTATCTCGTGCTCGGCCGTCCGGTCTCAGAGAGCGCTCGTCCGCGAGAGGTCCTGGAGGAGATTCTCCGGGAGATATCGCGATAAGCAGCGGACTGGGCGCGGGCGTACGGGATACCTCCTCACAGCGAGATCGTCCTTTTGGAGAGGGAGACCGATGACCGAGAAGGAGCCGCCGCAAGCCCCTGGCTTGCAGCCACGGAGATAAGGTGGCCTGTTTTGAGTAGTTGGACGCGGTTTGGGGGATTCCCGAGCAAGCAGGGAACGGACGTTCGCTCATTGGCGTATGGGGAAGTGATCTGGTAAGCTATGGGGCGATGCGGGGCGGGATTATGATCAGGTTTCGAGCCGCTCTCGTGCTCGTGCTTGTTGGGGTGGCGCTCGATCACCTCGCGCGCAGTCAAGAACTTCCGTCGCCTCAAGGCTATGTGAACGATTTCGCCGGTGTGCTCGATGCGGAGAACCAGGTGCGGATGGAGGCCCTGATCCGTCGAGTGCGCGCGCAGATGGGAGTGGAGATCGCCGTCGTGACCATTCCTTCGCTCGAGGGATTGCCGATTGAGGAGTATTCAATCGAGCTGGCGCGTCGATGGGGGATCGGTCGGAAAGGGGAAGATACGGGCCTGCTCATTCTCGTCGCTCCAAATGAGCGCCGGTGGCGCATCGAGGTCGGGTATGGATTGGAAGGGGAACTGCCCGATGGGTTGGTTGGGGAAGTCGGTCGGCGCATGGTCCCTTATTTTCGGGAGCGGAAATATGGCGAAGGGCTTGAGCTGGGCCTTCAAACGATCGTCGCGACGCTCGCCAAAAAGCGCGGCGTGACGATCGAAGACGTGGACGCCTCGCTCGCGTATGCGCCGGAGCGGCGATCGGTCCGGGTGGTGGGCTTGGGTCTTGTACTCCTGCTTGTGGTCCTCTTCATCCTCGCCTTCGTCCTAGCGGCGACTACGGGAACGAGCTGGCGAAGAAGGGGACGAGCCTGGCGATCGCGGCCGTATCGGGATTCGGATTGGATGTGGTACCCGATCATCTTCAGCGGTGGAGGAGTGGGGGGCTTCGGCGGCCACATCGGCGGCGGCTCCCACCAATGGGGAGGCTTCGGTGGCGGATCTTTCGGAGGAGGCGGCGCGAGCGGGAGTTGGTGACGAAACACTCGCATCAGGATTCCTCATGGCGGATGAGTTGGTCAAACTCGTCGAGGGATTGAAAGCGGCGCATGGAGCGCAGCTTCTCTCCATCGTGCTCTACGGATCGGCTGTGACGGGAGACTTTGATCCCGAACGATCCAACTATAATGTCCTCGTCGTCCTGGAGACGATCACCCCAGCAGATCTTCGAGCCGCTCGTCCCGTCATCGAGGACTGGCAAGCGCGTGGACATCCCCTGCCGCTGTACTTCACGCGAGAGGAGATAGCGGACGCGTCGGATGTCTTCCCCGTGGAATTCCTCGACATGAGCGCTGCCCATCGTGTCCTCTATGGAGAGGATCCGTTTGTGGGGTTTAGTGTCCCGACCCTCCATCTCCGCCACCAGCTCGAATACGAATTGCGGGGCAAGCTCATTCGGTTACGAGAACTCTACATTCCGGCGAGCCACAACGCCGAACGAGTGACGGCGCTCATGACCGATTCGATCGGGAGCTTCATCACTCTCTTCCGACATGTCCTTCGGCTCTTCGGGATCTCCGAGCCCCCGCTGAAGCGGCAGCAGGTCGTGCGGCAGTTGGGCGAGATGCTCTCGCTCGATGTGACCCCGTTGCAGACGATCCTCGATCTCCGACAAGCGAAGCGATCGCTTCCACTTGAGGAAGCCGATCGGCTCTTCGCCGCTTATGTGGAGGCTATTCGGGGCATCATCGAGCGCGTTGATCACTTGGAGGTGCGGCCATGAGCGAATGGTTAGGACCGGAACCCGAAATGCGCGAGGAGTTCCGTCGAGTCTATCTTCGTGAGCAGGAACAATTGGCTCGGGCGCGAGCCGAGCGGCGCCGTCGAACCTTGATGGCAGGCATCCTCCTCGGCGTGGTGATCCTCATCTTCGGCGGCTACTCCGTCTCGACGTATAATAGCCTGGTCGCTAAGCGCGAGACCGTGCGCAGCCGGTGGTCGCAGGTAGAGAATCAGATGCAGCGGCGCGCCGATCTGATCCCGAATCTCGTGAACACGGTTCGCGGGATCACCAAGCAAGAGCTGGATGTCTTCACCCGCATCGCGGAGGCGCGGGCCAAACTCCTCAAGCCTGATGCGACGCCGGAGGAGCGCGTCCAGGCAAATGCGCAGATCGAGACGCTCTGGCCACAGCTGCGCGTGCAAGTGCTCTCGCTCGCTGAACAGTATCCCGAATTGCGCTCGAACGAGACGTTCCAACGGCTCATGGATGAGCTGGCTGGGAGCGAGAATCGGATCGCCGTCGCACGCCGGGATTACATTCAGGCCGTTCAGGAGTACAACATCGCGACGTCTCGATTCCCGTCGGTCCTCGTCGCCCGCCTCTTTGGCTTCGAGCGGGCTGAAGATTACTTCAAGGCTGCGCCCGAGGCGACGCGCGTCCCCCAGGTTCAGTTTTGATCCTAGGGAGACCTCACCGAACGCGCTCTCATTCTCCTTCCAGCGGAATCTTGGAGACTTCCCTCAGCGCGCGGCGGATGTGGTCGTACTCAAAGCCGAGTCGCATCAGGTGATCGTAGAGGCGTTTCGCCTCCGCCTTCGTCTTGGGTGCTCCCTTTGTCCGCATCCACTTGCGAACGGCGCGCGCGATCAGGGATTCTTCGTCCGTTTGATCATAGGCCTGGTCGAGGGCTGATTCAATCGCTTCTTCCGGCAGGTGCTTTCGGCGCAGCTCCTCGCGAAGTCGCCGTCGGCCCATCGGCTTGAGCTGCAGGCGCGCGGCGGCATAATCGCTCGCAAGTTGCTGATCATTCAAGTAGCCGAGCTCCTGCAAGCGAGCGATCACCCGTTCGACGAGCTGCTCTTCCCCCGGTGCTTTCTCCAGGAGTTTCGCACGGAGTTCGGCTGTACTGCGTGCCTTCCGCGAGAGCAGCCGAAAGGCTTGATCCATGAGCTGTTGATAGAGTGAGGCCCTCATGGCGTAAGGATTATCTTCGCCCACTTCTGACCTCGTCAATGCGACTTCGGTAGAGGGAAGGCGCGCGAGGACCGTGCCTCAACATGAGGCGAACACACATCTACAGGGAGAGGGGCACGCTGTCCAACGCCCCTTAACGGGATCGCGAGGCAACCCGACCTATTAGGTCCTGTCATCCGGCAGTGTGATGTGGTAAACTGCAAAGTGGTTTTTCAGGACTATGAGGCGTGTGACGGCCTCGCCCGATGGGAGATCGCCGGGGGGAGGGGGCCATGATAGAGAGCGATCTCAAAACTGAGCTGGGATTTGAGAGCGAGAGCGAGCGATGGGCCCGGTGGGATCAAGTACATGAGGAGATCTTACGGCTTGCTCGTCAGCTCATGGAAGTACGTGAAGATGCTGTGGAGACCCATTCTTTGGTCTCCCGTTTAGAGCAACTCCTCGAAGAAGCGGAGCAGTTGCAGCGGTGTTTGGCTTAGCCAGTACGGTCACGCTTTCGAAGCGGGCTCATCAGAGGCTTTCGTGCGATGTGGCGCTCCTGAATGAGGCGGCGTCAACGCCGGTGATGTATAAGGAGGACGTCGCCATGGCGAGAATTTTGCTTGTAGATGATGAGCCCAACGTCCGCCTTTTTTATTCCGCCGCCTTGGCCGATGAGGGGCATGATGTTGTTGAGGCTTCCTCTTGGGCCGAAGCTTTGCGATTTTTGGAGGCCGAACCGCTCGATCTTGTCGTCCTCGATATTCGATTGGGGTCTCAGAGCGGGCTTGAGCTCCTTCAGCAAATTGCGAGTCATCCGGCGCGTATCCCCGTCATCATCCTCACAGCTTATGCGTCTTTTCAGGACGATTACACCACGTGGTTGGCCGAGAGCTATATCCTCAAATCGAGCGATCCGACGGAGTTCCTCACGGAAGTTCATCGCGTGCTCGATCGCCGATCCGGGCGATCGGTGAACATCTCGTTCCAACCGCGAAGCACTCTTTCGGATGTCCCGCTCCCGTAGTCGGGCCAAGTGCCGAGCATTCGCGTATCTTGGAGAGGGAGCCCAACTGTGAACTGTTGGGGGATGTCAACAGAATAGGCCGAAGAGTCCCACGCCTTTAGACATGGGGAGGAATCGGCTTTGATAACTCATCGAAGGGAAGAAGGGACATCCCCTCCCTAGGGGAGCTCCCAGCGCTGCAAAATCTGGTGGAGGGTCGTCGCCTGAAAAAGAAAGCATCTCCGCCTTACGGGATCCCCTTTTCGCTTGCGCCTTGTCGCATCAGGCCGCGAGTTTAATTGTCCAGCTCATGCCGCGCTTCTCGACAACCACTCTAAGCGCGCGCCCAAGTCTCTCCAGGATGCTCCACGACGGCGGTGACTTGTGGAGCCCGCGTTCGATCCGACTGAGGTATTCGACGGAGATCTCAGCCTGCTCGCTCAAGGCCTCCTGCGTGAGTCGGCGCGCCTGACGCAACTGCCGCAAGGCGTGGCCGAACTCCTTGGCGAGATCTCGCTTCACAGCCCCCTCCTCAGCCTCTAGTATATCTTCGCCGAGTGACCTTTTCCAACTGCGCGTTCGCCTCGCACCGGGTGCTCCCCACCATCCCGTCGGAATCGCCCAGGCTATATCCTGTCGCGCCTTATCCGGGAGCCGACCAGAGTGAAAAAGGCCTTGAGCGGGAGCGCCTCTCCCCACGCCCCTTAGAGGAGGGGGTGTACGACTTCTTCACCGATATCGCCACCTGGCGGGCCCCTGCCTTCAGGCGCTGAGAGGCAAGCTCCAACCGACGCCCGAGCAGTTTCTCGCGCTCTTGGAGACGATGAAGCGGTTCAACGCCGCGTGCAACGCCATCGCGGGAGCTGCCTT
>CALHAI010000005.1 GCA_937934295.1 uncultured Blastocatellia bacterium
AAGGCAGCTCCCGCGATGGCGTTGCACGCGGCGTTGAACCGCTTCATCGTCTCCAAGAGCGCGAGAAACTGCTCGGGCGTCGGTTGGAGCTTGCCTCTCAGCGCCTGAAGGCAGGGGCCCGCCAGGTGGCGATATCGGTGATGACGAGGGCAGAGCTGTCTGTCCATGATCTCGAGATGAGGCTTATGTGAGGCGGGATTCGATTTCTCTCACAATCCGGGCTGTTCGCTCGAAGGCGTCTGGGGAAACCGACAGGGACGTGACGCCCAATTGCAACAACGAAGCCACCAGCTCCGGACGCCGCGATGGGGCATCGCCACACACGCAGCATTCCATAGCCCTCTCGTGACAAGCGCGCGCAACTCGCTCGAGGGCGCATCTCACCGCTTCATCCTGCTCATCCCAAAGGGGGATCAAACGCGGATTATCTCGATCCACGCCGAGGATGAGTTGCGTGAGATCGTTGGTTCCAATGGAGACGCCGTCTACAAGCGGAAGGAATCGCTCGATGAGGAAGACGACCGAGGGCACTTCGACCATGAGCCAAAGGGGGATGCCTATCTCGCCTACTCCCTCTTCGCGCAGGATCTCGCGACAGGCGAGCAGCTCTGACACCGATCGAACGAAAGGGAGCATGAGACGAAGATTCGTCCAGCCCATCTCATAGACGCGTCGCACAGCACGCAATTGGAGACGGAACGGCTCGGGGTCATACAAATAGCGACGACAGCCTCGCAATCCGAGCGCCGGGTTCTCCTCCAGCTCCTCGAACTCCTGGCCTCCGCGCAAGCCGCGACATTCGTTCGACTTCAGATCGAGCGTCCGAAAAGTGACCGGACGCGGCCAGAAGCAGCGCGCGACCTCAGCTAAGCCTTCGGCGAAAACCCGAATGAAGGCCTCCGCTCCTCCCTCGGCAAGGAGTTTCCTGGGGTGGACTCCGAGCGCAAGGATGAGGAACTCGGAACGCAGGAGTCCGACACCATGGGCCGGGAGATCAGCGTATTGAGCCGCCAGTTGAGGGAAGCTCAGGTTCAAATAGATCTTCATGGAGCTCACTCTTCGAGGAAGATCTCCCCTTCAGCCGTGAATCGCACGCGACGCCCTTCCAACGCCTCCACGCCTTCGACGCGGCTCCCCATCACGCACGGGAGATCGAACTCCCGCGCGACGATCGCCAAATGCGACGTGATCCCTCCAGAAGCGCAGATGATCCCTCGAATCTTCGGCAGAATCGGCGTGATCGCCGTCACCGATGCCGACGGCGTGAACACGATTGTCTCCGAGAGATCGCTCTCCATCAGGCGCAAAACATCCTCAATGGCCTCGACCCTTCGCAGAATGCCGACGGCCCCTCGCCCACAGATCAGCTCTCCTTCCCCGATCTTTCGCATCTCCACCCTCCTGATAGTGCGCCTCATCCGAGATCGAGTTGAAGGTCCCACAAAGGCGCGTCCGAGGATCGCGCCAGCTCCGTCTCCAAAAGCGCTCCGCACTCCGGACAGTAATAGTGCCGCCACTCGATGGCTTCCTCGACGTAGTGCTTCGGATCGAGAATGTGCGGGTTGGCTTCCTGGAGTGGGAACTGCTTCTGCAGACATCCGAGCTTATAGTTCTCCGTCGCCGACGCCAACGGGTGATCACAGTACCGGCACCGAATCCATCCCTGGATAAGCTTTAAGCCCTCCGCCAGAGGACGCGCCTCCGGCTCATCGGTCGCCGTCTGCGGCTTCGGCTCACGTCCGATGCGCTGACGGCGCATCTCCAGGCGCAACCGCTCCGTCTCCGAGCAGACGACGGCCCCCACCTCATCGAGTACAACCCCATAAGCCTGCCGTGCCCACTCTCGTGTGATGCGCCCCTGGCGATAGTCCTCCGCCACCCACTCGGGATCACGCCGCAATGGATCCCCATATCCCCCCGCCGACGCCCACGACATGAGGAAAACGTCGTCGGGGTTTTGAACGATATTGAACGCCTTCGGCGGGATCAGCTCCACTGTCCCGTCCAAAGCCTCTGCACGATCGGGCACTCGCCCGGCTGACATCAACTCTCGCGCACGTGTCCTTCGAACCAGAGTATAGCGCGTCGTCGAAGTAGGAAACCCTCCGAAAAGCCCAGGCCCTGGCACCGCGCAATGCCCTGTCGCCGTGAAAAGTGAGATCCGATCCGTCCCATGTGGGATGAAGGCCAATTCCGCCGCGTTTCCGCCGCGGAACTTCCCCGCCCCTCCCGAATCCGGCAACTCGCGACGCCAGAGATAGAGGATCGGGTAGAACCACTCACTCTCCTCAACGTTCGGCATGGTGCTTTGCAGATCCCAGGGCCATCCCCCTGTGTCCACGCCATCGCGCCAAGAGAGTCCGGCCAACGCGGCTCCCACCGGATCGAGCAGGAACGAGACATAGGGCGCGCCACGTTGATTCACGCCGCTCAACGCCGCGATGGGATACATCGGCGCGCCCATGCAGCTTTGCACCTCCGTCCGTAATTCCGGATCGTTCGAGCAGGCAAGCATCTTCGAGATCACAAGCCCCGAGAGGGCGATCGTTTGAAGGAGCGTGAGGGCAGGAGCTGCGCTCACCGCTGCCGGGAAAAGAGCGCAGGTGAGCGTGCCGGGCTGAACTTCGAATTCCACGTGACGATAGGCCCCCTCGACGACGAACATCTGATCGAAGAGCATCTGTGCCGAGACCATCGCCATGATGGCCCCTCGCCAGGCGACGAGCGTACAATTAAGCGTGCCCGCCTGCGGATCCGTCCCCTCATTAGAGAAGAGCAATTGATCTCCCCGTTTGGTGAGCGTCAAACAATTTCGATACACGTGCCGATCGTCCGGGTGCGCCCACTCCACCCATCCAACGGCGCGCCATGTCCCGTCGGGGATGGTCTCCAATCGCCGTACGAAGGCTTTCTCCGAATCATCCTGCAACTTGCGCATGACCCCCTTGACGGTCGCCGCCCCATATCGGGCGAGCAGTTGCTTGATCCGCTCGCGTGCTACATGGCAGCCAGCGATCTCCGCCCGCAAATCCAAGGCGACCAACTCCGGCATCCGCGACCGGCGAATGTACTCCTCTTCGAGGTCTCGACGCAGCCGCCCGCGCTCGACGATCTTGATCGGCGGAATACATCCGGCCTCCCAGTAAACATCTAAAGCCATAGGATTGAATCCCCCGGGCGCCGTTCCGCCGAGGTCCCATTGATGGAGGGTGTTCCCCACCCAACAGAACAGTTCCCCCTCCCAGAAGACAGGTGCGATCAGCGTCACATCGGATTGATGCGTCGCCCCAATCCACGGATCGTTCGTCAGGAAGACATCGCCCTCCTCGATCCCCGGGTTCTCCGAACGATACTCCAGCGTCCATTTCACCGCCGAACTGGTCGCTGAGGAGAGATACTGCAAGAACGGGCCGAAGAAGATGAAATCCCCCCTCTCGTCCAGAAGACACGGATTGAAATCATGCCCATAAGCGCAAATGGGCGAGCCGGAGATCTTCATGATCGTCACACCGTGCTCGACGTTGATGTTCCACAAAGCATGGCGAATGACTTCGTACGTGATCGGATCAATCCGTTCGGCCGCCTCCGTATGCAATTTCAGTCCAGGAGCGATCTGCAACTCCCGACCGTAAACGTACGGATATTGACGACCATCCCATTGCGCTGACGACATAGGCGTTCCTCCTTCCCGTTCACGAAAGAGTCAGGATGAAATTCCCATAGGCATCGACCGTGAGGAGGCTGCCCGGCCGCACGACGATCGTTGTCACAGGCAGCTCGATGACCGCTGGGCCTTCGATCACCACTCCCGGTGGAACATCTTCCCCGGCGAAGATCGGCGTCCGTTGGTGCCGTCCGAGTTCCCGCCAATAGACCTCGCGTCGCCATCTGGGTGTGACCTTCCCCACCACGTGCCCGAAGGCCCCCTCCTTCATCCCGCGCGGACCGATGCGACCGAGGGCGACCACGCGCAATAGACCGATCTCCATTCCCGCCGCCGTGAACGCCGAGCCCCGTCCATAGAGCGTTTCGTACTTCTGAACGAATACCCGCTCCAGCTCACGCATATCCTCATCACTCAATATCCCCCCAGGGACGGGGACCTCAACCCGATGGATCTGAAGACGGAACTTCATCTCGGCGAAGCGCTGAAGGATCATGCGGTCCTCGGGAACCCCTTCTTCGTGAAGTTGCCGGCGCGCTTGCTCCTCCAATTCGAGGAAGATCTCCATGACGCGTCCAGCTTCACATGGTGCGACGAGCAACTCCGCTTTCTCATACACATGTTGAATGTCGGTTGAGAGGATGCCGAAGGCCGACCAGGTCGAAGCCAGGGCCCCGCCCGGGACGACGACCGTGCGACATCCCAACTCTCGCGCATAGGCGACGGCATGGGCCCCGGCCGCCCCGCCATACGCATAAATGACAAAGTCGCGCGGATCATACCCTCGCTGAATCGTCATCTGCCGGATGAGGTCGGCCATGTGCGTCTCCACGATCCGCGTGGCTCCATCCGCTGCCTCTAGAACGTCTAAACCAAGCGGCCCGGCCACCGCCTGCATGGCTCGACGCGCGGCCTCGCGATCAAGCGTGAGCCGACCGCCCAAGAAGAAGTCCGGATTGTAATAGCCGAGAAGCAGATCAGCATCCGTCACCGTAGGCCGCGTGTTCCCCCGCCCATAACAGGCCGGTCCCGGATCCGCTCCTGCCGATTCGGGGCCGACCTTCATAGTTCCACTCAGCTCATCAATCCAGATGATGGATCCACCCCCAGCGCCTATTGAGACGATGTCCAACCGCGGCATGAAGAACGTGTAGTGATGGAGCGTCGTCTCGGAGGCCGAGAGCGGTCGCCCTTCGGCGATGAGGCCGACATCGAAGCTTGTTCCCCCCATGTCGGTGGCGATGACGTGCGAATGCCCAAGTTGTTCGGCCAGAAATCGGGACCCCATCAGTCCTCCCGCCGGCCCCGATCCGACCGTGAAGAGTGGCGCGCGCACGATCGCCTCGGCCGGCGCTACCCCTCCTGAGGCCTGCATGATGAGCAACGGCCCTCGATATCCGAGGTCGCGCACCCGCTCCTGCACCCGGCGCACGTAGCGCGAGGTCTTCGGTCCGATGAAGCAATTGATCACCGTCGCCGCCGTCCGCTCGTACTCCCCCGGTTTGGCGATCAACTCGTGCGCGCACGTCACGAAGAGATCGGGAGCCATCTCCTGAACCATATGGCGCACTTCGCGTTCGTGAATGGGATTGACGAACCCCCAGAGAAATGCGATGGCGATCGCCTCGACCTGCTGTTCCAACAGCTCCTCGATAGCCCGTCGCGCTTCATCCCGATTCAATGGCACGATGACCTCGCCCCGCCAATCCACGCGCTCGCTCACTTCGCGAATGAGACGGCGTGGGACGATCGGCTCCGGCTTCCGATGCCGTGAGACGTGCAAGAGTTTCTCGATCGGTAATCCGGCCGAGCGCCCGACCGAGCGCATGATGAGAAGCGCATCACCGTGTCCGCGCGTCGTGATCAGTCCCACGCGCGCCCCTTTCATCTCCACCACGGCATTCGTCCCGACCGTCGTCCCATGCAAGAGCCTGCGAGTGCGCGCCAGCAGCTCCGCGAGCGTGAGCCCAAACTGTTCGGCCGCGACCGAGAGCGCTGCGAAGAATCCCTCGGAGAAATCCCCCGGCGTTGAAGGGCTCTTGGCGAAGACCACGTTCCCTTCTGAATCACGCACGACGCAGTCGGTGAAGGTCCCGCCCGTGTCCACGGCACAGTAATATTCCCGCTCTTCCTTGGCGCGGCTTGAGCGCGCCGACTCCAAAATACTCACGACGTTTTCGCTCCTCATCGCCATCCTCGGCTCATAAAGAGATGGGGGAGAAGAACTCTTCCTCCGTCGTCGCCATGAATCGCCAGATCGACGGCGGTTCGGGCTCTTTGAGCAGTCGGCGGAGGAACGGAGCCGCCGCTTCCTCGAATGCTCGTCGAATCCGCTCACCCGCCTCCACGCCAGCGATGTCGAAGAAGGCCTTCATGTGGTTCGCGAAAAGATGGAGACCATACTCGATCTTGAAGCGCGGCGACCAAGAGAGCGCTGCGCGGTATAGCTCCAGTTGCGCTTCAGCCGCGCAGCGTTCGATCTCCATAATCTCCTCGAAAGGAACAGCGCGCACCGCCCCCTCGTCGTAGGCGGTCAGGAGCGCACAAGCGCGCACGCGATCCGCATATTCCGCAGGCTCAATGTGTACTCCGCCGAAGAGATCGAATCGCACTGCCACCTCCCGAAGCGCGAGCACGAGCGCCAGATTCGGATAACGGTTGCGCGCCCGCGTCCGCGCCCATGGCAGGTATGTATTCTGCAAGTCGGTGAATTCGCGGACAATGAGCACCTCTCGATCGCCCGCATCATACGGCCCGTGCGCGAAGAGGCCATCTCGTTGCTCTCCATGCAGGATAAACGCATACAGCTCTAACGTCGCTGCCATCCGACGCAGGCGCTGAAACGTAGATGAATCCACCTCGACGAGATAGTCCCGCAGTGAAGCGATCGCCTCCAGCGGCAGGATCCGCATCGTCGCCTCCCGCTCATTCGGAAGGAGCCCTTCGGCCTCGCGATACGCCTGACAGACTCGCTGCCAAAACTCCACGACAAACCCAATCTGCTCCAGATCGTCCGCGGGAAAAGGCTCGCCCGGCTTCATCCCCAGATCGAGGATGTGTTGTTGACGTCCACCGAGATAACAACAAATGAGGATGCTCAAAGTGAGGAAGTTCGGACGCGCGCACAAGCGCCTCATGCGCCGCCCGATCTCCTCAGGCGTGATGACCGAAGTCAACTCAGTGAGTAACGGATACGCCGTGCGATAAAGGCATTCCCATCCGAGCGAGGAGCGACGTGGCACATCGAAAAGCGCCGACTGCAAAAGCGCCCGCCGCTCCGATCGCATGAAGGCCTTCAGACTTCCGGAGACGATCCGGATATGGCGATTGAGCTCCTCGAGCGTCATCCCCATCGTTCCCTCTCATACGATAGGGCTGTAGATCTCCCCTTCGGTCTCCGCAATATGGCGCAAAATGACCGGAGGTTCACCGGCGAGCAAGGCCTCCAGATGCCGATCTACACTCTCTTGGAAGCGTTCGCGGATCTGCTGATGAAAATCCGGCCCCAGGCCCGCGTGATCGCCGAAGATGCGAAGCAAATTCCCGTACAGCTCCGCCCCGTAGGCGATGCGGCGACGTTCATCCCACGCGAGAAAGCGCCGGTAGAGGTGTATCTGTGCGTCGGCCGCTTGCGCCGCAATCGCTTCCAATTCCTCAAGCGTTACGGGACGAACGCCCGCTTCCGTCGTCGTGAGGAGACCATAGGCGATGACATTTCGGCTATATTCTCTGGGCTCAGTCCAGAGCGAGCCGAAGAGGCCGATCCGCACCGTGACGTCCCTCAAACGCATGAGGCACGCCAGATGCGCAATGGGGAGCCACACGGACTCATCCGCCCAGGAATAGAATTCGTCTCGCAATCCCACTTGTTCCTTAACAAGCAGATACGTGCCATCCGACAACGGATAGGGTCCATGGTGGAAGATCCCCACGCGCGCTTCGCCATTGAAGACGAAGGTGAAGAGATCGAGCGTCGCCAGTGCGCGATGCAAGCGTCGGCGCCGCTCCTCCTCCGGTTCAGGATGGAGTGCCGGAAGGAGCGCTTCAACCGCCTGGTCTTCTAATATCGGTAATGTGAAACCGCTCTCTTCCGGTAAGAGCCAACCATCCCGACGATAGGCGGAGAGAAACCGCACCCAGAAGTCTAAGAGGAAGGTGATCTCATCCGCTTCTTCCCTCACCCAGTGGCCGAGCAGTCGCTTTTGTTCGCGTCCGTTCAAGTAACCGAGTAACAGCGAATTAATGTGGATCTCATTCGGTCGCGCGCCGAGCCGCTTCGCCCGATGTGCCAACGCTTCTGGAGGCATGTGCTCGGTGACGCGCCGCAACAGTGGCACCAGGTTCTCGACGTAACAGTAACTCCCCAAGATCAACCGCCCCGGCAGATGAAAAAGAGGGGAGAGCATCCGCGAGCGCTGCTGCGCGCGGAAGAACTCGCGAACGCTCTCTCCAAACCGATGAAGCAACGTATTGATATACGCCCGTTCCATCGCCTCTTCTCGATTCGCCGGAACCTAGACGCGAGCCATCTGTCCCAGCGTGGACCCGGCATGCCCACCCCAGCGAGGCTGAAAGCGGAAAAAGGCGATTGCGACAAAGGGGGCGAAGAACCGATCTAATAGGACACCACACGCGACCCTCCCCACAAGAAGAGCTACACCGAAAACAGACATCGCCCAAGCCGCTTGTTCAGCCGATAGGCCTCGATCTAAAGGCAATGGTCCAAGGTGAATCATAATCCCGAACGCTGCCAAAGAGGGCGGTGGCCGGGAGGATGACTCGGCGCGCCCCCCAGCGATCCACGAGCTTTCCAATCACAGGAGAACACACAGTCATAGCCAAGAGGGAGTCGAATACGCTGAAGCGCTCTCCGCACGATCCCGGTTGAACTCTTCGACCAGCGAATTCAATCTCAAAGGTGATTCCGGCAAGAGGACCGAAGCTAATATGCTACGGCCGCCGCCAGGACGATCACCCATCCGTAGAGGATCGCTACCGCCGCATTCCCCACAAGTAGTGGCTTGGATAGTCAAACGGCTGTTCAGAATTCGATCACCGACAGTCGCTCATCTGCGGTGCCGAAGCTCCAGGTCAGGCATCCATACCCCTTCATCTCCCGACATTCATATTCCCCAACGGAGAAGAGCAGGTGATCGAACCGATGGGGCCAGTGATGTGACGTATCAATGATGCCGAGCGGTCGGGCCGAGAGCGTGAGCGAACGTCCGCGCATATCGATGACGCGCGCGTCCACCCGTTCGATGGATTTCCACCGGCGCTCGCTCCAGGTGACGGCCAGATGGGCCGAGTGCAAGAGCGCGCGTTCGTTCCCTTGATGGAGATAGCCGCAGAGGTGGCGTCGACCGTCAGCGAAGTTCATGGCCGCCACGTTGACGACGAGCTCAGGAGAGAACGGAACCCAGAGTACGAGATACCCCCGCCAGAGCGCGCGCCCCCCCCATCCCCACATCCGATCGCGCATCCCGAGCGCTGCGACGGAAATCTCTTCCCCTTCGATGTTCATCCATCCCTCGTACCACCCGACCTGATCGAAATGGCGGCTCTGCTCTCCCCCAGCCGCCTCCTCCATCCACAGCTTGGCCTCTGCCCAACTGAAGGCTCGATGCTGCGCACGGAAAGTGAGATCGAACTGCAATCGCGGACTATCATAGCGCAATCGCCATCGCGCGAAGGGCTCGACCATCTCCAGCTTCAGGGGGCCGAAGCTCAAGCGCTCTCGCCAGATATCGCGCGGGATCGCGTAGTCCATCTTCATCAGCTCATAGCGCAGATGTCCGTCCACGAACACATAGAGGGTGAGATCACCGCGACCGGCATTGGGGAAGACGCCCTGGTAGACCTGGAATTGAACGCGTGCGGTCGGATCGAAGAATTCGAAATACCAGGCCTCGCGCCACCACGGTTCAGGACCCACAACGTGAATATCATCGTCACTGGGATCGAGGCCAACGGGAACGAAATCGTCATCCTTGGACATCGGTTCCCCTCCTTGCTCGGCTCATAGCCTGAAGCCCCTCGCCTCAGCGGCCGCAGAAGCGCGGTGGGCGCTTCTCGATGAACGCGCGCACGCCTTCGCCGAAGTCATCGGTCGCAGCGAGCATGCCGACGATTTGCCGCTCGCGCTCCAATTGCTCATCTAACGAAGCCGTGAGGCTCACCATCAGCAGATACTTGATGGCGGCGAGCGCCCGCACCGGTCCCTGTACGATGCGCGCGGCGAACGTCCGCGCTTCCTCAAGCAATTCACCCTCGGGGACCACACGATGTACGAGCCCCCATCGCGCGGCTTCCTCCGCTTCGATCAGCTCCCCACTCACCATCCACTCGAAGGCCCTCCCCCACCCAATCAGCCGCGGGATGAAGAACGTTCCCCCGCAATCCGGCGCGATCCCCAACCGCACGAACGCCTGGTTGAAGCGCGTCCCCGCGGCCGCTAACCGATAGTCGCAAGCGAGCGCGAGATTGCAACCGCCGCCGCTGGCGACCCCATGAATGGCCGCGATAACGATCTTCGGCATCCCGCGAATGATCCGGACAACATCATTCAAGGGGGCGAGCAACTCGTCCAACAAGTGGTCGGCCGAAGCCCTTTCCTCCAACCGCCGCCCGAGATACTTCAAATCGGCCCCCGCCGAGAATGCTCGCCCGGCTCCGGTGAGGATCACAGCTCGGACGTCCTCCCGTGCCTGAAGGGCCCGAAAGACCTCGCGCAGTTCGGTCGCCAAGGTCGCATCAATGGCGTTGAGCACCTCAGGCCGATGGAGCGTCACCGTAGCCACCCCTTCACTCACCGCAAGCTGCACGGTCTGTCCACCCATATCCCCCCTCGTACGCTCACGCCTTCCCCGCCACACGCAACCGCTTCACCTCCTCGATCAGGACCGGAATGATATTCTCGTAGGCTTCGACGATCCCCAGATCAGCCACTTTGAAAATCGGCGCGTGTGGGTCCGTGTTAATGGCGACGATGCATTTCGCCCTGGAGATCCCAACGACATGTTGACTGGCTCCGGAGATGCCGACGGCGAGATAGAGATCAGGAGCGACCTTCTTCCCTGTCTGTCCGATCTGCCAGCTCGCTGGCACCCATCCGGCATCACACGCCGCGCGCGAAGCTCCGACAGCCCCCCCCAACCATCGCGCCAGCTCTTCCAACAGCCGGAACCCTTCGGGGCCCCCTATGCCCCGTCCACCGCTCACGACGATCTGCGCCTCTTCGAGCGCAGTGCCAGTCGCTGACTCCTCTTGGATTCGCTCCAGGAGCCGCGTCCGCTCCAATGAGGGATCGAGCGCCACCTCGACCCATGTCGTGTCTCCCCCGACGATCTCCCCCTCGATTGGATCAAATGCGCGCGGGCGCACGCAAACGACGACCGGGGGTCGAGAGGCGACCAACATGGCGTGGGCTTTCCCTCCATAGACGGGTTTGGTGATGACCACCGCCCCATCTTCAGCTTGGAGTCCGATGACGTCGGTCACCATCGCCGCTCCCAGCCGATAGGCCAGCCGCGGAGCGATCTCCAGTGCAATCGTCCGACCGGGGAAGAGGATCACGTCCGGTCGAACGGTCGCCAGCAGCTGTTCGAGGGCGCTCACATACAACTCCGGCGCATATCCCCGAAGCATCGGATGAGCGATGAAGAACGTGCGCGCGTTCGCTGATGCCTCCAATGTCAGGCCCGCTCTCTCTGGGCGCTCAGCGACGGATTCTGCAGCCGGGCCGACGAGTGCTACATTCACTTCCCCAGCGAACGCCGTTGCGAGGGCGCGGGCTGCGCCGATGGCTTCGCGCTCACTCCGCCCGACCTCAGGCGTCGGAAGAACGACTAAGATGACGCGCATACGCTCCCCCCACTCAGAGAATTCGCCGTTCTCGCAGCGCCCGCACAAGATGCACAGCTTTTTCGGTAACGGTCTCCCCTTCGATCCATTCGCACGCTTTCGACGTGCCCGGAATGACCAGCTCCCGCACCTGCAGGCGTCCGTTCGCTCCCCAAAGCCCCGTTACGTCGCTCACTAACTCTGGAATCGTCCACATGGGGATCGGCGCGCGCGCCGCGAGCATCGTGTCCCGTACTTTGGGCAAGCGCGGGACGTTCGTCTCCTCGTTGGTGATCGTCGCCACCGCCGGTCGCGCTGCCCACACGATCTCCCACCCCTCGTCTGACTGCCGTCGCATGAGGAATCCGCCGTCCGTCGCCTCGATGCGCGAGACGAAGGTCACACACGTCCATCCAAGCGCTTCGGCCAGGAACGATCCGACTTGTCCCCCGTGCCAATCCCCGGTCTCGCGCCCGCAGAGGACGAGGTCCACCGGATGCAATCGCTCTACAGCCGCCTTCAGCAGACTCGCGACGACGACCCCATCGAGCACCGGTCCCCCCTCGCTCGAGATCAAGATCGCTCGATCGGCGCGTAAACTCAACGCCCTCCGCAGCACATCCGCTGCCGATGGTGGACCGACTGTGAGCGCGATGACCTCCACCGGCTCGCGCTCGATCATCCGCTCCCGGAGTTGCAAGGCGACCTCTACCGCGTTCTCATCGAAGATGCTCATGACCAATTGTCCAATCCCTTCAGCCGCCGCAGTCCGCTCCGCATTGAGCCGGAATTCGCCTGGCGGAATCTCCGGATCTAAAATCTGTGTCACGCAGACGATGACGCGCATACCCCTTTCCCCTCATGATGAACTGACCGGGAGTTCGCGAACTTCGGGGGACGATCGCCGGCACTCACCGTCCTAAGACGACGACGCAGGCGACTGAGCCCGGTCCTCCGAGATTATGCACAAGCCCCAACTCGGCATTCTTCACTTGTCGAGCCCCAGCTTGCCCGCGCAACTGAAGGACGATCTCCGTGAGCATGCGCACGCCACTCGCGCCAATGGGATGGCCGAACGATTTCAATCCCCCACTCGGATTCACCGGCAGATCTCCCGCAAGCGCGCTCCGCCCCTCTTCGATGAAATATCGCCCTTCCCCCTTCTTGCAGAATCCCAAGTCCTCATAATTGGCGATCTCCGTCCACGTGAAGCAATCGTGCACTTCCGCCACGGAGATCTCCCGTGCCGGATTCCGAATCCCCGCCATGCGATACGCCTCAGCCGCCGCGGCCACCGTCGCCGGAAACCCGATGTACTCGAACGTCGGATCGAAAAACGGCCAGCCTGTTTCTACGGCCAATCCAATCCCTTTGACATAGACCGGATCCTCCCGAAACTGTCGCGCACGATCGGCCCGACAGATGATGACTGCCGCCGCTCCATCCGTCGTCGGACAGCAATCGTAGAGCCCGAATGGATAGGCCACAAGCGGCGCCGCCAGGACCTGTTCTTCGGTCACCTCCATCCGAAAATGGGCCTTTGGATTGAGGGCGCCGTTGTGATGATTTTTCACAGCTACCTTCGCCAGCGTGTGCCGATCGCCGCCGAACCGATGGAAATATCGATTCGCCGCCAGGGCGAAAAGGCCCGGCGGCGTCGAACCCGCTTCCAGATACGGATGTGTCCCCTCTCGCTGCAGCCCGCGCACAGGCCGATCCCGCAACTTCTCGGCCCCGACAACCAACACCACCTCATATACCCCAGCGGCCACAGCCAGACACGCATTCCGAAAGGCATCCGTCCCGGTCGCGCAGTAGTTCTCCACCCGCGTGATCGGCTTCCCATACAGCCGCAGGGCATCGGCCAAGGTGACGCTCGCTTTCCCCCCTCCGAATCCCGGCGAGAATGTGCCCAACCAAGCGGCCTCTACCCGCTCCGGCTCGATCCCCGCATCCTCATAAGCGGCCAACGCCGCTTCCGCCATCAACTCCGATAAGCTCTTGTCATGCAACTCGCCGAACTTTGTGCAACCGATCCCAATGACAGCCACTTTGTCCTTGAGACTCTCAGCCATCTTCCCCTCCCTCCGGTCGGCACTTCCAGTAGTAATGATAGAGACCGCCGCCCGCCCCCAACCGCCGCAGCGTCAGACGCACCCGCATCCCAATACGCACTTCCGAAGGTTCGACGTCAGTCACCTGCACATAGAGTCGCCCTCCCCCTTCGATGTCCACCACGGCCAACACCGTCGGCGGCATGGGCGAAGCCGCGAGCCAATCCACTGTATATGTGAACACCTCCCCCTGCCGACCAAGCGAGACCTCGCGCAGGCCCGTCATGCTGTGGCACCTTTGACAGATACGCGTCGGCGGAAACTGCCGCAGACCGCATTCCCCACATTCGGTTCCCCGCAGACGAATCGTGCGCGCCTCCTCCTTCTCATAGAAGACGTTCGAGAGCACTGGTCCCTCCTCGTGATGCCGAAAGTACTCTCGCGCCTTCCGAAACCGTTCGTAGGAGGGGAAGCGCAGCCCACGTCGAAGTTGTTCGGCGATCGGATCGCGCACCACATAGCCCTCAATAAGCGGCGTCACTTCAAACAGCACGGCATCGGCGCCACTCCCATAGCCGACCAAGAGGATTCGATCCCCGGGCCGCGCTTGTTCGAGTGCCGCGCTCAGCAGAAACAGCGGCATCGCGCATCCGAGCATCCCCACGCGATCCAGAAACGTCTCCTGCACTTGCTCAGCGCGAAACCCCAATTCCGACGCCACGCGCGTCGCCATCTTCGGATCCAAAGGCGGGAGAATCACCCGCGCGATCTCCGAAGGCCGGAGCCCACTCTTCTCCAATACCCGCGCGATCGCGCGACCGACGATCCGACAATAGCCCTCCACCGTGAACCGAGAAGCAAAGCTCGTGATCCGCTCATCTTTATCCCGCCGGACGAAATCAAGGAAATCGTCGCTCACACTCGCCCACGCCTTCGCCGCAGCCACGACGTGCTCTCGCCCGACGGCTACAGCCGCCGCCCCATCCCCAAACCATTGCTCCTCAGGCGACTCCGGCGACGCTTCTCGCACGTCGGCGGCGACGACGAGGATCGGCTCCTGCCCCCCCACAGCCGCGCGATCCAGAGCCGCCATGAGCGCTACCGTTCCTGCTCGCAGCGAATGCGCGAAGTCCGCAACTGCGATCTCTTCCGGGAGATCACAGGCTGTCGCCAGCAGTGCGGCGTTCATCCGCTCCAGATACGGCGCCGTCGTGGAAGCGAAATAGATTCCACCGCAAGCGGGGAGGTCTAATCCTTGTACGGCCTCTAGGGCGAGCGTCAGCGCATCTTCGTCGAACCCGATGGCTGTTCGCTCGCCTTCCAAGACAGGCTTCCCCCCATGGGCGGCAGCAATCTTCTCCCGTTCGATCCGGTGTCGCGGCAGATACACGGCATGTCGGGTGATCCCGATCATCTCCAAAGCTCAAGACATTTCATCGCCGAGCTCAATTACCCTTTTGCTCGCAGCAGTCCCCGACGATCCACCCGCGTGCGCAAGAGCCGAAGCTCCTCCGACGTCGGTGGCGGCGTCTCCGGCACATCGGCCGGGATGACCAAATCAAATCCCGTATTCTCCCGAATCTGGTCCACGCTCACCCCCGGATGCCGCCAGACCACACGCATCCGCCCCTCGGCGTCAAAATCCAACACAGCCAGATCAGTGACGACCCAAAACTCCGTGAGGGAGTGAGCATACCCCGGAGCTGAGACGAAATCAACGCGCTCGACGAAGACCTGAGGCGTATGCCGGCGAAAGAAGGCCACACGACGCCGCGCGCAAGGGGCCAATTCCAATCCCACGCTCCCTGGTCCTCTCAGTCGCGGCGCCGACCACGTCCCCACACCCACGAGATTCACATTCCCATGCCGATCGATTTGCAAGCCGCTCAAGAACATCACGTCGAAGGCGCCCCGGAGCTCCAGATCGAACAATTCTTCTAAGCGCAGCACGGCTTCCGCTCGTGAGATCGCCTGCGCGGAATTCACCGAGGGTAAGAGTTCTTCCAGCTCTGGGTTGAGCGCTGCCGTCCCCCCCATGGTGAACGAGAGATTGGGCGCATGCGTGAGTTGCGCCAATCGTAACCCGGCCGCCACCTCCCAACACCCCGTGCCGACGCCGACGAAATCCCCATCTCGGACCAAGCGCGAAAAAATAACGGCCAGCCACTCTCTTGATGAAGGCGGGGCAACCTCCGCCACCTCTTCCGCGCGATCTTCCGATGCCCTCGCGATCACCCCCTTCTTCAAATACTCCGATTCATCGGACGAGAGCACGAGGTCCTGGAGATACCTCGCCATCCCCTCGCGCGTCCGGCTGTGGGCGAGATAGAACCGCAGATGTTCGCGATCCACGTCGTAGAGCGGTTCGCTCGCCGTCGGATGTGCCGCTCCGAACATGGGGACGACCATATCCACCAAAATGGATGGAAGCGTCGTCCGCTGTGGCTCCGCGCGCACGATGTCATGCGGGATCAGTTCATCGCAACTGAGGATGACACGACGCGCCGCCCGCGCCAGCAGCGGGTCCATGTAGACCGATCCGAGATGTCGCGCATTCCCAAAAGGATCGCTCTGTGGCGCATGCAACAGTGCCCAATCGGGCGCGAGCGCGGGCACGCAGAGGACCTCCTCACCGGTGAATGGATCGCGCGTGAAGCGATAGTCCGTGTTCACCCGAACAAGATCCGTATAGGCGAGCGTGCGCGGAAGAGCGAAGAAGGGCGCCCCGGCCGCCCCCGCCTTCAGGCCGAAGGCGAGAAAGGCTTCTCCAATCTCGCGAATCTCAACCTCCCCACATTCGGCGGCGCGCCGAAAATTCGGCGCCACACCGAACTCCTCCAACCCCACGTAAGGGCTGATCACCCGACGCACGCATCTGGCCCCGATAAGCAGATCGAGCGGAAAGCCCGCCACGGCAGACGTGATCACCGTCAGATCCCGCTTCCGCTGCCGAATCAGCTCCCGCACCAGCGCCATCGGCACGTTGAAATAGGATAACCCCCCGATGGCGATCGTGCTCCCATCCTCGATCTGCTCGATGGCCTCACGGAGCGAGACGATCTTCTCCCGTCGCGTCGTCACTTCTGATCCCGTCGCTCGATGAGCTTCGTCTTATGGGCCGTGCGCTCGAGCGTCCCCTCAGGAACCATCTCGATCTCCGGACGCACGCGCAGGCGATCGTGCATCGCTTCGGCGATCTCCACCTTCAAGCGCTCGATCTGCTCCCCTTCCAAACCCGCGCTGTATTCGACCCGAAGCCGCAGTGGTGGCATCACGCGCGGCCCCGGAACGTCGAGCACGATCCGCATCTCCCCGGTTACGCGCGGGGAGAATGATTCAACGAGATTCTTCACCGCCGCTGGGTAGACCTTCACCCCCTTGACGATCAAGAGGTCATCCACGCGCCCGAGCACTTTGATGCGCGGTCCTGGCCGCCCACACGGACATGGCGTCGTGAACACCTGATAGATGTCTCCCACGGAATATCGAATCGGCGGTTGCGCTTCCCATTCCAGGGCCGTCTTCACCCGCTCGCCAATGGCCCCATCCTCCAATGGAAGGGGCTCCTTCGTCTCCGGATCCACGAGATCGTAGGAGACGGAGAAATCTTCCCCCACCACGTGCATCCCCTGATATTCAGGAGCGTCGCACGAGACGTTGAGGATTCCATGAGCCCCACCGAGCATATCGTAGAGCCGCGCGCCATATGCTTCTTGAATCTTCCGACGCACCTCGAGCAGCCCGGCTCCAGGTTCTCCCGCGCAGCAGATGATCTCAATGCCCAGCTCGCCGACCTCGCACCCAAGGACCTTGGGCGCGACCTCGATCAGATATTCGGCATATGAAGGCGTGCACAACAGCGCTCGAGGGCGCGTCCACCGAATGAGTTTCAATAAGCGTTCACTTCCGGCCTCAGCGCCGCAGGGGATCGGACGCGCCCCCATCCATTCCAACGCCCGAACGACAGGCACTCCGGCCAGGAACATGCTCAGTCCGAAGGCGTGCATCACGGTATCCTTGGGTCTGATCCCCGCACGCCAGAATCCGCGCGCCCAGAGGCGATTGGTGACCTCCACGTCGTGTCGCGTGAAGGCATAAAACGTCGGCTCCCCCGTCGTCCCCGACGTCGCCGCGACGGCGACCACCTGCTCCACGGGTGCGCAGAGGAACATCCCAAAGGGATGACCCAACTCGCGCAGCGATTGCTCCTGACTCTCCCGATGAATTTCCGGCGTGATGAAGATCGGCAACTGACGCAAATCCTCCAGCGTGCGGATGTCCTCGGGATGCGCTCCCGCTTGATGAAACTTCTCGCGGTAGAAAGCCGACCTCTCATAAGCGTAGCGGAGTTGACGCCGGAGCTTCTCTACGCGCACGGCCTCAAGCCGCTCCTCGGGCATCAACTCCCATTCCGGCTCGAAATACACCTCGGATTGCCGTTCAACCGGTGACATAGCCCCCTCACGAGGTCTCGTCCACATCGGGCACCCACCGATTGCCCTCCACCCGATACCGAGTGGCGACCTCGACGAGCACACCATGCGCCTTACGTGGCGGGACGAAGACCCACTTCAACCACGGAATGTTCGAGGGCCCCGTCGGTTCAGTGCTCGTCAGCGGAATCTCGGCCTGCTGCAGGTCTTCGATCGTTTGTGCGAGATCACTCGTCGTGAAGGCGATGTGATGGACGCGCTCGCCATATTTCTCCAGGAGCTTCTGATCGGCCGGATGTTGGCTCTCGAAGAATTGCAGTGAAGTCCCATGGGGATTGACGAAAGTCGCCCATCGGAGCTTATACCCGTCGGCCTCGCCTTCATCCCACACGATCTGTCGCGCTTGTTCCGGATCAAGGACGCTCAGGATCTGCTGATAATCCCTCACGGCCTGATCCAGATCGCGCACCAGGAAGGCGATGTGATCGAATTTCAACTTCGGCATGGCTCTCCCTCCCTTGCAGAGCATCCCGCCGTCACGTTCCCGAGACGGGATTGATGAACTCCAAGCCTCCGTCAATTTGTAGGACTTGTCCGGTGATGAAATCGGCCTGTGGGGAAGCCAGGAACACGATGGCCGAGGCCACGTCTTCTGGGTATCCGGGACGCCCGAAGGGCATCTGTCTGAGGATACGCTCGCGCACGTCTGGAGGAAGCCCGAGCCCAGGCGGAGCCCCCTTCCCCCGCGCGGACGTCAGACGCGTCTCGATGAATCCGGGCGCGACGGCATTGACGTTGACCAGAAAGGGTGCCAGCTCGCGAGCCGCCGCCTTGGTCAATCCAATCACGCCCGCCTTGGCCGCCGCATAATTAGCATTGCCCACGGTACCATAAATCCCGGCGATCGAGCTGACGTTGACGATCTTGCGATGCACGCGTTCGCCGCGTTGCTGATCGCGTCGGAACGCCTCGCGGAAATAAACGGCCGCCGCGCGCATGAGATAGAATGTGCCGCGCAGCACAACGTCCAGGACGTGATTGAACTGCTCATCGGTCATGCGATGCAGCAGGGCGTCGGCCGTAATGCCCGCGTTATTAACCACGATGTCAAGCTGCCCGAACCGCGCGAGCGCGGCCTCCACAAGCGCCGGCGCCAGGTCCGCTTGCGCGACGCTGCCTAGGACGACGCTCGCTTGCCCGCCACGCTCGCGTACAAGCGCTTCGGTCTCGCGCGCCGGCTCCTCGTCCACATCGTTGATGAGGACGCGAGCGCCGAGCGCCGCAAGCGTCAACACTGTCGCCCGCCCGATCCCGCGCCCCGATCCTGTCACGACGGCGACCTTCCCGTCCAACGAGAGCATCGCCCCTCCGACCGTCAATAACTCCGCGGCAGTCCCAGTCGCTCCCCGATGAAATTCAAGATCATCTCATCCGTGATCGGTCCGACGCGATGCAACCGCACATCGCGCCAATAGCGCTGCATGTCGTACTCGCGGCTGTAGCAATACCCCCCCAGAATCTGCATCCCCATGTCCGCGATCTCGAATCCGAAGTTCGCCGCCACCAACTTCGCCATGTTCGCCTCCACCGCGCACTCCCGTCCCTGCGATTGCAGCCATGCCGCCTTGTACGTGATCAGCCGCGCCAACTCCAATTTCGTGCACATCCATGAGAGCTTGTGTTGAATCGCCTGAAATTGGCCGATCGGCTTCCCAAACGCCCGCCGCTCCTTAGCATACGCCAGCGCATCCTCGAACGCCCCTTGCGCCTCGCCCACGCACATGGCAGCCGTCAGAATCCGCTCCTCATTCAGCATGCCGAACAGCTGATACATCCCCTTGTCCCGTTGCCCGAGCAAATTCTCCCCTGGGACCCAGACGCGATCGTAGAAGACCTCGAAGGATTGTGTGGCGCGGATGCCCACCTTCTCCAGTTTCCGCAGCGTGATCCCCGGACTTCGCCGATCCACGAGAAACGCCGAGATGCCGTCCACCCGCTTCGTCACATTCTCGTTCGTTCGCGCGAAGACGATCAGATAGTCCGACACATGCGCTGCCGTCGTCCACACCTTCTGCCCGGTGATCACATACCCTTCTCTATCCTCAACGGCACGCGTCTTCATAACTCCGGCTACGTCCGTCCCCCCGTCGGGCTCGGTCAACGAGATGGCGAACTTAATCCGCCCTTCGGCCAACTGCGGCAAAAAGCGCCGCTTCTGCTCCTCCGTCCCCACCAGAAGCAACGTCATCGCTCCGAAACAGGCCGACATCCAGAAGGTCAACGCGATGGCTCCACTGCGACGCGCCAATTCCTCGGTCACGATGACCAAATCCACGATGTCCCCCCCAACCCCACCATAAGCCTCCGGGATGGGAAGTTGCAGAAACCCATATTCGGCGAGCTTCTGCCAGATGCGTTCGGGATATTCCTCCTTCTCATCCAACTCCCGCACGTATTCCCGCGGACACTCCCGCTCGACGAACGCCCGAATGTTCTGCCGCAACAGCTCCTTCTCCTTCCCGAAGTCGAAGCTCAGCCCCCCTTCGAGGGGGACGCTCCGCTCCGAATGATGAGCGACCATACGCTTCACCTCCTGAACTCAGAGATCCTCTCTCCGGAGCCACAGCCGCCCCGAGGCTCCTCGGCGGCTCTCACCGCCGCACCGAGGAGCGTGCCTTCGCGGCTCTCTTCGTGCGACGCGGCGAGTTCGAGGCCGCCGAATCTCGCTTCACAATGCCGTCGAGGATGAGGCTCGTGAAGACAGTCGTGATCTGCTTCAATGTGAAGCCAAGATCAGGCCGATACCACCGGTAGGCCCAATTGCACATCCCGAGGATCCCATAGACCGCCAATCGAGGGTCCAGCTCGCGGAAGACCCCGGCAGCCTGCCCTTCGCGAATGATCTCGATGTACTGATTCTGAAATCGACGCATCCGCGCCAGGATGCGGCGCTGACGCCGTTCCGAGAGCGTATCGAATTCGTGCAGGAAGAGACCCACGGTCACTTGATCTCGAATGACGTACTCGATCTCAGCCTCGATGGCGCGGCGCAATTTCTCGATCGGATCGCGAGCCGAGGCGACCTTCTGCAAGAAGTAATCGTCGCCCTTTTTGATGACCTGATCGAGCGTGATGTAGAGGAGGTCCTCCTTGGAGTCGATGTAGTAGTAGAGCGACCCCTTGAGCATCCCCACTCGATCGGCGACGTCCTGCATCGTCGTCGCATGGTACCCCTTCTCGTAGAATAACTCGGCGGCAGCTCTCAGGATGTCCTCGAACCGATTCCCCCCTCCGGGAGCGCGTCTCCGCACGCGTTCTCTTGCGGTGACCACCGTTGTACCTCCTTCCACAGAGATTCCCAACGCTTCAAGCTTGCCTCACCCCGCTTGCTCCCGGCAAGCCCTCGGGTGTCGAAGAAATCGCTGAGACCACCATGCATCAGCCTCTCCCAGATCAGAGCTTCGCCGCCAGATGAGCACCCTGTGCCACGGCATCCAAGATCGTCCCCGGACGGACGCAATCTCCGATCCGATAGACGGGCACGGGGAACTCCTCTTCTAAGCAGAAGGCCATCTCGTCGCTCGGCCGATAGCCCATGGCCAGGACGACGGAATCACACGGCAGGATCACGTCCTGATCCCGTTCATCCAGAGCGATGGCGCGCCCCTCTTCGATCCGCGCGATACGATGTCGCGTCAGCAACTGCACGCCCGCCTTCTTGAACTCGTAGTACAGCCATCGGCGAGTGATCGCTTCGATTCCCTGCCCGATGTGCGAGAGGAGCTCCAGGATCGTGATCTCATGACCGCGATGCAGCAGATATTCGGCCACGTCACATCCTGTCCCCCCTCCACCGACGATCACCACACGATGGCCGATCGAAGCGCGATCAAGCAGCACCTCTTCGGCGATGGCCACTATCGGGAGGTCAGCCCCCGGCAGCGGGGGAATCGTCGGCACGCTCCCTGTGGCCAAGACGACGACATCGGGATGCAGCCCGAGCAGCTCCTCGCGCCCCAGTGTTACCCCCAGCTCCACTCGAACGCGATGTTTCTCGATCTGTCGGATCAAATATGCCGTGAACCGATGGATCTCCTTCTTCGACGGCGCCGCCGCCGACACGTGTAATTTCCCCCCCAACCGCCCTTCCTTCTCGAAGAGCCACACCTCATGCCCGCGCTCGGCTGCCACACGCGCGGCTTCCAGTCCAGCCGGCCCTCCCCCAATGATGAGGATGCGTTTGCGCTGCCGCGCCGGTCGAATCTGAAAGATGAATTCTTCCCCCAGCTCGGCGTTGACCGTGCATCGCGCTTCCAGCGCCCGCGAGACGAAGTCCACACAGTAGTTGCACGAGATGCACGGACGAATATCCTCGACGCGACGCTCGATCACCTTCTTCGCCCACTCGGGATCGGCGATGAGGCCGCGCCCGATCGCGATGAGATCGGCCTTCCCCTCCTGCAGGACGCGCTCAGCCACTTCCACATCGTGCAGGCGACCGACGGCGATGATGGGGATGCGCACGGCGGATTTGATCGCGGCGGCATCCTCAACGAGGTACCCCTTGGGCATGAACATGGGCGCCATGATGTAATGGAGCGTCTGCCAATTCCCCGCCGAGACGCTGATCGAGCTGACGCCCGCCTGCTCCAAATGCCGCGCGATCTCACACGTCTCCGTAAGCGTCAAGCCATCGGGCACATACTCCTGCCCCGAGAGCCGAACCTGAATGGGGAAATCCGCCCCCACCCGCTCCGTAATCCCCGCGATGATCTCCAGGAGGAATCGGAGTCGCCCCTCCAAAGAACCGCCGTACGCATCCTCGCGACGATTCGACGCCGGCGAGAGGAACTCACCGATCAAGTATCCATGCGCGCCGTGAAGTTCCACGAAGTCGAATCCCGCCTCGCGCGCGCGTCGCGCTCCCTCCACGAACTCCCCTACCACGAACCGAATCTCCTCCGGGGTGAGCACGTGCGGGATCGGTCCCTTAGATGAGATCGGGATGGGCGAAGGCGCGATCGGCGTGCCGAGCGTCGTCTGCCGCCCCATGTGGTTCAACTGCAGACCGACGACGACATCGTACGGCTTGAGCGCGCGCACGAGCCGCCGCAGCCCCTCGATATACCGATCGTCGTGAATCCGCAGCTCGGGCCCCACGCCGACAACATCGGGATCCACGATGCAATTCTCGACGACGATCATGCCGACGCCGCTCTGAGCTCGTCGCAGGTAATACCGGATCATTCGATCGGAGACTGTACCATCCTCATGGGCATATCCCATCCCCATTGGGGGCATGACGAGGCGATTCTTCACCTTCAGACCGCTGAACGTGATGGGCTCCAGGAGCTTCAGACTCATGTTCGCAACATCCCCTCCACATCAATCCGTTCACGCAGCACCCGCAGTTCCTCCACCGTCGGCGGCTCGGTCTCCGGAACGATGTCCGGGACGATCAGCTCAAATCCCGTGTTCCGCACCACATCGTCCACGGTCACGCCGGGATGGACCGATTTGAGGCGCATCCGCTTGGTCTGCGGCTCGAAATCCATGAGGCACAGCGGTGTGATGCAGTAGGTCGGTCCGTTGTCGGGAAGGCCCAACCGTCGGCGCCCATCGGCCCCCCCTTCACCCCATCCCACCGTCGAGATGAAGTCACACTTCTCAACGAAGATGCGACGATCGTGAGATTGAACGTAGAGGTAATAGCGATCCACATAATGAGCCATCGAGGTCGTACCGATGGCCCCGGGCCCGCGAAACGTCAGACGCCGATAGTCCTTGCCGACGCCGATGAGGTTCGAGTTGCCGTACGGATCAATTTGGAGTGCCCCGACGACGAACATGTTGGAGACCAAGCGCGGGTTCTCTTGAAAATCGTCGTGCAAGACATAGGCTTCAGCCCACTTCGCCGGACGGAAATCGGTCACCGTATAGAACGGCTCCATCTTCGGCTCCTTGAGTACGTTCGTGAACGTCATGACCATATAGAGCCGAACGTTGGGGCAATAGAGCAGGTGTGCGAGCAAGATCCCAGCGCGCGGCACATGGAGTCCGGCCCCGACGGCCACGCGCTCGCCGTCGCGCACCTGACGGGCAATGAACGCCGCAATCAGCTCCTTCGTCGTGAAGTCCTTTGCGTATGCTTTTGCCACGGCCTAATACTCGTGCAAGGAGATGAGTCGTTTGATCCCGATAACTTCCAGATAATCGGCGTGTGTTTCCGGCTCCAAGACATATCTCCGAAGATAAGCGTCGAAGGGGCCACGGTCGCCGTGCTTGGCATAGGTCATTGCCGCGGCGACGTACTCGCGCAGATGCTCGGCGTCCTCGATGTAGTAGCCCGGCGCGGCGAATGGATGTGACCCATAGGGCGCGCGCACAACAGCGTCCACACCATAGAGCGACGTCGCCAACGGGTTCCTCCGCACCTCTTCGTTAGGGATGATCCGTTCGACCTGAACGATCGTCCGATCCGCCGCGCGCCAGAGGGCGCGATCGCCGAACCCCGTCCCGATGTGCTGGACGTTCCCATAAGGATCGGCATGGGCGGCGTAGATGATGGCGATGTCGGGCTTGATAGCCGGGATAGCGAGAAGCGGCTCGCCCGTGATCGGATCGGTGAAGACCTTGATGTCCGGATTGACCTCGGGGAAAGAGGTGCCGATCCCAGCCTTCCACGGCGTGAAGGGCAAGCGCTGAGCGGCCGCGCGCAAGGCGCAATAGTACATCCCCTCATCGCACTCCCAGACTTCCAGCTCCCCATGCTCGACAGCTGCGCGAAACATCGGAGCGACCGGACAGTAGTGTTCGCCCCCCATGTAGGCCGTCACAAGCTTCCGGACGCACCCGGCCCCAATGAGTAGATCCAGATCCAAGCCGCCAGAAGCCGGTCCGATGACGGTGAGCCCCCTCACTCCACGCCGGATGATCTGACGAACGATCGCCATCGGATGACTGGAGTTGATGAATCCCCCGATGGCGATCGTCATCCCATCGCGAATCCACGAAGCCGCTTCCCGTTCGTCTATGACCAGCGATTTCCGTTCCAGAGCCATCGCGACCCGCTCGCTCAATAGTGCCAGGAATCCTTGAACTCCGGGATGCGAAAACCCAAGACCTGCTCAACGCACGTCAGGGCAGCACGCGCTGCACGATCCACGCCGATGCCCCGCGAGCGGAAGGTCTCCGAAGCGAAGAGCAAGCCCTCGATGTTCGGCACTCGATAATCGGGCCGATACCGACCGACCAAACACGGCTTCTGAATGACGCCGAACGGCGGATGCGCTACTAAGTGGCGCTTCTTCCAAATGATGTTCTTCGGCGTGAACGTATCGGGATACATGGCGGCCAAGTCGCGTTCGGCCTCCGCGAACTTTTGCTCGACCCATTCCCGATCCCGCAGTCCTTGAAACGCGAACCCACAGTTGAACAGATGTTTCCCCTCGGGAGCCGTCGTCGGATCCATCCCTGAGGTCAAGAATGCCCATCCAGGCAGCCGGCTGTAAGGTGCCTCGAACCACACGGCCAGCTCCGTGAGCGATATGCCCGTGTAGATCGGCTCATGAGAGGCGACATAGAGGCCCAGCCAGCAGACGCGGAACTGGTCCTGCGCCAAGAGCTTCACCTGCGCCACAAACCAATCGGGCAGGTCCCGCTCCCATACGACGTCCAAGACGGTCCACACGGGCAACGTGCAAATGACGGCTTCCGCTTCCACATACTCCAAGTTGAAGGCTTCCGTCGGAATGGCTTTCTGAACCGGCTCGAGCGCGACGGCGACGACCCGCCCATTCTCGATCACGACGCGATGCGCGCGCGTCCGCAGCCGAATCTCCCCGCCATGCTCACGGATCACTTCGGCAAGGGTGTGAAACAAGCCATCCCATCCGCCGACGGGCCAGAAGGAGTAGCCGGCCATCCGCTTCTCCTGATAGTGCATCTTGCGGACGTAGAGATTATCGCTGGCTGAGTGATCGTACCACTTCTCGGTGAGACATTCGGCCATGGCGAGGTACTCGAACAGCTCAATGACACCCTCGCTGCGCGTGTGCTCCAAAAGCCACGTCCGAAGCGGAAGATGGTCATACCGATCGAACTCTGCGAACTCGGTCTCGCAGAGGATGCGGATGACCCTCTTCAATTCGCTTCTGTCCACGCGGTAGCGCTCTTGGATAGGACGCCATCGTCCCTCGCCGTTGTCCCAAAACGGGAGCCCCTGATTGACGACGCCGTGCTCGAGCTTCTTCCCGAGGAACTCGAAGATGCGGGTGATGCCCGATCCACTGTCTTCGAGCAGATGCCCGCCGAGGTTGAGCCGATATCCCTCATACGGGATGGCCATAGCGCGTCCGCCCAGATGGACATCGCGCTCGAGGACAAGGATCTTCTTCCCGAACTTGGCCAGCAGTGCGCCGGCCGTCAATCCGGCCGCCCCGGCCCCGATGATGACGACATCATACTTCGCCATAGGATGCGCCCTCTCCCTATCGATAGCCCAACGCATATTCGGCGATGAGCACGCGGTGTAGCTCGTTGACCCCTTCGACGATCTGAAAGACCTTGGCGTCGCGATAGTGCCGACTGACGGGATATTCGGCCGAGCATCCGTAAGCGCCAAAGATCTGGACAGCATGCGTGGCAGCCATGAGCGCCACATCCGTCGCCACCATCTTGGCGATCGACGCCTCGCGACGCACATCGGGAACCCCTTGGTCCTTGAGCCACGCCAATCGGTAAGTCAGATAGCGCGCGCTCTCGATCCCCACGATCATATCGGTGATCTTGGACTGTACGAGCTGGAACTTCCCGATGGGTTGACCGAAGACCACGCGTTCGCGCGCGTACGCGATGACTTCGTCCAAACACGCTTGGGCCATCCCGACGGCGCGCGCGGCCACGCCCAACCGTCCGTTCTCCACCGCGCACATGGCGACGCGAAATCCCTCGCCCTCTTCGCCGATCCGATTCTCGACCGGAACTCGGCAGTCCTCGAAGACCACCTCGCCTGTGCAGAGGGGGCGAAATCCCAACTTGTGCTTATACGGTCGGAACGTCATTCCCGGCGTCCCCCGCTCGACAATGAACGCGCAAATCCCTTTGTGCCCGAGGCCCCGATCGAGCGTGGCAAACGTCAGCACCCAACTGCACACGTCGAGGAAGCTGATCCATGCCTTCGCCCCGTTGAGGACATAGTATTTCCCATCCCGTCGGCACGTCGTGCGCATGGCGGCGACGTCCGTACCCGATCCCGGCTCGGTGAGCGCTACGGAGGCGAACACCTCACCTTGTGCAAGGGGCTTCAGATACTTCTGCTTTTGCTCCTCCGTCCCATAGCGAAGGATCGCCGAGCCGGCCAATCCACTGGGGAAGGAGAGCGCGCAGCCAATGACTTGACAGACGCGTGAGACCTCCTCGATGAGGAGCGTATAGGTGACGTGGTCCAGACCGGCGCCCCCGTACTCGACCGGGATGACCCCACCCATGTACCCCTGCGCTGCCGCCCTCTTGACGATCTCAATGGGGAACCGCTCCTCCTGATCATACGCGGCCACATAGGGCGCGATCTCCCGAAGGGAGAATTCTCGCACGGCCTTTTTGATCTGCAACTGCTCCTCGGTGAATCCGAAATCCATCGTCCCCCTCCCTCCATCAGGTGAGGCTCTTCGATCTCACCGGGGCGAAATAGGCGATGTCCAGGATGCTCCCCGTTCGATCTTCGCGCCATACGGCGCGAACACGGACCACACGTTCCAGCTCAGTCGGCTCTACTTCGCCGAGACGATGCACGAGGTGACTATCTGCTCCATCCAGCCGAATGAGGCCGAAGATCTCCGGAGGCTTTGCGGGTCGCACCGTGTAACTCACCAATTCTCCTTCGTCGGACAGCTCCAGCCATTCGGCGATCTCTCGCCAGCATCGCCCGCAAAATCCAAGTGGCGGAACATACACGCGCCCACATCCCTCGCATCGCGTTGCCCAAATGCGACGCTCCGCGAGTCCCAGAAGAAAGCGCGATATCGCCCGACCCGCCGTATACCGGAAAGGGATACGAATCTTCTGTCGAACGATCCACTCATCCATCTCAGCCCTCAAGGAGGTGAAAATACAGAACGTCTCGCAACGATCCCTCGCGCTTCTCGCGGAAGATGGCTCGCACGCGTTGTCCGACGCGAATCTTACGCTCGTCGGCCTCGTCCAGAAAGTGATAGAGGCTCGTCGAAGCGCCATCCAATCGGATGAGGGCGAACCCGTAGGGGACGGGGCGTTGCTCCCCCGTCATCGGATCAATGAACGGGATGCGCACGACAGTCCAGCCGACGATCGTCCCTTCCGGACCGACTTCGATCCATTCTTGCAGCTCGCGGTAGCAAATGCCACACACAGGACGCGGTGGAATATACACGCGCCCGCACTCTGGACACCGCACACCCATGAACCGCGCATGATCGCGCAGCCCAGTGAAGAACCGCATCCCATACTGACCGACCGCATACTGATATTCGGTGTCCAGAAGGAAATCGATGCGCAGCGTCGGTGACTCCTCGCTCATGGTCTCTCCCGACTCAGGATGATGACATCGGTCCACGCATTCCCCCCATAGCCCGTCGCCAGCGCCGTCCGCGCTCCCTCGACTTGACGTCCTCCAGCTTTCCCCATGATTTGCAAGGCCGCCTCAGCGACGCGAATGAGCGCCGTCGCCCCAATGGGATTCGTGGACATGACGCCCCCGGATGGATTCACCGGCAACTCTCCGGTCAATGCCGTCACGCCCGCATCAATGAGCTTCCCCCCCTCGCCTCGGTCGCAAAATCCGAGATTCTCGTACATGGCCAACTCGGCGAAGGAGGCGACCTCGTAGATCTCGGCGACATCGAGCTCCTTACGCGGATTCGTGATCCCTGCGGCTTGATAGGCCCGACGCGACGCCGCGACCAAACTCCGCATCTCGGCCAGGCGCTTCGGACTATCCCCCATGTATTGTTGCTCGTGGGCTGTCGCCACGGCCCGGACCCATGCCGGTCGTGGGGCCAGTTTCTGCGCCTTCGACTCCTCGGCGAAGATGACCGCCACCGCTCCATCCGACTGCGGACACATATCGAGCCGCTTCACCGGATAAGCGAGCATCTCCGACTTCAGGACATCCTCGACCGTAATGTCGGGCATCTGCAGATGAGCGTATTCGTTGAGGCAAGCGTTGCGCCGCGCTTTGACGGCCGCCTTCGCCGCCTGCTCTTCGGTCACGCCACTCTCGTGCATGTAAGTCGTCGCCATGACAGCAAAATTGCCGATAGCGCCGGCCATGACCGAACGCTCCCAGACGGGGTCCCCGACGGTCGTGATAGCTGTCTGCGTGTGTCCCTCGGATTGTTTCTCAAATCCGATCGCCATCACCACGTCGTAGATGCCACTGGCGACATAGTAGTACGCCGCGATGGCCGTCGTCGTCCCTACCGTCCCACCCGTATTGAACTTCACCGAGGGCTTCATGTATCCCCCCCATCCTTCGACCGCCCACAGCTCCGGAAAGAGAAATCCCTCAAACGGCTCCATGTTGCCGAGCAGCACGGCGTCGATGTCCCGCATCCTCAGATCGGCGTCTTGCAATGCGCGAGTGACGGCTTCAGTGATCAGCTCGCGAATGTTAACATCAAGCCGTCGTGCGGCGTGCTTGGTCTGCCCCGTGGCGATGATGGCGACGCGTCGCGGCATATGATTTCACGCTCGTCTTAAGATCACGACCGTTTGATTCTGCCCGCAGATGCCCCCTGCGCCATGCGCTAGAGCCGTGCGCGCGCCAAGGACTTGACGCTCTCCCGCCTCCCCCCGCAACTGCCAATAGGCCTCGACGACGCGCACGAGCCCACTGACGGTTGGCGGATTTCCACAGAGAGGGCCACCGGATGGATTGATAAATGGCGCACGGTCTTGCGTGATGAATTCCACCGGCGAGGTGTGGAGGCCGAGCGCCTCAATGGCCATCAGTTCTTCATGCGCATACCGCGCCGAGAGCTCAACGACATCGATCTCGCGAGCGGGATCGCTGATGCCCGCCATCGCATAGGCCCGTCGCGCGGCTTCCTGAAGCGCCCGCGCCTCGGCCAGGTCGCGCTCCGTCCAATATGCATCGGTGCAATTCCCGATGCCGACGATATACACCGGACGGTCGGTGAGCTGGCACGCTCGCCATTCGCTCGCTAAGAGTACAGCGCACGCGCCATCCGAACGTGGCGCGGCCTCCAGCTCGTGGATGGGATCGGCCAGAATAGGCGAAGCCAGCACATCCTCGACGGTGAATGCTCCAGCTCGCTGGGCATACGGATTCTTGAGCGCCTGACAATGCGCTTTCGCAGCGACGAACGCCACGTCCTCCGGCCTCACCCCTCGCCTCCGGCAATAACGGCGCGCCTGTAACGCGGCAGCTATCAGTTCCTCCAACCCCAGCGGACGCTGGAGAAAGGGATCGAACATAAGGCCCGTGATCGCCGACGGCTGTCCTTCGGATTCCTTGCAGTGAGCGACGACGAGCGTCAGATCGAACTCCCCGGAGAGAATGCGGGCAGCCCCATAGAGGAGCGCTTGCAGCCCATCGGCGGCCACCTTCGCCTCGGATTTCAAGTACGCGCCCACGACCTCATTGATAGCCATGCTGGAGATGGTCTTCCCATCATAGGCGTCTTGCGAAGCCGTCACCATGCTCTCGATCTCGCGCATCGAGATGCCCGTACGATCGAGAAGCTCTCGAACGACTCCATAGACCAGCTCGTTGTACGCGAGCGAGGCCTTTCGAGCTTCAAACCGCGTCTGCGCCGCCCCGATGATCGCCACCCGCCTCATCGCCCCTTCCACCGCGGAGAGCGTTTTTCAAGGAAAGCAGCGATCCCTTCCCGCGCGTCCTCGGAGAGGAGCGCGTGTAAGCAATATCGCGTCTCGATCGCCAACCCTTCCGCCAACGTCACTCCCGCTGACTCGACCAAACAGCGCTTGATCGCGCGCATCGCCACAGGAGCTTGAGCCGCCAAACGATGCGCGAACGCGCGCGCTTCTTCTCGCGTGTGCTCAGGGGCGCACGCCCGCGTGATCAGCCCGATGGCTTCCGCTCGCTCGGCATCCAGCAGCTCCCCAGTCATAATCAGTTCCGCCGCGCGCATGCGGCCGATCAATCGCGGGAGCCGTTGCGTCCCACCTCCCCCGGGGAGAATACCCAACTTAATCTCCGGCAGCCCAATGCGGGGCGCTCCTTGGGACATGAAGCGAAAGTCCAACGCCAGCGCCAGCTCGCATCCGCCGCCCAACGCATGCCCGGTGATGGCCGCGATGGTCGGCTTGGAGAGACGCTCGAGGCGATTGAACGCCGCATGCACCAACTCGATCTTCCGCTCAAGCGGCTCTCGCTCGAACTGATACTCGGCCATCTGCGCGATGTCTGCGCCAGCGATGAAGACGTTCTCCACACCGCTCGCGAAGACGATGGCGCGCACTTCTTCATCGTCTTCCAATTCCTCGCTCACCCGAATGAGCTCTTCGTATAACTCCGGATCCAGTGTGTTCACCGGCGGCTTGCACACGATCACCTCAGCCACGCCATCGGCTCGGACGATCGTCAGGAAGCGATAGTCGGACATCACTCACTCCTCGAACTGGAAGACCTTCACGGCCGTCTCGCGCAACAAGGCCCGTTTGGCTTCCGGCTTCAACCCGAGCTGCTCGATCTGCGTGAGACTCTCCTCATGCAGGATGAGCGGATAGTCCGTCCCCCACATGACTTTCCCAATGCCCCGCGAATTCATGAAATGAACGAGCGATTTGTCCCAATACTTGGGCGCATGCCCGCTGACGGCGATGTACACGTTCGGATGCTTCCACGCCAGGGCGATCAATTCCTCAACCCACGGCCACCCAGTATGGGCGGCAACCAGACGAAGCTCAGGGAAATAAAGGGCGACGTCGTCGAGCAGGATCGGACGCCCGCAAGCGCTCGGCATGAACTCGGCCGAATGGCCGGTCTGAATCACGATTGGGATGTCCAGCTCCGCGCACTTGGCGTAGAAGGGGTACCATTCGGCGGCATTGAGCGGCAAGCCGAAACCGTAAGGATGAATATGGGCGCCCCGAAACCCATATTCTCGAACGGCATGCTCGAGCCGACGCACACCCGCCATGCGCTCAAAGGGGTTGATGCCCGCCAGCCCCACGATCCGATCCGGATACGCTTGAACCAATGTGGCGATCTCCTCGTAGGGGAAGTCCGCCCCCATCCTGTTCTTTCGATAGAACGCCTGCTTGAGCGCGGGGATGCACACTTTCTCGATGCCGAGCCGATCCATCATGGCGATAAATTCGTGGGGCTCGTAGCCCTTCATGTTCGCGGTGCGCCCCCACCGAATCCCCATCATGAAGTAGACCTCCTCGTTGTCGAGAAAGAGATGCTTGATCCCCGCTGGCGTGAACGGATTACACCAAACGTCAATGGCCCCCTTCATGCGCTTCCCTCCTCCGCGCGTTCGTCCGGCTCCTCCGCCAACTCGATGAGGATCTCTCCCTGCGTCCCCAGGTTCAGGAATGCGATCTTCCGCCCGTGCAGCCCCGCCCGCGGTCGCGGATCGAGAATGCGCGCCCCCAACTCCCGAAGGCGTGCCAGTTCAGCCTCCAGGTCTCGAACGTGGAAGGAGATATGATGCATGCCCTCGCCGCGCTCTGCGAGCAAGCGGCCGACCTTCGTATCCCCCTCCTTGGCACTAAGCAGTTCCAAGTGAACGCCACCGATCTCAAGCACAGCAACCTCGGTCCCCGATTCCGGCAGGAAGCTCCGTTCCCGCAGCGTCGCGCCCAGCAATCGCTGAAATCGCTCGATGCTCTCCTCGACGTCCGCGACCAGAAGCGCGATATGATTCAATCCGCCAATCACCACCGCCTCCTTCTTACCAAACGCTCGTTTGATAACCGTCCAGTGTGTTCGATAAGTGGGCCTTTTGTCAAATCAATCGCTTCCCGCGCGCGAGGGATCGGTTTGGCATGCGAAGGCGATGCGGAACACGGTGTTGAACTTCTGGAATCCTGTGACGAGGGCGAAATACATGCCCACCTCCACGAGCTCCTCATCGGTCAACTCTCGCTTCAGCTCCTCGAGCACCGTCTCTTCCAGCATGGCCTCCGACCGATGCGCCATCAATTCGGCCATGCGCAGGATGGCACGCTCGCGCGGCGTGAACGGCCCCTGTTCGGGATCGTCAACGCCCTTGACCTTCTCCTCGGGAATGCCATTTCGCCTGGCCCAGGCGAGGTTCGCCGCCTCTCAATATGCGCATCCATTCAACCGCGCCAAGCGCAGGCGTGCTAATTCCTTGATCTCGGACTCAACGCGACCGGTGAGTAGCGCGAGATAAAGCTCATGAAAGGCCCGAAAGGCTTCAGGCCGATGGGCGATAACGCGGGCGAAGGTCGTATCGCCGATCCATGCCTCATACATGGCCACCAGGTGTTGGAGATCTTGGGGAAGATCGCTCGTCCTCTTCAGCTCGACGATCGGCATCTCCGTCCTCCTATAGTGCGCCCACAAAGGAGCGCTGGTTCAAAACGTGAATCTCAGGGCGAGTTGCGTCTTGAAGGCGTCGCCGACGGCGCGCGGCATATTGAAAGTGGCAATCGGGGGTTGCGCCAGCGTCGGCCGTCCCCACACAGTGAAGAGGTCGGTGATATTCACCCGGTTGAAGAGATTGTAGAATTCGACGATGGCTTCCAGGCTATAGCGCTCGGCCATCCGGAAGCGCCGCACCAGACGCAGATCCAACGCCACGAAATCATCTCCTCGATGGGTATTCCGTCCGAGTGTGTCCGGCCGATCCGTGACGGCGTTGAGGTCTCGATTCACATCTGAGCCCGCTGTCACATTGAAATACCGAGGGCTCTGGGCCGTCGCGATCACATGCGCGCCGAACCCTCTCAGGATGGGGAGCTGTGAAGGCGCTTCCACACTCAGCGTCAGGATGAAGCGATGCTTGGCGTGTTCCGCCGAGAGTCCTCGATCCAACCGCGTATTGTACGGATCCTCGGGCGTGATGAATGTGCTATTGCCTGCCCCATTGTCGATTGCGCGCGAGAAGACGTAGTTGGCCGTGAGCCCGAAGTGGCGCGCGAACGCCCGACGCACGGTGAGCGTTCCCGCGTGATAGATCGAGTATCCGATAGGCTGCCCGATATAGGTTACGCCAAAGCGCGTGTCGTAAAGTCGCCCTTGATAGTCGTTCTTCCCGTTGGGGAGGCGGGAGATGGCCGGCCGTAGGTTGTGATTGATCAAGAGCGGCAGCTTGAACGAGCGCAATCCCGAATAACCGACGGTCACCGCCCAGGACGAGGAGAGCTGTCGCTCGAGCTCCAAGCTCCACTGTAGGGCATACGGATTGGGAATATCTGGGGCCGAGATGACGACGAATTGCGGCGATGGCCCAGTGGGAATCGTCCCGCGCCGCACGTAGTCGAGGAAAGCCGCCGTCGCCGCATCCGTTCCCGTGATGATGAGAGGGACGACCGTGTTCGGCAGAGGCCTATATCGCTGAACGAAGGGATTCGCCCGCACGTATTCCTCGTTGAAGTTCGGGAAATTGGATCCGTGCACGAATCCGTCAATGAGCAAATACGGATGGTAGCGATCGGAGACGAAGATCCCGTAGCCGCCGCGGATCACCGTCAGGCGGAGCTGTCCGAAGGAATACGCGAATCCCACGCGGGGCTGGAAATTATTGTGATCCCCTTCGGTGAGCGTCGTGATCCCGCGAATCCGCTCGACGTCGTATCGAACTCCATAGGTGAACATCAGGTTCCGGCGTGCTTGCCACTGGTCTTGCACGAACCACCCGAACTGATCCGCGTCCATGAACAGACGAAGCCGATACTGTTCCGGATGAATGCGGATTTGAAGGACGAGCGGCCCGTTGGGAGCCGTAAAGGCGGCGAGGCCGGGAATGATGGCCAACGAGCCGGGCGTGACGTGGTTCATGACAGCTGTCCGCAGGAACTCGATGCCGAACCTCACGTGATGAGCGCCGCGCAGATAACTCGCGTTGTGGAAGATGTGCCACCGCTTTTCATCGAGCCCTTGCTCATCAGCGGCCTCCACCCCGCTGGAGAACGCCCCAACGACGGCCAGTTCCACCATCGGCACTCCCGGTCGCGGTCGCAACTGGTAGGCGTGCTTGGCGAAGCCGAAACCCGTCACCGTGACAAAGCGCGGCGAGAAGGTGGAATTCAGCGTCAGGACCACCCCTTGATCCCGCAACGTGTGATGGCGCGCCGCCAGCGTCGTGATCGGCTCTCCCGTCACCCCTGATGCCCCAATTCGATCGTTCCGACTCTCCAGGTCGTAGACGTTGTACCGCACCATCCCCATATGCTTCTCTCCCAGGGCGAAATCCGATCGCACCAAGAATTGATCCACATCTGACGTCTGCAACACATTTGGCGTCTCCAGCTCCGGATACCCAAGCCGCTGCAACACGGCGTTAATGGCTCCCAGATTCTGTAGATAGACGGCTGGGAATCGCGGCGCCTTCGCTTGTCGCTGCCCCTCGTAGTTGCCAAAGAGGAAGAACCGATCTCGCCGTAGGGGTCCGCCGATCGTCCCACCGAATTGTCCGCGCCGAAAGGCACTGAAGCCCGGCGTCGTCAAGAGGTCCACCTTGTCCAGCTTGTCGTTCCGCAAAAATCCATATCCGCTCCCGTGCCACTCGTTCGTCCCCGAACGGGTGATCACATTGATGAGCCCTCCCATAGCATGCCCTTGCTCGACCGTGTACAAGCTGTTGACGACCCGAAACTCTCGCACGGCTTCGAGCGAGTAGAAGGATTTCACCACATTGGCCGTCCACACATAGGCATCGGCTCCATCTATCGTCTGGTAATTGAATTGATAGCGCTGCCCGCTGAAACTGAACTGATTCTCCTTGTAGCGATCGCCCATGTACGCTCCCCGTCCGCTGGCCGCACTGGCCGGAACGACTTTGGGCGTGATGAGCGTCAACTGTACGAAATTGCGCGTGTTGATCGGCAAGGCATGCACCTGCCGTTCGTCCAGCACGTGCGTGATCTCCGTTCGCGTCGGCTCCACAAGCGGCGCTTGCGCCGTGATCTCCACCCTCTCCTCGACCGCTCCCACTTTCAATACGACATCCACTGTCGCCGCTTGCCCCACCGTCAAGACGACGGGGATCACGCTAACGGTAAATCCTGGCGCTTCAACGCGCACCTCGTATTGTCCCGGCAGGAGCGAGATCACTCGATACCTCCCGCGCTCATCCGTCTCCACGCGTTGACCCGCTCCCGTATCGAGGTTCCGCACATGCACCTGCGCGCCTACGACGACATTCCCCGCCGGATCCGTCACTATGCCATTGATGCTCGCCATCGCCGGTATCTGCGCAGCGAAAGCTGCGGCTGCCAGGAGCACTAGGCTCCCAATCATCCCGCAGAGATGCGGGCGAAGATTCTTGCCGGGTTCAGACTTCCGAGGCATCTCTCCTCTCCTCCTCTCTCCCCAGTGACCGGGGACGTGATGAAAATGAATTCGAGATGGGGCTTCCTATTGGCTCACGAACGTTTGGAAGCCCCACCTCCAATTCATCTATGCGAAAGACTTGGCAGGTATTTTTGAGGAGCGACAACCAGCGCTGGCGATGCTCACGCTCGGAGAGTCCGCCCAAGCCCTCCTCACTCATCCCCGTGCGCCGATCAATAAGATACGTCGCCGTGAATCGAACGGCGGATTGCGCGACCTCAACCAGATGCACGCAGCCGCTCGCTCCACCGAGTCGCTCGGTGATGTGTCGATTGATTCCCGGCCCGATGACCTCTCCTCCGAGGCGGATGACGTTCGCCAATGCCGGAAGGCATAGTGTGGGATAGGGTCGCTTGATCATCTCGGCACGCGCCTGAAGAATCCGCCCAGTCTCGACCTCGACGAGCAATTCGATATGAAAGCTGTGTTCGACATCCAGGAGCGATCCCTGCACGCGTAGGGTTGGCCCACGCTCGTCGAAGATCTTCACGTTGACATTTCGCTCGAGGACCTTCGTCATGCGCTCTGGCTGTGAAAATACGGCACGACCTCGCGCCCGAAGAGGGTGAGACATTGCAAGACCCGATCCCACCGAGGCCCTTTCGGGAGCCGGAAGCGAAGGACGATCTCATCCACGTCATACTCCCGCGCGTACATCTCAATCTGGCGGATGCACTCTTTTGGAGACCCGAGGATGAGATGACGGCTGGCGCGTTCGAGGGTGAAGTCGGATTCGGATTGGAATTCCGGATGATGCGTGAGGATGCCCCAGCGGAAATAGAAGAGCCATTCCTCGACGGCGAGTCGCCCGAACACCACTTCGGCTTCCGCGCGCGTAGGCGCCACCCATCCATCCCGCATGAGGACGACCTTCGAGGGGCGGCCGGCCGCGCGCGCCGCCTCGCGATAAAGACGGACTTGCTCGAGCCACACTTGACGATCCAAAGGGAACGGATCGCTGCACCACGCATCGCCGATGCGCCCGGCTCGCGCGATCGTCTTCGGGAACATGCCGCCGACCCACCATTCGGGCATCGGTTTCTGATAGGGCTTCGGCGTGAGCAAGACTTCGTCGAACTGGTAGTATCGGCCATGATAGGAGAATCGCTCCTCGGTCCAAGCGAGCTTGATGATCTCGACCTGCTCCTCGAATCGCGCGCCGCGTTGGTGATGGGGAATGCCGAACATCCGGCTGTATCCGGAATGGTATCCAGCGGCGACGCCGAAGATGACGCGCCCGCGGGAGACGTGATCGATCATGGCCACCTGCTCGGCCACATGAATCGGATGATGGAGCGGGAGCACGAGGATGTAGCTGCCCAAGCGAATGCGGCTCGTTCGAGCCGCGATGACCGAGAGCAGCACCAGGGAGGAAGGAAAGAAGCATTCGGTCCGTCCATGTCGCTCGGGCACGACGATCGAATCGAATCCCCCTTCCTCGGCCAGCTCGATCTCGCGGTAAAGCTGATCGACGAACGCACTCACTTCCTCGCGCGTCGGGATCGAACGATTGTAAGGTCCGGCGTGTGTGTCCAAGAGATAATGCAGCCTCATGGCTTCCCTCCTCGCGGCCTTCCGCCGGCGCGATCCACCGAGATCAGTGGCGGAAGTGCGGGATGACCTCTTTTCCGAACAGCTCAAGGCATCGCATCGTCGCTTGGTGATCAGGCCCGGTGGGATGGCGGAAGTAGAAGACGATGTATTCGCATCCGACCTCGCGGCGATAGCGTTCGATCTCGGCGATGACTTCGTCGGGCGTCCCGGCGATCACCCGATTGGGAGCCACGCGCTCATAGGTCCAGTCCTCATCGCGAGCTGTGCGCACCCAAGGTTCCCACTGGGCGTTGAAGCGCCCGGATTCGAAGAAGCCGAGGTGCTTGTAGAACAGATGATAGTCCCGAACGGTCGGCCACCACAGCTCGCGAATCTCCCGGGGATCGTGCGAGACCCATCCGTCGCGGATGAGGACGACCTCGATCTGATCCGCGTGGCCGTGCTCGATCGCCGACTCCCGATAGATATCGGCCCAGGCCTTCATGACCTGAATGACGTGCAGCGGATCGGAAATCCATCCTGTGCCGAGGCGTCCGGCACGGCGCAAGGCGGGCTCACTCATGGCGCCGATCCAGATCGGCGGGTGCGGCCGCTGTACGACACGCGGCGTGACTCGGACGTTCTCCAACGTGAAGAATTCCCCCTCGAAGGAGAAGGGCTCGCCGCTCCACGCGCGCCGCAAAATCTCGATCTGCTCGACAAATCGTCGGGTTACTCCCTGCCGCTCGATGCCGAAGAGTCGGAATTCGGATTCGACGAGATTGAGGCCGACGCCGAGGATGACGCGCCCTTTTGAGACGTTATCCAGCACGGCGACCTCTTCGGCCACGTGGATCGGGTGCCATTCGGGAAGCTGCAGGATGGATGTGCCCACGCGCAATCGCTTCGTGCAAGCGGCCACGGCGGCCAAGAGGATCAGTGGAGCACTCAGGTATCCGTCAGGCATCATGTGATGCTCGGGCACGAAGACCGCATCAAACCCGACGGCTTCGGCCAACTTGGCTTCTTCCAAGATCTCGCCGTAGAGTTCCGCGATCCGCGCCCCATTGGGCGGATCCTGGGTATTGACAAGCATGCCGAATCTCATCGGCCAGCCTCCAGAGAATGCATTCGACCGACGGACGCGCTCTCACACATCGCGCGATCGCTCCCTCACCACGTCAGCTTCAACGCGAACTGGATCTGGCGCGGCGTTCCGATAGTGCTCGTGATCCGACCCGCTTGCGGATTACAGGAATGGATTTGCGCCTGCTCGGCCGTCAGCCGGCACGGCAGTGCCTCCAGCTCGGCCGGTGTGGGGACGCGTCGGAATTGCGGGACGAAGCCGACGTAGAGTTGATTGAACGGGAGAGCGAAGTTCGGATGGTTGAGGACGTTGAAGGCCTCGACACGAAACTGCGCGCGCACCGTCTCCCGAATGAGGAATTCCTTCGAGAGCCCGACGTCGAGGTTCGAGAAGCCAGGGCCGCGTACGGATGTGCGCGGGGCGTTCCCCAAGCGGCCGGGCTCTTGCAACGCGAACGCCTTCGGATCGAAATACCGATCCACACGCCCGATGACGGGATTGGCTCGCAGAATGTTCGGCCGATCAGGGAAATCTATGTTGTCCCCTACGCCCGTGATACCGAATCCGGCCAACACGGAGAACGGGTATCCACTGCGAAATTCGCCGAGAGTGGTGATCTTCCATCCCCCGAAGAGCGCTTGGGTCAGGCCGCGCGCTTCCCCAAGAAATCGTTTGCCGCGTCCCACCGGTAGCTCATAGACGGCGTTCACGGTCGCGCGATGTCGGATGCTAAAGAGCGATTCCGAACGATCCAGTTTGCGGTTTGGTGGATATTGACTCGCCTGCGCGACGCCGCGAATGATGTTGTTGGAATTGAAGGCGTCGGATTCCGAGAGAGCTTTGGAGAAGGCGTAGGCGCTTTGGAACGTCAAGCCCCCGGCGAGCCGACGCGCCACTTGAACGCTCATGGAATGGTAGTTCGCCGTAGTATCGAAGCGACGGGCGTAGAGAGAGAACGCGATCCGACTCACTGCCGGAGCCGCCGTCCCACATCCTCCGGTGAAGATAGGCTGTCCATTCTCGAACCGGCACGGGAGGTTGTGATTGGCCTCGATCTTCCGCGGGATGTGATACGATTGAGACCCGGCGTAGGTGAGCGTCAAACTCAGCTTCGCCGGCAACTCGCGCGCGATCTCCAGATGCCACTGGATCGAGGTGGGCGAGTTGACGGGATCGAGCAGCCCTGTGACCAATCCCACATAGGGCGTCGGCTGCGTACACGCCGCGCACTGAGGGAACGGGATTGGAGGCAAGAACCCAGGCGCCAGTGGCTCTCCGAAGAACGTATTGAGCACCGGCTGTGGCGCATTCCACTGGAGAATACCCTGAGCTGTCCCCTCGAATCCGAGGAATTCATTGAAGACACCGAAGCCCGTGCGAATGACCGTCTTGCCGTTGCCGAAGAGATCGTAGGCGATGCCCAGGCGCGGCTGGAACTGCGTGAGCGAGTAGTTGTCATAAGGTTGACCAATAGTGACCTGCGTATCGTCGGGACGCCGCCAATTGCCCAATTTATTGTGGATATCCTTGAGGATCGGCACTTGGAATTCGTGCCGCAGTCCGAGCGTGAGCGTCACGCGAGGGGAGAGCCGCCAGGCGTCTTCCACGTACCAAGCGAAGAGCGTCGTGCGAATGCCGAAGCTGGCATCAGCCCCATCCCGACGAATGATCAGCACGGCCGGATTTGCGGCCAGCAGATCATTCAGGGTGAGGAAGGTGTAGCTCCCCCCCGGAATGACCGCTGAATTCCAATTCCACTGGAAGCGGTTCACCATCCCACCGAGCTTCATCGTGTGATTTCCGCGCGTGTACACGAGGTCATCATTGACGGCGAAGATATTGCGCACGAGATGGAAGGGGCTGGCATCGTCATTCCCCAGCAGCGTCAACGTGCCGCTCACGGTGCCCGCCGTCCCACCACCGACGGAGATCACACCGATCGTCTTTCGAGCCGGATTGCCTGTATATTGCTCCGAACGTAAGGAGATGGTCGGCTCCGTAGCCGCCGAGACATTGGACCGCAGGAAGCTGAAGCTCGCCGTATTGACAAGATTGGGCGTGAAGACGCGCGACCATCGGAGCAGGTAGTTCTGCACGCGATCCGTCCGCACAAATTCGAACGTTGGGAAGTGAAAAGCCGCAGTGGCGTCGGCATCGGTGAGGGAGTAGCGGCCGGAGAATTGATCCCTCGGTGAGAGCGTGGACGTGATGTGAACGAGCCCGAAGTCCTGGCGCGTCGGCTGACGGTTCTGGAAGATATATTCGGCGATTCCCCCACCGAGATCAGCTCCGTTGGACCGGGGATAAAGCTCCAGAATGGCCCTCACGGCCGGGGAGATGGCGACGGGCTGCCCTCCGGGACCGATGACCGGAAAGTCGCACGTCCCCCCCAGGCCCCCGTTTCGCGCGCACTCGCTTGGGACGAAGGAGATCTCGGTCATCGTCAGTCGCTGTCGCAACCCCTCGTAGTTGGTGAAGAAGAACGCGCGATCCCGACGGATGGGCCCTCCCAAGGCTGCCCCGAATTGATTGCGTCGGAAGGGCGGTTTCTCCCGATCGAAGAAGGAGCGCGTATCGAAGATGTCGTTGCGCACGAACTCATAAGCGCTGCCGTGCCACTCATTGGTGCCGCTGCGCGTGGCGAAACTGACCACAGCTCCTGAGGCCCCCCCATAGACCGCACTGAAGGAATGGGTGATCACCTTGAATTCCTGAATGGCTTCGACCCCCGGCATATCGCCCGCTGCCGCCGTCCCAGGGGCAGTGAAATTCCCATGGCTGAAGTTCACGCCATCAACGAGGTATGCCACAGACGATCCCATCAATCCATTGGCGCTGATATAAGACCCAGTATTGGTCGCTGCGCCGAGCACGGTCGGGGGCGTCGCGTTGGTCATGCGCACAAGCCCAGGCTGCTGTGTGACCAGGGCCGTGAAGCTCCGCTGGTTCAACGGTAGCTCGCGCACTTGCAGGGGGAGGATGACATTGCTGACTTCGACCTTGGTCGTCTCCACAACAGGGACGACTTCCCCGCTCACATCAACGCTCTCGGTCAGTTCGCCGACTTCGAGCGTGACCCGCACGGTCTCGGTCGCCCCTACCGTGAGAGACACATCCCGAATGATCGCTCTCTTGAATCCCAGCGCTTCGACGCGCACCTCGTAGCGCCCGGCCGGGAGCTGGGAGATGACGAATTGCCCCTGCTCTCCTGTCGTGGTCTCGCGGGTCAATCCCGTCTCTTGATTCTTGATGGCGACGCGCGCTCCAGGGACGACGGCATTGGTTTTATCCACGACGTCCCCGGCAATGGTCGCCGTCGTCACCGCTCCTTGAGCGAAGACCCGCGATTCTCCCCACGGATCAAATGCGAGCGAGAGCAGGACGATCCAAAATAGAAGCGCGCTTTTCTTTCCCATGGCCTCCACCTCCTGAAGGGGGATTGCCCTCATCGGCACGTATCGAGAGAACACTCCAAATAGTGTCCTCCCACGTCGGAGGAGCTCTCTTGACTCCTCTCACAAGCGGCAGGGAGAGGGGCTTCGATGCCTCTCCTCATCTCCTTCTCGAAGGATTCTCGAAGCCGAGATTTGTGAATCTTCCCACTCCCTGTCATGGGGAATTCTCGAACGAAGCGAACGTAGCGGGGGACCTTGAAGGGGGCCAGCTGCTGACGACAGTACCTCATGACCTCTTCCTCGGTCAGGTGCTCCCCCTCTTTGAGCTGTAGGAAAGCGGCCGGGACCTCCCCCCACTGCGGATCAGGGACGCCGATGACGGCCGCTGCGATGACCTTGGGATGCGTCAGGAGGAAATTCTCAACCTCCAGAGCCGAGACGTTCTCGCCTCCGACGCGCAACACGTCTTTCAGTCGCCCCAGGAAGATCAGGTATCCCTCCTCAGTCAACATGCCGCGATCTCCCGTGTGCAACCATCCGTTGGGATCAATGGCCCGCGCTGTCTCCTCAGGCATTCGATAATACCCCTTCATCACGTTGTACCCGCGCACGCAGATCTCACCCGCTTGTCCGGGTGCGAGGCGCTCCCCGGTCTCGGGATCCCGAATCTCCACCTCGACGCCCGGATGGGGCCGACCGTTCGTCTGCACTCGCTTCTCCCGCGCATCCCGCCAATCGGTGATGCAAACATTTGGACTCGCCTCCGAGAGCCCATAGACGGAGCACACGTGCCGGATGCCGATCTCATCAGCGACCATTTGCAGAAGCGCTGGAGAGCCGGCCGCCCACCCTTTCTTCAGGCTTGAACGATCCCGACGCGGGTAATCCGGATGATCGCGAAGCATGAGGAACATCGTCTCGATGCCGATATATGCGGTGATCCGCTCTTCCTCGAAAAGCCGCAGCGTCTCCCCGGCATCGAACTTGGTCATCATGTGCAAGACGTAGCCCCGCGTGACGGCTCCAAGAAGCGCACAGACCGAACCACCAATGTGAAACATCGGCATGGCCGAGAGCACGCGGTCGCTCTCGTCGAAGCCCGCGCGTCCGGCCATGATGAAGGCGTTGCGTAAGGTCTGATCGTGCGCGAGCATGACGCCTTTCGGAAAGGCGGTGCTCCCGGACGTATATTGAAGGAGCACGACGTCATCCGGACGAACATCTGCCTCCCGTTGGCGAAGCGCGCGCTCCCAGTAGGGTTCCGCGCCGAGCGCGAGCACGTGGGAGTAGGCGAACATCCCGGGCACTCCGGGCCCGAGCGTGATCAGGCGCTTCAAATCCGGGAACCGATGCGACCGAAGTTGTCCGGGTGGACAGCTATTCGCCTCCGGGCAGAGAGCGCGGATGACGGCCTCATACTCAGTGTCTAGGAAGCGATCCATCGTGATGAGCGTCGTCGCTTCGGATTGTCGCAGGACGTACTCGAGCTCTCCCGCTTTGAACCGCGTGTTAATAGGAACCACGATGGCGCCGATTTTGGCGATGGCGAACTGCGCGATGGCCGCCTCCGGCACGTTGGCCAACCACAAAGCGACGCGTTCCCCCGCAGCGACGCCAAGCGCGAGCAACCCGCAAGCCAACCGATTCACTGCAGTCAAAAAGTCGGCCGCCGTGTACGCTCGCCGAGCGGCTCTTCCATCGGATCCGGGGCTCTCGACATGATGGAAGACGAATAGCTCGCTTCCCGGAGATCGCGCTGCCAAACGCTCCAGAGCCGCTCCATACGTGAGCTGTGGCCACTCGAAGGCCTCCTCGTAGAGCATCACTTTCTCCCTTACGGCTGAGGCGAACCTCAGGTTTTTGGAAGCGCTCCGATCATCTCTAAGACGCGCGCGCTATCGTAGAAGATCTGCAGCTCCCGAATCTGCCCATCCCGAATCGTGAAGAGGTCTACGGCCGCGAAGGCGACCCGTCGCCCGGTCTGCGTCGTCCCCTCAAAGTGAATCTCGACGGCGACGTCGCCATTCGGGCTGAAGAAGAGTCGCCGCACGTCATCGAACCGCTCGGGATAAAACTGCAGGACGTTCGCATAGAATTGACCAATCGCCTCGCGCCCGACGATGGGATCGGACATCGGGAAATGCAACGAGGCGTCAGGCGCAAAGAGCGCGACCAGATCAGCAAGGCGCGTCTCATTCACGGCGGCGAAATACGCGCGAACGATCCGCTCGGATTCCGCGCTCATCCCTCATCCCCTCGGAGAAAGCTCTCGGCTATTGAGCCGTGAATCCTCCATCGGCGACTAGGACGGCCCCGGTCACATAGCTGGCTTCATCGCTGGCCAGGAAGGCAATGCAACGGGCGATCTCTTCAGGTTGCGCGATTCGTTTGAGGAGTGTGAGGTCGGCGTACATCTGCCGCACCTCGTGCGGGCTCCTCTCTCCGCACACGCGCCGACAGGCGCGTTCGAGCAAGGGGGTATCCACAGGTCCCGGACAGACGCAGTTGACCCGAATACCGTACTCGGCGTAATCGGCAGCCATGCTCCGCGTCAATTGAATGACGGCCGCTTTGGAAGCTCCATAGGCGGAGAACTCTCGCACGGCCACCAGACCGCCAATCGAGGCGACATTAACGATAGCTCCCCCACCAGCCCGAATGAGCTCGGGGATGGCGAACCGACTCATGCGATAGACGCCATGGAGATTGACAGCGATCTGTCGCTCCCACTCATCATCGCGCGCCGTCGTGACCGAGCCGACGGTCTCGATCCCCGCGTTGTTGATCAGGATGTCGAGTCCGCCCAAGAAGGCGACGGCTTCGGCGACCATGCGTTCGGCATCTTCGATTCGTGAGACATCGCCGACGACGGCCACGACCCGTGCGCCACGAGCGCGCAGCGCATCGGTGAACGTTCGTGCCGCTTCGCCCTCCAGATCGGCGATAGCGACGGCCGCACCTTCGGCGATGAATCGCTCGACGACTGCTCGACCGATGCCCGATGCTCCCCCGGTCACCAATGCCCGTTTGTTGAGGAATCGCATCTTCGTTCCCCCTCCAATCAGGCGATCGCGGATACGAGGTCCTTCACTTGATCCAGCGCTTGAAATGAGGTGCGCGTGCGCGCAGGATCGGCGAAGGGCGTGATGTTCCAAAGCACGATGTGCCGCAGCCCGACCTCCACGAGTGTGCTGATCTGCTCAGCGATGTCTTCTGGCGTTCCATGAAGCGTGAAGTAGGCGACGATCTCACGAGGCACCTTCTGAATCGCCGCCATCGCCTCCGCATAGCCGAAGCGCGCCGGGATGTAAGCGTGAAAACCACTCGCTTCGGGCCCGAACGGCGCCTCGTAGCCGAGGCGAATGAAGACCTCGGCGGGAAGAAGCAAGCACAAGGCCTTCACGAGAACCGCCTCCATCATTCGAACGACGGCTGCGCGGTCCTCATCCACGAGGACATAGGCGAGCATGCCCGGCGTGATCGCCGCGGGATCGCGTCCGGCTTCGCGAGCGGCCTGGTGAATCTGTGCTAACTTCTCGCTGTACTCGGCCGGCGTCATCTTCGTAGGCAACCATCCATCGGCATAGCGTCCGGTGAGTCGCAACATGCGTGGTCCGTGCGCGGCGATCCAGATCGGGGGATATCGGCCCTCATAAGGACTGAGGCCGAGCACAGCGCTCTCCAAGCGCCAGAATCGTCCCTCGAAATCAACAGGTCGCCCGCCGGATTCCCATAACCGGCGAATGATCATCAACCCTTCTTCGAGCCGGGAGACGGGTTGATCGAAGTCGAGTCCATAAGGCGTGATGTTCAACCGCTCGCCCGAGCCAAGCCCTAGGATCACCCGTCCGCGCGTGATGTGATCGAGGGTGAGCGCCGCCTGAGCAAGCATGGCCGGATGGCGACGGATCACATCGGTGACCCCGATCCCCAGCCGAATGCGAGTCGTGTGCACGCCAACGGCGGCGATCGTCGCTACGGGGTCGAAATACGTGTCAGCGTTCGGCTGCCTCTCTGCCAAGGGAGTGATCTCCGGGCGCCAAATCGCCTGCGGATGCCACCCCATCAGATGACAGGGCCACCAGATGGCGTCATAGCCTTTCGCCTCGGCCCGTTGCGCTTGCTGAAGGACCTTCTCAAAAGGCAACATGATCCCCCCGGGCGCACCGATCTCGACGTGGCACGACGCCGTGCCCTCGGGTCTTCCACGCCACATGGGTCGACCCTCCCTCACTCTCGCCCGGAGGTGCTGCGGAACTCGCGTCGCCTCATCCCATGCGGGTCAATGACCTCACGCAAGAGGCGGATCTCTTCGACCGTCGGCAACTCCGTCTTCGGAATGTCTTTGGGAACGATCAACGGGAATCCCGTCCGCGCTTGGACCTCTTCGACCGTGACACCCGGATGGACCGACTTCAACCGCATGTGCTTGCTCTGCGGCTCGAAATCCATCACACAGAGATTCGTGATGACGAGTTGCGGCCCGTTCTTCAATCCCAACCGCTCGCGCGAATCCCCCCCTTCCAAATACCCCGCACAGGAGCGAAAATCCACGCGTTCGACGAATGTCCGCGGCGTATGCGCCGTCGTCCAGATGAAGATGCGCTTATCGAGTGACCCCATGTCGCCCATCCCTGCCGACCCGGGCAATCGCACTTTCGGTCGCGCATAGTCGCCAATGACCGTGTTGTTGACGTTGCCGTATTTGTCGATCTGTGCGCCCCGGATGCAAAAGGTCTCCAGAACGCCACGATGCACGTACGACCACATGTGCTCCTGCGGCAAATACATGACGCATCGCTTCCACATCGTCGGATCAAGCGTGTTGCCAATGAGGGGCTCCGGTTGAGCGTCCACGCCGACGGCTCCGGCGATCCACGTGAGTCCCGGCGCATGCGTGGCCCGCGCCAACAAGATCGCCGCGACCGGGATGAAAGAGACTGTCCCGTTGAGAACGATATCTTCGTTCCGAAACTGCCGAGCGAGCGTGACGACCATCAGCTCATCTATCGTGTAGTCACGTGCGTCCTCGCCCATAGATCACTCCCATTTCCGAATGCGCAAAAGCGTCCCCGCTCCTCCGACCCGTTGCAAATAGTCGTGGTGAGAGGTTGGCCCGTAGATGTATTTCTCCAGGAAGGCGCGCGTCCCCTCGACCGTTCGCGAAGCAGATGCATACTCCTGAAAGAGCGCTCGATCGAAGCTGTAGAGTGGATAGAGAGAACAAGGGTGGGCCCCATACGGAACCTCGACGACGGCATCCACCTTGAAATACGGAATGCCCGTGTGAATGGGCGTTCGCCGGATCTCCTCGTTCTCAACGATCTCCTCGACGGTGACGAGGACCTTTTTTGCTGCTCGCGGGAAGACATCGGCATCAAGCCAGATGGGTTTCGGGAAGAATTGCACATTCCCATAGGCGTCGGCGCGATGCGCATGGAGGATGGCGACGTCTGGCTCTAAGGCTCGGCACGCGACGACCTTCTGTCCCGTGAAGGGACACACGATGACTCGCATGGTCTCGGGGTGAATGGCCAGCAGGTCCGTACCGAGCCCGGAGCGCGTGACGAGAAAGGGAAGCCCATAGGCAGCGGCCAGAAGGCGTGACAGGAGCTGATGCTCGCTGTACTCCTCCATGACGACTTCTCCGGCTTCCACAGCTCGGCGAAAAGCATGGGCCATACCGAACTCATCGAGATTGACGATGATGGCGATAACGCGTCGCACACATCCTGCGGCGATGAGCCAATCAAGCCCAATCCCCCCGACAATCATCATGATTGTGAGATCGCGTTTACCCGCCCGAATCAGCTCGCGCACGAGCGCCAGCGGGCTCATCTGCGTCCCCATGCCTTGCAGCGCCACGACATCGCCATCCCGCACGAGGGACGCCGCCTCGGCCAACGTCACAACCTTGTTCGCCTTCCTCGCCGCCATCGGTCCTCCTCACCTCACGCAGAATCTTCCGGAGCCCTGGCCTTCCATGCCCGCTTCTCGTTCATCAGGCATCTCCTGAGAATTCACACTCGTCGAAGGTCTTCGACAATGGGCGCCTCGACCGGGAGAGTCCCCTCGGGGACGAAGACGATCTCGTCGGCGGTCACGCGAATCTTCTCCTTCAGTTCCCGGATCAAGACTTCTCTCAAACTCAACGCATCGGCGGCGCCCTTCAGCTCAATCTTCACCGTGAGCCGATCCCGAATCTCTGGGCGATCCACGATGAGTTGAAACCGCCCGAGCTCGGGATGCCGACCGATGACCTCCTCCACCTCTCGTGGGACGATGAAGAGCCCCTTCACGCGAGGGATCTGCCCGACCCGACCAAGGATCGGTCTCATCCGAGGTGTCGTCCTTCCGCACGGACAGGGTGTGCTTTCAAGTCCCTCAGTGATATCACCAGTTCGGTACCGAATGCTCGGCTGGGCCCGTTTCACCAAGTCAGTGATCACCAACTCCCCGCTCTCGCCTTCTGGGACCGGTTGTTGCATGTGTGGATCGAGGACTTCTACGATGAAGCGAGGGTCCAGATGCATGCCGCCGCCTTCTGAGCATTCGGCGGCGACAAATGGGACTTCACTCGCCCCATAGATTTCGCGCGTCTGAAAGCCGAAGGTTCGCTCCAACTCCTGACGCAGCGTCCGCGCCCGCAGCTCCCCAGTCACGATGGCCAATCGCAGCGAGAGATCGCGCGCGGGGTCAAACCCCATCTCCACGGCGACCTTGCCCAACTCCTCGGCAAAGGTGAAGAAAGCGAAGAGCACCGTCGTCTGCGTCGCCCGCATCACCTCCAGATGCATTCGACTCTGTCCGGCTCCTCCAGGGATCACCGCGCATCCGATCGCCCGAAACGCTTCATCAATGACCGTCCCGGCGATGACCCAGTGATACGTGCACGTCACATTCACAATATCCTCTGGACGGACACCACAGGTGAAGAATGCCTTGGCCGCGAGATCCACCACAGAGGCGTAGTCCTCCGGCGTGAAGACGATCAACTCCGGCCCCGGTGACCAGTAGATGCGGATCAGCTCCTGTGGTTTCACGGCCAGCAACCGTCCGAACGGAGGATGCTCGCGCTGATCCTCAATGATCTGCAACTTGGTCAGGCACGGCACCGCCGTCGTGAACTCCTCCCAACTGGTGATCGCCTCGGGTCGAACACCGGCTGCCTCGAACGCGCTTCGATAATATGCCGAATTCTCATATGCGTATGCGAGTTGTTGCCGCAGGCGCTCCCATTGCCAGCGGCTCAGCTCCTCGCGCGGCATCGTCTCCAAGCGGGCGTCCCAATAAGCCTCGGCCATGTCCTCCCCCCTCGCCCTTTATCCCGCCTGAGCCCGAAACGGCTCCTCATACGCTTCAACGGGGATGAGGCGCTCCCCCGCCTTGTGAAGAGCTCGGATGATGTCCCCAGGCTCGATCAAAGGCATCTCGAAATCCGGTCGAGAGAAGACACTCTCCACCGCCTGTCGAATCCCCTCCTCCTCGCTCACGACGATCCCCTGCAAGGCCTCGCGAAAGTACTCCACCGCGCCCGGCGAGAAGAGCGTCGGCTGCGGTCTCCAGTAAAAATCCCCCGTGAGCAAGCACTCCTCAATCTCTCCTCGCCCATTGACGAGGAGACTGGCGACAATCAACTTGCGCGCCTTATACGCCGCCTTCCCCAATCGGCTCCCTGAAGGCGCCTTCGCGCACATCCGCTTCGTCGAGAGCCGCTTGATCCACGTCTCGCTCTCGAAGAAAGGTGCAGTCCGCGCGAGCTCCGCCGCCTCCTCCTCGGCCCATGTCTCGGAGACGATCCTCTCCTCCCCCATGAGCGCCCTCACATTCGCCTCGATCACCGCCTCGATGACGTCTTCGAGCTGAAGCGCCATCCCATGCTGTTTGGCGATCTCCCGCAGCGGTCTCATGCGCGCCTGTGGCGTCTTGGTCTCTTTGTCCTCGAATTTCTCCGGATAGTGATAGAGGCATTCGACATAGGCGCGGGCTGTCTCCGGAGGTAACGGATCCCAGATGATCGAGCTGCACGCGGACCAAAAGTCGGGCAGAGCATAATTCCCCGCATAACTGGCGATGACTTTGTATCGCGCTTCCCCCATCAGAATCTCCGTATCCCCAATGGCGCGATATTCCGCCGTGAAACCCAGCCGGCGAAGAGCCGCCGCATTCGCCCGGCCGTTCAAATCGGATTGGGAGAGGAGAGTGACGGCGGGTTTCTCGTAGGGCTTTCGATAGTAGTAGAGGATCAAGGGCAAGCCTTCCGTGAAGGCGCCCGCTCCGCCTCCGCAGCAAAGATGGCGAAACGGAACGTGTCCGCACTCGCGCACGCGTCGTGCGTCTATCCGATCTCCATCGTCGTTCACCCCAATGCTCAAGGAGGGACAGTCCCGGCTAAAGTGGAGCACGACGACAGTATCGCGGAACGTCCCCTCGATCATCTCCTGCGCCATCAAATTATCAATGGCCGACCAGTAGGAGTTCGGAACACCGACCATCTCGATCTTTCGAACGGACATGGTCCTCGCCCTCCTTTTCTCGGCTCAGACGTCAAGAGTCGTCAGCATGCGATCGAAGCGCGGGCCGATTATCCCGCCACTGAACGCGCCCCCTCAGCACATCCTCCAGCGTGATGCCCTCAATAGGCTGGTCCCAACGAAGCGTCGTATCCACGACCTGTAGGAGGACGCCGAAGGCGGATTTCGGTCGAAGGAACGCCTCCCGCCACGTCGGGGAGGAGAGATCGGTACCCGCGATCTCTAATCCACGAGCACGAAAGTGCTCCAGAGCCGCTTCGAGATCGGAGACGATGAGTGTGAGGTGATGAACGCCCGGTCCCCGGCGCCGTAAGAAACGATGAAGGAAGGAATCGTCGCGGATCGGTTGCAACAACTCGATCTTCACGCCCGGTGGGAGATGTAACTGGACGGTCCGAATACCCAGCTCCTCGTCGTCCCCGCCCATGAGGAACTCGCCGCCCAAAAGGTCTCGGAACAGGACGAGCGCCTCCTCAATGGACCAGACAGCGATGGCGATATGATCCACGGCCTTCACGGGGATACACGCTGGTGAGGATTCCGCCACGTCGCTCTCTCCAAATGCGCTGAGGGTCACCTCCGAAGACGTCAGGAGGAGGTGTCCACAAGGGTCTGGCAGGCTACCGCCCTTTCGATCACCAAAGGGCGATCGCCTCGATGCCTTCCTCGATTGTCCGACCTCTTCACGCTCGCTTGACCACAGATGAGCGCCTTCCTCAAGGAGCGCAAGGCCGATCCCTTGATCGCCCCTGATCCCGCACGAGCTCCCGCATCCGCTATCAAACAACCGTTTGGTAAATTATCACATTTCGCCCCTTGAGTCAAGCCCCTTCTTCGTCCACCCGCTCCGTAGAGGGGCGCACGGAGGCCGGTATCGCCTCCACCGCACGTCAGGGGATGTTGAGGGTCCTCGCCCCGAAGACCTCCGTAGCGACTCACGCCGCTGTCCCCCCTTTCCCGTCCAGGGCACGCTCCAAAAGCTCGGCAATGTCAAGGACTTCGACTGTTCGCCCTTCGGCCTTCGCTCTGACTCCGTCCTCCAGCATGATCAAGCAGAAAGGGCAGGAGACGGCGATGACCTCAGCCTGCGTTGCAAGAGCGTGCGTTGCGCGTTCGTGATTAATGCGCCGTCCCAACTCTTCCACCCACATCAATCCACCTCCGGCGCCGCAGCAGAAGGCACGGTCGCGGCAACGCGACATCTCGCTCAGTTTGTGCACGCACGCCCGGACGACCTCCCGCGGAGCATCGTAGAGACCATTGTATCGCCCGAGGTAGCAGGGATCATGATACGTCACCATCTGGATCGAGAGGGGCCGGGGGTGCAGTCGTCCTGTCCTCACGAGATCGGCCAGAAGCTGGCTGTGATGGATCACCTCATAATGCCCACCGAACTGCGGATACTCATGTGCCAGGCAGTTGAAGCAATGCGGGCACATGGTCACGATCTTCCGGACGCCATACTTCTCCAGGCGTTGCATATTCTCGTGCACGAGCTGCTTGAAGAGATATTCATGGCCGATCCGACGGGCCGGATCTCCGGTGCAACGTTCCTCCATACCGAGGACGGCAAATCGCAGGCCCGCTTCTCGCAGTACGCGGACGAAGGCTCGTGCGACCCGCTGATTGCGTTCGTTGAGCGCCGACGCGCACCCGACCCAGAGCAGGAAGTCTACCGAATCGGCCTCCCGAACGTGCGGCACTGCGAGATCGCGGTACCACTCAGTCCGCGAGAGCGTCGTTCCTCGAAAGGGATGTCCCCGGTCCCCAAGCGATCGAAGCGCCTCGGCCATCAGCTCCGGCACGCGCGCTTCCTCCATGACGAGATACCGCCGCAGATTCACGATCTTCGGCACGTGCTCGATGAAGACCGGACAAGCTTGCGTACAGGCCATGCACGTCGTGCACGACCAAAGCGTCTCCTCTCGAACGAATCGCCCGATGAGCGGGATGCCCTCCTTCTCCGATGCGGACATAGCCTCCCGAAGATCCAGAATGAGCGTTTTCGGCGAAAGGGGCTTCTCTGTCGTGGTGGCCGGACATTCCTGCTGACATCGGCCACATTCGGTACAGGCGTCCAAGTCGAGTAAGTCCTTCCAGGTGAAGTCCTCGATCCGCGCAGCGCCCAATGTCCGAGCTGCCTCGATGTCGAGCGGCTGGAGGCGCATGCCGGTAGGTTCCAGAGGGCGAAGGAAGACGTTCGCCGCGGCCGTGAAGACATGTCGAAGCTTCGTGTAGGGCAACCAAGCGATCAACCCATAGGTGAGTCCTAGGTGAAACCACCAGAGGAACCGATGAACGCCCCGCATCGTGTCCGCATCCCACCGCGCGGTGAACCAATGAGCGAGAAGCCAACCCACGGGAGACCACGGGCCCCACGGATCACGGGTGGCGGCGATCCGAAGCCCTTCGATGAGAAAGCCCGTGACCAGAATGGCGAAGATAAGCACCAACAATCCAGCATCCTCCCAAGGACGTTGCCGCCGTGCCTCCATCCGCTCAGGGACATTCGCATGCAATCGAGAGGGCTTCAAGAGATACCGCTTCGCTGCGAGCATCAAGACGCCCAGAATCGCCAACAGGCCAAACGTATCGAGAGCGAGCGATTGAAAGTAGAGATAGAACGCGCCCTGCATGATCCGAATCTTGAAATCCTCGTGGATCATCACGACGAGCGTTCCCACAAAGAGCACGAGGAATCCCACGAAGAGGGCCAGGTGAAAGAATCCGGAATACCGCTCCCGGAGCATCCGTCGATGCGCGAAGACTTCGAGGGCGAATGTCTTCAACCGAAGGAGCACTTCGGCCCATCGGAGCGAATAGGGTCGTCCCCTCCGCCACAATCGGTAATGGCGATACCATCCGTACCCGAAGGCAAATAAAGTGGGAACGAGCAGCGCATACATCAGCCAGATGTGATGGATGTTCCAGTAGACTTCTCGCGTTGGCATCCCGCGCTCCTCAACAACGCCATCAACAAACGCTCGTTTGATGAGCGAGGAAGGATACGCGAAGCCGTCTCGAATGTCAAGGACACTCTGCCGACTTGGGATTCCGCCTCCGACGTCCGACCTCGGAGGCGTGCCGTGAGGGTGTTGTTTGGGATGGGTTCGCCACGCTTGACCGCGAAGGGGCATCTCGGAGGGCCCAGGTGTGGCCGGCGGAGCCCGTTCTGCTTGCTGACTGAGTACTGCTATCGTCGGGCGAGAGCAATCCCTGCAGAGGACTTCCCCACAACAGCTTCTGAGCCAGATGCTCAGGCAACCCCGCTGCACGACGCCGAAGGGATGCTCCAAAGAGCACCCAGCGTGGCCGACGATGTGCTGGGAGTTTTGGAGTCGAGCCAATCAGCGCTCCCCCAACGAGCGCCTCCGATTCAACCGTCCGCTCCGTCCCCCTTGCGAGATGGCATCCTCCGATTCGACCGAGGGGGGCAATTCTGACACTCCCCTTCCCCACCAAGGGCTCATCCAGGGAGTCGCAAGTGCTGAGGCTTCTCTGAAACGAGCGTGCAAGATCGGCTCCCCTCCCTTCTTGCAGCCCCCTGCTCCCGCAACTCTTCGGCTCAAGCCCCCCAGATCCTCGCCTCATTGCAGACCCTGAAAGCATCAAGGATCAATCAGGGAGAGGGGAGAACCCTCAGGGAAGCCCTTCCCGACTGCTCCACTCCGCAGAATCCAGAAGATCCCACTCGGGCCCATCCCGGTCATCCCAACAGGATCGGCTTCAACCATCGCACCGTTTGGACTGAGGAATCAGCCCGTAAAGCCCTACCCAGGGCCAATCAGTCAAATCCAGGCCCTCCCTTCAGTCGCTCGCTGTCCTACTTTGCACCCCATTTTTATTTGAGAGAGCTTCGAGCACCTTCATTGGAGTCATTGATAGGCATCTCGAACACTTGGCCTGTGCAGGGTATTCTCAATGCGCCTCATTTGGACATTCGATCATCTCATTCGAAGGCGGTGAGAATGTGAGTTAGGCAAGAGGCTTCTTCTTGAGCGCGCCGCAGCCGTGGCAGACCTGGGAGAGCCTCGTTCGGTGTGTGGGGAACTCGATCACCTTGCCGCCGGCACTCTCAACCTTGCGGCGGACGAACGACGGTGTGCGCTCAAACCCGCTTTTGTTACCCGATGTATTCACGGTTGTTCGACTTGTACACGTACCGCGGCATGAAAAACTATACCATCCCGCTTCCAACCACTCAAAACTGACTGCCTTATCCCCGTGGCCGCAAGGGGAGCTATCTTGCGGCGGCCCATTTTAAGCGCTCACAGCACCGTGCTGATCTTGAAAAGAGGAGGTACATATGCTAGCCTTTCACGCCCTATCAACATTAGGAGGTTAGGCGATCGTATGTTCGAGCCGACGAGTGTCATGATCGTCGCGGCCCTCTTGGGCCTGATGGGATTGGGCTTTGCCGCGCTCACATACGTGCAGGTCATCCGGCAACCGGCCGGAGAAGGCGTGATGATCGAAATCTCCAATGCCATCCACGAGGGGGCAATGGTCTTCCTGAAGCGGGAGTACAAGATCCTCTCGATTTTCATCCTCGTGGTGGCGATGGCCATCTTCTTCGGTCTCCCGGAGGGGAACAAGACGGCACTCTCGTTCGTCTTCGGGGCGCTCTGTTCACTTCTGGCTGGTTTCTTCGGCATGAAGGCGGCCACGCGAGCGAACGTGCGCACGGCTGAAGCCGCTCGCCGAGCCGGACAACGCGCGGCACTCATGGTGGCTTTCAGTGGAGGCGCCGTCATGGGCATGTCCGTGGCGAGTCTTGGGTTGGTGGGCACGGGCCTTCTGCTCTACATCTACACGCAACTTCTCGGCTTCCCCCCGGATAAAACGGCGATGATCATCAGTGGCTTCGCCATGGGTGCCAGCTCCATCGCCCTCTTCGCTCGCGTCGGCGGTGGCATTTACACGAAGACGGCCGATGTCGGAGCGGATCTGGTTGGGAAAGTCGAGGCCGGCATTCCCGAAGACGATCCGCGCAACCCGGCGACGATTGCCGATAACGTGGGGGATAATGTGGGTGATGTCGCGGGCATGGGCGCTGACCTCTTTGAATCCTACGTCGGTTCGATCATCGCGACGATCACGATTGCGGCGACGACGCCGCTGCCGGGAGATCGGGTGCCGTGGATGGTCCTGCCGCTTCTTGTGGCCGCGATCGGGACGGCGAGTTCGCTGCTCAGCCTTCTGCTGGTTCGCCTTCTCAAGAGAGCCGATCCGGCGACCGTGCTCAGAACGGCGACGGCTTTGGCGGCGTTTTTGATGCTCGCGGGATCGTTGATAGCCGTCGTGCTGCTTGATTTGGACTTACCCGAGAGCCCCGTCTACTATGGGCCCTTCTGGGCCCTTGCCAGTGGGACGTGTGTCGGCTTGCTCATCGGATACATCACGGAATATTACACGGCGAAGAAGCCGATTCTCGAGATCGCTCGCGCGGCGACGACTGGTGCGGCGACGAATATCATCACGGGTCTGGCCGTCGGGATGAAATCCACGATATTGCCTGTTCTGGGAATCTGCCTCGCCGTTTTGCTCTCCTATACAGTCGCGGGGCTGTATGGGATTGGCATCTCGGCTGTCGGCATGTTGGCGACGATCGGCTTGGTGATGTCCGTGGATGCGTATGGGCCGATCGCTGATAATGCAGGGGGGATTTCGGAGATGAGTCGTTTGGGTGCGGACGTGCGTCGGATCACTGATGGGTTAGATGCGCTGGGGAACACGACGGCGGCCGTCGGCAAGGGTTTCGCCATCGGATCGGCGGCGCTGACGGCGTTGGCACTCTTTTCGGCCTATAAGAGCGCGGCGAGAATCCCCATGATTGATCTGACGAACGCCTATGTCGTCATCGGCCTCTTCATCGGGGGGATTGTGCCCTTCTTCATCGCTGCTTCGACGATGGCCTCGGTCGGGCGCGCCGCTTTCAAGATGGTGGAAGAGGTGCGCCGCCAATTCCGCGAGATCAAGGGACTCATGGAGGGACGCGCCAAGCCCGATACGGCCCGCTGCATTGACATCTCCACGCTCGCTGCCTTGAGGGAGATGATCACGCCGGGGTTGGTGGCCGTTCTGACCCCCGTCCTCGTGGGATTCATCTTTGGGAAAGAAGCGCTTGGTGGGACATTGGCCGGAGCGATAGTGAGCGGCGTGATGCTGGCTCTTTTGATGGCGAATGCTGGAGGAGCATGGGACAACGCCAAGAAACACATCGAGAAGGGCGAATTCGGCGGGAAAGGGAGCGACGCGCATAAGGCGGCCGTCGTCGGCGATACCGTGGGAGATCCGTTCAAAGACACGGCCGGTCCCTCGATGAACATCCTCATCAAGCTCATGTCGGTCGTCAGCCTCATCATCGCTCCTGTCCTCGGCACCGGGCTCTTCGCGCAGTAAAGAAGCGGCACGTGGATCTTACGAACTAGACATAAGGAGGAATTCGCGTATGCTAAACCGGCGAAAGGGGGCGGACCGATGAGCCGAGGTGGCGCTCGCGGCGCAGCATGCGGCTGGGCGAGCGCGCCGCTGCTCTTCTGGGTGCTTCTGGCTGTAGTCTCGGCACACGCTTACTTTTCAGCTCGAGCGTTGAAGGACGAGGCCGAGAAGGCGGCTCCGGAAGTCTCCTTAACGGCTTCGCCAGAAGAAAAGGTGCCCCCGCTGGACCTCGAGCGTCTTCCGGCGCTCACGTTTCTCGCCACTGCATATTCGCTGCCGGGACAGACGGCCTCGGGAGAAACCGTTCGCGTGGGGATCGTCGCCGCCGATCCAGAGATCCTTCCGATCGGCTCGATCATTCATCTCTCGGCTGGCCGCTATTCTGGGATCTACACGGTGCTGGACACGGGATTGAACATTCGCGGGCGCATGCTCGACATTTGGATGCCGACGGTCGAAGAAGCGCGCGCCTTCGGTGTGCGGCGCGTGAAGGTGCGCATCCTCCGATGGGGAGGGAAGTCCTCAGCTCCTCGCCGATGAACGCCCGTTCAGTCCAAGTTTCCATCCACGCGATAGCGATTTCGCCATTCAGCCAGAAGACCGCGATTCCACATCGAGAGGCGACCGAAGGTCTGCACGCCGAGCGCCAGGCCATCGAGTCGCGAGCCGTGACAATGTGGACATTGCCGATGTAGACCTCGCGCGCAGCGTCCGCACTCCATGCAGAGCGTGAACTCCGGTGCCGGCAGAATACCCGCCGAATGCGTCTGGAAGAATCCACGAGAGATGAGCGCCGCCAGTGGCTCTACTGCCGTCGTATCCTCTCCCAACCAGATGGGCGTTATGGCGCCAAACGGTCCGAAGTCGTGAAGCAATCCCTCAATGCGCACGCGCTCGAAGGCGCGCACGGCAGCTTGCGGGAGCACCTTGAAGGGCCGACTGTAGTACACCTCGCCTCGCTCCGCATCCCCGGAGACCGTCTCGGCGGCACGTGCGGCGAACGGAGATCGCACATCCAGGCGCGCCAACCGAGTGGCGGCCACCTCATCCGTCGAATCCGCCACGACGAACCGAACCTTATACTTAGCGCTCAAGCGCCCGGCCTCTCGCACTAAGTGCGCCGTGATGCGCAGGGCCATCTCCACGGCTTGATCGGACTCATGCAGATGCTTCCCCGTGAGCAACCACACCGCTTCGTCTAACCCGAAGGGACAAATGAGATGCGTCGTCCATGTGAGTTTGAGGAACGTCATCTCCGCATGGCGCAGGGTCAGAAGAGCGAGCGGTCCCACTTCGCCCAACGCCATCAGTTTCTCCAGGAAGATGCGCTTCTCCAAATGCGCTTGCGCCACCACTTCCATCAGGTCGGTGAGCTGCTCGAAGAAGGCGAGCACATCGCCTTCGACGCGATATCCGATGCGAGGGAGATTCACGGCGATCGCCTGAAGTACAGCCGTGCGCCATCGCCAGGTCTCGGCGCGCTCGTGGCTGGCCTCGAAGGGGACGCCGAACCGCGAGAAGAAGCTCCGCGTCTCATCCCGATCGAAGACGATGCGCACGCCCCCGCGCTGCGCGATGACGTCGCACAAGAGATCGAGGAACTCGCGATAGCCCTCGATCGTCGCGAAACGATCCGTCAGGTGCAGGACAAGACGCGGCGTGAGAAAGGGACGGCCCTCAGCATCCCCCTCCCGATAGACCTCCAGGAGCTGGCGCAAGAAACGACGGGCGACCTCCCCATAGGCCGCGTACGGTTGGCCGGTCTCCTCGCCCTGAGGTCCCAGCGCCGGGCGCGCCGCCAGATATGCCGGCACGTCCCAATCCAGATGCACATCGCATGCGAGGACTTGCCCCCCTCGCGCGACGGCCGGGGCCGACAGCTCGAACAGGAGCGCTTGCGCCAACTGGCGCAGATCGCGATCCTCGGCGTCTCTCACATACGGCGCGAGCGCTACGTTGAGACTATCCCAGACGACGGGCCCCGCTAAATAACCGTGGAGCGCGGCCGAGAACTTCACCAGATGTGCGAGCAAGACTTCGGGGTGTCGCGCCGGACGCGCGCTGGCGAACCCATGCGGGAGCGCGATCCCGTAGCGCTTGAGATAATCCACCGAGCTGGCAAGCAGAGCAGGACGATCCACCGCGCCGATGTTCTGGAGATGGATCATCCCTGTCAGATGGGCGTCCGCGACCATGTCGGAGAAGACTTCTCGAATCGCGTATTCCCGCTTGATGGCTTCGGCCAGGAGGAGGCTCGTCCCCTCCGGTCCATGCGGCGGCGCCTCGTGCTCGCGCGCGCCCTGTCGAATGATCCGATCGGCATCGTAGAGCGGAACGCCCAAGCGCGAATGCGCGCGGTGCGCCGCCTCCAGATTGTGCTCCAGAAGCTTCACGTTCACCAATTCGCGGATGAGCGAAGAACTGAGCGTGCGCACGCCCGCGCGCGCGATCGCCTCTTTGACTTCCAGACTGATCTGCGTCGCCAGCTCAACATCCACGCGCGCTTCTCGAACCAACGCCTCCACGATGTGCTGCGGGTCGAAGCGCACGACTTGCTCATCCGAGCGGCGAACGTACATCTCCGGTTCCGAACCCGCTTCGTCCTGTGACCACGCCTCTTCCCTCTCCATATCTCCCACCACCGGCGGATGATAGCCGCGACGTTCCCTCCTTTTGGCCGTTCATGCTAGCTTAAAATCCCCTTCGATTCAAGGCCTCCCCCGACTATAATAAGCCCGAGGGACGAAGAGAGCATTCGAGTTCCGCTCGCGAGAGCGGGGATGTGGAGCAGGCGAGCATGACCGTGCGGGTACGCTTCGCACCGAGTCCGACGGGAGAGCTCCACGTCGGGAACGTGCGGACGGCACTCTATAACTGGCTCTTCGCGCGACAACACGGCGGCCGCTTCATCCTGCGCATTGAGGATACGGATGTGGAGCGCTCGCGCCGGGAGTACGAGGAGCACATTCTGGAAGACTTGCGCTGGCTCGGCCTGGATTGGGATGAAGGCCCGGATGTCGGCGGAGATTTTGGCCCATATCGGCAGAGCGAACGCCTGGCGCTCTACCAGGAATACGCCCGACGGTTGCTCGACGCGGGATGGGCTTATCGGTGCTTCTGCACGGAAGAGGAGTTGGAACGAGAACGCGAACGCGCGCGAGCGGAGAACCGTCCGTATCGTTACGGGGGACGTTGTCGGCATCTCTCCGACTCGGAAGCGCGCGAGCGAGCGGGAGCGGGAGAGCCCCACACGTTGCGCTTTCGCGTGCGCTCGGGGCCTATCCTCTGGGAGGATGTCGTACGCGGTCCCGTGCGATGGGACGCTGAGGTCATCGGTGATTTCGTCATCGTGAAATCCGACGGTTGGCCCGTCTACAATTTCGCCGTTGTCGTGGATGATCTGCTCATGCGCATCACGCATGTGATCCGCGGCGATGGGCATCTACCGAACACCCCACGACAGCTTCTGCTCTATGAAGCGTTGGGGGCTACGCCGCCGGTCTTCGCACATCTATCGACGATCCTCGGTGCTGACGGGACGAAGCTCTCCAAGCGACATGGCGCGACGGCGCTCCGCGAATTCCGCGAACAGGGGTACGTGCCCGAAGCCCTCTTCAATTTCCTCGCCTTACTTGGTTGGGCGCCTCCGCAAGAGGTCGGCGAGATCCTCTCCTGCGAGCAGCTCCTGGAGCTGTTCGCGCTGGAGAACGTCTCCAAGGCGCCGGCGATCTTCGATCTGCAGAAGCTCCAGTGGATGAATCGCGCGTATCTGAAGGCGAAACCGCTCGATGAGCTGGTGACGGCCATCCTGCCCTATCTGCAGCAGGCGGGACGCCTCCCCACATCCGTGGATGCGGCGATCCGGGAATGGCTCCGTCGCGTCGTGGATGCCGTGCTCACCCATCTGGATCACCTCTCGCAGATCGTCGAGGAGACGCGGATCATCTTCGAGTACGATCTCTCGGCCGCGCTCGCGTACCCAGAGGTTCACGAAGTCGTAGAGGATCCGGGCGCCCTCGACGTCCTCGCGCGATTAGTTGAGGAACTGGCCGACGTCCCCGAGATCACGACCGAGACCTTTCGCGCGGCGGCTGCTCGCGTCCGCGAACAGACGGGGCGCAAAGGGCGTGCCCTCTTTCACCCGATTCGGATCGCGCTCACCGGCCGTCCCTCGGGACCGGAGTTGGACAAGCTCGTCCCGATCTATGAGATCGGGGCGACGCTCGCTCTCCCACATCCGATCCCTTCGGTGCGCGAACGGCTTCGAATGTTCCTGACGTGGGCCGAGCGCGTGCGCGCGGAATCGCCCTCGCGCTGACGCCGATGACCGAACGGCTCTTCTACCGAATGAATGCGCTCTTTTGCCTGGGCGTGGCGGCGAACTTCTTTTGGAGCGCCGAGCTCTGGGATGCGCGCGCATTGGAACGCCTGTCAGAGGAGGATGTGGAACACCTCTTGCGCCAGCTCGCCGGAGGTGGCCCGCACCTGCTCGCGCTAGTGAGCTATCTGCCCGTTCTGCTCATGATCTCGCTGATGTTCGCCTTCTACCTCTACCTCCATCGTCGAGCGCGATATCTCTCGCTGCTGGCCTTGCTCTCGGGAACTCTCCTGAGCGGGATTCTCCTGGTTCGTCAAGTGTCCGGGCATCAACTGACTTCGGTCGCGCTTCGCTTCGTCGCGACGACCGAGTATACGGCGCGACTCGAACTGGTTCAGGAAGCGCGTCGGCTTCTGGATCTGCATCTGTTGCATGGGCTTTTGGTCAATCGGGCGAGCATCGTCGCGTATGCCCTCTACGGGTTCCTCTTCCAAAAGAGCCGGTATCTCTTGGAAGTCCTCGTCGGCTCTCTCTTCCTGCTGAGCGCCGTACTGCTTCTGCTCGCGCAGGTGATGGCTTCGGCCGGTGGGCCCCTTGATCGCTCGCCCATCGCGAGCTTCCCGGCCTTCGCCTTCATCCTAGCTGCCGTCGTGCTCTTCCGCGCTCGAGCGGACGAGGAGTGAGCCGCGTCCGCGAAGACGCGGGGCTTCATTGACGGATTTCCCAAAGGCCGGGTAAACTGAACGGGTGAATGTCCAACATGCGAGGAGGGCATTATGGCGGAGAATAACGGAGTCAGCCGATTGACCTACTTTCTGATCGGATTCGGTCTGGGGGCGGTCGTCGCTCTGCTCTTCGCTCCGAAGTCGGGACGCGAGCTGCGGGAAGATATCGCTGAGAAGACGCGACGCGGATTGGAGAAAGCGAGCGAGGCCTATGAGACGGCGCGGGAGCGCGCGAAGGAGCTGGTGGAGAGCGGGCGCGAGAAAGCGGCCGCGCTCGCCGAAGAAGCCAAGGAGCGCGTGGTCGAGACCCGAGAGCGCCTCTCGGCGGCCATCGAGGCGGGCCGACAAGCCTATCGCGAGGAGAAGCGCAAAGCGGAAGCCGAAGGATGAGCCCCCGCCAAGGAGAAGCGAACCGTGGGACATGCCGTCTTTGAATGGGTGATCGCGATTGCCGTCCTCGTCCTCTTCGCCTCGAACATCATCTTCCTCTGGCGCATCAACGAGACGCTCAAGGCCCTGATGGTGAATTCCCAGCAGATGAACGAACGCGTGAACGCCATGCTCAACGAAGCGCACGGCGTCTTGAGCGATGCGCGCGGCGCCATCGCCGCGCTCGTCGGAGAGGCGCGTCCCGTCGTGCGCGCCATTGCGACGACGGCCAATGAGCTGACGGACATGGTCCATCGGCAGGCGCTCGAAGTGCGCGGACTGCTGCGCGACACGGTCCTCATCCTCCGCAACAAGGTCGAGCAGCTCGATGACCTGGTCACGCGCACGACCGAGCGCGTGGATGAGACGACGGCCACCATCCAACGGCAGATCCTGGAGCCCGTTCGAGAGATTCACTATCTGACGACGGCCATCCGGCGCGCCGCCGGCGTGCTCTTTGCCGGTCGCCGGAGATCCGTGGATCGGGCGTATCACGACGAGGAGTTGTTCATCGGATGACGATGCGAGCCCCACTTGATCTCAAGCAGACGATCAATCTCCCGAAGAAGATCCTGCCGATGAAGGCGAATCTCGTGGAATCAGAACCGGCGCGCCTGCAGCGGTGGAAGGAGATGCGCCTGTACGAGCGCATCCTGGAAGCGCGGCGCGATCGCCCGCTCTTCATCTTGCACGATGGGCCGCCCTACGCCAACGGCCACATTCACATCGGGCATGCGTTGAACAAGATCTTGAAAGATTTGATCGTGAAGACGCGCACGATGATGGGGTACCAATGCCCCTTCGTCCCGGGATGGGATTGCCACGGTCTGCCGATCGAGATCCAGGTGGATGAGCAGCTCGGGCGGCGTAAAGCCGAGTTGCCCATCGTGGAGATTCGGCGCGAAGCGCGGCAGTTGGCGGAGTACTACATGCGGGCGCAGTCGGAGGAATTCCAACGCTTGGGCGTCTTCGGCGACTTCGAGCATCCCTATTACACGATGGACCCGCACTATCAGGCCGACATCGTGCGCGTGCTCGGGAAATTCCTCGAGCGAGGGAGCGTCTACAAGGGCTTGCGCGCTGTCCATTGGTGCATTCATTGTCAGACGGCCCTGGCCGAAGCGGAGATCGAGTACGAGGAGCACATCAGTCCCTCGATCTACGTGAAATTCCCTCTGGATTCGGATCCGGCCGAGATTGATCCGGCCCTCGCGGGCAAACGCGTCTCGATCGTCATCTGGACGACGACGCCGTGGACCTTGCCGGCTAATCTGGGGATCGCCTTCAATCCGGGCTTCGACTACAGCGCCGTCGAAGTGGGCGACGAGGTCTATATGGTCGCGACGGAACTGCTCCCGCGCGTTGCGGAGAAGCTCAGATGGCGCGCTCCGCGCTCGCTCGCTGTCGTGAAGGGGTGGAAGCTGGATCGGCTCCAGGCGCGCCATCCATTCCTGGCGCGCCGATCGCTGCTCATGCTCGGCGAACACGTCACATTGGAGGCCGGGACCGGATGCGTGCACACGGCGCCCGGGCACGGCTACGAGGACTATGTGCTGGGCCAGCGATATGGGCTTCCGATCTACGCGCCTGTGGACGCGCAGGGGCGATTCACGCCTGAGGTCGAACACTTCGCCGGGATGCAAGTCTTCGAAGCGAATGGGCCGATCATCGAGCATTTGCGCGAGGTCGGGATGCTGCTGGCCGCCGAGGAGATCGTGCACACGTATCCGCACTGCTGGCGGTGCCATAATCCCGTCATCTTTCGCGCGACGCCGCAGTGGTTCATCTCGATGGAGAAGACGGGGCTGCGGCAGCGCGCGCTGGAAGCCATCGAGCGCGTCCACTGGATCCCCCGCTGGGGCTTGGAGCGCATGCGCAATGCCATTCGCACGCGTCCGGATTGGTGCATCTCGCGGCAGCGCGCCTGGGGCGTGCCGATCACGGTCTTCTACTGCCAAGCGTGCGAGGCCATCCTGGCCGATCCGAAGCTCATCGAGCATGTCGCCCGCATCTTCGAGCGCGAAGGGGCTGACGTCTGGTACGAGCGCGAGCCCGAATATTTCCTCCCGCAGGGCACGCGCTGCCCGCAATGCGGGGGAACGACGTTTCGAAAGGAGACCGACATCCTCGATGTCTGGCTCGATTCGGGGACGAGCCATTTGGCCGTCCTCGACCGGCGAGGGCTGCCGTGGCCGGCCGACATTTACCTGGAAGGCGGGGATCAGTTTCGCGGCTGGTTCAACTCCTCGCTCCTGGTCGCTCTGGAGGTGAAGGGCGCCCCTCCCTACCGCACGGTCATCACCTCGGGATGGACGGTGGACGCCGAAGGGCAGAAGATGTCCAAGTCCAAGGGGAATGTGATCGAGCCACAGGAGGTCATCGCCCGAAGCGGCGCCGAGATCCTGCGCCTGTGGGTCGCCTCATCCGATTATCACGAGGACGTCCGCATCTCGGAGGAGATCCTCACTCGCCTCATCGAGGCGTATCGGAAGATTCGCAACACAGCATGCTACTTGGTGAACAACCTCTACGACTTCGATCCGGCGACGGATGCCGTCTCCTACGAGGAGATGGAGGAGTTGGATCGGTGGATTTTGGCGGAGTTGAACCAGCTCATCCGAAAAGTCCTCGCCGCGTATGAGGCGTATGAATTCCACCTCGCCTATCACGCCCTCTACACCTTCTGCGTTTCGGAACTCTCGGCGATCTACTTCGACATCCTGAAGGATCGGCTCTACACCTTCGCGCCGAAATCGCGCGGGCGGCGCAGCGCGCAGACGGCGCTCTTTCGCCTGCTGGATGCCCTCACGCGTTTGATCGCGCCGATCCTCGTCTTCACGGCCGATGAGATTTGGGAGGTGATGCCGGGATCGGCAAATCGTGAGCTGCCGTCGATTCACATGGCCGAATTCCCGAAGGTCGAAGAGCGGCCGGGCGAAGCGGAGCTGCTGGCGCGCTGGCGTCGGCTCCTGCATGTGCGCGACCGCGTCTTGAAGGCGCTCGAAGCGAAGCGCGCCGAGAAGCTCATCGGCGCGTCGCTCGAAGCGAAAGTGACGCTCACGGCCGACGGCGACCTCTACGACTTCCTCGCGAGCTTCGGCGAGCAGTTGCGCGCCATCTTCATCGTCTCGCAGGTCGAGTTGCGCAAAGGTGCGGGAGATGGGCTCACCATCGCGGTCACGCGCGCCGATGGCCAGAAGTGTGAACGATGCTGGAACCACTCGCCGACCGTCGGAGCGAGCGCTCGCTATCCGACCGTATGTGCGCGATGCGTGGCCGTGCTGGAGGAGTTGGAAGCCGAATGGAGCGAAGTGCGCATGTCATGAGAAGGCCGCACTACTTCACCCTGGCCTTGGCAATCTACGCGGTCGACCAATACACGAAGCATCTGGCGACGGAGCTCAAGCATGAGCCGAGTCTTCCCGTCATTCCCGGCCTGCTCCATCTGACCTATGTCGAGAACGCCGGGATCGCCTGGGGCCTCTTCGCCGATGCCGGCTCGGACGGGCGGTGGATTCTCTCGCTCATCTCGCTGATCGCTGCCCTGGGCATCGCGCTCTACGCCATACGCACGCCCGTTCAGGAACGGCTGACGCAGTGGGGACTGGCGCTGGTGCTTGGAGGGGTGCTTGGGAATCTCACGGATCGGCTCTTTCGTGGTGCCGTCGTGGACTTCCTCGATCTCTTCATCGGTCATTACCGATGGCCGACGTTCAATCTCGCCGATGTGGTCATCACGGCGGGCGCGCTGCTGCTTCTGGCCGATGCGCTGCGCCCCCCATCGGAGACGCGCTGGCGCCGTCAGAGCGATGAAGAGCCCCCTTAGGAGCGGGCGACGATGCATCCGGAACTCTTTCGCCTGCCGTACCTGAACATTCCGATCTACACCTACGGCGCTCTTCAAGCGCTCGCCTTCGTGCTGGGTTTGTGGCTGGCACTGCGGCTGGGTGAAGCCGACGGATTGAATCGCGCGCATCTGTTCAACGTCGGGATCGGCGCGCTGCTGGGCGGCATGATCGGTGCGCGCGCGTTGATGGTCATCACCGAGTGGACCCTTCACGAGGACAAGTGGCGACTGTTTCTGTCCTTCGATCTCCTGCGCTCAGGCGGCGTGTATTTGGGCGGATTTTTAGGGGGATTGGCCGTGGCCCTCTGGCTCGCCCGACGGTATCGGCTCCCGTGGTGGCGGACGGCCGATGCGTTCGCTCCGAGCGCCGCGTTGGGGCTCGGACTCGGACGGCTCGGTTGCTTCTCCGCCGGATGCTGCTGGGGGAAGCCGACCTCGGCGTGGTGGGGGGTAGAGTTTCCGGAAATCGCTCGCCAATTCGTCGGCACGCCCACGGGCGTGCGCCTGCATCCGACGCAGCTCTATGAAGCGGCGGCGGCTTTCGCCCTCTTCCTGTTCCTCCTCCGGTTGCGAAAGCATCGCGCCTTTCCCGGCCAAGTGCTCCTCACCTACATGTTCCTCTACGGCGCGCTGCGACTCCTCATCGAATTCTGGCGCGACGATTGGCGCGGATGGGTGGGCCCGCTCTCGACCTCGCAATTCCTCTCCATCGGCCTGATGATGGCCGCGCTCTTCCTCTACATTCGGCTCTCGACGCAACGGCCTGAGGCGGCGATCTCAGGCGAGCGCCCGTCTCCCTCGGCGGCAATTGAGGATCGTGGCGACGTGTGATATAACATTCCCACGTTTTGAGGCCGCGAGCTATGGCGTTGCCGGAGAGCGCTCGATTGGAAGGACCGATCCTGCAGGAGCTGTTGGCGCTGGGGGGCGAAGAGCGCCTTCGCGCCCTCTATCGGCGACTTCTGGCGTATTTCCCTCACCTGGACGAGAGAGAGCGAGAGTGCGCCTCGGTGCGATGGCGGGCACTGGTGCAACGGGCGGGGGCCCGCTTGGTGAAGAAGGGCGAACTTCGGCGGGAAGCGGGGCGGTGGAAGCTCACCGAGCGTGGCCGCCAACGCGCTGAGGCCGAGAAGATGCTCGTGGAGCCCCCACTGGCGGAATCCCCGCGATGCGCGCTCTCGCACGAGGAGCTGCAGGCGATGCTCGTCGAGATCGGACGCCTGCTCGGCAAGCATGCCGAGCCAGAGCACGAGCGCTATGACGTTGTGTGGAAGGACAGCCCGTTGTCGCCGCGTTTGAGCCATGTGTTCGAGGTTCAGGTGCACGGGAAGTTGGAGAGCGCCCTCGCCAAGCTCAAACACGCCTACGACACGCAGCGCTCCAAGCCCGTGCTCGTGGTCTCGGATGCGCGAGACGAGCGCCGCGCGCGCGAGTGGTTGCGGCCGTATCTCTCCGGCTCCTTCCACGAGATCGGCGATGTGACGGTTGTCCTGGGCGTCGAGGACGTCCGGCGCTTGCATCGCGCGCTCACGTCCGTCCACGACGTGCTATGCGGGATCCTCACCTGACGCCACCGTTGCGCCGACAGTATCTGGAGATCAAGCGGCGTTACCCGGACATGCTCGTCCTCTTTCAGGTGGGTGATTTCTTCGAGGCCTTCGATGAGGACGCGCTCACGCTCTCGCGCGAGCTGGGGCTGGTGCTGACGACGAAATACATGGGCAAGACCTTGCGCGTGCCGCTGGCCGGGATCCCCGTCGTCTCGCTCACACATCATTTGAGCAAGCTGATCCAGAAGGGATACAAGGTCGCCATCTGCGAGCAATTGACGCCGCCGGGCCGGCGGCTCATCCATCGTGACGTCACGCGCGTGGTGACGCCGGGGACGCTCACCGAGCCGGCGCTGCTTGAGGAGCGCGCGAGCAATTATTTGGCGAGCTTCCTCGCCGAAGGCGCGCGCGCCGGATTAGCCGTTGTGGAGATCACGACTGGGGAATTCGCGGCGACCGAAGCCGCGCGCGAACAGGTGTGGGAGGAGCTGACGCGCTTGGGGCCGACCGAAGTCCTCATCCCCCGCAGCGTCGCGGAGAGGGAAGGGGCGAAAATCCCCGCCTTCACCTTGGGGCGCGCGGCCACGGTCACCCCGCTGGAGGATGAGGCGTTCGCGGCGGACGTCAGCCGCCGCGCGCTCGGCGAGCATTTCGGCGCGATCCCACTGGAGATGTCGCCGCTGGCGATCCGCGCCGCCGGCGCCATCGTGCACTACCTACGGCGAACGCAACCGCGTTTGGTCGAACAGCTCGATCGCCTGAGCACGTATGCGCTTGAGACCTTCATGGCCCTTGATCCGCACACGATCGCTCACTTGGAGATCTTTCACAGTCGCGCCGGAACACCGGAGGGATCGTTACTCGCCGTCCTGGATCGCACACTCACGCCGATGGGGAGCCGTCGGCTGAAGCAGTGGCTGCGATATCCGCTTGTGGACCTCATGGCGCTGCGCGCGCGTCAGGAAGCGGTCCAGTGGTTCTTCGAACGGGAGCCCCTTCGTCGCGAATTTCGCGCGCATTTGGGACAGCTCGCTGACGTGGAACGAGTGATCGGGCGGGTGAAGAGCGGATCGGCGACGCCGCGCGAAGTCGTCGCGCTTGGCCGCAGCGCGCGCACGATCTCCGCGCTGCGCATGCTCTTCGCCGACTCGCCGCCGCCGCTTCGCGCCTGGCTCGCCGATGTCGCCCCTCTCGACGAGGTCGCGCGGCTCATCGCTGAGGCGCTCGTCGAAGACCCCCCGCCTTCGATCGAACACGGAGGGGTCATCCGAGCGGGCTTCTCCAAGGAGCTGGATGAACTGCGGGCGCTCCTCAAAAACGGAAAGGCATATTTGGCCGATCTCGAAGCGCGCGAGCGCGCCCGCACGGGCATCCGCTCGCTCAAGGTTGGGTACAACAAGGTCTTCGGCTACTACATCGAGGTCACCAAACCCAACTTGCATCTGGTCCCGCCGGAGTACATTCGCAAGCAAACGCTGGTCGGCGCCGAACGGTTCTTCACGCTCGAATTGAAGGAGCACGAGACGGTCGTCGCCCACGCGGAGGAACGGATTCGGGAGCTCGAAGCGAGCCTCTTCCGACAGCTCTGCGCGCGGGTGGCGGAACAGCGCGCGGACATCCTTCGGACCGCGCGCGCGCTCGGTGAGCTGGACGTGCTGGCGACGTTCGCGGAAGTCGCCGCCACCTATGGATACGTGCGGCCGCAGCTTGTCGCCGAACCGCGAATCCTCATTCGTGGGGGACGGCATCCGGTCGTTGAGCGCGCCCTGCCCGTCGGGCACTTCGTCCCGAACGATACGACCCTCTCCGAAGAGGCCCAGATCCTCATCCTCACCGGCCCGAACCTCTCCGGCAAGTCCACGTATCTTCGCCAAGTCGCCCTCCTCGTGCTGCTCGCTCAGATTGGCAGCTTCGTCCCGGCCGACGATGCCCTCATCGGTGTGACCGATCGCCTCTTCTATCGGTTCGGCTCGGAGGATTACATCGCTCAGGGCCGCTCGAGCTTCTTCGTCGAGATGATGGAGACGGCGACGATCTTGCATCATGCGACGCCGCGCTCGCTCATCCTCTTCGATGAGATCGGGCGAGGGACGAGCACCTACGATGGGTTAGCCCTGGCGCGCGCCGTGATCGAATATTTGCACAATCATCCGCGAGCGCGCGCGCGGACGCTCTTCGCCACGCATTTCCATGAACTGACGGAGCTGGAGGGGATTCTGCCGCGGGTGAAGAACCTGCACATCGTGGTGGCCGAGGAGAACGGGCAGCTCCGATTCCTGCATCGCGTCGTGCCTGGACGGGCGACACGAAGCTATGGCGTGCAAGTTGCTCGGCTGGCCGGATTGCCGCGCCCGGTCGTGCATCGAGCCGAGGAGCTGCTCGCCCAATATGAGGCGCACAAGCGGCACCACGTGGCTGAATCGCCGGCCGACTATTCACCTTCCTCACTTCGGGAGATCGCCGAGCGCCTGAAGCACCTGGACCTGGATGCCCTCACCCCGATCGAAGCGCTGACGATGCTCTACGAATTGAAACGCGCCCTTGAGGCGCGCGCGGGAGAGTGACGATCACTCGGATTTCGTCGAAGGGCCGGCGCGCAACACGGCGAGGAAGGCCTCTTGCGGGATCTCGACGCGCCCGATCCGCTTCAGCCGCTTCTTCCCCTCCTTCTGCTTCTCCAGCAGCTTGCGCTTTCGGGTGACGTCGCCCCCGTAGCACTTGGCGAGCACGTTCTTGCCGAGGGCGCGCAGCGTCTCGCGAGCGATGACGCGGCTCCCAATGGCCGCTTGGATGGGGACCTCGAAGAGCTGTCGCGGGATCAACTCCCGCAGCTTCTCGACGATCGCCCGACCGCGCGCATACGCGTGATCGCGATGCACGATCACCGAGAGCGCGTCCACCGGCTCTCCGGCGACGAGAATATCGAGCTTCACGAGATCGGCCTCGCGATACCCCGCGAAGTGATAGTCGAGCGAGGCGTAGCCGCGCGAGAGCGATTTCAGCCGATCGTAGAAATCGAGTACGATCTCCGCCAGCGGGAGCTCATAGGTCAGCAACACGCGCGTGGGCGAGAGGTATTCGAAGCGCTTCTGCACGCCGCGTTTCTCTTCAAGCAGCTGCAGGATCGGGCCGACGTATTCGGCGCTCGTGAAGATCACGGCTTCGATGATCGGCTCTTCGATCTTGGCGGTCTGTCCGGGGTCAGGCATCTTCACCGGATTCTCGATCTCCAACACCTGTCCCGTGCGCGTCGTCACGCGATAGCGCACGCTCGGCGCCGTCGTGATCAACTCCAGGCCGAACTCCCGCTCCAAGCGCTCCTGCACGATCTCCATGTGCAGCAGGCCGAGGAAGCCACAGCGGAAGCCGAATCCCAGCGCCGCCGACATCTCCGGCTCGAAGAAGAACGAGGCGTCGTTCAACCGCAGCTTCTGCAGGGCGTCGCGCAATACCTCATATTGCCCGCTCTCCACCGGATACAATCCGGCGAAGACCATCGGTTTGACCTCTTGAAAGCCGGGGAAGGGGACGGCTGTCGGCCGCTCGGCCTCGGTGATCGTGTCGCCGATCTTCACGTCGGCGATCGCCTTGATGTTGGCGATGAGGAAACCGACTTCGCCGACCGAGAGCTGCTCGACGCGGCGCGGCTTGGGGGTGAGGACGCCCAGCTCCTCCACCTCGTATTCGCGCCAGGTGGCCATGAGCCGAATTCGCTGCCCCGGACGCAGCGTCCCCTCAATCACCCGCACCATGACGACGACGCCACGATAAGTGTCGAACCAAGAATCGAAGATCAAAGCCTTCAGCGGCGCTTCCGGGTCGCCGTGCGGTGGAGGAATGCGCTGGATGATCGCCTCGAGAATCTCCTCGGTGCCGAGGCCGAGCTTGGCGCTGGTCAGGATCGCGTGACTCGCATCCAGGCCAAGGATGGTCTCGATCTGCTCCCGCGTCTTCTCCGGGTCGGCATTCGGCAGGTCAATCTTATTGATGACGGGGATGAGCTCGAGCTCGTGCTCGATGGCCGCGTAGGCATTGGCGACCGTCTGCGCCTCCACGCCCTGAGACGCATCAACAACGAGCAACGCGCCCTCGCAGGCGGCGAGGCTGCGGGAGACCTCGTAGGAGAAATCCACATGCCCGGGGGTGTCGATCAGGTTCAGGACGTACGTGTTTCCATCACGCGCCGTATACTGGAGGCGGACGGCATGCGCCTTGATGGTGATCCCCCGTTCCCGTTCCAGGTCCATGGAGTCGAGGACTTGCTCGGTCATCTCCCGCTCGCTGAGCGCCCCGGTCCACTCCAGAAGGCGATCAGCGAGCGTGGACTTGCCGTGATCAATATGCGCGATGATCGAGAAGTTGCGGATGAATTCGGGGCTGACCATCTCCGACTACCGGAACGTATCGCGCGCGAGCATGGCGCTGCCGATGACGCCCGCTTGCCCGCCAAGCAGCGACGCGACGATCTCGCAATGCGCGACCATGGCCGTGAACGCGCGCCGTTTGACCTCAGCGATGATGGGATTCAAGAGCAATTCTCCCGCGGCCATGACGCCGCCTCCCAGCACGACCATATCGAGATTGAGGAGGTTGAGGACATTGGCCACGGCGATCCCGATCCATTTCCCCGTCTGTTCCAGGATCATGAGCGAGAAGTCATCGCCGTTGAGCGCTTCGGCGGCGATGCGTTCGGGCGTCAGCTCCCCTTTGCCCGGCACAGCTAATCGCGAGAGCGAGGAGCTGCGATCGCGAAAGAGCCGCTCGCGCGCGCGCCGCACAATATTGGGGCCGGAGGCGATCGTCTCCAAACAGCCGCGATTCCCACAGCGACAGGGCAAGCCATCCGGATCGACGGTCGTGTGCCCGAATTCTCCGGCAAATCCGAGCGCGCCGCGATAGAGTTGGCCCTCACAGATGAGCCCGGCGCCGATGCCCGTCCCCACGGCGATATAGATCACGTTGGCGCGACCGCGAGCGGCCCCGCAGACGAACTCGCCATAAGCGGCCATGTTCGCATCGTTCTCGATGAGCACGGGGCAGCGCACCCGCTCGGCGATCGCCTCTGTGACGTCCACCTTCACGAGCGCGGGGAGATTCGGCGCCGCCTCCACGCGCTGCGTCTGCACGTTCACCAATCCAGGGACGCCTACCCCGACGCTGCGAATGGGCCAGTGGTGCTCGCTCGCCCGCTCGCGCAAGCGCTCGATAGATCGGCAGATGCCATCCAAGATGGCGTCCGGGTCATCGCCGATGGCCTCCTGTGTGATCTCATAAATCTCCCCCTCGGCATTCACGAGCGCGGCTTTGACGGCCGTCGCGCTGACGTCGACCCCCATGTAAATGGTCCCTTGGTCCATAACGCCTTCCCACCTCGGTTTTCGCTACTATAGCAGATCGAGCAAGAGGGCGTCAAAATCCCCCCTTTTAGACATCCCCACCCGGTCCGGCGCGCCTTTGATCTTGCGCGAATCGTCGGGTATGCTAAATTTAGCACTTTGTACGAGAATCTCGCATCGAGGGAGAGGGGCAACCGATGAAGACGTACACGGGACCGGAGATCCGAAACGTCGCCGTTGTCGGACACGGGGATGCCGGGAAGACCTCGCTCGTCTCCGCCATGCTCTTCGATGCGGGCGTCACATCACGACTGGGGCGCGTGGACGAGGGCACGACGGTGACCGATTACGACGAGGATGAGATCGAGCGCAAGATCACCATGCACGTGGCGCTCGCCCATTTGGAGTGGAAGGGGACGAAAATCAACCTCCTGGACACGCCCGGCTATCAAGCCTTCATCCATGATGCGCGCGGCGCCGTGCGCGTGGCGGATGTGGCTTTGGTTGTCGTGGACGCCATCGAGGGCGTGCAAGTGCAGACCGAGAAGGCCTGGAGCTATGCGGCGGAGTTCGGCACGCCTCGCATCTTCCTCATCAATAAGCTGGATCGCGAGCGCGCGGATTTCGAAGCCGCCCTGGAGGCGATCGGGGAAGCGTTCGGTCGCACGGCCCTCCCTTTCCAAATCCCGATCGGCAAGGAACGCGACTTCTCCGGCGTGGTGGATGTGATCACGCGCCGCGCCTATCGCTTCCAGAACGATGCGAGCGGGAGATTCGCGGAGACGGATCCGCCGGCCGAGCTGAGCGATCAGATCGAGGCGCGCCGCGAGGCCATTCTCGAGATGGTGGCCGAGAGTTCGGACGAGCTATTGGAGAAATTTTTCGCTGAGGGAACGCTCTCGGACGAGGACTTGCTCGCGGGCATCCGAAAAGCCATCTTGGAGAAGCGGCTCTTTCCGGTCTTCGCCGCCTCGGCCTTTTTGAACATCGGCATTCAGCCCCTTCTGGATGCTCTCGTGCGATATGCGCCGGCGCCGACGGATTTTCGCATCGTCCGAGGGCGCGCCGGCATCGAGGCCGAAGCGCCAGTGATCGAACGCCCGATCTCAGATGACGCGCCGTATTCCGCTTTCGTCTTCAAGACGATCGCCGATCCCTTCGCCGGACGCATCACGCTCTTCAAAGTCTACTCGGGCGTCATGCGCTCGGACATGACGGCCTACAACATGACCAAGGGCATTCAGGAGCGGCTCGGCCCCTTGCACGTCGTTCAGGGCAAGCAGCTCGAGAAGGTCCCGGAGCTGCACGCCGGCGACATCGGAGCCGTCACGAAACTGCGCGAGACGCAAACCAACGACACGCTCGCTGACAAAGCGGCGCCGATCATCTACGAGCCGACCTCGTTCCCGCAGCCGGCCATCGCCTTCGCCATTGAGCCGAAGTCACGGGCGGACGAGGATAAACTCTCGGCGGCATTGCATCGGCTCCTCGAAGAAGACCTCGCGCTGCGCTTCGAGCGCGATCCGCAGACGAAAGACTTCCTCCTCTCGGGGACCGGACAGCTTCACATCGAGACCGTGGTCGCCCGGCTCAAGAAGCGCTACGGTGTGGACGTGACGCTGAAGCTCCCGAAGGTCCCCTATCGCGAGACGTTCAAAAACCGCGTCGAGGCGCACGGTCGGCATAAGAAGCAGACGGGTGGGCGCGGCCAGTTCGGCGATTGCGTCTGTATCTTCGAGCCACTGCCGCGCGGCGCGGGCTTCGAGTTTGTGGATAAGATCTTCGGCGGTGTGATCCCGCAGCAATTCCGCCCGGCCGTCGAGAAGGGTATCCTGGAAGCCGCGCAGAACGGGCCGCTGGCCGGCTATCCCGTCGTGGATTTCCGCGTCGAATTGATTGACGGGCAGACGCATCCGGTGGATTCCGACGAACTGTCCTTCAAACTCGCGGGGATCAAGGCCTTTCGCATCGCCATGGAGAAGGCCAATCCTGTGCTGCTGGAGCCCATCATGCAAGTGGAGGTCGTCGTCCCGCAGGAATGTGCCGGCGATGTCATCGGCGATTTGAACGCGCGTCGCGGCCGCATCCTGGGGATGGAAGCGCGCGGCAAGCAGCAGGTCATCCGCGCGCAAGTCCCGCTGGCCGAAATGCTCACCTATCAATCCACGCTCAACTCGCTCACGGGGGCGCGCGGCACATATACGATGGAGCTCTCGCACTACGACGAGGTGCCGCCCCATATCGCCCAAAAGATCATCGCCGAAGCTCGCGCCGAAGGCCGTGTCAAGGCGGAAGAGGAATAACGAGCAGGCATGAGGGGCGCGCCGAAGATCGGCCCTGTGTCCCCCTCTCTCGCTGCGTGATCGACATGTCCCAGAAGTTGCTCATCGCGACGCGGAATCGCGGGAAGTGGGCGGAGATTCGTGAGCTGCTCGCCGACCTCCCCGTGGAATTGGTCGGATTGGACGATTTCCCGCAACTTCCCGAGATCGAAGAGTCCGGCACGACGTTCGAGGAGAATGCGCTCTTGAAAGCCCGGTCCTTTCACGAGCGGACGGGACTGCTCACGGTCGCGGAAGATTCCGGGCTCGAGGTTGAAGCTCTGGGTGGGGCTCCCGGTCTCTTCTCCGCTCGATATGGGCGCAGCGATGCCGAGCGCATCGCCCGATTGCTCGCGGAACTGCGCGATGTCCCCACGAAACGGCGGACGGCGCGCTTCATCTGCGTGGCCGCGCTCGTCGGTCCAGGACTGGAGCGCACGTTCGTTGGAGAAGTGCGCGGGAGAATTCGCTCGGAGCCTTCCGGATCAAACGGCTTCGGCTTCGATCCCGTCTTCGAGTATCCCCCCTTGGGGAAGACCTTCGCCGAACTGACTCGCGCCGAGAAATCCGCCGTGAGCCATCGCGGCCAGGCTTTCCGACAGCTCCGCGATTTCCTCCTTCACCGGCTCACTCGCTCCAGCGCTCGGGGGACCGAAGAACAGGAGGGCTAAGGCTCCAGGGGAAGCCGCCGCGCCGGTGCTCAACTTCCCCAATCGCGCTTATATCGGAAATCGTGTCCGATGGAGCGCGAGGAGATCTTCGGGCAGAGGGGCATTCGCCGTTTGAAGTGCGAGCGGCGCACCATCTCGGCGATGCGTCGCACAAGCGCCTCCTCATAGCCGTTGTGCACGAGCGCCTCCACCGTCAGGCGCCGATCCACAAGTTCAACGAGAATAGCATCGAGCACATCGTAGGTGATTCCCAACTCCCCCTCATCCGACTGTCCGACCCAGAGATCGGCCGTCGGTGGCTTCTGCCGAATGCGCTCCGGAACGCCCAAGTATTCGGCGAGTTGTCGCACTTCGGTCTTGTAGAGATCGCCCAGCGGCCACATCGCCGCCGCCATATCTCCGTAGATCGTCCCGTAGCCGACCAATAGCTCCGTCTTATTGCTCGTGCCAATGACGAGCGCGCGCAGCGCCGCCGAGAGATCATACAGGATCAGCATGCGCATGCGCGCCATGACGTTCCCGCGTCGAACGCGATCGGCGTCCGGGAAGCGTTCGAAATACGCCTCCACCATCGGCGTGATCTCGACCAGGATCGTCCGAATCCCCAGCTGATCGGCGACCAACTCCGCATCGGACACGCTCGTCGGATCGCTTGTCCGATAGGGCATGAGCACACCGTAGGTATTCTCTGGCCCGAGCGCGCGCGCCGTCAGATGGGCGACGACGGCCGAATCTAGGCCCCCGGAGAGGCCGAGCACGCCGCGCTCGAACCCGACTTTCGTCACTTCTTCGCGAATGAAGCGAACGAGCAGTTCCGCCGCCAGCGCGGGATTGAACGCGCCGAATGCCTGTTTCGATCCGACGTCAGAAGCCTTCATCATGAGGCGAGAGATGGTAGCGTCGGGCATAAATGCGCTGCAACTCACGCAGGACCAGATCCAACCGCTCATCGCGCAAGAGAGGATAGAAGGTGCGCGCCCGTCGAATCTCCTTCAGATCGACTTCGCCCACGAGCACGGCTTCATCCAGCAGCGGAGCGCTCACCACCAGACGCCCAAACGGATCCACGATCCCCGATCCTCCGGAGAACACAGCGCCATCTTCGAATCCCACGCGGTTCACATAGACGACGTAGAACATATACGCCTGCGCGGCCGCGCGCGTGATCATCTCCCAGGCCTCGACGCTGCCGAGTTTCGCCTCGCCGCGCACGCCGCGTCCGGGACCGGCCGAGAGACAGAGGAGAATTTGCGCGCCGTCCTGCGCGAGCAGATATACCGATGAGGGATGCCACATGTCTTCGCAGATAAGCATCCCCATGCGCCCGAGCCGCGTGTCGAAGGCCCGCAAGACATCGCCGGGCGCTAAGTAGCGCCCCTCATCGAACATCCCATAGGTCGGCAGATAGAGCTTACGATGGACGTGGACGATCTCCCCCTGACTCACGTACACGGCGGAGTTGAAGAACCGAAAATCTTCCGAGACCTCGACACCGCCAAACGCGATGTCCACGCGGTGTGTCGCGCTCGCCTCTCGCAGCGCGACCACAACCTCCGAGTGCGCCAGCTCCAGCGCGACCTCAGGGACCAAATCCTCCAAATAGTATCCGGTGAGGGAGAGTTCTGGGAAGACGACGAGATTCGCCCCCTGCTCGGCCGCCCGCGCGATCACCTCCAGATGTTGCGCGAGATTTCGCGAGACGTCTCCTAAGACGGGCCGAATCTGCGCCAGCGCGATCAGGAACCGCATACGCCCGTTCCCCCTCCCTCAGTGAATCTCCACGTCCTGGCTCACGATGAGGCGGAAGCGCGTCCCCGGACGCAGCGAGATGTCCTCGCCCGGAAGTGTGATCTCCGTCTCCCCGGATTCCCGCGTCGAGATCCTCATCAGCTCGACGCTCTCGCGCCGCAGCCCACGCTTGGATGGCTTGCCTTCGGGAATTCCCGGATCCGGGATGCGGCGAATACTGATCCCACCGGAGATCTCAATGCGCGGCCCGCGCCGCGATTCCCCTGTCGTCTCTGTGGGCACCATCTCCTTCGGAGGCGGTGGCGGCTCCAGCGCCTTCACCCGCAGGGCGATCGGAAGCGCGCGCACGCCCAACGAGATCTCCTGGAGCTGCACGACGAGCGTCGAGAAATTCCCCTCTTCATCTTGCTCAGCCCGCGCCAGGCCGAGGACGCGTGCCCCGCGAGGAAGGACCTCTCTCCCCCCGACGACAAGCGCCTGCGTCAGGCGAAGCACGAAGCGCTCCTCCTCGCCGATCAAGCGCGTATCCAAGTCTTCCTCCAGCTCCGCCACCAGCTCGGTTCCCGAAGGGATGACCACACGCTGGCTGCCGAAGCTGATCGCCACCATCAGCAGAGGAAGAAATGCGTTCAGGACGCTACGCCTATGGACGATCCTCCGGTTCATCCCATCCTCCTTCCGAGAACCTCGCAACGCCGTCGCTCCTTCGAGACGGCTCCTTCGTGTTCTCGCTCACCGAAGGCCGTAGAGCTTCAGTCGAAACTCATCGTTGACCAACTTGATTTCGGGGCGAATCCCCGAGAATCGTTGGGCGACATAGAGCAGCATGGGGACGCCGCCGACCACCGTCTCCACGCCATAGTACGGGCTTTTGAAGATCGCCTTCAATCGGGGATGCGGGGCGGTGACGACGCCATAGCAGATGGGATCGAGAGCCACGCCGCCAGTGCGCATAGGATTGATCAGCTCGATGCGGTCGTCGAAGATGAGCAGTCGCGTCACCTGATCGCGCGCGCTGTAATCGCGATGCACGAGGGCATTGGTGAGCGCTTCGAGCACAGCCGCACGGGGATAACTCGCCCGAGGGGCAACGGGCGACGCCCCCGACCATCGGCGCGATGGGCGCTCCACGAGCAGATCCGTATAACGGGTCAGGAATCGTAGCGCCCGCTCGTAGACGCTCGCGAGATTCCCCACGATCTCCTCCCGCTCAACGATGGGATCGGTGATCGCCACGCCGCTGAAGCGCGTCGCCACCAGGCCGCTGCGCGGCAAGTGCTCGGCCACCTTCTCGTCCTTCCCAAAGAGCAGAAGCCCGGCCAGCGTCGGGACGCTCTCCTGATCCACCTCAACAGCCAGCTGCAGGTAATGGATCATGACTTCATCCACGGGATACCCGTGCTCTTCGAACTCGCGCAGATCCCCCCCGCGCAATTCGCGCACGTAGCTCCAGAAGATCGCCTCATCAATATCGTCCAGCGTCGCCGTCATGATGGGGAGCAACTCGAACCCATACGAATGGCGGGGATCGTACATCTCGGCGATCTCTTCGGCCGTCGCTTCTCGCTTCATCGAACCGACGCGCACGTAGCACCGATGATCGAATGTCCGATAGGGCCGATGTACGCCGGTGACCTCCAACGCGACGATGCGCCTGCCGTTGTCAAAAGCGATCTTGTTGATCTGCGGGCGAATTGGGGGAATGACGAGCCGTCGACAGACGTCAATGAGCTGCTGCTCCACCCATTCGGGATCGTCCACCCCTTCGACGCGCCGATTGTCGTTGACGCCGATGATGATGAACCCGCCCCCCGAATTGGCGAGCGCGACGATCTCGGCGGCGAGCTTCTCCGGATTGTTCAAGCGGACCTTGAACTCGACGTAGCTGTCCTCCCCGCCCTGAATGAGATTGAGCAGCTCCGTCCGATCGAGCAAGACGTGCTCTTCAAAATACTGCTGCGCGAAGAAGGATCGGGTAGAACTCGGAACATGCCGATTGCGGAATCGCTTCCTGCCCATGAGTCGCCCTCACGCTGGGAGACTCGACCTCGCGCACCCCGCGCTCGAGGGAGCCCCCGACGGAATGTCCGAGCCGTTCGCACAGGAAGAATATACACGATCCGCCGCCGACGCAAAAGCTCTTTTCAGAGGAGGGACTGAAGCGCATCTGCGGCGCCAAAACGATGGATGGGGCGCTCGCTCATCGTGACGATTCGGAGTACGGCTTGCGGAGGTAGCGGCGAGCTTGCTCGTGAGCATCGAGCACGTCCTCTCGCTGGAGGACGAGCCGATACTGGGCTTGCGCGGCGCGGCGCTCACCGCGCAGATCCAGAATCTGACCGATGCGCAGATGGGCCAGCGTCTTCAAATCCGCATGTGCGTCGTCCATGGCCACCACGCGACGAAAGTGATGCAGCGCGGCCTGTTTGTATCCGCTCTGAAAGAGCACTTCGGCATACTGATGGCGGATCAAATCCTCTGTCTCCCGATAGGTCGGTTGCGCGAGCAAGTCCTCGAAGGCACGGACGGCTTCGGCTCGCTCGCCGATCCGCATAAGGAGATTTGCCCGCTCCAGCCCGAAGAGATAATTACGGGGGTACCGCGCGATCAATTCCTCGAGCAGGTGGAGGGCCTCTGGGAATCGCCCCTCGCGATAGTACACGGCGATCAAGAGGGTGCGCGCGTCATCGGCCACATATCGGCCCGATCGCGCCGCTTCCTCTAACAGCTCGATGCCTTGTTCCCGACTGCCGCGAATCCCTCCGAGGGCGACGAGGATCCTGACGGCTAAGGGCAAGCTCCCCACGATGTATTCATAGAGGCCAACGGTGAGCTTGGCGTCAGCGAATTGCGGATCGCGGCGCAAGACTTCCCGATGCTCCCTCACGGCACGGAAGCCATTGCGCAAAGCCGAGAAGAATTTTCGCAAGACCGTCGCCTCATACCCGGCCAGCACGGCATACGCCGCGCCGAGGAAATATCGGGCCTCGACGTCATCCTCATTCGCACGAAGGCGCGCCTCAGCTCGCTCGATCGCCCGCTCGATGTACGCGCGAAACCGCTGGTGTTCCTCCTCGCTCACGCGCGCTTCCGATTGCGCGTAGAACGCCGGGTTGATGTAGATGCCCGCCTGCAGTCGCCGCGTGCGATTGAGCCACTCGATCCACGCATGCGTGGCCAGATAGAGAGGACCCGCCGGATGCTCGGGGAAATCCGCAGCCAGACGCTCGAAGCATTTCCGCGCTTCCTCGTAGTCGAGGTTGTAAAAGGCCTCGAATCCGATCCGGCGCAGTGTCTCAAAGGATCCGGACGACGCCGTTTGATCAAGGGGTTGAATTCGAGAGAGCGCTCGCGGCGCAGACCTCACCGACTCAACGGTGAGCGCGCGCTCATTCCACGAAGCCCCCTCCGAACCAATGAGCGCGCCAAGGAGGAAGAGGCTGACGAACCGCGCGACCATACCGCTCTTCACAATGAGCTATTGTATCATCGTCGCGACGTTCGGGGAACGAGGATGCGGAGCGCTCGCGGGATGATCTCGAAGTCCACCGGCAGCCTCCCGGCTAATTCACCGTCCACCTGGAAGGGGATCTCCTCCCCCGAATCGGAATAGGCGCGCCCGCGCCGCGCGCTCACATAGAGGACGCCGGGTTGATGGACATGCCAGCCGAGGAACGTCAATGGGAGGTAAAAGAGCAAATAGAGCAGCTTGCATCGGCTCGTGATCGCGCAGACGCGAAATTCTTCCGTCTCGGGGCGCGCGTCCGGAGCCATGCGAATTCCCCCGCCATAGCTTGGCACATTGGCGATGGCGGCGAAGGTCGCGCGAATCCGCTGACCGTCCAGCTCCAGCGTGAACACAGGCGCCCGCCATGTGAAGAGGTGCTTCAATCCGGCGAGCCAATAGGCGAGAAGGCCAAGGCGCCGTTTGAGATGGGCATCCACTTCGCGCACGATCGAAGCATCGAGCCCGATCCCGACCATCAGCACGAAGTATCGGCCATTGGCCCGACCGATACTCACTTCGCAGGTGTGCGACTCGGCGATCATGCGGACGAGATCGGGCACGCGACGGGGGATTCCGAGCACATGGGCCAGAACGTTGGCCGTCCCCGCCGGCCAGATGGCCAAGAGGATGGGGGAGCCGACGATCCCCTGCAAGACCTCATTCACCGTCCCATCGCCGCCTCGGACGATGAGATACTCCGCTCCCGCCTCGACAGCCTGACGAGCGAAGTGCGCGGCTTCGCCAGGGCCGGACGTCACGAAGATGTCCAGATGAATCCCCTGCTCGGCGAGCATCTGCCGAAAGCACGCGATTGGCGTGCTCGCCGCCTTCTGGCGTCCGGCTGCCGGATTAGTGATGAGAATCGCGCGCCTCGGAGAGGACACCAGAGAGTCCGTCGGTCAAAGTCCCCCTGAGGGTTCGCGCCTTCATTCGAGACGATAGTTGGGCGCTTCTTTGGTGATGATCACATCATGCACATGACTCTCGCGCCATCCGGCCGGAGTGATGCGAATGAAGCGCGCCTTCTCCTGAAGCTCTCGGATCGTGCGACAGCCGCAGTACCCCATGCCGGCGCGCAGACCGCCCACCAGTTGCTCGACGATCGCCGCCAGTGGCCCTTTGTACGGCACCTTGCCCTCGACGCCCTCAGGGACGAGCTTCCCACGCTCGAGCGCCGGAGTGTATCGGTCGCTGCCGCCCGTCAGCATGGCGCCGAGCGAGCCCATCCCCCGATAGGTCTTGAACGTGCGCCCTTGATAGAGGATCGTCTCTCCGGGACTCTCATCGGTCCCGGCAAAGAGCGAGCCGATCATCACGCAATCGGCGCCGGCCGCAATGGCCTTGGTGATGTCGCCGGAGAAGCGAATCCCTCCGTCGGCGATGATGGGAACGCCCGTGCTCCGCGCCGCGCGCGCACAGTCCATGATGGCGGTGATCTGCGGCACGCCCGCGCCTGTGACCACACGGGTCGTGCAGATGGAGCCCGGCCCTTGCCCGACTTTCACCCCATCGGCGCCCGCGGCGATCAGCTCCCGCGTCGCTTCGGCCGTGGAGACGTTGCCGACGACCACATCCACCTCGGGGAACGCCCGCTTCACCTGCCGAAGCGCTTCCAACACGCGCGTCGTATGTCCATGCGCCGTATCAATGACGAGCACATCCACGCGCGCCTTCACCAACTCCGCCGCGCGTTCGAGGAAATCCCCGGTCGCCCCGATCGCCGCGCCGACGCGCAGTCGCCCCAACGGATCCTTGGCCGCATTCGGATACTTGATCGCTTTCTGAATGTCCTTCACGGTGATCAACCCCTTCAGCCGAAAGTCGTCATCCACGATCGGAAGCTTCTCGATCCGATGCTGCTGCAGGATCCCCTTCGCGTCTTCGAGCGTCGTCCCCACCGGCGCCGTGATCAGCTTCTCGCGCCCGGTCATCACATCGCAGACGCGCAGGTCCATCCGAGTCTCGAACCGCAAATCGCGGTTCGTCAAAATCCCCACGAGCTTCCCATCACTATCCACGACGGGCACGCCCGAAATCCTGTAATGCGCCATCATGGCCAGCGCTTCCGAGATCGGCCGATCCGGAGCGATCGTGATCGGGTCCACGATCATCCCGCTCTCGGAGCGCTTCACCTTGTCCACTTCAGCCGCCTGCGCTTCGATCGAGAGATTGCGATGGATGATGCCAATCCCCCCTTGCTGCGCGAGCGCGATGGCCAGATGCGCTTCAGTGACCGTATCCATCGCCGCGCTGCTGATTGGGATGTTCAACCGCACATTCCGCGAGAAGAAGGTCGTCGTCTCGGTCTCCGTCGGCAGGACATCGCTCTTGGCAGGAATGAGAAGGACGTCATCAAAGGTGAGCCCTTCCGGAAGGCTCATCATCGGTATGGTCCCGCCTTTGTCACTCATAGCTAGGCTGCGAGTTTACGCAAAGCGGGTCAGAGCGTCAAGGAAGGAGAGGAGCCGTTCGCCACTCAGGCCGCAGCGACCTGTTCTTTCAATCTCTCCGCCTGATGATGGGTGATGAGGGCTTCGATCAACTCATCGAGCTCCCCATCCAGGATAAGGTCGAGCTTGTAGAGGGTGAGGCCGATGCGGTGATCCGTCACCCGATTCTCCTTGAAGTTATAGGTGCGAATCTTCTCGCTCCGATCGCCGCTTTTGACCTGCTGGCGACGCTCGGCCGAGACCGCCTCGTGCTGCTTCCGCCGCTCCAGCTCCAGCAGCCGCGAGCGGAGCACGCGCAAGGCACGCTCGCGGTTCTTGATCTGCGAGCGCTCGTCCTGACAGGTCACGACCAATCCCGTCGGCAGATGCGTGATCCGCACGGCCGAATAGGTCGTATTGACCGATTGCCCTCCATGTCCCGACGAGCAGAAGGTATCGATGCGCAGATCCTTCGGATCAATCCGCACTTCCACCTCCTCAGCCTCAGGCAGGACGGCCACTGTGGCCGCCGACGTGTGGATGCGGCCGCTCGCCTCCGTGACGGGGACGCGCTGCACGCGATGCACACCGGACTCGAACTTCAGGCGGGAATACGCCCCTTTTCCTTCGATCAGGAGGATCGCCTCTTTGATCCCGCCGATGTCCGATTCGGAGACATCGAGCAGTCGCACGCGCCATCCCTGACGTTCAGCGTAGCGCGTATACATCCGCAAGAGGTCGGCAGCGAAGAGGGTCGCTTCCGCGCCTCCGGTCCCGGCACGAATCTCCAAGATGACGTTCCGTTCATCATTCGGGTCCTTGGGCAGAAGAAGCAGCCTCAATTCCTGCTCACATTGGGGCAGCTTCTCCTCCAGTGCTCGCACTTCGGCGCGCGCCAGCTCGCGCAACTCTCCCTCGGTCTCTTCCTCAAGCAGCGCGCGCGCTTGTTCCAGCTCTCGCCGCAGCCGCTTGTACTCCCGATACTTCTCGACGATCGGCTCGAGCTCCCGCCGTTGCTTGAGGAGCTTCACATATCGCTCCGAATCCGAAAGCAGCTCTGGCTCCGCGAGCTGCCGCCCGAGCTCCTCGTACTGCGCAGCGATCTCTCTGAGTTTCTCCAGCATCTCCATCACGGATGCCCTCCCGAGAGAGAAACATCGAAGGCCACAACAGCCCGCTCTCCACCCGGAGCGCGCGTTGTGGCCCTATTGACGGCACAAGTCCCGTTACCCTTTGCTCTGGCCAGTCTGTCGCGATCCGTACTTCCTCTGGAAGCGCTCGACACGGCCGGCCGTGTCCACGTACTTCTGCTTCCCCGTGAAGAAGGGATGACACGCAGAGCAGACTTCCAGATGGATCTCCCGCTTGGTCGAGCGCGTGCGCCAGGTCTCGCCACAGGCGCACGTGACGATCGCCTCCACGTATTCCGGATGGATGCCTCTCTTCACCGCTTCTCCCTCTCTGGCAGTTTCTCAGGAGAAGAAGGGTATACGGCGCGCTCCTCCATTGTCAAGGGGGCGCCCAAGAGGGCCTGTCTCAGGAGGGGAGATCGAGCACATCATATCGGGTCACGATGCCAATGATCCGCCCGTACTCCTCGACGAGAAGAGCCGGGGAATGCTTGAGATATTTCACAGCCGTTTCAACTTCAACGCTCTCGCTGACGACCGGGAACGGGGCTTCCATGACCTCGCTCACGGGTGCCTGAAGCAAGTCGCGATTTTTAAGGAGCTTCGCCATGAGCCGCCCCTCGCGCACGCTGCCAACCGAACGCCCTTCTTCGAGCACGGGCAGTTGCGAGAGCCCATACTGATTCATCTTATGCAAGGCCTCGGCTACACGATCCTGAGGCGCGACGGCCACAAGCGGCGGCACCATGCTCGTGTCCTTCATCTGCAGGAGCGTCCCCAGGGTCAACCGCTCGAAGCCGAGCAACCGCTTCTCCTTCATCCATTCGTCCGAATAGAACTTGGACAGATAGCGTTCGCCCGTATCGCAGACGATGAAGACGACGACGTGCTCGCGCGTCAGCCGCTTGGCGACCTTGAGGGCTGCATAGGCGATCGTCCCCGTGCTCCCCCCGGCGAAGATCCCTTCCTCCCGCGCCAGTTGCCGCGCCATGTTGAACGAATCGCGATCGGTGACGTTGATGATCTCGTCAATGTACCTCATGTGGACGTTGGCCGGGATCGTCTCCTGGCCAATCCCCTCGACCAGGTAGGGCGTCGCTTCCATGAGCTGCCCCGTCTCCTTGTAGGTCTTGAAGACCGACCCGTAAGGGTCAGCCCCGATGACCCTGATCTTGGGGTTCTTCTCCTTGAGATACCGCCCGACGCCGCTGATCGTCCCACCAGTCCCGATGCCCGCGACAAAGTGCGTAATCCGCCCTTCGGTTTGCTCCCAGATCTCCGGCCCCGTCGTGCGATAATGGGCTTCGGGATTGGCTGGGTTCTCGTACTGATTGAGCATGATGGCCCCAGGAGTCTCACGCGCGATCCGCTTGGCAGTGTTCACGTAATGGTCGGGCGAGTCGGGCTTGGCCGTGACCGGCACGATGACGACTTCGGCCCCCAAGGCCTTCAGGTACCGAACCTTTTCCTGACTCGCTTTGTCGGTCATCACGAAGATCGCCTTGTAGCCCTTCACCGCACAGGCCAAGGCCAGGCCGATCCCCGTATTGCCGCTCGTTGGTTCGACGATGATCCCCCCCGGCTTCAACCGGCCTTCTCGTTCGGCCTGTTCGATCATGGCGATCCCGATGCGGTCTTTCACGCTCCCACCGGGATTCATGGATTCGAGCTTGGCCAAGACGGTCGCCTCGATCCCTCGCGTCACCTTGTTGAGCTTCACCAGCGGCGTTCGACCAATGAGCTGCAGGATATTCTCCTTGTAATCCATCCCTCTCGCCTCCCTGTCTTGCTTTGCCCTGCTATTGTATACAGGTCCCGACCTACTTTCACGCGCGCGCCGACTGGGTTTTTCTCAGGCGGGCACGCAAGTCTATAATACGGCAAAGGGGACCATGATCGCACCGAAAGCGGAGATTCGACGCTTCGACGTCTTCGCCGAGTGGAATCGGTTGAAGGCCGTGACGTGGCTGCGGCTACCGGAGCCGGAAGCGCGCACGTATGGCCTGGCCGTCGCCAAGGTCGTCGCAGCGCGCAAGCTGCACGGCTATAAGCCCCGGGAGTTGGCCGAGTTCAAGCGCCAGGCGCGGACGCTGACGCGTCCCGAACAGATCACAATCCCCTGGTGGCATAAGCTCGCCTCGGCGGAGGAGTTCGAGAAGAAGATCATCCAGCGCATGGGGCGCGACTTCTATGAGCGCGTCTTCCAGCCCACCATCGCGCGCGCTTGGCATGAGGGGAAGACCTACGAGGAGATTCGCGACGTCCTGCGCCAAGGGTGGAATCAGCAGCTCCGGTAGGACTCATGCCGATTCCCGCCTCGGGCGGCGAGCGAGGTGCATGAACGCCCTCACGCGCTCCTTATCTACGGGGCGGTGCACAATTCCCTCGTGCTTGAAGAACGTGCCCACGATCACCCCATCGGCCTCGCCAAGCACGCGCGCGACGTTCTCCGCTGTCACCCCGCTGCCGACGAGCACGGGCGTATCGCGAGCGACCACCTTCGCTGCCCGAACGCTTTCGAGCAGCGTCTCCCGCCCCGTCATCGCTCCGGAGAGGATGATCGCATCCGCTCGCCCTCGCTCGATCACCTCCAGGACCTCCTCGGAGAGATCACGCGGTGCAAGCGGCGCCGAATGCTTCACGGCGACGTCGGCGAAGACCTTCACCGAGCTTCCGAGCATCTGCCGATCGCGGAGCAGAAGATGCGCTACCCCTCCGATCACCCCTTGATCGGTCACGCGCACCCCCATATAGACGTTAACCCGGATGAACTCCGCACCGATGGCCGTCGCGATGGCCAGCGCGCTCCGCGCGTCGTTGCGCAGCACATTGATGCCGAGTGGCTTGGCGAACGTTCGCTTGACGTCATGACCGAGCACGGTCAGAAAGGCCACCGTATGAGGAGGGACGCGACGGGGATAGTATGGCGCGTCGCCGAAATTCTCAAGCAGAAACCCATCCACGCCTCCTTCGGCCAGTGCTTCCGCGTCGGCCAAAACGCGCGCGCGCACGTGTGCCCAATCTCCACCGAATCCCGGAGCCCCCGGCAAGGCCGGCACATGCAGCATGCCGATGACGGGCTTCTCAACGCCGAAGAGGCGACTCAACATCACCATGTCACTCAGTGTACGACGCCGCCTATGAGGGCGCAATGCCAACGAGGCCTCAGGACCCGGTCCACTCATCTCCGGCGCCCACGAAACGCAGGGAAAATGAATCGGTCTCTCTCGCGCGATGTCGAAGGCGCTGCGCGCTGACCCGCTCTGCCCTTTAGTAGGAAGCGTGAGGGGATCCCACCAGCATCGGGATCTCCTCGACGCTCTCGAACTCAGAAGAAGATCTTCAGTCCGAACTGAAGAATCCGCGGATCGAAAGCCGAGGTGATCACACCAAAGAGCGGCGTTCCCGCCACGATATTCGGCCCACCAAAGTTCGTTCGATTGAACAGATTGAAGAACTCCGCGCGAAATTCCACGTACGCCGTCTCGGTGAACATCGTCTTCTTGATCACGGAGAAATCGAAGTTGTTGAATCCAGGACCGATGATCACGTTCCGCCCCGAATTCCCGAACTCCCCAACCGGAGGTACTAGGAAAGCCCCCGTATCGAACCACTGCTCTCGTCGTCGCTTGCCCGCGGGCAGATTCCCATCGCGAATTCGATTCGGGCGATCCGTAAGCCCCCCGGTCAAGCTCCGGTCTCCAGCGACTCGGGGCGTCCATGGCGTCCCACTGGCCAACGTCCAAATCCCCCCCACCTGCCATCCGCCGATCAGCTTGCCGAGGAGCCCTGAGACGTTGGCGAGGTATTTTCGCCCGGGACCCAATGGCAGCTCGTAAACGCCAGTGAATGTCGCCCGATGTCGCTGATCGTAATCCGAGTGGGCTCGCTCCGCTCGGAGGTTGCGCGGATCCTGCGGGAAGAACTGTTCGCTTCCCCCGCCCACAGCTCCCGGAGAGTCATCGATCGAATGCGAGTAGGTGTAGCTCCCGATGAGCAGAAGGCCTCGAGAGAGGCGCTTCTGCACATACAGCTGCAAGGCATTGTAGCTGGAGTTGGCGTGGCTGAACGTCGTCAAAAACGTCCCCCAATTCGGGAACGGTCGGAAGTAGGGCGCCTTCGGCGTCCCCGGCACCGCCCCCTGATTGACCCACTTGATGTTGTCGAGATTGGTCCCCTTGCTCCCCACATAGCTGAGATCCAGCATCAGGTCTGCGAAGAACTGGTGCTGAATTCCAAAGCTCCATTGCTGAACGTACCCATCTTTGAAATCGACGGCGAGATTTCGACCTCCCGGGACCCCGGCAACGCGCCCTTCCGGGAATGGGGTCTCAAAGGCGAGGAGAAGCCCTGCCGCAGGATTCGCTCGGAACGTCTCATCTACACGGAAGGGGATGTTGTTCCAAGCGAGGAAGATGCCGTTCCAAAGGGCAAGGTTGTAGTAGATCCCATATCCCGTGCGCAGCACCGTCGTCCCCTTTCCCATCGGATCGAAGGTCAGCCCAAAACGCGGTCCCCAATTCCGGGTCGTGTAGGGGTAGAGCGAGCGGTTGCGCCGACCGCGAAAGCCATTATTCGGATCCCCAGCGACCAAGATCTGACCGGGTCGAGGCGGATCGAGATAGCCGTCGGGGACAAACACGCTCATGCGATTCTGCTTGTCCACGAACGGCTGATACAGCTCGTAGCGAATCCCGTAGTTCAGCGTGAAGCGCGGAGTCACCTTGTGATCATCTCCAAAATAGAACGCAAAGAGCGTCGAACGCGCATCCGCTCGCGGGACTCCCCGCGTCCGTTGAGCGACTTGAGGCAAACCGAGTAGGAACTCCGGCAGCCCAGTCGAAGCTCCCGTCAGGAAGTTGGTGAAGGTGAAGACTCCGCGATTGAAGGCGAGCACGCTCACGTTGTTGAACTGGAGCGGACGAATATCAAGCCCAGCGCGAAACGTATGCTTCCCCCGAATCGCCATGAGATTAACGACGATCTGCTCGGAATTCTCCACGCGCTGTTCGGGGGCAAACGAGAGATCGCCGATCGTGGTGAAACCGCTGATGCTCACGCTCGGATAGCCATCCAGTTCCGGCGGGAGCGGCAACAACCCCCGAATGCCTAACTGCTGCGTCCCCCGAAACCGCCCCACCTGCTCCGAAGTGTTCAGGGCGCGCTCCCGGTTATACCCCAGGCGCACTTCGGCGATCAGCGTGGGGCGAAAAGTGTACGTGTTCACAACCGCCACATTCTGAACCGTCAGCCCATTGAAGAGCCCAAATCGCGGGATCGCGCTCGGGGTGAAGTCATCCGTATCGGACCAGGTATAGCGGGCGAACAGGCGCCATCGATCCGAAACGTTATGATCCACGCGGATGTTGAACAAATCCCCATCAAGCCGCCGACTCTGGAAGTTGACGAAGTTCGGCCGCTGAAAGGGCGCATTCGGCAACGGATAAAGGACGATCAGATTGCGGGAGACCGGATGAATCCGATCCGACGGGATCCGATTATTCGGGAAGGGCTGCCCCGTTTGAGGATCCCGCACGGGTCTCGGATCCGCCGAAAAATCTCCCGCGCGCTCCGCCTCCGTGGGCACTTGAGCCGTCGCCGTCACGCCCCGCCGAAACCTGAGCCACTCCATACTGGAGAAGAAAAACGCCCGATTCCGGACGATCGGTCCTCCAAGCGTCCACCCGAATTGGTTTCTTCGGAAGGGCGGGGGCTCCTTCAGGTCGAAGAAGTTGCGCGCGTCCAACACCTCGTTCCGAATGAACTCGAACACATTGCCGTGAACCTCATTGGTGCCCGATCTGGTCGCCACATTCACTTGCCCATTAGAGAAGTACCCGTACTGCGGATCATAGGGTGAGGTCTGCACCTTGAACTCATGCACCATCTCGATCGAAGGCTGCAAGCTCGTGTTCCGAAATCGAAATCCGGAGGATTCAACCCCATCAATCAAGTAGCTGTTGTTACTCGCCCGGCCCCCACTCAATTGCAACCCAATGTTGTTTGGCCCGGAGCCGCGCAACGTCACGTGCGCCTTGACCGAGGGGGTAGCGCCAGGAACCAAATACGCGAGCTGCAGATACTGTCGGCCGTTGAGCGGTAGCTCCAACACCTCACGCCGATTGATGACCGCTCCGATGTTCGCATTCTCCGTGTTCACCAAAGGTACCGAACCGACAATCACCACCTCCTCCCTTACCTCCCCAGGCTGCAATACAATGTCCAAACGAGCGGCTTGCGCGACTTCCAAGATGATCCCGCTCTGCACGAACGGGCGAAATCCCACACCTTCTGCCCGAAGCACATATTCCCCCGGGAGGAGGTTGAGGACTCGATAAAGCCCTCGCTCATCGGTGGTCACCGTCCGCGTCTCGCTCGTCCGCATGTTTCTCACCGTAATCGAGACGCCCGGGACGACAGCACCTCTCACGTCCGTGACGATGCCCGTCAGAGAGGCCACCGTCGTCTGCCCCACAGCCGGATGGGAAACGAAGAAGAGGAGAAGAACGAGAGGATGAACGGCGTGCCATCTCATATCCCTTTCCTCCTTTTCCGGGGCGATTCTATGCCCATTCACCAGTAAAAGTCAAACTGGAAGATCTTATGGGATTGATGAGGATCCCTTATGGAGTGCGGGAGATCGCGAGCAGCCTGAAGCAAGAACGCCATTCGCCTTCATGATTAGATGTGGCCGAACCAGCCGAACCTCGGGAGGATCAGGGCGGCGAGCGCGCGACTTCCCACATGCCGAGAGCTCTTGGAGAGTGGAGATCCTCGCCCCTTCCCTGCATCCCGAATCGAGATCGCTCAGTGCCCGAAGGCTCGCATTTGCTGAACGGCGCGCTTCTCTGCCATAATTCCCAGGTGGGGCTGCCATGAGACCGCGGATCCTTCTCTTCTCCGGCAAAGGGGGGGTGGGCAAGACGTCGGTCGCGGCCGCCACGGGCGTGCGCGCGGCCGAACTTGGCTACCGGACGATCATCCTCTCGCTCGACATCGCACACAGCCTCTCGGATGCGTTCGATTTGCCTGTCAGCTTGCATGAGAAGAACGAGGGTCGCCCGGTTCGCATCGCCGATCGCCTCGACATTCAAGAGATCGACGTGCAAGAAGAGTTGGAGCGTTGGTGGAGCGAGGTCTACAAATACTTGGCCGCCGTCTTCAACGCTGCCGGCATGGGCGATCTCGTGGCTGAAGAGATGGCGATCCTCCCTGGCATGGAGGAGATCATCGGCCTGCTCTATATCAACCAGTATCTCGAAGAACGGAGCTATGACGTCATCATCCTGGACTGCGCGCCAACGGGCGAATCGCTGCGCTTCATCAGCCTGCCTTCAGCGCTCGAATGGTTCATGGACAAGATCTTCCACCTGGAGCGCACGGTGATGCGGGTCGTGCGGCCGATGGCAAGACCCTTCACTCCCATCCCTTTGCCGGACGATAGCTACTATGCCGCCATCGAACGCCTCTATCAGCGCCTCAAGGGCGTGGACAAGTATCTTCTCGACCATCAAGTCACGACGGCTCGCTTGGTCACCAACGCCGAGAAAATGGTCGTGCGCGAGACGCAACGGGCCTTCATGTACCTCTGCCTCTACGAGCTCGCCGTGGATGCCGTGATCGTCAACAAGCTCATCCCCTCGCACGTCATGGACGCGCACTTCGCGAACTGGTTGACGACGCAAATGGGGTATGTGGAGCAGATCGAAGAATATTTCGCGCCCATTCCGATCTTGAAGGCGCCGCTTTTCGAGAGCGAGATCGTGGGCTGGGAGCGGCTGCGGCGGCTCGCATTGGAACTCTACGGCTCACAGGATCCAACACGCGTGCTCTATGCGGAGAAGCCGTATCAGTATCGCTTCGAGGACGGGCGATATCTTCTCCAGCTCAAGCTCCCCTTCGCCAGTCGCGAGCACATTGAGCTCTATCGCGACGCCGGCGAGCTGATCCTCCGCATCGGGAGCTTCAAGCGTCACGTCCTGCTCCCCCATAAGCTCCTCAAAAGCCGCATTCGATCGGCGTCGTACAAAGGCGATTCATTGATCATCGAATTCACGGAGCCGCAAGAGTCCGGAGCGTGAATTCACGGCAACGGCGCTCCGACGCGATGGAGCTTGATCATGTCGGAGAGGCCGAGACCGCGAAGGGTGCCGGCCATCAAGACGACCACCTCTCCGGGGTGCGCCAGGCCTTCGTCGAGGAGGAGCCGATCGCACTGAGAGAGGAGATCATCGGAGTGGGGAGGGAATGGGAAGAGGCGCGGTTCCACTCCCCAAACGGCGGCCAACTGCCGATAGGTCGTCGGCGACGGCGTGAGCGCGATCATGCGCTGCGGTGGGCGAAGGCTGGCGAGATATCGCGGCATGTTCCCCCCTTCGGTGAAGACGACGATCAAGCGGGCCTTCACCTCTTCGGCGGCGAAGGCGGCAGCCTCCGCGATGGCCCGTCCATAGGATCCAGAAGGCCGATCGCTCACCGCCTCCTTGAGTCGCGAGCGGGAGAGTGGGGATGCTTCGGCGGCGCGGATGATGCGATCCATCGTCCGCACGGCCTCGACCGGAAAGCGTCCGACGGCCGTCTCTCCGGAGAGCATGACGGCGTCGGTGCCATCCAAGACCGCGTTCGCCACATCTGAGGCTTCGGCGCGCGTGGGACGCGGATTCTCGATCATGGATTGCAGCATCTGCGTCGCTGTGATCACCACTTTTCCGGCTCGATTCGCCCGCGCGATGATCTCCTTCTGAAGGACGGGGACGCGCTCGACCGCCGTCTCGACGCCGAGATCCCCGCGGGCGACCATGAGTCCATCGGCCGCCTGCAGGATTTCGTCCAAGCGGCGGACGGCTTCGGCCTTCTCGATCTTCGCGATCACAGGAATGCGGGCATCGGCTTCTTCGATCAATCGCCTGGCGACCCGACAATCGGCGGCGGAACGGACGAAGGAAAGGCCGACGTAGTCCACATCCTGCTCGATCCCGAATCGGAGATCGTGCCGATCTTTCTCCGTCAGCGCCGAGAGCGACAACGTGACGCTCGGCAGATTGAGGCCCTTCCGCGGCCCCAACCACCCGCCGTGCACGACGCGACAGATGAGCGCGCCCGCCTCCTTCTCCTCGACCACTAACTCGAGCGCCCCATCATCGAGGAGGATACGATCCCCAACGGAAGCCTCCTCGATCAGGGCCGGATAGTTGGTCGAAAGGCGCGTCGCATCTCCGATGATCTCCTCGGCCACGATGCGCAGGCGCGCGCCCGTACGCAACTCGACCGGCTGTCCCCCCTTCAAGTCGCCGATCCGCAGTTTCGGCCCCGCCAGGTCCATCAAGATGGCGACCGCTTTCCGAAAGTGCGCCGACAGCTCGCGCACTCGGGCGATGACTTCGGCATGCTCCTCATAGGTCCCGTGCGACATATTCACCCGCACGACGTCCACGCCCGCTTCGATGAGCGCCGCGAGCGTCGAACGCGCGTGCGAGGCCGGCCCCACCGTCGCGACGATCTTCACGCGCCGCATGCCCGTTGTATCGCCCGCGAACATAAGCTCGGTGAGAGAGCGAAGGCCGTCTCGCAGAGTGCCTGGGCATTCAAGGAGAGCGGCTCGCCGAAGACGGATGAGAGGAGGATTCCCCCTCCTGACTATGGGGGAGCTCCTCTGCTCTGCCCGCCACGACGTTCTCCTCAGGGAGCGCCGCGCATTCGGCTGCGGATTCCGCTGGCGGCGCAGCCGGTCCTATCTCCCGTGGCAGATCGAAACCAGAGACGGTCTCATAGTTGGCTTCGACGGCCACCAACTCTTCTTCTCGGAAGCCGGGATATGGAACGCGCGTGTGGTAGATCGTCTGGAGCGTCTGAATGATCGTCTCCCGAATGCGCGTGAGATCGCGCATGCGGAGATGGCATTCGTCGAACTGGCCATCGGTCATCATATCCTCGATGATCCGACGCACGAGGAGTTGGACCTTCTCCGGCGTGGGGTATCGGAGCGAGCGGACGGCGGCCTCCGAACTATCGCACATCATCACGATTGCCGCCTCGATCGTTTGCGGCTTCGGCCCCGGGTAGCGAAAGCAGTGCTCGTCCACTGGCGTTCCCTTCTGTCGCGCTTGTTCTAACGCCTTCGCGTAAAAGTAATGCAGGCGCCGCGTCCCGTGGTGTTGCGGGATGAGGTCCACGATCTGTCGCGGCAGCCGATGCTCTTCAGCCAGGCGAATCCCCTCCAGAACATGCTGAATGATACGGCGCGCGCTCTCCTGCGGCGGCCAATGGTCATGAGGGTTGCCCCCTCCGGCTTGATTCTCGATGTAGAGGCCCGGATCGGCCAACTTCCCCACGTCGTGATAGTATGAGCCGACGCGGACCAATAACGCGTGCGCGCCGATGGCCTTGGCCGCTTCCTCGGCCAAGGTGGCCACGATGAGCGAGTGATGATATGTCCCTGGCGCTTCAATGGCCAGACGCTTGAGCAATGGCAGCTCAGCGTTCGAGAGCTCCAGAAGTTTCACATCTGTGACGATCCCAAAAAGCGACTCGTTGATCGGCAAGGCGAACGCCGCTAAAGCTGCCGTCAGCATGCCGCCGAGCAAGCCGCAGAAGGCATTCCAAAGGACGGGGCCGAAGACCAGACTCTCGCCGCGGCTGAGGAGAATGATGATTGTGGCCCCGAGGTTGGCGATTCCGATGATCGCCCCAGCCCGCGTGATCGTATCCCGTTGCTGATATCGCCCAACGCCATAGACGGCCACAATATTCCCGATCAGGGCATAGAGGAGCGGTGAGAGGTCGCGCGCCAGAATGCCCGTGAGCAGCGAGACCAGCATCCCCACCATCAGCGCGATGCGCGATTCCAGCAGCAGCGCGACCACCAACGCCGCCGCTGCATACGGGATGGCGAACTGATACCCCTCCGGAGAATCGAACGCTCCTAACCGATAGGCCACACCGCTGGAGACGGCCATCCCCGCGCGCACGATGAAGAGCTGCGCGAAGATGGAGAGGGCCGCCAACAGGAAGATCTTGAACGGTGTGAGGTAATAGACGCGCGTGCGCGCGGCGAATCGCCAGAGCGCGTAGTAGAGGGCCAGGGCGATGGTGAACAGCCCAAGCGCGCGTCGGCCCGGGCGCGTATCGGTCGCTTGGCGACGCAAAGCCTCCAACGCCGCCCGGATGTGCGGCGTGACCACTTCTCCGCGAGCGGCGATCAATTGGCGCGGGGCATAGCGCGTCGTCGCCACCAAGCGTTCGGTCGCCCGCTGCCGCCATCGGGCCGTCAGGTCTTCCGCCAATACACAGTTCACGCGCACCAGCTCAGCAAGCCATGCGCCATATCGCAAGGCATCGGCCTCGCTCAAGCTGCGCTGGAGCGCCCGGCGCGCCTCCGCAAGCGGCATCACCTCGCTCGCTCGCACGCGCGGATGCATCTCCAGACGCTCGATCCCCTCTCCCGATTCCACCCGAGCCGGAACGATGCGCACCTCTCCGGTCAGACTCTCCATCAGCTCGCGCACCTCGCCATCCGGGCGAATGTATCGGCTCATGATCCCAGAGAGCGCCGCTTCCAAGCGTGTGAGCACTGACTCCCCACTCTGGCCGAGCGCCCATGCTTCGATGAGCTCCTCCGTCAAGGGCACGGGGACTCCCTGCGCGCGCAGCGGGGCCAGAACCTCCGCCTCCATCCGCGCGCGCACGCGAGGACGCCGCAACTCTTCACGGGTGAGCGCCCGCTTTCCGAAGACGGCCTCCATCCGCTCAGCGAACTGCTGGCGCCCCTGCGCGAAATAGTCCCGCAGGGCCGAACGCGCGTCCTCCGCGCGATCCGGGTAGTACCGAAAGATCGGTGGAATCTTCCGCGCTTCCTCCTCCCGCAGGCGCGCCGTGCGCTCCGGATCCACGACGATCAGTTCGGTCGGCGCGATCACATCCGTCTGCAGCACATCCCCCACGCGATAGTCGGGGAGCGACAGCAGCGGGAATCGCGCCACAAGCCCAGCCGTCAGCACCGACAGCGGAAGCGCGCATATCCAAAAGAGCGCGCGCGGAGATAAGCGCATGGTCGCTCGCTCTCCCCAGCGCGCGACACGCGCCTCGATCTTCTCCCGCCACTTCCTCATGCGCGTACGCTCACCACCGGCCCCTCGACGGATCGCCCCAATTCTTCCGCGAGGCGCCGAAGCAACTCCCCAAGCGTCTCCGCATGCCGCGCCGAGATCGCCAGCGCTCCATAGCTGCGACAGAGATTACGCATGACCTCCGGAGCCACCAGATCGCTCTTGTTGAAGACGAGCAGGCGCGGGATGTCTCCGAGGTGCAACTCCCGCAGCGTGCGCTCGACCACCTCGATGTGCTGCTCCAGATAGGGGCTGCTCGCATCCACCAGATGAATGAGCAGGTCCGAATCGGCGATCTCCTCCAGCGTCGCCCGAAAGGCGCGGATCACATCCGGCGGCATACGGCGAATGAACCCGACTGTGTCCGAGAGGATGATTTCTTCCCCATTCGGCAGACGGAGGCGACGACTCGTGGGGTCGAGCGTCGCGAACATCCGCTCCTCGGCGAGCACGCACGAACGCGTCAGCGTGTTCAGGAGCGTGGACTTCCCGGCATTCGTATAGCCGACGATAGAGACGATGGGGATCTGCGCCCGTCGCCGACGCTGGCGCCGCTGCTCCCAATCCGTGCGCAGGGCTTCGATCTGTTCCTCCAAGTGCCGAATGCGATCGCGAATGCGCCGCCGATCCATCTCCAGCTTCGTCTCTCCAGGCCCACGTCCACCGATGCCGCCAGTCAGTCGCGAGAGTCCCGTATCGGCGTCGGTCAAGCGCGGCAGCAAGTAGCGGAGCTGCGCCAACTCGACCTGCAACTTCCCTTCGCGCGAGTGCGCCCGTTGGGCGAAGATGTCCAGGATCAGTTGCGTGCGATCGAGGATCTTCAGATCCGTCGCAGCGGTGATCGCCCGAACCTGTCCCGGCGTCAGATTCTGATCAAAGACGATCACGTCCGCGCCCAATTGCAAGGCGCGGATGAGGACCTCCCGCAGCTTCCCCCTCCCGATGAGGAACTTCGGGTCATACTCCTTGCGCCGCTGCACGAGGGTATCGAGGACGATCAGTCCCGCCGACTCACTCAACAGCCGCAGCTCCTCGAGCGATTCTTCCGCGTCGGCCAGCGAGCCCGTCGTCACGCTCACCAGAAGCGCGCGATCGCGCTCATCCTGCGGGTGTACCAGACGCCGATTCCGCGCCAACTCTTCTTCAAGCGATTCGATCAGCTCCAGAAAATTCACCCCGAGTTGACCAGGAGGCTTGGGCTCGAGAAATTGAAAGCGAGAGGTGACGCTCCCGCCGTCAGGATCCCCTGGCTGAGCCGGCATGAGATGCGCGATGTGCACGCGCGCGGGCGCTCCGCTGTCGGTCACCTCCACGATCGCCATCACATCCAGCCGCAGCAAGGCCAAATCCGTGAGATCCTCCTCCGTGAACGGCTCCCCGTGAAGATGCGTGTGAAGGCAGCGAAGGCCACAAAATCGCCCGCTCGATGTCCGAATGCGGCGCAGGTTCGGCCATACGATCTGGCGCGCATCGCCCACAACGACGTATTCGATCCGTCCCTTGCGATCCACCAGCACACCCACTTGCCGATGCATCTCATGGGAAAGCTCCGCAAGCGCGTGCGCGAACTCCGGCGTGATGATCTGATCGGGGGGAAGGCGGCGGTGAGAGAGCCGTTCCAACCGCCGACGATGACTCGCCTTCAAGCCGTGCGTATGCCCGAAAAGCGTACCGATAAGCCGTGACCTCCTCTGCGCATTCTTTCTACACAGCGAGACGACCTCGCAACGAGGCCGCTCACGCTTCGGCGCATCCGCCGCCCCGAAGCAGGAGACATTGTACCATCTCGGAGAGTCGCCAGGCGAGAGAGAACCCCGTGTTCGGGAGCTCGTGCGGCGTTTGGCTTGACGTCGAGGGCCGGCCCCTTCTACACTTTCCCACTCAAATGAGAGCGAAGATGGGGCGGGAATCCCCAAGGCGTCCTTCCCTCACGGTCCTCATCACGCGACCTTGGGACCAAGCGCAAGAGTTCGCCGCTCTCCTTCAGGAAGGCGGGGCGGAACCGCTCCTCTTCCCGACAATAGAAATCGCCCCTCCGGAGTCGTGGGACGCGTGCGATGCGCGCCTCCAGCAGATTGACGCCTATACGGATCTGATCTTCACGAGCCCGAACGCCGTGCGCTTCTTCTTGGAGCGCTGTGCGCGTGTTTTCGATTTAGCGCGCCTCCGCGCGCGGACTTTTCATGCTGTCGGCCCGAAGACGGCCCGTGTGATCGCCGCGTATGGATTCGCGGTCGCGCCGCTGCCGGACGATTTCGACGCGGCGCATCTGGCCGAGGTGATCGCTTCCGATCGAACGGTCCGCCAGCGCCGATTCCTCTTCCCCAAGGGCGATCTGGCCGAGGAGACGCTTGTGCGCCGATTGCAGGAGGCGGGGTTTTCCGTCGACACCGTCACCGTGTATCGGACGGTGAAACCGAATCCCCCACCGGAGAGGCGGCGCGCCCTCTGGCGGGCGCTTCGGCGCGGAGAGATTCACGTCGTCACCTTCTTCAGCCCTTCCAGCGTTCGGAACTTCGTGGACTTCTTCCCGGATTTCCCAACGCTCTTCTCGAATGAAGCGAGTGGCCATCTGCCGAAGATCGCGGTTCTCGGAGAGACGACGGCTCGTGCCTGCCAAGCGGTGGGGCTGCCCGTGCACCTTCGCCCCGCAGCGCGCTCGGCTGAAGCGCTCGCTCGCGCGATCCTTCGACAAGGGCATCGAGGAGAGACCGCATGAGACCGTTGGAGAACGACCTCTTCCTGAGGGCGTGTCGACGGGAACCGACCGAGCGCACGCCGATCTGGCTGATGCGCCAGGCGGGGCGTTATTTGCCCTCCTATCGGGCGCTGCGCGAGCGCTACGATTTCCTCACGCTCTGTCGCACGCCGGAATTGGCGGCCGAGATCACAGTGCAGCCCGTGGAGCAGTTGGGCGTTGACGCCGCGATCCTCTTCTCGGACATCCTCGTCATCCCCGAAGCGATGGGGCTCATGTTGCGGATCGAAGAGAGTGGGGGACCGCACATCGAGAATCCCGTGCGCACGGCTGCGGATGTCGCGCATCTGGTGATCCCCGATCCGCAGGAGAAGCTGAGCTACATCTTAGAGGCCATTCGTGTGACTCAGGAGCGCTTGCGCAGGCGCGTGCCGCTCATCGGATTCGCCGGGGCCCCCTGGACGCTCTTCGCCTACATGGTCGAGGGCAGCGGAAGGGATGATTTCCGTCGCGCGCGCGTCTTCGCGCGCGAGGTCCCGAGCGTCGCGCACGCGCTCCTTGAGAAGATCGCGCGCGCCGTCGCTCGCTTCTTGCACGCCCAGATCGAAGCCGGCGTGCACGCCGTGCAGCTCTTCGACACGTGGGCCGGATTGCTTGATCCGGATAGCTTCCTGGAGTTCTCGCTGACCTATGTCCGCCGGGTCATCGAAACCGTCAAAGCCGCTGCGCCGCGACGCGTTCCCATCCTCCTCTTCTCGCGTGGAACGGCCGCCTGGATCGAAGCGCTCGCCGAAACCGGGGCCGACGTCCTCAGCGTGGATTGGACGTGCGATCTGGCGCGCGCTCGGCAACAAACGGGGGACCGCGTCGCCCTTCAGGGGAATCTCGACCCCACCGTCCTGCTCGCGTCTCCGGAGGTCGTCGTCCGAGAAGCGCGGAAGGTACTCGCGCGATTTGGTGTCGGCGCCGGGCACATCTTCAACCTTGGACATGGCGTTCTGCCGGAGACGCCGGTCGAGAACGTGCGTCGACTTGTGGACACCGTGAAGCGCGAGAGCCCACAATATCATGTTCAGCGTGGCGAAGCGTCACGGTGACGCTCGTCGCGCGTACCGGAGACGCGATCATGAAAAGTCTGGAATTCGTCGAGCTGGATCTGTTGCGAAAATACGATCGGCCCGGACCGCGGTATACGAGCTATCCGCCGGCGCCCGCCTTCACGCCGGAATTTGGGCCGGAGGAATTCCAAGCGGCGATCCTCGAAAATAATGCCGCGCGACCGACGGCCGATCTCTCGCTGTATGTGCACATCCCGTTTTGCGACACACTCTGCTATTTCTGTGGGTGCACGATGCTGGTGACGCATCGTCCGGAGACGATTCGGAGATACCTGGATCATCTGGAACGCGAGATCGCGCTCGTGCGGACGTGGATCGCTCCGGAGCGAAAGGTCACGCAATTGCATTGGGGAGGGGGAACGCCCTCCTTTCTCCGTCCGGAAGAGATTCGCGAACTGGCCGGCTTCATGGCCGAGCGCTTTCCCTTCGGGGAAGATCCCGAGGTCGGCGTGGAGATCGATCCGCGCGGGCTCACCATCGAGCACATGAAGGCATTTCGCGAGAGCGGCTTCAATCGTGTGAGCCTGGGCGTGCAGGATTTTGATCCCCTCGTCCAGCAGGCCGTCAATCGCATCCAACCGGAAGAGATCACGCGCCGCGCCATCGAGTGGGCGCGCGAGCTGGGGTTCCGCAGCATCAACGTGGATCTCATCTACGGCCTGCCGTTTCAAACGCTTGACTCCTTCGCGCGCACGTTGGAGAAAGTGATCGCGCTTGATCCGGATCGGATCGCCGTCTTCAACTTCGCTTATGTCCCTTGGCTCAAGCCGCACCAACGGTTGATCCGACAGGAGGACCTCCCCGCGCCAGAGGTGAAGCTGCGCCTGCTGAAGCTGACGATCGAGACGCTGAGCCAGGCCGGATACGTCTACATCGGCATGGATCACTTCGCGAAGCCGGAGGATGAGCTAGCGCGCGCGCAGCAGGAGAAGACGCTCTATCGCAATTTCCAAGGGTATTCGACGCGCGCCGGCGCCGATCTCTATGCCTTCGGCATGTCGGCCATCAGTCAGTTCGACCGCATCTACGCGCAGAATTATAAGGAGCTGAAGGCGTACTACACCCGGATCGCGGCCGATAGACTGGCGACAGCGCTCGGCTATCGCCTCACAGAGGATGACCTCGTGCGCCGCCACGTCATCATGCGGTTGATGTGCGACATGGAGTTGACCAAGGCGGACGTGGAGGAGCACTTCGGCATTCGCTTCGACAAGTATTTCGCCGAGGCGCTCACGAAATTGGAGGAGTTCGTCGCCGATGGCTTGCTGCGGATCACGCAAGAGAAGCTCATTGTCACGGACCTCGGGCGGCTCGTCATCCGCAACATCGCGATGTGCTTCGATGCGCACCTCGAACGCATGATGCGGGAGCGACCGATCTTCTCGCGGACGGTATGATCGAGCCCCTTCGCGAGGGGCTTCCGGCGGAGGTCGCCTATGCCCGAGCATGGAGTTCTCCTGTTCAATCTCGGTGGGCCGGATTCGCTGCGTGCCGTGGAGCCGTTTCTTCGGAACCTCTTCTCGGACCCGGACATCTTCCGCATGCCGATGGGGCGGCTGTGGCAACGCCCCATGGCGCACGCGCTCGCGAAGGTGCGCGCTCGAGCCGTCGCCCGCCATTATGCGCACATTGGGGGACGCTCGCCGCTCTTGACGTGGACGCAACGCCAAGCGGAGCTGTTGGAGCGACGGCTGCGGGCGCATCGGGATTGCCGCGTTTATATCGGCATGCGCTATTGGCACCCGCTGATTGAGGAGGCTGTTCGAACAGCGCTCGCGGAAGGCGTTCGCACACTCACGCTGTTGCCGCTCTATCCCCAATTCTCCTTCACGACGACCGGGTCCAGCCTCAACGAATTCCATCGCGTGTGGCGAGCGCTCGGTTCGCCCTCGATCCCAATCGTCACGATCCGAAGCTATCCCGATCACCCGCTCTACGTGCGCGCCGTCGTCGAGCGAATCGAAGAAGCGGTTCGCCGTCACAACCTCCTGGAAGCGTCATGGGCTCTGGTCTTCAGCGCGCATGGTCTCCCGATGCGCTTCATCGAGGACGGTGATCCGTATCTGGAGGAGACCAAGCGATCGGTCGAAGCCATCCTGACGGCCCTCCGCACCCGGAGCGAGCAGCGGGATCTCTATGCCCGCGTGCCCACGATGCTCGCTTTTCAAAGTCGGGTCGGACTGGGTCGATGGCTGGAACCCTCCACCGTTGACGTCGTGAAGCGGTTCGCCCGCGAGGGCGTGCGAGATCTGGTCCTCGTCCCGATCAGCTTCGTCTCCGATCACATCGAGACGCTCTACGAACTGGGGCACACAGTCCGCGAGATCGCCCGCGCGCACGGGATTCGCACGTTCGTCCTCGTCGAAGCGCTGAACGATTCGGAGACGTTCGCCGAAGCCTTGAAGGAGATCGTCCTGGAGGCGCTTGGAACGTGAATCCGAAGGTCGTGATCATCGGAGCCGGCATCTCGGGACTATGCGTCGCGTTCTTTTTGAAGCATGCGGGCATTCGGGTCCGCGTCCTCGAGGCGGAAGAGGAAGTGGGGGGGACGATGCGAAGCCGACGGATCGGCGGCTACTTGGTCGAGCTGGGGCCCAATAGTGCGCTGGAGACGACGCCGCTCTTTCAGGAACTGATCGCCGCCGTCGGTCTTGTGGAGGAACGGGTGTACGCCCGTGAGACGGCGAAGCATCGCTACATCCTTCGGGATGGAGTGCTGCATCCGCTTCCGATGTCGCCGCCCGCGTTCGTGCGGAGTCGGCTCTGGAGTTGGCGCGGGAAGCTGCGGATGCTCGCCGAACCCTTCCATGGACGTGCCGAAGCTGAGGAATCGGTCGCCGACTTCGTGCGACGGCGCGTGGGGCAGGAGTTCCTCGATTACGCGGTCAATCCGCTGGTCGCCGGCATCTATGCGGGCGATCCCGAGCGATTGAGTGTGCGCTTCGCCTTCCCGCGCCTGTATGCGCTTGAAGAACGGTATGGCGGCCTGATCCTCGGACTGGTGCGCGGGGCGAGAGAACGGCGGCGGCGTCCCGATGCCTCGCGGTTCACGGCACGCCTCTTCTCCTTTCGAGAGGGGATGGGGATGCTACCGCGCGCCATCGCGGCGACGCTTGGCGATGCCCTCTGGCTCGCGACGCGCGCCTTAGGCATTGGCCGGATTGGCGCGGCATTCGAGATCGCGTTCGAGCGGGACGGACGCCGCGATGCCCTTCAGGCGGAACGGGTCGTCCTGGCAACGCCCGCCTACATGGCGGCCCCGCTTATCGAGTCATTCGCCCCGGAAGCGGCACGCGCGCTTCGCCACATCGTGTACCCTCCGGTGAGCGCCGTCATCCTCGGATACCGTGAGACGGCTATCGGCCGACCCCTTGATGGCTTCGGATTCCTCATCCCGGAGAGGGAAGGGCGACGCATTCTGGGGACGATCTGGAACTCCGCGCTCTTCCCCGATCGAGCCCCTCACGGACGCATCACGCTCACGACGTTCGTCGGCGGAATGCGCCGACCGGAGCTGGCGCGGCGCAGCGATGAGGAGTTGATCGGCATCGTCGCCGAAGAACTCAGCGAGATCATGCGCATTCGGGACGATCCCGAATTCGCCTACATCTCCCGATGGGAACGGGCGATCCCACAATACGAGTTGGGCTACGGGGAGATCCTCGCCGCGCTCGAACGCACCGAACGCTCGACGGCAGGCCTCTACTTCTGCGCGAATTATCGCGGGGGGATCGCCGTCGGCGATTGCCTGAAGAGTGCGCATGAGACGGCGCGGCGAATCCTTCAGGACGACGCCCGTTCCTGAAGTCGAGACGATGCGCGCCGAGCTTGAAAGTTCCCGTCCGGCTCCGGTACATTCCCCACTTGGGGATGCTACTCAACACGGCGTGGGAATCGGAGGCAAAGGAGGATGACGCGCGAAGGACATCCGGATCTCTCCGCCTTTGACGGGAAAGATTTCTCCGGCGCCGAACGTCGCCAAGTGGCGATTATCGGGACGGGGCCGGCAGGCCTCACCGCCGCGCTCTACGCTGCGCGGGCGAAACTGAGCCCGCTCGTCTTCCAGGGCCCGGAGCCGGGTGGGCAATTGACGACGACGACGCTGGTCGAAAATTATCCGGGCTTCCCCGATGGCATCATGGGCCCGGAATTGATGCGGCTCTTTGAAGCGCAAGCCGTGCGCTTTGGCGCCGAAGTGCGATTGGGGACGGTCACGGCAGTGGACTTCTCGCAGCGCCCGTTTCGGCTGCTCGTGGACGGATATGTCCCCGTGCTCGCCGATGCCGTGATCATCGCCACGGGGGCTTCGGCCAAATACCTTGGCCTGGAAAACGAACGGCGCTTGCTTGGACGTGGCGTCTCGGCCTGCGCGACCTGCGATGGCGCGTTCTTCAACGGCCTTGAAGTCGCCGTCGTCGGCGGCGGCGATACGGCAATGGAAGAAGCGCTCTTCCTCACGCGCTTCGCCACGCGCGTGCACGTCATTCACCGACGCGATCAATTGCGCGCGTCCAAGATCATGCAGGAACGAGCCTTCGCGCATCCCCAGATCACCTTCATCTGGAACACGGTCGTTGAGGACGTGCTCGGCGAGCGGCAGGTCGAAGGTGTGCTCCTCAGAAACGTGAAGACGGATGAGCGGCGAATCCTCGCCGTTCGAGGGCTCTTCATCGCCATCGGCCATAAGCCGAATACGGAGATCTTCCGAGGCTGGCTCGAGATGGATGAGCTCGGCTACATTCGGACGCGCCCTGGCTCGACGATGACGAGCGTGCCCGGCGTCTTCGCCTGCGGCGATGTGCAGGATCGCATCTATCGGCAGGCCGTGACCGCGGCCGGCAGCGGCTGCATGGCCGCCATGGACGCCGAACGCTGGCTGGCCGAACACGCCACTTCAACCTCTTGACCTTCGCCTTGACCAAGCGACACGAGCAAGCCGTTCACGAGCCGATCATCGGAGGCCAGCACTTGGCCCTTTGTATCCGGGGCCGCGCACGACGCGCCCGGGCTTTGCCCCCGTGTGCTCGCCATCTTTGAGCACCTGGACACCATTGACGAAGACATGGAGCACACCGGTCGCGTATTGATGCGGCCGCTCATACGTCGCATGATCCTGGATCTTCGCAGGATCGAAGACGACCACATCGGCGAAGTATCCGACCTTCAGCCGCCCGCGCCGATCCAGCTTAAGGTTCTCAGCCGGAAGAGATGTCATGCGTCGAATCGCTTCCTCAAGCGGGATGACCTTCTCCTCGCGCACATAGCGGCCGAGCACGCGCGCGAACGTCCCATAGGCGCGCGGATGCGGATTCGATTTGAGGAAGACGCCTTCCGGTGCTAAAGATTCGGCGTCGGAGCCAAAGCTCACCCACGGGAGCGCGATCTGCCGCTTCACGTTCTCCTCGGACATGAGGAAGTACACGGTGTCCACGCGGCTGTTGTCCTCAATGACCAGGTCGATGATCGTGTCCTCGGGCGACTTCCCGCGCAGGCGAGCGACCTCGGCGAGCGTCTTACCGGTGAGCGGCTTCAACGCCTCGTTCTTGAAGCCGACAAGCAGGACATTCTCCGGCGAACCGGCCATGAGATAGAGATTCTCCCATCGGTCGGTCGGCGTGCGCATCTCGCGTTTGACGCGCTCGCGGATGGCGGGGTTCTTCAACCGCTCGATCCACGCGCGATGCCCTCCCTCCTGTACCCAAGGGGGCATGGCCGCGTTCAATCCGGTCGCCCCGGCCGTGTAAGGATACATGTTGGCTGTGATGCGCAGGCCTGCAGCGCGCGCGGCTTCGATGCGGCGGATCGCCTCTTCAAGCTTCGGCCAATTGGCGCGTCCGGCGGCTTTCAGGTGATAGATCTCGGCCGGGATCTTCGCCTCGCGCGCGATGCGGATCAGTTCGTCAACGGCTTCGAGCAACCGGTTCCCCTCGCTTCGGATGTGCGAGATGTACATGCCGCCATACTCGGCGGCGACCTTGCAGAGTTCGATCAATTCTTCCGTGCTCGCATAAAACGCGGGCGCGTAGATGAGTGAGGAGCCCACGCCGAGCGCGCCTTCCTCCATCGCCTGACGGACGAGCTGTCGCATCCGCTCCAACTCCTCGGGCGTCGGCGGCCGATCCGCATATCCGAGGACGTGAATGCGAAGGGTCGTCGCGCCCACGAACGAGGCGACGTTCGGGGAGACGCCGCGCTGCACGAGGTATTCGAGATATTCGCCAAGCGTCGTCCAGGGGATGTCGTATTTGATGTCGCCCTGCCGCTCGAGCATCTCTCGCTTCATCGCCTCGTTCAAAGGACCCATGGACCACCCCTCACCGAAGACTTCCAGCGTCACCCCTTGCCGAATATCGCTCTGCGAGCGACCATCGGCAATGAGCGACTCGGTCGCCCAACTGAGCATGTTGATGAAGCCAGGAGCAACGGCCAACCCGGCGGCGTTGATCTCCACGCGTCCACGCGCGTTCCCCACCGATCCGATAGCGGCGATCGTGTCCCCTCGGAGAGCGACATCTCCGACAAAGGGAGGCGAACCGCTCCCGTCATAGATCGTCCCCCCACGGATCACCACGTCGTACTCCACGCGCGGTGAGCACGCCCACAGCAACATCGCGCTCACGAGGATAATGCTCCAGGGTTGTCTCATCTCTCCCCTCCTCCGATGATGTGAGCGGTCAATGATAAAGCGAACCTTCCGGCATGACAACATATCCGTTAGGGGGAGACGTCCTCGCTGGAGGAGAAGTGAGGAGGGCCTCGGCATCATGCGTATGAGCATGGCTCACGCTGACCGAGCGCTTGAAGGCGACAAATGGGTGCCTGATGGCTAAGTTGGAAGGGTGTTGGAGGAATCTCAACGATCTCCTCGAACGCCAGTTTCGCGAGAGCGAATCTGTCCACACTGACCCTATTCGAGCAACAGCGATCGGCTATGAGGCGGCCTGCAGCTCCCCCCACACGCTCTTGACGAGATCCGTCGTGGTTTGACTCCAAGATGCTTTCGCGAATCACCCCCGTCTGATCCTCCGCGTGAAATGACCATCATCAGGAACCTGCGCTTCAGAACGACATCACGCGGCGCGCGAAAGCGGAGTTCCTGCCGCGGGGATTGCTCACGTCGTGAGGCCGCGAAGCACCAGCTCATCCGATCACAGCTCTGGGCACCGAAGCCTCTTTTCACATCCTCCCGCCGCTGATTGAGCGAGCAGAGGGCTTACCAGGCCCTCACAAGGGTCAACGCGTCTTCGCCACTCGATCGGCCTGCTTTCTCCCGGCCGTCGAGGGGAAATTCTCCCACTCCTGGTGGGGATTTTGCGCATCGCGGCTGTGGAGGCTTGGCCCACGAAAAGGGATGCCGGCGATTCCTGACGAAGGAGCGTGGCGTCAACGAATTACCGAGCATCGAGGGCACCTTCTTCGGAGGTGAGGAACGAGACCAGTGGCATAGCGCTTGCTTATACGGGAGATGGGAGAGAGATATGGGCGTCGAAGGGATCGAGGATCGCGGGCGAGTGGAGATTGTCGAGGATCTGTGCAAGGGATGTGGCCTCTGTGTGACCGCTTGTCCGGTGCGAGTCCTCGTGATGGCTGAATATTTGAACAGCTACGGATACCATCCGGCGCGCTATGTGGGACGCGGATGCACCGGATGCGGCGTATGCTACTACGCCTGTCCGGAGCCCGCCGCGATCACCGTGTACCTCCGGGAAGCGGCGGCAACCCGCGCATGAAGAGGGAAAGAGATGGCACGCGTCCTCATGAAAGGCAACGAAGCAGCAGTCATTGGGGCGATCCTCGCCGGATGCCGATCTTTCTACGGTTATCCGATCACGCCGGCGAGCGAGATCGCCGAAGCGGCCGCCCGATATTTCCCCCTGGTGGGAGGGACGTTCCTCCAGGCCGAGAGCGAAGTCGCTGCGATCAACATGGTCTACGGAGCCGCCGCTGCCGGAGAGCGGACGATGACGGCCTCGTCGGGACCTGGTCTCAGCCTCATGCAAGAAGGCATCTCGTACCTGGCCGGAGCGGAATTGCCGGCGGTCGTGGTAGACATCATGCGGGGAGGGCCAGGGCTTGGGAATATCGCGCCCGAGCAAAGTGACTATCATCAGATCGTCAAAGGTGGGGGACATGGGAACTATCGCACGATCGTGCTCGCCCCGAATTCGGTCCAGGAGATGTGCGACCTGACCATGTTCGCGTTCGAGCTGGCCGACCGCTATCGGAATCCTGTCATCGTCCTCACCGATGGCTTCATCGGCCAGATGATGGAGCCGGTCGAGCTGCCGCGAACGCTGGCTCGGCCGGTCGAGAAACCATGGGCCGTCGAAGGGACGGCCGAGACGCGCCAGAACCTGATCACTTCCATCTACTTGGACCCCGAGGAGCTGGAGGCACACATTCGGCGGCTCGAAGAGAAATATGCGCACGCGGCGCGCCATGTGGTGATGTATGAGAAGTATCGCACCGAGGACGCGGAGATCATCACGATTGGTTACGGCATCGTCTCGCGCGTCCTCAAAGCGGCCGTGGAGCAAGCGCGCGCGGAAGGACTCAGGGTCGGGCTCTTCCGCCCCATCACGCTCTGGCCTTTCCCCTCGCGGGAGATCTCGGTCATGGCCGATTGGGCGCGCTGCTTTCTGGTCGCCGAGCTGAGTCACGGACAGCTCGTGGAGGACGTCCGCCTCGCTGTCGGTGGCGAACGACCCGTGAAACTCTATACGCGATTTGGAGGGATCGTCCCGACGGCCGAGGAGCTGCTGGAGCAAATTCGCAAAGCGAGTGAGGAAGACGATGTACGTGCGGGCTTACGGGAAACCCAAGAGCATCTATGGGGTGTTTGAGCGCAAACCGGGCGATCCGCGAACGACTCATTATTGCCCGGGATGCGGTCATGGGAACGTGCATAAGTATATCGCCGAGGCGATCGATGACCTTGGGGTTCAAGATCGCACGATCCTGATCAGCCCCGTTGGATGCTCCGTCTTCGCCTACTATTACCTCGATGTGGGCAACGTTCAGGCGGCGCACGGACGCGCGCCGGCCGTCGCCACGGCCATCAAGCGCGCGCGTCCCGATAGCATCGTCATCAGCTATCAGGGCGACGGCGATCTAGCGGCTATTGGCGGAAATGAGATCCTGCATGCGGCGAATCGTGGGGAGAACATCACGGTCTTCTTCGTCAACAACGCCATCTACGGCATGACCGGGGGGCAGATGGCGCCGACGACGCTCCCTGGACAGGTCACGACGACGACGCCAATGGGGCGCACTCCTGAACGCGAGGGTTTCCCCCTGCGCGTGAGCGAGCTGTTGGCCAGTTTGGAAGGGCCGACCTACATCGAGCGCGTCGCTCTCTTTGACAACAAATCCCGCATGCGTGCGCGCAAGGCGATCCGCAAGGCCATTCAGGTGCAGCTTGAAGGACGCGGCTTCTCGCTGGTTGAGATCCTCTCGCCGTGCCCGACGGGATGGGGAATGACGCCCGCCCAAGCCTGCGAGTGGATCCAAAAGGAGATGCTCCGCTACTTCCCCCTTGGGGTCTTCAAAGATCTCTCGGCCACACGAGCGCCAGTTCGCGCCGCGGCCTCACGCGAAGCCATGTCTGTGCCTCTGGTGGCGTCCCCGGAAGACGTCCTCGCGCTGCTTGGCTTGGAGGGGGTGGCATCGGTCTCTCCTCCTTCGCCGCGCGAGACCGAGATCCCGGTCCCGTATCGTCATCCGCGCATTAAAGTCGCGGGCTTTGGTGGGCAAGGCGTGCTCTTTCTCGGCCGAGTGCTCGCCGAAGCGGGGATGCGGCAGGGGTATCACGTCGCCTGGCTCCCCTCTTACGGCCCAGAGATGCGCGGGGGGACGGCCCATTGCCACGTCGCGATTTCGACGGAACCGATCGCTTCACCGCTGGTCTCGCGACCGAGCGTGCTCATCACCATGAATCGGCCTTCACTCGAACGTTTCGAGCCGGAAGTGATCCCGGGCGGCCTGATCCTCTACGATTCCTCGCTCATTCCCACGCGACCGCGACGAGCGGACGTGGAGACGCTTCCGGTGCCGGCAACCCACATAGCCGATCAACTCGGCAGCGTGAAGGCCGCGAATATGGTAGCGCTCGGCGCGTACTTGGGGCGCACGAAGGTCCTCCCGGCCGATACCGTGATCGCCGCGCTGGAGCAGATGGTCGAGAGCCGCCCGCTGCTGGAGTTGAACGTGAGGAGCCTGCGGGCAGGTCTGGATTATGTGAGCGCCCGATGAACGGGAGTGCTGCCTCCAGGGCGCATCCGGGGACATCAGGCGCTCTCCTTTGACGGAAAGGAGGCGCTTATGGCACGCATCCTCCTCATTGACGATGAGCCGAACGTTCGACTATTCTATGCGACGGTATTAAGCGAAAGTGGGCACGAGGTGAAGGAGGTCTCATCGGCAAGTGAGGCCATGCAGTGTTTGGGACAAGAGCCTGTAGATCTCATCGTCCTCGACATCAAGCTCGAGAGGGAGAATGGACTTGAACTGCTTCAGGAGATCGCCCATCAGCACCCGCGCGTGCCCGTGATTCTCCTGACGGCCTACACATCGTTTCAGGACGATTACACCTGTTGGCTGGCCGCGGGATATGTTGTGAAGGAGACGGACGTGACCGGTTTCCTTCACGAAGTCGAACGAGTCCTCGATGCAACTCGCCTCAGGGCGTCATAAGTGGAGGGAGCGATGGAAAGCCGACGAGAAGATTTGCTTCGCTTGCTCGAAGCCGAGCTGGATGTCCTCGAAGGCGGAGGATATGGGCGCTCGGTGCGCGAACCATGGAAGCCGCGACCGATGTTCCAATATTCGGTCGTTTGCATCAATCACTGGTTCGTCCCCGACCATCCTCCCGAATGCCACCAGGGATGCGTCCTCTTGGATTTCGTCCCCGAGGAGCATCGCCAGGAGCGCCTCCCATGCCACTTCATCCCGTTGAATGAAGCTGGCGAGACGGTCGCCTCACTCGAACAAACAGGGGATGAAGAGCGGCTGCAGGAGGCGGTGAGGCAATGGCTCCGAACGATGATCCAACGGCTCAAAGAAGCGCCGCCTGAAGAGCCGGAGGCGAAAGAGGAGATCCCATATTGAGGGCATTTCGCCAGGCTGAGAGCGCCGGATGGAGCACTTCGCGCAAGAGACACATAACCAAGGAGGGAGGCAATGAAGAGGAGACTCATCGGAGCATTCGTATGCGGCTTATCACTTCTCTTCGCCATCTTGGTTGGGAATGATTGGCTGACGGACGCTCAAGTCGCTGTGAGCACCGGAGTGCGGATTCAGATCATGAGCGCTACGATCTCTCCGGAACGACGGGTGGTCGTGACCTTCCGATTGACCGATGATCGCGGCATGCCCTTGGATCGAACGGGCGTGCGGACGGAAGGCCGCGTGGAGATCAACGTGATCCTCGCCCGCATTAACCGAGGAGACCGGCAATACACGGCGTACACGACGCGCCAACAAACGGGGGCTGTGCTCGGCACTGTGACGCAAGCATGGGTGGATACAGGCGGGACGTTCGCGGATTCTTCGGATGGAACCGTCGTTTACACGTCGGGGATCGTTCTGCCGGAGAATTACGATCCGACGGTCACGCACACGGTGGGGATCTCGGCTGTGCGTGACCTCACAGCGGCATTGGGGAAGCGCTTCGTCGCCAATGCGACGTTCGATTTCATCCCCGCCGGGGGCGACGTCTCGCCGATTCGGGACATCGTGACGACGGCGGCCTGCAATCAGTGCCACGATCAGTTGCAAGCGCACGGTGGGCGTTACGTGACCGTCAAAACGTGCGTCCTGTGCCATCAGCCGCAGACGGTGGATCCGGATACGGGGAACACGGTGGATTTCAAGGTCATGATCCACAAGATCCACCGGGGGCGCGATCTGCCGAGCGTGCGCGCGGGAACGCCTTATCGGATCATCGGCTTCATGGGACGGGTCTTCGACTTCTCAACGGTCGGGTTCCCTCAGGACATTCGCAATTGCACGACGTGCCATGCGGCCGGAGCGACGCAAGCCGATAATCATCTCACACAACCTTCACGGGCGGCCTGCGGGTCCTGTCACGATACTGTGAACTTCGCCACTGGGGAGGGGCATCTGGGGATCATTCAACGCGATGATACGCGCTGCGGCCGTTGCCACCAACCCACGTTGGGCGATGAGTTCGATCTCTCGGTGGCGGGCGCACATGCCATCCCCTTCAAGTCGCGGCAGCTTCCGGGCGTCGTCTTCAAGATCGTGGGCGTGACCGACACGGCACCTGGCCGCACGCCGACAGTGCTCTTCACCATTCAAGACCGCTCGGGCCGTCCAATCGCTCCGAGCGCAATGACGCGCCTGGCGCTGGTACTTGGCGGGCCGACGGCCGATTACGCGTGGTGGGTGAGCGAGGATGCGCGCGGAGCTACGGGTCCAGATGCCGAAGGGAATTACCGCTACACGTTCCGAACGCCTCTTCCAGCCGAGGCGCGTGGAACGTACGTCGTAGGCATCGAGGGCTATCGGAATATCACCCTTGATCCGGGCCCAGCCGCTCCGGGCGATCCGGCGAACACGGTACGCGATGCCGGAGATAACGTCGTCAAATACTTCGCCGTCACCGATGCGCAGCCGGTCGCGCGGCGACAGATCGTGGATCTGCGCAACTGCCTGAAGTGCCATGACTCGCTCCGCACACACGGGAGCAATCGCAACAACAATATCGAGCACTGCGTCATCTGCCACAATCCGACCGGCACCGATGAGGTGAGACGGCCGGCCGATCGGATGCCGCCCGAGAGCATAGACTTCAAGCTCCTCATTCACAAGATCCATCGAGGCGAGCACCTCGAACGCGAGTACACGGTCTATAGCTTCGCACGGCAGCCCGTCCCTTTCAACGAAGTGCGCTTTCCAGCGAGCCTGAAGAACTGCCAGCTCTGCCACACGCCAGGGACATCTCTCCTGCCCGTGCGCGCCACGCTCGCGACGATCACGCCGCGCGGATTCCAGAACCCGACGCCACCGACCTCGACCGCTTGCCTCTCGTGCCACGACAGCCTCTCGGCCGAGGTACACGCGTTCGTCAACACGGCGGGATCGGTCGAGACGTGCACCGTGTGCCACGGCGAAGGGAAAGAATTCGCCGTCTCGAAACTTCATGCGCTTCTGGTCGGCGAAATTCGCTAGCGCATGAGGACGTTCAAGAAGGCCCTTCGCGAGGGCGCGCGTGATGCCGTCTCTCTCCTATTGCCAGGACAAATGGTTGCGGACATAATGTTTCGGGGGCGATAAGTCTTAAGGAGGGGAGGATTGATGAAGCGCATCATTTACGGAGTGCTTGCTGTGCTGGTAGCTATGGGAGCGCTCCTTCCCCTTTGGGCTCAGGGCGATCCCAAGGCTGGGAAGGAGCTGCACGTCAAACATTGCCAACGCTGCCATGGCGAGCAGGGGAAAGGCGATGGTCCGGCCATGAAGGTAGTTAAGACGGTGAAGCTCGCCGACTGGACGAATCAGGCGGAGATGGCCAAATACAGTGATCAGGACCTCTCCAAGATCATAATGGAAGGCGGAGCGGCTGTGGGGAAGTCCAAACTCATGCCCGCGTACAAAGGGAAGCTGAAGGAGAAGGAGGTCTGGGACCTGATCGCCTTCATCCGCTCGCTGGCGAAGAAGTGAACGCCTGCCGAGGGGCTTCCGCACGTGCTCGTTCAACGCGCGGAAGCTCCTGACAGCTCTTTCGACGAGAGGCTCTCCAGATGAGCGCGGCGATCCCGCCAGTGATTCCGAAGGGAACCAGGAGCAAAAAGAGAATCCCGCGATTGAACCCGCTGGCCCATTGCTGCCCTTCCGGCGAATTCATGAGCCCGGTGCGACACATCGCGCACTGCGCCCAGAGGAGGCCTTTCGCGAGCTGAAGGAGAAGGAGCCCCCAGGCTCCGCGTCCCAGCGTTCGAAGCGCTCTCCCTCTCATCGTCCCCCTCCGACGTGAAGATTCACTGACTGACTCGCGTTCAACACGCGAAGGCCATCCGGCGCGATCAGGAAGAAGAGGATGCCCGCCGTCGCGAGAATCCCCACAGCGACGATCACAATGAGGTTCGCGCGCTCAAAGCGCAGATGCATGAAGTAGCCGCCAATGAGCGACGCCTTCAGGAGCATCCCGGCAAGAAGCACGAGGATGAGGGCCGTCGTCAGCGCCGTCGTGCCCAGGAACATCATGCCGACGGTCACGATGAGGAGGATGGACCAAACGATCCAATAGATGCGATAGCCGCTGAGTTGATGCGTCTGGCTCATACGTCCCTCCCCTCCCGATCTGCGCTTCAGATCAGGTAAAAGAGCGTGAAGATGAAGACCCACACCAAGTCCACGAAATGCCAATAGAGGCCAGCCAGCTCGACGCCTTCAGGCGAGACGCGCTGCCGCAGCGCCCGCCAGGCAACAACTGACAGAACGATCACGCCCGTCAGGACGTGCGAGCCGTGAAATCCGGTGATGATGAAGAACGCGGCGCTGAAGAGTGGAACGCCCCACGGGTTCGAGCTGAGCCGCGCTCCCTCGCTGATGAGCTTCGACCATTCGTAGGCCTGGCAGCTCAGAAAGCCCAATCCCCCCAAGATCGTCAACAACACGAACCGAAACGCGGTCTGCACGCGTCCCTGACGGGCGGCGCCGACGGCCGTCGCCATCGTCGCACTGCTCGTGATCAGGATGAAGGTCATCAGCGCGATGAAGTCCAGATGGAAGATCTCCGCGCGATTCGGCCACTGAGGGCTGGCCAGTCGCACGAAGCCGTAGCCGGCCAAAAGGCCGGCAAACAGCAGGCCATCGGTGATGATGAAGAGCCACAGCATCAACTTCCGCCAGCTCACGGCGAAGGGGGAGACGCCCCCTCGCCACACGGATTCGATCGAGAGGTCCTTCGATGTTCGGCTCATCCGAATCCCCCTCCTTCCTTCACGATCTCCCCCCTTCAGAGGAGAAAGAGCACGAACAAGAGATAAAGCCAAAGCCCACCGACGAAATGCCAGTAGACGGCGCACAGGGAGAGGCGACGCGCGGTCCGTTCGCCCAAGGCGTCGCGCCACACCAGCGCGAGCACCGACAGCAGAGTGATCACCCCTCCGAGGACGTGCGCCCCATGCACGCCCGTGAGGATGTAGAAGAACGAGCTATGCGGATTCGTCGGCAGATAAATCCCCTGCGCCCGCAGCGCCCGCCAGGCCAACAGCTGCCCGAACAGAAAGAGCACACCCAGTACTGTCACCCCAAGGATCCAACGGCGGAGGGCTCGCTGCCGCCGCCGCCCCACCTCCAAAAGAACGCTGCTCAACACGAGCACGCCCGTATTGATCCAAAGGATCGGGGGATACGGGAGTGGTTGCCAATCGGATCCGGCCTGTCGCACCAAATAGGCGCTGGTGAACCCGGCGAAGAGCATCGTCACTGTCCCCAGGAAGAGCCACAGCCCAAACTGCGCGTTGGGCACGGGAAGCCCATGCTGAGGTTCGGAACCGCCATCGAATCCGCCGCGACGGTGATCGTCAGAAGGCGGCGTCCCGAAATCGCTCCACAGACGCGCGTCTCGGAACACGTCTGCCACTCGGATCCCCGTGCCAAATGGTCTCCTCACGACTCCCTCCTCTTACCGCGTGACTTCGACAACCGTCGGCGGCACAGTCTGCGGCGTGAAGTCCTCGGGCGCACCGGGCACGCTATAATCGTACGGCCACCGATGGACTTCCGGCACCGTCTCCCCCCAATTCCCATGCGGCGGAGGCGTCGGCGCGACCCACTCCAACGTCGCCGCTCGCCATGGATTCTGCTCCGCCCGCGCGCCCCGGAACAGACTCCAGAAGAAGTTGAAGAGGAAGAGAAGCTGCGCCGCCCCGAGCACGAACGCCGCGACGCTGATGAAGGCGTTCATGTCGCGAATCGGCGCGAGGAACTCGAACTTGGAGAACGCATAGTACCGGCGTGGCATTCCACCGAAGCCCAAGAAATGCTGCGTGAGAAAGACGGCGTAAAACGCGATGAACGTCAACCAGAAGTGAATCTTCCCCAAGCGCTCATTCATCATGCGTCCGAACATCTTCGGGAACCAATAGTAGGTCCCTCCGAGAATAGCGAGCAACGTCACGCCCCCGATCATGAAGTGAAAGTGGCCGACGACGAAGTACGTGTCATGAAGTTGAATGTCTGAGGTCGCATTCCCGAGGAAGACCCCGCCCAATCCGCCTGTTCCGAAGAAGGCGATGCTGCCCAAAGCGAAGAGCGCCGGAGTGCGAAGCTGCAAGCGCGCGCCCCACAAGCTCGCGATCAGATTGAACCCGATGATGGCCGACGGGATCGTGATGGCCAGCGTCCCAATGGCGAAGAACTCTCCCACATACGGGTTCATCCCGCTCACGAACATGTGATGTCCCCACACGATCATGCTCAGCACGCCGATGGCGAAGAGCGAGTAGACCGTGAGGCGATAGCCGAAGATCGGCTTGCGCGTGAACGGCGGCAGAAGGTCCAAGGCAATACCCAGCGCAGGGAGGATGAGCACGTAGACTTCGGGATGCCCGAGGAACCAAAACAGATGCTGCCAGAGTAAAGGACTTCCCCCACTATGCGGCAGGACGCGCTCGCCGAAGTAGAGCCCACTTGGCAGGAAGAAGCTCGTCCCTCCATGCCGATCGAAGAGTAGGAGAATAGCGGCCGCCGTCAGGGGCGGGAACGCCAGCAGCCCCAAGATGGACGCGATCAAGAGCGTCCAGATGAACAGCGGCAGCCGCATCATGGACATCCCCCGCGTCCGCTCGTTGAGGATCGTCGTGACGAAGTTGAGGCCGCCCATGGTGAAGGAGGCGATGAAGAGCGCCATGCCAAGAATCCACAGCGTCTGTCCCAAACCCGAGCCGGGCACCGCCTGCTCGACGGCGCTCAGTGGGGGATAGGCCGTCCATCCCGACGCCGCAGCTCCTCCCTCGACGAAGAACGAGGCGAGCATGATCACGCATGCCGGCACGACCGTCCAATACGAGAGCATGTTCAGGAACGGAAAGGCCATGTCGCGCGCGCCGATCTGCAGCGGCAACAAATAGTTCCCAAACCCGCTCACCAGGCCGAGCGAGACGAAGAAGAAGATCATCAGCGTGCCGTGCATGGTGATCAGCGCCAGGTAGAAGTCCGGGTTCATCACCCCGCCGGACATCCCGCGCGGGAAGATCTTAGCCAGAAGCGGCCACTTCTCATCGGGCCAGCCAAGCTGCAAGCGAATGAGCATGGCCAACGCGCCGCCAACCAGGGCCATCCCCATCGCCGTCAGATAGTACTGAATCCCAATGACCTTGTGATCGGTGCTGAAGATGTACCGACGCCAAAAACTCGTGGGTTCTGCATGCGTGTGTACCGAAGGCTTGCCGGCCATAACTCCCCTCCTCCTACACGAAATCGCGCCGGGCTCCCGCGTCCTGTGCTCATGGCGAGAACGCCGGCTGGGCCGTCAACCACCGCTCGAACTCTTCCAGCGGCAGAACGCGCAGCACGCCCCGCATCTGGAAATGCCCGAACCCGCACAGCTCCGCACACGCGATCTCGAACTCGCCGGTCTGCGTGGGCGTGAACCAGATGTCGATCGTCATGCCGGGCACCGCATCCTGCTTCACGCGAAAATGCGGCAGGAAGAAGCTGTGCAGGGTATCCTTTGAGCGGAGTCGAACGTGAATGGGCCGACCGACCGGAACGTACATGACCCCCAACTGCACAATGTCATCTCTGGAGGCCGGATCTCGCACATCTATCCCGAGCGGATTCTCGTAGCTGATGAGCTGAGGATCCGTCCGGCCTAACCGTCCATCCGCCCCCGGATATCGAATGTTCCAGGCGAACTGCTCGGCTGTGACTTCCACGAGCACGGCATCCGGAGGAGCCGGATGAAGGTAATACTTCTGCCAGATCGGAAGTCCGATCACAAGCACTCCGCCCTCGGCCACCAACGCCATGACGATCCCCGGAATGAGCGACCACAACTTCTCGGCCCGCGCGCTCGCCAGCCGATAGGTGATCCGCTCCTGCCGGCTGAACCGCCAGATGAAATACCCCAAGACCACGTGCCCGAGGATAAAAAGCGCACCCACCGTGATGAGCAGATAGTGAATCATCCGATCGATGCCGGCTCCATGCTCGGAGGCAAGCGGCGGCAGCCACCGCCGCACGCCCAGTCCGATTCCCACAACGGCAATAGTGATGAGAACGAAGGCGAAGAAAAATCCCTCCAGGATTCGCTTGCGTCGCTCGTTTCCCTCATGCATGGCGCCTTCCCTCATGCTCTTGACTTGAACCGATTCGCGATCGGTTCACCGCTGTCGGGCGAAATCTACCCCGCCTCCGGCAGCGAAAGCTGTGACTGAAGTCACAGCAATGCCCTCTCAGATGACATCCTCATCTGCTCGAAAATCTTTCGCACTTGCACCACACAACTGAGTGGGGCCTTCGCGACCTCACCCATGGCTTGTGCCTTAGCAAACAGCATTCCGCAACAGGAATGGGCGAGGCTCCACGGATCGAAAAGCTTCGAGAGAACAAGTACTTCGTTCGTGCGCGCGAATCTCCCGAAGACCTTCGCTGACCCCCGATGTTGGGGGATAAGCCCCCCCATCGGGTAAAATCCCCCAACATGATTGGGTGAAATCCCTCCCATCATCGCTGCAAGAAGAGGCGCCGAAGAGACAAGCGCTCGGCCCCTACCGCCTCAGCGACCTCAAATCGTCCCCGGAGCTTCTTCGGAGCCCTGAGCGAGAAGGCCCGCTATGGGTGTAATCCCCCACCCGGTTCGGTTATACTTGTCTCGGTCAACCCGATCATTCTGCGAGTGATAGTCATGTTCGAGCGCGATGCTTGAGGACGGCACGCGGCTTGCATATGCAATGCGAGTTGATTTCGATGAGGAACAGAACGGGGCATGTGATCGGACCTCGTCGGCGCGAATGCGCGCGCGGTTCCTTCATTCTCATTCTCCTCGTGCTCGGCCTGCCGGCATCCGCGCAGACGGCCCGCCGCGCACCGACTCCGCGACTCAGCTCGGCCGAGTGCCTGGCTTGTCACACTGATCCCAATCTGAGTAAGGTGGTGAACGGCCAGACCGTGAGCGTTCACGTCAGCGAGAGCGCGTTCAAGGCATCGGTGCATAGCGCCTTCGACTGCACGGATTGTCACGCGGATGTTCGGGACTATCCGCATGAGCCGCCGCCACAGAAGGGCTCCTGCGCCACGTGCCATCCGGACGCCGAAACGGCCTATGCGCGGAGCTTGCACAGGAAGGCGGTACACGAAGGACGCGCACGGGGGGCAAGCTGCGCTGACTGCCACGGTAACGTGCATACGATCTTGCCCTCGAGCGATCCCCGCTCGAAGACGCATCGCGCGCACATCCCGCAGACGTGTGGCGCCTGCCACGGGGTACAATTCGTCGTCGAGCCGGCCGGTATCCGCGCCCAGCCATTCTTCTCCTATCAGCAGAGCGTGCACGGGCGAGCGGTCACCGCCGGCTCAACGCGTGCGGCCATTTGCACCGACTGCCACCATAGCCACGACGTGCGTTCGGCGGCCGATCCGCAATCGCCCATCTTCAAATTCAATGTGCCGGCGACCTGCGGACAGTGCCATGCGAGCATCCGCGATGAATTCTTGGAGAGCATCCACGGCCAGGCGATTCGCCGGGGGAACTGGCAAGCGCCCGTATGCACGGATTGTCATGGCATTCACCTGATCAAGCCGCACATCGATCCGACCTCTCCGGTCGCGCAACAAGCGCTCGCGCGCACGACCTGTGGGCGGTGTCATGAAGGCGTTCGCCTGACGCAGGAATTCGGCGTGCCGGGCGGACGGGTGAGCACGTACCTGGACAGCTATCATGGACGCGCCTCGCGGCTCGGCTCGACGGTCGTTGCCAACTGCGCCAGTTGTCACGGCGTTCACAACATCCTCCCCTCCTCCGATCCGCGCTCGATGGTGCACAAGGCGAATCTCGCCCGCACCTGCGGGCAGTGCCATCCGGGCGCCAGCGAGAATTTCGCGCGTGTGAAGGTTCACGCCGAAGTTCCGGTCTCTGAAGACATCGGGAGCATCCTCAAGCATTGGGTGCGACGCATCTACCTCTGGCTCATCGCCATCACCATCGGCTTGATGGTGCTGCACAACGGCGCGATCTGGCGAAAGAAAGCCCTGGCTCGGCGCGCGCTCGAAGATCGTTCGATCCTTCGCCTGACGTCGCAACAACGGTGGCAACACCTGCTCCTTCTGGTGAGCTTCTTCACGCTCGTGCTCACGGGCTTTGCTTTGAAATATCCGGACTCTTGGCTGGCGTGGCTGCTTGGCGCTCACGAGGCCTCCCGTCGAATCGCCCACCGGGTGGCCGGCGTCTTGCTGCTCGGCATCGGGGCCTATCACCTCGTCTACATCATAGCGACGTCCGAAGGCCGGCAGGTCTGGCGCGACATGCGCCCGCAGCGGAAAGACCTCGCCGATCTCCTTCAGAACATGCGCTACTATTTTGGTCAAAGCGCTCATCGCCCGTCGTTCGGGCGATGCAGCTATATTGAGAAATTCGAGTATTGGGCGCTCGTCTGGGGGACGATCATCATGGGCGCGACGGGGCTGATCGTGTGGTTCAAGGCACAGACGACACGGTGGCTTCCGGGATGGGTCGTGGACGTCGCTCTCGCGATTCACTTCTACGAGGCCGTGCTGGCGACGCTCGCCATCTTCGTCTGGCATTTCTACCATGTCATCTTCGATCCGGATGTTTATCCGATGAACTGGGCGTGGCTCGACGGGCGCGTCTCGGCCCTATGGTATCAGCATGAGCATCCGCTAGATTACGCGCGCCTTGTTGGGGCCGGCCCAGCGGAACCCGCCACAGCCGTTCCCCCCGATGCCGCCTCCAAAGGCACGACGGTCGCGGCGCATCCGCTCACGCCTTCCAAAGATCCCGTGGAGGCCTCGACAGGTGCCCCTGGGAATCCGCGCGCAGACGCCGACATTTCGGGAGAGGAAGTCAGATGACCAAACGCTTGCATCTGTGGTTCTGGGACTTGATGCGCTTGGTGGGCCGAAACTGGATCACGGCCCTCGGGGGAACCCTCACGACCATCAGCGCCTTGCTCATCATCGCATTCATGATCCTCGGCTTGCTCGGCCTCTACGACACGCCATATATCGGGATCATGGCGTTCCTCGCCCTGCCGGGGGTCTTCATCTTCGGGCTCCTGCTCATCCCCTTGGGCTTGTACTGGGAGCGAAAGCAGGCGCTGCGGCGCAACGCTTCGGCGAATCCGATGTCTCGCAAGCCATATCCGCACATTGATTTCAATCGTGCATCGGTACGCCGCACGGCCGGGATCGTGAGCGTCCTCACGCTCATCAATCTCCTCATCATCTCCCTGACGACGTACAAAGGCGTGACCTACATGGATTCGGTCGAGTTCTGCGGCACCGTGTGCCATGCCGTCATGGAGCCGGAATACACGGCCTATCTCAACTCGCCGCATTCGCGCGTGAAATGCGTCGAATGCCATATTGGTCCCGGAGCCCCCTGGTTCGTCCGCTCGAAACTCTCGGGCGTGGGACAGGTCTTCGCGACGGCGTTCAACACGTACTCGCGCCCGATTCCGACGCCGGTCGAAAACCTACGCCCCTCGCGCGATACGTGCGAGCAGTGTCATTGGCCGGAGAAATTCACCGGAGACCGCGTCAAGATCATCACCCGCTTCGCCGAAGATGAAGCGAATACGCCTCTCAAGACCGTCCTCCTCATGCACATCGGAGGTGGCGCGGCCGGTCACGGGGGCATCCACAGTTGGCACATCGCTCCGAACCGACAAACGATCTACATCGCCGCGGACAAGCAGCGGCAGATCATCCCGTGGATTCAGGTGCGCGAGGCCGATGGACGCGTCACGGAATTCATCACTCAGGACGCGCACATGGTGCCCGAGCAGCTCGCCCGCGCCGAGCGCCGCGTCATGGATTGTATTGACTGTCACAATCGTCCGACGCACATCTTCAAACTTCCGGATCAAGCGATGGATGAAGCGCTGGCGACTGGTCGCCTTGACCGTACATTGCCGTACATCAAGAAGCTTGGCGTCGAAGTCCTGCGCGCGGCCGCGGACACACCGGGGAACGCTGCCGAAGAGATCGCTCGGCGCGTCCGCGCGTTCTATGAGGAGAAGTATCCTGATCTCTTCCGCTCCCGCCGCGAGGCGATCGAAACAGCGATCCGCGAGCTGCAGGCCATCCTTCGTCGGAACGTCTTCCCCTCGATGAGGGTGACGTGGGGGACGTATCCCGATAACATCGGGCATACGCGTTTCCCGGGCTGCTTCCGCTGTCATGATGAGCAGCATGTGAGCAAGGATGGACGGACGATCAGCCAAAGCTGCGACCTCTGTCACACGCTCCTGGCGGTCGAAGAGCCAAATCCGCCGATCCTGCAGCAGCTCAATATCCGGGAGAACGTCAACGGCACGAGGTGAACAATGACTTCGCCAACTTACACCCTTCTGCGCATGATTCGGGACCTCGGATGCGTCCGCGCCCGACCGAGCGGTCTCGCCATGCTGATCCTCGGGATCACGCTCGGCCTCCTCCTCGGCACCGAACGAACGGTTCGACCGAAGCCGAAGACGATGCCCGCAGGGATGACCCGCATCGGCACGCTGGGGGAGTCGCGCCCCTCTTCCCAGCAACCGGAGAATCCCTACGTCGGCTCCGAAACGTGCAAGATGTGCCATGAGGACCTCTACACGCACTTTGCTCGAACGGCACACTTTTTGACCCTCAGCAGTCCGAAGTACACGGAGTCGGAGAAGGGCTGCGAAGCCTGTCACGGACCGGGTCGGGAACATGTGGAGAGCGGCGGCGACGTGACGAAGATCTTCCCGTTTCGCGGACGCTCCGTCTCTGAGCAGAATGCGCGCTGCCTCACCTGCCACGAGCGGCAGGAGGAGCGCCATAATTTCCGCCAATCCGGGCACGGCCTGAACCGGGTCGCCTGCACCGATTGTCACTCCTCGCACTCGCCGGTTCTCCTCGAAGACCTCCTGGCGAAGCGCCTGCCCGAGCTGTGCTATGAGTGTCACGGCGAGATCCGTCAGGACTTCACCAAGCCCTTCCGTCATCGCGTCCACGAAGGGGGGATGAGTTGTACGACCTGTCACAATCCCCACGGAGGGTTCAACGTGGCCCAAACGCGCGACGTCTTGGGTGGAACCGATGCCGTGTGTCTGAAATGTCATACGGATAAACAGGGACCGTTCGTCTTCGAACACGCGCCGGTGAAGCTCGAAGGCTGTGCGATCTGTCATGCTCCGCATGGCTCGAATAACCCACGACTCCTCACGCGCCCATATGTGTACCAGCTCTGTCTCGAATGCCACACGGCTACGCCAGGAATTCTGGGATCGGAACCGCCCGCCTTTCACGACATTCGGCAACCGCGTTTTCAAAACTGCACGACGTGCCATGTGAAGGTCCACGGCTCGAACGTCAACCGCCTCTTCTTTCAGTAGGAGGGGGATATGCCGGCTCTCATCCGTCAAGTCAGCTCTCACACCACGCCTTTGGCATCTCGATTCATATCTTCTGCGAGAATGTGGTTCAGTCTCGCCGTGCTCGTCGGCCTCTTCGGGCTGACCGCTCTTGAACCGCGCGCCCAGGAGAGCACCGCGCAACCGACGCAGGAGGGCCTTCGCTTGGGAAGAATGATCGCGCAGAGCGAGCTGGAATTCGGCTGGCGCCAGCTCTTTGTGGGGGGGAATCGCAATCTCTATCGCAGCCAGATCAATCTGGATGAGGGGCTGCGCCTGCTCGGCCTCTCCTTCACCTCTCGGTATCCGGAGAACACGGGATCGCTCTTCGACCTCCTCACCTATAGCATGGCGAGCTGGGGCGGCGATCCGTATAACACGGTGAGCCTGCGCGTGGAGAAACGTGGCTCCTATCGCTTCGACTTCGGCTACAGCCGAATCGTGTACTACAACTTCCTGCCGACCTTCGCGAATCCGCTGCGCGAGCGCGGGGAGGAGCTCGGCCAACATAGCATGGACGCTGCGCGCCGCCGATCGGAATACCGCCTGACGCTCTTTCCCGATGCCGATTTCCGCATTCACCTCGCTTACGAGCGCACTGCGCAATTCGGATCCGCCTTCACCACGTTCCCGATCGGCTTGGATGAATTCGTGCTCCTGGATCCGCCGCGCACGACGACGGACGATTACCGCGTGGGCGTGGACGTTCGGCTCGGGCGCTTGCACCTGACGGTGGAGCAGGGCGTTCGCGCATTCAAAAACGACATCCATACGAATCAGCCCGAAGGGACGATCAACCTGGGAAACAATCGGAATCCGGCCAATCCGACCTCGGCCAATCCCCAGCAAATTTTTCTGCAGACGTTCGCGCGCGATAGTGGGATTCGCGGTCTGGTGCCGACGACGCGCCTCGGGCTGCACGGACGCGTGCACCGCACGGTGCTGTTGAGTGGGCGCTTCGCCTACAGCGACGCCCGCATAGACTTCACGCGCCAAGAGGAAGCGACCGGCAACCTCTTCGATCTCTCCGTCCTCCGATATGTCACGACGCAAACGTCAACGAGCCTCGCCCACGCCTCGCGGCCCAATGCCCTCGCCGACGCGAGCGTGAACTATCACCCGCATCGGCGCCTCACCTTCACCAACACCGTACGATTCCAGCATTTCACGGTCGCCGGAGATGTGCGCACGCGCACCGAGCAGAAGCTCAGTGCGGACCTGCGCGGCCCCCTCCCGTCGCCCCAAACGCGCTTGGTCACAGAATGGCTCGGCGCGCGCACGTCCGTGGATTCGTTCTTCAACTACGTCGAGAGTGCTGTGGAACTCACTCCGCGCGTGGTCCTTCGCGCCGGTCATCGCTTCGCTCATCGGCGGGCCTCGCTCCACCGACCTGAGGCGGGCGAACGCGAGGAATCGGAGTTGAACGCGCACGCCGTCCTTGGCGGCCTCAGCTTTCGCGCGACTCCGACCCTTCGCCTCTTCGCCCAGATCGAACGAGGCTCCAGCGACAACGTCTTCACCCGCGTGGCTCCGCGTCGCTTCACGCGACTCCGCACTCGCGCCCAATACCGACCGACTACTTCGCTCACGCTCGGTCTGCAGCTCCTTGTAACCGACGCGCGCAATCCAAATCCACTCGTGGACGACATGCGCCGAAATCGCGGCCTGACGCTCATGACTCTGTGGACCCCTGATGAACGCTTCGCCCTTTCGCTCAGCTATACGCGCACGGACATCACGTCGGCGATCCTTGTTCTCCATCCGCGCCTGCGAACAATCGAGTCCTCACAATATGTGGCGAAGGACAATTTCGTGGACGGCGATCTCATCATCTCCCCGCTTCGCAACCTCCGGCTCGCCCTCGGCTACTCTGTGGTCAACGCGCAGGGGACGTTCCCCCTCAACTTCCATCAGCCGCGGGGGATGATCGCCTACACGTTCCCGAAGCGCTTCACCTGGAGCATCGGCTGGCGCTGGTACGGGTACAACCAAAAGGGATTCGCCCTAGAAGACTATCGCGCCCATACGCTGACCGGCAGCCTGAAGATCGCATTTTGAAGCGCCGTCGAAGCGACGGCGACCGCTCTCGCGCTCAGGCGCACGGGGACCGACCGAGGGGGACCCGCTTCATCTGGCGAGGCGGATGAGGGTGAAACGCCAGATGGCCCCCTCTCGCACACTCACTTGGACTTCGACGCTCTCAAGGCGACGAAGCCATCAGCAGCAGGAAACAGGTCCGGGCGAGCTTTCCGCACGGGAATGGGTCTCACGCTCCGGAGAACACCTGCGCCTGAAGGACGTTATTTCTTCCCCTCCTTCGGCTCGACGTAGCTACGCCGGTGCTGGACTTCCAGGCGATCGTTATCGGGCTTGCCGTCGCCATCCACATCCACGAGAACCTGAATGCGGCGTCGTTTCCCCTCGCGACGAGGGTTCGTCGGCGTATAACCGAGCGTGTATTGCGTGCGCAGCATGACGGAGATGGATTCGAGCACCGAAGGCAAGGCACCCTGAAACCGGACGCTGTAGAAGCGACCGCCGGTGACCTCGGCGAACGTCTTCAACGTGTTCTGCGCTTGCAAAAAGGTGAGACGCGATTCCGGCGGCAGCCGATGCTCGAGCAGAAGGTATGCCAACTCGCCAATGCCGATGGCATAGATGGGAACGCCCGCGTTCTCCACGATCTTGCGCGCCTCGTCGTAATTGATCTTGCTGAAGGTATCGATCCCAATAGCGACGAGCAGAATGGCCGTGCGCCCCTCGATCTCCTCCAAGCCCGTATATTCGGCACCGTCCAGCTCTCCCCCCCGCAAGACGAAGTTCAAAGCATCGAAGAGATTGCTCTCGCTGAAAGCCGGATAGTTCCGAATGAGCACGTAGATGGCCTCGCGCAAGCGCGCCGGGCTATCGGTGAAATCCGTCAAGACAGCTGGTCGAATGTCGAAGGCGACGATGGCGATGTAATCGCCCGGTTTCACAAAGCGCGTCACAAAGAGCCCGGCCGGATTGATCACCTCCTCGCGGAACCATTCGATCTGCCGACTGTATTCGAGGAGCATCACGAGCGTGAGGGGCGACTCCTCGCCATTGAACGTCACGATCTCCTGTTTCACGCTGTCTTCCAGGACGGTGAAATTCTCCTTCCTCAATCCGGTGTATACGCGTCCCGTCTTCTTGTCGAAGACGACGACCGGTACGGTGACCAGATCGGCCTTAAGGCGAATGGGTTCGCCCTCGACCTGAACCGCTTTCTCCCGTCGAGTCGGAGGCTTCGGCTCCTGACCGGATGGCGCTGTCGAAGCCGCGGGCTTTTGTTCCTCGCCAGCAGGCTTCTCCGATGGAGGGGCTTGAGGCCGTTCGCGTCGCGGAGGGCGTCGGCCCGCTTGTTCACCCAACAGGGTTCCGCCTCCGGAAGGAGTGAAGAGGATGCCAACTAAGAACCCCACCAGGACGATCAGCGAGAGAAGTGACGTCCCACGCGATCCTCGGCTTCCCAGGGACGGTGTCGCGCTTCGTCGTAAGCTCATCATGGGTTCCTCCGCCGCCATAATGCTACCACCCCCGCATGGGTGCGGCAAGCAGCGAGGGCATGCTTGACTTCCAAATCCGCTCCATGCCACTATCGGGTGCTTCGGACACGCGCGAGGTTGCCTGAGGGGGGATGCGAAGGCCATGAAGGTGTTCGTCATCGGATCGGGGGGACGCGAGCATGCGATCGCATGGACGCTGGCTCGAAGCGCGAGTGTCAGAGAGATCGTCGCGGCGCCGGGGAATGGGGGCCTGGCCGAGATCGCTCGCTGCGTGCACGCCGATGTCGGCGATCCGGGCGAGCTGGCAGATGTAGCCGAGGCCGAAGGCGTTGCTTTGACATTCGTCGGCCCGGAGTTGCCATTGGTCCTTGGTGTCGCGGATGAGTTCTCCCGGCGTGGGCTCAAGATCATCGGCCCGGATGCGCGTGCGGCTCGCCTGGAAGGGAGCAAGGCCTTCGCCAAGGAATTCATGGCGCGGCACGGTATTCCGACGGCGCGGTTCACGATCTGCGACTCCGCGGCCGAAGCTCGCCGCGCGATCGCTTCTCGGCGGTTCGACTTCCCCGTGGTGATCAAAGCGGACGGACTAGCCGCCGGGAAAGGCGTAAGTCTCGCGCATACGCATGAAGAGGCCGAGGCCACGATTGAGCGGCTCATGGTCGAGAGGGCGCTTGGAGCGGCGGGCGAGCGCGTCGTTCTGGAAGAATGCTTGATCGGGCGCGAATGCAGTTTCCTGCTCGTCACCGATGGGGAATTCGTCGTGCCATTGCCTCCGGCGCAAGATTACAAGCGCGCGTATGATGGCGATCAGGGGCCGAACACCGGCGGCATGGGGGCGATCTCCACGCCGCATCTTCTCGATGAGACCACCCATGAGCGCATCCTGAGGGAGATCGCTTGGCCGACGGTCCGCGCGGCGGCTCAAGAAGGCTTCCCCTATCGGGGGGTCCTCTACATCGGCCTTATGCTCACACCGAAAGGCCCGCACGTGCTCGAATACAACGTCCGCTTGGGCGACCCGGAAGCGCAAGCGATCCTACCGCGATTGGAGAGCGATCTGCTGGAGATCGGCGAAGCGCTCTTGGCTGGCGAACTCTCCCGCGTTCGCCTTCGATGGCGTGAGGATTCGACGGTCTGTCTGGTCCTGGCATCAGGCGGATACCCGGGGACCTACCAGACCGGCCACCCCATCCGAGGCTTGGGGGAGGTGCGACGTCTTCCAGAGGTCATGGTCTTCCACGCCGGGACAACGCGCGCGCCCGATGGATCGTTCCTCACAGCCGGCGGTCGCGTCCTCAACATCGTCGCGCGCGGTCGCACCCTCGCGGAAGCGCGCCAGCGCGCTTACGCAGCCGCTTCGCTCATCACCTTCGAGCAGATGCACTACCGGCGCGATATCGGCGCGGAATGGACGCCGACGTGAGTCTGATCTCGTGGAAGAAGGGCGATTTCATACGCATGACCAGCGCCCGGAAGGGCGCCCAATCCGAGCATCGGACCGGGCTTGAAACCCCCTTCTGATCGGCGCGCTAGAAACTGAGCGCCGCTCGCAGAGTGATCGTTCGATTCCCGGTCGGGGCTCCGATCGCGTTGAATGCTTTGGGATGGCTCTTCAGTTTCGCTCTCGCCCGCCGTGTTGTCTTGAACGGTCTGAGGGGGAAACTCTTCGGACTCCGCCTAGTGGGAATGTGGGTGACCCACAGCATGTCAACGAACAGGGAGACGCGGGCCGCGGTGGGGTATGACCTTTTCTGAATTCGTCCCAAACCGAAGCTGGCGCCGAGATCTCGATAAAAAGAGGCGGGTCACCGTCGCTGGGAGAAGCGTTCTGCTCGCCGCTTGAGGGTATGGGCGTACAAGAGGCGCGAGATCTCGGCGATGAGCCGGTTGGCGTTCCGCTCCTCGGCCACCCCGCGCGTGAGCACGACAAGCACGTAGGGTGGACCGAAGGGCGGATAGATGATCCCCGCATCGTGCGCGATTCGAGTGATCGCTCCCGTTTTATGCGCCACGCGCACGTCCGCGGGCAGATCGGCCGGAATGCCGTCGTGGAATTCCTGATCGAGCAGAATTCGCACCATCGCCTCGCAGCTCTCGCGCGAGATGACGTGTCCTTCGAGAAGGTGCCGGAAGATCACAAGCAGCGCGCGCGCCGTCGTCGTATTATTGAGCCCGCGCTCGAAGGCTTTGCGATCCTCCACGCCTCGAAGCACGCGCATCTCATCGGCGCCTAATTCGCGCATCAGCTCTTGGACGCGCGCGGCCGTGACCCGCTCGATGAGGAGGTTCGTCGCCAGGTTGCTGCTCCGCACGATCATGGCGCGCACCAGTTCGCGGATCGTCACCGCGTGCCCGATCTTCTCATAGAGCGCGGGATCGGAATCGCTCTCCGCTGCGAGAGCGAACGCGCTGCCATCGGCGAGGCTTCGGAACTCGTTCTTGACGATGAGGCGATCATCGAGAGCGAGTCGCCCTTCTTGCGCCTGCCGGAAGACCTCCATCATCACCGGCACCTTCATCAGGCTCGCCGCATGGAACGATTCGTCCGCGCGAAGGAGTAGCTCCTCCCCGGTCATGGGATCGAAATAGGCGACGGCGACGGCCTCCGCGCCGCTGGCGGCGATCACTTCCATAAGGCGCGCCCTCACGTCAGCTTGATGAAAGAGGGTCAAGGGGGGACCCAGAGCTCCCAACAGCAGGAGAGCGATCACGCGCCGCCCAGCTCGCGAATCGGACGCGGCTCCGAAATGACGCACGGAAGAACCTCCCCCCTCACGTTCTTGCCGATCCGCCACCGCTCAGAGGCCTTTTCGACAGGGGGGAGTGTACCACTTGTCCAAGGTATTCGTCAACGCTCCCCGCTCTCGCGCGAGGCCTCCCATACCCTTCTTTCGGGTACTCCCGCTATCCACTTTGTGCTAAACTATGCTGGCGAGTCCATCGTATGAGGGATCAAAGGGTCTCCGTATACGAGGCCCACGAAGCCTTAGGGAGGCAGAGGCGACAATGTGGCAACGACTCAAACGGCTCTTACGAGCCATCTTCGGAGGGCTCATCGAACGAGCGGAGGATCCGGAGCTGATCCTGCAGCAGGTCATCCGCGATATGCGCGACAAGCTCCCTCAGATGAACGAGAACGTCGCCCAGGTCATGGCCACGCAAAAGCTCCTGGAGAAGGAGGTCGCAACTCTAGAGCGAGAGATCACCGAGTTCGATGCTAAGATCCGCGCCGCCATCAAGCAGGGACGAGATGATCTCGCGACGGCTTTCATCAGCGCGTTGCAGGAGAAACAGGTCGCTCTGGAGCGTTCGCGTCAGCAATTGGAGGCCGCACGCCGCGCTTCGGAGCAAGCGATCCGTTTCCGCGACAACTACATCCTGCAGCTCAAGAAGCGACAGCAAGAAGCCATGCAATTGATCGCCGAGCATCGCCGCGCCCGCATTCAGGAGCAACTGGCGCAGACGATGGCGAGCTTTCAGCTCGGCGATGAAGCGGGGACGTTCGAGGAGATGCGGGAGAAAGTCGCGCGGCGCGCGGCGGCCGCTGAGGCGAAGATGGAATTGGCGGCCACGGGCGTCGAGAGCCAGATCGTGGAGATCGAGAAGGAAGCGCTCTCGATGCAGGTCCAGGATATGCTGATCGCTTACAAGCGGCAGATGGGCTTGCTGCCTGAAGTTCCGGCCCCGGAGACGGCTGCGCTCCCGGAGAAGACGCTCGGACCAGCCGAAGAGGAAGCGACGCGCTCTGAGCCGCTGAAGACCACCGAAGGATGAGTCGAATCCGGCACACTGCTGCGCGCGCAGTTTTCCTTCAGCCCGGGCAGTCCCTGGGCGCCTCAAGGGACGGCCGGAAGCTTCGCCGCGCTTGGCGGTGAAGACGCATGGGGATCTCACGATGCCGAGAAAAATCGCTTACGTCTGGGAAGCGCTCAAAGAGCCGGTGAACCTCTGGGCGATCGTCGGCGTGCTCGCCGCCGCCATTTATGCCCCTCCGCCTCTGGAGCACATCATCCTGCTCGGCGGGGCTGTGGCCGAGGCCCTTTACCTGATGACGGTGCCGGCGACGACCGCGTATCAACGCCTGGTGGAGCGCCGGCAGCGGCAGCGCGCGACCTTGGAACGCCAACGGGCTCGCGAGGAGCTGATCAAGTCCTTCGACCCGCGCGAGCGAGAGGCTGTCGAATATCTTCGCTGGCTGAAGAAGCAGATCTACGCCAACTACATGCGCTTCACCCGCTCCAAGGATGTGCCCGCCGATATTCGCACGCTCGATGCCATGTGGGAGCGCTTCGTGGATTTCCTCGACCTCTATCGCCGCTGCAAGACACACCTTCGAGCGTTCAATCGTCAAGCCATCGCGAACCAGATCGCGCAGGCGGAGCGCCAGGTGGCCTCGGCCGATGAGAAGGCCCGCAAGGTGATCGAGAACAACCTGAACATCTTGCGCGCGCGCATGGCGGAATATGAGAGCATCGAACGGGCCACGAAGCTTCTCGAAGCGCAGCTTCAAACGATCGAGAACTTCTTTGGGTTGGTCAACGATAAAGTCATGACGATGTCCTCAGTCGAGAGCATCGCGGCGCTCGATTTCGAATCGGTGCTCTCAAGCATCGAGATGACGCGCTCGGTCCTGGAGGAGACAGCGCCGATCATGAGCGCTCTGGAGGCCCTGGAGCGCGAGCAGGCGCCGCCGCTGACGCCCGAGCGCCCATAGCGTCATGTCGCGATCGAAGCCTTTCCTCTCGCTCGAGGAGATCGCGCGCCTGCCGCGTTGGGCGGGCGAGCTGGCGCGGAGGTATTACGCTGGCGAAGCGAGCCATTTCCTCCTCCATCACAACATCTTCGACCTCATCCCGGCGAACGGCCAATATGTGGATCTGCGCACCTTCTTGCAGCGGAAGCTGCTCGGGAACAAGAACGTCGTCTTCTACAATCGAAGCGCAGGGATCACCTTCAGCTCCTCGGAGGTGGAGCGCCAATTCCTCGCCCACGCGCGCGTGGCCGATCCGCTCCTCAGCCGCGAGGTCCTGCGGGCGCTCCCGCGAGAGCCGAGTCGCGCTCTCCCGCTCATCGAGCGCTACCTCTTTCACGGCGATCAGGTCGCCGTCATCCTCACCTTCCTGGAGACGCTGGTCCCAGCCGGGGAGATCGGATACCTGAATGGGGAGGATCGAAACACGCTCGTCACGCTGCAACGTTGGATCACCAGCTCGCGCTTGCTGCATTCGGACAACATCGTCATCCTCATCGCCGAGAGCCTCGCCGATGTCAATGCGCGCCTTCGGCAGAATTCCCGTCTGGTGACGATCGAGATCCCTTATCCCGATGAAGCCGAGCGCTTCGACTTCATCCGCCACTTCCGCACGCACTATCCCCACGTGAAGATGGAAATGGACGAGCGCCGACTCGCGCAACTCACTTCGGGCTTGAATTGCGTCCACCTCAGCGCGCTCTTGCGGAGCGCGCACTTGGACGCGCGCGGATTGACCTTCGAGGCCGTCCGATTGAAGAAGAAAGCGATCATCGAGAGCGAATGCTTCGGACTCATCGAACTCGTGACGCCAGAGCATGGGCTGGAGAGCGTCGGCGGGATGAAGAGCGCGAAAGACTTCCTCCGCAGCATCGCCGAAACGATCCGGCAAGGCCGGTGGGAGGAAGCGCCGATGGGCCTCCTCATCTCCGGGCCCGTCGGGACGGGGAAGACGTTCCTGGCCGAATGCTTCGCGAAAGATTGTGGGTTGAACGTCGTCGAGTTCAAGAATTTTCGCGAGAAGTGGGTGGGCTCGACCGAGGCGAACCTGGAGAAGATCCTCAGCTTACTGCAGACGCTGGCGCCGATCGTCGTGCTCATTGATGAAGCCGATGCCGCACTGGGGACGCGGCGCACCGAAGGCGACAGCGGCGTGAGCGCCCGCGTCTTCTCTCGGATCGCGAGCGCGATGGGCGATACGCGAAATCGAGGGCGCATCCTCTGGATCCTCATGACTTGTCGCCCAGATCTGCTCCCCATTGATTTGAAGCGGCAGGGTCGTTGCGAGGAGCACATCTCGCTCTTCTATCCGCAGAGCGAAGAGGAACGACTGGAGATCGTTCACGCCATGCTGCGGAAGAACATGATCCGGCATGCCATCGAGGATTGGTCGCCCATCACTCGGCATCCGCAGGAGCTCTCCGGCGCCGACATCGAATCCATGCTCATTCGCGCGCGCCGCTTGGCCCGACAAGCGCAGCGGGACGTCGTCCTCCCCGAAGACCTCGAACGCGTCGCCCGCGAATTCATTCCGGCACGCGATGAGCTGGCCCTGGAATACCAAACGCTCGTGGCGATCCTGGAAGCGACCTCGCGCGAGATGATTCCGCCGAAATACCGACACCTCTCCCCGACCGAGATCAGCCGCCGCGTGGAAGAGCTGAAGATTCTCCTCGGCGAATGAGCGGCGAGGGCATCGTCGGCGTCCGAGCGGCTCCCGGGCGAGGATGAGGTGCTCGGCGCGATCCGTCGAGGCTTTCCATGATCTCCACCAAGGCTCCGCGCGCGGATGATCTCCTCGGTTGCTCTCGAACTCCCCTCAGCTTACAATGGGCCCCGACGAAGGAGGGAAGGGCGATGAGGAACATGGCGGTGATGAGCGCATTCTCGCTGAGCGTTCTGATGGGGATGCCCTTTTTCGCTTGGAAGAGGATCGAATCCGGCACCGCCGTTCAGGATCGATGGCAGGCGCGTTCGATGGTGATCTCGCGCCACGGCATCGTCGCGAGCGAACATCCGCTGGCGTCGCAAGTGGGCGCGATGATCTTGGCGCGCGGAGGGCATGCTGTGGATGCCGCGATCGCGGCCAATGCCGTGATGGGGCTGGTCGCTCCGATGAGCAACGGGATTGGGGGCGATCTGTTCGCGCTCGTCTACGATGCACGAACCGGTCGGCTTCACGGATTGAATGCCAGCGGGTGGGCGCCATCGGGATTGACGATCGAAGACCTCAAACGCCAAGGGCATACGAGGATGCCCCAGCGCGGTGTCCACACGGTGACGGTCCCCGGGGCTGTAGACGGATGGGCGAAGCTGCACGCGCGCTTCGGACGCGCGAAATGGGCCGACCTTTTCGCCGCAGCGATCCGCTATGCGGAGGAAGGCGTCCCCATCACGGAACTGGTCGCCGCGCTTTGGGCGGCCAACGAGCGCCTGCTGCGCCAGAACGAGTCGGCCGCGCGGACGTATCTGCCCGAAGGCCGCGCGCCGCGCGTCGGCGAGATCTTTCGCAATCCCGATCTCGCATGGAGCTATCGGCAGATCGCCGCGCACGGTCCTGACACCTTCTACAAGGGCGCGATCGCACGACGCCTGCTGGACACCCTTGGACGACATGGGGGGACGATGACGGCTGCCGATCTCGCGGAGTTCTCCAGCGAATGGGTCGAACCGCTCTCGACGACGTATCGCGGGTGGACCGTCTACGAGCTTCCGCCGAATGGACAAGGCATCGCCGCCCTGATCATGCTGAACATCATGGAGCAATTCCCTCTGAGGGAATTCGGACAGAATTCGGCGTATGCCCTTCATGTCATGATCGAGGCGAAGAAACTCGCCTACGCGGATCTGATCCGCTACGTCGCCGATCCGCGTTTCGCGCGCGTCCCCGTCTCCGGTCTTCTCTCGAAGGAGTACGCGCGCGAACGCGCTCGTCACATTGATCCCGCGAAAGCGCGTTGCGAGGTCGAACCTGGGAAGCCTGTGGACGTCGGGGATGAGACCGTGTACCTGAGCGTCGTGGATCGGGAGGGGAACATGGTCTCCCTCATCCAGAGCATCTACGAGAGCTTCGGGTCCGGACTCGTCGCCGAAGGGACGGGCTTCGCGTTGCAGAATCGCGGGGCGCTCTTCAGCTTCGATCCGACGCATCCGAACGCTCTGGCGCCGAGAAAACGCCCCCTGCATACGATCATCCCCGCCCTCATGGAACGAGGGAGCGTGCGCATCGCCTTCGGCATCATGGGCGGGTGGAATCAGGCGCAGGCGCACGCGCAGTTCGTCTCCCACGTTGTGGATCACGGGATGAACATCCAAGAGGCGCTCGAAGCCGCGCGCTTCACCAAACGGACTTTCGGCGGCTGCGACGTGCAGATCGAAGCGCGCGTCCCCGAACGCGTGCGCGAGGAGCTTCAGGCTCTCGGCCATCAACTCCAGGTGCGCGGTGCCTACTCCTCGCAGATGGGGGGCGGACAGGCCGTCGCGCGGGATTTCACGACCGGGGTGAACTTCGGAGCTTCTGATCCGCGGAAAGATGGCGCCGCGGTTCCGGAACCGCCGCTATGACGTCGTGCATGGGGCTCGGACTCCACGCCCCTGGAATCGAAGGGGATCATTCCAGCCGCCGTCGGAAGCGCCAGATGCTCACGCTGAAGACGGTCAGGCCAAACAGCAGCAGCGCCATCATCTGCGGCCAGAGGACGGCGATCCCCGTCCCCTTCAAAAACACCCCCCGCACGATCTCCAGGAAATACCGCACGGGATTCGCATAAGTGAGATACTGTACGGGCACGGGCATATTCCGAATCGGGAAGGCGAATCCGCTCAGCGTGAAGGCCGGCATGAAGAAGAAGAACGAGGCGAGCATCGCCTGCTGCTGCGTCTGAGAGATCGTCGAGAGGAAGACGCCCACGCCGAGCGTCGTCATGACAAAGAGGATCGCGCTGAACAGGAGGACGACGGCGCTCCCCCGAAATGGGACGCGAAATATGAGCAGCGCCGCACTCGTCACCAGAACGACATCCACAAGACCGATGAGGGCGAACGGCGCGGTCTTCCCGAGGACGAATTCCACCGGGCGAATGGGCGTCACCAAGAGTTGTTCCATCGTCCCCAGCTCGCGTTCGCGCACGATGGCCATCGCCGTGAGGATCAACGTGACGATCGTGATGATGTTGACCAGAACACCGGGGACGAAATAGTTCCGGCTGCGAAGATCGGGATTGAACCAGACGCGCGTCCGCACGTCCAGCTCAGGAATGGCGATCGGCGCGCCGCGCTCGAAGGCGAGCGCTCTCAACGCGCGTTGTTCCCGCTCGACCATCACCTCGTCGGCATAGCGAAGGATGACACGCGTCGCGTAGGTGGTGAGGATGGAGGCCGTGTTCGAGTTCGTCCCCTCGATGAGGATCTGCACGGCGACCGTCTCGCCTCGCTTCACCTGCTCGGCGAAGCCCGGCAGCACGCGCACGAACATGAGGACGCGCCCGCGGTCCAAAAGCTCACGCCCCTCCTCCTCCCGCGCGGGCGTGGCGACCACGCGAAAATGGGGCGAGCCGTCAAACGCCGCCCGCAGGGCGCGACTGGCCGGCGTCCGATCGCCATCCATCCACGCGATTGGCGCGCGCTCCACATCCAGATTGACGGCATAGCCGAAGATCGTGAGTTGAATCACTGGGGGCAAAAACAACAGGACGCGCATCCGCGGCTCGCGCAGCGCCTGCCGCCACTCCTTCCGAATCATCTCTCGAATGCGAGCCCACACCTCACGCCACTCCTCGCCGCACGCGCCGCGTGGCGAGGGCGAAGACCACTCCCGCGTACCCGATCAGAAACACCACCTCCCCCACGAGCAACTCCAGGCCGATCCCCTTCAGAAAGAGGCCACGCAAGATCACAATGAAATATCGCGCCGGGACGAGATAGGTCAGTCCTTGCACCATCGGCGGCATGTTCTCGATGGCGAAGATGAAGCCCGAGAGCAGAAAGGCCGGCAGAAACGATGTGAGCACGCCCAGTTGATACGCGAGCACTTGCGAGCGCACGAGCGCGGAGATGAGCACCCCCCACCCGAGCGCGCCAAACAGAAAGAGCCCCCCCATCAGGATGACCAGGAGCGGATCGCCGCGCAGCGGCACGCGGAAGAAGGCGACACCCACTACGAGCGCGATGAGCATATCGAGCAGGCCGATCGTGAAGAACGCGAGCATCTTCCCGAGCACGATCTCAGAAGCGCGCACTGGCGTCGAGAGCAATTGCTCCATCGTCCCCACCTCCCACTCGCGCGCGATGGTGAGCGAGGTGAGCAAGGCGGCAATGATCATCAGGATGATGGCGATCAATCCGGGGACGATGTAATGGCGCGACCGCAGCTCGCTGTTATACCAGACGCGCACGCGCGGCTCCAGCGGAGGCTCCACTCTCGTCCCCGTCGCGCGCCGTAGGACCGAGATCTGCCACGCTCCGGCGTGCGCCCGCAGCACGGCCTCCGCGTAGCCGAGAGCAATCGAAGCCGTATTCGAATCGCTCCCATCGAAGAGGAGCTGGATCGAAGCGCGCTCCCCACGAAGCCATCGGCGCGAATAGTCGGAGGGGATCACCAGCGCCATCAAGCAGCGATTGCGGTCCATCTCGCGCGCGATGCTCGCTTCGTCTTCGACCATGCCGATCACGTCAAAGAAGCGCGAACCGGCGAAGCGCGCGATCAGCTCTCGACTCTGCGGGCTGTCGTCGGCATCCCGCACGAGCATGGGGATGCGATCCACGTCCAGCCGCAGCGCATACCCGAACAGCAGGAGCAGGACCACGGGCACGGCGAGCGCCAACAGCAGGCTCCTCGGATCGCGCCGAATGTGGAGAAATTCCTTCCGAGCCATGGCCCACGTCCGCCGCCACGTCATCGCTCGCTCCGCTCACTCGCTTCGATCACGGCCACGAAGACGTCTTCCATCGAGGGCGGGATGACCTCCATCCGAGAGATCGTGATCCCCCGTGCTTGCAAGAGATGTCGGATCCGCTCGCTCGCCCGATGCGGATCGCGGATGCGAAGATGGAGGCCGGCGCCGGAGAACGCGATGTGTTCGACCGTCTCCTCTCGCTCAAGCACCTTCACGCTCTCCAGCACGTCCGAGGGTTCAACGCGCAGGAACGCCACCGAGGAGAGCGCTCGCACGAGAGCCGCCGGCGCGTCAAGCGCGATGATCCTCCCCCGATGCATGAGCGCCAGCCGATGGCAGTATTCCGCCTCGTCCATATAATGCGTCGTCACGAGGATCGTATGACCGGCTTCCGAAAGGCGCGCGATCATCTCCCAGAACTGGCGACGCGCGATCGGATCAACGCCCGAGGTCGGCTCGTCGAGAAAGAGGATCGGCGGCTCATGCACGAGCGCACAGGCGAGCGCCAATCGCTGCTTCCACCCGCCAGGGAGCACGCGCACGAGCGCGCGCCGCCGCGCGGTGAGCCCGACCATCTTCAAGACCTCTTCCAGGCGTTCGCGTCGGCGCTCGCGCGGAACGCCATAGAGGCCGCTGAAGAACTCCACGTTCTCCTCGACGGTCAAATCCTCATAGAGGGAGAATCGCTGTGACAGATAACCGATGCGCCGCTTGACGGGTTCGGCCTGCGTCAGGACGTCGAGGCCATCTACGCGCACGCACCCCTCCGTCGGCAGGAGCAATCCACAGAGGATGCGAATCGTCGTGGATTTGCCCGCGCCATTCGGTCCGAGGAGCCCGAAGATCTCTCCCCGCTGCACGCGAAAGCTGACGCGATCCACGGCGACGAACGGGCCGAATCGCTTGACCACCCCCTCGACCTCAATGGCCCACTTCGCCGACGTCGGTTCAGCCATACTCACCTTCGAGGCGTTCGCGCTGACGGATCAGCGCGATGAAGATGTCCTCCAAAGAGGGGAGGAGCGGCCGCACTCTCACATCGGTGATCCCCTCCGCGCCGAGCGCGCGCTCGATAGCTTCAGGCGATATGCGTGCCGGATCGAAGAGAACGCGAAGCGTCGCGCCGAAAGGTTCGACGCTCGTGAGGCCCTCCCGGTGTCGGAGTACGCGCTGTGCTCGCGCGCGATCGGACGTCAGGACTTCGCATCCGCGCCCGGAGAACTCGCGCCGCAGCGCGTCAGCCGACGCACATCGCAGCAGCCGCCCGCGATAGAGCAGGCCAAGGCGCACCGCTCGCTCCGCCTCACCCAGATAAGCCGTCGTGAAGACGATCGTCACCCCCTCCTTCCGCAGCTCGGTCAGGAGCGCCCAGAGATCGCGCCGCGAGATCGGATCAATGCCGGTCGTCGGCTCATCCAAAAAGAGGACCTGCGGACGATGCACGAGCGCGCAGGCCAATGCGAGCTTCTGTCGCATGCCACCGGAGAGCTGATGGGCTCGATATCGGCGAAACGACTCCAGACGCGTCACGCGCAGGAGATCGGCCGTGCGCGCTTCACGGGCTCGAGCCGGGACGCCATAGAGATCGGCGTAGAAACGCATGTTCTCCTCAACGGAGAGATCATCGTAGATGCCGGCGCGCTGGGCCACATAGCCGATGTGATCGCAGACCGCCTCCCGCTGGCGGCGCACATCGTATCCGGCCACTTCGATCTCCCCGGCATCCGGCTCCAGCAATCCGCACAATAGGCGCAGCGTCGTCGTCTTCCCCGCTCCGTCCGGCCCCACCAAGCCGAAGATCTCCCCCCGCCGCACCTCCAGATCGAGGCGCTCCACGGCCACGCTTTCCCCGAAGCGCCGCGTCACCCCGTGCGCGCAAACGACAATGTCCGCAGAGCTCCTCCTGCTCACGGACGCTCCAGTAGGATCTCGGCCGTGACCGGCATATTCGCCTTCAACTCCAGGTTGGGATTCTCGACGTCGATCTTGATCCGGTAGACGTAGCGGACGCGCTCCTCGGGCGTTTGAATCGGCTTGGGGGTGAACTCGGCCTCCGAAGCGATGAACGAGACGCGCCCCCAATAGATGCGGTTGGGGAAAGAATCGGTCTTCACCCGGACGCGCGCGCCGAGTTTCACGCGCCCGAGATCGCGCTCGCCGATATACGCGCGCACCCAGGGACGTCGCAGATCGCCCAAGGTGAGCACCGTAGCACCGGCGGCCACGACTTCTCCGACCTCCGCCGCTTTCGTCAAGACGATGCCATCGAAGGGGGCGGTGACGACGGTCTCCCGTACTGCGGTCTCGCTCAGCGCCAGCTCCGCGCGCGCGCGTTCGCGCTCGGCCTCGCGCATCGCCAATTCTTGCTCGCGGCGACGCAGCTCCAGATGCTGCGCCTGGGCCTGGCGCAAGGCCGCGCGCGCTCGCGCGACCTGCGCGCGCGCGGCTTCGATGTGCTCCCGTCGCGGCCCCTCCAGCAAAAGGGTCAGTCGTTGCTCAGCTTGCTGAAGTTGAGCGCTCGCTTGCTCATAGCGCGCCCGCGCCTGATCGTACTGCGCCATCGAGATCTCATCGCGCTCGTACAGCATCTGGGCGCGCTCCCAATCCCGCTGCGCGCGCTCTTGTTCGGCGCGCGCCGCCTGTACGGCCGCGCGCGCGTGCGCGATCTCCGGCGCGCGTGATCCCGCGAGCAACTCCCGGAGCTGCGCTTCAGCCTGTTCGAGCGCGGCCTGCCGCTCGATGATCTGCGCCTCGACGATCTCGCGCAGGTGAGCGATCGCCGTGCGCAGTTGTGCCACCTGCGATTCGGCGACGCGCACGGCCGCCGCCGCGCGATCCCGCTGCCGTTCCAGAGATTCGCGATCGAGTCGCGCGAGCACGGCTCCCCGTCTCACCATCTCCCCCTCGCGCACAGGAAGCTCCACGATCCGCCCCGAGACCTTGAAAGCGATCTCCACCTCCGTCACCTCGATGTTCCCAAAGACGAGGATCCGATCCTCCGGCTCGTGTCCGCGCCACATCAAGAGTCCACCAATGACCCCCCCGCCGCCGAGTCCCATCAGAAGCAGGATGAGCCATCGCCGCCTCATACCGATGACGCGTCCTCAAAACTCTCCATCGGACGACTCACGATGAGCGCCCCTTCATCTCTTCTCGGCGGCCCGCCCCACCATCTGGCGATATTGCCGGCGATAGAGTCGAGCGTAGAGGCCATCTCGCCTCATCAGCTCCGCATGCGTGCCGATCTCCCGCACCCGCCCCTTATGCAACACGATGATCCGATCGGCCCGTTGGATCGTCGAGAGCCGATGCGCGATGATCAAGCTCGTGCGTCCGCCCAGGAGCACCTCCAGAGCTTCGTGAATGAGCCCCTCCGTATGCGGGTCCACGCTGGCCGTCGCTTCATCCAAAATGAGGATCGGCGAATCGAAACAGAGGGCGCGGGCGAAGGCGAGCAGTTGCTTCTGCCCTGTGGAGAGCCGCGCGCCACGCTCGCCGACTTCCGCGTGATACCCCCCCGGTAAGCGTTCGATGAACTCATGCGCGTGAACATGGCGCGCGGCTTCTCGCACGCGCTCCTCGGAAAAGGCCACCTCGCCCAAGCGAATGTTGGTCGCGATGTCGCCCGAGAAGAGAAAGATGTCTTGCGGCACCAGCGCGAAGGCGCGTCGCAGAGCGCGAAGATCCCATTCACGAAGATCCACCCCATCGAGAAGGATCGCCCCTCGCGATACATCATAGAAGCGGAGCAGCAGATGCGCGAGCGTCGTCTTGCCCGCTCCCGTCGGCCCGACGAGGGCGACCGCCTCTCCAGGAAGCACCTCGAAGGAGACGTCGCGCAAGACCCACTCCTCCCCCTCATAGGCAAACCAGACGTGACGGAATTCGAGATGTCCCCGCACGCGCTGGGGCCGATACTCCCCCCGCGAAGCGATCCCCACAGGCGTGTCAAGCAGTGCGAAGATGCGCTCGGAGGCCGCCATCGCCGATTGCAGGATGTTATACTTCTCGCTCAGATCAGAGATTGGGTGGAAGAACCGCTGCGAGAGCTGCACGAATCCGATCAGCGCACCGAGCGTCACCTGCCCGGCCAAGACCTGATGCCCGCCGTACCAGATGATGAGGGCGATCCCGATGGCGCTCACCAGCTCCACGGCTGGGAAGAAGATGGCGTAGTAGAAGATCGTCTCCAGATTGGCTTGACGATGATCGGCATTGAGCCGGTCGAAACGCTCGAAGCTCCGTCGTTCCTCATTGAAGAGCTGAACGGTCGCCATGCCCGTGATGTGCTCTTGCAAGAACGCGTTGATGCGGGCGATGCGCGCGCGCACTTCGCGATAGGCCCGACGCGCGTTCGCCCGAAACCACACCATCACAAGGAGGAGCAGGGGGAGGACCAGGAAGGCGACCAGCGCCAATCGCCAGTTCAAGTAGAACATGAGACCGACGATCCCCAGCAGCAGAAAGATGTCCTGAACGAAAGCGACCACTCCGGCTGTGAACAGCTCGTTCAGCGCATCGACGTCCGTCGTCAGGCGCGTCATCAGCCGGCCCACCGGATTGCGATCGTAAAACCGCACATCCACGCGCTGCAGGTGATCGAAGAGCTGCTCTCGGAGATCGAACATGAGCCGCTGCCCGAGCGATTGCACGAGCACCGTCTGGCCGTAGGTGAGCGCGAACTGGGCAAAGAGAGAGACGAGGAAGAGTCCGCCGATCAGATGCAGGCCTTCAAGCGGAGAGGGCGACCATCCGAGCGCGCGCAGCAGGCGTTCGGCAAGCGCCGCGACAGGACTCACCGCCGGGCGAGGATGAATGAAAAGATCCACGGCGATGACCGTCAGCGCGGGTCCGACAAGTTGAATGGGCGACGCCAAAATGATGAGGCAGATCGCCAGCAGCAGCGTCCGCCGATGTGGCCGAAGGTAACCGAGAAGCCGTCGCAGCAACTGGGCATCATACGCTCGACCGAGGATCTCCTCTTCATGAAGGACTTCCATACGCGCGCCCAGGATGATGAGGGTATCAACCCGACGGAGCGCGCGTCAAGCGCGAGGTGCACCCACCTCAGGGGCAGCCCATTGTCTCACAGCGGCCGAGAAGAGGATGAGCGTGGGGATCTCCACGACCGGTTCGACCAATTGGCTGAGCGCGATGATCGGATGCTCGGGGAAGAGCACCACGGCAAGCGGTAGGACCAGCGGCGAATTCCGCGCCATCACCGTGCAGGCCAAGGCCAGCGCGCGCTCTCGCGGAAAGCGAAGGCCGCGCGCCACAACCTGCGAGAGCGCGAGCGCGAGGACATAGAACAGCAGAAACGGCGGGGCCAGCCGCAGAAAGAGCGTGGGATGAGCTAGGGCGATCCGCCCGTGGCTGACGAACATCGCGAAGACGACAAGCGCGAGCGCCCAAAATCCAAGGCGCGCTAGGATGGGTTTCTCCCCCCACCGCCACCGAAAGAGCTGCGCGGCCACAAGCGGGAGGACGGCATAGGCGAGCAATGCCCGCCCGATCTCTCCCATGTCCAGCGGTAGCCACGCCGACGTGAAGAGCCAAAGATACACGGGGAGGAGCGCCACCTGCAAGACCAGATTCCAAGGCAACACGGCGAGATTGCGCGCCACATCCCCGCCGACCAGATGCGTGAAGATCAAATACCAATCCGTGCACGGCGTCAGCAGGGCCAGGAAGAGCCCGACACGCAACTCCGGCACATCCGGCAGAAGGAGGCTCCCCAGCAGAACGGCGAGCACGGGGGCACTCCCGAAATTCAGCCCGATGACCGTGAGCATATACGGCCCATCGCGCGCCGCTTCGCGGAGCTGCCCCAGCGATACGCGCGCGAAGACGGTGAAGAGGACGCCCACCAGCAGCGGCGTGATCGCGCGCGCGACCGTCGAAGCCCCACTCGGCCATTCCCAAGAAACGAACGCGCCCATGCCGGCGGCGCCAAGCAGCATCGCCGGCTCTTTCAAATCCCACCACAGGGGCGATCGCCTCACCGTCTCATCCTCGCGGCCCTTGATTCTAGAGGACGATCGCCTTGCCCATCAAGCGAGCGCTCCGCCCTACAACCCGAAGGTGCCTTCCCAGAGAGCGCTGCCGTAGAAGTCTCTCTCCCCAAACGGCTTCTCCACCTCGGAGAGAGTGAGAGGGAGGCGGACGATGAACCGACGGGCAGCCGAACGCTGCGAGCAGATCGGGTTCTCCGAAATCGCGCGGATTCGAAAGCGCATCTTGGAACTCGGTCCCGAGTCGCCGCTCCACCCTCTTCACGGAGGGAAGCCATTTTTGAGACGCCATGGGTTCGGAGCGGTCCCTTGAAAATCGCCCTTTTTGCCGGTGTAGCGTTGGCCTCGTTAGGTTCGCAAGGCCACCAAATTGTCGCACTAATCATTCCGTCCAAAACTCCCCCCGTCCCTCAAGCCTTAACCTGCAGAGAGAGCAGAGTTCAAAGCCCCTCCCATCCGGCGCGCTGGCCGAAGCGGCGGGATGGGGTCACGGACGCGCCTTCCGCATCGCGCGCTCAGCTTGGCTGGCCAATGTCGCGCGATCGCCCCACAAGTACGCGCCTTCCTTCGATGCGATAGTTCCCACTGAGGACGAGCGCGACAGCGTGCACGTACAGCCGGTGCTCTTCGGCCAGAATGCGCGCCGAGAGCGTCTCCACAGTATCGTCATCGTACACGGGGACGACCGCTTGCACGATGATCGGGCCGTGATCCATCTTCTCGTCTACGAAATGGACGGTGCAGCCGGAGAACTTGACGCCGTATTCGAGGGCCTGGCGCTGCGCTTCCAGCCCCGGGAAAGCGGGCAAAAGCGACGGATGGATGTTCAGGACGCGCCCGGGGAATTCGCTGAGGAAATACGGGCTCAGCAATCGCATATATCCCGCCAAACAGACGAGTTCGACCCGACGCTTCTTCAACTCGGCCACAAGACGCCGCTCGTGCTCCTCGCGACTCAACCCCTTGTGGCTGATGACGAGCGCCTCGACGCCATGCGCGCGCGCCTTCTCCAATCCCGGAGCACCTGCGACATTGCTGATGACGACGGCGACCTCCGCGTCCAATTCTCCGCGCTCGGTCGCCTCAATCAGCGCGAGCATGTTCGATCCGCGACCGGAGATCAAGATGCCGATCTTCTTCTTCTCGCCCATACGTCAGGAGAAGCAGATCACGACGTTTCGCTCACCCGCCATGACGCGCCCGATCACGTATCCGGGCTCCCCCACTTGGCGGAGATATTCGAGGACCGCCGGGACGTCCATGGCGGCGACGATCACGATCATGCCGATCCCCATGTTGAACGTGCGATACATCTCTTGCCGCTCAATATTCCCCAAGCGCTGGAGCACGCGGAAGACAGGAAGGATCGGCCACCCCCCCTCCTCGATTTCCACGACGCAGCCCTCAGGCAGAAGGCGCGGGATATTCTCCAGAAAGCCGCCACCCGTGATGTGCACGAGCCCCTTCACGATCTCCTTCTCCAGAAGGCCGACGAGCACGGGAAGATAATTCCGATGCGGTTTGAGCAATTCGTCGCCGACAGTTCCCCCTAACTCCCCGACATACGTGTCGAGCGTCCATCCGGCGACTTCGAAGAAGAGCTTTCGGGCCAAGCTGTAGCCATTCGTATGGAGGCCAGACGAGGCGAGGCCGAGCACGACATCTCCGGGCTCGATGCGCCGACCGTCGAGAAGGCGCTCGCGCTCGACGACCCCCACGATGAATCCGACCAGATCATACTCACCGGGGGCGTAGACGCCCGGCATCTCGGCCGTCTCCCCCCCCACGAGCGCACAACCGGATTCGTGACATCCCCGCACGATCCCCTCGACGATCTGCACGACGACGTCCGGCACGAGTTTCCCCATGGCGATGTAATCTAGGAAAAAGAGCGGTCGCGCCCCGTGTACAAGAATGTCGTTCACGCAATGGGCCACAATATCGTATCCGACCGAGTCATGCCGCCCGGCCAGAGCGGCGATCTTCAGCTTCGTTCCCACGCCATCCACGCTGGAGACGAGGACGGGATCGCGATACGCCGAGAGATCGGCGCGGAAGAGGGCGCCGAATCCCCCGATGTCCATCAAGACCTGGGGGGTGAACGTCGTTCGGGCAAGCCGCTTGATGGCCTCTTTCGCCGCGCGCGCGGCCTCGATGTCCACGCCGGCCTCGCGATACGTGATCCGTCGCATGGAGGAAACCTTAACATATTGTCGAGACGTTCACCAAGCGGGCGCCCGGAGGTCGCCGCCGCGCTCGATCCGGGCCCAATTGCGCCAAGGCTGTGAGGATGGTATACTCTCGCCCGGTCATAACCGTTGCGGGTTTTGAGTGAAATCCGGCTCATCACCCTCGACGGGTATGAGCCGATTTTTCTTTGACGCTCCGAGAGCGTCGAGAGCAAAGGAGAGGTGAAGGATGGGCCAAAGAGCCGAAAAAGGAAACATCGTGCGCGTCCACTATACGGGGCGCCTACGTGACGGGTTCGTCTTCGATTCCTCGGAGGGGGGCGAGCCCCTGGAGTTCGTCATCGGCACCGGCATGGTGATCCCCGGCTTCGAGCGCGCCGTCATCGGCATGCAGGTCGGAGAGAAGAAGACCGTCGAGATCCCTCCCGAGGAAGCCTATGGGGCCTACATTGAGGAGTTCGTCAAGGAGGTGCCGCGCTCGGAGCTGCACGTGGATTTCGAGCTGGTGGAGGGCATGACCCTGGAATTGCACACGGAATCCGGGCGAGTGATCCCCATCACGGTAGCGAAACTCACCGAGGATACGGTGACACTCGACGCCAATCATCCCCTCGCAGGGCAAACGCTCATCTTCGACATCGAGCTGGTCTCGATCGCCTGAAGACGGAGTGGTCGCTTTACAGGGGGCGCACGATGGGGACGCCCCCTCGTCATTCGCTCCAGGGCCGCTTCTTCACTGCCGGGAGGGGGGCGCCCCCTTTGACGGGAAGGTCAATCGTATCGGAGCGAGAAATGATTGTATCCGCGCGGGGCGAGCGGTTCCCGATGTCCGGCATGCTCCAGGTACACCTGACCGGGATCTGAGATCGTGCGCCCGATGCAGGTCAGTGGGAGATCGGGGAATCGCATACGTGCTTCCTCAAGACACGGCGTGTGTTCTTCCCTCACGGTGAAGAGCAGCTCGTAATCCTCTCCTCCATGCAGGGCGAGCGTCAAGGGATCAGCGCCCAATGCGCTCGCTTCCGCGACCACCGGGAGCGCCTCGGCGCGGAGCACAGCCCCCACGTGACTCTCCTCGCACAGACGGCGGAGGTCGGAAGAAAGACCATCGCTCAGATCGATCATCGCGCGAGCCACGCCTTCCTCAGCCAGATACTGAGCGAGCGAGAGCCGCGGCTCCGGCGCCAGATGCGCCAGGATCGGACGGCGCAGATGTTCCGGCAGCTCGTCGCTCAACCGATACCCGGCATCCAGAAGCCGCAATCCCAGGGCCGAGAGCCCGAGTTGCCCGGTGACGTAGATCGCCTCTCCGGGCATGGCACCATCGCGGCGCACGGCCCGATGCGCGGCGCACTCGCCGATGAGGGTCACGTGCACACTGAGCCCTAGGGGCGACGCCGCGAGATTCCCACCAATGAGGATCACAGCGTATCGGTCGGCTGTCGCCACGATCCCCTCCAGAAGGCCCTCCAGATACGCGTCCTCGAGGTCCCCGGGGACGGCGAGGGAGAGCACGAAGAACCGAGGCCGTCCCCCCATCGCGGCGATGTCGCTCAGATTCACGACGAGCGCCTTGTGGCCGAGCAGCCGCGCCGGCGTGTACTCACGGCGAAAGTGAACGCCTTCGATGAGGGCGTCCGTCGTCACCAACCACCACTTCCCTGGAGAACGCTTGAGGATCGCCGCATCATCGCCAATCCCCATGACGATCTCGGGAGCGAAGCGGCGCGCCATCTCCCGAATCCGGCGGACCCATTGGAGTTCACTCCTCATGCGACGCTCCTACGGAACGGCCTCCGCGCAGGGCGGATTCCAGCGGGATCTGGTACTTTTGAAGCTTGCGATAGAGCGTGCGCCGATCAATACCGAGGATCTCCGCAGCCTTCGCATGATTCCCTCCCGTCTCCTCAAGGACGCGCAAGATGTGCCGCTTCTCCACCTCCGCGAGGGTGCGGGGCTCGCGCTCCGGAGGCGCCGACCGTTCCATGGGGGCGATCCCGCTCAGGTGCGGGGGAAGATCACGAATCGTGAGGACGGGCTCGCTGCTCATGGTGAGCGCGTATTCGACGGCGTTTTGCAGCTCGCGCACATTTCCCGGCCACGAATAACTCATCAGCAGCCGCATGGCTTCGGTGGAGAATCGCCGCACCGGCTGCCCGTTCTCAAGGGCGTAGCGCGTCAAGAAATGCTCGACCAAAAGCGGGATGTCCTCGCGCCGCTCGCGCAGCTCGGGCAGATAGAGCGTGACGACGTTGAGCCGATAGTAGAGGTCCTCGCGAAACTCGCCGCGACGTACGGCCTCCTCCAGGTCCCGATTCGTCGCCGCGATGATGCGCACGTCCACGGGGATGTTCTCTCGCCCCCCCACGCGGCGGATGACCTTCTCCTGCAGCGCGCGCAAGAGCTTCACTTGCAGGTCGGGCTTGAGCGCGTCCACCTCATCGAGAAAGAGCGTGCCTCCATGCGCGACCTCGAACAACCCGGGCCTTGACTCGGTCGCCCCGGTGAACGCCCCGCGCACGTGGCCGAAGAGTTCGCTCTCCAGCAGTTCCGTCGGCAACGCCCCACAGTTGATGTCCACAAACGGCCCATTCGCTCGAGGGCTGTTGTAGTGAATGGCGCGAGCGACCAACTCCTTCCCCGTCCCCGTGCGCCCGACAATCAAGACGGTCGCCGATGAGCGCGCCACGCGCTCCAAGATGCGGAACAACTCCTGCATCGGTTTGCTCTTGCCGATGATGTTGCCGAAGCGATAGCGCTCGGTGAGCTGCTGTTGAAGATCGGCCACGCGTGCTTGCAGCCGCCGTCGTTCCAAGGCGCGCTCAATCCGCATCTTCACATCATCCAGTTGCAGCGGCTTACTCAGATAATCATCCGCCCCCAGGCGCACGGCCTCCACGGCCGAATCGATCGAGCTGAAGGCCGTCATCATGAGGATGATCGTCTGCGGGAAAGCCCGTTTGATTTCTTGAAGGACCTCGATGCCGGAACGGTCCGGGAGCCGAATATCGCTCAGGACGATGTCGAAGACGCGCGCGAACATCTTCTGGAGGGCTATCCCAGCCTCGGTCGCCGTCTCGACCTCAAACCCCTGCCGTCGCAAAAAGCGGGCGAGCACCTCCGCCAGTTGCCCATCGTCCTCGATGATGAGCACGCTCAATCGCTCCATACCCCCATCTGGAAAGTGTGCGCACATCGCGCGCGCGAGCGCAAGGTGCGCGCTTCCACCGCCTGTTCCGAACGCTCCCGACACCGTTCGCGTTGGTTGGGACGCCCTTCGAGCGAGGATATCCTCCAGAGAGGCTCACCCGGACTCGCTCGCCCCAAGGCCCGCGGATTCCGCCCGAAGGGGGAATCGGAGGCGAAAGCGCGTCCCCTTCCCCGGCGCACTCTCCACCTCGATCGTCCCCTCATGCGCTTCGACGATCTGGCGCACGATAGCCAAGCCCAACCCCGTGCCCCCGCGATCCGCGCGCGTGGTGAAGAAGAAGTCGAAGATGCGCGGGAGATATTCCGGCGGAATGCCCGTGCCCGTATCCTCGACCGTGAGGTGAATCGGTTTGGGCGTGCCCGCGAGCATCTCCGTGCGCACGATCAAGCGCCCCCCTTCCGGCATGGCATGAATGGCGTTCGTGAACAGGTTCAGCAAGACGTGTTGCAGTTGCCCTTCATCGGCCCATAACGGCGGCAACGCGGGATCCAGATGCGTGACGACTTCGATGCGCGCGGCGCGGAAACTATGGCGCAGCAGCGCGAGCGTCTCCGTAATGAGGGCGTTCGCATCAAGCGGGCGAAACGTCGGCGGTGCCTGGCGCACGAAGTCCAATAACCGACGCAGCATCTCCGCGATGCGCCGTGCCTGCGCCGCGATGCTCCGCACGTCGGCCGCCATCGGACTGTCCGGTGGGATATCCAGGAGCAAGGCCTCCGCGAGATTCGCGATGACCGAGAGCGGCGTGGCCGCTTCGTGGGCGATGCCCGAGACGATCTGTCCGGCCAACACCATGCGCTCCGCGTGGCGCGCTTGCCATTCCAGATGCCGCTCTACCGTGACATCGCGGAAGCTGTGCACGAGCCCTAAGATCTCCCCGCGCACCGACTTCACCGGCATGATGAGGACGCGAAACGTGCGTCCTGTCGCCGCCTCGTGCACCTCCTCCTCATGCGGCGCGCCGGTGCTCAGGACCCGCTCATGACCGCATAGGCCGCGTTGTCCGAATCGCTCCCACACGCGGTGGCAGGATTGCCCTAACCAGTGCTCGCGCTCCAGACCGAAAAGTCGCGCGAACGCTTCGTTCACGTGCTCGAGGATCCCCTCGGGCGTCGTGAGCACCAACCCATCGGTGATGGCATTGAAGGTCGCTTCCCAGCGTGCGCGCGCGGCCCGCATCTCATCGAGCAAAAGCCCCTGTCCCGAGAGCGCGCGTTCGAGCAGATCCGTCCGCTCGGCGACCTTCGCCTCGAGGAGCCGTTCCCATCGCGCGCTGGTCGCTGCCCAAACCCTCACGCGACAGGCCCATTCGGCTTCATCCTCGATCGGGAGGACATCATCGACCTCAAGGTAAACCCGTTCGCACTCGGAGAGACCGTGAAGAAGGATGGGCGCGAGCGTCACCCGACTCCGCACGCGCTCGATCCAAGATCGAACGCGATCGGGAGAAGCCCGCCCATCCACGAGAATGAGGCGCACGTTCGAGAACGGAGGTTCCGACTCCTCCGTTTGATCCGCCGCGATATCCCATCGAATCGCCGAGAACCCGAGCCGTTGCAAGCGTGCGCAGAGTCGCTCGCCTTCGACCGGATCCGCCGCGATGACGAGCGCAGATGCCCGTTCGATCGCTTCGTGATCCTTCATGAGAGACATCGCGGGAGCCGCACGACGTGGAGACGACGAGACCCTCTGCGCACCCGAGCGCGCGTCTTCACTTTCGCAAGAATTCCGCTATGCCGCGCGCGAAATCTTCGGTCAATCGCGCCAGGACGTTCACATCCACCGCCGTGCGCAGTGCCGTCTCGAAACTCAAGCCATCAAGGTGATACAAGATCTGCTTGGTCAGCCGCATCGCTTGAGGGCCTTGCCGAGCCAGCTCAGCGAGAAAGGCCTCAGACTCTTGCTCGAAGGCCTCATCGGGGAAGACGAACGTGACGAGGCCGAGACGTTCCGCTTCGGCCGCCGTGATTCGACGCCCGCTCAGCATCAGCTCCGCCGCCTTCTTCTCCCCCACCGAGCGCCGCAAGAGCACGCTGACAATGGCTGGGACGAAGCCGATCCGAACCTCCGGGTATCCGAATTGCGCGCTCTCGGCTGCCAGGACGATATCGCACGCCGTCGCCAAGCCGCAGCCACCGCCTAGCGCGCGCCCGCGCACCAACGCCACAATCGGCTTCGTCAATCGCCGCATCAGGAGGAAGAGCCGAACCAGGCGTTCGGCATCCCGCATCTTCTCGAACACGGCCGGATCGGCGGTCGGCTGTAAGGTCGTCACATCGAGCCCTGCGCAGAAATCTGTCCCGGCCGCTTCGAGCGTGACGACTCTCACCGCCGCATCATCTTCCGCACGCGCGAAGGCCTGCGGGAGCTCCTCCAACATCTGCGGATCGAGCGCATTGCGCTTCTCTGGCCGATTCAACGTGATGCGCGCAATGGCTCCGTCCACCGTATACAGGATGCGCTCGAAAGACAGCGGCGCAGACATCACTCCCCCTCCATGTCCAGTAATCCCAGGCGCCGCGCTTGCTCCTCCTCCACCTCGATCTCCATGCGCAAGAGCGCCGTGCTCAAGGTCTTCCCTTGAGCATCGAGTCGCAGCGAGACCGTCCCTCCACCTCCGAGCGCGCGATGCAAGAGGAAGTTGAGCGCATGGAGATTCGGCAGCTCGAAGCGCTCCACCGGACCGTGACAGATCCCGCGAAAATGTTCCTTCACGCGGTCGGCCGTGACATGTTCGACAAGGAGCGGATAGTACTCGGGCTTGTAGGCGATGAGCCCGATATTCGCCGTATCCCCCTTGTCGCCCGAGCGCGCGTGGGCCAATTTGTAGAGCGGTACTCTCACTGTCGCTGCGCCCCTGACAGTCTATTATACACCCATGCCAGGAGCGCTCCCGCCACGAACCCGTAGATCACGCTCCAGACGAACCCGATCACGCTCCCCCAATACGTCACGCGATAGCCCGGATAGAGGAGACCCAAGCGGCCGAGATGCTCCCCTCCTGTGCCCTTGATCGTGACGGCGAGCGTCACACCCAGGATGATGATCCCCCACACCAGGCCGACGGCGAAACCAAAGGCCCGCACTTGAAGCAGCATCGCTCTCCTCCTCACGCGTAATCGAGGGAGGAGGACACGCCCCTCCCGCCGGTCGCTACGATACCATCCTCGTCCGAGGGGGTGTCAAGCGATGAGACGCGCTCGTTGCCGCTTCGCTCCCGGAGCTTGCCCCGCCGATATCGGCCTCATTCGCATATTGCCAAAGATCGACGCGATCGAGTAAGATGATGAGCCACCATGGAAGCTTTCGCGCATAAGTTCACGCCGACCATGCAGCGAACGAACCTGTTTGCGGGCTGAGGCCGATTCGGCCTCTTGCCTTCTCCGAACGGCGCCTTGACGCACCATCTTTTCTCCAGAAGGAGGAGCGTATGGACATCAAGCTTCCGCAGATCAAGACTGAACTTCCGGGGCCGAAGGCTCGGGAGATCGTCGAGAAAGACGCACGATATGTCTCCCCTTCCTACACGCGGCCTTATCCACTCGTCATTCGGCGGGGATTTGGAGCGATCATCGAGGACGTGGACGGGAACTACTTCCTCGATTTCAATGCCGGGGTCGCCGTCTGCAATACGGGCCACGCGCATCCGAAGATTGTCGAAGCGATCGTGCGACAGGCGGCGGAGTTCATTCATCTGGCCTCGGCCGATTACTACTACCCGCATCTGGTGCACCTTGCGGAGAAGCTCGAGCAGGTCACGCCCGGCAATTTCCCCAAACGGGTGCATTTCGGAAATTCTGGGGCGGAAGCCATCGAGGGGGCTTTGAAGGTCGCCCGCTATGCGACGCGGCGCGACAGATTCATCGCCTTCTACGGCGGCTTTCATGGCCGTACGCTCGGCGCGCTCTCGCTGACCTGCAGCAAGACGACGCAGCGGCGAGGATTCGGACGCCAGCTCCTCGATGTCACGCATGTGCCGTATCCCAACCCCCTCCGGTATCCCTACAAGACGGATGGGGAAGATGTGGGACAGGCATGCATCCGCTTCATCGAGGAGGTCGTCTTCAAGACGGCTGTCCCCCCAGAGGAAGTCGCCGCCATCGTCGTCGAACCGATCCAAGGGGAGGGGGGGTATATCGTCCCGCCCCGCAGCTTCTTCGAGGGCTTGAACCGCCTGCGCGAGCAGTACGGCATCCTCATCATCGCCGATGAGGTGCAGTCGGGAATGGGACGCACGGGCCGGATGTGGGCGTGCGAGCATTTCGATTTCGTCCCCGATATCATGACGATCGCCAAGGGCATTGCCTCGGGCTTACCCCTCGGAGTCACGGTCGCGCGTGCCGATGTGATGGAGTGGCATGTGGGGGCGCACGCTTCGACCTTCGGCGGCAATCCGGTGGCGATCGCTGCGGCGCTCGCGACGTTCGAGCTGCTGGAGAACGGGCTCATCGAGAACGCACGCCTGATGGGGGAGCGCTTGAAGCGCGGGCTCGAGCAGGTCGCCGAGCGACACGCCGACTGCATCGCTGAGGTGCGCGGCCTCGGCCTGATGCTCGGCGTCGAGATCGTGAAGGATCGGCAGACGCTCGCTCCAGATGTCGAGTTGCGCGACCGCATCATCCAGGAATGCTTCCGGCGCGGGCTCGTGCTCCTCGGTTGCGGCGAGACGGCCATCCGCTTCTCCCCACCCCTGGTCGTGGATGCCGAACAGGTGGATTTCGCCGTCCGCACCTTTGAGGAGGCTGTCGCCAGCGCGAAAGCGACCGTGAGCTAGCTCACCGAGCGCGTGACGCGCCCGACTTCTCCTTCTGATCACGTGAGCCTCCGGGACGGAGAGCTTCCCGGTTGCTCAGGGGATGGGAAGTTCGCATCCCGAGTCGGGCGATGGCCTCGTTCAACATGGTCGTTTCTCCAAATTCGGCGTGGACTGGGCAGTTCGTTTTGCAGCTGCCCGGGGACGTTGAGGAAGCGCCTCCTGTTGAGCTGGGGCATTGGGGAATGGAATCCATGTCTCGCGCTCCCCCGTAAGCCTGAGCTCGCCTACGATGCTGGCCATGGTAGCATCTTCGCGATTGATGAGCTCGGGCAGACGAGGTATCAGCTCCACAAGATCGAAATGGGGTCCGCCTCTGTGGATATGCTCGCCCTCCGCCGAAACGTGCCCAGCCAACCAGAGCAGAGGTCCTTGAAGGTCCAAAGGATGGCCGCTGGGCCCGGAGTGATGGCAAAGGGGGTCATTGCCCCGAGCGCAGGAAGTGTGATACCTTAGCTCGTTGATAGTCAAGGAGGGGAGGTCAGCGATGAGGCCGAACGTCGTGATCCTGGCGGCCGGGTTAGGAACGCGGATGCGGTCGCGGCGGGCGAAGGTTCTGCACGAGCTGGCCGGACGCCCGCTCATCGCCTATGTCGTGCGGGCAGCGCTTGGCGTTCATCCGGCCCGCCTGGTCGTCGTCCTCGGGCATCAGGCGGAGGAGGTGCGGCGTGTCGTCGAGCGAGAAGTCGCGCGAAGCGTCGGTGAGGAGAGCCTAAGGCCGCGCCTTCTGTTTGCCCTTCAGCAGGAGCCGCTCGGGACCGGACATGCAGCCCTGGTAGCGCTGGAAGCGCTGAGCGCCGAAGAGGGGCCGCCGTATCCCCCCATCTCCGTTGACGAAGGCGAAGCGCTTGAGCAGTGGCAGAGATGGGAGGAGCCTTCGCTCTGGCGAGAACCGCTGGTGCTCCTTTATGGAGACATGCCGCGCGTGCGCGCGGAGACAATCGCCTGGCTGGTCGCGGCACATCTTGAGGGGCACGCCGCGGCGACGTTGGTGACGATGCAGCTGGAGGATCCAAGAGGATACGGGCGAATCGTGCGCGATGCTCAGGGCGAGGTCGTGCGGATCGTAGAGGAGACGGAGGCGGGACCTGAAGAGCGCGCGATTCGGGAGGTCAATGCCGGACTCTACTGCTTCGATCCGAAACCCCTCTTTGGGGCGTTGCGGCGATTGAAGCCGGAGAATCAAAAGGGGGAATACTATCTGACGGATGTCGTGGGCGGGCTCACGAGCGTCGGGTATCGCGTTCGGGCGATCCGGAGCGAACATTCGGAGGAACTCTGGGGGGTCAATACGCGTCCGGATTTGGCGCGACTCGAAGCTGAGCTGCGGCGGGAGATTTGTGCGCGGTGGATGCGCGAGGGGGTGACAATCCGCGATCCGGACACAACCTGGATTGATGCCGATGTCGTCATCGGGGCGGAGACCGTCGTACATCCACACGTACACCTGGAGGGAGAGACGCGCATCGGGGAGGCTTGCGAGATCCACGCCTGGACGCGGATCGTGAATTCGCAGCTCGGAGATCGCGTGGTCGTTCGGAATTTCACAGTGATCCAGGAGAGTCGAATCGGCAACGATGTACGGATCGGGCCGTTTGCTCATTTACGGGGGGAGGTGGAGCTGGCCGATGAGGTGGCCATCGGCAATTTCGTGGAGGTGAAGAAGTCGTGGATCGGGCGGGGGAGCAAGGCGATGCATTTGGCGTATTTGGGAGATGCGACCGTGGGGGAGCGGGTGAACGTGGGAGCGGGGACGATCACGTGCAATTACGATGGGAAGCGGAAGCATCCGACGATCATCGAGGACGATGTGAAGCTCGGCAGCGACACGATGCTGGTGGCGCCGGTGCGGGTGGGGCGCGGGGCGATGACGGGGGCGGGGGCGGTCGTCATTCGCGACGTGCCGGAGCACACGCTGGTGGTGGGTGTCCCGGCCGTGGAGAAGAAGAGGCTCAAAGAGGACGCCGAGGGCTCTTCATCGGCAAGGTGAGCGATGTCGGGGATTATCGGATATGTCGGGCCGCGGCAGATCGTCCCCATCTTGCTGCATGGCTTGCGGCGGTTAGAGTATCGCGGCTATGACTCAGCCGGATTAGCCGTCGTGGACGAAGGCCGATTGGAGGTGCGCCGTGCGGCGGGTAAGCTGCGGCAATTGGAAGAGCTGATTCGCTTGCAGCCGCTCGATGGCACCTACGGAATCGGGCACACGCGATGGGCGACGCACGGACGACCGACGACGGAGAACGCCCATCCCCATTGTGATTGCTCCGGGCGCCTGGCCGTCGTTCACAACGGCATCGTGGAGAACTATCTCGCGCTGAGGAGTCGGCTCACCGAAGAGGGGCACGCGTTTCGAACGGAGACGGACACGGAGGTCATCGCCCATCTGATCGAGAAGCATCTGCAGGAGCTGGCGACAAGCGCGCTCGATCCCGATGTTCGGTTGGAGAAAGCCGCGCGCGCGGCCGTGCGCGACATGACGGGGGTCTTCGCCGTAGCCCTCATCTCGGCGGATGTGCCGGAGACGATCGTCGCCGTCCGGCAAGGACCGCCGGTGGTGATCGGCATTGGCCGCGAGGAATATTTCGTCGCATCAGACGTGCTGGCCCTGCTCTACTACACGCGCGAAGTGTGTTTCTTGGAGGATGGGCAGATCGCCGTCCTCATGCGCCGGGGGGTACGTATTCGCGATCTGGAGGGGAATGCGGTGACCCCTCGCTTGGAGCGCATCGGATGGGAGCCCATCTTGGTCGAGAAGGGGGGGTTCCCGCACTTCATGCTCAAAGAGATCTACGAGCAACCGCGTGCGCTCCGCGAGTTGCTCAAGGCACATACCGCGGCGGATGGCCGGAGCGTTCGCTTCGAGGAGATCGAGATGGACAAGGAGCAAATCCGGCAGATCCGCACCCTTCGGCTCGTCGGCTGTGGGGGAAGCTGGCACGCGGCGTTGGCCGGGGAGTTTCTGATCGAACATCTGGCGCGCCTGCCGACGGAAGTGGACTATTCGAGCGAATTTCGGTATCGCGATCCGATCCTCGATGAAGGGACATTAGTGGTCGCGCTCAGCCAATCGGGGGAGACGGCCGATACGTTGGCGGCTGTTCGCGAGGCGCGGCGTCACCGGGCGCCGGTGCTCGCCCTTTGTAACGGGCGTGGGGCCACGCTCACGCGCGAAGCGCAGGGTACGATCTTCCTCCATGCGGGGCCGGAGATCGGCGTCGCTTCGACCAAGGCCTTCACGGCCGAGTTGATGGCCCTGTATCTGCTGGCCGTCTATTTGGGCGAGCAGCGGGGGACGCTCGCGGCCGAGCAACGGGAGCGGTTGCTCCGCGAGGCGTGGATGATCCCGGAGAAGCTCGAACGCGTGCTCGCCAAAGATGATGACGTTCGCGAGCTCGCCCGTCAGTTCGCTCGCGCGCCCGCGGCATTTTTCTTGGGACGCGGCCTCTATTATCCGATCGCCTTGGAAGGCGCCTTGCTGCTGAAAGAACTGGCCTACGTGTACGCCGAGGGGTATCCGGCCGGGGAGATGAAGCACGGGCCGAACGCTCTCATTGACGAGCATCTCCCCATTGTCGTGATCAACGCTCGCGATCCCGAGTCTCCGCTCTCACAACTCCTCTACGAGAAGACGTTGGCCAACATCATCGAGGCGAAGGCGCGCGAGGGGCGCGTCTTGGGGATCGTCACCGAAGGCGATGTGGAAGTCCGTCAGGTCGCCGATGGCCTGCTGGAGATTCCGGTCGCGAGCTACTGGCTCTCGCCCATCCTCGCCACCGTTCCGCTCCAATTGCTCGCCTATCATACGGCCGTCCTCAAGGGCTGCGATGTGGATCAACCCCGCCATCTGGCGAAATCGGTGACCGTGGAATGAGGACCGCAGCGGCTCAACGCAGAATTTCGAGCATTCCCTGGATGTGATGGCGGAGGATTTGAATGAGGAGCGCTGCCGTCACCGGGATGCGCCGGAGCTTGACGCGCGGCCCGCGCTCGCACGCCGCGGCCTCGCGCACGGACCAGTGCCCCTCTCGGGCAGGGAGCTCTTCCTGGAGAGGCTCACCGAGCGGCCAATACTCGAATCGCTCATCTTCGCGCAGCAGAGCCAGGAGCTCGGCGAACGTCGGCGGAGACATCCACGGGCATTCCTGTTGGAGTCGCACCCAGAGCTTGCGTACGGGGACGAGCACCTGCGGATCCTCCTCCACCATCCGTTCGACGCGATCCAAAAGCTCCTTCGTGCGACTCGAGCGCTCCATGGCCCTCGCTCTCGCGAGCCAGATTATACCCCGCTTGCTGCGGGGCAGCAACTGATCCATCGGATATTCCCGCGTCGAAGGAGCGGAGTTCGGCCCTCTTGCCCCACGAAATGCCCCATTGGTATCTTTGGCCCGTTATGCACCACTCGGATGCGGTCATCTTGCGCGTGTACGAGCTGACGAAGGAATTCGATGGGATCGTCGCGGTGGATCACGTGAGCTTCGCGATCTCGCGCGGAGAGATCGTCGGGCTGTTAGGGGCCAATGGCGCGGGGAAGACGACGACGTTGCAACTCATCCTCGGCCTCATTCGGCCCACATCGGGTCGCATTGAGATCTTCGGCCAGGATCTCGAATGCCATCGGATCGAGATCCTCCGCCGGATGAACTTCTCCTCGGTCGGCGTGAATCTCCCGCCAAATCTCACCGTATGGGAGAATCTGTGGCTCTTCGCCCAACTCTACGCCGTGCCGCACGCTGAGGAGCGCATCGCCGCCGTGCTCGATCTTCTGGAGATCGCGCACCTTCGGAACGCGCGCACGGGACGCCTCTCCAGCGGCGAGATGACGCGCGTGAATCTCTGCAAGGCGTTGCTCAACGATCCGGAATTATTGCTGTTGGATGAACCGACGGCCAGCCTCGATCCCAACATTGCTGATAAGGTGCGACGCTTGCTCCGTCAAATCCAACGCGAGCGGCAGATCGCCATGCTCTATACTTCGCATAACATGCGCGATATCGAGGAAGTGTGCGACCGCATCCTCTTCCTTCACCGCGGACGCATCATCGCCGAGGGATCCCCGCGAGAGATCCTGCGGCACTTCCGCACACGAACGCTGGAGGAGGTCTTCATTCGCATCGCGCGGAGCGGCGAGATTCTCGTCGGACCAGAAGAGCGATGAACCTGCGGCGCGTGGGCATTCTGGTACTCCGGTATGTCTTCGTCTACCGGCGGAGCGTCATTCGATTGGTGGAGGTGTGGTTTTGGCCGACGATGGAGCTGTTGCTGTGGGGCTACGTCACCCTCTTTCTGCAGCGCGTGGGCGAAGGAGCGGTGCCTCGTCTGGTCACTTTTCTGATCGGGGCGATGATCCTATGGGACGTGCTCTATCGCGCACAGCAAGGGATCACGCTCTCGTTCCTCGAAGACGTCTGGGTGCGCAATCTGCTCAACATCTTCTGCGCGCCGGTTCGGCTGAGCGAATACATTGCGGCAACCTTCCTCTTCGGGCTGGTGCGCGTCGGCGTGACGCTCGTGTCCTTGGCGGCCCTCGCCTGGGCCTTGTATCGCTTCGATCTGTTCGAGATGGGATTCGCCCTTCTCCCGTTCATAGCGAACTTGCTGATCCTGGGATTGGCTTTGGGCATCCTCACGACGGCCATCATCTTGCGCTTCGGGCAAGCGGCGGAAGCGCTCGCGTGGGCTGTGCCCTTTCTCCTCCAACCCTTTGCCGCCGTCTTCTATCCGGTCAGCGTCCTCCCGCCGAGTTTGCAAGCGATCGCGCGCGCGATCCCCTGCACGTATGTCTTCGAAGGCATGCGCGAAGTCCTGCGCTCTGGGGCATTCCGTTGGGATCACTTCGGGTGGGCGCTCGGCTTAAACCTCCTCTATCTGGCGTTCGGCATCTGGCTGCTCGTGCGCATGTTTGAGCTGGCGCGCGAGCGTGGCCTGCTTGGTCGCCTGACCATGCAGTGAACCGCCCTCTCCGCAATGGCTTCGGCGAGCGAAGAGATGGTACAATCAAGCGCAATGCGGACACGGCATAGAGCCCGGCAAGATCTACGCGCGCGTCTTCGCACTGAATTGAAGAGTCGGCGGCGAGCCTCCTGGGGGGTCGGAATCGCGCTCCTTCTCTTTCTCGGCGTCGCCGAAGCGGGACCGGCGCTTGGCCATGCGGATTCCCCGGCGTTCGCGCGTTCGCCTCAGTCCTTCCCGGTTCTGGATGTGGTGCACTACAAGGTCGAAGCGGAGGTGGATCCTACCGAGTTCTCGCTGACGGCCCGTGCGACCGTCACGCTGCGTGTGGGTGCGGCCACGCGCTCGGTCGTTCTGGAGCTGAACGGTTCGCTCATCGTCTCTCGCGTGCAGGAGGTCGAGACCGGTGCCGCCCTCACGTTCCTTCAGGACCGGTTCGATCAACTCAACGTGCGCGTGGACTTGGGGAAGATGGTCGAGGCGGGCACGCAGCTGACGCTCCTTTTCGAGTACGCGGGCGCGCTTCGCGGGCCCGAAGGAGGACCGATCCCTGATCGGCGCTTGGCGTACATCGGCCCAGAAGGCGGCTATCTCTTCTACGCGGCGCGCTGGCTTCCCTTCTACAATTATGCCGCCGACTGTGCGAGCTACGAAATCACGTTGCGGGTGCCGCAGGGGATGGTGCTCGCCGGCTACAGCGAACAGCCGCTTCTGGCTCAACCGGTTGTGGAGCGGCCGACGCCCGCGCCGGCGCGAGGATCGCGCCGCCTGACAGGGCCGGCGGAACCGCCTCCCCCGCGAACGCCTCGGGTCGCCTACACGCTCGTCTCGACGCGACCGGTGCTCGTCGGCTCGCTCGCCTTCTCGAAGTACATCACCAAAGAAGTGCGCACATCCGCTGGCTTCACCATCGAATTGTTCATGAAACCTGGCGATGAAGAGCGCATGGAAGGATTGGCCGATCCCATCGGGCGTATGCTCGAGATCTATCACGCCCGATTCGGCCCGTATGCCTTCGGCGACCGCCTGCGAGTGATCGAGATCGATGACGATTCCTTGGAGTATTACGTCGGCCCGGGGACGCTCTTCCTCGCGCCGCGCGTGCTGGCTGGCGATCGCGCCTTCGACGTGGGGCGATTGGCCCGCGAGGTCGCCTTTCAATGGTGGGGGCAGGCCGTCGCCTTGGGGAACTTCGACGATGCATGGATCTCGCAGGGGCTCGCGCAATACAGCGCCCTTTTGTTCCGCGAATTTGCGGGATCGCGCGCCGAATATGAACAGGCCGTTCGCGAGGTGCTCGAGCGCGCATTGGCGTTCGAGTCGGCGACCTCGATCGCGCGCGCGCCGCGCGAATTGTACGATCTCTCGCCGAGTTACCAGGCCATCGTCTACGACAAGGGCGCCTTCGTCTTCCGCATGCTCCGTGCTGTGCTCGGCGATGAGAAGTTCTTCGCCCTGCTGAAGACCTTTTACCAGACCTATGCGGGCAAGAACGCGCATATTGCCGACTTCGAAGAACTGGCTAGCCGAGTCGCCGGACGCAGCTTGCGGAGCTTCTTTGGCCTTTGGGTGGATTCGACGGGCGTGCCGGAATTCCGCGTCGAATACATGATCCTGCGCACGCGCGACGGACGCTTCAAAGCGCGCGGGACCGTCAAGCAGACGCTTGAGCTGTTCGACATGCCCGTGGATTTGCTCCTGCGCGCCGAAGGGGATCGCACCGAGCGGATCACGATCCCCATGAAGGGGACGGAGGCGAGTTTCGAAATCCCCTCCGAGACGCTCCCCCGCGAGATCGTGGTGGATCCGGACTTTCGGATCCTCCACCTCACGGAGACGATTCGCATCGCTGTCGTTGTTCGACGCGGGATCGAGCATCTCAAGAACCGCGAGTATCCGGAAGCGGAGCAACAATTCCGAGCGGCCTTGGAGCTGGACGCGCTCAGCTCATGGGCGCACTACAACCTGGGGCTGTTGTACTTCGAGCAGCGGAATTTCCAACGGGCGCTGGATGTGTTCACCGATGCCCTCAATGGGGATAAACGTCCGCCCTGGATCGTCGTCTGGAGCCACATCTATCGCGGGAATTGCTATGATGCGCTCGGCGAACGCGAGCGCGCCGTCGCCGAATATCAAAAGGCTTTGGAGACCAAGGACGACTATAACGGCGCACAAGACCTCGCCCGCCACTACCTGAATCACCCGTACGCACCGACCCGCACGCGCGCTAGCCGGTGAATGCCCGCCTTCTTCTGTCGGCCAGGGATGCGGTACAATGACCTTGAATGAGGGCGGGGCAGATCGGGCTGTGAAGGAGGCGGTCACATGAATTATCGATGGGTGTTGCGCGCGTGCGCGGAAGATGTGGCGGCGACGCTCAGTCGCGAACTCGGGCTCCCGCATTCGATCGCTCGACTCTTGAGCGCGCGGGGGGTGACGACGCCGAAAGCGGCCGAGCGTTTCCTCTGGCCGCGACGTGATGACCTCCACGATCCCTATCGCATGGCGGGCATGGGCGAAGCGGTCGAGCGCATCTGGGGTGCCATCGCGCGTGGCGAACCCATCGTCATCTATGGCGATTATGACGTGGACGGCGTGACGAGTCTCGTCCTGCTCAAGAAGACGCTCGCGTGGCTGGGCGCCCACGTCTTCTGCTACGTCCCGGAGCGATGGCGCAAGGGGTATGGGATGCACGCCGAAGCCATTGAGGGGCTGGCCGCTCAGGGCGGACGCTTGCTCATCAGTGTGGATTGTGGGATTCGCGCACACGAGGTCATCGAGCGGGCGAAAGCGTTGGGCATGGAGACCATCGTGACCGATCATCATCTCCCCGAAGCGGAACTGCCGCGCGCGGTGGCCGTGTTGAATCCGAGGCGTCCCGATTGCGCCTATCCCGAGAAAAACCTGGCGGGCGTGGGTGTGGCGTTGAAACTCGCGCAGGCGCTCCTTGCGCGAAGCGGTCGGAGCGCGGAGCTCACGCGACTGCTGCCGCTGGCGGCCCTTGGCACGATCGCCGACGTGGCGCCGCTGGTGGGGGAGAATCGGGTGATCGCGCGCCTGGGGTTGGAGCAAATTTGGGCTCCCGAGCAGGTCGGGCTGCGCGCGCTCGCGGAAGCGGCCGGACTCGCCCCGGATCGTCCGGTGACGAGCGAGGACGTCGCTTTTCGCTTGGCACCGCGCTTAAACGCCGCCGGTCGGTTGAGCACGGCGCAGCCGGCGATCGAGCTGCTCCTGACGGAAGATGCGGAGACCGCGCGACGGTTGGCGGCTCACCTCAACGAGCACAATGCGCGCCGTCAACGCGAGGAGCAAGCTGTTCTCGCCGAGATCGAAGCGATGCTCGCCGAAGATCCGACGCTGCGCGCACAGAAAGTGCTCGTGCTCGCTCGTGAGGGGTGGCATCGAGGCGTCCTCGGTTTGGTCGCTTCCAAAATCGTGGAACGATTCGCGCGACCCGCGATCCTCCTTGCTCTGGAGGACCAGTGGGCGCATGGATCAGGTCGGAGCATCCCGGCCTTCCATCTGTTGCAGGGACTCACCGCGTGCGCCGATCTCTTCGAACGATACGGAGGACATGCTCAGGCCGCGGGCCTCCTCCTCCGACGCGACCGCCTCGAAGAATTCCGCGAGCGCCTCAACGCCGAGGCCGAACGCGTGCTGACGCCCCATGATCTCATCCCAACGCTTGCGCTCGATGGGACGCTGACGCTCTCGGGGGTGACGTTTGAATTCTGGCAACAGCTGGCGCGTCTGGAGCCTTTTGGCGTGGGGAATCTGCGCCCGATCTTCCTCTTCGCGAACGTGCGCCTAGAGGGCGAGCCGCAGATCCTGAAAGACCGACACCTCAAGCTTCGTCTCCGACAGATGGACAAGAGTGTGGAGGCGCTCTGGTGGAACGGGGTCGGGCGGCTTGACGGGCGCGCGTCGGGCTCTGGCCTCTGGCTCGCGGCGAGCATCGGGGAATCGTTCTATGGGGGACTCCTTCGGATCCATCTCGTGATCAAGGACCTGTCCGAAGAGCCGCCGCAGGTCATCCCCGAAGCCCCTTTCTCATCCGCGGCGGTCGGAGGAGGCGATGAAGTGGCCTGAGCCCAAATGGCCGATCGCGGTTCGCCTCATGGCCATCGCGCTTTTCGTCACCGTCGGAGCGGCGATCTTCCTCTCCTCTTGGCAGCAGCAGGGCGTCCTCCGACGTCGGAGCGCAGAGATGAAGCACGCGCCCTTAAGCGCGCGCCTGCTCTCGGTGAGTGAGCACATCCGTCATCTTCAAGTTCAAGGCGGGCGTCCGCTCTTCCTCCTCACGGCGGCTCGCGATGAAATCTACGATGATGGGCATCATGAGCTGAGTGACGTGAGCGTGACGCTCTATGCCGCGGATGCGAGTGAGCGCGCGCGCATCACGGCCCGTCGCGCCATCTCCTATCAAACGTCCGGGCTCATCATCTTCGCCACCGATGTCCGAGTCTGGACGCGCGAAGGCCTGCGCTTCCGAACGGAGGAATTGCGGTACGATCAAGCGAACGAGGTCTTGCGCACGGAGCGACCGGTGACGTTCGAACACGCGCGCGGATGGGGAGAGAGCCAAGGGGCTGAAGTGCATCTGCCGCACGATCGACGAAATCGCGTCGTTCTGCATGCCGTGCGATTCGCCGTTGCGCCGAAAGCCCCTGGCCCGAATGAGCACTGGAGCGTGCGCGCTGCTGCCGCCACGTTCGAGAGCGAGACGCTCGCCCTCCGACTCATCGGAGATGTCGTGCTCATGCGGGACACGGACACGCTGCGCGCGGATCGGCTCGATGGCGTCCTCGACCGTGCGCATCGGATCCGGCAGATCACGGCCGATGGGAACGTACGGTTTCACGCGCGGGCCGAATATCGGGCCGTGGAGATCGCCAGCGAGAGCCTGACCCTCGTTTTCACCGAACGGCAGGACGTCTCGCGCGCGATCGCGATGGGATCGGTCGTCGCTCGCTTTCGGGATCGAGCGGAAGAACAAGAATTGCGGGGTCCTCGCGTGGATATCACCTTCGCCGCCTCGCACGGCGCACTCGCCCCTCGCTTCGCGCGGGCGGAGGGCGGACGCGTGAGCCTCACGCTCCGAGATGGATCGCGCGATCGGCGCGCCGTCGAGCGGCAGCTGGAGGCCAATGGCCTGGAGGCGTTTTTCCAAACGGGGACGCGCGCGCTTCAAAGGCTGCGCGCCTCGGGCAACGTTCGCATGGAGATCCTCCCGACCCCTTCGGCGAAGACGGCGGAGAGGACGAGGATCTGGGCGCAGGAAGCGGAGCTGATGTTCGACGGGGAGAAGGATCACGTGACGACCGGTCGCGCGAGCGGCGACGTCCGCGTTGAGGTCGAACCGATGGGGGCATCGGCGGCGCACTCTCGACGCGTGACGATGAGCGCCGCCTTGTTCGTCGAGTTCGACCCGAAGACGCATGGGATTGCGCGTCTGCTGCAGTCCGGGAGGTTCCGCTATGTGGAGGGCGAGCGGTACGCCGAGAGCGAGCGAGCGATCTATGAGGCCGATTCCGGATGGATCCGCTTGCGCGGGGGTACCCCGACCGTAGGGGATGCGCGCGGGAGGACGCGCGCGGAGGAAGTGGACGTGAACCCGCGCGAGGAGCGGAGCGTCGCTCGAGGCCGCGTGGTGACGACCGTTCTCCCTCGCGAGGCGATGGCGCGCGCGTTGCCGTTCGCTGAGCGCGACGCCCCCATCTTCATCGCTGCCGATCGGCTGGAGGCGGATCACCGCGCGCGACGTGCACGCTACACGGGCGCCGTGCGCGCGTGGCAGCAGGACACGTATCTGGCGGCCGAGGAACTGGAACTCGACGAAGCGGAACGCACGCTCGTAGCGCGTGGGCGCGTGCGCTCGTTCCTCTTCCGCACCCCTCGCGTCGCAGGAGCATCGGCGGAAGCTCTCCCCATCTTCGTTTCCGCAGCGCGCCTCATCTATCGCGAAGCCGAACGGAAGATCGTCTACGAGGGGGAAGTGAGCCTGCAGCGCGGCGCGCAGCGCTTGCTGGCGGAATCGCTCACGACCTTCGTGAGCTCGGACGTTGCGGAGATCGAACGCGCTCTCGCGGAGCGGAAGGTCATCCTCAAAGATCCCGAACGCCGCGCCTATGCCGAGCGCGCCACCTATGACGCCGCCAGCGAGAGAATCGTCCTCGAAGGCGCTCCGGCACGCGTGGAGGATGATCGGCAGGGCGTGCGGCAGCAGGGCGCTCGATTGACTTTCTTAGATCGGGGTGATACAGTCTTGGTTGAGGGGAGCGAAGGGGCGCGCCGGGTGAAGACCGTGAGGACGATCCCGAGGGGGAAACAGTGAGCGCTCTGATCACAGAGATGAAGGAGACAGCCCTCGGCTCCAGGCCCTCACCGCTTCGCGCCTGGCCTCATCGGGATGAAACGGTCCTCCGAGCCTCGGGATTGACGAAATACTATCGAGGGCGCTGCGTGCTTCGGGATGTCTCGCTGGAAGTGCATCCGGGGGAGATCGTCGGTTTACTTGGACCCAATGGAGCGGGAAAGACGACGACCTTTCGCCTTCTCGTTGGGATTGAGATGCCCGATCGCGGCGCCGTGTTCTTGGATGGCTGCGAGATCACGGGCTTGCCGATGTATCTTCGCGCGCGGCGAGGACTGGTGTATCTCCCGCAGGAGCCTTCGATCTTCCGCCGTCTGACGGTGGAGGAGAACATCCTCGCCGTTCTGGAACGGCGGAAACTCAGCCGCGCGGAGCGGGAGCGCCGACTGGAGGGGGTGATGGAAGATCTCGGCCTGACGTCGGTGCGTCACGTCAAAGGCTATGCCCTCTCGGGCGGAGAACGGCGACGGGCGGAGATCGCGCGCGCTCTGGTCATGGAGCCGCGATTTCTGCTCTTGGATGAGCCCCTGACGGGGATCGATCCGCTCGCCGTGGCTGATCTGCAGCGGATCATCGTGCATTTGAAAGAGCGGGGCATCGGGATCCTGATCACGGATCACAACGTGCGGGAGATGCTGCGAATCACGGATCGCGCGTACCTCCTCAGCGAGGGAGGCATCTTTCGCGCCGGCACACCGGAAGCGTTGACCGAGGATCCGGAGGTCCGGCGCGTCTATTTGGGGGAACACTTCCGGCTGTGACCTATGCCGCCGGTGAAGATCACACAGGGACTGACGCAGCGCCTGGCGCTGACGCCGCAGCTCAAGCAACGCATTGATCTGCTGGCCATGACGAAACTGGAGCTGCTCACCGTCATCCGGCAGGAGCTGCGGGAGAACCCGGTGCTGGAGGAAGTGATCGAGCCCGTCCCCTCGGCCGAGATGGTGCTCCGCAATACGGAGCGCGAATCCCACGCCGTGGCGTCGGAATCGGCGCACGTCGAACCGAAGCCGAAAGATCCCTTCGAGGAGGTGGATTTCGAGGATTTCTTTCAGAACTATCTCGATCCAACCCCACAGACGATGTGGGCGGAACCTCCGCCGGAAGATGAGGCCTCGTTGTTGGAGAAGCTGACGCCGAGTCGCCCCTCTCTCTACGAGGCCTTGCTGGAGCAACTCCGTTTGATCGCCCCCAAGGAAGAGGATGTGCGACAGGCCGCGGAAGCGATCATCGGATGCCTCAATAGCGATGGCTATCTGGAGGCGACGCTCGAGGAGATCAAGGCCCTGGGGGGATGGTCCGATGAGGTCGTCGAGCGCGCGCTCGCCCTCGTGCACAGTCTCGATCCTCCGGGCATCGGCGCGCGCGATCTGCAAGAATGCTTGCTGCTGCAGCTGCGCGCGCGGGGGTGGGAGGATCGCCTGGCGGCCCGCCTGATCCGGGAGCATCTGTGGGAGTTACAGCCGCATCGGTTGCCGGAGTTAGCCCAGCGACTCAACCTCCCTCTGGAGATGCTGCGCGAGGAGCTGAAGGTGATTCGACAGTTGGACCCGCGTCCGGGGCGAAACCTGGGGACGGCGCCTCCGACCTACATCGTGCCCGAGGCGAGCATCGTGAAAGTGGACGATCGGTACGTCATCCTCTTCAATGAGGAAGGCTTGCCACAGCTTCGGATCAGCGCCTCTTATCGGCGGCTGCTCAAAAACGAACACCTGCCCAAGGAGACGCGAGATTTCGTGCGCGAGCGTTTCCGCTCGGCGGTCGAACTCTTGAAGAACATCGAGCATCGTCGGCGCGCGATCTATCGCGTCTGCGAAGCGATCGTCCGGCGGCAGCGCGACTTCCTCGACTATGGCCCGGAGCATTTGAAGCCGATGCTGCTGAAAGATATCGCCGCCGAATTGGGTCTCTCGCTGTCGACCGTCAGTCGCATCGTGAGCAACAAGTACATTGACACCCCACAGGGCCTCATCGAGTTGCGCCGCTTCTTCACCGAAGGCGTGAGGAAGGAGAACGGCGAGCAGATTTCGACGCGTGTCCTCAAGCTGCGCCTTCAAAAGCTCATCGAGCAGGAGGATCCGCGAGCGCCGCTGACCGATGAGGATCTCGTGCACTTGCTGGAGCGGGAGGGGATCCGGCTCTCTCGCCGCACGGTGACGAAGTATCGGAAGCAGTTGGGCATTCCCAGCTCGCGGGATCGCTTGCTGCTCGCCGCAGGGAGGGAGAGATGAATCTGGAACTCACGACGCGAAATGTGACGCTCACGCCCGCGATCGAGAAGCGCCTGCGACGAGCTTTGGAGAAGCTCGGCCGTGTCCTCGATGACGCGGCCAAGATCCACGTCATCCTGGGCGCGGAGAAGCATCGTTTCCTGACGGAGATCCTCGTCACCTGGCGGGATCATCAACTCACCGGAACGGCCGAGACGGAAGATGTCTATAGCTCCGTCACCGAGGCCATCGATCGCATCCTGCGACAGACGCTCAAGCAGAAGGAGAAATTCACGGCGCGACGGCGCGCGACGCGCAAGCTGGTGAAGATCTTGCCCGTCGAGTCACCGGCGTCGGAGGTGCGTATCATTCGCACGCCGCGATATTCGGTGAAGCCCTTGACGCCGGATGAGGCTGCCGAACTGCTGCTGAAATCGAGCGATCACTTCCTCGTCTTTCGCAACTCGGAGACCGATCGCGTGGCCGTCCTCTACAGGCGGAGTGACGGCCACCTCGGGTTGATCGAGCCGTGAACATGCGATGACCGCTTCCTTCACCCCGGAGATCACCGTCGCCGAACTGCTGGCCCAGGCGCCTTCGGAGCTCGATCTGCGAGTGATCGCCGGCGCGGCGGGCGTGGCGAACGTGATCCGCTCGCCACGGATCCAAAAGCTCGGGCTGGCGCTCGCCGGATTCCCGCACTATGTTCACCAAGGGCGCGTTCAAATCCTGGGGCAGAGCGAAGTGACCTTCCTGCAGCATCTCTCCCCTTCGGACCGCCAGCAGGCCGTCGAACGCCTCCCCTGGAGGGAGATCACGTGCGTGCTTGTGACGAAGGGGCTCACGCCCCCGCCGGAATTCCTGGACGCGGCCGAACGGGAGCGTGTCCCCGTGCTCGTCTCCGTGCTCCTCAGCTCGGTGGCGATCCTGAAACTCACGGAATTCCTGCAACGGACGCTCGCTCCGCGCGAGTGGATTCACGGCGTCATGGTGGAGGTCTTCGGCGTCGGCGTGCTGTTGCTCGGCGAATCCGGATTGGGCAAGAGCGAATGCGCGCTCGATCTCATTCAACGTGGGCATCGGCTCGTCTCCGATGATATCGTCGAGGTGCGCGCGCTCGGCTCGGACCGAGTGATCGGGCGAGCGCCGGAGCGCGCGCGGGGGCACATGGAGATTCGCGGACTGGGCATCCTCGACATCCGGGAATTGTTCGGCGTCGCTGCGCTCGCCGAAGAAGCGCTGCTTGAGCTGGCCATCGCCTTCGAGCGCTGGGATCCGCAGCGCGAGTATGATCCCCTGGGATTGCAGGAGGAGACGCTTCACGTGCTCGACGTCGCGATCCCTCTGCTCCGCCTCCCCGTCACGTCCTGGCGCAACCTCACGACGTTGGTGGAAGTCGCCGTGCGGAATCACTTGCTGAGACGCCGCGGCATTGATGCGATGCGCCGGTTCGTGCGCGCGCACGATGCGCTGGTCGCGGGTGAGGCTCAGGACTCGCGGTGAGCGAACGCCACTATGGCTTCCCCCTCTCCGCAACTCCTCATCCTCACGGGCTTGAGCGGCTCGGGGAAGACCTCAGCGGTCAAGGCCTTCGAGGACCTGGGCTACTTCTGCGTGGATAATCTGCCGATCCATCTCCTCCCCCCTTTTGTCGAGCTGTGCGAGCGTTCCCTGGAGACGCTCAAACGCGCGGTCATCGTCATCGACATTCGCGAGCGACAGTTCCTGCCGGACTTCCCTCGCCTGTATGAGGAGCTGCGGCGACAGGGGACGAATGTGAAGATCGTCTTCTTTGAGGCGAGCCCCGAGGTTCTGCTCCGCCGTTTCTCCGAGACGCGCCGTCCGCATCCGCTGGCCGATACGGAGACGGACCTCCCGACGGCCATCGCGCGCGAGCGAGAGTTGCTCGCGGAGATTCGCGCTCGCGCCGATCTGGTCATTGATACGTCCGAGCATACGGTCCACACGCTGCGCCGCCACGTGATCGAGCGCTTCGGCACGGCCGATGCGCTGCTGGAGATGACGGTCACGCTCCTGAGCTTCGGATTCAAACACGGCGTTCCGCCCGGATTGGATTTGCTCTTCGACGTGCGCTTTCTCCCGAATCCCCACTTCGTGCCGGAGCTGCGGGAGCGGACCGGTCAAGACGCTGAAGTCATCGCCTTCATGCGCGCACAGCCGGATACTGCCGAGCTGATCGCCCACCTGGAGAATCTCCTCCGCTTCCTCCTGCCGCGCTATCAGCGCGAAGGCCGCAGCTACGTGACGATTGGAATTGGGTGCACGGGAGGCCGCCATCGCTCGGTGATGATCGTCGAGGAGCTGGCTCGCACGTTGCGGCGCGAGGGATACAAGATTCGCGTCGCGCATCGAGACGTGGACAAGCTCTGAGCGCGCCGCTCCCTTCGTTGAGGACGGAAACGCGCGCTGTGATGTACAATAGGAGAGCGCGCAGGAGGGAACGTGGCGCGCTGAGAAGGCGAAGGGGTTGCCCCAGGGGGCTCCCCGCCGTGAGAGGAGGCACCAATGGGACGCATCGGAGGCGTCGTCATCACGCATGGGCAGTTGGCCACCGAGCTGGTGAACGCCGCCGAGATGATTGTCGGCGAGATCAGCCACATCACGGCCGTCTCCATCGGTTGGCATGACGATGTCGAGGTCGCGCGCGAGACGATCCACCAGGCGATTGCGCGCGTCAACAGTGGGCGTGGCGTGCTCTTGCTGACGGATATGTTCGGCGGGACGCCGACCAATATCGCCGCCACCTTCTTGGGGGTCGAACCGGTGGAGATCGTCACCGGCGTCAATCTGCCCATGATCCTCAAGCTCGCCAATCAGGACCCGAACGACGATCTCCTCACGGTAGCGCGGAAGGTCAAAGAGCAGGGGCAGAAGAACATCTATCTGGCCAGCGAGATTCTCACGCCCACCAAACGTTAGCCGAGGATGCAGCGACGAACCGTGCAAGTGATCAATCGTCTGGGACTCCACGCGCGAGCGGCCGCTAAGCTCGTGCATGTGGCTAACCGCTTCCAGAGCACGATCGCGCTCGCTCGGTGCGATAACGGGCAGACCGTAGATGCGAAGAGCATTCTCGGCGTCCTGCTGTTGGCCGCTTCCGCGGGGACGCGCCTAGACATCATCGCCTCAGGAGAGGACGAGGCGGAAGCAGTTGAGGCCATCTGCCGGTTGATCGAATCGAGATTCGGCGAGGAGGAAGGAGCGACATCGTGACGGTGAATCGTGCGACGCGTTCCGGGCTCGTCCTGCGCGGATTGGGGGTCTCGCCGGGAATCGGGCTGGGCCCAGCCGTGCCCCTGCCGTGGCGCGGGCGTTTGATCTTTCGACGACCGCTCGCCCCCCAGGAGATCGAAGCGGAGGTGGCGCGGTTCCACGCAGCCGTGAACATCGCTCGCGAACAGCTTCAAGCGCTGCGACAGCGCATGGAGCAAGCCTTGGGAATGGAACACGCCTACATCCTGGACGCACAACGATTGATGTTGGAAGATGTGGGCATCCTCGGCGAGATCGAGACGCTCATCCGCACAAGCGCGATCAATGCGGAATGGGCCGTGAAGTTGGTCACCGATCGTATCCTGGCCATCTACGCGGAGATCAAGGATGCGTATTTGCGCGAGCGCGGGAGCGACATCGAGGATGTCGCCCACCGGTTGCTCACGGCGCTTGCCGGAGATCGCACCTCGTGCGCCTTTCCGAAAGGCGCAGTCCTCGTGGGCGAAACTCTTCCGCCGAGCCTCCTTGGAGAACTCGACCCGCAGCGCGTCGCCGGTCTGGTCATCGGCACAGGGGGATGGACCTCACACGCGGCCATTCTCGCGCGCGGCTTGGGCATTCCGGCCGTCTCCGGCATTCACGGTGCGCTCGCCCTTATCGAAGACCAAGCGCTCCTTCTCGTGGATGGGACTCAAGGGCTCGTCTTCGTGCACCCAGCGCCGGAGGTCATTCAACGATACGAGGAGCAGAAGAAGGAGCGCGAACGCCGCTGGCACCTTCTGCGCGAACGCGCACCGCTGCCGACGATGACGCGCGATGGCGTGCCGATCACCGTTCGCGCCAACATCGAGCGGCTCTCGGAACTGGAGGACGCTCGGCACTTCGGCGCGTGTGGCATCGGACTGCTGCGCACGGAATTCCTCTTCCTGCAGGCGGCCCCGGAGTTGCCCTCAGAAGAGGTGCAATGGCAGGCGTATCGCCAAGTGGCTGAAGCCGCCGGGCCCGAGGGCGCCGTTGTTCGCACGGTGGATTGGGATGAGAATCAGATGGCGGCGCTTGGCAGCCTGCAGGCGTTCCACGATGAACACCTGGCGACGACGGGGATGGGTGATCGGGAACCATGGATCCCCGAACGCAATCCCGCGCTCGGTCTTCGCGCCATTCGCTTCTCGCTTTGCAGGCCGCAGGTCTTGAAGACGCAACTGCGCGCCATCGTGCGCGCCGCGGCCTTCGGGAATCTCCGCATCGTCCTGCCGCTCATCACGAGTTTGGAGGAAGTGTACGAAGTGCGTCGCCAGCTCGATGCCGTGTGTCAGGAGCTGCGCGCCGAAGGGGTCGAGGTTCCCTATCGCATCCCATTGGGCGTGATGATTGAGACGCCAGCGGCTGTATGGCTTGCGGAAGAACTCGCGGCGGCGGCCGATTTCCTGAGTCTTGGGACGAACGATCTCATCCAGTACGTCCTGGCGGTAGATCGCGACAACGATCGCGTCGCGCATCTCTACGATCCGTTCCACCCAGCTGTGCTGCGCGCCGTGAATCACGTCATGCGCGTGGCCGAACGTGCGGGCCGCGCTCTTGAAGTCTGTGGCGAGATGGCCGCGCATCCGCTCCATGTGCTCGTGCTGCTTGGTCTGGGAGCCCGCGTCCTGAGCATGCGCCCGCGTGCTATCCCCTTCATCCGGGATCTCATTCGACGCTGCCAGTTGGCGCCTGTGCGCGACCTCGTACAGAGGGCGCTCACGGCCTCGCGCGGCTATGAGGTGCGGCAGCTCCTGCTTCGAGGTTTTGAGGAGATGCGCCTGGAAGTTCTCGACGAGGCGCTGCTGAACGGGAGCGCTCCGCCCCTTCGAAACGCTCGATGAGATTCCGTGTATGCGCCTCGGAGATCGAAGCGAGGAGCCACGATCCGCTCGCCTGACAAGAGGCGCCGAGGCACCGATCCGCATCGCGCGCGTCCTCTCCCGACTGAACATCGGCGGACCTTCACGGCACGTCATCCTGCTGACGGCTGGACTCAACGACGAGTGCTTCCGTTCCACACTCATCGTCGGCCGCGAGAATGCCCGCGAAGGGCATCTCTTTGAGAAGGCGCGCGCGCACGGCGTGGAACCGATCCGGCTCGCCTCACTGCAGCGCGACGTGCACCCCCTGGATGACGGGCGAGCGTTCCTTCATCTCTTTCGCCTCTTCCGCCGACTGCGTCCGCAGATCGTTCACACCCACGCCTCGAAGGCCGGAGCCTTAGGCCGACTCGCCGCCCGATGCGCTGGCGTCCCAATCGTCGTGCACACGTTTCATGGGCATACGTTCCATTCGTACTTCCATCCGCTTCTCTCCTCTCTCCTCCGCGCGCTCGAACGCACCCTGGCGCGCTGGACGACGCGCATCATCACGCTCAGTCCGACACTCAAAGAGGAATTGATTCGCTATCGGATCGCCCCGGCTGAGAAGATCGACGTCATCCCGCTCGGTTTGGAACTCGAGCACTTCGCCGAGAGCGATCGCTTTCGCGGCGAGCTCCGTCGCCAACTCGGTTTGGACGAAGCCATCCCCCTCGTCTGCTCGGTCGGTCGACTCGTGCCGGTGAAGAATCATATGCTGCTTCTTCAGGCCTTCGATCGAGTCCTGCAACACCGACCCGAGGCGCATCTCCTTCTGGTCGGAGACGGCGAACTGCGTCCTCGCCTTGAAGCGATGAGCGACCGCCCCCCTCTTCGCGGACATCTCTCGTTCCTCGGCTGGCGGGAGGATCTGGAGCGCATCTACGCCGATGCGGATCTCGTCGTGAACAGCTCGCTCAACGAAGGAACGCCCGTCGCCGTGATCGAAGCCATGGCAGCGGCTCGGCCCGTCATCGCGACGGCGGTCGGGGGCGTGCCCGATCTCATTCGCCATGGGGAGACCGGATGGCTCGTCCCACCGATGGACCCGGAGGCGCTGGCCGCGCAGATCCTCTATGTCCTCGACCATCCCGAGGAGGCCGCGCATGTCGCTCGGGCGGCACAAGCCTTCGCTCTCGCTCACTTCCGAGCTGACCAGCTCATCCAGCGTATGCGAGAACTGTATCTGACCCTCCTCGCATCGCGAGAAGGCGAGCACACGCCCCTTGTCCACGCATCCGATGACTCGCCCAGGACAAGTCGCACGATCTCACCGACTCGGCGAAGGCAATCCTGAAGACTGGCCCTCGCATGAAGGACGACACCTTCCCCGAAGGAAATCTGTACTCGACAGAGAAGTGCTTTGTCGAGCGATCTCCAAGACTTGCCGCCTTTCTGGAAACAGCAGTATCTTCAGCTGTCAAGCCTTAACCGGCTCTGCCTCCCAAGCCGCGACCCCCACAGACAGCAGCACGCCAAGCCCCTCTCATCCCAACCCTCACGCATCTCTATCCCCCTCACCATCCTCTCCAACCTCCTGGCCTTCACCTCTTCGCCAAAAAGTTGCTTGAAGGCAGAAAAGAAACTCCTCCTCTCCACCCCCCCATAGCCAAGCCTCTCCTTCCACCCCAAGGGATCTTTTCCATATGCCCTGACCACTTCCTCCCTTTCCCCTCCACATCTTCCCCTCACCTTGGATCCCCACCTCTATCCCATTCCTCCCTCTCCCTAAGCCTGGAGCCCAGATCGGGGTCAGGCTGACTCGGGTATCTTCAGGGAGAGGATGCTGTGGGGCAAAGAGGGAGATAAGCTGGCTCAAACCCCTTGCTAACCCCTCATGCTGCCGATACGGCCCCCCCTCCGGATCCCCCAAAATCACATCAGGCCGTGAGGATAGCGAAAGAGACGCCCATTCTTTTTCTCCCCTTGCCGGTCTGAGAGGCGTCCAACGGCTAAGAGGATTTCCCCCGTCGGACATGATGCTCGCTGTACTCGTTCCAGTTCCTTTCAGGCTTTCTCCCCTTTATTGTATCCCCTCGTCTTCATCCTGACCAAGACCAGGCCGCCGCAAGCCCCTGGCTTGAGCCACGGGGATAAGGCGGCCGGTTTTCAATAGGTGGCCGCGGGATGGTATACTTGGCTTATGCCGCAGTACACAGCGGAATGCAAGTTGAACAACGTCTCAAAGAAGCCTCTTTCCCAGCGCATCCACGCCTGTGAGTGTGGCGTGGAGATGTAACGCAATCTCTACTTGGCGTTTCTGGCGTGGTGCGTGAAGGAGAATGGTTTGCTCCACGCAGATCTGGCGCGCGAGCGTTGGTCGGGTGCGGCAGCGGCTCCTGCGGGCGGCGTGGAGCCGTGCCACCCAACCTGCGAGTGCGAGGGCGTTTCGCCCTTCCTCCTTCGGGGTGTATCCCCGGAGTCGGAGCGGGTCGCCCGCGCAAGAGGGGATAGCCAAAACCGAGGTCCGGGATGGTGTAGCGGAGGTGCCGACCTCTGGCGAGAGCCCGGAAGAGGTTGCGGTGGTTCCCCTCAGAACCCCCCGGCTCGAGCCGTGGGGAGGTTCAGACCCCAGCTGCAGGTTATGCAATACAGCACAGAGGAGCACATCCCCCGCGCGAGGTGAATCGCGCGGGGGACGAGTGGGCCTCACGGATGCGGCGTGTGGCATTGCACGCAGTTCATCTTGGCCTTCACATTGTCCATGCCCTTATCGCCGTGACACGTGAGACAGGTGGCGAGGGATTCCGGCGGAACATAAATGCCCCGGAACTGTCCATCGGCCCATTGATTCAGAAGCTCGACGGCGCGAGCTGCGACATCCCCCGTGAGCCGGCCGCATCGCTCCTTTCGCTCAAGCGATGAGGCGCGGAATCCCGAATGTTCGCACCACTTGGTCACTGAGATGTGGCATAAGGGAGACCCCGAAGCGTTCTGCGGCAGTGGCTGCGTATACTTCTGGACGAAGAACTGTCCGGTTTGGGCGTACTGATTGCTGATGTCCGAGGGCAGGAGCGCTTGCGTGTACCACCCCTGCAATTCGTGGATGAGCTGATCGGCCGTCTGCTTATCGCACACGAGATTGATGGCTGCACAGGCGCCTAGGAGTGCCCCGCACGACCCACCCCATCCGACGACGCCACCATGTCCCCAGATCATCATCTCGGGCGGGATGAGCGTGTACGGGTATCCAACGGCCTCGCGCAGCGCGACGACGATCGCGCGAAACGCGCCATAGGCGCACCCGTAGCCCTTCTCCCAATACCCTTGGTGACCGAGCTTGCGCACGTACTCGGGATCGAGCTTCTTATAGGGCCATGGCCAGGGGGGAAGCTCCACCTGGGCTTTCCCCTCGCGGCCGATGAGGCTCATTCCGACTACACCCGCCGCAGCACAGGCGGCACATTGGGTCGTCAGCGTCAGAAATTCCTTCCGCGTAAGTTTCCGCTTCATAGCGCTTCCCTCCATCATGGCTTTCGCCTTACTTTATTAGCAAGTGGCGTGCCAAGACAAGCATTCTTGATTCTCCCAGAGTTAGCGCGCCGATGGCGCGGCCACCTGCTGAAAAACGCAACAGGTCCGTTGAATTCCTCAACATGGCTAAGCGCGCCAAGCGCCACAACTTCCCACATTCACCGCCCACCTCGTGTTGAGGAATTCAACAGTTCGTGCCGAAGGACACTCCCATCGGCCAGGTGCGGGTGCACATCCCCCTGATGATCAACGACTTCCCGAGCATTGGGAGAAGAATGCGGTACGGCACTCCGATTGCATATATCTTCGGCTGAGGGAGGACATCCGATGAAGATGAAGAGCGCCGACAAGTGGCTGAGAGAGCGACCCACAGAAGCGATGGCCTCTTCCCCCCTCTCGGTCGTCTCCGAAGGCGAACGCGCTTCTTCTCCGCTCAAATGCGTGTGGATGCTCGCTGGAGTCGTGGATTACAAGCTCTGTGATAGGGATTATGAATGTGAGCAGTGCCCATTCGACCGCGCCCTTCGGGAATGGGCGGCGATTGGTGAACGAGAAGCTCGACGACCCCTTGCCGAACAAGCGAAGGAAGACCGCACCAAGGATCATGGGCTCGTCGGATGCCCGCTCTGCAGAGAGCTTGAAGGCTGCTCTCAGGAGCCCATCTCGGCACGCGAGCGTGTCCGCGTCAAAAGGGGATTCCGCATAGCGGAGGCGCTCTTCTACCATCCGGCGCATCTCTGGGTGCGTGTCGAGTGGCGAGGGCAGGTGCGCATCGGATTGGACGATTTCGGGCAGTGGCTTCTCGGGCGCATCTATCACGTGAGATTCCCCGATGTCGGCGCGCGGGTGATCGCTGGACATCCGTGCGGCGAGCTGGCATATCACGCGGGAGAGATCGCCCTGCCCGCGCCGGTGACGGGGATGATCCACCAACTCAACGAGAAGCTCATGCGGTACCCCTCTCTTGTCAACCACGATCCCTATGGCGAAGGATGGATGATGATCTTTCAACCGGAGCACCTGCATGAGGATTTGCAGCAGCTGCTGTACGGGGAGCAAGCGCTGGCATGGTATGCACGAGAGATCGCGAGGTTGCATCAGGAGATCCACATCGCTTTGTGCGCCATGGGAACGTCCCCGGAAGCCCTCGCCGGCCGCACGCTCCAAGACGGGGGCGTTCCCGTTTCTCCCTCTTCTGAGTGCGAGCTCATGGCGTCCACCACGAGGAAGTCGCTCACCGAGCGGCTCAACCCCACGTGGTGGGCAGAGGTGATCGCGCAGTTTTTGCAACCGCAAGCCGGGCGCTCCAGAAGTGCGCCCGAGAGGGAAACTCGGCACAGGAGGTGAGCTATGGTCGCCTTCTTCGTCATTCTCACGATCATCGGGTTCATCCTCGTGGACTCCTTCGTCCAATGGGTCGAAGCCCGACAGGGGCTGACCTTGAGGCGAACGGCGCCGCGTCCCGAGCTTGTCCCGGCACTCGCGTTGGAAACCATCTCCGTTCCCGCCGGCCTCTTCCTGGACGAGGGCCACACGTGGGTCCGCCTGGAGCCGAGCGGACGGACGCTGATCGGCATGGATGAGTTCGTGCGTCGAGCGATCGGTCGCGTGGACGCCGTGGAGTTGCCGAACGTCGGCTCCGTCGTTCGACGCGGCGATCCGCTGTTCACCGTCACACAAAATGGCCGACGGGCCGTTTTCCGCGCACCGCTCACTGGCGTCGTGAGCGCCGTCAACGAGAACCTCGCGCGCCTTCCTGAAACGGGACGGATGGACCCATATGAAGAAGGATGGGTGTGCGCACTGAAGCCGAAAGACCTGGCGGTGCATCTGCGTCATCTTTTCATCGCCGAGGAAGCACGGGCATGGCTTCGGTGGGAGACCGAACGCTTCAAGGAGTTCTTGACTCGGTGTCCGATGCCGCAGTCGGCTCTCGGACAGGTCTTGCAAGACGGCGGGCAGTGGGCCGAAGGCATTTTGGAGATGCTCGATGAAGCCGGCTGGGAGGAATTCGCGCGAACGTTCCTGCAAAGCCCGCGTTCTTCGGCAGAATAAGGAGGGCGGTCAAAGGCGCGGCTTCTGGCATTGGCGGCGGAGCGCGCGCCGACCGCTCCCTTTGTGTCCGAAATCAGTCACTGGCGGGCTCTGGTCCGTTGCACCTAGGAAGCGGCTCTCGATGGGGGATTTGCCCCACCTCAGCTTCTCGACAGCAGGAGCGATGCCATCGTGGTGCTGTAAGTGCTTGAAGTTAAGCCTTTCGGAAGCGGGCCTGCGAAAGGCACGAGGAGCTGGCCTGTGGCATGGAAATTGCATCCCTACGAAAAGGGGGGGCGCGTATGGGCGACAAAAGGGGCCTTCTCTTCGACGCGACCTTGTGCATCGGATGCGGGGCGTGCTACGAGGCGTGCAAAGAGCGAAACCAGCTCCCACGGACGGCGGCACACTTTCTGGATGATCGGCTTTCGGATCAAACCTACACGGTTGTGAAGAGACGTGGAGGGCGATTCGTCCGCCAGCTCTGTATGCATTGCGAGGTTCCGACGTGTGTTTCCGTGTGTCCGGTCGGCGCGCTGGAGAAGACGGCCACAGGTCCGGTCATCTATCACGAGGCGCGCTGCATCGGATGCCGGTATTGCATGCTCGCGTGTCCCTTCGGCATCCCGAAGTACGAGTGGAGGAAGATCTTGCCTCGCGTCCGAAAGTGCGATCTCTGTGCGGATCGCCTCGCGGCCGGGCGCCCTCCGGCGTGCGCTGAGGTCTGCCCGACGGGAGCGACACGATTTGGCGATCGCCAGGCGCTGATCGAAGAAGCGCGCGCGCGAATCCGCACCCATCCTCAAAAGTATGTGCCGAGGATTTACGGCCTGGAGGAAGTCGGCGGTACATCGGTGCTGCTCCTCTCGGACATCCCCTTCGAGCGCCTCGGCTATCGGACCGATCTGCTGTCGGAGCCCTTGCCACTGTTGACGTGGCAGGTCTTGCAGAAGATCCCCAATTTCGTCGCTGTCGGCAGCGTGTTGTTGGGAGGCATTTGGTGGATCACGAATCGGCGTCGAGAGGTCCAACTCCGAGAGCGCCAGCAGCGGGAGGTTCGCGAGCCCTCGGCGCCTGAATCCGCCGATCCATCGCATGAAGAGCCATGATCCCCCGCGCGTCGGGCGCGCGGGAGAGGTGGGGACGAATATGATGCGCTGGAGCTTTCGCCGACCGGGTTTTTGGCAACTCGTATTTGCGCTCATCCTGGGCGTTGGCCTCTATAGCACGGTCGTCCGGTTCACCGGCGGCCTGGGAGCGAGCACGGCCTTGAGCGATGCCTTCCCCTGGGGATTGTGGATCGGCTTCGATGTGCTCTGCGGAGTAGCCCTGGCAGCCGGGGGATTCACCCTCAGCGCCGTCGTCTACATCTTCAATGTCGAGCGGTTTCGACCGATCATTCGTCCGACGATCCTCACGGCGTTCCTCGGCTACGCGCTCGTCATCGTGGCCTTGCTCTTCGACCTGGGACGCCCCTATCGCATCTGGCACCCATTGGTGATGTGGAACCCGCACTCGGTGATGTTCGAAGTGGCGTGGTGTGTCATGCTCTACACGACGGTGCTCGCGCTGGAATTCAGCCCGATGGTATTCGAACGCTTGAGGCTCGAGCGGCCGCTGCGAATCCTTCACGCGCTGACGGTGCCGCTGGTCATCCTCGGCGTCATCCTCTCGACGCTTCATCAGTCCTCGCTCGGATCGCTCTACTTGATTGTCCCGGAGAAACTGCATCCGCTCTGGTATTCGCCGCTTTTGCCCATCTTCTTCTTCATCTCGGCGATCGCGCTCGGTTGCGCGATGCCCATCTTCGAGTCATTTCTGAGCTATCGGGCATTCCGAAAACGGCTGGAGATTGAGCTGCTCGCCGATTTGGGGAAGGTGATCGTCGTCACATTGGCCGTATATCTGGTCCTGAAAATCCAGGACTTGGCCGGACGGGGCGTGCTCTCCCGCATTGTCGAACCAACATACGAGGGGCGAATGTTCCTGGCCGAGATGCTGCTCGGCGTGATCGGTCCGATCCTGTTGCTCAGCCTCCGTCGCATTCGGACGGATCACTTCGGCCTCTTCGTCTCCGCCGTTCTGGTCGTTCTCGGTTTCATTATGAATCGGCTCAATGTGAGCATCACGGGGATGGAAGCGTCTTCCGGCGTGTCCTACTTCCCGAGCTGGACGGAGCTTTCGGTGACGCTGATGATCGTCGCCCTGGGGTTCGCGCTCTTTGGCGCGGCAGCGAAATATCTCCCCGTCTTCCCGGAGAAGGAGCGTCTTCCGGCACCCACCTTGGTGGAGCCTCCAGCGGTGGCTGTCCTGCGGCGACCGTGGATTGGCACGACGCCCCTGGTGTTGATCCTCGGCGGGCTCTTCTTCATCGGCGCCATGGGATCGGCCTATAGCGGCCTTCAGCATCGCGAACGAGCACTCGCCACCGCTCCGGCCAGCGAGGAGAGCGAACCCGAGATCGCCGACGGCTTAGAGCGCTTTGAAGTCCCTCCGGACGTCACATTCCCTCAGGGAGAGGCCAGTCCCGGACCGGTTACATTCCGACACGCCTCGCACCTCAATTGGGAGAGGCCCAATTGCACGATCTGTCATCACGAGCCGTTCCGCATGTTGAAGGCATTCGGGAGCGTGACCGCATCGCCCGCCCGCGATTTGCATGACGAACGACACTGCGGACGGTGCCACGACGGACGCACGTCCTTCAGCGTGAAGGAAGAATGCACGGCGTGTCATCGGCCGTAGACAAGGAGGCGAGAACGTGTTCGCACGCGGTTGGCACCGATGGATGTCGAGCGTGAGCGTGAAGCTGGCCATCTGGCTCATCGCGAGCATGGCGCTCGTCTTCTCGCTTCTGGGGTATCAAACCCTTCGCCTGCACAAGCGCGATCTCGAACGGATGACCATCATGAGCGCCGACCGCACGAGCGACGTCATCAAGCGGGGACTTCGCTACAGCATGCTGCAGAACCACCGTGATGAGATCTACCACACGCTCCTCACCATCGGCGCACAGCCTGGCATTCACAAGATTCGCATCTTCGACAAGGAGGGGCGGATCAGCTTCTCCACCGACGCGCGCGAGATGAATACGTTCGTGGACAAGCGGGCCGAGGCCTGCTACGCCTGCCATGCGCAGGAACAACCGCTCGCTCGATTGGAGCGTCCGGACCGCGTCCGCGTGTATGTGGGGGATCGCGGGGAGCGCATCCTGGGTCTCATCAATCCCATCGAGAATGAGCCCGGATGCTACACGGCCTTGTGCCACGCCCACTTGCCGACGCAATCCGTGCTCGGCGTGCTGGACGTGACGCTCTCGCTCGCGCCGGTGGATGCGGCCATCGCCGAAGGGCAACGTCAGCTCTTCTGGCTCTTTCTGGGGAGCATCCTCTTTGTCGCTCTGGTCGTCGTGGTCGCCACCGTGACGATGATCCACGTCCCGATCAGACACCTGAAGAAAGGGACCAGGCGCGTCGCGGCCGGCGATCTCGATTACAAAATCTCCCTCACTTCGCGCGATGAGCTCGGGGAGCTGGCGACCTCCTTCAACGAGATGACCAAAGAGCTGAAGCGCGCCCACGAAGAGGTGACGAGTTGGGCGCGGACCTTGGAGGAGCGCGTGGCCGAGAAGACGGCCGAACTGCAGCGCACGCACGAGCAGATGATGCACGCCGAGCGCATGGCCTCCATCGGGAAGCTCGCGGCCATCGTCGCCCATGAGATCAACAACCCCTTGTCCGGCATTCTCACGACGGCGAAACTCCTGATCAAGAAGATGGGGGATCACGGGCTCTCGGCCGAGGATCTCCCGAGCGTGCGCCAATATCTGGAGTTAATCGCCAGCGAGTCGGCTCGCTGCGGGGAGATCGTGAAGGACCTCTTGCGATTCGTGCGCCCCTCGCACACCCGCTTTCAACCGCATGACCTCAACGAACTCATCCAGCAATCGCTGCGCTTGATCCAACACAAGATCGAATTGATGAGCGTGCAGATCGATGTCCAGCTCGATCCTACCATCCCCCCCCTTGTTTGCGATGGGCCGCAGATCCGACAAGCTTTGGTCGCGCTCCTCATCAATGCCTGCGAAGCGATGCGGCCGGAGGAGGGCGTGCTCACGGTCCGCTCGCGATTCCTCTCTGAGGCCCAACAGGTCGAGATCGCGATCTGCGACAACGGCATCGGCATGGATGAGGAGACGCAGCGGCACATCTTCGAGCCGTTCTTCACGACCAAAGAGAAGGAGGGGAGCCTCGGCCTCGGCCTCCCGGTCGTGCTCAGCATCCTCCACCGACACGGCGGGGAGATCCACGTGCAATCGGCGCTCGGGCAAGGGACGACCTTCACGCTCCGCCTGCCGCTGGTGCCTCCGCCCCCCGCGGAGGAACAGTCCGACCCCACCTCCGATGTGGCCCGCGGCGCCGTCTCGGGCGATGAGAGTCAGAGCGGGAGGCACAGCATATGACGGTGCCCAAGAACAAAATTCGCATTTTGATCGTGGACGACGAGGCCATCGTGCGGGAATCCCTGGGGGATTGGTTCCGCGAGGAGGGATACGTGGTGGACGTTGCCGGATCGGGGAAAGAGACCTTGCAGAAGTTGGCCGAATCGAGCTACGACATCTTCCTCATTGACATCAAGATGCCCCAGATGGATGGCTTGCAGTTGCAACGGCGCATCCGGGAGATCGCCCCCAATGCGGCCATCATCATCATGACGGCCTATGCGTCGGTTGAGACAGCCGTCGAGGCGATGAAGCAGGGCGCGTATGATTACATCGTGAAGCCCTTCGATCCCGATCAGTTGGCGCATATCATCCGAAATGCCGTCGAGCGAAAGCAATTGGTCGCCGAGAACATCCGGCTGCGCGAACGCCTCCAGGAGATGGAGCTGTTTCACGAGATCATTGGGCAGAGCCCGGCCATTCAACGTGTGCTCGAGCAGATCCGACTCGTCGCCATGTCGGATACAACAGTCCTCATCCGCGGAGAGAGTGGGACGGGAAAGGAGTTGGTCGCCCGCGCGATTCATGCCAATAGTCCCCGTCGGTACATGCCGATTGTGATCGTCAACTGTGGCGCCCTGGCCGAGGGGGTGATCGAGAGCGAGCTGTTCGGACACGAGAAGGGGGCGTTCACCGGCGCTCACTATCGGCGCAAGGGGAAATTCGAGTTGGCCGACGGAGGGACGCTCTTTCTGGACGAAATTGGGGACATCAGCCTCAAGACGCAAGTCGATCTGCTCCGCGTCCTCGAAGAGAAGAAGATCTTCCGCGTCGGGGGGAATACGCCCATCCCCGTGGACTTCCGCCTCATCGCGGCGACGAACAAAGACTTGGAAGCCATGGTCGCCGAAGGGAGGTTCCGAGAGGACCTCTACTACCGGATCAACGTCTTCTCCATCACGATCCCCCCGCTGCGCGAGCGACGGGAGGATCTTCCCCTTCTGGCCGAACATTTTCTCAAGAAGTTCGCGCGGAGCATGAATAAGCCGGTCCACGGCATCTCGACGGCGGCGATGGCGTTGCTGCAGCAGTACGATTGGCCAGGAAACGTACGCGAGCTGCAGAACGCCATCGAACGCGCCGTGCTCGTCTGCCGCGGGCGCGAGATTCAGCCGGAAGACTTGCCCCTTCAGGTGAACGAGGCGCGGGAGTCCGCCGCCGGGAGAACACTCGCCGACGTCGAGCGGCAACATATCGCGCGGATCCTGCAGGAGACGAAGTGGAACATCTCGCAAGCCGCTCGCTTGCTCGGCATTGATCGCGTGACGCTCTACAATAAGATTCGGAAGTATCAGCTCAAGCCCGATTCGCTGCGATGATGGGGAGAGGCTGTGTCGCGCGCGCTCATCGAGCTGGTGCCGATCGGAGATGTGGACATGGAAGTCCTCGACTTCCTCGCTCTCGTCTTACCGGAAGCGCTGCCCGTCTTCTGCCGGATTCGGAATCACCCGGTCGAGCTGGAGGCCGCCTATCAGCCCCTCCGGCAGCAGTATCATTCGACGGCACTGCTCGCCCAGCTGGTGCGGAGTCATCACAATCCCGCGGCGAAGGTCCTCGGCGTGACGGACGTGGACCTGTTCATCCCCATCTTCACGTTCGTCTTCGGGGAGGCACAGCTTGGAGGAACGGCGGCCGTGCTCTCCGTCCACCGCCTCGATCAGCGGTTTTACGGATTGCCGGAGGATCGTCGGCTCTTTCTCGAGCGATGTGAGAAGGAAGCCCTCCACGAACTGGGCCACACGTTCGGTCTCGTTCACTGTTCGGAGTTCGAATGCGTCATGCACTTCTCGAATTCCATCGAACATGTGGACTTGAAATCGAATGCTTTCTGCGCCGCGTGCGGGCGCATCGTTCAGGACGCCATCGCCCGTTTGGCGAGCGCGGCGAAGACGTCCGGACGACGCCCCACATGAGGCACGATGAGGAGAAGGACATGCGAGAAGTCGAATTGGTTCGCGTACTGCTGGAGCGCCTTTGGGAAGCGCTCGCTTCCGATCCGCATCGAAAGATCGCCAGCGTGCGAGTGCGGCTGGGGATCGGATGCGCCGCTCCCGAACGCTTTCGCATGGTCTTCGAGCGCTTGACGCGGGGCACTCCGGCTGAAGCCGCGCACCTGGAGATGGACATCATCCCGATGACTTTTCGATGCACGTTGTGCCATCATACGTTCCATTCCGAAGAGGTGCTCGGCGAATGCCCGCGCTGCGGAGCGCTCGGCGGGGAGGTGCTCGGCGGGGAGGAGTTCGCTCTCGTGGATGTCCGCCTGAAGAGCGCGGAGGACGCAACCGTGAATTCCCTCAACGCTCCGCGATCGTGAGGCCCCTCACGCGCGCGAAGGCTCGAGAGCCTCAACGTCGCTCATGAGCATCCCGAGCGCGATCGAGAGGAGTTTCGCCTCCGCGCGATCCGAGCGCGAGGGGATCAGAACCGGCACGGCCGCTCCGACGGCCACGTGCGCGACGCGCCGCCCGGCGAAATAGATCACGCTCTTGGCCAAGATATTAGCGACCTCGATGTTCGGGCAGACGAGAATATCGGCCTGACCGGCGACGGCGGACGTCACCCCCTTGATCGCCGCCGATTCCGGGGAGATGGCGAGATCGAGTGAGAGCGGTCCTTCGATCACGCACTCGGGGATTTGCCCGCGTTCGCTCATCTTCGCGAGGATGGCCGCTTCCAGAGTCGAGGGCAGCGCCGGATGGACCTTCTCCGTCGCCGAGAGCACAGCGACGCGGGGTCGCTCCCACCCCAAGGCGCGAGCCACGGTGACGGCATTCCGAATGATCTCGACCTTCTGCGAGAGATCGGGATGGGGGATGACCCCCCCATCAGTGATCATGCGCATCCGATACGGCTCATGCATCGCGTCCTCAAAGAGCAGCACATCGCTCAATACGCGACCGGTGCGCACTCCTTCTTGGGGATCGAGGACCGCTTTGAGGAACGTGCCCGTATCGAGAGAGCCCTTGAGCAGAATCCCCCCGTGCTGGCGGGCAACAGCGACAGCCCGACCGACAGCTTCCTCCGGCGTCTGCGCCGGGATCACACGTGCTGCGGGGATCGCCGGCAGGCCGAGTGCACGCGCCGTGGCCTGAAGGCGATCTGGGTCTCCGACGAGTACCCCCTCGACGGGCAGGCGCGATTCCGCCTCCACAATGGCCTCCAGCGCCGAGCGGTTCTCAGCACCGGCGACGATGACGCGCCGCCGAGGGAGAGATCGAGCCCGTTCCAGAAGCTCATCCAAGTGCGTGATCGGCATACGACTCAAGCATACTCCTTCAAGGGCTCTTCCCCCGTGAGCGCGCGCCACGCGCCCTCAGCCATCGCCCGCATCTCCCACTCCTCGGGCAGGACGACGACCTCGGCGATGAACGCCACGCGCTCGCGAATCCAATCGGTCAGGAGCGCTGAGCGCGCTAAGCTTCCGGTCAAAAGAACGGCATCGACGCGACCGCGCAGCACAGTCGCCATCGCGCCGATCTCCTTCGCGATCTGATAGGCCATGGCCTCGTAAACCTCGCGCGCATAGGTGTCCCCTTCGGCGATGCGCCGTTCCACCTCGGTCGCCTCGTTCGTTCCCAAATACGCGACGAGTCCACCGCGCCCCATGACCAAGCGACGCATCTCCGACTCGGTGAACCGTCCCGAGAAACAGAGCGCGATGAAGGGCTGAAGCGGAAGCCCACCTGTCCGCTCCGGCGAGAACGGGCCGTCGCTGGAGGCATCGTTCACATCCACGATGCGCCCACCTCTGACGGCAGCCACGGAGATCCCCCCACCCAGATGAGCGATGACCAAATGCGTTTCCGAGAGCGGCTTTCCCAAACGCGCAGCCATGGCTTTTGCCGCGGCATGCAGGCTGAGGGCATGCGAGAGGCTCCGCCGCTCAATAAGCGGATGGCCGGAATAGCGCGCCAAGGGCTCAAACTCGTCCACCGAGACCGGATCCACGACAACGGCCACTGCGCCCCATCGCGCGGCGAACTCCCAAGCGAGCGCGCATCCGAGATTGGAGGGATGCTCGCCCTGAACGCCGCGGCGCGCGTCCTCCAACATGCGCTCGGTGACACGATAGACGCCACCCTCAACGGGCTTCAGAAGCCCCCCACGACCGACGACGACGGCGACCCCTTCGCCGCGTTCTCCCCACTGGTCAAGGACCCGCGCGATCACTTCCCGCCGCCACGGGAGTTGTTCCCATAAGGTGGCAAATCGCTCCAGCTCTTCGATCCGATGAACGATCGTCTCCTCTCGCAACAAGCGCTCGTCCTCAAAGAGCGCGATCTTGGTCGAAGTCGCTCCGGGATTAATGGCGAAGATCTTCATTGCCCTTCCTCCAGGTCCGATCGCGCGCTCAAACCGTCGCGACCTACTGGCGCAGTCCCGGATAGACCTTCCGCATGAGCCGATCCTTCACCGTCGTCCCTTGCTCGAACGCTCGATCGGCCTTCGCGCGCACGGGCTCGAAGCGGAAGGCATGCCACTCCCATTTCGCTTCCGCCAAGAGCCGGCGCGCGGCTTCTAAATCCTGAACGTCTCCGGCGACGTCAAGACGCTTCTCCTGAGCGGCTTCGATGAGACGACTCGCCCAGATGAGCACGCCGTTAGCTCGACTGAGGCTCAGCAGCGTCTCCTGCGCGCTCTTGAGAAGTTGCGGACTCGGCGGCAACAGTCCGCCTTCAGCCCCATGGCATCGGCTGCAGAGCGCGCCGATGTCGGCGGCGCTTCGGACCGTCGAATTCGCCATGTTAAGATGGCACGTGCTGCAGAATGGCCCCAAGCCGGCCGAACTGAGCTTCACATGGTGTGCGCTCGCCACATACGCCGCGCGAACCTCCGGATGACACGCCCCACAGGTCTCCGCTTGATTCTTCCCATGCACGCGGCTCCGCTCATTGGATGGCGGGAATACCCCCCGATGAGCCTCTTGAGCCGTTCGCGCCTGCGAATCCCCGCCATGACAGACGTCGCAGGCGACGTCTCTCTCCTTGTGAACCGAGAGGTGCCAATCGTAATAGCGCTGGCTCAGTTCCAACGGCGTTGTGATCCCCTGATGGCAATTCACGCACTGGTTCGGCGGCTGAGGTCCGATCCCAAGAGAGGATCCTTCCCCAGAGCGCGCTCCAAGAAGCGCACCCCCGATCCAAAACCCGAGAATGAGGATAAGGATCCGTCCGCCCATGATCGTTCCTCCTTGCCGAGACGCTGCGGACTTCGTTTCCACGAGCGGGGCGATGTGATCCCACTCCTTCGGCCGAAATGAGACGAAGTCCACAACGAAGGCGTTCCGGGGAGGCGGCCAAGAGCGCCGAACGAATGCCGCTGCGCACCTCTTCTTGCCTCCCGCATGCGCTTTGGTCCCTGCAAAGCCCATTCCCTTCGACCGCACAGTCATTCCTCCCCCAGAGGGGATATAGCAACCCCTGTGCCGAACCTCAAAGATCACCGACCGCTCTTGATAGGACAGCCAGGCGACTCCCCCTTCGAGAGTTCCAACGATCGCCTCCAACGATGGGCTACGCAGAGCTTGAGGGGACGCCCTTCAGACCGGGAAAAATCCCATGCAGTGGGTTAAAAGCCCCGGCACTCACGGCACGTGAGAAGTCTTCGCCTCCTTGACAGGCGAAGAGGTGGCCTCTATAATTTTGCTCCAGAACATCGGACGCGGGGTGGAGCAGCCTGGAAGCTCGTTGGGCTCATAACCCAAAGGTCGCGGGTTCAAATCCCGCCCCCGCAACCAATTTTTTATCTCCGTAGCGCTGGATCTCGCGCGTATCTCCTTTGAAAACCCCGATCAAAAACGGAACCATCGTCACCGCGAGCGACCTTTACACGGCCGACGTGCTCATCGAGGGAGAGCGGATCGCTCACGCTGATGGCTGAGCATCGGGCCGGCGCGCGCTTCCATTCGCTCAGAATTGGAACCGCAGGCCACCGTGCACCAGCCGCGGCAGTCCCGGCAGAATCCCGCGCGTTCGATCAGCGATGTAAAGACGATCGAAGAGATTCTTCACCGTGACGAAGAACGTCAGACCGCGTGACTCCACACGATAGTTCACCGTCAGGTTCCAAACTGTGTAGCCCGGTAAGAGTCCCCGTTGACCGTCGGGCGTCGACTCGACAGTGTTCAAATCGTCGCCGAATTGATCGCTCACATGAACGGCTTCGAGGAGCGCATCGAAACCTTTCGGATGGACATATCCGAGCTGGAGGTTCATGAGGTGCTTCGGCGCGTAGGGAAGGCGATTGCCGCTCACGCTCACGCTGCCGAATCCGGGAATGCTGCTCAGGCGCGTGCCGACGAACTTCGCCGTGGGGACATAGGTGTAAGCTGCGCGGACAGAGAGATTGTGCGTTGTCCTGAACAGCGATCCCATGTCCACGCGGCCGGTGAATTCCACGCCTTGATGGAGCGTCTCTCCGGCATTAGTGAAGGTCGCGCCGAGCCCGCCGGCGACGCTCGCCGGGACGATCTGATTCTCGAAATCCATGCGGAAGAAGGTGGCCTCCAGTTTCAAGCCGGAGACGGGCCAGCTTCGCACGCCCACTTCATAGGTCCAGCTCCGCTCGGGATCGAGATCAATCGTTCCCCCTGTGTTGTCAATGATGTCCTCGGTGCGCGGGGGAGCGAATCCGCGATGCGCCCCGCCAAAGATCGTCGTGTGCGACGCCGGAGCGAAGGTGAGGCCGATGCCCGGGATCACCTCCGTCAGATGCGTGTGCCCTGTGGCGCCCGCTCCGCGATTGGCCAGTCGGTTGGTGCGCTCATAGCGCACATGCTCCAGGCGTAAGCCCGGCGTGATCGTCCACCGACCAAGCAGAAACCGATGCTGGAGAAACCCCGAATAGGCCTGATTCTTTCGCTCATTGTCCTCAACGATGATGCCCGTGCGCGCCGTTGGCGCTTGGCCGTTCATCTGCTTGCGATCCTGCCGCTCGAAGTGTGCCCGGAAACCAAACTCGGTCTCACCCCGAACCCTCAAGATTCGGTCGAACGCTCGAATGCGCGGCTCGATCCCCCAGGTGTAATATTTGCGCAGCCGCCCTTCGTTGCCGCAGGTCGTCAATAGGTCTTCCATGCCTCGGCAGCCCGGATCGCCCCGCCGATTCGGCCGCTGATTGGAGTTGCTCGATTGCCGCCACCAATCGCGGAAGAACATCGAGCCGTAGAAGTTGGTCGTGAGCACGACCTCATTCCTCACGACATAGGCGTGAGTGACGGACGCTCCGTACCGATCTCCCAGGAAGCGATCATTCAGAAATGGATTCTGACGCGGGTTGATGAGGTATTCATCGAGCCGCAGTCCCGAATAGGTCACCTGGGAGTTCTCGCCGTAGTAATTCCCTTTGATCGTCATGGCGTGCTTGGATCCGAGCGCCGTGACGATCTTGAGATTCGCATCATTGAGCCCGGTGCGCATGTTCTCGCGTGCCCCTTCACCTTGCTTGCGCATGTAATCGAGGAGCAGCCCCGTGCCTCCCCACGTCCCGCCATAGCTGAGGTGCCCATTGAGGTAATCGCGAGTGCCGCCAATGAGCGTCAGAGCACCACGTGGTTTCTCGGGAGGGTTCGGCGTGATGTAGTTGATGACGCCGCCGATGGTCATCGGGCCGTAGAGGATCTGGCCCGATCCTTTGATGACCTCGATGCTCTCGAACCGATCCACCGGGGGATGGTAGTACGAGGCATTATCGCCGTAAGGGGCATAGGTGAGCGGGATGCCATCTTCCAGGAGCAAGACTTTCGTCGAGCGCGTGGGATTGAGTCCGCGAATGCCGATGTTGGGCCGGAGGCCGAACCCCTCTTCCTCGCGCGCGAAGACGCCCGTGACCTTGCGCAGGGCCTCGTTCACCGTGAAGACGCGACTCGCATCAAACGCCCGCCGATCCAGGATCTCCACTGAGCCCGGGATTCGCCGCAGGACTTCCGGCGTATCCACGATCGTGCCGGCCAAGACGACGACTTCCTCCGCGACGGGCTGCGGCGAGAGCACGAACGTCAGCTCCAGGTGCGCCCCTGCGGTGAAGACGATATCGCGCGATTGGGAAGCAAACCCCTCGGCCGAGACGAGAATCCGATAGCGTCCGGGTCCGAGCCGCTCGAAGCGAAACTCACCAGCGTGATCCGTTCGCACCATGCGGTGAACACCAGCCGTTGGCTCCCAAAGCTGAATGACGGCCTCGGGGATAACCGCCCCCATCTGATCCGCGACTCGCCCGATGATCGTTCCGGTGCGCCCTTGCGCCAACCCCATTCCCAAAAGCATGAGTCCGATGAGCCCTCCCAATTGCAGGATCCGCGCCATGGTCCCCCTCCTTTAAGAAATCGAAAACCATTTTCAATTCCAAGAAAAGTCTAGCCCGGATCCGCCCGGCTGTCAACCCCTTTTTTCGCGCGCCTCGCCCGTGATGGGCTGAGCACAAGTGGCGGGAGAGACGAGGGATTTGACATTGCTCCAGACGTCTGTTAGCTTAGCAACCGCTTGAACGAAAGGAGAACCGGGATGAAGGAGGTCTTCATCTTAGGCGGCGCTCGAACGCCGATGGGCGAATATGGGGGGCGACTCAAGGACTTCACGGAGATCGAATTGGGAACAATCGCCGCGCGAGCTGCTCTCGAACGATCTCAGGTCGCGGCCAAAGAGATCGACCATGTCATCTTCGGGAACGTCCTCCAATCCTCGAGCCATGCCATCTACGGGGCTCGGCATGTCGGCTTGAAAGTGGGCGTGCCCATTGATCGTCCGGCCCTGACGGTCAATCGGCTGTGTGGCTCGGGCATACAGGCGATCATCAGCGGCGCGCACATGATCCTGCTCGGAGAGGCGCGTCTGGTTCTGGCCGGGGGGATGGAGTCCATGTCCCAAGTGCCGTATGTCGTGCGCGGCGGGCGATGGGGATTGCGGCTTGGCCACGCGCAGCTGGAGGATCATCTTTGGGCCTCTCTGTACGATAGCTTCTGTGGATATATGATGGCGCAGACGGCCGAGAATCTGGCTCGGCAGATGAACATCTCGCGCGAGGAGCAAGACGAGTTCGCCCTGCTCAGTCAGCGCCGAGCCACCGCCGCGCGCCAAGCCGGGAAGTTTCAGGAGGAGATCGTTCCCATTGAGGTGAAGACCAAAGAGGGGATTGAACTCTTCGATTTCGACGATCACATGCGTCCGGATACGACGCTGGAAGCGCTCGCTCGATTGAAACCCGCCTTCTCCCCTGACGGATGCGTGACGGCAGGGAACGCCTCGGGAATCGTGGATGGAGCTGCGGCCGTTATCCTCGGAGATGAGGAAGCGATTCGCTCTCGCGAGGTGAGGCCTCTTGGGCGCATCGTCTCCTGGGGGATCGTCGGCGTCGACCCGGCCATCATGGGCATCGGTCCGGTCCCGGCCTCGCAGCAGGCCTTGAAGAGAGCGGGGCTGAAGCTGGAGGACATGGATCTCATCGAGATCAACGAAGCGTTCGCCGCGCAATACTTAGCCGTGGAGAAGGCGCTTGGACTCGATCGTGAGCGGACGAACGTCAACGGCGGGGCCATTGCTCTTGGTCATCCCCTGGGAGCGACGGGCACGCGGTTGGTGCTGACGCTGCTTCTGGAATTACGCCGCCGCCGAAAACGATATGGGCTCGCGAGCGCGTGCATCGGTGGAGGACAGGGCATCGCCCTCATTATCGAAGCGCTCACCTGAAGCGCTTCGGGAAAGGAGCGCATCTATGCAGAAGTACGCGAAGTGGAAGGCAGGTCAATGTGCGGTCGCGAGCCTCCTTCTGCTCACCGCTTTCAGCTGGGCTTGGGCTCAGAATCAGCGGCCGCTTTTAGGAACTCGGCGAACGGGGGTGGAGGCGACGCGCGACACCACGCTCGACATCGCGCTGCCGAGCGGATTCGTCCTCTCGGGTAAGGTCCTGGTGGACGATCCCATCTCGGTCATCGGGAGTGCGGTGCTCGCGCGATCTGACGATCGGGTCTTCGCTGGAGGAGTGACCTTCTCCCCCATCGATCTGGCGGCGACCTATCGCCTCGTGCTGCCGGCTGGAACCTATCGGTTATCTCTCCAGCGTTTGGTCCTCGACGATTCTGAAGAGGGTGAAGAGGCAGTGCTCTTTGTCGTCTCCGATCTTTCCCGAACAGTCGCGATCACGTCGGATCGCACGCTGGACATCACTCCTCCCGAACTTCCTGAGCCCCTCTCCCTCTCGGGCCGAATCACGAGTCCGGGGAGATTTCCGGCGAAAGGCTTCCTCTCTTTCTACTCTGCTGAGGGGACTGTCTTGGCGATGGTGCCGTTTGACCCGACGTATCGGGCACGGCTCCTGCCTGGGTCGTACACGGTTATGGCCCAGATCACCAATCCCGATATGGAGGATGGAGATTACACAGTGGTTCGCCTAGGAGAAATCAGCGTGAGTGCCTCGGGCACTCAAGACTTCGTGCTTCCGGAGGCGGTAGAGCTTTCCGGAAGGGTGACGCGGGCGACGGGGCAGCCGGCCGTCCCCTCCATAGTGTGGGCGGTGGCGACAGCGGACCTCGCTAACCTCCCCACGGATGAGCAGTGGCTGTGCAGAGGTACCGAAGTGCTCCCGCTCCTCGACCTCCCACGTGTAACGAGCGCCATGACCTCGATTCCCGAAGGGAGCGCGACGGGTGCGTATCGTCTGTTACTCGTACCGGGGGCGTACTTGCTGAACGCGAGCGTGGATCTCGATCCCAAGGACCCGACGAATCCCGTGCTCATTTTTCCCTTCCTCGAACGCTCGATCACGGCGGATGCGACGCAAGACTTCACTATGCCTCCGCTTCCCCCTTTCGTCGTCCTCTTGGGACAGATCACCGATGAGCGGGGCCAGCCGGTTGCTCGCGCACTCATCTCCGCCAGCACAGGCGCGCTCGGTGGGACGCCGAATGCGGCTTTCACCGCCAGGACGGAAGCCGATGCGCAGGGGCGATACCGGCTTCGTCTCCTCAGCGGGACGGCGTATCGGATCATCGCCTGTCCCCCCCTGTCTTCTCCCGCGCCATCGCTGGGACGGTACACCCGTTGGCGCTCACCGTTCTGAATCCCCTCCGATTGGTCCCCAACTAACGGGAGGGGCGATGCGCGCACATCCGGAGAATCCTGGAATGCAAGGAGGATAGAGCCATGACGATCCGAAAGGTTGGCGTCGTCGGTTGCGGTCTCATGGGCTCGGGCATCGCCCAGGTGGCGGCTATGTCCGGGTATGAGACACTCGTCTCCGATGTCTCGGAAGAGATCTTGCAAAAAGGCTTCGGCCGCATCGAGGACTCGCTCTCGAAATTCGTCGAAAAAGGGACGCTCTCCGCCGAGCAGAGACAGGAGACGCTTGCTCGGTTGAAGCGGACCCTTCGTGTGGAGGATTATACCGACTGCGACATCGTCATCGAGGCGATCATCGAGAATGTTCAGGCGAAGAAAGATCTGTTCGCGCAACTCGACCGGATCTGCAAGCCGGAGGCGATCCTGGCGAGCAATACCTCCTCGATCTCGATCACCGAGATGGCGGCCGTCTTGACGCCCGAACGTCAACGGCGATTCCTGGGTTTGCACTTCTTCAATCCCGTCCCCCTGATGAAGCTTGTGGAGGTCATCCCCTCGCTCTTCACCAATGAGGAGATCGTCGCGCGCGCGACGGAATTCGCCAAGAGTCTGGGGAAGACGCCCGTGCGTGCGAAGGACCGCGTGGGGTTCATCGCCAATCGGCTCTTGGTCCCGTATCTCATTGATGCCGTGCGCGCCCTCGAAGAGGGTGTCGGATCCATCGAGGACATAGATGCGACGATGAAACTCGGTTGCAATCATCCGATGGGGCCATTCACGCTTCTGGACTTCGTCGGCTTGGATACGACCTACTACATCGCCAACATCATGTACGAGGAGTATAAGGACCCGCGTTTTGCGCCTCCGCCGCTTTTGAAGCAGATGGTGCTGGCTGGATGGCATGGGCGGAAGACGGGGCGGGGATTCTACGACTATACGGATCCGAAGAATCCGAAGCCGATGAAGTTCTGATGAGCGGGTCTCAGCCTCGGCGTTCCACAGAGAAAGGCCGAGGCCGACGTCGGCGCCTCGCGATGGGGTGGAAAGGAGGGCTTCATGCCGTACCAATATCTCCTGTACGAGAAGCGGGAGCAAATCGGCTATGTCACGATTAATCGGCCGGAGAAGCTGAACGCCTTGAATGCGGCGACGGTGCGCGAGCTGTGGGACGTCTTTCACGAGACTGCCCACGATGACGAAGTGGGCGTCGTCATCCTGACGGGAGCGGGAGACAAAGCCTTCGTGGCCGGGGCGGACATCGCCGAATTGGCCGAGCAGACGCCCATTCGCGGGAGAGAGACGGCGCGCTTCGGGCAACAGTTGCTCTCGTTCATCGAACGCTTGGGAAAACCGGTGATCGCGGCCATCAATGGCTACGCGCTCGGCGGGGGATGCGAACTGGCGATGGCCTGCACGATTCGCATCGCCTCGGAGAATGCGAAGCTGGGGCAACCGGAGGTGAGGCTCGGGCTCATTCCCGGCTACGGCGGGACGCAGCGTTTGGCCCGCTTGATCGGGAGGGGGCGCGCGTTAGAGTTGCTTCTGACAGGCGAGATGATCTCGGCGGAAGAGGCCTATCGTCTCGGCTTAGTCAATCGCGTCACGAGCCGCGAAGAGCTGATGCCGACGGCCGAGAAGATCGCACGTCAGATCCTCAACAACGCTCCGCTGGCCGTTCGGTTTTGTCTTGAGGCCGTCACGGCCGGACTGGAGATGCCCCTTGAGGAGGCGCTTCTTCTGGAAGCCACGCTGTTCGGGCTGTGCGCGGCGACGGAAGATTTCCGCGAGGGGACGCGCGCATTCCTGGAGAAGCGGCCAGCTCAATTCAAAGGCCAATAATGCTCTCGCTCGAAGCGAGAGATCGAAGGGCGGCGAAGCCGCGCGCTCACACGGCAGCGTCGTCCTCTTCTCCGGTCACGATGCTGATGGCCCGCTCAATGGGCGCGATGAAGATCTTCCCGTCGCCAGGACGCCCTGTGTGCGCAGCCCGTTGGATCGTCCGAGCAATCGTCTCCGCCTCGGCGTCGCGGCAGACGATCTCCAACCGGACTTTCACGCTGAACTGGCGCACGACGCCCGAGGGGCTTTCGCGCAAGAGCTGAGCGCGTCCGCGACCGAATCCGCGAACCTCGCTGAGCGAGAGCCCGCGCACGGGGAGATGATCCAAGGCCTCCAAGACTCGCTCCACGTGTTGGGGCGGAATGAACGCGATGACGCACTTCATAATCCTCGCCATCCGAATAGAGAGGCTATCGCTCGATTGCTTGCTGTCAAGTAGACAATGTTAGCGCATCCACCAGGGGCCCACAAGCCGCGGCGTTTGAAGGGCGGAGAAGTTCGTCAAGCGCTCCTTGACGACCGACCACAAGATTTTGGTATAGTAGGAACCGTCAAGCCCATGGGCTTGGGGGGCAGGGCGATGGCGAAGGGATTCGTGCACTTGCACTTGCACACGGACTACAGCTTGCTCGATGGGGCGATTCAGATCGGAGCTCTCGCGCGTCGAATGGCGGAGCTGCGGATGCCCGCCGTCGCGGTGACCGATCACGGGAATCTCTTCGGCGCGATCTCGTTCTACCACGCCATGAGAGCGGTAGGGGTCACACCGATCATCGGGATGGAGGCGTATCTGACGCTCGGCGACCGACGGGAGCGGCTGGTGGGTCAGGAGAAGGTGTATCACATCATCCTACTTGCGCAAAACGAGACGGGGTATCGCAATCTCGTCAAGCTCAGTTCGTTCGCCTATCTGGAAGGATTTCACTACAAGCCGCGCCTGGATAAAGAGCTGCTCGCCACGTATCACGAGGGACTCATCGCGCTCTCGTCCTGCATGTCGGGAGTTCCGGCGGCGCTCGCCCTGCAGGGGAAAATGGACGAAGCCGCGCGCCAGGCCCTCGAATTTCAAGACATCTTCGGCACGGGCCATTATTACCTGGAGATTCAGGATCACGGGATTCCGGGACAGCGGGACGCCATACGCATGCTCAGCGAGATCGCGAAGAAGACGGGCATCCCGCTCGTGGTCACGAATGACTGCCACTATCTCACGCGCGAGGACGCGCGCGCGCACGATGTGCTTCTTTGTATCGGGACGGGGAAGACGATCAAAGACACGAACCGGCTCCACTATCAATCGGATCAGCTCTATGTTAAATCGGCCGAAGAGATGTGGGAGCGCTTCGGCACGGAGTTCCCGGAGGCGCTTCGGAACACCCTGCGGATCGCGGCGATGTGCCAGCTGGAGTTGCCCAAGCCGCCGGGCGGGGGATATTTGCCCGTCTTCCCGGTCCCGGAGGGCTTCACGACCGAGAGCTATTTCGAGAAGGTCGTGCGCGACGGATTTGCCGAGCGCATGGTGCAGTGGCGTGAGAAGGCGGCGCGCGGCGAATTGAAGCATCCGCTCTCGACCTATGAACAGCGCCTGGAGTATGAGGTCGAGACGATCAAGCAGATGGGCTTCGCCGGCTATTTCCTGATCGTGTGGGACCTGGTCCGGTATGCGCGGCAGAGGGGGATTCCCGTGGGCCCGGGGCGCGGGAGCGCGGCCGGGAGTTTGGTCGCCTATTGCTTGCGGATCACCGATGTGGATCCGATTCAGTACGATCTGCTGTTTGAGCGCTTCCTCTCACCGGCGCGCGTCACGATGCCCGACATTGACATGGACTTTTGCGTGCGCGGGCGACCGGAGGTGATCGCCTACGTGAGCCAGCTCTACGGGCGGGAGAACGTCTGCCAGATCATCACCTTCGGGACGCTCGCCTCGCGGGCCGTCATCAAGGATGTCGGCCGCGCGCTCGACATGAAATATACCGATGTGGAGAAGGTCGCCGCGCTCATCCCTCCGCCGATTCGGGGACGAAACGTGAGCATCGAGGAAGCCATCGCGCGGACACCTGAGCTGCGGCAGCTCATCGAGAAGAATCCGCAGGTCCGCGAACTGATTGACCTGGCTCGTCGGTTGGAGGGGTGCGCGCGCCACGCTTCGATCCACGCGGCGGGCATTGTGATCTCGCCTCGCCCCTTGCACGAGCTCATCCCCGTCTACAAGACGCCCAAGGGGGAGATCACCACGCAATTCGCGCTCGCGGACTTGGAGAAGACGGGGATGCTGAAGATGGACCTCCTCGCCCTGACGACGCTCACGATCATTGAGGACTGCCGGAAGATGATCGAAGCGGCGGAAGGGCAGCGGCTCGATCTCTCGCGGATCCCGCTCGACGACAAGAGGACGTTGGAACTCTTCGCCGAGGGCGATACGGATGCCGTCTTCCAATTCGAGGGGGAGGGCATTCGCGAATTATGTCGGCGACTGAAACCCGAACGCTTCGAGGACTTGGTCGCAGTGAACGCCCTCTATCGTCCGGGACCGCTTGACAGCGGCCTGGTGGAGGACTTCATCGAGCGGCGGCAGGGCCGACGGCGCATCACCTACGACTTCCCCGAAGCCCGGGAGGTGCTCGAGAGCACCTACGGCATCCCGATCTATCAAGAGCAGGTCATGGCGCTCTTTCAAAAGCTCGCCGGATATTCGCTTGGGGAGGCCGACCTGATTCGTCGCGCGATGGGGAAGAAGAAGCGGGAGGAGTTGGACCGCCATCGCGAAGCGTTCCTGCAACGGGCAATGGCGCGCGGCCACGACCGCGCGAAGTTGGAGCGGCTGTGGCAGCAATTGGAAGGCTTCGCCGACTACGCGTTCAATAAATCGCATGCGGTCGCCTACAGCTATCTCGCGTATCAAACGGCGTATCTCAAGGCGCACTACCCCACGTACTTTTACGCCGCCGTCCTCTCCAACGAGCTGAACAACACGGACAAGGTCGTGAAGTACATCAACCGGGCGCGCGCGCGCGGCATTGAGATTTTGCCGCCTGATGTGAACCTGAGTCGCGAGGGCTTTACCCCTCTGGGGGGGAAGATCCGATTCGGGCTGGCGGCCATCAAGGGGCTCGGCCTCTCCACCGTACAGGCGATCATCGCCGCCCGTGAAGCCGGAGGACCTTTTCGCTCGCTCTTCGATTTCGCCGCTCGCGTGGACCCGCGCGTGTTGAACAAGCGCGTCCTGGAGAGCTTGATCAAGGCTGGAGCGTTCGATTCGCTTGGAGCGCGCCGCAGCCAACTCTTCGCCGCCATTGATCGCGCGTTGGAGTATGGCGCTCGACGGGGACGCGAGCGCGAGATCGGGCAGTTCGGGCTCTTTGCCGCCTCGGCCGAAGAGGCCGCTTCGGATTTGGAGCCCTCGCTTCCCGATCTCCCCGAATGGCCATTAGAGGAGCGCCTTGCCGGGGAGAAAGAGACTCTGGGCTTTTACGTGACCGGACATCCCTTGGAGAGATACGCGGAGGAGATCGCACTCTATACCGACGCGACGACCGAACGCCTCCTCGGCGCCGGTGACTTCAAGGCGGAGGCTTCGGAGAGGGAGCCCCTAGATCTCGAGGCCGACGATGTCCCCTCATCGTCCAGCCTCTTGCGCCTGCGGGCCCTGGCTGGCCAGACCATCACGATCGCGGGCATCGTCACAGCGCTCGCCCTCAAGACGACCAAGCGTGGCGATCGCTTCGCCATCTTCACCCTGGAGGACCAATATGGCTCGCTCAAGGTCATCGTCTGGCCAGAGACCTTCAATCGGGCAAACGACCTCCTCCACAACGATGCCCTCGTGATCGTGCGCGGCAAGCTCGAACTGGCGGAGAATGCGGCGACGTTGATCGCCGAGGAGATCCTGACGCTCGAAGATCTGAGAACGCGTATGACGAAACTGGTGATCATCCGCGTGAAATCCGGAGTGGTGACGCCGGCGAAGGTGGATCTGCTCTATGGTGTCCTGGATCGCCATCGAGGGTCAGCCGACGTCCTCTTCGAGGTCGAATGCGTGGGGGGGATCCTGGCGCGGATCCGGCCGAATCCCTTCGTGAAGATCGCGCCCTCGCCCGAAGCGCTCGCGGAGATCCAGCGACATCTGGGGAGCTGCGAGATCCGGCTCGTGAACGGGCGTCGGCCGTGAAGGTCGTTTGGCGAACGATCTCGTGCTACAATGGAAAGTGTATGGCGAGACGGGAAGAGTACGAGGCCGTTATCGGGTTAGAGGTTCATGCGCAACTGAAGACGCGCTCGAAGATCTTCTGCTGGTGCTCGACGCAGTTCGGGGACGCGCCGAATCAGAATACGTGCCCCGTCTGCTTGGGGCTTCCGGGCGCGCTTCCCGTCCTGAACCGCGAGGCCGTGCGGATGGCGGCGAAGGCAGCGCTCGCGCTCGGCTGTCAAATCAATCGCGTGTCGGTCTTCTCGCGGAAGAACTACTTCTACCCCGACTTGCCGAAGGGATATCAGATCTCGCAATATGATCAGCCGTTCTCCGAGCACGGCGAGGTGGAGATCGACACGGCTGAGCGGGACGAGCATGGACGCCCCATCGCTTGGCGGCGCAAGCGGTTTCGCATTCGCCGGCTGCACCTCGAAGAAGACGCTGGCAAGTCCATTCACGATGGGATGCCCGATTCGGATCGCGCGTCCTACATCGAATTCAATCGCAGCGGCGTCCCCTTGATCGAGATCGTCTCCGAGCCCGATTTCCGCTCCAGTTGGGAGGCCTACGACTACATGCAGTATCTGCGGCAGGCGCTCCAGTATGTGGACGTATGCGAGGGGAACATGGAGGAGGGGAATTTACGCTGTGATGCCAACGTCTCGGTGCGTCGGCGTGGGACGACGACGTTCGGCACGAAGGTCGAGTTGAAGAACTTGAACTCCTTTCGCTTCCTGCAACGCGCGTTGGAATACGAGATCAACCGGCAGATCGAAGTGCTCGAGAATGGCGGCGAGATCATGCAGGAGACGCGCCTGTGGAGCGAGGCCGAAGGTCGCACCTATGTGATGCGCTCGAAGGAGGAAGCGCATGACTATCGCTATTTCCCGGAGCCCGATCTGCCTCCGCTCGTTGTGAGCGAGGAGTGGATCGAGGAGATCCGACGCGAGCTGCCCGAGCTACCGAATCATCGGAAATGGCGCTTCATGCAGCAGTATGGCCTCTCGATCGAGGACGCGGCGACGCTGACGAGCACGCGCGCGCTGGCCGATTACTACGAAGCCGTCGTGCGCGAGACGAGCGATCCGCGCGCATCGGCCAATTGGATCCTGAGCGAACTGATGGGGCTGGCGAAAGCGGCCGGAATCGAACCCTTCGCGTCCCCGGTCACGCCGTCGAAGCTCGCCGGGCTGATCCGTCTGATCGCCGAAGGGACGATCAGCGGCAAGATTGCCAAGACCGTCCTCGATGAGATGTTCCGCACCGGTCAGCCAGCCGAAACCATTGTGCGCGAGAGAGGACTTGTGCAGATCACCGACGCGACGCACCTGGAGGCCGTCATCCGACGCGTGCTCGAGGCCAACGCCGCCTACGTCGAGCAATATCGGGCGGGGAAAGAGAAGCTCTTCGGTTACTTCGTCGGCCAGGTGATGCGGGAGACGCAGGGTCGGGCGAACCCGCAACTTGTCAACGACCTCCTTCGCAAGCTCTTGACGGAAGGCTGAGCGCTGCCCCTCGAGCTCACGAAGGTGATCGCGCGAGACGAAGGAGGGCGACCACACCCACCCCCAGCTTCGCGAAATCCAGCAGCGTATACGCCATATGCAGCCGCCAGAAGCGCGCGAAGTCCGGTGGGGGCGGATCACGCGGCGCGAAGTCGAGCCGACGTCCGATCGCCACGACCTCAGGCGTGAGGTGAAGGACGGCGATGAGGACAAGGGCGACCATGAGCAGGACCGATCCCTGCACGACACGATCGCGAATTCCCCCTCCCCAGAGTCCCGCAAGGGCGACGAGCGCCAGAAGCAGTTGACCCCATCCCCATGCGCGGAAATAGAAGCGATTCATCTCCGAAGCGAGATAGCGCAAGAGCAATCGCGCGTCGGCCGCTCCCACACGCTTCAATCGCTCAGCGAGTTCCGGTCGCTCCGAGGCGCTGCGCAAGACTCGATCCACCGCGCGGAAATTCTGCGTGGCGACGATGGCGATCGCGAGACTCCCAAAGAGCCAGGCCCCGAGCACGGCGGCGACGAGCGTCTTCATCCCCCCTCCACTCATACCGGCCAAGCTTCGAGCCGATAGGCCATGTCCCAGAACATCCACTCGAAGCGGCTCGTCGTCAGAAAATGGCGGCGCATCGCCTCCTGCTCCTCCGTCGAGAGCGCGAGCACCAAGCGATCGGTCAGTTCCAGGATGGCGCGCACGATCCCAGCGAATTCCTCGCTCGCGTAGGTGCGAATCCATCGCGCGTAGAGGGGATCGGGCGAGCCGCGCGCTTCGAGCGCCTTCCCGACCTCCCCGTAGATCCAGTAACACGGGAGCAGGGCCGCCACGACTTCGTGAAACGGTCGCCCGTAGGCGACGGCCAAGAGATAGCTCGTGTAAGCGAGAGTGGTCGGGGCAAGCGGCGTCGCCCGCACGACCTCTTCAGAGAGACCGAGGTCACGGAAGAAGCTCTCGTGCAACGCGCGTTCGACGCGCAAGGCTCCGGCCGCGTGCTCATTGAACAAGATGATCCACTCCTCATGCGGCGCCTTGGCCGCAGCGATCGAGAGCGCTCGCGCGAACTCTCTCAGATAGAGCGCATCCTGAACGATGTAGAACTCGAACCGCGCGCGCTCGAGCGTGCCCCCGGTCAAGCCCACGAGGAAGGGGTGCGCCAGAATCGCCTGAAAGACCGAGGTGATCTCGCACCACAGCTGCCCGGTGAAGGTCTCGCGCTCCGGCGACATCGTCTCGTTCACTGTGCGGCTCACAGTTTGCGCTCCATATCCTCACCGTGCACGCGCACGGGATAGCACACGATGCCTCGCCGAAGGGGAGCGGACCTCGCCCATCAGGATGCGGAAGCGCGCACCGTACCAGGGATAGGTGGCGACATCCCCTTCGAGGTCCTCGCCCAAAAGCGATCCATCCCGATGCGGACGCACGTCGTCAATGGCGTAGCCTGCGCCGCTCAGGTTGAAGAGGACGAGGCGTCGTCCTTCGATCTCGCTGAGCTGCGCTCTGCCCGAAGCCGGCTCATCCGTTCGCGCGACCTTGGCGAGCCATCCCATAAGACACGCCCCATGCCGAAGATGAGGGAGGAATCATAAGCCACTTCTTCGCCCCTTGCAACCGGTGTGCTAGGATAAGACCTCGCACATGGAAGCCCAAGACGGGGCCAGGACGACGAAGCTCGCCGCGATCGCCGAACGCACGGTCCGGGGAGCCGGAGCCATGCTCCTTCGACACGCGGCTTCGGTGCCGCTTCGACTGTTGGCGAATATTCTCTTGGCGCGACAGCTCGCGCCGGCGGATTTCGGCGCCTATGCGATCGCGACCTTGTTCATCTCGACGGCCACGCTCTTCACCGACTTCGGACTGACGGCGGCGTTGATTCAAAAACGCGATCCTCCGACGCCCGGTGAACTGCGAACAGCCTTCACGGTTCGATTCCTGTTGGCTCTCGGTCTGGCTCTTCTGCTCTTTGGAGCGAGCGCGCCGTTGGCCACTGCCTTCCGTTTGAGCGAATCTGCGCGCCATATCATCCCCTGGTTCGCGCTGGTTCTTCCCATCGGCGTCCTCGGCTCGATCTCCACGGCGCTTCTGGAGCGAGCGCTCGCTTATCCGCGCTTGGCTCAAATCGAGGTCGCGGCCATTTGCATCTTTCACCTGATGGCTATCGCGTTGTCCTACAACGGATTCGGTGTCTGGAGCTTCGTGGGGGCCGCTTTGGCCGGCGAGAGCGCGCGCGCGGCCTTTCTGCTCATTTCGGCCCGATGGCCACTTGGGTTCGCGCTGGATCGCTCCGCGCTGCACGCTTCGATCCGGTTCGGCGCCCCTTTTCAGCTCGGGACGTGGACCTCGCTTTTGCGTGACCACATCGCGCCGCTTTTGGCCGGACCGCTCTTTGGCCCGCGCGCCGTCGGCTTCCTGAATTGGGCGCACGGGGTGGCCTATCACGTCAGTCAAGCGTTCACGGAATCGCTCGGTCGCGTGAGCTTCCCCTCGCTCTCCCGCGTGCAAGAGGATCGGGCGACGTTCGGCCAGATGCTCGAGAAGATGCTCCGCGCGTTGACGTTGCTGACGACGCCGCTACTGGCGGTGGCGGCGGGGTTGATCCCGTGGATCGTGACGTTCCTTTATACGGAGAAGTGGGCTCCGGCCATCCCCGCCTTCTACGGTTTCGCCGTGCGGATGCTCGGCGGCACGCTCACGACGCCGCTTGTGGCGGCGCTCAATGCATGGGGACGCCCGCGCGATTCGTTGAAGATTCTCGTGGCATGGACGGCGAGCGACTGGGCGGCGGCGCTGTTGTTGACGGCGCGCTATGGATTCACGGGTGTGGCCATGGCGTATGGCGTGAGCGTCTGGCTCCCGGTGATCTGGCTCATCCGCACGCTCGCGGCCATCGCTTCGGTGAACTGGGGCTATGCTCTTGTTCGCCCGGTCTTAGCCGGCGCGATGACGCTCGCTCTGTTGCGAGCGCTCGCCGAGCGCATGGTGCGTGATCTCGTCTCGCTTTTGGCGCTCGCCGGCCTCGGACTGTTCATGTACCTGACATGCCTTCTGCTCCTTGAACGAAAGGCGCTGCTTGCCGAGATGCGCGCGAGCGTCCACCTGATCCTCCGCGCGATGCGTGGGACGTCGTATGTCGGGAGCGAACGTCTGCGGTGAGCGAATCGCGCGAAGGCGCCGGATGGGTGTGGTGACCTGTTGGCGCGATGCCGATTATCTGAGCATGCGCGCGCTTTTGAGCGATCTCCGCGAATGCCGCGCTTGGGCGCGCGGACGCCTCCTGGACATCGGCTGCGGGAATCAGCCATATCGCGAGCTTTTCATCCCGTTCATTCGGGAATACGTGGGCTTAGATCGCGATTGGCGAGAGAGCCAACCCGATGTGATGGGCGATGCCCTGTGGCTTCCCTTCCCCGCGGAGACGTTCGATACCGTGCTCATGATCCAAGTGCTCGAGCATCTGCCGGATCCACTGGGCGCAATGGGCGAAGTTCGGCGCGTGCTCAAACGCGGAGGGCGCGTGATCCTCACAGCTCCGCAATATTGGCGCGTGCACGAGGAACCGCATGATTACTATCGCTTCACACGTTTCGGCCTCGCTCATCTGGCACAGCAGAATGGATTGCGCGTCCTCCAAGTGAAGGCGCAAGGGGGGGCATGGGCGCTCGCCGGTCAAGCCCTCGCCAACACGATCAGCGCGCGCCGCGTGTTGCATCATCTGACGCCGGTCGTGAACCTGCTCTTTCGCGCGTGCGAACGCCTCTGGCCCGATGTGGGGGATCCGATCAATCACCTCCTCGTGGCGGAGAAATAGGCCGCATTCCGGCGGATCACGGAGCCCTTACTGGCGAAGGCGGCTCCTCCAAGAGACGGACGATCTCCCCATCCCGCAGGACGAGGCGTGGCCAGAGTTGCTCGTCGAGCACGAGCACATCAGCTCTCTTTCCAGGTTCGAGGGCGCCGAACGTCTCCGCCAGACCGAGCACGCGCGCCGGCACAAGCGTCGCCATGCGCATCGCTTCCGGGAGGGGGACGCCCCATTGCACAAGATGATGCACGGCATCCCGTAGCGTGATGACCGATCCGGCGAGGGTGCCGGCCGCGTTCTCCGTTCGTCCGTCCACGACGCGGATCGTTTCTCCCCAAATCTCATACCGACCATCACCCAGACCGGTGGCCGCGATGGCGTCGCTGATGAGGGCGAGGCGATCCGTCCCCACAACCTTCTTCACGAGAGCGACCATTCGTCGATCGAGATGATGACCATCGGCGATCAGATCGAGCGTGACCCTCTCCTCGAGCAAAGCCCACCCCATGACGCCGAGCTGACGATGATGCAGCGGCGCGAGCGCATTCGGAAAGTGCGTGATGTGCGCAACGCCCCGCTCGGCGGCCGCCTCACATATCTCGAACGAAGCTTCGCTGTGTCCGATCGCGAGCCGAAATCCGCGCCGCCGCAGCTCCTCAAGGAGCGCGAGTCCCCCCTCGATCTCGGGCGCGAGCGTCATCATCCGAACGAAGGGGCGCGCCGGGATGTCCCAGGCGAGCAGATCCTCCACATCCCGCAGGGAACGAAACGTGCGGAAGTAGCGCGGATTGAGGGCGCCGGGGCGGCGCGGGCTGACGAAAGGTCCCTCGAAGTGCACGCCGAGGATGGACGCGGCGTGAGGATCGCGCTCTTGCTCCGGCATGTATTCGGCCAAGGTCGTGCGCACGCGCGCGTACTGCGCCGGATCAGTGGGGACGGTCGTCGGAAGAAAACGCGTCACGCCGTGCCGAAGCAGAAAGCGCGCCCACCGACGGAGATCGTCGCTCGTCGCCGTGAGCAGGTCCACGCCGGCAGAGCCATGAATGTGGAGATCCAGCATCCCCGGCGCCACGTAGTATCCGCTCACATCAAGCTGCGCATCGGCCGGAGGCAGCTTCTCGGCTACGGAGACTTCCCCGATCCTCTCCCCTTGAATCAGCACCCATCCCGGCTCCAGAAGGCGATCCGGGAGCACGAGGCGACCTCCATAGAGCACGATGCGCCGCGACGTCCGCATGACGTGCCATTTTAGGTCGTTTTCCGCTAAAATGCCACATGGCTATCACCATGAGTCGGGGGAGGAAGAAGGACGCGATCCTACGCCTTTGCCGGGAGATGGCCTTGGAAGAGATCGGCGAGGCGGAGTTCGCTCGTCTGACGGCGCGGCTGCGTCAAGAGCTGGGGGAGGCGGATCGTCCCTCGGACGGATACATCCTGGACGTCCTGCGCGAGGCCGGATGTCGTCTTCGGCTGAGCGGGCCTTTCATCCCCCCAACCTTTGAGGACGAGTATGCGCGACAGTTCGAGGGGATCTTGAAGTTCGACACGTTGGAGCATGCGGAGCAGTCACTGCGAGAGCTGGGCCGCCTCTATCACCGTTTCAAGGAGAGCGGGGACGGAAAAGGGATCGCCTATGTGCGCGCGCTGGCGCAGCTGGGGCAGCGACGGGCGCGCGCGGCCGCACGCCGCGCAAAGGAAGAACGCGCGCGTGCCATCAAAGAAGAGATCGCCGAATGGTTCGCGCTCTGGGCGTCCTCGCCCGAGACCTTCGAGATTTGGGTGGAGCTGAGGAAGCGGGCTCCCGACTTCCAATACCGATTTGGTCTTGGGTGGGCGGAGTCGCCATCGGACATCGCCCGGCAAGCAGCGGGGGAATCATCGGTCGTCCCTCCGGCGACCTCATCGCGTCATGATGTCGCCGAGGGGGTGGTGAGCGCGCTTCCGAAGCGTGAGGAGGGCGTGTGAAGATTCGAGCCGTCGTTCTCACCATCAGCGATAGCGCTGCGCGTGGAGGGCGCGAGGATTTGTCCGGTCCGGCCTTGGTCGAGGAGTTGCAGCATTTGGGCGCGGAGATCGTCGCCACTGAGATCCTTCCTGATGATCGGCCGGTGATCGCCCGACGACTCGTAGACTATGCCGAGCGCGCTGACGTGAACCTGATCCTCACGACGGGAGGGACGGGACTCTCGCCGCGCGACCAGACGCCAGAAGCGACGCGCGAGGTCATCGAACGCGAAGTCCCTGGGATTCCAGAGGCCATCCGCCTGAAAGGGGTCTTCGAAAGCACCCCGTTCGCGATGCTCTCACGAGGGGTGGCAGGCATCCGCGCGGGCACGCTCATCATCAACTTACCGGGGAGCGTTCGCGGCGCGCGCGAAGGATTCGCCGTGATCCGCGGCGTTCTTCGGCATGCGCTGGAGACGTTGGTTGGGGAAGCCAGGCACGAAGAGGCCTTCGTGCCGGATCGAAGGGGGGAACGAACATGAACGTCCAGAACGGTCAGCAGACATCGCGCGTGCGGACCTTCTGGCGCCGCCATCCGAGCATCGCGCTGCTGCTGCTGGCGGCGCTGAGCGGAGGCCTCTCCGGTGCCCTCCTCGCCTATGCGCTCGATCACTCCGAATACGCCCTTATGGTGGCCCAGCTCAGCGAGTATCAAGCGAGCGTCCTCTCGCGCGTCTATGCTGATGATGGCCGAACCGTCATCGGCGAGTTCTATCTGGAACGACGCCTGCCGCTCTCCTACTTCGATATCCCCCCGCATGTCCGCAACGCTTTCATCGCCATCGAGGACGCGCGCTTCTACGAGCACTCGGGGATTGATCCGATCCGCATCCTTGGCGCCTTCGTGGCGAACCTCCGCGCCGGCGAGACCGTACAAGGCGGTTCGACGATCACGCAACAACTGGCCAAGATGCTTTTCCTGAATCCGGAGCGAACGTACTCGCGGAAACTGAAGGAAGCGCTGCTGGCGCTCCTCATCGAACGGTATTACACGAAGGAGCAGATCCTTGAGCTGTATTGCAATCAGATCTATCTCGGTGGCAATGCGTATGGGGTTGAGGCAGCGGCTCAGTACTATTTCGGGAAATCGGCTCGGGAGCTGACGCTTGAAGAAGCTGCGCTTTTGGCCGCGCTCCCCAAAGCGCCGCAACTCTACTCGCCGGTGGCGCGCCCACAGGCTGCGCTCGCTCGTCGGAATCTCGTCCTGGAGAAGATGGCCGAGGAAGGGTATATCTCCCGCGAAGCGGCGCGTGCGGCGATGGCTCGCCCGATTCGATTGGCCGAGGTGGGACGCTTCTCCAACACGCGCTCGCCGTACGCCTATTTCGTCGAAGAGGTGCGGCGATACTTGGAGGACAAATACGGGACGCGGCGCACGCATGCCGGTGGCTTACAGGTCTACACGACGCTGGATGCGCGCGCGCAACGCGCGGCCGTGCGGGCCGTGCGCAATGGGTTGCACGCGTACGATCGGCGCCATGGCTGGCGCGGTCCGATGGAGAACATCCTCGATCAAGGGAAAGATTGGGCTTCGTATCGTCATCCGGATTGGGAGGGGGGATTCGAGGTCGGCGAATACTACCCGGGGTTGATCCTCTCCGTCACGTCCGGCGAAGCACTGGTGCGCGTAGGCCCGTATACAGCGCGCGTGACGTCGCGCGAGGCGCCTTGGGGGCGCCCGCTGTCGCAACTTGTGCGCTCAGGCGATCTCACCATCGTCCAAGTCCAAAGCCTGGACGAACAGACGAAGACGATGAAGGTCACGCTCCTGCAGATGCCGGAGGTCCAGGGTGCGCTGGTCGCGCTCGAGATCCCCTCCGGAGAGATCAAGGCGATGGTTGGCGGATACGACTTCAACCGCGTGCGCCTCAATCATGCGACGCAAGGCTGGCGGCAGACGGGCTCCGCGTTCAAGCCATTCATCTATGCGGCGGCTGTGGAGGCTGGACTGACGCCGGAAGATCACATCTTGGACGTGCCGCTGCGAATCGGGGATTGGGCGCCCTCCAACTACGATAACACGTTCAAGGGTTCGATCACTATTGCGCAGGCGGTAGCGGAATCGCGCAACGTTCCGGCCGTGCGCGTGCTCCAGCGCATTGGCATTGCGCGAGCCGTCCGCATGGTCGAACGCTTGGGCCTCCCGAATCCGATGGCACCTTTCCTGCCCTCGGCCCTCGGCGCGACCGAGGAACCATTGCTCGCCATGACGGCCGCGTATGCGATCTTCGCCAATCAGGGCCGACGCGTCGTCCCCCATCTGATCCGTCGTGTCGTGGATCGCGACGGACGCGAATTAGAGCGATGGGCAACGCCGCCGATCGAACAGGTGCTCGATCCCTATGTGGCTTCGACGATGGTGCGCTTGCTCCAAGGAGTCGTCAATGGCGGCACAGCGGCTCGCATCCGCACCTACGCGGAATTTCGGGAGTGGTCCATCGCGGGGAAGACCGGGACCGTGAATGACTTCACCGATGCGTGGTTTATTGGCTTCACGCCCACGGTCTGCACAGGCGTGTGGCTCGGCTTCAGCGATCGGAAGCGCAACCTCGGTCCGAGAGAGACGGGTTCGGTCGCCGCACTTCCCATCTGGATCGACTTCATGCGCGAGTACCTCAAGGACAAGACGCCCACGACGTTCAAGCTGATCACCGAGATGCCCGAATGGATCCGCGTGGCGCGGGAGCAGACTGAGCGAGAGGTGCGAGAAGCATTGGGGATCCGCGAGCTTCCGGCAGTCGCCCCATCGCCTCTCCCCTCGTCGGTGGCCGAACCCTCCAGTCCGCCGGATAAACACGGCGAATCAGCCCTCAGGGAGAAAATCCCCGATCTCATCCTCAAACCGCTGCAGGAGCCTGTCGAACCTCCAAAAGAAGAACCGAAGAAGAGACGGCCGGGTCGCTTCGGTGAACCCCGCCCCTGATCGGCCTCGAGGCGGGGAATCACTTCTTCAGCTTATCGAGATAAACGCGTAGGGCGAGTCTGGCCAAGCGCCAGAGTTTATCCCATTGTAGCGCCCCATTCTCTCCCCGAAACAGACGATGGAGCAACTCTGCGCGAAGCTGACGCGCTTCCCGTTTGAAGAGGTACTCGCGCGCGAAGGGGCGGGCCACGTCAATGAAGTTGAACTCCGGATCAATGGCGATTCCGATCCCCTCCAGCTCCATGAGCGCGCGGATCATGTAGGTGAAGTGCGTGGGGATTCGGAAGGGGTATTCGTAGACCACCTCGGCCAAGTCGTAAGTCAGCTCCTTGAACTTGATCTCGCTCAGCTTCAACCCGAGATACTCACGGAATAAGTCCTCGACCAGAGGGCGAATGAGGCGTGGGTCCACCTTCGGATCGAGGAAGCCCAGTTTGATGAGATCGTCCACCAAGCCCGCGACATCGCGATTCACGATGTGGACGAAGGCCTCGATCATCAATCCCTGCAGCCACGCCTCAATGCGTCCCGTCATGCCGAAGTCGAAGAAGGCCAAACGGCCATCGGGCATGACGCGCAAATTCCCAGGATGCGGATCGGCATGGAAGAATCCATCCTCGAGCAGTTGCTTGAGGTAGGTGCGAGCCAAGAGCCGATGGATATGAGCGGGAGAGAACCCGCGCCGCCGCAATTCTTCCACATCGGTCACCTTCACCCCGTGAATATACTCCATCGTGAGGACGCGCTCGGTCGTGTAGGCCCAGTAGATCTTTGGGACGTAGACGTCCTTCCACCGCCGGAAATTCTCGCGGAACCGCTCAGCATGAAGCGCCTCCTGTCGATAATTCATCTCCTCGAAGATGGTGGCAGCGAACTCGTCGAGCACACCCGTCCAATCCACGCCGCGGAAGAGATCGGGGTACCGCTTGAGGAAGCGCGCGATGCGCCGGAGGATCACCAAGTCCACCTGGATCGCCTCGCGCAAGCGAGGGCGTTGGACCTTGATGGCGACCTCCTGGCCCGAAGGTAACCGTCCGTAGTAGACCTGACCGAGGCTGGCGGAAGCAATCGGTTCCCAATTGATGAAGGCGAAGAGCCGTTCGGCGGGAGCGCCGAGTTCCTCCCCCAGAATGCGGGCGGCCTCCGCCTGTGGGAACGGGGGGACTTCGTCTTGCAGCCGCGTCAGCTCTTGAATGTAGGGCAGCGGCAAGAGGTCGGCGCGCGTGGCTAAGGCTTGGCCGATCTTGATGAACGTGGGGCCGAGTTTCACCAATCGCTTCCGCAGCCACACGGCCTGCGCGCGCAAGCGCTCCTCGCGCTGAAGGACCCCTTGAGCGAAGAGGTGGCGAGCAAGCCATCGCAGCGCGCGCCGAATGCGGCCACGCACCTTACGCGGGTCGCGCGCCGCGAGCGCATCCAGATAAAGATAGGCGGCGAAGAAGAGAGCGATCGTGAGGATCTCCAGAGCGCGCCACCATCCGCGCCAGCCAAGTGAGCGCCACCGTTCGATGCTCGGCCTCTCAACGCGCGAAGTGGGCGTCAGCTCTTCCCTCTGCCGAAGCGCATCCTCTCCCATCCCCGTCTTTCGCGACCCCTCGCGGCTCACGCGGCCATGTCCTCCTCATGGGTTGAGACAAGCCCACAAGTATACCCTGAAAATCTGCGGCGAGCATCCCGATCCATTGGCTTTTCGCGCGCTCCCCCGTATAATTCTGCAGAGGGAGAAGCGTAAGGAGCGATGAGGACGCATGGAATGCTTGAGGAAAGATGATCTCCACGCCGACGGCCTGACCTGGACAGAGGTGCCGGAACCGGAGGTTGGACACGGAGAGGTGAAGATCAAAGTTCTGGCCGCCTCCGTCTGTGGCACCGATAAGAGCATTTATCTGAGCACGCAAAACCCGGCCATCATCGAGGAGATGCAGCGGTATCTCGATCGGCCGGAGGCCTATCGGCCCATCATCATCGGCCACGAATTCTGCGGCATTGTCGAAGACGTTGGAGAGGATGCGGAAGCGCGACACGCCCTTAGCCTGAGCTCGGAACTCGTCGTGGAGCGCGGCGACTATGTGACGGCGGAGATGCATATTCCCTGCGGACACTGCGTGCTTTGCCGAACGGGGAACGAGCACATCTGCGTGAACGTGCGGGTGAAGGGGGTGCATCTGGACGGCTGTTACGCGCAATACGTCGTCGTTCCGCGTCGGAATGTGATCCTGCTCGGCAAGCGCGGCGACCTCTCAGCGATCCCTCCGCGGTTGGGCGCGTTCTTGGATGCTCTGGGGAATGCCGTGCACACGATCCAGATGGCCGAGGTGGGGGGGAAGAGCGTTGCGATTCTGGGGCTCGGACCGCTCGGGTTGATGGCGACGTTGTTGGCCCGCATCTACGGCGCCACGCGCATCTACGCCACGGAGAAGGTAGACGTCGAGCACCGCTTCGAACTAGCCCGAGCCTTCGGCGCCGATTTCTGCTTCGACGTTGCCCATTCGGTTGCGGAATTGTATCGCGAGGTGCGCCGCCTAGAGAAAGGAGCCCAAGGCGTGGACGTCGTTCTGGAAATGTCCGGCTCTCCATCCGCTTATCGCGACGCCTTCGAGCTGGTGCGCAACGGCGGGACGGTCGTCCTGCTGGGGATTCCGAAGGAGCCCGTCCTCTTCGACTTCGCCAACTTCGTCGTGTGGAAGGGCGTCACGATCAAGGGAGTCTTCGGCCGGCGTTTGTTCGATACCTGGGAGACGATGTTGAAGCTGCTGCGGAGCGATCGGTTGGGCCTCAAGGAGAAGCTGAGTTGGCTTGTCGCTCCGCGCGTGTACCGCTTGAGCGAATACGAGGAAGCGTTTCAGACGTTGCTCGCCGGTCACGCGATGAAACTCATCTTCACACCGAATCCGAGCGATTTCTCCGGATGAAAGGCCGTCGGGAGAGAAGAGGGAGGGAGCTATGGCCACCATCCGTGAACTCTACGCGCTCATCGCCCGCGAGCTTGAACAGATCAAAGCGAGCAAGACGTACAAATTCGAGGTCCCGATCGAGAGTGAGCAAGATGGCGTCGTGCGCGTGGACGGGCGCGAGGTCGTGATGCTCGCCTCGAACAATTATCTCGGCCTCTCCAATCATCCGAAGGTCAAGGAGGCGGCCCTGCGCGGTCTGCGCGAATACGGATACGGCTTAGCCTCAGTCCGCTTCATCTGCGGCACGCAGAAGATCCATCTGGAGCTGGAGCAGAAGATCGCCGAATTCGTCGGCTGCGAGGACGCCGTGTTGCACTCCTCCTGCTTCGCGGCGAACGAGGCGTTCTTCGCCGGATTGCTGGCGAACGATTTCGGCCTCGCGAACTATCGGGACGTCATCTACAGCGATCAGCTCAATCACGCGAGCATCATTGACGGCATACGTCTCTGCCGCATCATCGCGCGCACGACCGAGGCGAAGGTCTACGCCCATCGAGATGTCGCGCAGTTGCGGGAGATGCTGGAGGCCGATGAGAAGGAGGGGTATCGGATCAAGATCATCGCCACCGATGGCGTCTTCTCGATGGAGGGCGATCTGGCGCCGCTGCCCGAATTGATCGCGCTCGCCCGGCGGTACAACGCGCTCCTTTTCGTGGATGATTCTCACGCGACGGGCGTGCTCGGTCCGCGCGGGCGTGGGACGGCGGAAGCGCTGGGTGTCTTCGGGCAGGTGGACATCATCACTGGGACGTTCGGTAAAGCGCTCGGCGGCGCCTGTGGCGGATTCATCGCCGGCAAACGCGAGTTGATCGAGCTGCTGCGGCAGAAGTCGCGGCCCTACACGTTCTCCAACACGATGCCTCCGGCCGTCGTGATGGGCTCGATCGAAGCGCTGAACCTCTTGATGACTGATACATCGCTCGTTGAGCGGTTGCACGAGAACACGGCCTATTTCCGCCGGGAGATCAAGAACCTCGGCTACACGATCCTGGAGGGCACGCACCCCATCGTCCCGATCATGCTCGGCGAGGCGGCGCTCGCCATGGACATGAGCATGGAATTGCTCAAGGAGGGCGTCTATATCAAGGGGCTCTGGTATCCGGTCGTGCCGAAAGGAGAAGCGCGCTTGCGGGCGCAGATCTCGGCCGCACACACGCGCGAGCATTTGGACCGCGCGCTTGACGCGTTCCGCAAAGTCGGCCAGCGCTTCGGCGTGATCTCTTGAGACCAAGGCGCCGAGCTGCGTCGGGACTCACCGCTGCGGGAGCCGTGGCTCTTTCAACTCTCCCTCTTCGGTCAACGAGCGCAAGAAGGCCAGGAGCGCTCGCCGCTCCTCGGGGGTAATCCGCGCCGGTTTCAAATTCGCGCGGTCGAGCCACGGATTTGGCTTCCCCCCGGCCAGCATGATGTCCACGGCCTCTTCGAGCGTCGCCACGCTTCCATCGTGAAAGTACGGGGCGGATCGAGCCACATCCCGCAGCGTGGGCGTCTTGAAGGCACCCCGATCTCTCTCCTGCTTGGTGACGGTGTACCGCCCGAGGTCGGGGTTCGGCTTATCCATGCCGATCCCCACGTTATGATATTGCAGATCGGTGAAGAGCAAGCCATCGTGACAATTCGTGCATCCGATCCGCTGAAAGATCTCCCAACCGCGCTTCGCCTCCTCGCTGATGGCGTTCTCATCGCCCGCGCGCCAGCGATCCCAGGCCGTCTTCCCGCCGATGATCGTGCGCGTATACGCGGCCAAAGCCTTGACGATGGCGTCCGGCATGGCATCAGTGCCGAAGACTTTGCGGAACTGCCGCCGATACCCCTCGATCTGATTCAGCTTGGCCGCCACCTCTTCGGGCTTGCCGCTCATGTTCCCTCCGGTCCACGCCGCTAAGATCTGCTTCTCCAGCGTCGGCGCCCGCCCATCCCAATAGAACTCGTGATGGTAACCGATGTTCCAGAGCGTCGGACTATTACGCGGCAAGCGCTTGCCGAGCGCGCCCACGGAGGTGGGCAATCCATCGCTCAATCCCTTCTCATTGAGATGGCAGGAATAGCAGGAGCGTGACTCGTCGGCGCTCAATCGCTTGTCGAAGAAGAGCTGGCGACCGAGCGCCACCTTCTCCGGCGTCATCGGATTGTCCGGCGGGATCTTCATGGCTTCATAGCCCCGAAGGCCCTCCGGCAAAGGCAAGATCTCCGGCTCGAACTCTGCTTCCCCAGATCGTCGGTGGTAGGTGATCACGCCCACAACGACGATCACCACGACAGCGATGAGACCGCCGATCCATTTTCGCCTCATACGCCCTCCTTCGCGAGAGATCTGCGCTCTCGGCACGCACGGTGCCCCCTTCAGAAGAGGGAGACCTTGATGCGCAAGAATCGCCCCGGATTCTGCCGGAAGTCGTAGATCAATCGGACCAACTCGGATGAGAGCGCGTTCAGGTTGTTGTAGAGCTGACGATCGTGCAGCAAGGCACCGAACGTCCCCTCGCCGTTGTCCATCCGCTCAGTGATGTTCTTGATATTCGTGATCGTCGCCTTGGTCTCCTCGTGCAGCGTCGGATCGTTGATCAACCGTCCGATCGTTCCCTCACCGCGCTCGATGCGCGCCGCGATGACGTCCACGCGCGCGGTGATCTCATCCAAGCGCGTCATCGTGTGGTTCAGCTTCTCATACAACTCCGGCTCGCGAATGAGCCGAGCGATCGTCCCCTGCCCCTCGCGCAGATCGCGCGTGAGCTGTTCCAATCGGGTCAACGTCCGCTTCAAGTCCGTATAGAGAGTGGGATCGGTGATGAGCTTACCGATCGTCCCTTCGCCCTCTCGGATGCGGCGAACCAATTCTTGCGCCTCGAGGACCGTGCGGTCAATATCCTGATAGAGCTTCGGGTCGCGAATGAGCTTGCCGAGCGTCCCCTGCCCTTCGTTGATCCCCGCGACCAAGCGCTTGATCTGCTCGGCTGTATCGGCCAAATCGGCGATGAGCGGATCCACGCCGGAGATGATCTTCCGAATGTTTGTCCCCGGCGTGCTCCGCAAATACGCGCCGCTCTGAATTGGAGCGCCGTGTTTCGTCCCCGGCGTGATCTCCACGACCTTATCGCCCAATAAACCGATCGATCCCAAGGTCACCACCGAGTCCGAACGGATGCGCTCGCGGGCGACTGTCGGATCCACGCGCATGATGATCTCGATGGTGTTCGGATCCTCGGGTCGGTCGGGCAACTCCGGGGCGAACCGCACCTCCTTCACGTTCCCGATGCGATATCCGGCCAGCCGCACCTCGTTCCCGGGGATGAGCCCATCTACCTCGGCAACGCGCGCCTTGACGATGAACTCCTCCTCGAAGAGCGCGATCCCTCCGCTGGCCGTCAAGATCATGAAGATCAAAAACGCCAGCGAAGCGAGCACGAGGATCCCAACCTTCAGATCGGCGAGCGTCACTTTCTTCCGTGTGGCCATAGCGCGCCTCCTCGTTTGAGGTCCGACGCGAGCGTCTTCGCCATAAGGAACCCTCGCGTGAGACCTCCAGCCCCCCCTCACGCTCACTGACCCGGCGGCAAGAAGATCTGTAAGGCCCGCGTGATGAAGAAATCGGCAACCAGGATCAGGATCGAGGCCACGACGACCGATTGTGTCGTCGAACGTCCGACGCCCACAGTGCCCCCGGTCGTCTTCAGCCCGCTGCGGCAGCCGACGACGGCGATGATGAAACCGAAGATGAGCGCCTTGGTCAAGCTCCCGATCAGATCATTCAATTTGAAGGCCTCCTTGGCCGAACTGACGTACTGCGCGTACGGCAACCCAAGCAACGTGATGGCGACAACCAGTCCCCCTCCCGTCCCCACGATGATGGCGATCACCGTCAGCGCGGGGACCATCACCAGCAGCGCGACCATGCGCGGCATGACGAGCTTGCGGATCGGATCCGTTCCCAAAGCCCGCATGGCGTCAATTTGATCGCTCACGAGCATCGAGCCCAACTCCGCCGCGATCCCGGATCCGACGCGCCCGGCGACCATCAGTGAAGTGAGCACCGGTCCCAATTCCCGTACAAGCGACGTCGCGACCAGCCTCCCTGTGTATCCCTTCGCGCCAAGCGAAGCCATCGTCGTGCCAGTCTGCAACGCGAGCACAGCCCCCGTGAAGAATCCCGTCAGCAGCACGATGATGAGGCTCCCGACGCCGATCAAATCCATTTGGTTGACGATCTCACGAAAATATCGGGGCCGGGTGAAAAGCGAGCGAAACGCCCGCCAGGCCATGAGCGTGGATTCTTGGAGTTCGTACAAGATGAGCGTGATCGCATTCATCGGCGACTTAGAAATATCGCCGATGGCCATGCGAAGCGTCAAGGGCCCAACCCGAGCTTTCCAAGCATCGAACGAAGCGAGCCCCGCAAGATCAAGCGGCTCCGATCTTCATCACGAAGATATTGACAAAAGCACAGAACCATGCTACTCAAAAGGCATAGGCGGAGAGAGGGGAAACGCTTATGAGCGTGAGTAGGAGTGCCGCGCATCGTATCAGAATCGTGATCTTCATCATCGCCTGGGCCGCGTGCCCGGCATTGGCCTTTCCCGAAGAGATCGCCGCTCAAACCGATCCCTTTGGCCCATTCGAGCAGGTGAGGCGACAGGCTCACGCCTATTGCATCGGATACTTGCAGAGCGGAGATGCGCGAGCCTATTTGACATGCTTGCAGCAGTCCGCTGCGGCTTTTTGCTCGGGCATCCCGGACTTCCTCACCGGCCTCTGGTGCATGGCAGCGGCGACTACTCCATACCCCGCCCCCGGTCGGCGAGTGCTCACTGCCCGGAACTATCGCGTGGAGGTCATCGGAGGATGGCACAGGGAGCGAGATCCCGGAAGCGGGGCGATCCTGAGTGAGAGACCGATCCCACCGGGTTTGGCTTACACCCTCGAGCGGCAGCCCGACGGCCTTTACCTCGCCACGATGTACGAGCTATCCACAGGGCAGATGATAGGTCAGCAGTGGGTTAACGATCAATGCGAGATCACAAATTCGGCGCAACAGCCCATCTTGGATTTGATCCCCTGTCCGATCTTCATAGATAAACCTTACCTTGTGTCGCTTCTGCCGCCCCCAGACCCGAACTTCCCACCAAGCGGCATGGTCTTTGCTCCCGGGCGACTCGCAGACGACTTCGACGAGGACGGAATCGTGGAGATCGGATACGCGTATACTTCGGGATCGGGCGGCCGGACATACACTTCAGGCAGCGCGGAGGTCTATGGCTATGATCCTGAGACGCGAGCCTTGAAATTCGGGTACAGGATGGCCGTTCGTGAGAGCGACAATCCATTCACCACGTATGCCGTAGAGCGCCTCTACCGCTTCAGGATACAAAGCTCACCGTGATGATCCGATAGGGCGTCGGAGCCTCGCGCTTCAGGAGCCGCGTCGGAGTCGTTCGCGGAGTCGCTCCTCGCGCTGGCGCAGCTCGTACCGCATGCGCCGGATGGTCAATGCCTCGTTTTGGATCTCTCGGAACCTCGCCAGTTGCTCTGGCGTCAAGACCTGCCGGAACTCAAGCTCCAGTTGTGTCTCCAAGCGAATGAGCGCCGACTGCCGCTCCAAGAACTCGCGCAAGGCCTGCTCGACGCGTTGCGGATCGAGCATCTCGCCATAGATCGCTTCGCGCAAGACATCTCGCCGCTCTTCGACGCTTTGACGCAGCTCCAGCAATTGCGCGACATAGCGGCGACGAATCTCGCGGATGCGTTGCTGTTGCTCCGGACTCAAATTGAGCATGCGGAGGATGGCCAATCGGGTCAGGATGATTTGGCCCGGCTGCGGGGTCTGAGGGCCGATGGCAGGCGCAGCGCCCGGAACGTTTGCTCTCCGCAGAGGGTCCGGTGGTTGGGCGCCCTGCCGCGCGACCGCTCCTCCCCATGCTCCGAGAAGAAGGAGAAGAACGAAAGCCCATGATCTCATCGGTTCACCCCTCTGACGCAACTCGAACGTGCGCGGGATATGCGCGCGAGATCGTGAAGGCCCTTTTAGTTCCCATCCTGACCGGGGAAGAAGAGATCGGCGAACGTCAATACCCCATATCGGCGCCGCTCCAGCTCGCGCAGGAGCACGGCCCACTGAGTGCGCTGCTCGGCATTCCACTTCTGGACGAAGTCGGCCAAAGCCGCGCGCTGTTCCTCGCGCAAACGTTCGGTCATCTCTTGCAAGCTCGCGGCGAGCGCTTCCTGCCGGCGTTGTTCGGCGTCGCGGAACATGTCCGCGATGAGCTGCTCTATCTGCTGACGCTCTCGCGCGGACATCTCCGAAGAAGGAGCGGGCTCCACAGCACGCAGGGGGAAGAGACTGGCGCGGAACCGGAAGCCGCCCTCGGGCGTCCACTCCAACTGAACGTTGAAGAGCGCCAGCAGCAGAAGGGCCGTCGCGCCACCGAGCATCACACGTCCCCAGGCGGGCATGGCGAGCAAGAGCTGCCGCAGGGCCTGTCGGAAGCTCGGCCGCAGCAACCCGCTCTTGAACTCCGATGCCACGCGCGGCACCGGTGTGATCTGCCACTCGGCGAGCGCTTGACGCACGCGCTCGAAATCGCGTAGGTCCTGTGCGCACTGCGCGCACGCCTTCAGATGCGCCTCGAACGCCGACGCTTCGTCAGCGCTCAACTCCCGGTAGAGATACGCGATGAGCTTCTCACTCATCTCGCACATGGCGGACGGTGTCTTCTCCTCGTTCATGACGTCTCACTCCCCGTTCATAAGGCGTCCTTCAACCATTCCAATCGCTTCCGGAGATGGTCCAAGCCGGCGTACAAGCGCGTCTTGGCCGTGCTCACTGGAATATCGAGGATCTCGGCGATCTCCTCGAAGGTCAATTCCTCGTACTCCTTCAGGATGATGACCTGCCGCATCTCCACGGGCAAAGCGTGCAGGGCCCGGCGGACGCGCTCAGCGACCTGTTTCTTGTGGATCTGGCCAAGCACTTTCTCCTCCGCGGCGATGCTCTCAGCTTCTTCCAGCGGAATGGGCTCGACGCGACGCTCCCGCAGCCGATCGTAGCAGCAATTGAGCGCGATACGATAGAGCCAAGATGAGAATCGAGCGCGTCCGCGAAATTGATGCAGCTTTCGGAATGCGGCGAGAAAGGTCTCCTGCGTCACCTCGCGAGCGTCCTCCGGATGTTCGAGCAGGCGTAGGGCGAGCCGGTAGATGCGATTCTCCCACCGCCCGACGAGCGTCCCGAAAGCCTCAACCTCTCCCTGGCGCACCCGCTCGACAATGCATTCATCGCTCAAGGCCACGTCCTCGGCTCCACTCCCTTCTCTTCTCCGCAGGGCGTCCGTCACGGGAAAGTCCGCGACTGCTCTCCACATCTCCTTAGACGAAACGCCGACAGAGAAAGCCTGAAAAAATTCGGCCTCCTCGTCTCAGGCTTTCGATTTCGCCTCGGCTCTCGCTTATAATATCGCCTTCCGGCTGTGACGACCATCCTGGGAAGGAGCGAAGCTATGTGCTACTGGAAGCGACGGGCGATCGTCGTCCTCGTGCTTCTGAGTGTGGGAGCAGGCTCTCGGCCTTCGGCAACCCTCCCTCTCCCCCCGGCGGCAGCGATGGGAAGCATCACGCCAGCCGAGTTACGCAGCCACGTCGAATTCCTGGCCTCGGATGAGCTGGGCGGACGCTACGTGGCGAGCGATTCGATTCATATCGCCGCGCGCTATCTGGCCTCGCGGTTGCGCAGCTATGGTTTTCGCGGCGGCGCTGCCGATGGTTCGTTCTTTCAAACATTCGACATCCTCATGAAGCGCCTGCTCCCGGATCAAACTGTGCTGGAGATGGCCACGCCCGCAGGGAAACGGTCATATGGGTATGGGACCGACTTCGTCGCCTTCATGGGGACGGGGCCGGTGAACCTTCAGGCGGAGTTGATCTTCGTCCGCTTCGGCGTCTCGCTCCCCGAGTGGGGGTATGACGACTACGCTCATGTGGATGTGAAGGGGAAACTCGCCGTCGCGCTGCTTGGCGGCCTCCCGCCGCTTGTGCGAGATGGACGCGCGCTCAGCGCGCAAGACTATTCGCTCCAACATAAGATCGAGGCCGCGCGAGCGCGCGGAGCCGCCGGTCTTCTCTTCCTTCGCGATACGCCGGACGCGGGAGGAATGCGCGGATTCCGCGGAACGCCGCGCATCTCGATCGCGGAAGAAGAGGCCCGCATGGCTTTCGCCTTCCCCGTCCTGCTGGCTGAACCTCGCTTGACCGCGGACCTGTTGAGCGCGCTCGGCCTCACCTTCGAACGCCTCGCTGCGCCTTCGGAGATCCCGACCTCGAAGCCGCTCGGCCTCACGGCCTCAGTGCGAATCGCCTTTGAGACCCACCGGCAACAGGCGGCCAACGTCATCGGCATCTTGGACGGCGCCGATCCCGAACGGCGGAACGAATACGTCTTGCTCAGCGCGCACTACGATCACCTGCAAGCGCGTGACGGACAGGTCTACAATGGCGCTGACGACAACGCCTCCGGAACGGCGACTGTGCTCGAAATCGCGCAGGCGTTCACGATCGGCGAACGCCCCAAGCGCTCGATCCTCGTCATCTTCCACACGGCCGAAGAGGTGGGACTGCTCGGATCGAAATATTTCGTCACGCATCCCACGGTCCCCTTGAACGCGATCGTCGCCAATCTGAACGTGGATATGGTGGGACGCACGCGCGCGCCCAACGACGCGAACCCCGCGAATCGCGAGCTGTCCGATGCCAACACGCTCTATCTGATCGGCTCGGACAAACTCAGCCGGGAGCTGCACGAGCTGAGCGAGCAAACGAACCGCGACACCGAGCGATTCAACCTCGACTATCGGTACAATCGCGAGGACCATCCGCAACGGCTCTACTATCGGAGCGATCACTACAACTACGCACAACGTGGCATCCCCGTCATCTTCTACTTCACCGGCCTACACGAAGATTATCACCGGTCAACGGACGATACGGAGAAGCTCGACTTCGAGAAGATGGCTCGCATCGGGCGGCTGATCTTCGCGACGGCATGGCGCATCGCGAACCTGGAGCATCGGCTCCGGGTGGATCAACCCATTGATGGGACGCGAACGCATTGATCGCCTCCTGGTCCGACGAGGACTGGCCGAGACGCGCGAGCGCGCGCAAGCACTCATCTTCGCCGGACAGGTCTTCGTGGACGGCCATCGCGTGAACAAGCCGGGGAAATGCGTCCCCGAAGAGGCGCGCATCGAGATCCAGGGCCCTTCACTTCGATACGTCAGCCGCGGCGGCGTGAAGCTCGAAGCCGCCTTGCGCGCGTTCGAATTGGACGTCGCGGGATTTCTCTGCCTGGATATTGGCGCTTCGACCGGAGGGTTCACGGATTGCCTTCTGCAGCATGGCGCCCGTTGCGTCTACGCCGTAGATGTCGGACGCGGGCAGCTCGATTGGAGACTGCGCCAGGATCCGCGCGTCGTCGTTCGCGAGGGCATCAATGCGCGGTATTTGAAGCCCGAAGATTTCCCCGTACAATTCGACCTCATCACGATCGACGTCTCCTTCATCTCGCTCACGAAGATCCTTCCGGCCGTCGTCCCGTTGCTGCAGCCTTCGGGCGCGATCCTCGCCCTCATCAAACCGCAGTTCGAGGTCGGTCGCGGGGAGGTCGGCAAGGGGGGGATCGTGAGAGATTCCGAGAAGCATCGGCGCGTGATCGAAAAGATTCGCCACTTCGCCGAACGCGCGTTGTCGCTTCGCTGTCTGGGCGTCATCGAGTCGCCGATCCTCGGCAGTGAGGGGAACAAGGAGTTTTTCATCCACCTGCGGCGCGTCAAAGCCGAGTGAGCTGCCTTTCACCAACGCGGGACGCGCCATGCCCCGCGCCCATGTGTGAACGCGAAGAGATGGCGAATCGCGCCCACGCGCCCCACCGTGAGGGCTTCGGTCACGACATTGGCGAAGCCGGTGTTCTCGACAGCCCAGGAGAAGCCGCCGTTTGTAGAGACGAAGACGCCCAAATCCGTCCCGATGTAGAGTCGCTGCGGATCGCTCGGATCCACGACGATGACATGCACGGGAATGTCGGGCAAGCGTCCCGTGCCACGTCCATCGAGATCGCGCCAGGTCGCTCCCCCATCCACGCTCTTCCACACATGCGTGCCCCCGAAGGTCGAGTAGGTCACATACACGATGCGGGGATTCACCGGGTCGAACGCCAAGGAGGAGACAAATCCCACGCGCGGGCGCGCCGAAGCCCATGCTGTCGCCGCATTCGCCCGCAGCGCGTCGGCGGTGCGCAAGATGTATCCGTCGCTCATGCCCGCGACGACGACGTTCGGATTGGTCGGTGCGACAGCGATCGCTGTGACTGAGCCGCTGCCTGGCGTCAAGCGGCTCGCGCGTGCCCACGTCTCCGCGCCGTTGTCCGTGCGCCAGAGGTAATATCCCCCGGTCCACAGCCGTTGCGCATTGTTGGGATCCATCACCAGAGGCGCGATGAACTCGAACCCGCTGTCGACGAGCCCGCGCGTCGCTGAGCGAAAGGAGGAACCCCCGTCGCTCGATTTCGCGATGTCCCCATATGGGTTCGTCGCGTAGAGGACGTTGGGATTCTCAGGATCCACGGCCACATATCCTCCATCGCCGCCGAGAATCTCCACCCAGGCGTTCACCCCCCGCCAATCGCTTCCCAGAAGCGTCCCGTTATCCTGCGTCCCTCCGAAATACGCCTCCCCATCTGGAAATGGCACACCATGATAGAACTGCGTCACACCGTAATTGTTGTTGAGCGATCGCCAGCGAAGGCCGCTGCTTGGCTGACAGGCAGCTGTGGGGCCTTGGGCGACCGGCGCGCGCGCATCGTCGGTGCGGAAGATCCCCCCATCCGTTCCCACGAACATCGTTCGGTTCGTCACGCCATCGTACTGCGGATGAAAGACGATGACGTGATGATCGGCATGCGCATACTGCGGATGATTTGTCTCCACCCACCAATACGACGCCAATCCCCAGCTCTGCCCCCCATCATCCGAGCGAAAGAGATCAATCCCCCCCACCCACACGCGCTCGGGATCGCGCGGATCCACAGCGATCACGTTGTCGTACCACCCCTGATTGATCCATTCGCTCTGGCCGAAGCCGCATTCGCTCAAGAACGCGAAGACCGGATTCGAGAGCAAGACGGTATTCAGCTTCTTCGCATCCGTCTGGCGCACGCGCGCTTCCCAACTCCCGGGATCGCCGCTCTGCGTCGAACGATACACAGCGTGCAGCCCGTACTGATACCGCCCTTCGACGAGGCTGGCCGCCAAGGCGTAAATGACGTTTTGATTGGAAGGCGCGATCGCCAGCGACGTGCGCCCCATATCGGGTTCGCTGAAGACTCGAACCCACGCCCCATCGCCCTCGGCGCGCACATTCCGATAGATAGCCGCGCGCGAGAAGTTTCCGCAGGAGACGAACAGGTAATCCGTCGGCCGATCCGTTCGGAGGGCGAGATCGAGACACCCCTCATTCCCTCCAGCGGCGAGGATTCGCCGCCACGTTCGTCCCCTATCGGTCGAACGCCATATGCCTGTGCGCGTCGTCGCGTAGAGCCGTCGGGAATCGTTCGGACTGACGACGAGATCATTCACATAATAGAAGTTCGCGTTCCTCGTGCTCGCCAAATGCTCCCACGTTCGCCCGCCATCGGTCGTCATGAAGATGCCCGCTCCGCGTACGGCGTCATAATTGAAATATCCCTCGCCTGTTCCGGCATAGAGGATATCGGGGTTCTGCGGATCCATCGCCAGTGCCGAGACGGCCAGATTTGGAAGGAGGTCGTTCAGGGGGAACCACGCCCGTCCCCCATCGGTCGTCTTCCACACGCCGCCGGATACCCCCGCGGCATACAGGATGTGAGGATTCGCAGGATGAATGAGAAGCGCACGCGTGCGCCCGCCCACATTCCCCGGCCCGAGCGCTTCCCACGTCCCGAGAGTCGAGAACGTCGTGGCCGCCCCCCATAGCTTCATCTCCTGTCGTGACGGCAGGCTCAGGCTGAGCGCCGTCGCGTATTGAGGCATCGCCTCCATATGCCGCAATGCCTCCAGGTATTTCTCCACGGGAAGTGCCTCCATCCCTGGCGACACTCGTTTCCGGGCATAGAACCATTGCGCTTCCGACGGGCGATCATACCGCGTGCTCTTGGCACGCGCTCGCAACAGAGGGACGGCACTAACGGAAGCTCGCTGTTGGAACCCCTGAAAAGCAAAGCGGACGGCGATCGTCCTCGGCGCGCTTAGCTCTCCTCGGCTCGGCGCCAGATCGCGCGAAGGTCGATTTGGGGAGAAAAGAAGGCCGAGCCCGCAGACGCCGAGGAAGAGCCAACGGGCCGGGCTTCGTTTCGTGAACGATCGCAGCCGTCCTCGTGCTCTCATGAAAGCCCTCCTACCGGGATCGCGCGCCCCGGCCGATCAGCCCATCCCACGCGATGTACGCGCACGGCGGCTTCTGCGCCCTCATGGACCCTCGGCATGGAACCGAATCGTGCGGGAACGAGCGCGCGAATCCATGCCGGCAGCGTCGGAACCGGCGATTCCATAGGCGGGGCGAACACAAACGCCAAACTTCCTGGCTCGATCCTGCGCCCGCGCCATGAAAATCCGGGAGGTGACCATGCGGCGCTTACTGGATCCTCCGCTGGGCGCAACCTCTGAGCATCGTGCTCCAGAACCAATTCAACAGCAGTCCCACCACCGGCTTCGTCGATGACAACCGGCACATGCCTTACGCCCTCGGACCAGAATCGCCCGCCAATGGCCACCCATCGCACCGCTGGCTCGACGGACAACGGGCGTTCGCCCGTCAGATGCTGAATGAGCCGAACGAGATCCTGCACGTTTACCTGACCATCGCCGTTGACATCAGCGGCCTGCAACGCCGTCCCCGTCAACGGACTCTCCCCGGTCAAATGTCGGATGAGCAGAATCAGGTCCTGGACATTGATCACGCCATCCTGATTAATGTCCCCTCGCCGTATGGCGAGGACCGTGAACGTCCCGTTCTGCGGCATGAGCGCCACTGCGTTCGCATTTTGATCCGACGCCGAGATGTTCGACAGCGTGAGCGGACTCGTCGCGCCCGGACTCGCCGTACTCGCGACCCGGAAGGTGAGCGTGACGACCGTCCCACTTCCCGAATTGAACGTCGGCAGCGGCGAGACAAGCGGCGGCGAGATCACCACTGTGACCCGTCCTGGAGTCGCCGTATTCGCGCTCACAGTGAACGTGTTCGGCACGAGCGGACCGAGCGCGACGGGATCGGTCGCTGGCGTCAAAAGCGCGGAATCGAAGCTGAGCGTGAACTGTAAGGCCGAGATCCCCGACCCGTCCGAGAGCGCGATTGGAACAGCCACCGTAGAGCCAACTGTTCCCTGGACGTTTCCGACAGCGAGCGTGCGCACGATACCGACGGTGAACGTCCCATTCTGCGGCGTGATGGGGACCGAGCGCGCGTCCGGATCGGAGGCGGAGAGGTTCGAGAGCGTGAGCGGACTCGTCGTCCCCGGAGCTGCTCCCGAGGCGACCTGAAAAGCGATCGTGACGACCGACCCACTCCCGCTTCGGAGTGTCGGCAGCGGCGTCACAAGCGGAGGTGAGATGACGATCCGCGCTTGTCCGGAGGCTGCCGTATTGACGTTGAGGGAGAAATTGTCCGGCAGGAGCGATCCGCGCGAGACCGCCGACGGCCCGGAGATCGAGAGCACGGCCGGATCGAAACTCAACGTGAACGAGAGCGCCGAAATCCCAGCTCCATCGGAGAGAATGATGGCGACTTGGACCGTGCGCCCCGGCTCCCCCGATGTGTTGGGCACGCTGAGTACCCGAGCCGATGGAGGGGGCTGCGCTGCGACGCCCTGCCCGGTCAAGCTCACCGAGACCGTCCCCTTGTCCGGGTCATTGCTCTGAATGCGCAACGTCCCGCTCTGGGCCCCGGGCACCGTTGGCGCGAATCGAACGGTGAGCATCTGCTGCCCCCCTGCGGCCACCGTGAACGGCGTCGAAGGCGAGACGATCGTGAAACGTGGATTGTCCACGCTCACCCCCGTGACAGAGAGAGAAGCGTTCCCGACATTTCGCACCGTGAGTGTCCGATCCGCCACCGCACCGACAGTCACAGTGCCGAAATCAAGTGCCATCGGTTGCACGTCTATATTAGGCCGAGCCTGTGCTCCTCCGCTCACCGTTGCCGTCACGGTGAACGTCGCTGCTCCGGGGCCGAAATTAGCAACGGCGATGAAGTATGCCCCGGCTCGGAGAGGAGGGGAGCTCGATGGCGTTACCGTGATCGTCTCAATCCCCGTCGGGGACTCCGATATGTGATCAGCAACAACTCGCCCTTCTTGAACTTCGATCCGCTGCCCGAATCGGACATAGAGGTCTACGTCCTGGTTCCCACTGGCGCGAAGCTCCACGCGAAGCTCCGTCGCCCCGATCGGGACCTGGATGCGATACTGCGTCTCTCCCAATCTCCCCCTACCGCTCTGAGGAGGAGCGGGAATGGATCCCATCTGCGGCACGCCTGAGGTTAAATCCACGACCCCGCCGCCCGGAGGCGGCTGTTGCTGCGCGCTCACCTGATATCCCATGAAGTCCAGAGCCCGAAGATCATTCTGCGTGATCTCCTGCCGTTGCCCACGCCCGATTGTTGGGTCCATGATACCGATATACTCTCCTATCAGATCATCATCCTTCCAATGGCTGGCCTGCCGCTCATCACCCCCTGAGCCATCAGGTCTGCCTGTCGAGAGCGAAAGCGCCGGAGGCCCAGCGAAGAAGACCTGTTCGCCCCCTGAAGAGAGAATGCGCGGCGCCGTCGAAAAGGTCTCCAGCGTGATCCCTGGACGAAAGCGGAAAAGGTCCCACACGCTCACAGCCAGGGGTTCCGAAGGATTCAACTCACGCACCCCCACCCGAGAGGTGAACCCAAGTGCGTGACCGATCTCATGCACGGCCGTGGCCTCGAAATCTATCTTGTCCGGATCAATCCCATCATCGGGGTTGAAATCGAAGGGGAAGTTCGAATTGAACCCGATGGAAGGAGGCGGGCCAAAGCGCTCCCGCTCTCCATCAGGATCTGCAACGGCATTGATCAAACCGAGTGCGCGAAAGACGGCTGAAGGAGCCACCACCGCTGCCGTAGGCCCAAGATCCGTTGGAACCCGCTGCGGCGGCAAGGCCGTGTATATTGTCCCCTCCTGTGAAGAGGTCGCTCCGGAGCGCAAGCGCTCTTGGACATTCGGATAGATGGTAGAGCCTCCGATCTCCTGAGAGGCTGTGGATCCCAGGACGCCTGGGGGAAACGGTTCGCCAAATCGTGTCGGCCCGAAATCCACGTCGAGCACGACGGTGATCTGCGTTTGAATAAGGCGCTCCCACGTTTGCGCCGCTCGCAGAAAGGCTGCCTTCGCCTGAGGGAACCGATCAAGTTGCGGCGTCGCACGCAGGATGAGGCGCAAACCCGCCTGTTGCTGGTTCAGACGCACAGGGGAGATCACGCGCAGCGGTAGAGTCGGATCCCGCCGCTTCATCCACAGCATCTCCTCCGGCGTCGCCTCGCGGCAGACGACCTGACCACCCGTTCCCTCGACGAGGACGAATCCTCCCCCTTCCTCATGTGCTTCTAGGTGCTCGGTGAGATCCTGAGCCTCTGACCAAGTCTGGGAACTCGAGATGCTCACAGAGGCTGACCACCAAGCAGAGCGGTTGGCCCCCGAAGCCGACGGACCGAGGACGCCAAGGACGAGAACGACGAGAAACGAACAGGTCACCGCCTTTCGCGCGCCCTTCGTGATCCAGCGCTCCATCATCTCACGCCTCCTTAGTGACCACGCGAGCCCAATTCTATCGGCCTGCCCGAGTGGAGTCAACTTAACCTAACGGTGGGATTGGTACCGGGGGTCGAGGAGAACACGCATCATCGAGGAGCGCCGTGGGAGGCTCCACAGGTTCGGGAGGAAGCGGCATCGTCGCCGATGGATGTGGGTGAAGCTTCAGTCTTGGACCGACCAAGCGACTTCCAAAAGAGGATACCGTTCACGACTTGTCCGATCCCTACGAAGATGGGAATGAGGCCGCAGGCCCAAACCGCCCGAATGATCCGCGCCGCCGCCGGGTCCACTTCAGGATATTGTGGCTACGGCATTCAAGAGGAAGAGGGAGAGACCGATTCCAACGGAAATCGTGAGGACGCCATTTCGAATATCTCGCAGGCGCTTTTGCTCGGGCGTCGGTCCGGGCCGCCGTTCGAAGAGCAGCTCCATGAGCGAGCGCGGACCTTCGGATCGCGTTGCCCTGTCCCCACTTCGCTCGGTGAGCCCTTCGGCGATGAGGCTGAGATTCACGCCGTGCAGAATTTTCGCCGTTCGGGAGCTTGGATCCCACATTTCGGGCAATACACTATCTTGTGCTCCCAGAGCACTCACCCCCCTTCGCCAGATCGAGTGGGAGTGTCGTCGGCTCAGCACCGGATGGGGAAGGTTCCCGGAGATCGCGAGTGCGCACCAGGATTCTTTCCCCCGGGTGAGGGATGGGGGATAGAGTCTCCCCTTGGCGGGGGAGTGAGGGAACGCGCCACTCAATGCGCAGAGCGGGAGAGGAGAAGAGCATGGCGCTCAAAACGCGCCCCAGGCCGATGAAGGCGATCATCAGCCCGATGGCCGCGAATCCGACACTACGGAAGAAGAAATAGAAGAAGAGGGTGAGGCCGATGCCGGAAAAGATCTCCTGCAGTCCGTGTCGCAGGGCTTTTGTGCGTCGTTCGAGCTCCTTCAACTCCTCCGTCACCGCGTGACCGGCGAGGGCCTGAAGGACGGAGAGCAGATGGAGCCCACATCCGGTGCAGAATTTTTGCATCGAACTGGCCGGTCGTCCGCAGCGTGGACAATAGATCATCGGATCCCTCCCCAAAGGGAGCGCTTCACCAACAGGCCGCCCTCGCTTGTGAAGCGCACGAAGGGCTTCCTGAGGCTCGCGCCACGGCGCGCTCCATGAGCCCAACGAAAGCTCCGTCCTCCTCCGATGACGCGCTCCACACAGCTCTCCTACGAGGAATAGCGCCGACGAGTTCCTGACACGCGGCGCTCACTTCTTCCCCTCCGCCCCCAGGTCCGGCTTACCATCGTAAAAACCCCGCAGCTTGCTCACGCGCCGGGGATGGCGCAACTTCTTGAGCGCCTTCGCCTCGATCTGGCGAATGCGCTCGCGCGTCACAGCGAAATGGCGCCCGATCTCCTCCAGCGTGTACTCCGTCCCATCGGCATCCAGCCCGAAGCGCATCTTGATGACCTTCTCCTCGCGCGGGGTGAGCGTCTTGAGCACCTCCTCGGTGGCTCGTCGCAGGTGGTTGGCGATGACGACATCCATGGGATTGGGCGACCTCACGTCCTCGATGAAATCGCCGAGATGACTCGTCTCGTCCTCCCCGATGGGCGTCTCCAAAGAGACCGGCTCTTGCATGACGCGCAAGATCCGGCGGACCTTCTGGACCGGCATGGAGAGGCGAGCGGCGATCTCCTCCAGCGTGGGCTCGCGTCCCATCTCGTGCAGGATTTGGCGTGATGTCCGCGCGATCTTATTGATCGTCTCCAGCAGATGTACGGGGATCCGAATCGTTCGCGATTGATCGGCGATAGCGCGCGTAATAGCTTGTCGGATCCACCACGTCGCGTAAGTGGAGAATTTATGTCCCCGCCGATAGTCGAACTTCTCGACGGCCTTCATCAACCCGATGTTCCCCTCCTGGATGAGGTCGAGGATGTGCAGGCCGCGATTGATATAGCGCCGAGCGATGGAGACGACGAGCCGCAGGTTCGCCTCCACCATCTCATTCTTGGCTTGCATCATCTCGGCCTCACTGGAGGTGATCTCTTGCAGGGAGCGTTTGATCTCGAAGGCCGAGATGCGATAATGCGCTTCGATCTCCTTGAGCCGACGGCGAGCGGCTTGCACCTCTCGCTTCCACCGCGCTTCCTCCTCGCTCTTCTTCCGCGCGAACTCGATCTCGTTGAGGGCTTGGGTGATGCGTTCCTCCAACCCCCGGATTTCCTCGGCGACGCGCTGCACGGCGCGAATCAAGCGTTGTTGGAACTTCGGTGTGAACTCCAATCGCACGATCCAGCGAGCGATCTGGACCCGCCGTCGTGCCAGACGACGGGCGAGTCGCCGCGCGCGCTTTCCGTGCCGATCCACCCGCCGTTCCCGCTCCAGCTGTTCCGCCAGTCGGACGGCGTCTTGGGCCAGCCGATTGATCTCCAAAAGGGCATGAAGTGTCTGGCCCAGACACTCCTCGATGAAGGCATCCGTCAACGGCTCATGATCGGGAATGTTGATGACCTCGCGAACATTGAGCTGCCCGCGCGTCAGCTCTTGCCCCGCCCGAAGAAGCTCTTCGACAACGACGGGCGAGCGGGCGAGGGCTTTGTGCAGCCGACGCCGCCCGCGCTCGATGCGCTTGGCCAACGCGATCTCCCCCTCGCGCGTCAGCAGCGGCACGACGGCCATTTCGCGGAGATAGATCCGCACCGGATCATGCAGCCCTCCTTCCTTATCGTCCCCCGAGAGCACCAGCTCTTCCCCCTTCGGCTCGGACGCCCGCTCCAGCGGCATCTCACTCTCCAACTCCTCGGCCTCGCCCACGTGAATCCCCGCCGAATCAATCACCTCCAAGATCGCCTCGATGTCCTCAGGGGAGACGAGCTCTTCCGGAAGCGTGCGATTGATGTCGTCGAATGTGAGATAGGACTTCTCCCGCCCTAACTCGAGGAGTCGCTCGATCTCATCGCGATATTTCTCGCTCAGCGCCATAGTCACCACTCTCCTCGTCACGAAGCGTTCGCACTCTGAATCGCGTTCCCCATCAGGTGACGGACTTGCCATTTTCAACTACCCTGCTTCACCAAGGCGGTCGCCACTTCGTACTTCCGCCGAAGCAACTCATTCAAACGCTCCTCCTCGCCCGGGCGAAGGTGCTCGATCTCCGCCTGCAGCGCGAACAGCTCGCGCTCCAAGCGGCGTCGGCGCAACCCGCGCAGGCTGCCGCGCGCTCGTTCCAACAACTCTTCTTGGGTTCCCGATACATCCGCCACCAGAGCGCGCTCCAGAAGATCGAGCGCGAACGGATCTTCGGCGAGCTGTTCCACCAACGCGGTGTAGCTCACGCACGTCGGAGCGAGCGTCCGCAGCAACTCGAAGATGCGCTCGCTCGCCAAGCCGCGCACGTCGTCCGGCTCCAGTTCGGCCAGCAGCTGCGCCCGCACCTTGTCGTCCGCATGGAGCAGGATCTCGAGCAAGAGACGCTCGGACTCCGTCACGTCAGGCGCGGCTTCCGCCGAAATCGGCTCGAGGACATCCTCGCCTCGATCGCCAGCGCTCAGCGCTCGACGGTATCGCTTCATGGCCTCTCGAACCAGCGCGCTCTCCATCCCCAACCGACCGGCCACGCGATCGGCGGTCGCGCTGCGCTCAATGGCATCGGGGATCCCGGCGACATAGGGGAGGACCAGCTTGAGCGCACGCGCTTGAATGGAGGGCGAGAGGGGGAACACGGCGCCCCGCAGCGCCTCATCCAGTAAAAAATCGAGGTAGTGCGCAGCGGCGGCGATGCGCTCCCGATAGGCCGCCGCACCGAAGCGCCGGACGAAGGAATCGGGATCTTCGCCCTCGGGCAAGCACACGATGGAGACCTCCAGCCCGCCGTGAATGAGTCGCTCCAAATTGCGCGACATGGCCTGCCGCCCAGCCACATCGGCATCGAAATTGAGCACGACGCGTTCGGCATATCGCCGGAGAAGACGCACGTGCTCATCGGTGAGCGCTGTCCCCAGCGTGGCCACGACATTCTCGATGCCATACTCCAGCAGCGCGAGCCAGTCGAAATATCCCTCGACGAGGATCGCCTGCCCCATGCGGCGAATGGCGTCGCGCGCGTCAAACAGACCGAAAAGATGCCGCCCCTTAGTATAGAGCGCCGTCTCCGGAGAATTCAGGTACTTGGGCTCCTCGGTCCCAAGCGCGCGACCGCCGAAGCCCACGATCCGCCCCTGGAGATCTCGGATCGGGAAGATGAGGCGGTGTCGGAACCGATCGTAATATCCCCGCCGATCCTCGCGCAGCACGACGAGCCCGCTGCGCTCCAACTCCTCGCGCGTCACCCGTCGGGCCAGCAAATACTCCGACAACGCCGTCCAACTCTCCGGCGCATAGCCTAAGTGAAAGCGACGGATTGCGTCTGGCGAGATGCCGCGCGCGGCCAGATACACGCGCGCGGCTTCCCCCTTGGGCTCGTGCAAACAGCGCTCGAAGAACTCGCATGCCCAGGCGTTGATCTGAGCGAGGCGACGCTGCCATTCGATCCGCGCTTCCCGATCCGATGTGCTCTTGTGCGCCGCCAAGGAAGGAATCGGAATGCCCTGCTTCTCGGCGATCAAACACACGGCCTCCCACCACGAGCATCCCTCCATCCGCATGACGAATGCGAAGACATCACCTCCCTGCCCGCATCCGAAGCATTTGAAGATCTGCTTGACCGGATGGACGGCGAACGAGGGCGTGCGCTCGCGATGGAAGGGGCAAAGGGCCATGTAGTTGCTCCCTCGCTTCCGCAACACGACGTAGTCGGAGATGATCCGAACGATGTCCGTTTGCTCTCGCACGCGTTCGGCGAATTCTCGTGGCGTCATCCGCTGACTTCCCCGGTTCATGGCGTCCGCACTGGCGCCTCCTCGTTCTTCACCCGGCAAGGATTCTAGATGAGCCGTCGTTCAAAAAGCAAGGGGGTTCGCCAAAGGGATCGCGCTCAGCGTTCGTTCAACTCGACGCGCGTCGCGCCATCGGCCGATGTCGGTTGAAATCGCACGACGTGTGGATGTCGTGACAAAAACTCGCGCACGGCCCGACGCAGTGTGCCCGAGCCAGCGCCGTGAATGATCGTCACCTCGCGCCGCTCGGCCAGATACGCGGCGTCCAGGAATCGGTCCACCAACTCGAGCGCTTCTTCGACCGTCTTGCCGATGAGATTCAACTCCGAGGGCACGTCCGTGCGAGCGGCGAGCTGCACCTGGATGCCCTCACTCGGTCGCCCGGCGGTCCCCGAGGTCGGTTCAAGGAGCACGTCCAGATCACTCACATCCGCGCGCACGCGCAGTGGACCGATATGCACAAGCACCTGCTCGGGCTCGATCTCCGCCACCACACCAATCTGATTCAAGCTTCGAACGCGCACGCGATCGCCAGGCTTCAAGGTGACTTCCTCGGCCGGAAGCAGGCGAGGCGTCGGCGAGGCCATCGGAGGTGTCTCGAAAGAGATGGCGCGCGCCTGCTGCCATACGTCCGATTTGAACTTCGCCACGCGGCGTTCGACAAGACGCCGTGCCTGGCGTCGCGCCTGCTCCTCGGCGATCTGATGGAGCAACTCTTCAGCGCGCTGAGAGACGGTCATGAGGAACTCGCGCAACATCATCTCGAACTGCTGCTGCCGCCGTTGCTCTCGCGCGAAGAATTCGCGCTGCAACTGCTCGTGGCGCTCGGCGACGGCCGCGCGTTCTTCCTCCAAGGCCATGCGTGCCGCGCATTGCCGCTCCAGCTCTGCTCGCAGCCGATTCAAATAGCGATTCGCCTCCTGCTCGGAGGTGCTCAACTGCTTCCGCGCTTCGGCGAGGATCTCCTCCGGCAATCCCACGCGGCGCGCGATCTCCAACGCGCTGGAGGCTCCGGCCACGCCCGACCGCAAGCGATACGTCGGCTGCAAGCGCACCTCGTCGAACTCGACGGCCGCATTCACGACGCCAGGCGTGAGATACCCATAGGCCTTCAGCGCCGAATAATGCGTCGCGGCGACGACCATCGCGCCGCGCCGTCGGAAATAGTCCACAATGGCGACCGCGAGCGCCGCGCCCTCTTCCGGATCCGTCCCCGTCCCCACTTCGTCAATGAGCACGAGCGCCGGCAGTCGCACCTGCTCGGCCATCTCCCTCACGCTCATGATATGCGCCGTGAAGGTCGAAAGGTTGGCCACCAACGACTGCCGATCTCCGATATCGGCGAGGATGCGCTGAAAGACCGAGAGCGTCGCCGCGCGCGCCGGAACAAACATCCCCGACTGCGCCATCAGGGCGAGGAGACCGATCGTCTTCACGGCGACGGTCTTCCCCCCGGCATTTGGCCCGCTGATGATCAAGACGCGATGTTCGTCATCGAGAGCGACGGAGATTGGGACGATCGGCTCCCCGCGCTGCCGCAGGACGTGCTCCAAGAGCACATGTCGGGCCTCATCGAGTGCGAGGGCATAGCGATCGGTCACCAGCTCCGGCTCCACGCAACGGAAATCGAGGGCCAGGCGCGCCTTGGCGCTCAACAGATCCAGCTCCGCGATGAGCCGAGCCAACTTCTCCACCTGTGGCCGCTCCAGGCGCAGCCGCTCGCTCATCTCGCGCAGAATACGGGCGATCTCCGCCTGCTCTTGCTCGCGCCAGCGCACCAGTTCATTGTTTAACTCGATCGTCTCCAGCGGCTCGATGAAGACCGTCGCACCGCTTGAGGAGACGGCGTGCACGACGCCCGGCACCTGCGTGCGATGTGACGCGCGCACGGGGATCACGTAGCGCTCGTTGCGCAGCGTCACCCATTCATCCTGCACGATGCCCTCGGGGCTCGCGCGCATGATCTCTTCCAGCCGCCGATAGATGCGCGCGCGGAGCCGTTGGATCTGCTGCCGAATCTCCGATAACTCCGGGCTGGCCTGATCCGCCACCTCCCCACCCGGCAGGAGCTTCCCGCGCAAATGCCGCAGCAGCGGGCGCAAGTCCGGGATCTCGGCGATGAACGCCGCCAGATGCGGGTACTGGCGCCGCTGTCCGAGGACGGAAGCGCGCACGTCCTGCCCCACCTCAATGAGCGCGATCAGGTCCAAGATCTGCGTCGGCGACAAGGTGGCGTTCTCTATCCGTAACAGCCGCAGCGCTTCGGTCGGATCGGCCACCCCCCCCAATCCGAATCCCGAATGCGCGCTGAGATACCGCACGGCATCGCTCACGAGCCGAAGCTGGCGCCGGATCTCCTCGGGATCGGTCATCGGCCGAAGTCGTTCGGCCAGATGCCGGCCTCGCGGCGTCTGCGTCCGCTCCGCCAGAAGAGCCAACAACGCGTCATATTCGAGCGATTCGAAGGTCAAAGGCGTTATCGTGTCGTTCGTCGCGCCATCCATCGCTCAACCTCTTCCGGCGCGCTCGGGATATGGGCCGAGAGTTTCACCAAGCCCGTCTCTGTGACCAGATACATGTCCTCGATGCGCACGCCGATCTGTTCATCGGGCAGATAGATGCCCGGCTCGATCGTGATCACCACGCCGGGGACAAGCGGCTTGCTGTAATCGCCGACGTCATGCACATCGAGGCCGACGTAGTGCCCGAGGCCATGAATGAAGAAGCGATCGAGCGTCTGTCCATCGCGGGAGCGCAGTGGGCTCTCCCGCAGGAAGCGACGCGCGACCTCCTGCAGCTCGCGCATCGTCGTCTGACCGGGACGGAAAGCGGCCTCAGCCGCCTTTTGCGCGCCCAGCACGAGCGCATAAATCTGCCGTTGCCGGTCGGTGAAGCGACCACTGGCTGGATAGGTGCGCGTGATGTCGGCCGTGTAGTATTCGTACTCGGCCCCGATGTCCACGACGACGAGATCGCCGGCGGCGATCAGCCGACGGTTCGCTTGATAATGCAAGATCGTGGAGTTCGGGCCAGACCCGATGATCGGCGGGAAGCCCGCGCGCCGCGCGCCGTTTCTCAAGAATGTGGCCATGACGAGCGCTTCCAGCTCGTACTCGAACATCCCGGGTCGCAGCGCGCGCGCGACCTCGCGATGCGCTTCGGCTGTGATGCGCACGGCTTCGCGCAAGAGCGCGAGTTCGGCTGGCGATTTGATCCGTCGAAGCTCGGCCAGCAGCGGTCGGACGTCGCGCACCTCGACACCTTGGCGAAAGCGCTCGATGAACGCCCGCTCGCGGCTGAACGGCGCCGAGGGCCCGGAAGGAACGACCGTGTAGATCACCTGCGCGCGCTCGAGCATCTTCGACAGTTCGTTCTCAAACGCCGTCGTCGGCAATGCGCGCTGGACGCCGAATTCCGACACGGCCTCCTCGGGCCCGACCTTAGGTCCCGTCCACCGCTCGCGCGCCGGATTGCGCGGCGGCAGAAAGAGCACTTCCCGCACTTTCTCGGGACCATACCCCTTGGGAATCAACGCGAGGATCGCCCCCGGAATCTCCACGCCCGTCAGATACATGAAATAGCTCCGCTGGCGAAACTTCTGCTCGACCTCGCTGTCCTCCTCCTCGGTCTTCCCCGAAAGGAGCACGATCCCTTCCGGGACAAGCTCCATCAAGCGTTCGCGCCGCTGCTGATATTCCTCGATCGCGATGCCGGCCAGCGTCTTCCCGCTCGGACTCGCTTTCTGCGCCACTGTCCCGGTCGAACCGAATGGCGCGAGGAGCCCGACGAGCGCCGCACCGATGATCAGAATTTGAAGGATGAGACGTCGTCGCATAGTCGTTTCTCCCGCCGGATCATTCATCCCCAAAGGGCGCTTCATCGGATCGCGCGCGCGACCGCGCGCCCTTGGATGATGGAGAATGCTCCCGTGAACCCATAGCCCAGAAAGAAGAGGACGAGGAATGGGATCGCCCCATAAATCTGCATCCGAGTCGCATAGGAGATGACGAAGACGAAGTAGAGGGCGAGCGCTAACTCGAAGAAGGGGGTGAGATCGTGACGGAACGTGTAGCGCTTGCTCTTCCATTCATCGCGCCGGGACTCGATCTTAAACTTCGGCGTACGCGCAAACGGCGAATGCACGCCGAGGAACGCTTCCAACGCCGCGCGGGCATTGTTGAGCGCCAGTCCGATCCCCACGGCCATCACCAACGGGAGATATTTCACCTGCCGTTTCCAATCGGGATAGAGATGCCAGATGGCCACGCCGTAGAAGGCGATCACCGACATGGTGGCGAAGAGCAAGATCGGCACGTCCAGGACGAGCAAATGAAACCATCCTTGATTGAACCGCGCGATCAAGACCGGCCAGTGTAGCAGGCTGAGGAGGATGACCAGCGGCGCGTTCGCATTATTGGTACAGCGGAAGAACAATTCGAGCTTGACGGACCACGGGAGCGGGCTTCGGAAGATGCGCCCGATGAGCTTGAAGCCGACTTGCAGCACACCCTTGGCCCATCGGTGCTGCTGGACCTTGAAGGCGTTCATGTCCACGGGCAGCTCCGAGGGGATATCCTCATCGAGCAGATAGACGAATTTCCAGCCGAACAATTGGGCGCGATAGCTGAGGTCCGTATCCTCGGCCAACGTATCGTGCTGCCATCCGCCGCTCCACTCGATGGCCGTGCGCCGCCACATCCCGGCCGTGCCGTTGAAGTTGAAGAAGCCGCCGGAGCGACTGCGCGCCGTCTGCTCCACGACGAAATGGCCGTCGAGCATGATCTGCTGAATGCGCGTCAGGAGATTGTAACCGGCATTGATGTAGCTCCAGCGCATCTGCACCATGCCGACCTGCGGGTCCGTGAAATAATGGACCATCTTGCGCAGACAATCGGGGCGAGGGATGAAATCAGCGTCGAAGATGGCGATCAGCTCGCCGCAAGCGAGCGACAGACCGAAAGCCAGCGCTCCAGCCTTGAAGCCCCGACGCTCCCCCCGGCGGAGGTAGACGATGTCATATCCCTCAGCGCGATACTGCTCGACCAGACGCTGGCAGAGCTCCGACGTCTCGTCAGTCGAATCGTCGAGGACCTGAATCTCCAACCGATCGCGAGGATAATCCAACCAAGTCACGGCGCGGATGAGTCGCTCGACGACGTACATCTCATTGTAGATGGGCAATTGCACCGTCACGCACGGCAATTCGGCCTCGGCGAACATCCTCTTGGGCTGCGGCCGGTAGTGGCGATATCGGAGGAAGAGAAAGACGAGACGGAACCGATAGACACCGTAGATCGAAAGCAGCAGGAGGATGCCGAAGTAGGTGCCCATTATCACCCAATCGAAGGCATCCGCATGATAGAGGTAGCTGATGTTCGAGTGGGCACCGCCCTCGCCGAGCACGCGCCGCACGATCTCCGGAATCGGCTCCGGCGGCACCAACTCCAGGTGGTTCGCGAACGAAGAGAATCCCGCATCCCCCATACGCTCCTCGCTCTCCGCATCTTGGCACGCACGCGCACACCGCGATTAATTCTACACCGCTCAGGGGGGATGTCAACGATCCCGAAGGAGAGCGCGGTGGAGGACCGCCGCCACCTTCGGATATACTTTACCCCTCATGGCGGGATCGAAGATGAGCGCGCTCTCGCTCCAGATGCCACTTGTCCGTCTGCATCAGTGCCGGATTCCGCGCGTGGGGCCACAGCGGGCGCGCGCGTTGGCCGCCGCCCTGGCCGATTTCCTCGGCCTCTCCGATCCGCAACAGGTCACGGTCGAAGACCTCCTCCTCTACTTGCCCTTGCGATACGAGGATCGCTCGCATCTGGCGCGCATCGTCGAATTGCGCGAGAACATGTGGGCCTCCATCGAAGTCGTCGTGCGCGTCACCGGCAGCTATGCGGTGAAAGGCGGGCAGTTGACGATCTTCGAACTCTCGGCCACCGATGAGACGGGGCAGATTCGCGCCTTCTGGTGGAATCGCCCGTGGTTGGAGAAGGCCCTTCCGCGCGGCGCGCGCGTGATCCTCTACGGACAATGGCGCTACAATGCCCCACGGCGTTGCTTCGAGGCCGAGAATCCCGACTTCGAGGTCCTCACTGAAGCGGACGACCTCGCGGCGGCGATCCACACTGGGCGGCGCGTCCCGGTCTATCGGAAGCTGGGACCATTCACGACGCGACCGCTGCGCGCGATCCTCTACCATCTTGTGCAGCCGCTCACGGCCGAGAGCGTGCCGGAGATGCTGCCGGAGGAGACGCTCCGGCGTCTGCACCTCATCCCGCGACATGAAGCGCTGCGACGAGTTCATTTCCCCGACGAGGAGACGCCGCTTGAGGACTACAACGAGGCGCGGTCGCCGGCCCACCGCCGATTGATCTTCGAGGAATTCCTGCGTCTCCAACTCGCCCTGGGGCGGCGCCGAGAAGAGCGCGAGCGTTCGCCGAAAGGCCCGCGCATCCGCGTGGACGATCGCATCCGCGAGATTGTGCGCGCGATTTTGCCCTTTCGTCTGACCGAGGGTCAGCGACACGCGCTGCGCGAGATCGTGCGGGACATGTGCTCGTCGCGGCCGATGAACCGCCTGTTGCAAGGGGACGTCGGCAGCGGCAAGACAATCGTCGCCCTTCTGGCGATGATCGTCGCCGTCGAGAACGGCTATCAGGCGGCGCTGATGGTCCCCACCGAGATCCTCGCCGAGCAGCACGCGCGGAACATCAAACGGCTGCTCGCCCATACCCCCTATCGCGTCGAGCTGTTGACGGGCAGTCTGCGGAATACCGAGAAGCGCGAGCTTCATGAAGCCCTCTCGCGCGGCGAGATTCAGATCGTCATCGGCACGCACGCTCTCATTCAGGAAGGTGTGCGCTTTCACAACCTGGGCCTCGTCGTCATCGACGAGCAACATCGCTTTGGCGTCCTGCAGCGCGCGGAATTGATCCGGCGCGGCTATAACCCGGATGTCCTCGTGATGACGGCCACGCCGATCCCGCGCTCGCTGGCGATGACCGTCTACGGTGATCTCGACATCTCGATCATTCGCGACCTCCCGCCGGGACGCACGCCCGTCCGGACCTTCCTCCGAACGGAAGAGGCGCGACCAGCGATCTATCAATTCATCGCCACACAAGTGCGCGCCGGACGCCAAGTCTACATCGTTTATCCTCTCGTCGAAGAGTCCGAGAAGATGGACCTGCTGAACGCCACGCAAATGGCCGAGCATCTACAGAGGGTCATCTTCCCCGAGTTCCGCGTTGGTCTGCTGCATGGGAAGATGCGTCCGGCCGAGAAGGATGACGTCATGCGCCGATTTCTCGCTCGAGAGATCGACATCCTCGTCGCGACGACCGTTATCGAGGTCGGCGTGGATGTGCCCAATGCGACGGTCATGCTCATCGAGCATGCGGAGCGTTTCGGATTGGCGCAACTGCACCAACTGCGCGGGCGTGTGGGCCGCGGCGCAGCCGAATCCTACTGCATCCTCCTGGCCCATGACCTGGCGACGCCGGAGGCGCGCGAACGCCTGCGGGTGATGGTCGAGACCACCGATGGCTTCAAGATCGCGGAGAAAGATTTGGAGATTCGCGGCCCGGGCGAGCTGATGGGGACGCGACAATCGGGCGCGCCGATCTTCCGCATCGCTCATCTCGTCCGCGATCAGAGTCTGCTCGAACTGGCGCGGCGCGAAGCCCGCTTCCTCCTGACCCGGCGGTCGCAGCTCCCCGAACTCAAGGCGCTGCTTGATGAGATTCGCCGACAACCGCAGTACGGCCTGACGTCCATCGGCTGAGCGGCGCAGGATCCCCCC
>CALHAI010000006.1 GCA_937934295.1 uncultured Blastocatellia bacterium
CATGACATGGCCGATCATCTCAGGCCAATCGATCACGATTTGAGTCGGCTGCGCGACAAGCTCCTGATGCTCGGAGGACGCGCCGAGGCGGCCATCGCTCAGGCGATCCGCGCCTTGGTCGAACGCGACTCGGAGTTGGCCGAACAGGTCATCCGCGATGATGATAAGATCGACCAACTGGAGAACGAAGTGGACGAGCTGTGCATCGATATCCTCGTGCTCCGACAACCGACGGCCTCCGATCTGCGTTTCGTCATCGCGGCCGTGAAGACGGCGCCGGCTATTGAGCGGATCGCCGATCATGCAGTGAACATCGCCCGTCACGTCCTCCGACTGAATCGGGAACCGCAGCTGAGGATCTACTTCGACATCCCGAAGATGGCTCGCATCGTCCAGCAGATGCTGCTGGATGGCTTAGATGCGTTCACCGGCTGCGATGCGGCGAAGGCCCTGGAGACGATTCGGCATGACGATCAGGCCGATGCGCTCTACAAGCGCATCTATGATGAGCTGCTCGAGCTCATGACCGAAGATCCGACGACCGTCCGTCGAGGGGTGGAATTGCTCTTCATCATCAAGCATCTGGAGCGGATCGCCGATTACGTGACGAATATCTGCGAGCAGATCGTCTATATGGCTCGAGGTGCTGTCATCAAGCATCATCGCGAGTGGCCGGAGTTATGAAGCCGATGATCCTGATCATCGAGGATGACGCCGAACTGGCATATCTGCTCAAACAGCATCTGGAACGTGGGGGACGATACGAGGTGGAGATCGCGCTGACGGGCGAGGAGGGCTTGCGCGCCCTCGCCCGACGGCGGCCAAACGCGCTCATTCTCGATGTGAACCTGCCGGAGATGAACGGCTTCGAGCTATGCCGCCGCCTCCGCTTGGAGAGCGCGACGCGCCGGTTGCCGATCCTCATGCTCACGGCTCGGACGAGCGAATCGGATAAGGTCCTCGGGTTGAACCTTGGAGCGGACGACTACGTGACTAAGCCCTTCAGCCTGCGCGAGCTGGAGGCGCGAGTGCAAGCCCTGCTGCGCCGGACCCAGGAGGAGGACGAGCCGACGTTCCTCTACGACGATGGGACGCTCTATCTGAACCCGGCACATTTCATCGTGAAGGTCGAAGGGCGCGAGATCAAGCTCACGCGAAAGGAATTCGCGTTGCTCGCCCTTTTGGCGCGAAATCCTGGTCGCACGCTCACGCGGGAATATCTGCTCGATCGCATCTGGGGCCTCGCCTACTACGGCGATACGCGCACGCTCGACGTGCACGTGCGCAATCTGCGGAAGAAGCTCGGAGTCGAAGGATACATCGAGACAGTCGTTGGCGTCGGATACCGGTTTCGCCCGCGACGGCAAGAGCCTGCTGACGCTTCGCCGTGATCCCCACCGAAGAAAACACCGATCGCGAGCTTGTTCGCGAGCTGGTTCGCGTGGCCCACCCTCTGTGGCGGACCATCCTGGCCACCATGCGCGAAGGGGTGCTCGTCGTGGATCGGAGGATGACCGTCCTCGTTCAGAATCCGGCGGCCACCGAGATCTTCCCCCCACCGCCGATCTCCTCCCGCCCTCTTCGATTAATTGATCTCACGCGCGATCCCGCGCTGCACGAAGGCTTCCAACAGGCGCTCGGACAGGGCGCCTCCGTCGAATTGCGCTTCGAGCTGCGACGCGGCGAGCCGCGCACGTTTCAGGTCAGGATCGCCCCGCTTCGCATCGCTTCCGATACGCCGCAAGCTGCTTTGGGCGTCTTCGTGGAGATCACCGCCCTGGAGCGCCTAGAGCGCGTACGGCGCGACTTCTTCGCCAATCTCTCACACGAGCTGCGCACGCCGCTGGCGGCCATCCTCGCTTACGTCGAGATGCTGCAGGAGATCGGACTCGATGATCCCGAGCATGTGCGCCGCTGCCTGGATGGCCTCTTTCGCCAGGCGCAGCGCCTCCATGCCTTAGTGCGCGACATCACTGATCTGGCAGAGATCGAATCGGGCGCGACCGTCCTCTCTCTCGAAGCGCTTCCGCTTCGCGCCCTCGTCGAAGATGTTCTGGCCTTGATCCAGCCCCGAGCAGAAGGACGCGGCATCGCTATTGTGAATGAAATCCCTGAGGAGATTCAGGTGCTAGCCGATCCCCTCCGCCTGACGCAGATCTTGCAGAACCTTCTGGACAATGCCGTGAAGTTCAACCGGCCAAACGGCTGCGTGTGGATTCGCGCGCGCCGTCTGGGAGAACATCTGGAGGTCTCGATCGCCGATACGGGGATCGGCATCCCTCCAGCTGATCAACCCCGCATCTTCGAGCGCTTCTATCGGAGCGAGAAATCTCGCTCCCGAGAGACCGGTGGGAGCGGCCTCGGTCTAGCCATCGTGAAGCATCTCGTCCAACTTCACGGGGGGGAGATCCGCGTCAGAAGCGAACCGGGCATGGGTTCGGAATTCACGTTCAGCTTAAAGGCGGCTCCGGAGCCAAGGGTCGCCCAGGGGGCGACTTCGGCCGATGCCATGACGAACGAATAGGTCTCCGGTGCGGCCCCGAAGGGGGCCTGTTCGGAACCGCACCTCCTTCAGTACAGAGTGAGAAGAAAACCGACGGGAAGACCGAAGATGAGATCGAGGACGCCGAAGGCCCCCCATCCGAACCAGGACCAAGAAGGCCACCATCCCCAATCAGCCCATCCGCCCCCGCCCCAATAGGGATCGTCCCATTCCTCGTCGTAAAACTGAGCCCCAAGGCCGAAGCCGGTGGGGGTGAACACCCCTCCAGTGGTGATGAAAGGTCGACCTCCGGCCGTCACTCCCCCGACCGGCAGGTCCCCGCCAGGGAGATAAGGTCTTCCACCAGCTGTGACGCCCGCATAAGCGGGGGACACAAGGCTCCCGAGCATGAACATGAGGAACGCGATCGCGAGAAGTCTCCGCATATATCGAACCTCCTTTCAAATCCCATACTTCTTTCGCAACATTGTGATATAGGCCTTGGTGATGCCGAGCAGCTCGGCGGCTTTCGTCTGATTCTCACCGGTATGCCGCAACGCTTCCGCCAAGAGGAACTTCCCGAGCATCTCGTGGGCCTCTCGCCAAGTGGGCAGGAAACTGCTCCGGATCATGAAGACCCCTTCTTCGGCCTTGATCCGCTGCTGCTGCACCAATCGTTCGATCCGCTCGATCTGCACGAACAGATAGGCATCGCGATATCCATTGAGCAATGCCTTGGTGCGTCTGAGATGTTCAAGAGCCTGCATCCCGTTGCCTCGATAGACCCACAGCTCCGCAAGATACGTGTGACTCTCGGCCTGAAGCGACCTGTTCCTCAACTGCAGAGCCAGATCCAAGGCCTCTTCAAGGAATTGCTGACTCTCCTCCAACCGCCCTTGCACCATGAGCACACGCCCGAGGGTGATCGCGGCGACCGCCTTCTCATGCGGATTCTTCCCCAACTCCGCCAACTCGATGGCCTGTCGCAGGACGGTCTCCGCCTCGGACAACTGCCCCTGCTCCAAACGCAGCCGCCCGAAAAGCTCCAGCGTCGCCGATTCTCCGGCGATGTCTTTCGACCGGCGGCGCAGCTCCAAACTCTCCTCCAGCAGCCGTGCCGCGCGCTCGAACTGCCCCATGCGGAGGCACGCGTAGGCCAGGTTATTTGTCGCATGCGCCAGATCATCGAAGAACGCGCTCTCAGCCAAGCATTCGTATGCCGCTTGGATGATGCGCACCGCCTCGTCGTACAGCCCCTTTCCGATCAGCAGCGTCCCGTAGAAGTTCAAAGCATTGCCGTAGTACCGACCCCGCTCCACCTCCAGGGCGCGAATGGCTGCCAACAAGTCCTCCTCCGCCTGCGCGAGATCACCCAAGAAGTAATGAATGACGCCCAGGTTGAAAGTGATGAGCCCGATCAGAAACGTCGTCGGCCGATCTGCAACGGCCCTCGCCTCCTCGAGGGCCCGCACGATCTCCTGCCGCGCTTGCTCATAGCCACCCTGACGCCGATACACCCGCCCCAACACGTACAACGCGCGCGCCAGCCCGAAATGATCGCGATTGAGGCTATAAATCCCGAAGACGACTTGCGCTTGCTGCTTGGCCTCCTCGTACTCGCCCCGCCAATAATGCCACTCCGCTTTCGCCAGACCAAACTCAGCCGCCTCCCTCAGATTCGCCTCCGCCAGCCGCCTCTCGAATGCCCCGAGCAACTCCCCAGCCTCTTCCAGCTCCCCCTTGTAGATCAACACCTGAGCCTTCGCGGCCGCCGACCGCAAGTCGGTCGGCGAGATCTCCTCGGCCATCCGCTCAGCCTCCCGGAACTGACCGGAGTAGATGGCCTGCTCTAAGAGTGTGATCTCTCGAACCTTCGTCGTCTTCATCACTTCCCTCGACGATCGTTCACAATCTTTGACCTCAACGATCGCAAAGAGAATTATAGACAGGTCCTGCTCGATGTCAAGGATTTTTTCGATCTTGACAAGCCAAGGATTCGGGATATGATAGAAGGCTCTTACGGAGGGCGTGGGTTTAAGGAGGCAGTCTCAGAAGGGGTTTGGGGAATTTTCTCTTTGGCCGATTGTTGAAAACGTGTGCAACCATGAGCACGGTCTCAATCAAAGACATCGCGCGCGTGGCGAAGGTTTCGCACTCAACGGTCTCGCGGGCCTTGCACAATAGCCCGCTTGTGAGCTGGGAGACGGCCGAGCGCATTCGCCGAATCGCCAAAGAGATGGGCTATCGGCCGAGCGCCATCGCTCGCAGCTTGGTCACCCGAAAGACCAAGACCATTGGTGTCGTCGTCACGACGATCGCCGATCCCTTCATCGCCGAAGTAGTCAGCGGCATCGAAGAGGTGGCCAACGATCATGGCTACTCGGTCTTTCTGGCGAACTCCAATGCCGATCCAGACCGTGAGATCAAGGTCGTGCATTCTTTCCACGAGCGACGTGTGGATGGGATCCTCGTGACGGCCTCGCGCGTCGGCGCGCTCTACATGGATCATCTGAGTCAGATGAAGGTCCCCATCGTGCTCATCAACAATCAGCATCCGGGCGAATTCGCCCACTCGGTCATGATTGACAATGTCACGGCCAGCCGTGTGGCGACCGAGCACCTAATTCAGCTCGGCCACCGACGCATCGCGTACATCGGCGATCAATTCGGGTATCAATCCGACACCGAACGCTTCGCGGGGTACCGCCAAGCCTTGGAACGTGCCGGGCTCACATTTCAACCGGAACTAGTCGTCCACGGGGACGGGAAGCCGGAAGGAGGGATGCGGGCGATGGAGCGGCTGCTGGCGCTCGCTCCGCCGCCGACGGCCGTCTTCTGCTACAACGACATGACGGCTTTGGGCGCGCTGCGCGTCGCGCGCATGAGGGGGGTTCGCGTCCCGGAGGACATCTCGCTTGTGGGATTCGACGATCTCTTCATCGCTTCATACACGGAGCCGCCGCTGACGACGATCCGTCAACCGAAACGGCAGATGGGGCGGCAAGCCATGGTGCTGTTGCTGCAACTCCTCAAGGGAGAGGATTCCCAGCAGACGATCTGGGTGCAGGGCGAGTTGATCATTCGGGCCTCGACCGCCCCCCCGCGAAAGGAGGAGGCGTATGTCCGTCCCCGCTCATGACCTGCTCATTCGGTCGCGCCCTCTGAAGGGAAAGACAGGCGAACGCGTCTCCATCACCCCGGAATCAGTAGGATTCGAGTATCTGAGTTTCTCTGTCCGAGCGTTGGCCGCTGGAGAGGCGATCTCCGGACAGACGGGGAGCGATGAGGTCGGGATCGTGATCCTCGGCGGACGGTTCATGGTTCACTCTTCAGCGGGTTCATGGTCACACGTTGGCGTGCGTGCACACGTTTTCGACGGACTCCCGACGGCCCTCTATCTCCCCATCGGCACCTCGTACACGATCACGGCCGAGACCGACGGTGAGCTGGCCTTTTGTCGAGCCCGCGCTGAAAGGGCGTTCCCGGCCCGGCTGATCCTTCCCGAGGACGTTCGGATCGAGATCCGCGGAGGCGGGAACGCGACCCGACAGATCAATCACATCCTCACCCCTGACTTTCCCGCCGATCGGCTGATGATCGTCGAGGTCTATACGCCGAGCGGAAATTGGTCGAGCTATCCCCCGCATAAGCACGATGTCCACAATCCGCCGGAGGAGGTGGACCTGGAGGAGATTTACTACTACAAGGTGGACCGTCCGAAGGGGTATGCGATCCAGCGGATTTACACGGCGGATGGAGGGCGGGATGTGACGCTCACGGTTCAGGATGGTGATCTGGTGCTGATTCCGGAAGGGTACCATCCGGTCGTGGCCGCGCACGGATATAACGTCTACTACTTGAACGCGCTGGCCGGAAGCGCGCGCTCAATGGCGGCCTCCGATGATCCGGCCCACGCATGGGTGCGCGCGACGTGGGTGGAGAAAGATCCGCGCGTCCCGCTCGTGCGCTGAAGGATGGAGAGGAGCGCGATGGTGGAGCGTCGGTACGATCTTCTCGCCATGGGTCGCAGCTCGATTGATCTCTATGCGGCCGACATCGGTGTGCCGTTTCCAGAGATCAAACACTTCGCGGCCTACGTGGGGGGATGCCCGACCAACATCAGCGTGGGTGCGCGGCGATTGGGGTTACGCGCCGCATTGTTGACGGCTGTCGGGGATGATCCTGTGGGGGATTTCATCCTGCGCTTTCTGGAGCAAGAGGGTGTGGAGACGCGGTTCATCCCGCGAAAGCCAGATCGGCGAACGAGCGCCGTGCTGTTGGGTGTAGAGCCGCCGGATCGCTTCCCCTTGGTCTACTATCGCGACAATTGCGCCGATATGGAGTTGACCATTGACGACGTGGTGGCGGCCCCGATCGCGGAGAGCCGCGTGCTGCTCATCAGCGGGACGGGTCTCAGTCGGGAACCCAGCCGCAGCGCGACGCTCTTTGCCGCCGAGCGCGCGAGAGCGCACGGCACGGCGGTCTTTCTCGATCTCGATTTTCGTCCGACGCTCTGGCATGACGTGCGCGCTTATGGCGTGACGATCCGCCTAGTGCTGTCGCTTGTGGACATCGTGCTCGGCACGGCGAACGAAGTGAAGGCAGCGGCTCTCATGGAGACGCGGGATGTCCGCATCGAGCACGCGCAAGTCTCCGAATCCCGCATCGCGGGCGAGGTCGAGCGAGCGATTGGAACGCTTCTGGAGCGCGGCCCGCGAGCGCTCGTCGTGAAGCGCGGTGCCGAAGGCGCGACTGTTCATCTGGCCCAGGGAGCTGCGATCGTCGCCCCGGCATTCCCCGTCGAGATCCTCAATGTCCTGGGCGCCGGAGATGCTTTCGCCGCCGGATTCCTCTACGGCTATCTGAAGGGATGGGATTGGTATCGGGCGGCGCGCATGGGCAACGCCTGCGGCGCGATCGTCGTCACGCGTCACGGCTGCGCGAATTTCATGCCGTATGAAGCCGAGGTCCTGTCGTTCATCGAAGCGCATGGGGGATTTTAGCGTGGACGACGTGTAGAGGAGAGGACGGCGATGCGAACACGACGCTTGACGATGGCGCAAGCGCTCATCGCGTTCTTGAAAAATCAGTACGTCGAGCGGGATGGACGCGTGATCCCCTTCTTCGCTGGTGTGTGGGGGATTTTCGGGCACGGGAACGTGGCGGGGATCGGGCAAGCCTTGCAGGAGAATCCGGACTTCCGGTATTACCTGCCGCGCAACGAGCAAGCGATGGTGCATATCGCTGTGGCCTTTGCCAAGATGCACAATCGGCTGCGCACCTTCGCCTGCACCTCCTCGATCGGGCCGGGGGCGACGAACATGCTCACGGGAGCCGCGACGGCCACGATCAATCGCCTGCCCGTGCTGCTTCTGCCCGGAGACATTTTCGCTCGGCGGAACGTCGCGCCTGTCCTGCAACAGCTCGAATCCGAGCACACGCAGGACATTTCGGTGAACGATGCCTTCCGACCGCTCTCCCGCTATTGGGATCGCATTTCGCGGCCAGATCAATTGCCGTTCGCTCTGCTGGAGGCTCTGCGCGTGTTGACCTCACCGGCGGATACCGGTGCCGTGACGCTCGCCTTGCCGCAGGATGTGCAAACAGAGGCTTGGGATTATCCGGAGGAGCTTTTCGAGAAACGCATCTGGCATATTCCCCGCCCTCCGGCCGATCGCGAGCGACTGCGTCGGGCTGCGCACTGGATCCGCGCGGCGAAGCGACCACTCCTCATCGCCGGAGGCGGCGTCATCTACAGCGAGGCGACCGAGGCGCTGGCGCGCTTTGTCGAGCAGACGGGAATTCCCGTCGCTGAGACGCAGGCCGGGAAGGGCTCGCTTCCCTTCGATCATCCGCAGAATCTCGGCGCCATCGGCGTGACGGGCACGCGCGCGGCTAACGTGATCGCGCGTGATGCGGATCTCATCATCGCCGTCGGCACGCGCCTGGCCGATTTCCCGACGGCTTCGAAGACGGCCTTCCAGCATCCCGAGGTGCGCTTCCTCACGATCAACGTCGCGGAGATGGACGCGTATAAGCAGGCCGCGCTGCCACTTGTGGCCGATGCGCGAATCACGCTCGAAGAGTTGCGGGAAGCGCTCGCGGGTGCTCATGTCCCGGCGGACTATGCGGCGGAGATCGCGCGCTTGAAGACGGAATGGGAGGCCGAAGTCGAACGAATGTTCGATCTTCGTCATGGCCCGCCGATGGCGCAGAGCGAGGTCATCGGCGTCCTCAATCGGCTCGTCGGCCCGCGCGACGTCGTCGTCTGCGCGGCCGGCAGCTTGCCGGGCGATCTCCACAAGCTCTGGCGAACGCGTGATCCGAAGGGGTATCACCTCGAATACGGCTACTCGTGCATGGGGTATGAGATCGCCGGAGGCCTCGGCGTGAAGATGGCTGACCCTTCGCGCGAGGTTTACGTCCTCGTCGGGGACGGCTCCTACTTGATGATGTCCTCGGAGATCGTGACTTCGATCCAAGAGGGGTATAAGCTCGTGATTCTCGTGCTCGACAATCACGGCTTCAGCAGCATTGGTGGGCTCTCGCAATCGCTCGGGCTCGGAACGTTCGGCACGGACTACCGCTTTCGGAATCCGCAGACCGGATGCCTCGATGGCGAGTGGCTGCCCGTGGATTTCGCGGCGAACGCCGCGAGCCTCGGCGCGCATGCGCTTCGCGCTTCAACGCGCGAGGAGCTGGAGCGCGCTCTCGAAGAGGCCCGGCAGCAGACGCGGACGACCGTCATCGTCGTCGAGGTCGACAAAGAGGCGCGCGTGCCGAGCTACGAATCGTGGTGGGATGTGCCTGTGGCCGAAGTCTCCGAAATGGACTCGGTGCGGCGCGCCCGCGCGCAATACGAAGAAGCGAAGAAACGGGAGCGCTTCTTCCTCTCGACTCGTCCACCGGTGGACATCCTCTCGTGAGCGGATGTCCGCGCGTTTCGCCTGAACGGCGGGAGAAAACATGGAGGGAAGGGATATGAGGATGTGGCGAGTGTGGCCAGACGCCATGGGTGGGCTCGTCGTTTGGCTGCTTCTTGGACTCCTTTATGGGACAAGCGCTCAGATCAACACGGGGCTCATCCTCGGGACAGTCACCGATCCGACCGGGGCTGTGATCCCGAACGCGGAGGTGACGATCACCCATTTGGAGCGACGAACGAGCGTGAAGGTCGTCACCGATGCGGCGGGCTCCTACATCGCTCCTGCACTGCAACCCGGGCCATATGAGATTCGCGTCACGGCACCCGGCTTTCAAACAGCCGTCCGCAGCAACGTCATCCTGCACGTGCAAGAGCGCCTGCAAGTGGATGTGACGCTTCAGCCGGGGGCGATCACTGAGGAGCTGATCGTCACCGAATCGGTCCCGATCTTGCAGACGCAAAGCGCGGATGTGGGCGCGGTCGTCGAACAACGGCGGATCGTGGACCTGCCCCTGGATGGCCGACGGTACTCAGATTTGATCCTGCTTGCTCCCGGCGCCGTCCCCACTCCAAGCGGCGGGAATCCGCGTGAAGCGAAGATCAACGTGAATGGGAATTTCTCGCTGCAGAACTACTTCGCGTTGAACGGCGTGGACAATAACTCGTTCTCGACAAATGCGCAGGAGCGCAGCCCGCAGGTCGTACAGCCGCCTCCGGACGCCCTTCGGGAATTTCGGGTGCAGACGCGCACCTATAATGCCGAGTTCGGGTGGTTCCAGGGCGCCGTGATCAACGCCGAGATTCGCTCCGGGCGCAACGATCTGCACGGAACGGCATGGTGGTTCCACCGCAACGACAATTTGGATGCCGCCGATTTCTTCTCCAATGCGGCGGGACGGCGGCCCGATGGCTCGCGCGTGATCCCGAAAGGCGAATTCCTCCGCAATCAGGCGGGGTTCGCTGTTGGAGGCCCGATTCGCCGGGATCAGACCTTTTGGTTCTTCGACTATCAGGGCCTGCGTTCGCGGCGGGAGACGACGCTGACCGGAACGGTGCCGACGGCGAAGATGCGTCAGGGCGATTTCAGCGAACGCCCGGTCTTGACGGCACCGCCCAGTTTCCTCTCGGTCATCGCGCCGTGCCTCTCACCGCCTGATCGCTTGAACCTCAATGCCACGCGCACAGATGGACGTCCCTGCGCCGATCCCGTGGGGATGAGGCTCGCCTCACTCTATCCGCTGCCGAACGCGCCGGGTATCTCCCCGTTCACGTTCGTCTCCTCGATCAACATCCCGACGAACAACGACTCGTTCGACGTGCGCATTGACCATCGGATCGGCGAGAGAGACCTGCTCGTTGGCGTCTACGACTTCTTCGACGAGCGCGCGATGATCGAGCGCGGGCCGTTCCCGAATCCGCTAGCCACCGGCGGCTTCAGCGCCAACAGCGAGGTGCGCGGTCAGGTTCTCTCTCTTACCTGGGATCATACATTCTCGCCCAACCTCCTCAACGACTTCCGCTTCGGGTTCAATCGGATCAAGAGCTGGTCCCGACCGCTCGCGCCGAAAGGGAGCGTGGCCGCGGAATTCGGCCTCAAGAACGCGCCCGCGAACGAATTCGTCTACGGCTTGCCGTGGATTCGCGTCGTCGGCTACAGCTTCCTCGGGACATCGGGATGGCGCCCACAGTTCCAGGTCTCGCAGGTCTACCAGTTCCTCGATAACGTCTCGTATATTCGCGGGACTCACTCCTACAAGTTCGGCTTCGAGTACAAGCGGCTCGTGAACAACTTCCTCGACGTGCGCGCGCCACATGGTGAGCTGGCCTTCAACACGTTTTGGACGGGAGAGAGTTTCGCCAACCTCTTGCTCGGCCTCGCCTTCTTCCAGCAGACGACGACGCCGCATGTCGTGCACAACTACATTGACGGCGTCATGTGGTACGTCCAGGACAGTTGGCGCGCGACGTCGAAGCTCACGCTCACCTATGGTGTGCGGTATGAGTACTTCACGCCGTTCATCGAGCGAAATGACCTGACGACGAATTTCGATCCTTCGGCCAACGGCGGACGCGGGGGATTGATCACAGCAGCGCCGAACCCCTTCCCACCAATTCAACCGGCGCCGAAAGGACAAGGGCTCTTCTCGCGCACGCTCGTGCATCCGGATCGAAACAATCTGGCGCCGCGGCTCGGCTTCGCCTACACGCCGAATCGGCGGATGGTATGGCGCGGCGGATTGGGCATCTTCTATCAGGTGATGGATCGAATGGGGAGCGAGAGCATGCTCCAATTGAATCCGCCACAGGTCATTGATGCGAGTTTGAGCGTGCCGAGCAACGCGCCGCCGCTTCTGCTGCTGCGGGATGGCTTTCTGCCGGCACCGCTGACGGTGGATGTCCGACGGCTCCAGATCCGCTCGCGGAGCTTCCAGGAGCGTTCGCCCTATTCGCAGCAGGTCAGCTTCGGCCCGCAGCTCCTCCTCACAAACGATCTCTCCGTGGAGATCTCCTTCGTCGGCAACTACAACCGCAAGATTCGGAAGCTCCGGAACCTGAATCAAGGTCGGATCGTCACGCCGGGCATTGGGCCGGTCGTCTTCCCCTTCCCTGATTTCTGCTTCGCTCCGGGCTCGTGCGCGTACATCCAATGGCTCGGCACCGATGGGACGGCCAACTACAATTCGCTCCAGATCACGGTGAACAAGCGCTACGGGCGCGGCTTCGCATTCCATGCGGCTTACACGCTGGGGAAGGCGCTGGGGACGGTGAGCGAGCACCTCTCGCCGACGTTCGGCAACGTGAACCCGCAGAACGTGCCGCAGAACGTCTACGACATGCGCGCCGATTACGGGCGGCTGCCGTTCGATCAACGGCATCGCCTCGTCGTGAATTGGGTCTGGGAGCTGCCGTTTGGGCCGCGCCAACCGTTCGTGAATCAGGGCATGCTGGCGAAGCTGCTCGGCGATTGGCAACTGAACGGGATCGTCAGCTCCACAAGCGGTGTCCCGATCACGATCTACGCGCCGGATCGCAGCAATACGGGTCCCGGACATACTTCGCGCGCCGACTGCGTCGGGAATCCCTTCCCCCCCGGTTTCACGCCCACGCTCGCGCGATACTTCGACACGAACGCCTTCCGCATCCCGGCGCCGTTCACCTTCGGCAACTGCGGCCCGAACACGATCAGCTCATGGGCCTTCCACAATTGGGATATATCCGTGTTCAAGAAGTTCCGCCTCACGGAGGAGCGCTATCTGGAGTTCCGCGTCGAGTTCTTCAACGTGTGGAACACGCCGCAGTTCGCCGCGCCGGACTCGAATGTCGCCAGTGGCACCTTCGGGCGGACGACGAGTCTGCGGAATCCCGAGCGTCCGGCCCGCGAGATTCAACTGGGATTGAAGCTGTACTTCTGAATCGGCATTGCCGGAGCGCGATTTAAGGAGATGACGTCCTCGTGGGGCTCGCTTCTCCCGCGAGGGAGACCGGATCGCCCCCGATAAGGGGGATCGGCGGTAGCGTGTCCCTTGTAACGTGAAGCTGGGAAAGGAGCCGACGGTCATGAAGAAGATCCCCATGTTCCTCATCGGGTCGCTCATCCTTGGTTCGTTCGGTGAGCTCACGGGCACTTCGGCGCAAGTTCAGGAGATCATCGAGAATCAGAACGCGGCGGCCGTCTGGCAAGCGCTCTTGCGCTTGCGCACGACGGTCACGGTCCTGCATACGACGGCGCACCCGGACGATGAGAACGAGGCCTTGCTCGCCTGGCTCAGTCGCGGGCAGGGCGTGCGGACAGGCCTGCTGACGCTCACGCGGGGGGAAGGAGGAGCGAACTTGATCGGCCCCGAGCTGTTCGACGCGCTGGGTGTTCTGCGCACGGAAGAGCTGCTCGCCGCCGGGCGCTACTACGGCGTGGATCAATTCTTCACGCGCGTCGTGGATTTCGGCTTCTCGAAGCGGCTCGATGAGACATTGGAGAAATGGGGCCGAGAGACCGTCCTGCGCGACGTCGTGCGCGTCATCCGGATGTACCGCCCCGACATCATCATCTCTCGATTTCGCGGCGATCCGTCAGATGGACATGGGAATCATCAAGCGGCGGGCGTGATCACGCGCGAAGCGTTCCGCGCTGCCGCCGATCCCCATCGCTTCCCGGAGCACTTCGCCGAAGGACTGCGTCCGTGGCAAGCGAAGAAACTCTACGTCGCCCCCTTCCGCTTCGGCGGTGACGAGCGAGAGCCTCCTACGGTGGAGATCGAGACGGGGACGTATGATCCCTTGCTCGGCCGCACATATCGGGAGATCGGTCGCGAAGGCCTGAGCCGTCACCGCTCGCAAGGGGCCGGTCAGGCGCGAGCTCCGCGCGGCTCCTCGCGCGTCGCACTGCGATTGGTGGACACGGTGCTGCCAAAAGTCGAGCGAGAGGCGAGCCTCTTCGATGGGTTGGATACGAGCTGGCTCGGTCTGGCGAAGCTCGCCGATCCCGCTCTCGATCTCCGGCCGGAATTGGCCGAGGTGCAAGCGCTCGTGGAAGAAGCGCTCGCGAGCTTCGACGCGCGACATCCGTGGACCATCGTGCCCGAGCTCACCTCTGGCCTTCGCCGGACGCGCGCGCTCATCGAACGCCTGGAGCGCGCGTCGTTCGAAGAGGCGGCGAAGGATCATCTCCTCTTTCTGCTGCGCAACAAGGCGCAGGAATTCATGGACGCCCTGAACAGGGCGTTGGGGATAGCCTTTGATGTCCTCGTTGATCCGAGCGAAGAGGGCGAAGGATTCCCTGGCAACTCGCAGCGCCTATGGCTTCGAGAGACCTTCTCGGTCGCCATCCCTGGACAGCGTTTCACGCTGACGGCGACGGCCACCAATCGTAGCCCCGTGCGGGTGGAGCCCCTGGAGATCGCCGTGCGCGCTCCAGCAGGATGGCGCGTGCGCCTGCTACGGCAGGAGATGTCTCCATTGGATCGGAACGATCAGGCGCGCGCCCGATTTGAGGTGACCGTTCCCGAGGAGGCCGAATACACGCGCCCTTATTGGTCGCGCGCGTCGGAATATCATGATGCCGTGTACACGATCCACAAACCGGAATTCCTGAATCGGCCGTGGCCCCCCCCGGATGTCGTCGGCGTGTTCACATACCGTCTGGATGGCGTGACCGTCACGCTGACGCAACCGGCGCAGACGATCTTCGTGGATCGTCCGTGGGGGGAACAGCGCCGGCTCCTCATGGTCGCTCCTCCCGTGAGCGTGACCGTCTCTCCGCGCCGTGGCATCATCCCGCTGGGCGGGACGCGACTGCCCTATCCCCTGCGCGTCGAAGTGCGAAATAACGTGAAGGGCGCCGCAGAGGGGAAAGTCCGCGTGCGCGGGCCTTCGGGGTGGGTGGTCTCTCCCTCAGAGGCGACTTTCCGGTTCACCCATGAGGGGGAGGTTCAAACGTTCACGTTCCAGCTCTCGGTGTCGCGCGTCGAAGCGGGGAAGAGCTATCACGTGCAAGCCGTGGCTGAATACAATGGGAAGGAGTACAAGGAGGGGTATCAGGTGATCGCCTATCGAGACGTAGAGCCGCGCCACCTCTATCGTCCGGCGACGATCGAGCTGCGCGCTGCGGATGTGAAGATCGCCCCGGGATTGAGAATCGGCTATGTCATGGGCGTCGGGGATCACGTTCCCGATGCTCTCGCGCAGTTGGGCGTCACCGTGCGAGTGCTTGGCCCTTCGGATCTCGCCGCGGGCGATCTCGATGCTTTTGACGCCATTGTGATCGGCATCCGCGCCTATGCCGTGCGCGATGATCTGAAGGCCTACAATCGGCGCTTGCTCGATTACGTCCAGCGCGGTGGGGTGCTCATCGTGCAATATCAAACGCAGGAGTTCGACGCGGCCCCCTTCGGCCCGTATCCCTACCGGCTGGGGGCGCGCGCCGAGGAGGTCTCCGAAGAGGAGGCGCCGGTGACGATCCTCGATCCCGCACATCCGATCTTCACCTGGCCGAATCGGATCACGGCGGCGGATTTCGAGGAGTGGGTCGAAGAGCGCGGCTCGAAGTTCATGACCTGGTGGGATGCACGATACCAACCGCTGCTCATGTCGCACGACCGTGGACAAGAGCCGCAGCGCGGAGGGCTGCTTGCCGCGCGATACGGACGCGGGACCTACATCTACGCTGCGTATGCCTTCTATCGTCAGCTCCCGGCCGGCGTGGCCGGCGCCTATCGGCTCTTCGCGAATATGATCAGCTTACGACGCGCGAAGACCTGAAGCTTCGATCGCTCTCGAAAGGAGCAGGGACATGGAACGCGCGGAGACGCACGATCGCCCAGGCCTCATTCGAGGGATCGGCCTGCTGCAGGCGACTTCAACCAACATGCTCAACATGATCGGGATCGGGCCATTCATCACGATCCCACTTCTGATCGCGGCGATGGGCGGGCCACATGGTTTGATCGGATGGATCGTGGGCGCGCTCATCTCGCTCTGCGACGGATTGGTCTGGGCGGAATTGGGCGCGGCGATGCCGGGCGCCGGGGGACCATATCTCTATCTGCAGCAGGCGTATGGACCGAATCGGCTGGGGCGATTGATGAGCTTCCTCTATATTTGGCAGACGATCTTCATCGCGCCGCTTTCGATCGCCTCCGGAGCCGTCGGCTTCGCTCTGTACACGACATATTTCTGGCCAGCAATGACGTCGTGGGAGACGAAGATGCTGGCGGCAGGCCTCTGTCTCTTTGTCACGGCGCTGCTTTACCGGGACATTCGCTCAGTCGGACGATTATCCGTCGCCTTGTGGATCATCGTGATGCTGACCGTCGGCTGGGTTGTCATCTCCGGATGGCGAGCTTTCGAGTGGCGACTCGTCCTCGATCTCCCACCTGAGGCGTTTCGATTCTCTCGGGAATTCGTCTTAGGCCTCGGAGGCGCAACGCTCATCGCCATGTACAGCTACGGCGGATACTTCAACGTATGTCTCTTCGGCGGCGAGGTGAAGAATCCGAGCGTGACGATCCCGCGCTCGATCATCGTGGCGATCCTCGCCGTGGCGGCGCTCTATATCACCATGAGCGTCACGATCTTGGGCGTCATCCCCTGGCGCGAGGCCGTGCGGAGCAGCTCGATCGTCTCCGACTTCATCGAGCGAGTGTACGGCCCGTGGGCCGGTCATCTCGTCACAGTGTTGATCCTGTGGGCCTCGCTCGGCTCGATCTTCGCCATTCTACTTGGGTACTCACGCGTCCCCTACGCGGCGGCGATCGAAGGCCGATTTTTCGCGCCTTTCGCTCGACTCCATCCCACGAAGCGGTTCCCGACCTTCTCGCTCGTAACGATCGGCGTGCTCTCGGCGGCCGCTTGCTGGTTCACGCTTGATGCGATCATCAAGGCGCTTCTCGTCATTCAGATCCTCATCCAATATCTCGCACAGGTTCTGGCTGTGGTGATGCTCCGACGATTTCGACCGGACATCGTCCGTCCCTTCCGCATGTGGTTGTATCCGGTGCCCGTGCTCGTCGCCTTCTTGGGATGGACCTACATCCTCATCTCCAGCGGCCTTCCCTTCATCCTCATAGGGATGGGGCTGCTTGCGTTAGGTATCGGCGCGTATCTCTGGCGGGCCCATCGAAGGGGAGAGTGGCCGTTCGTGCCGAGAGCGATGGAGGAGGTCTCACTGCGCCCATGAAGGCCCCGAAAGCGTGGGACGTCATCGCCGCAGGTGACATCTTCGTGGATTTGATCTTGGGCGGCTTCCCGGCGTGGCCGCAGCCGGGCGAAGAAGTCTTCGCCACGTGCTTCGCCCGTGAGATCGGGGGCGGCGCCGCCATCACGGCGTGTGGATTAGCGCGATTGGGGATGCGGGTGAGTTTGCTGGCCGTCGTCGGGCGCGATGAGGGAGAATGGGTGAGACGACGAGTGCTGGCCCACGGTGTGGATACGCACCTACTCATCTGGCACGACGAGGAACCGACGGCGGTGACCGTGAGCGTCTCACGCGAGGACGATCGGATGTTCTTCACCTACATGGGGGCTAACCGCGCGCTCCGGCCGTGGCTCGCGAAGGAGAGCACGTGGAGGGAGCTCAGCGCGGCGCGACACGTGCATCTGGCGTGCGCGCCCGATCCCTCGATGCTGATTCCCCTTGGCGATTTCCTGCACGAGCACGGGACGAGCCTCTCGCTGGATGTCGGTTGGCATCCCGAATGGCTTCGGTCTGCGGAGAGCCATCGTGCTCTGCGCGCGCTCGATCTCTTTTTCCCGAATGAGCGAGAAGTTTTCGAACTGACGAGCGAGCGGGATCCGGAGAGGGCGCTGCGCGCGCTCGCGGACGCGGGCCTCTTCAGGATCGCGCTGAAGCGAGGATCGGCCGGAGCGATGCTGCTCTGGGATGGCGAGTTTTTCACGGAAGGAGCTTACCCCATCTCTCCAGTAGATACGACCGGAGCGGGCGACTGCTTCGACGCCGGGTTTCTGTACGCGTGGCTATCGGGGGCACCGCCGGAGCACTGTCTGAAGGTCGCGACCATTTGCGGCGCGCTCTCGACGCGCCGCCTCGGTGGAGTGGCAGCCTTCCCGACGGGGGAAGAGATCGAGGAAGCTTTGCGGAGAATTTCGGCAAGGGAGCCATGAGTCCGCGAAAGTTGGCGATCATCGGTGGTGGGGGGATACGTACGCCATTGCTGCTGTATGGGCTGCTAGAGCGACAGACGTCGCTCGACCTGCGCGAGGTGGCTCTGTACGATGTCCAGCGAGAGCGGGCGGAACTCATGGCCGCGCTCGGGCGGGAGATGCTTCGGCAGTGGGATGGGACCTTCGCTCTGACGGTAACGGACGATCTCGCAGAAGCGGTGGCCGATACCGCGGCGATCATCACGAGCATTCGCGTCGGCGGCCTTCGGGCTCGTGCGCGCGACGAACGCATAGCCATCGAGCATGGCTTGGTCGGACAAGAGACGACGGGCGTGGGCGGATGGGCCATGGCGTTGCGCACGATCCCCGTCGTGCTCGAACACGCGCGCGTGATCGAGCGGGTGAATCCGGAGGCGTGGGTCCTCGTCTTCACGAATCCGGCAGGAGTGATCACGCAAGCCCTCATGACGCATACGCGGTTGCGCGTTCTCGGCATCTGTGACACGCCGAGCGAGTTGTTCTCTCGCATCGCGCGTACCCTTGGGGAGCCACGGGAACATGTTGTCTGTGACTACTTTGGGCTCAATCACCTGGGATGGGTGCGGGCCGTCTTCGTGCGCGGTCGCGATGAGATGGCACGGTTGCTCCACGATGACGAGAAATTGCGGCGCCTGTACCCGGCCGACCTCTTCGATCCCGAGCTGATTCGCGCGCTCGGGCTCATCCCGACCGAATATCTCTTCTTCTACTACGGGCACACACGCGCGTTGGCCAACCAAAAGCACGTGGGCGCGAGCCGCGGGGAGGAGCTGGAGCGATTGAACGAAGCGCTCCTTCGAGACCTCGCACGGGAGATCGCGGCCGGTCGCGCGAAGGAGGCGTTGGCGACGTATCGCGCTTATTTGCAACGCCGTTCGGCCTCATACTTGAGGCTAGAGGGGCATGCGGAGTCGGCGCTGTACGTGGAGCTGCCCGCCGCGGAAGACCCCTTCACGGCGGCGACGGGCTACCATCGCGTCGCGCTCGAGGTGCTGACGGCGCTTTGGGGGGCGGAATCGCGACGCCTCGTCTTGAATGTGCGCAATCGCGATGCGATCGCTGATCTAGAACCGGACGATGTGGTTGAGGTCCCCTGCGTGGTCGCTCACGAGGACGTGCACCCCTTGGCCGTCGGGCGTGTGCCGGATGCCGTGCGCGGTCTCGTCCTCTCGGTGAAGGCCTACGAGCGCTTAGTCATCCGCGCGGCGGTGGAGCGCTCGGCGCAATGGGCGCAGCTGGCGCTACTTGTTCATCCGCTGATCGGCGAATGGGAACTGGCCGGTCAGCTTCTGGCGGCCTTCCGCCGCCAGGATCCCGATCACTTCGGAGACCTCGCGCCATGAGGCTGGCGCAGTGCCCCGACAAGGGGAAACCTCGCGCTTCTCCCGCAGGGCGCGAAGGGAAGAAGGAGGGGAGACCATGCGACTCGCCAATTACATCAACGGGCGATGGGTGCCGGCGACAGCGAGCGACGCGCTGCCGGTGATCAATCCGGCGACGGCGGAGGTGCTCGCCGAAGTCCCCCTCTCCGGGGAAGCTGATGTCGCGCGCGCCGTCGAAGCGGCCGCTGCGGCCTTCCCCCAATGGCGACGCACGCCGGCTGAGGAGCGTATTCAGTATCTCTTCAAGCTGAAGAATCTTTTCGAAGCGCACCTTGACGAACTGGCTCGTCTGATCACCATGGAGAACGGCAAGACGCTCGCCGAATCGCGGGGCGAGCTGCGGCGCGCGATCGAGAACATCGAGGTCGCCTGTGGCATCCCCACGCTCATGCAGGGCTATAACCTCGAAGACGTCGCGCGCGGCATTGACGAGCACATGATCCGCCAACCCTTGGGTGTCGTCGCCGCCATCACGCCGTTCAACTTCCCGGTCATGGTGCCGTTTTGGTTTCTCCCTTACGCCATCGCGTGCGGGAACACGTTCATCCTGAAACCCTCGGAGAAAGTCCCGCTCTCGATCATGCGGGCGTTCGAGCTGGTCGAGCAAACGGGTCTTCCGCCGGGCGTGGTGAATCTCGTGCACGGGACGAAGGTGGCTGTGGAGGCGCTGCTGGAGCATCCGGACGTGCGCGCGATCAGTTTCGTCGGCTCGACACCTGTGGCCAAGTACATCTATGCGCGCGCGGCCGCTCAGGGCAAGCGCGTGCAATGCCAGGGGGGCGCGAAGAATCACGTCGTCGTCCTGCCCGATGCGGACATGGAGAGGGCGACGCGGATCATCAGCGAGAGCGCATTCGGGTGCGCCGGACAACGGTGTTTGGCCGTCTCGGTCGCCGTGACCGTCGGCGCGGCGCACCGCGTGTTTCGCGAAGCCATCGCCGATATCGCGCGTTCGATCCGGGTCGGATATGGATTGGATGAAGGCGTACAAATGGGGCCGGTCATCACGCGCGAGAGCAAGGCGCGGATTGAAGCGATGATCGCAAAGGGGGTGAGTGAGGGCGCGACGCTGCTGCTCGATGGGCGCGGGGCGAAGATCCCCAATTACGAGCACGGGAACTTCATCACGCCCACGCTTCTGGAGAACGTCTCCCCAGGCAGCGAGGTCTGGCAAACGGAGATCTTCGGGCCGGTCCTGAGCCTCCTCCGCGCCGAGACGGTGGATGAGGCCATCGCCATTCTCTCTCTCCACAGCTATGGGAACATGGCCTCGATCTTCACCAGCAGCGGGGCCGCGGCGCGTAAGTTTCGATACGAGGTGCCGGCCGGCAACATCGGCATCAACGTCGGCGTGGCCGCGCCGATGGCCTTCTTCCCCTTCAGCGGATGGAAGGAGAGCTTCTTCGGCGTCGTGCACGGTCAAGGGCGCGATGCCATCGAGTTCTATACGGAGAAGAAGGTCATTGTCGAACAATGGCCGAACGAATGGATGCGCGCCTTCTGAGCGGTTGTCGCACCTGGCGAGCGCCGAAGCGTGCGATGGCGGATTTTATACCGATTTCAGGACTTTTTCACTCGGCGCTCAGACGCATGAGGTAGAATGCGCTCTCATGAGCCGATCACCTTGAGCGAAGGAGGGAAGCGTATGCGACGCAAGGACCTACTCATGGCATATCTGTGGGTGCTCTGCGCGGGAGTGATCCTGCGCGGAGCGGCGCAGATTCACACGGCCAGCCTCACCGGGCTGGTCACTGATCCGACGGGCGCGGTGATCGCGAATGCGACCATCGTCGCCAAGAATAAGGCGACGGGCGTCGAGTATTCGACGGTCACCGACCAGTCGGGGTACTATACGTTCGCGAGCTTACCCATTGGAACCTACACGGTCACGGCGGAAGCGCAGGGGTTCAAGAAGTTCGTCCGCGAGAACATCGTGCTGGAGGTCGGACAGCGGGCGCGCTTGGATCTCACGCTCGAAGTGGGCGAGATCGCCGAGACGGTCGTCGTGGAAGCGCAGACGCCGCTGCTCTCGACTCAGGATGCTTCTCCCGGAACCGTCGTGCAGAATCGCATGGTGACCGATCTGCCGCTCAGCATGCGCAACTGGGATGATCTGATGGGCTTGATCGCGGGCGTACAAGGCGATCGCTACACGGAGGAAGGTGGGGCGACAGCCGCAGGGCGAACGGGTGGCGTCAACGTCCACGGTGTGCGCTCGCTGCAGAACAATTTCATTCTGGACGGCGTGGATAACAATTCCATCTCCACGAACGTGCAGGAGCTGACGACGCAGGTCGTGCGCCCGTCGGTGGACTCCATCCAGGAGTTCAAGATCATCACGAACCCGTATTCGGCGGAATACGGGCGCAGCCCCGGAGCGGCCATCACCGTGACGACCAAAAGCGGTACGAACGAGTTCCACGGGACGGCCTACTGGTTCGGGCGCAATGACATCTTCGACGCGACGAGCTTCTTCTTGAACCGCGCGGGGGCGAAGAAGGCGAAGAATCGGCAGAACCAATTTGGGTTCAACGTGGGGGGACCAATCATCCGCAATCACGCGTTCTTCTTCTTCGACTACGAGGGCACGCGCATTCGTCGAGGGGTGACGCGCTTGGGGAATGTCCCGCTGCCGAACGAACGCATCGGCGATTTCTCCGCGCCCGGATATGCAAAGATCTTCGACCGCGTGGGCGACTGCCGGGCGAAAGTCCCCGACGCTTTCAATCCTGACGGTTCGTTCAAGGACAATAAGATTCCGCCCGAGTGCATTGATCCCGTTGCCAAGCGCATTCTCGAGCTCGTGCCATTGCCGAATCTGCCGGGTTCGGGGCCGCTCCGAAACGTCTTCAACTTCCTGCGCACGCCGACGCTCATTGACGACACCGACAAGTTCACCGTGCGCGGCGATTGGCAGGTCAATGCCAACAATAACCTCTTCGTGCGCTATACCTTCTCGGACCGCTTCCGCTACGTCCCCGGGGTATTCGGCGGGATCATTGATGGCACATCCACATCGGCCTTCGGTCGGCTCTTCATGAAAGGGCACTCGGCGGCGATCGGATGGAATCGCACGCTGGGACCGCGCGTGCTGAACGAGTTCCGGATCGGGTGGGGGCGCAATGCCTCGCACGGCGTGCAGGATCCATTCGGCAAGAACACGCTGGCGGAATTCGGGATCCTCGGGGTTCGGGATAATCCGCTCTATAGTGGCGGATTGCCGGCTATTCGCATTCAGGCGCGTGGCGGAACGCAGACCATTCCGGCCGGTCAGGGCGGCGGGCTCGATCACTTGGGGTCGCCCGTCTTCTTGCCCAAGTTCCAATTCACGAACCAATTCCAATGGTGGGACATGATGAACGTCACGGCCGGCGCGCATCAGCTTCGATTCGGCGTGGACGTGCGCCTGCCCATGCGCAACATCTATCTCGACCTGCCGGCGCTGCGCGGCGATTGGACATTCGACGGGAACCGCACGGGCGTTGGCATGGCCGATTTCCTGCTCGGTTACCCCTCGGCGGCTCAGTTGACGAACCCGCATGTCGTAGACGCGCGCATCTGGATGGCCTCCCTCTTTTGGCAGGACGATTGGAAGATCACGCCGAAGCTCACGATGAACCTCGGGATTCGGTATGACTTCGCGACGTGGCCCTATGAGGGACGGGATCGGTTGACGAACCTCGATCCGAGAACAGGACGGCGCTTCACGGCCACGTCCTTCCCGGGCTTCGAGCGTTCGACCGTGGGCAAGAGCCTCGTTCGGTCGGACAAGAACAATGTCGCGCCGCGCATCGGCCTCGCCTATCGCGTGACGCCGAACACGGTCCTTCGCCTCGGATATGGGCGATTTTTCATGCTCTTCGAGCGCGCGGGAAGCGAGGATCAGCTGGGGCTCAATCTCCCATGGGTCGTCAATAACGTGGTGACGGCTCCCAACCCGAACACGACAGCCAACAACATGCGCTTGCGCACAGGCTTCAACCTCTCGCTCGACCCGAGCGCCGTGGATCCGAGGAACGTGCGGCTGCGCGCTGTGAATCCCGAGGCCGTGATCCCCACCGTGGATCAGTGGAACTTCGGCATCCAGCGGTTACTCCCTGGCAATATCGTCGCGACGATCGAGTACGTGGGGACGAAGGGAACGCATCTCTCGGTCCTGCGCAACCTCAATCAACAATTCTTCAATCCCGATAGGACGCCGACGGGGATCGTGCCATATCCCGATCTCGGGCCGATCGAGTACCGGGACAACATGGGGAACTCGAGCTATCATGGGATGGAGGTGACGATAGAGAAGCGCTTCAGCCACGGACTGAGCTTCCATGGCGCGTGGACGTGGTCGAAGTCCATCGACTATACGATGGAGCATCTGTTCACGGGTGGCTCGGGGAGCTTCCCACAGAACGCGCACAACATTCGGGAGCGGCGCGGGCCGAGCGACTTCGACTATCGACATCGCTTCGTGTTCGCCGGCAACTACGAGCTGCCGCTTGGGCGTGGACGTGCGTATCTGAACCAGGGCGCGATCTCGCACATTCTGGGCGGCTGGCGGATCAGCGGCATCGCCGTCATGCGCACGGGCCGTCCTTTCACGATCGTCGCGGGCGCGAATAACACGGCCATCGGAGGGCCTCGCGGCGGAGGCATGGTCAGTGCTCTAGCCGATTGCCTGCGCGATGGGACGCTGCCCGAAAATCAGCGCACGGTGGACCGCTGGTTCGATACGACGGCCTATCGCGTCCCCTCGCCGCCGCGCCTGGGGACGTGCGGGCGGAACACGCTCTACGGGCCGGGATTGGTCAACTTCGATTTCGCGCTCGCGCGCACGTTCGAGTACTTCGGCGAGGGCCGGCGCCTGGAGTTCCGCTGGGAGATGTTCAACGCTTTCAACACGCCGCAATTCGGGTTGCCGGAGCGGAACGCTTCAAGCGGTGCTTTCGGACGCATTGGGAGCCTTGCTGGCGATCCGCGCGTCATGCAATTCGCGTTGAAGCTCTACTTCTGAAGCCGCGAGGGTGCAGGGCGAGCCGCTCCTGCCCTGCACCTTCCGATGTCGGCCATGCGTAAGATCTTCATCCCGCTTCTCGCTCTCGGCGCTCTCTTCGCTCTCGCCTTCCCTTCCTCCTCACGTCAACCCATCGAGATCGTCCTCGAAGGGACTCTCACGCGCGCCGATCACGGGACGTATCTCGTGCGGGAGTTCCTCGTCCCGGAGCCACTCGAACGTCTGGAGATCGAATACACCTATACGCATCGCGGCGAGGGCACGGCGATAGATATCGGCCTCTTCGATCCCGTGCGCTTTCGCGGTTGGAGCGGAAGCGATAAGACACGCTTCTTCATCGCGCGCGATGTGGCGACACCATCCTACGTGCCTGGAGACCTTCCGGCGGGGACGTGGCGCATCCTCCTTGGCGTCCCGCACATTCGCCCCGATCAAGTCTCTCGCTACACGATCCGGATTCGATGCATTCCCGCTCGCTCGCCCACGCCGCTGGCCTCCGAACCGAGTGTGCCGCGCGTCCTGAAGAAAGAGCCGGGCTGGTATCGCGGCGATCTTCACGTGCACAGCGGGCACAGCGATGGACGGTGTCGCAACGGCCAGGGCGAGTTGGTCCCCTGCCCCGTCTTCCGCGTCGCGCAAGCGGCGGCGGCGCGGGGCCTCGATTTCCTCGCCATCACCGATCACAACACGACGAGTCACCATCCGGAGATGCGCCGGTTGCAGGAGTACTTCGCTCCTTTGCTCCTTTTGCCCGGTCGTGAGCTGACGACCTATCGCGGACACGCGAATGTTTACGGCACAAGCGCGTTCATTGACTTTCGTCTCGGATGGCAAGGACGCACGATCAACGACCTCCTCGACGACATCCACCGCGCTGGGGGGCTGATCTCGATCAATCATCCGACACGTCCGACGGGCGAGCAGTGCATGGGTTGCGGATGGGAAGAGGTCCACGCGACGGATTTCCGCAAAGTGGAGATGATTGAAGTCATCAACGGCAATCGCGTGGAAGGGCCGCTCAGCGGAATCCCGTTCTGGGAAGCCCGCCTCAACGAGGGACATCGCATCACGGGTATTGGGGGGAGCGACGACCATCGCGCGGGGAGTGGTGAGCATCCCGACCACGTCATGGGTGTTCCGACGACCGTCGTCTATGCGGCGGAGCTTTCGGAGCCGGCCATCTTGGCCGGATTGAAATCCGGCCACGTCTTCATCAAGACGCGCGGACCCGATGGCCCCGACCTCTTCCTCTTCGCCGAAGACGCGCACGGTCGTCGCTTCATGATGGGCGATGAGATCCCCACGGCTCGTGCGGGCGAACGCCTCACGCTTCGTATTGAAGTGAGGCAGGGGACTGGGCAGACCGTCGAAATCATTGCCAATGGGCACGTGGCCGAGCGGATCCGCGTGGAAACCCCAGACTTCGTGCGAACCCGTCCGTGGCGCGCCGAACCGCGTACGTGGGTTCGATTGAACCTGCGCGATGAGCGGGGGATCACAGCGCTCACCAATCCCATCTACTTCTCAGTTCGAGAATGACGAGGACACCGCGCGCCTCCCCTCGGAGCACGCGAGGCCTCATCGGATATCACGCGGAGGGCTATGACGATGGTACAGAAGAGATGGAAGTGTGCGTTCCTCACGGTCATAACGCTGGCCTCTCTCTTCCCGGGTCATCCTCGCCTCATCTTCGCTCAATCCATAGACCGAGCGGCGATCTTCAACCGCTTGGAGGCGGCAACGATCCTCCCTCTCTCGCCGTGGCGCTTCAAGGAGGGATCTGTCCTGAGGGGAGAGGCCGTGGATCTCGATGATTCGACGTGGACGCTTTTCCCCGTGGGCGGGGAATGGAGCACGGGTCCGGCATGGTTTCGCTACCGCGTGACACTGCCGCCGATGGTCGGGGGGTATGACATTCGCGGAGCGCGGCTGCACCTGCGCATCCGCATCGTAGGGGAGAATCCCGTCCATCTCACCGTCTTCTTCAACGGGGAGAAGCGAGCCGAAGGGAACGATTTGGATCCGATCGTCCTGACCGAGAGCGCGCGTCCGGGCGATACGTTCGTGATCGCGGTGAGAGCCGATGTGCCTGGCGGGCGGACGTGGATGCGCGCCGGACAATTAGAGGTCGAAGCCCCTCCCTCTCGCCCTGACCCGCGAACGTTCTTGCAGGAATGTCGGGTCGCGGAGACGCTCCTGAATGTACGAAAAAACGATCGCTCGCGATGGGAACACTATCTGGAGGCGGCGCTTCAGAGGCTCGACCTCGATGCGCTGGATCGAGGCGATCAGCAGACTTTCGACCGCTCCCTTCGTGAGGCGCGCGAGGCATTGGCACCGATCCTCCCCATGCTTCGGGAATTCTCGATTCGCGCCGTCGGCAACTCCCATATTGACCTGGCATGGCTCTGGCCGTGGACGGAGACGGTCGAGATCGTGCGGGACACGTTCTCCACGGTCCTGCAACTGATGGAGGAATTCCCGGAATTCACGTTCACGCATGGGGCCGCCCAAACCTATGCGTGGATGGAGGAGAAGTATCCGAAGCTTTTCGAGCAGATTCGGCAGCGCGTGCGCGAGGGTCGATGGGAGATCGTTGGCGGTGTGTGGGTTGAATCGGATATGAACCTGCCGCATGGCGAATCGCTTGTCCGACAATTCCTGCACGGAACGCGATACTTCAAGGAGAAGTTCGGCGCCGAGATTCGCGTCGGCTGGAATCCGGATGCCTTCGGTTACAACTGGCAGTTGCCGCAAATTCTGAAGAAATCCGGGATGGACTTCTTCGTCACGCAGAAGATCTTCTGGAACGAAGTCACGCGCTTCCCCTATCGGCTCTTCTGGTGGGAAGCGCCGAATGGGAGTCGCGTCCTCACCTACTTCCCGAACCACTACGGGAATCCCATCGAGCCCGTCCCGATGGCGAAGGACCTGGCCGATTACGCGGCGGCGACGGGTCATCGCGAGTACATGCATCTGTACGGCGTCGGAGATCACGGTGGGGGGCCGACGCGGAGCATGTTGGAGACGGCCGCGCGATGGCGATCTGCCGGAGCGATCTACCCGCGACTGTTTTTCGGCACCGTGCACGAATTCTTCGAGCGCGCGATGGCCGAGCTGCCCCGGCTGAACCCGCCGGTCTGGCGCGATGAGTTATATCTCGAAACGCACCGCGGCACGTACACGAGCCAAGCGACGACGAAGCGGAACAATCGCCAAAGCGAGATCCTGCTCCTCAATGCCGAGAAATTCGCCTCGCTCGCGCAGCTCTTCGGCCACGCTTACCCGCAGAGCGATCTCGATATGGCGTGGAAGAAAGTGCTCTTCAATCAATTTCACGACATCCTCCCCGGCAGCAGCATCGCCGCTGTCTATCGAGATGCTGACCGCGATTATGCCGAAGTGCGCCGTATCGGACGCGAAGTCCTCCACGATGCCGTGCGGGAGCTGGCCGATCGCATCCATACGAAAGGCCCCGGACTTCCCCTCATCGTCTTCAATCCACTCTCCTGGACGCGCACGGATGTCGTCGAAGCCGTCCTCACGTTCCCCGATCCCGTCTGGGAGGTCGAAGTTCGCGATCCTCGAGGCCAACGGCTCATCGCCGAGACGATCGAGCGCGATCCGCAGACGAACCGCGTGAGGATTCGCTTCATCGCCGAAGACGTGCCGTCACTCGGATATAAGGTCTTCCGTGTCATCCCCACCACCCGACGGCCTCCCCTTCGTTCCTCGCTCTCGGTCAACGGCCTGACCCTGGAGAACGAGTTTCTCCGGGTCACTGTGGACGCTCGATCCGGATGCCTCACGAGCCTCTATGATAAGGTCGCCCGTCGAGAGATCCTCGACGATTCTCGATGCGGGAATCTCTTGCAAACGTTCTTCGATAAACCGTCCGTCTACGATGCCTGGAACATTGATGCGAATTTCGAGGAGAAGAAGTGGGAGCTGCGTCAAGCCGAAGAGGTGAAGGTGCTGGAGACCGGTCCCACGCGCGCCGTGATCCGCGTGGTGAAGAAGTTCCAAAACTCCACGTTCACTCAGGACCTCATCCTCTATCCGAAGATCCCGCGGCTCGAATGTCAGATGGACGTGGATTGGCGCGAGAAACACATTCTGCTGAAAGTCGCCTTCCCGGTCTCCGTGCATAGTCCGAAGGCGACATTCGAGATCCCCTTCGGTGCGATCCAACGACCGACCACACGGCGCACGCCTGAAGAGCAGGCGAAGTTCGAAGTCCCGGCGCTCTTCTGGGCCGACCTCTCAGATGGGACCTACGGCGTCAGTGTGCTCAATGACAGCAAATACGGCTACGACGTTCGCGACAACGTCATTCGCCTGACGCTGCTGCGTTCGCCGGCTTATCCCGATCCGCATGCCGATGAGGGGCGGCATCGCTTCACTTACGCCGTGTATCCGCATGCGGGCGATTGGGTCCAAGGAGGAGTCGTTCAGCGAGGATACGAATTGAATTATCCGCTCATTCCGTACCCCACAACGGGACATAGCGGATCACTCCCTCCGATCCATGCGTTCCTTCGCATGGAACCGAACACAGTGATCCTCACGGCCTTGAAGAAGGCCGAGGATGCCGATGCGTGGATCCTTCGATTTTACGAATTCGGCGGGAAAGCCGCCAATGTGAGGATCGCGCTTCCGAAGCCGCCAAAGGCCGCCCATGAGGTCAATCTCATGGAGCGAGAGATCGCTCCTCTTATGGTGAGCGAACAGGAAGTGACCGTTCCGACGAAGCCTTATGAGATCAAGACCGTGCGGATCGAATTTCGATGAGGACAATGGAGATGGCAAACCGCGAAAGAGGAGGCCCGCGGTGGTCCTGTCTGATTCACGCGGGGCTTTTGAGCATCGGAGGATTTCTGCTCCAGGGATCCCTCTCGCGCGTTCCTGCGCAGGTTCTTCTTGAGCGCTCTTTCCACGTGGGTGTGGAATCAGAAGTTCTGGCCGAGTTGCAGGCCAAAGCCCCCGGAGCCCGTTGGAGCGAAAGAGGACGCGAAGCCGCCGTGCTCACTATCTGGTTGGATGAGCGCTATCATCACGACGTCATCCTCTTCGCCGGAGAAGCCCCTTTCCGCTATTCCCTTCATCTGGGGAGAGTACGCCCGGGGACGCATACGATCCGCGTGCTCTGGAATCGCGCGCGCTCCGCACCGCGGGTTTCCACGCCCGTCATCGAGGATCTCGCCTTGCATCCGGTGAGTCGCACCGATCCCGAGTTCTTCCCGCTTGCGCACTCGCCCATCCTCTACGCGCGCCCGAACAGCATCGGGAGGTTCACGGATATCCCCCTCCTCATGTGGTACGAGATGAGGCGGGAGCGCGAGACGCTCACGATTCGCTACAGCGTCATCTTCAGTAACGAAGACGGGGGGACGGAGACGAGCGCTCTCATGGCTCGATGGGGGCGAGCGACCGACATCGAATGGGTCTACGAAGTGACGGTCACCCCGGAGGGGCACGTCCTCGACGCTCATTATCAAGGCACGCGCCATCGGACGCGCCGCTTTCGCGGACGGCGAGAGGGTGACCATCCGCTCCTTTTCGTCGTCTCTGACAACAACAACTTCTCGGATCGCGGACGCTCGCCCATGCGGTTCGCGCTTCGCCCCATCCCCTTCGACACGAGCGCGGTCGCGCGCGAGGAGTTGATGGATCAACACCCCTGGACGTACCGCATCATGACCGAGGAATTGCAGCGAGAGGGCAAAGTGAGCGCGACGCTCCGCGTCGGTCAGAGCATCCTGGATCCCCGTCGTTATCTGTACATCGAGATCGTGTCGGAGCAGCGCGATGCGGTCGCGAGCCTCGCCGTGAAACGTACGGGAGATCAGAAATGGTATACGTCGGACCTCGGTCTGATCGCTTTCACGCTCGAACGAAGCGGCTTCCTCCGCACGACGGTTCCCCTGCCAGAGGGAACGGCGGCATCGCAAATCGAGCGGATTCTCCTTCGATGCGCTGCGCTCGTGGACCCTCGAGCGCAGCGCGCCGATGAGCGATGGGCACAAGCGGGATGCTTCGTTCGAGGATTGCGGAAGGTGTTCTTCCTGGATCCGGACTTTCGTCCGGGCCCTACCCTGCCGATTCGAATGGACTCCATCCACCTTCGAGTCGGCGAGATGGTGGAGATCTGGCCATGAGAGAGACGATGCGAGCCGTGGTCTTTTGTGGTGAAGGGGAGTGGAGGATTGAATCTCACCCTCCACCGCAACTTCACACCGAAGGCGATGTCCTCCTGAAGGTGGAGCGCGCGAGCATTTGCGGGACTGATCTTCACATCCTCTCGGTTCCGCCCGGGCATCCGGCCACGCCCGGGACGATCCTCGGCCACGAGTATGTCGCGACGGTGGTCGAGGTCGGCTCCGGCGTGCACCATCTCCGCTCAGGGGATCGTGTGGTGGTTGATCCAAACATCACCTGCGGGATCTGCGCGTATTGCCGATTGGGCCTCTCGAACATGTGCGAGAACATGACCACGTTGGGGATCTTCCGGCATGGCGGATTAGCGGAATGGAACGTCGCTCCAGCGAAAGCCGTGCATAAGATCAGTTCGCAGGTCCCCTTAGATCGCGCGACGCTCGCCGAACCCTTCTCCTGCGTGCTTCATTCGTTTGAGAGGTCGGCCTTCGTTCCGGGGGAGAGCGTCGCCATCCTTGGGGCGGGACCCATTGGGCTCATGTTTTTGATGCTTTATAAGGCTGCTGGAGCTTATCCGATCTGCGTGGTCGAACCCGTTGAGTTTCGCCGTCATATGGCCGAAAGTTTGGGTGCCGACGCCGCGCTTGATCCCAGTGTCCATGATGTCCCTCGGGAGATTAAGGAGCGAACCCGTTTGGGCGCCGACATCGTCATTGACGCTGTGGGGACGCTCTTGCCGGAAGCCATTCGGCTGGTGCGGCGTGGGGGGCGCATCGTTCTCTTCGGCATGAACGTACACGCGGCGCGCGAGCTGAATCAGTATGAAGCCACGCGCTCCGAGATCACCATCTTGGGATCGTACATCCAACGCACGGCCTTTCCGAAAGTCGTGCACATATTGGAGGCAGGGCTCCTGCCGCTCGAGCAATTGGTGACCCACCGTGTGGAACTAGAGGCGATCGGTGAAGGCTTTCGACTTTTGCGCGCGGGCGAAGCCGTCAAAGTCACCGTGATCCCTTAATCGGGATGTGAGCGGGGATCGAAGCCCTTGCTCAAGCCCACAAGAGGCCGCGCGTTCAGCTCAGTGCTTGAACGTTTGTCGGGTGATGGAAACGCCCCGGCATCCGGCGCAAAGAGAGAGGTGATGTCTCCTTCATAAGGGGACGCACCCGCCGAATGTCCCCGTGGATGTGAAGGGATCTCCGTTCGGAGGCCGTTATGGAGGCCTTACTGCGACTTGAAGGCATCACGAAGACCTTCGGCGGGATCGTCGCCCTGGACGATGTGGATTTCGAGGTGCAGGCAGGCGAAGTTCACGCGCTCATCGGAGAGAATGGAGCGGGGAAATCCACGCTCATGAGGATCGCGATGGGCGTTCACTCAGCCGATCGAGGCCGCCTCTTGTGGAAGGGGCGCGTGGTGAAACTTCAGACGCCACGCGATGCGCATCGCTTGGGCATTCGTATGGTGCATCAGGAGCTGATGCTCATCCCCCAATTGAGCGTCGGGGAGAACATCTTCCTCGGATGCCCGCCGAGCCGACGGGCAGTCTTCTCCTGGGTTCGGTGGAACGACATGTATGAACGCGCGCGCCAGCTCCTCCAAGGATTGGGTCACGATCTCGACCCTCGGCGTCCGGTGAGCGAACTGAGCGTCGCCGAGCAGCAATTGGTCGAAATCGCCCGGGCGCTCGCTTTCGAGGCTGAGCTCTTGATCTTGGACGAGCCGACCTCTCCGCTTTCGGAGCACGAGACAGAGCGTCTGTTTCAGACGATCGCGCGCCTGAAAGCGCGCGGCCTGAGCGTCATTTACATCACGCATCGGATGCGCGAGCTCTACCAGATCGCCGATCGCGTGACAGTCTTGCGCGACGGCCGGCGTATTCTGACTGCGCCGATCTCGGAAACGAGCCCGGAAGAGCTGGTGCGCGCGATGGTCGGTCGGGAATTGAAGGACTACTTCCCCGAGCGCGAATCTCGCGCAAGAGGCGCTCCGATCCTTCGCGTCGAGGGCTTGACGGCGCCAGGGAGGTTCTCCGACATCACCTTCACCATCCATCGCGGAGAGATCGTGGGCCTGGCGGGGCTCGTCGGCGCGGGCCGGACCGAGCTTGTGGAGGCCCTCTTCGGTGCGCGAGAATACACATCGGGGAAGATCTTCATCGAGGATTGTCCGGTGACGATCCGAACCCCCGCTGATGCCATACGACATGGGCTGGCGCTGGTGACTGATGATCGAAAGGCGAAGGGGCTCATCCCCATGGCTTCCGTCCGGGTCAACGTCATCCTGCCCGTTCAAGCACGAGTCGCTCACCTCGGCATCCTGGTAAACGCACGTGCGGAGCGGCACATCACCGAACGCCTCCTCCGCGAGCTGCGGGTGAAGACGCCGAGCGCCGATCACCCGGTCATGGTCTTGAGCGGAGGGAATCAGCAGAAGGTCGTCCTCGCGCGTTGGCTTGCGGTGCATCCGCGCGTCTTTCTCATGGATGAGCCCACGCGGGGCATTGATGTCGGCGCGAAAATGGAGATCTACGAGCTGATTCGGCGATTGGCGGCGCAAGGGACGGCGATCCTCCTGGTCTCCTCGGAGCTTGAGGAGCTTCGACACCTGGCTGATCGCATCCTCGTCATGCACCGCGGGCGGATCGTCGGAGAGCTCCAGCGAGAGGAAGCCACCGACGATCGCATCCTTTATCTCGCCACGGGAGGAGAAGGATGACTCGCGAGACATCATCGGCGATGGCGGACGTTGGTCGAATCCTTCGGCCCGATCTGCTCCTCCCACTGCTGCGACGATTCGGCCCTCTTCTGGCGCTGCTGCTGATGAGTGGGGCCCTCGCCATGCTCTCCCCGCACTTCCTCACCTTCGAGAATGTGCTCAACGTCTTCCGACAGTCGGCCGTTAATGCGCTGCTCGCCCTCGGGCAATTGCTCGTCATCATCACAGCGGGGATCGACCTCTCGGTGGGCTCTGTCCTAGGACTCTGCTGTGTCCTGGCCGCTCTGTTCCTCAAGGCTGGTGTGCCGGCATCCGTCGCCATCGCGGCGACGCTCGCCCTAGGGACAGCGTTGGGGATGACCAACGGGCTGCTGTTCACGAAGCTTCGCCTTCCCCACCCATTCATTCCAACGCTGGGGATGATGAACGTCGCCCGCGGATTGGCGCTCGTGCTCTCTGGAGGATTCCCGATCTCCGAACTTCCCGAGGACTTCCGCTTTTGGGGCGCTGGCGCCCTCGGCGGTATCCCTATGCCGGTGATCATCGTCTTGGTTATCTACGCGCTGTTTCATCTCTTCCTCACGCGCACGACCGTAGGGCGCGACATCTACGCCATCGGCGGGAACAAACAGGCGGCATTGCTCTCGGGCATCCCCGTGGATCGGCGCCTCATCACCGTCTACGCCATGAGCGGTGGTCTGGCAGCCCTGGGAGGGATCATCTTGGCCGGGCGGATGAATTCGGGATTCCCGCTCGCGGGCGTGGGCGCAGAGTTGGACGCCATCGCCGCGGTGATCATCGGTGGAGCCAGCTTCTTCGGCGGTGTGGGCACAGTCTGGGGGACGCTCGTCGGAGCCCTCATCATGGGAGTTTTGCGGAATGGATTGAATCTCCTGGATGTCTCCGCCTACTGGCAGACGACGGTCATCGGTATCGTCATCGTCATCGCGGTCTGGGTGGACGTGCTCCGACAACGCGCCCTGGAGCGTCGCCGCGTATTGCGAAAGTGAGGGTTCACCAGAAGTGGCGCGCGAAATAGCTCATCGGGACGCCCATCAGCTGCGCCTTCAGCGAGAAGCGCAGGCTATCGTGAAGGAAGCAGATGTGCGTGCAGAAACACCGATCGCGGGCAATCGCCTCGATCTCCCGCTGCCGAATTGCCGAGTGCCAAAAGGCGGTGAAATCCATGTCGTAATCGCGCAAATTCCCCAATGGGGTGCGCAATTCGCAGGCGCGCACATCGCCGTTGAAGTCGATCACGAGCGAGGTCTCGCCAGCCGTGCACGGCATGGGCCAGGCCCTCCCGAAGGCGTAATTGGCGAACTGCACGCGGTGATGGAAGTTGAACGTCCCCACATAGATCATTCGCTTCATCCATCGCGCCGCTACGCCGGGATCCTCGAAGGCCCGCCGTGCGTATTCCTCCTGAACGCGAGAGATCTCGCCGTAGAGTTTTCGCAGTGCATCGGGCGGGACGCTCTTGAGCGTCGGATCCAAGGGATCGCCCCGAACGATTTGAAAATAGTGACCGTCCAGGACGCGCCGCTTCAGGAAATACTCGGCCAGGCGAATCAACTCGCGATAATTCTCCTCGCAGATGACCGAGACGACGCCGACCCACAGTCGTCCCCGAAAGCGCTCCCGAAGCGGTTGAACGAGGGCGATCGCCTGCTCGACTTTCGCGAAGTTCCCAGGAACAGCGCGAATACGATCGTGGGTCGCCGCGAGCCCGTCCACGGAGAAGTTCAGATAGACCGTCAGGGCCTCGTTCTCCTCCAGGATGCGCTCGACGAAGGCGCGCGAGCGCTTCGGTTTCAACCCATTCGTCGGGAAGTTCAAGCTCGCGATCCCGTTGTTTCGGGAGAAGAGTGCGACGATCTCCGGAAGGTCCTCTCGCAACGTGGGCTCCCCCCCACTCAACAGCAACTGTTGGAAGTGAGGCATTGTGCGCGAGAGGCGTTCCAATTCTGAGAAGGTCAAATCTCCTTCCTGGTTCAACGCCGACCAGTAAAAGCACGTACGACATTTCGCATTGCATCGAGAGGTCACAAAGAGGATCACTGTGTGCAAGCGCTTCTCTTGCGGCAGACGGCGCAGATAGCGGATGAAGGCTCCGACCTGAGACACCTCGCCCCTCCTTCCAAGGACCTCAGGACCCACAGGCGCGTAAGCCTAACAGGTCACAACTGACGTGTCAAACGAGCGACGCGCGCTCTTCTCCCAGAGCGCCGACTCCGATAGACTAGCCTTTCGGAGATGGAGGTATGCGAGGAACAAGCTGGTGGAACACGCGAAGAGGTCTCGCGCTCATGATGAGCGGTTTGCTCGTGGCCAGTGGCGGATGCCGGCGCACGGAGACGAGGAAGGCCTATCGCATCGCCGTCGTGACGAAAGCCTTAGACAGCGAATTCTGGCTCATGTTGAAACAAGGAGCCGAGGCTGCCGCGCGCGCGCATCCCGAGGTCGACGTCGTCGTGCTCGCCCCAGAGCGCGAGATCAACATTGATCAGCAAGTGGCCATCCTAGAGGATCAGATCCTGAAGAAGGCCTCGGCGCTCGTGGTCGCGCCGGCCGGAGCCGCCGAAGTCATCCCTGTGCTCAACAAAGCGAAGGCCGCGGGGATCCCCGTCCTCTTGGTGGATACGGACGCTCCCTGGCCGGAGAAGTTGAGCTACATCGGGACGGACAATCGGCTCGGAGGAAAGCTCGCGGGCGAATACATCGTCCGGACGCTCGAAGGAGAGGGGAAGGTAGCCGTCATTCGTGGCATCCTGGGCGTCGCCGCCCATGAAGATCGTGTGGCCGGATTTCAAGAAGCGCTCGCCCGCGCCCCCGGCATCCGGTTAGTCACCATCCAACCGGCCAACAGCGAACGCGCGCTCGCCATGACGGTGATGGAGAATATTCTGACCTCACATCCGGACATCCGAGCCGTCTTCGCGACGAACGATCAGATGGCACTGGGAGCTATGGAGGCCATCGCCGCTCGGAACTTGACGGGGAAGATCATCCTCGTCGGATTCGATGCGACGCGAGAAGCCGTCCGCGCCGTCAAGGCCGGACAGATGCATGCCGTCGTCGCCCAGCATCCGTTCGAGATGGGCCGACGCGCTGTCGAGGCGGCCATCAAGGTCCTTCGCGGGGAGCCCATCGAGAGGCGCATAGACACAGGCACGACGCTCGTCACGCGCGAGAACGCGGAGGGGTTCTTACGAGAAGGGGGAACGCCATGAGGATCGCGACAGCGCCAGTGAGCTGGGGGATTTTTGAGATCAAAGGTATCGGCGCGCAACGCCCTTATTCCGAAGTCCTTGACGAGATGAACCGAGCCGGATACGAGGGGACGGAACTCGGTCCATATGGGTATCTGCCCACGGATCCGAAGCTCTTGCGCAGAGAACTTGCGCACCGCCATCTCGAGTTGGTCACCGCTTTTGTCCCGGTTCCGCTCTCGGAGCCGGACCGCCTCGAGGATGCGTTCTCAGAGGCCCTGCGCGTTGCCGATCTGCTTGGCGCGCTCGGCGCGACGCTTTTGGTCTTGGCCGATGCGCTCCATCCCCAACGTATGGCCATCGCCGGTCGCGTCACGTCGGAAGATGGGTTCACAGAACGGCAGTGGGAAACGGCCGCCGCCTTCCTGCACCGCGTCGCTGGAGCCTGTCGCATTCGCGGACTTCGCGTCGCGTTCCATCATCACGCGGGGACGTTCGTCGAAACCCCTTCGGAGATCGAACGGCTCTTGGCGATGACCGATCCCGATATGATCGGCCTGTGCTTAGACACCGGCCACTTCGTCTACGGCGGAGGAGATCCGATTCACGCCGTGCGAACGTATGAATCGCGCATCTGGCATGTCCATACCAAGGACGTCAACCCGAAGGTGCTGGAGCGCGTGAGGCGAGAGCCCCTCACGTTCCTCGAGGCCGTACGAGAGGGCTTGTTCTGTCCATTGGGCGATGGGCTCGTGGACTTCCCCACCCTCATTCAAGAGCTGCGGGCGCAGGGCTACCGGGGCTGGATCGTCGTCGAACAGGATGTGGATCCCCGTCGACCGGATGTGGATCCTCTGCGCGATGCTATACGAAGTCGGATCTACCTGCGTCGGATCTTGGAGCGCTTCGACCTCACAGAGTGATCCGACTTCGCGCCTCTTGGGCGTCAAAGGCGGGTTGGCTCTCCCGCTTTCGCCCCTTCCAACTCATGGGATCTTGCGATTTCTGCACGACGAGATCAATGCGCTCGGTCTCCATCCGGATGACGTCCAGATGCTCCGGCATGAGCACCTGAGGGTTCGCCAGCCGGAACCCGATGAGCTGCGCCCGTATGGCATTGGCCGCATTCGCGGCCTCGTAGCGAAGCGAGAAGAGCGCCTCTTCCATGATCTCCAGTTGCCGCTTCCACGTTCGCGCCCGAAATCGCCACACGCGACACCTCCAGAAGACGATCGTCGCCAACACTACCGGACCGAGCGCGATGAGGGCGATTGTCGAAAGCGACGCTCCTCCTCGGACGAGCCATCCGGCCCCGAGGCTGAGGAGATAGGCGAAGAGGAAAAAGAACGCAGATGTCCGCCACGTTACGACCCTTGGTGCGTCGCTGATCCCCATAGCTTCTGATGCCGCGACAGAGACATCACCGATCACCGAGAACGTGACCTGCATCGGTTCTTTGCGCGCGCTTTCCGCCCCATCGGGCGTCGCGTCGTCCCGAATCCGCTGAGCATCCGTCATCACCTCGCCTCCTTCCATTCAGGGAACACTTCGCGAATCAGCGGATCCGTCAGGAGACGATCCTTCTCCGTCTCCTGCATCTCCGCCTCTATGATCACCCGAGGATCCATCACCGGTTTTCCCGATGCCAAGTATTCGACGCTCTGCAGCTTCTCCTTCTTCACGTAGGCGTGAACATTTCGAGCCGCTTCGTGCAGCTCCAACAACACACGTTGCGCCGTCTCCCCCGGTTTCAGGTCCACCGAGCTGGTCATCTCCAGGACCTTTCGCTCCTTCTCAAAGAGCCCCATCTCTTGCACCGGGGTGCTGTCGAAGACGTGCGTGAGGAGCACATCAATCGTCTGCTTAACGGGCACGACATAGGCGGAGCCGTTGTAGACGTCATCCACGAGCAGCTCCCCTTCGGTGCCCTCATGATGAAGGGCGATCATCCGAAGCCGATATTTGTCGTAGAAGATCTGGTGATGGCGAAAGCCCGCGAGCAGCTCCTGATTCTCCTTGCGAATGAACTCCTGCAACTGCTCGCGACTCGCCCCTTTGCGATGAAGAAGGTGGAGGTTGTGTCGCACCTTGTTGCAGTAACGATCCACGAGTTGAATCTTGACGTGCAACTCGCTGATTCCCAGGAGGCACTCGCCGAGCATGTAGATATAATCGAAGAACAGGAACCGGAAGCGGAGGCCGTTGATCGGCGATCGCGAGGTCATCGCTCCCCCCGACGAGAGAGCGGGAGATCGCCGCCGATCTCCCGCTCGCGAGCGGTTCAATTTTTCGTGAAGAGGGCGCTCACTCGATCCACGACGTCGTCGAAATCGCGGACGTCATCTTCGGGAACGCCCGAGATCTCGCCCGCTCGGACGGCCGCCTGGACGACCCCCGAAGTCACGATCTGGGCCAACTGCTCGGCCTGCTGTCGGAGTCCCCTCAACTGCACAAGCGGCGTCTCCGCCGACGTTCCACAGTCATTGCCGCAGCCGGCACTCACGCGGAATCCGCTCGACGTCGTGAAGCGACTCGCCATCATGGAGTCGGCTCCGGCCATCAGCTCCACCCACTCGTGGGCGTTGTAGACACAGCCGGGATCACCCGCTTGAATGTCACCCGTATAGGCGAGCGAACGCGCGCGACATCCGCCGCAGTAGTGCCGGTAGTCACACACGCCGCAATGATCGCCACGGTCCTCTCGATCCGAGAGCACGCTGAAGAGCGCGCTCTCCCAAATCTCTTTGAAACTCTGCCGACGGATGTCACCCACCTCCTCCGAGGGGATGTAGACGCAGGCGTTGATAATCCCGTTGGGCTGGATCGAGCAGTAACACCGTCCGGCTCCGCATCCGCCGATATAGCGAGAGAGCACGAGCGTCTTCTTCCCCTCGCCCTTCCCGGCGTGACCGGTAGCGAAGACGCCTTCTTCGGAACCGTAAATGATGCAGGAGCGCCCAAATTGCGGGGCTGTGGAGATGATGCTGATCTTCCCCTCGGCCAAATGCCGCTGCAGCTTACGCATGAGCAATTCGCGTTGTCCGGGCGTCAGGTCGTGATGCATGATCTCACGGCCGCGTCCGACTGGGATGAAGTTGAAGTGGGCGAAGGTGCTGCATCCCAGATCAATGGCGAACTTCACCACTTCGTCCACCGTATGGACGGTCTCGCGGGTGAAGCAGGTCGCCATCCCAGTCCGGATACCCGCCGCGACGGCGTTCCGAATGCCCTGAATCGAGCGCTCCCACGCCCCCTTCAACCCACGAAACTCATCGTGTTCTTCAGGATTGATGCTGTCGATGCTCACCTCAATGTATTTGACGCCCACCTCCTTCAAGCGGGCGCACATCTCCGGCGTCAGGAGCATGCCATTAGTAGCGATCGTCACATGGAAGCCGCGCTTCTTGCAATGCTCCAACACCGGCCAAAGGTCCTTCGCCACCAAGGGCTCGCCGCCGGCGAAGGCGACAAAAGGCACATATTCGTCGGCCATCTGATCAAGGAGATCGAGCTTCTCCTCCGTCGTCAGCTCATCGGGCATCGGCTTGTGCTTGGCGTCTTGATAACAGTGCTTGCAGCTCAGATTGCACACCTGCGTGATGTTCCACACGACGAAGAGTGGGGCCGTGAATCGCTGCGGCACCGTCAATCCGTAGGTCCCGATGCTCTTGGCCGTCAGCGCCAGCGACTTCACCGTCGGCGTGTGATGGAACAGATGCTTCTTCATCGTCTCCTTATCCAGACCCGCTTTCTTCAACGCCAGGTCAATGGCTTTGTTCGACCAGTACCATTTCAGGCGCGTCCAGAAGTCCGCGTTCGGATTGTCGTAATTCTGACACAGCTTTTCGAGGAAGCACTTCCCGTCCGGCCCCCGCCGGGTCATCCACAGCAGGGCCTTGCGGATGGCCGGCTTGGAGAGAATGTCTTCCAACGGATGATGCGCCTTGGGCAACGTCACCGTCACTTTCGAGACCTGCGGCCTCTTGTACGTCATCACCTTTTGACTCGTTCTGCCGATGTACATAGCCGTTCCTCCTTAGATCGAAGAATCACCGCTATGCCGATACATAAAGACGACCTTCTTCGCCCCATCGCGTTTCGCCCCTTAGCCTCCGGTCGGTGCGAAGTATTATATCCTAAGGGCCGAATCAAGAGTCAAGCCTTTTTTCAGCAGGAATGCAAAAAAAATCCGGCATCCTCGCCACTGTGAGGAGAGAACCCATTTGGGGAATGGCGATGGCCGGCGGGAAATCCGGAGAGCTCAACCGACGCCATGACATTTCTTGTACTTCTTCCCACTGCCGCAAGGACAAGGATCATTCGGGCCGATCTTTGGTCCCTCGTGCCGGATGGGGCGAGGCTTCTCCGATTCGCCGCGCGCCGATGCCGTGGCGCTGACGCTCGCGTGCACATACTGCATGCGCTGCGGGCGTCGTCGTCGCTCCAAGCGTTCGCGCGGAGCCGCCTCGGCCGTGACCTGCAGATTCCAGAGGAAGCGGATCGTCTCCCGATCAATGCGATCGAGCATCGCTTCAAAGAGCGCGAACGCCTCCTTCTTGTATTCGACGAGCGGATCGCGCTGGGCATATCCGCGCAGCCCAATGCCCTCCTTCAAGTGATCGAGCACGAGCAAGTGATCCTTCCACTGCGCATCCACGATGTTGAGCATGACGATCCGCTCGTAATATCGCAGGGCGTCACGCCCGAGCAAGACTTCCTTCTCTTCATACTTCGCCTTCAGCTTCGGCCAGATGATCTCCTTCAACTCCTCTCGCCCGAGCTGTTCGTAATCGGGGACCTCCGTCTCCAGGTCGAAGCCATAGATGTGCCGCAGTTCGATCTTCAAGCCGTTGAAATCCCACTCCGAAGGGTTGACCTCATCGCTCAGGTACTGCTCCAGCAGATCATCCAAGAGATCCTCAGCCAGGCTCAAGATGTACTCACGTTGATCGGTCTCCTCGAGTAACTGATGCCGGAGGCCATAGATGGTCTCCCGTTGCTTATTCATGACGTCGTCGTACTCAAGCAAGTGCTTGCGGATGGAGAAGTTATGTGCCTCAACGGCCTTCTGCGCGCGCTCGATGGCGCGGGTGACCATCTTCGATTCGATGGGCTCGCCATAGGGCCAGCCGCCCAGCCGATCCATGATCGCCTTCACGCGCGGCCCGGCGAAGATGCGCATGAGATCGTCTTCGAGCGAGAGGTAGAAGCGCGAGGAGCCGGGATCGCCTTGCCGCCCGGAGCGCCCGCGCAGCTGATTATCAATGCGTCGCGCCTCATGTCGTTCGGTCCCGATGATGTGCAGGCCGCCTAGGCGTACGACCTCCTCGTGCTCCTTCTCCGTGATGGCCTTGGCCTTCTCGTAGGCGGCCCGCCATTGCTCGGGGGATGCCTCCTCGGGGTTGATCTCTTGCTTTTTGAGGAACTCCTTGGCCAGGAATTCGGGATTCCCCCCAAGCAGGATGTCCGTGCCGCGCCCGGCCATGTTTGTCGCGATGGTGACGGCCCCTTTGCGCCCGGCTTGCGCCACGATCTCCGCCTCGCGCTCGGCGTTCTCCGGCTTCGCGTTCAAGACGTTATGCGGGATGCCCAGCTTCTTGAGCCGCCGAGAGAGCATCTCCGAATTCTCGATCGAGACCGTCCCCACGAGAACCGGCTGCCCGCGTCGGTAGCACGACTTGATCTCCTCGATCACCGCGTTCCACTTCTCCTCCGCCGTGCGAAAGACCAGATCCGGATAGTCCACCCGAATCATCGGCTTGTGCGTGGGGATGACCACGACGTCCAAGTTGTAAATTTTCATGAACTCTTCAGCCTCGGTCTCAGCCGTCCCCGTCATGCCAGCGAGCTTCTCGTACATGCGGAAGTAGTTCTGGAAGGTGATCGTCGCCAGCGTCTGATTCTCCGCCTGGATGCGGACGCCCTCTTTCGCCTCGATCGCCTGATGCAGGCCATCGGACCAGCGGCGCCCGGGCATCTGCCGCCCCGTGAATTCATCCACGATGATGACCTCGCCATCCTTGACGATGTAGTGATAGTCGCGCTTGTAGAGATTATGCGCCACGAGCGCTTGCGTCAGGCAGTGCAACAGATCCATGTTCTCCGGCGCGTAGAGATTGCCACAGCCGAAGAGGCGTTCGGCCTTCTCGATCCCCGCCTCAGTGAGGGCGACCGTGCGCGCCTTCTCATCCACCTCGTAGTCCACGCCCTTGATGAGCCGCCGGGCGACCAGATCGGCATCGTAGTACTTCTGCACGGTCTCTTCCGAGGGTCCGGAGATGATGAGCGGCGTGCGCGCTTCGTCAATCAGGATCGAATCCACCTCGTCCACGATGGCGTAGTGGTGGCCGCGCTGCACGCATTCGGAGAGATCGTACTTCATGTTGTCGCGCAGATAATCGAAGCCGAACTCGTTGTTCGTGCCGTAGGTGATATCGGCCAGGTACGCTTCCTTCCGCGTGCAGGGGCGCAGCCGTGCCAGCCGAGGATCGGGGTTCTTGTACGTCGGATCGTAGAGGAATGAAGCCTCATGTTGAATGACGCCGATCGCCAATCCAAGCAGATGATAGATCGGACCCATCCAGAGCGTATCGCGCTTGGCCAGATAGTCGTTGACTGTCACCAGATGGCAGCCCTTCCCCGTGAGCGCGTTCAAATAGAGGGGGAGTGTCGCCACGAGCGTCTTCCCCTCGCCCGTCTTCATCTCGGCGATCTTCCCCTGATGGAGCACGATCCCCCCAATGAGTTGAACGTCGAAATGGCGCATGCCCGTCGTCCGCCGTGAGGCCTCGCGCACGACGGCGAAGGCCTCCGGCAACAGATCGTCGAGCGTCTCCCCATCGGCCAAGCGCATCTTGAATTCGTCGGTCTTGGCGCGCAACTGCTCGTTAGTCAGCTTCTCGACCTCCGGCTCTAGCGCATTGATCTTCTCGACGATCGGGCGGATCTTCTTCAGATACCGCTCGTTGGCCGTACCGATGATCTTCGCCAGGATCTTACTCCACATACACGGCTCCTTTCTCCTTCGCGACAGCCCTCACAAGGGGAAATTGTACCCAATGGTGAGGAGAGGGGCAACGACGCCCGAAAGCCCCCCAAGCTCCCCGGTTCCCGATCGTCGTGAAGGTGTCGCGTCCGGTGAGGTCACTTCTTGAGAAGCGTCAGGGAGCGCATCTTGCGGCCGGATCGGCAAGATGCGGCTCGCTGGGCTAAGCTCGGCCTGGCGAAGGGGGTTTCCTGGAGTCGGCTTCTGCTTTGACGGATGTGGCTCTTCCCTCGCTGCTCACTCGATGTCGCCCTTATTTGGAAAACCACGGATAGCTCTGGTACAATCGGCCCCTTGAACGAAAAGAGGGGGGAAAGATGCCAGCGCTGACTCATCGCCCACGCCGATTGCGCCGCACGCCGGAGCTGCGACGTCTGGTACAGGAGACGCGGCTCTCGGTGGAGGATTTGATCTACCCACTTTTTGTCTGTCCGGGAGAAGGCGTGCGTCGAGAAGTCTCCTCGATGCCGGGCGTCTACACGCTCTCCATCGACCAACTTGTTGAAGAGGCCCATGAGGTGAAGCGCTTGGGCATTCCGGCCGTCATCCTCTTTGGCATTCCGGAGCGGAAGGATGAAGTCGGCAGCGAAGCCTATGCCGAAGAGGGCATCATCCAACGGGCGATTCGCGCGCTCAAGCGAGAGGTCCCGGGCCTGATCGTGATCGCCGATACGTGCCTCTGCGAGTACACGAGCCACGGCCACTGTGGCGTGGTTCGCGATAGGGAGGTCGTGAACGATCCGACGCTGGAGTTGCTGGCGCGGACGGCCGTCAGTCAAGCGCGCGCGGGCGCGGACATCATCGCGCCGTCGAACATGATGGATGGCTTCGTCGCGGCGATTCGAAGCGCTCTGGATGAAGCGGGCTTCACGCACATCCCGATCATGTCCTATGCCGTCAAGTATGCTTCGGCGTTCTATGGGCCGTTTCGCGAGGCCGCTCAGAGCGCCCCGCAGTTCGGCGATCGGCGCAGTTATCAGATGGACCCGCCCAATGCCCGAGAGGCCCTGCGCGAGGCCGAGCTGGATGTCGAGCAAGGCGCTGACATCCTCATGGTGAAACCCGCCCTTCCTTACCTGGACATCATCCGCCTGGTACGGGAGCGGTTCTCGGTCCCGGTGGCCGCCTATCAGGTGAGCGGCGAATACGCCATGATCAAAGCGGCGGCCCGATTAGGATGGATCGAGGAAGAACGCGTCGTCATGGAGACGCTCATTGGCATCAAACGCGCAGGGGCCGACATGATCCTCACCTATTTCGCCAAGGACGTCGCCCGACAGTTATGACGCATCCGATAGATGAGGTTTGGATGCGGTTGGCCCTTGACGAGGCGGCTGATGCCGAGCGTCTTGGGGAGGTCCCCATCGGGGCTGTCGTCGTGCTTGGCGAGAAGGTGATCGGGCGCGGGCATAATCGCGTCATCACTGAGCAGGACCCCACGGCGCATGCCGAGATCGTCGCTCTGCGCGATGCCGCGCGTTTCCTGAACAACTACCGGCTCACGGGCACGACGCTTTATGTGACGATCGAACCCTGCCCGATGTGCGCGGGAGCTTTGGTCAATGCCCGCGTCGCGCGGCTCGTCTACGGGGCGGCCGATCCGCGCGCTGGGGCGGTCACGACGCTCTTTCAGCTCTGCACCGATCCTCGGCTGAATCATCGGCTGCAGGTGCAGGCCGGCGTGCTTGAAGCCGAGTGTCGGGAGATGATACAATCCTTCTTTCAAAGGAGACGTGCCGAGGTCAAGCGGGAGCGCGATGAAGAGTGAATGCGCTTCCGCTCCATCTTTGAGAGCGTACGGCGGAGGGATGCTCCGAATTGGCAAGGGGCCGGTCTCGAAAACCGGTGGGCCGCAAGGCCCTTGTGGGTTCGAGTCCCACTCCCTCCGCCATGCATATGGAGGGATGGCCGAGTGGACGAAGGCGCCGTTTTGGAAAAGCGGTGTAGGGGCATAAACCTCTACCGTGGGTTCGAATCCCACTCCCTCCGCCAGGATCTGACAGGCTTCGGGCTCCGTGCGACGGCTCGCCTGCGAACCCCGCCAGGCCCGGAAGGGAGCAACGGTAGTGGGACGAGTCGGGTGCTGCGGATGCTCCCGAAGCCTGACCAAGAGGCGAGGACCAGGTAGCCGTCACCGAACCATCCATGCATCAAGCCATCGCCCGAAAGTGGCGTCCGCAACGGTTCGAGGAGTTAGTTGGCCAGGAAGCCATCGCTCGCACGCTCCAAAACGCCATTCGACATCGGCGATGGCATCACGCCTATATCTTCGCCGGCCCGCGCGGGGTGGGGAAGACGACGACGGCACGACTGCTTGCCAAAGCGCTCAATTGCGTCATGGGACCGACGCCGGAACCGTGCGATCAATGCCCGCCCTGTCGGGAAATCGCCCAAGGCCGCGCGCTCGATGTCTTGGAGATCGATGCCGCCTCGCACACGGGCGTGGACAATGTCCGCCAGGTCATCCTCGATACGCTCGCTCTCGGCCCGGCGCGCGATCGATACCGCATCTTCATCATTGACGAGTGCCATCAACTCTCAACGAGCGCGTTCAACGCACTCTTGAAGACGCTCGAAGAGCCTCCTCCCCACGTCCTCTTCGTGATGGCGACGACGGAGTTACACAAAGTTCCGGCGACGATCCTCTCTCGATGCCAAATCTTCGAATTCCGCTTGATCCCGGAGAGTAAGATCACCGAACGGCTGCGATGGATCGCTGAGGTTGAAGGCATCTCGATCTCCGACTCGGCGCTTCGGAAGATCGCGCGCGCCGGACAAGGCAGCCTGCGCGATGCGCAATCGCTGCTGGAGCAAGTCCTTAGCTTCGCCGAACCCGGTGAGCTGATCTCGGATGCTGTCGTCGAAGCGGCGCTCGGCTTGATCGGCACGGAGACGATCCTGGCCGTCGCTGAGGCCATCGCCGAGCGCGACGGATCGCGCGTCCTGCGGCTCGTCGAGACGCTGAGCGAGCGGGGCTGCGATATGCGTCACTTCTGCCGCGATCTGATGACCCATTTTCGAAATCTGCTCGTCGCCAAGGTCGTCGGCCGCGATCGTGAGCTGCTCCCGCTCAGCGACGGCGAAATGGCGCAGGTGCTTGCCCAAGCTGAGCAGTTCAGTGAGGAGGAGCTGGTACGCGCCTTCCGCGTGCTCGCCGAGACGGAACAGAACATGCGATACGCGAGCGAGCCGCGCTTCGCCCTGGAAGTAGGCCTTGTGCGGCTCGTGCATCTGGAGCGCGTGCGACCGCTCGTTCAGATGATTCGCGCGCTCGAAGATCTGGAACGTCGGATGGCGTCGGGCACGATCTCGGCCTCTCCATCAGGAGAGGCGGGAGCAGGCGCCACACCGCCGACGCCGCCGAGCGCGACCGCAAGCCCCTCGCATTCGGAGGTCGAACGCCTGAAGGAGGAGTTGCGGGAGCGGGGGAAGATGCTCATCCTCGGGGCGCTCGATCGAGCGAAGGCCATCGAGATCACCGAAGAGACGCTCCGCGTGACGTTCCCCGCTTCGCTGGCCATCCATCGCGATACCCTGCTGGAGCCGGCGAACAAGCAAGCGATCGAAGCGGTCGCGCGCCAGGTCTGCGGTCGCTCCCTCGCGCTCCAGGTCCGCATCGAGGAGGATCGAACTCCGGCGACCACCCCAGGCCGACACACGCACACCCTCGTCGAGGCAGACCCAATCGTCAGAGCGTTCGTGAAGACGTTCAAGGGAGAGATCGTGGAGATCGTCGCCCCGGAGGAGGGGAAGCCGGACGCCTCGTGAATCCTGAGCCTGAGGAGGGGACGATGAAATTCCCGAATCCGCAAGAGCTGCAGAAGATGCTCGAACAAGCACAGAAGATGCAAGAGCAGTTGCGCGACGCGATTCGACAGATTCGCGTTGAAGCCTCATCGGGCGGTGGCGCCGTCACCGTCACGATGTCCGGTACAAAGGAGATCCTCGCGCTCAAGATCGACCCGAACGCCGTCGAGGGGGACATCGAACTGCTGCAAGACCTGATCATCGCCGCCGTGAACGAATGTGGGCGTAAGGTGGATGAAGCCGTTCAACAACAGGCGCTCAAGAATTTGAACCTGAATCTCCCCGGCCTCTTCTGAGGAGAAGCGGCTGGGAGACGTCGCGCGGCGACGATGCTCGACTACGCCGAGGCCATTCATCGGCTGATCGAGGAGTTGAAGCGGCTGCCCGGTATTGGGCAGAAGTCGGCTCAGCGCATCGCTTTTCATCTCTTGCGCATGAACGCCGAGGACGTCCGACGCCTGGCGCGCATGATCGCGGAGGTCAAGGAGAAGATCATCCTCTGCTCGATCTGCCAGAATGTGACCGACGTAGATCCCTGCCGCTTCTGCTCAAGCGAGGCGCGCGATCGCAGCGTGATCTGCGTCGTCGAGGAACCGTACAACGTGGCGGTGATCGAACGGACGCGCGAATACCGTGGGCTCTATCATGTCCTTCACGGCGCGCTCTCCCCGATTCGGGGGATCGGTCCCGACGATTTGAAGATCCGGAGCCTGCTTGAGCGCCTTCGTTCGGGCGAGGTGAGGGAGATCATCCTCGCCACGAATCCGAATACCGAAGGGGAAGCGACGGCCAATTATCTCGCGCGGTTGTTGAAACCACTCGGCGTGCGCGTCACGCGCATCGCTATGGGCTTGCCCGTTGGCAGTGACCTCGAATTCGCCGACGAGGTGACGATGCACCGCGCGCTCGTCAATCGGCGCGAGATGTGAGGAGAAGCTATGGAGACGAGACCACAACCGACGGCGGAACGCCCGCTCAAAGCCCTGAGACCGAATCAGACGAATTGTGACGAGAAGGACGAGAAAGGGAGGCCGTGCTGGGGACCATTGAAGGTTTGGCACACGGCTCCGGTCGAGATCCGACAAAAGGCGCCTGAGGGGATGGTCCTCTACCGCTGTCAAGCGTGTCTGACCATCTACTACGGGCCGCCGCGCGAGCTACCGCTGCGGCGCGTCCCTCGTCGCGTTTCCATCCTCGGATGGTGAGCCGGTATGCGCTGTCCAAACTGTGGCCTAGAAAACCCCGAGACGAATCGCCGCTGCTCCGGCTGCGGCGCGCCCCTTCGCGAAGCGTCGGCAGCGCCGATCTTCGTCCTGCACCCGACGGCACTCTTTGTCGCGGCGCGATATCTGCTGGCGGCGATCATCATCTTCGGCCTTCTGCTACTTTATGCCTCTGTGGAACGGGCGCGCCCGGACACGATCCCCTCGTGGGGGCTTCTGCTCGCCATCGTGCTGATCCTTCTCTCTCCGCTCTCCCACCATGTGGCACGCGCCTTCGAGACCTATACGCTCACGGAACAAGGACTCACGCTCACGTCGGGTGTGCTGCGCAGAGTTCATCGGCACATCCCCCTCGGCAAGATCCAAGAGGTCGTCGTCGTCCAAAGCGGATGGGGACGACTCTTGGGCATAGGGGACCTGGTCATTGACACGGCGGCCGAGACCGGTAGAATTATCTTGAGAGATGTCCGGCATCCGAAGACCTATGCCGATCTGATCATCCGTCAGATCGAACGGGCATGAGGAGCAGCTCGTGAGGAGACGCGCGGCACGTCCCCACGTATTCGGACAGCTCGCGGCTGGCCTGGGGGCGATCGGCCTCCTTCTCACATCGGCGGCCGCGCAAGTGCTCGAGATTCGCACAGCTCCGCTCGTCGCGATGGCCTTCGAGCGACGAATCGGCTCCTGGCAACTCCTTGAGTCGATTCATGCCTTCCGCCCCTCCGAATACGAAGCCTATGATACGCGCCGAGGAGCCATCGCGCGAGAATATGGACTGCGCGAAGTCGCCTTCGCCGACTACGCCGATGCGCGAAAGCGAAAGGTGCGCGTCGAGCTCTTTCGCATGATCAACTACGTGTCCGCCTACGGCCTCTATTCCTTCGAGCGCCGACGGGGCGTCCGTTTGAGCGGCATTGGGACGGAGGCCGAGGCCGGGGACGATGCCCTCGTCTTTTGGAAGGGCGAGTATTACGGCCGCGTGATGATCGTGAAAGAGGCGAAGGCTCCGAGCCTCTCCATCGGCGAGCTGAGCGATCTGGCGCGCGCGTTCGCTGAGAAGCTCGTGGTCGGCCCGCATGAAGTCCCCCTGCTCATTCGCCATCTGCCGACGGAAGGCCGCGTCCCGGGATCGGAGCGTTTCATCGCGGGGCCTCGTGGCTTGGCCGAGCTCCCCGGATACGAGAATCCCGACGACCTCTTCCTGCTGGGGAGCGATGCTGTTGAGGCGGCCGCAGCGGAATATCGGCTTGGTCGCGCTTCGGCCAAGCTCTTGCTCATCGAATATCACACCCCTCAACTGGCGCAAGCGGCCTACGAGCGCGTTCGATCCCACCTCGAGCGACTGGCTCCGGCGGAACGAGAGCGTCGCGTCTTCAAGCGAGAGGGGAATTATCTGATCCACGCCTTCGAGGTCTCGGACCGCGCGACGATCGAGCGGATCGTGAATCAGATCGAGTACACGGCGCAGGTCCGATGGCTGAGCGGGGACCGGATTCGCCTCGTGCCGAGCATCATCCAAGAGTTCCCTGTGGGACGGTGGCTCATCGCCATCTTCGCCTTCATCGGCGTCTTGATTCTGATCGCCATCGGTGCGGGCGTGCTCTTCGGATACGGGTTCTTCCTCTGGAGACGGCGGCACCTGCGACGGTACCCATTCTCGGATGCTGGGGGCATCCAGCGTCTGAATCTCGATGGATTGACGCTTCCCTCCCCACCGTCTTCCCGACAGCTCCCGTCTTGGCGAGCGTGGGAAGGGCCGCCGCCGGAGTGACTCAGCTTGTCACGGCCCCTTCGGACGCGGAGCCGACCAATCGGGCGTACTTTGCCATGACGCCGGAGCTATAGCGCGGAGGGGGCGGTGTCCAACGCGCCAGGCGCGCAGTAATCTCCGCTTCCGAGAGCTCCAGATCGAGTCGCCGACGTTCGATATCGAAGACGATCATATCGCCGTCGCGAACGATAGCCAGAGGTCCCCCTACAGCAGCTTCCGGAGCGACATGTCCGGCCATCAAGCCGTGCGTTGCGCCGGAGAACCGTCCATCAGTGACGAGAGCGACAGCTCCACCTAAGCCGGCGCCTTGCAAAGCGCCCGTCACGGCGAGCATCTCCCGCATACCCGGCCCTCCCTTCGGACCCTCATACCGGATGACGACGACGTCGCCCACTCGAATCTCGCCACGCTGCACGGCCTCAAAGGCCCCCTCTTCTCGATCAAAGACGCGCGCCGGTCCGCGATGATACAACCACGCCTTCCCGGCGATCTTCACGACGCATCCTTCTGGAGCGAGGCTCCCGCGCAGAATGACCAAGCCGCCAGTCGGCGAGAGCGGATCTGAGAGCGGACGAATTACAGGCTGTCCCGGCGTCTCCGCCGCCTCGCGGGCCTCCTCACCGATGGTTCGTCCGGTCACCGTCAGCGCGTCTTCATGCAGCAGACCAGCTTCAAGTAGCCGCTTGGCGATGACGCCGATTCCCCCGGCTCGATAGACGTCGTACGCGACATATCGTCCCCACGGCTTCATATCGGCCAAAAGCGGCGTGCGCGAGCTGATCCGATCGAAGTCCTCGAGCACAAGCGGTACTCCCGCTTCGCGAGCAATAGCCAAGAGATGCAGGACGGCGTTTGTCGACCCTCCGGTTGCGGCGACGGCCGCGATGGCATTCTCCAGCGCTTTCCGCGTGATGATCTGGCGTGGCCGGAGGTCGCGCCGTAAAAGCTCCATGACGAGCTGCCCGCACCGAAAAGCGATGTCTTCCTTGAGCGGATCGGCCGCCGGGATCATGGCGCTTCCCATCGGGGAGATACCCAGCATCTCGCAGGCCGTCGCCATCGTGTTCGCGGTGAATTGCCCTCCGCAGGCCCCTTCCCCGGGACACGCGACGTTCTCCAGCTCTCGCAGCTCTTCCAACGCCATCCGCCCGGCCACGCAAGCGCCGATCGCCTCATAGACATCTTGGATCGTCACGGCGCGCCCGCGAAAGGATCCCGGGGCGATCGAGCCACCGTAGAGCATGAGACCGGGGAGATCGAGTCGCAGCAGGGCCATGACCGCTCCCGGGATCGTCTTATCGCAGCCCGAGATCACAACGAGCGCATCCAGCAGATGACCGCGCACGACCAGCTCGATGGAGTCGGCGATGACCTCGCGACTGATGAGCGAAGTCTTCATCCCCTCCGTTCCCATGGCGATGCCATCGGAGATGGCGATAGTGTTGAACTCGATCGGCGTGCCGCCGGCCGCGCGAATCCCCTCCTTGATTCTCTCCGCCAGGCGGCGATGGTTGTAATTACACGGCATGATCTCGATCCAACTGTGCGCCACCCCAACCAGGGGGCGTTCGAGGTCCTCATCGCGGAAGCCCACGGCCTTCATCATCGCGCGCGCTCCAGCGCGACTGAGCCCCTCGGTCAACCGAGCGCTCTCTCGCTTCAATTCTCGACTCATCTTCCGCCCTCCTCCCGGAGTCTTGTGAAGATCACGTGATTATAGCGTCTATGAGTGGAGGAAAAAAGCGCGCGTTCGCACCGAATGCCTGAAAATCTGGGGATGAGGACTCAGATCGGACTTTGCTAAAATAGGGGCCGTGAAAGCGGAGGCGCTCAGGGAGGTACTGCTCGCATTTCAGCGGGGGGAGATGACACTCGAAGACGTCCTCGCGCGACTTCGTCATCTCCCTTACGAAGACCTCGGCTTCGCCAAGCTCGATCATCACCGACACCTGCGGCAGGGTTTTCCCGAAGTCGTCTTCGGCCATGGGAAGACGCCCGAGCAAATCGCCGCGATCGTCGCGCGGCTTCTGGAGCATAGCGCTCTGGCGTTGGTGACGCGGACGGATGAAGCCGCCTATGCGGCCGTTCGACGCATCGCCCCAGACGCTGCCTATCACCCGCAGGCGCGAATGATCACGATTCGGCGGGGAGCGCCTTCCGAGCCCGAAGGATTGATCGCCGTCGTCTCCGCGGGGACGGCCGACATTCCCGTCGCTGAAGAAGCGGCTGTCACAGCCGAAGCGCTGGGTAATCGCGTCGAGCGATTTTACGATGTCGGCGTCGCCGGGCTCCATCGGTTGCTCAGCCTCCATGAGCGACTGGTGGCGGCGCGCGTCATCATCTGCGTCGCGGGCATGGAAGGCGCGTTGCCGAGCGTCATCGGAGGACTCGTGAGCGTTCCCGTCATCGCCGTCCCAACCAGCGTCGGCTACGGCGCCGGATATGGCGGCGTCGCTGCTCTTCTTGGCATGTTGAACAGTTGTTCCGCGAACGTCGTCGTCGTCAATATCGACAACGGTTTCGGCGCCGGCTTCGTCGCCGGCTTGATCAATCAACCCAAAACCCACTGAGGAGGATTACCTATGAGGATCACCAGAGAAACCCGAGTCGCCATGTGGAGCGCATCGCGTTTCTTAGGGATACATCTGATCGCACTTTTGCTCCTTCTGCTTGTTGGGGCTCCCGCAACCCGCGGGCAAGGGCAGAGCGACCTTCGGTACATCACTGAAGAGCTGTTCAAGAGCCTGGAATTTCGCAACATCGGACCGGCCATCATGGGCGGTCGCATTGATGATTTTGCCGTCGTCGAGAGTGACCCTCGTATCATCTACGTCGCGACGGCCTCCGGCGGCGTATGGAAGACGACCAATGGTGGCGTCACCTGGGAGCCGATCTTTGACACGGAAGCCGTTAGCTCCATCGGCGATGTCACCGTTGCCCCGTCCAATCCCAACATCGTGTGGGTTGGCACCGGAGAGCCCAATAACCGGCAAAGCTCCTCATGGGGCAATGGCGTCTACAAATCGCTCGATGGTGGCAAGACCTGGGGGCACATGGGACTGAGCGACACGCACCACATCGGACGCATCGTCATTGATCCGACGAATCCGGACATCGTCTATGTGGCGGCGCTTGGTCGCCTGTGGGGGCCGAATCGCGAACGCGGGCTCTTCAAGACGACCGACGGTGGGAAGACCTGGACATGCGTGCTCTTTATCAATGAGGACACAGGTGTCGTGGACGTCGCCATGGACCCTCAGAGCCCCAATATCCTGTACGCCGCCGCGTATCAACGCCGACGCACGGCTTATGGCTTCAACGGTGGTGGGCCACATAGCGGGCTCTATAAATCCGTGGACGGTGGCGCGACATGGCAGAAACTCACGCGAGGGTTGCCGACGGGCGACACCGGGCGCATCGGTCTGGACATCTATCGGCGCGATCCTCGCATCGTCTACGCCATCATCGAAAACAAGGATGGGGGCGTCTTTCGATCGGAAGATCGCGGGGAGACCTGGACGAAGATGAGCGACGTCAATCCGCGCCCATCTTACTACAGCCAGATTCGCATTGATCCGAATAACGATCAGCGTATCTGGGTCATGGGGGCGCCCATGTACTACTCCGAGGATGGTGGACGGACATTTCGCACCAACTGGGTCACGCGCATTCACGGCGACTTTCATGCCATGTGGATCAACCCGGCGAATTCCGATCACATTGTCCTCGGGTCCGACGGCGGCATCCACATCAGCTACGATCGAGGACGGACATGGGATTTCATCAACACCTTGCCGCTCGGGCAATTCTATGAGATCTGTTACGACATGCGCACGCCGTACTCCGTCTACGGAGGGCTTCAGGACAATGGGAGCTGGATGGGGCCCAGCCGCACGCTCTACACCGTCGGCATCACTAACGAGGACTGGATTCGTATCGGGGGCGGCGACGGCTTCTATGTTCAGGTGGATCCGACCGATCACAATATCCTCTACGTGGAATCCCAGAACGGCAACATCACGCGCTTGCACATGAACACGGGGGAGCGCCGCATGATCCGTCCGGAGCCGAAGCCCGGCCAGCCCCGGTATCGGTTTGATTGGAACTCCCCCATCCTCATCTCTCCGCACGATCCGAAGACGATCTATTTCGGCGGGAATCGGCTCTTCATCTCTAAGGATCGAGGCGAGACGTGGACGGAGACGCAGGATCTGACGACACAGCCGGATCGCGACAAGATGCCGATCATGGGCGTGATTCCCGGCCCGGACACGCTCTCGCGGCACGATGGCGTGGAGACCTACGGGCAGATCACGACCATCTCGGAATCGCCCGTGCGCGCGGGGATCCTCTGGGTAGGGACCGATGATGGGAATGTCCAAGTCTCGCGCGATGGCGGTCGGACGTGGGAGAACGTCACCGGCAATATCCCAGGCATTCCGAAGACCACGTATGTGAGTCGCGTCGTCGCCTCGCGCTCGGGCGAAGGCGTCGCGTATGTCACCTTCGATGGCCATCGCAGCAACGACTTCACACCATACGTCTACATGACGACCGACTTCGGGAAGACGTGGAAGTCCCTGCGGAGCAACTTGCCGGACGGACACCCCATCAACGTCATTCGCGAGCACCCTCGGAATCCGAACCTGCTCTTTGTGGGGACAGAGTTCGGGTTGTTCGTCTCTTTCGATCGCGGCGGGCGCTGGATGCGACTCAAGAACAATCTGCCGACCGTACCAGTAGACGACATTCAGATTCATCCGCGCGAGAACGATCTCATCCTGGGGACGCATGGGCGAAGCATCTTTATCCTGGATGACATCACGCCGCTTGAGCAGCTTTCGCCGAGCGTCTTAGACTCCGACCTGCATGTCTTCGACATTCGACCGGCGACGATGTACCGACTCTACAACCACAAGGGGAACACGGGACACAAGTTCTTCATCGCGCCGAATCCGCCTTATGGAGCGATCATTCACTACTACCTGAAGACGCCGCCGGGTGAGAAGGAGGAGGTGAAGATCACGATCCTTGATCGCGAGGGCCGGGTGATCCGCGAACTGCGCGGGCCCAAGGCCGCGGGGATCAACCGCGTCGCGTGGGATTTGCGCCACGAACCTCCGGCGCGCGCGGAAGCCGAGCCGCCAGCCGGACCATTCGGCGCGCCGCAAGGGCCGCTGGTACTCCCTGGCGAGTACACGGTACGCGTCTCCGTCGGCACCCGACAAATGAGCAAGACCGTGCGCGTTGAAGAGGATCCGCGGATTCAGGTCAGTGCCGACGAGCTTCGTGCTCATCGTGAGGCGTGGCATCGCGTGGGTCGCCTCTATGCCTCGGCTGATGCCGCGCGTCGTCGCGTCGTTGAATTGCGAAACCGTGTCAACGAATGGGCCGAGAGCTTGAAGCAGCAATCGAACGTCCCGCAATCCGTCCAAACAGCCATCGCGGCAGTACTCAAAGAACTGGATGAGCTTCGGGATCAGTTCGTCGCGCGGCCACGTCCGCTGGGATTCGCCGGCCCTGATCTGCCGGGGACGCCGCGTCCGATCGTCGGGCGCCTCATGCAACTCTATTCGGCCATCGGCTCGTTCACGGCACGACCGACACCGCGACAGGCGGAGATGATCGAAGAGCTGGCTCAGGAACTCACACAACTGGTGGATCGCCTGAACCGCATCATCGAGGAGGCGATCCCGAACCTCAATCGGCAACTGCGGGAGAGCACTATCCCGCACCTCAATCCGGGAGAGCGGATCACCGTGCCGCGTTAGCGGAGTGGCCTTTGACGGCTCGGGCTGAGGCGGGAACGCCTCGGCCTGAGCCTCGCGCGCCCGTCCAGGGAGCAGGATCAATACTCATTTGGATCGGTGAGCTGTACCGTCCCGACTAAATACCCGCCGGCGCCGCTGCTGCCGCGAGCCGGACGCCCGGCCGGAACGCCGGCGATGGCCCCTGGCAGCCGCATCGCGATGAAGCGTCCGAAAACGGAATGCCCATCGCTCCCCTCGATGAAGAAGGCTCCGATATTGGCCACACGGATCGTCGTCCGCCCTCCCCGCGAAGGCGCCCTGGGATCGAAGAGGATGAGGGGAACGATGCGTGGACTCTCATTTGGCGGATAGCGATCGCTCCACACATACCATTGACGCGTCACCGGATCTCTTCGAAGCTCGGCATTCGGATCCTGAGCGACCAAGGCGCTCACCCCCTGGCGCGTGGGACCGACCATGTTCCCCGGTTCTGTCGTGAGCGTGTCCCCGATTTGCACTGTTCCACCCCATCCGTAGATGATGTTGTCGCGATACGTATCGGCTCCTCGCCCGCCTAAGGCGAGTCCGTAGAAGTTCCCTGGATACTCTGGCGAATCGCTCTTCAGCTGGATGTATCGGCCGTCCACATCGCGAGGAGCGATGAAGCCAGTTGGGGATCCGGGCGAGCAATCCCGATAGACGCTCACGTCCTGTCCCTCGAATTCCGAGTCGTACGGGGATTTGTAATAGTCGGCATTGACGGCGATCCCCCGCCACGTGTGAGGGTTCGGGTTGAACGGCCCATGATCGCCGTCTTCTGGCGTCACGCATATCCCGCCATGTCCGAATTGATCCGGCGGCGCCCAAGGGCGCCAGCCCCCGGTCCCCCCGATGGCCGGAGCGACGACAGCGGCCGCACGCACGCGGATGTTGGCTTGATGAATGCCGAACAGGCGCGCGAAGAAGGTGCGCGCTGGCCGCGTGATGTCAATGAGGATGACGTTGCTTCGAGGAAAGGAGATCTCGCTGCTGGAGAGAAGAACAGGCTGTCCATCCGCCTGATTGCGCGCGGCATATTCCATGGCCAAGCGTGCGGCTGCCCCATCGGCCGTATAGTTCCCCGGCTGTGCTAAGAGACCATGCGCTCCGGCCAGCGCCGCCGCATCTACCGCGTTCTGCAATTGCGCGCGCACGACATAGAGATGCCCGACGTCCACGGCTAAACTCGTCGTTCCCAGAATCGCCACCAGTCCAGCGACGACCAAGACCAAGATCGCCCCGCGGTCCCATCGGCGCTTCCTTCCCATGGCTCTTCCTCAATATCTGTTGGGATCGGTGAGCTGTGCCGTCCCGAGCAAATACCCCCCGGCGCCACTGGTGCGGCTCGAAGGGCGCTCCGGCGCTTCCCCGACGATCGCTCCTGGAAGCCGCATCGAGATGAATCGGCCAAGGATCATATTCCCTGATGTGCCCTCGATGAAGAAGGCCGTGATGTTCGAGACGCGAAACGTCGTGCGCCCGTTCCCCGGCGGATCTGTCGGATCGAAATGGGTGATCGGCACAATGCGCGGGCTCTCGTTGACGGGATAGAGGTCGCTCACCACCTTCCACACGCCGTTCTCCTTCACCATACGCGCTGTTGGATCTTTCGCGATCAACTCCGTAATCCCTTGAAGCGTCGGCCCGGTCATGTTTCCCGTCTCCGTCAGCAGCATATCCCCCAGCCGGATCGTCCCATCCCATCCGTTGGCGAGATTCGAGCGATAGAGATCGGCACCTGTCCCACCGAGGGCGACGGGGAAGAAGTTGCCGGGACTGAAGACTTGGCTCACCTTGAGCGCAATGCGTTTTCCGTTCACATCGCGTGGAGCGATGAAGCCTGTCGGGGCGCCCGGCGAGCAACCGGTGTAGAGGCTCACATCGGTTCCGGCGAATTCCGGATCATAGGGAGACTTGTAGTAATCGGATTCGACCGAGATGCCTTGCCAGGTGTGAGGGGACGGATTAAATGGCCCATGATCCTCGTCCGTCGGCGTGACGCAGATCCCTCCGTGGCCGAACTGATCCGGTGGAGCCAAGGGGCGCCACCCGCCCGCCCCCCCGACGGCCGGAGCCACGACGGCGGCCGCGCGCACGCGGATATGCGCTTGGCGAACGCCCAAGATGAGACCGAAGAAGGTCCGTGCCGAACGCACGATCTCGATCCGAATCACATTGGGCTTGGGGAAAGTGATCTCACTCGGAGAGAGCTGAACGGGCTGCCCAGCCGCTTGATTGCGCGCCGCGTACTCGATGGCCAAACGTACGGCCGGCCCCGTCTCCGAATAATTCCCCGGCTCTTGCATGAGCCCCTGCGCGCCAGCCAACGCGGCGGCGTCCACGGCATTTTGCAGTTGATTCCGCACGACGTAGAGATACCCCACATCCACGGCCAGCGTGGTCGCACCCAATAAAGCGACCAACCCGGCCGTCGTAAGGACGACGATGCTGCCTCGATCCCGTGCCCTTTGCCGCATAGGCTCCAATCCTCCTGGCGCTAGCTTAGCATCTTCGGAAACTCGCGCAATCGGCTCAGGGGAGTATTTTCACCACTTCAACATCGGATTTCTCACCGCGCGAAGGCTGAGGCCGCACCGCTCATTGCTGCCCGCTAATCCCTGTGACCGTGAGAAACGCTCCGCTCTCTGTGACCTCGCACACGGTGAGCGTCAGGCCCGTCTGGGGATCGGTGAAGCTCCGCCCGATCGGGAGAGCAGGATCAAACCAGGAGGCCGTCTCCGGCGTCATGTCGAGCAGGAAGCTGCCTCCGCGATCGCCTGAAACGCCCAAGCGGATGATGACCCCACGAGGAACATTGAGATTCCGCACCAGGAAACGATCGAACCCAAGCGGCGGACGATACTCGACATAATACCACGCCATGCGTCCCGCTTCAGGATTCGCGCCGGCGGGGATCTTGAGGACCTTCAGCCCTTCCCCCTTCGCTTGGTAGGGTGCCAGTCGAAACGTCCCTTCCTCAGTCACACGAAGGATCTCCTCGCCCTCGCGCAGCCATCCGAGCTGCTCCTTTTGAACAGCGCTCACGTGTCCGGCGCCCATCCCCATGACGTCGAGCGTGTCGCCATATTCGAGGATCTGACATCCCCCCCCGAGCACGACCCATCCGCATTCGAGAGCGTGCGAATGAAGGAGACCGAGTCCATGTCCCAGTTCGTGAGTCAGGACATCAAAGGCGAGCGTCCCGTTGATCCACGCCGAAGATGGCGTCCCTCCGAGCGTCCCCAATCCCCACCATGCGCATGCATTTTTGGGGAAGGCGTAGACAAGATGCTCATACGCGGACAGATCGATGCCTGAGGCCGCAGCCGCCGCGTGAGCCGCTTCAGCAAGGCGAAACGGATCACACGCGGCGGCGCTCATCGGCAACGTGAACCATCCGAAGACGTTCCCCTCAAGCGAGAGCCGCCCATAGGAGTTCTCCCGAAAGAAGTCGGCCGCGGTCATGAGGACGGCATATGCGGTCTCGACGGAGTAGGGCCGCACGGCTCGGTCAAAGAAATTCAGCAGAAGGAGCGCGAGGCGACGCTTGACAAGGGCTTTGGTCGTCGGCCGGTCTTGCGCCTCCGATGACTCATCGAGGCCCACATGCGTGACGGAGATTTGTGCGCCGTGGCGAACGCCGCGCACGCGCACCCACATCCCCGTGTGAGCCGAAGAGAAAGCTGCCGTATCCCCCCGCAGCCAAAATCGCTGCGCGCCCTGACGCAAGACATATGACCGACGCGCCCACCCGGGATGATCCTCCATGAGGATTTCCAGGATGCCCTCTCTCCCTTCTTCCGAAAGATCCCATTGGTCGTCCACTGGGGCGCGATCGCCCCCGACAGCCATGAAGTGTCCGGGCTGAAGAGAGACGCCGAGGGCGAGCGCAAGGAGCGCGCCACGCGCTCGGCGGCTCGATGCCCACCGTCCAAACGCCATGTCCCCCCTCGCTCGGCGTTCTCAAGGGAGGCCTCTCTCGACCGAACGCGCACTCGCACACTACACCCTCATCAGGCGCTTGAACGCGAACGCTCCGAATGCCCCGATCCTCCCTGTGCGACACGCGTATTGTACCGTCGCCCTTCCCTCGACTCAATCGGGCCAAAGGCGGATTTCTCTCCGCCAGAAGACCGGAGGATCCATCAGCACGCGGGCCGCACGGTCATCGTTTGCGGAATGAGAGGCAAAGGGGGTATGCTTGGAAAGAAAGAGGCTGAGATCCCCCGCCAGCCATGTCGTCGGCGGGCGAGGGATTCTCAGCGAAGTGCCGAGAAGAAGCGGATCGAGCGGGATGCCACTCGCATCCGAAAAGACGACATGGGAACCTATCGCGTGATCACAGAGCGGGCCGAGCTTGAGGCGTTGCGAGGGCGATTGCTCGAGGAGCCCGTGCTCGGCGTGGATACGGAGACGACCGCGCTCGACCCCTACCGGGGGCGCATCCGCTTGCTGCAGCTCGCCACGCGCGAGGAGGTCTACGTGCTGGACCTCTTCGCCCTTGGGCTGCAAGCGCTGGAAGCGCTGCGCCCGGTCTTGGAAGGGGAACAGCCGGTCAAGATCCTGCATAACGCGAAATTCGACGCGAAGATGCTCCGGCATCATACGGGCATTGAGCTGGGGCGGCTCTTCGATACGATGCTCGCATCGCAACTGGTGGCCGCCGGAGATATGACGAAACGACACGGGCTCGCGGATGTCGTCGAGCGGCATCTGCGCCAGCGCGTGGAGAAGACTTCGCAGTTGAGCGATTGGAGTGGAGAGCTCTCTTCAAGACAACTCGACTACGCGGCGCGCGACGTCGAAATCCTGTTGCCGCTCCGACAAGCGCTCATCGAGAAGCTTCGGGAGCTGGGGCTCGTTCGCGTCGCGAAGCTCGAATTCGAGTGCGTGCTCCCCACGGCAGCGATGGAGCTCTCCGGCATGCCCTTCGATGCGGAAGCCGCGCAGGCTCTCGCTCAGGCGTGGGAGCAGCGACGCGCTCACCTGGAGGAAGCGCTCCGCCGGGAGCTCGGGCGAGGGGTTGCTCAAGCAAACCTCTTCGGCCAGGTCGAAATCAACGTGAATAGCCCGCAACAGGTCTTGACGAGCTTGCGCCGACTCGGCCTGCCGCTTGCGGGCACAAGCGAAATGGAGCTTTTGCCCTATCGGGATCATCCGGCGGTCCGGCTCTTGTTGGAATACCGCAGCGTGCAGAAGTTGCTCAGCACCTTCGGACGCGGTTTTCTCGAACATCGGCATCCGGTGACCGGACGGCTGCATGGCGATTTTCATCAGATTGGGACGCCGACCGGACGCTATAGCTGCAGCGAGCCGAACATCCAGCAGGTCCCCAACGTGCCGGAGATCCGCGCGTGCTTCCGAGCACCGAGCGGTCGGCGATTGATCGTGGCCGATTATTCGCAGATCGAGCTACGGATCCTGGCCGAATTCTCCCAAGATCCGAAGATGCTCGAAGCGTTTTTGAACGGCCTGGATCTGCATCGGATGACGGCGAGCTGGATGTTCAAAGTCCCTCCCGAGGAGGTCACCAAAGAGCAGCGTGCCATCGCCAAGACGATCAACTTCGGCCTGATGTACGGCATGGGCGCAGCGAGTCTGGCTACGCGGATCGCAGAGGTCCGTGACGGAGCGGGCATCTCGCTCGTTGAGGCCGAAGCGTTGATCGCCAGCTATTTCGAGATCTATCGAAAAGTGGCCGAGTGGTTGCGCGCGGCCAGCGATACGGCGGTTTCCCTCCGCCAGAGTCGCTCGCAGTCGGGACGCCTGTGGCGCTTTCAGTTTGATCCCACGGATCGCGAACAGGTCGCAGCCGTTCACCGATTGGGGAAGAACTTCCCCATTCAGGGGACGGGCGCTGACATCCTCAAGCGGGCGATGCGCTTGGTGTACGAAGCGCTCCGTCCCTATGAGGCGCAGATCGTGAATTCGATCCACGATGAGCTCGTCGTCGAGGTCGCCGAGGAACAGGCCGAGGAGGTCGCCCATCTGGTGCGCGAGCGCATGATCGCGGCTGGGCGCGAGTTCATCAAAACGGTCCCCATCGAGGTCGAGGTCGCCATCTCCGAAACGTGGACGAAATGAAGGCCGACGCCGAGAGCGCTCAAGCCTCTAGGTGCGGTAGAATATTCGACGTTAGGGGGGCCAGGAGGGCAAGCATGCGAATCTGCGAACGCTGTCAGGCCGTAGTCGGCGCCGATTGGCGCTTTTGCCGATACTGTGGGGCTCCTTTGGAATCGAGCCTTTCGACGAGACCGGAGATCGGCGAAGAACCGGAGACGGCGATCCTTCAGCCACGGGAGACGACGCCGGCGTATCTCCCCCCGGAGATCGAGCGCGCGCCCTTCGACGTGAGGTCCGATCATCTGGAGAAACCCCGACGCCGATTCCGATGGCTGGCGTTTCTGTTGATCAGCGTGCTCGCGCTCGGAGCGGTGAGCAGTGCCGGAGTTTTCCTTTGGCATGAAGTCGTCCGACACTGGGTGGCGCCGACTCGTTTCTCCGCCCGCCAGAGGGCCGAATTCTCTCGGCGCTTGACGCTTCCCTTCGACAGCGACGTCACCCTCGCGAACACCAATGGGAACGTGACGATCCTGACGTGGGACAAAGCGACGGCCTTGATCATGGCGCGCAAGCGAGGGAGATCGACCCGCGACCTTGATGCCGTGCGCATCGAGATCACCGAGGGAGAGAACCGCCTCCTCATTCAGACCATTCAACCGGACGGCTCCAACGTCGCCGTGGATTATGAGCTCACGCTCCCGCGCCGCGTGCGACTCACCGACGTGCGCGTCCTCAACGGCCATATTCGCATTCGTGACGTCGAGGGCTTTGTGAAAGCCCGGACCGTTAATGGCCGAATCGAAGTCGAAGGGATGGCGGGAGCTGTCGAAGCGGAGACGGCGAACGGAAGGATCGAGGTCGCGCTCATCCAATGTGCGGACGAGCGCGAGACGACGCTGCGATCCCTAAATGGCCGAATCACACTGCGGTTGCCCGAGACGTGCGACGCCCGTCTTGAAGCGGAGGCGCTTCATGGAGAGATCACGGCCGATGAGGAGTTGGGATTGACGCAGTCAAAGGAACGCTTCTTGGGGCGGCGCGCGGAAGGGCAACTCGGCCGTGGTGGGCCGCGGATCCGCGTGGGGGTCATCAATGGGGCGATTCGCCTGGAGCGCCAGGGGCGCCCGAGTGCAGGAGAGGGAACATGACGATGAACCAGGACACGACGATTGCGCGGAAATACCACGAGGCGACCAAACACTCCTATTGGAGCGTGCGCACGAGCGCGCACGTCCTCGATTGGGAGAATCAACCGTTGCCGTTCAAGATCTATCCGGAGCTGGAGGCGATTCCGCTGCCGCGCGAGCTGCCGGAGACGGGCGTCTCGACCTTCGTCGCGCTTGGGGAGAAAGTACCCTCGCCGGGTCCGGCGACGGCGCCGATCGAAGCGCGACCGACGCTCGCACAGCTCGCCCATCTTCTCTTCTACTCAGCGGGCATCACGAAGAAGAAGACGTATCCCGGCGGAGAATTCTTCTTTCGCGCGGCAGCATGTGCCGGAGCGCTTTATCCGATCGAGGTCTACGTCGTCTGCACCGATCTGCCCGATCTGCCTGCCGGCGTGTACCATTTCAGCCCGATGGACTTCAGCCTTCGGCGCTTGCGGACTGGCGATCATCGGGCGTTCTTGGCTGCGGCGGCAGCGCACGAGCCCACACTCCTCTGGGCGCCTGTGATCTTCGTCTACACAGCGCTCTCGTGGCGAAGCGCCTGGAAGTATCGCGCCCGAGCGTATCGCTATCACTTCTGGGACTGCGGTATGATCTTAGCTAACGCGATGGCTACGGCCACGGCTTGGCGGCTCCCCCACAAACTCGTCGTGGGCTTTCAAGACGATGCGGTCAACCATCTGGTCGGCGTGGATGGGGAGCGCGAGTTGAGCCTGGCGCTTCTGGCCCTCGGGCAGACCGCCGAGCCCATCTCGGTGTCGAACGAGATGCCGACGCTGCCGGAGGTGAAGTGGGCGGTCGTCCCTCTCTCGCGCGAGGAGGTCCCGTATCCGCTCATTCGACAGATGCACGCGGCATCGCGGCTCCACGATGCCGCGGAAGTTCGCGCCTGGCGCGCGCAACCTCTGCGACGGAATGAGCCGGACCCAGAGGCTCGACTCATTCCCCTCGATCCGATGACACCATCGGCGCTGCCCGAAGAATCGGTCGAATCCGTCATTCGACGTCGCGCATCTACCCGGCGCTTCGCCCGCAAACCCATTTCCCTTTCGGAACTCTCCACGATCCTGGAATACGGGACGAGGGGATTTCCGTGCGATGCCCTCGATGGCCCACTCAATGACCTCTATGTGAACGCGCATGCTGTTCAGCCGCTTGCCCCGGGCGCATATGTCTTCCACCACCACCGAAGGGCTTTGGAGCGGCTTAAGTCGGGCGATTTCCGTCGCGACTCCCGCTATCTCTGCCTTGAGCAAGACCTCGGAGGGGATGCGAGCGCGACCGTCTTCTTCTTGGCCGATCTCCACGCGATCCTCGCGCACTATGGGAATCGAGGTTATCGGCTCGCGCAATTGGAAGCCGGGATCCTCGGCGGGAAGTTTTACTTGGCGGCTTACGCGCTGCGCCGAGGGGCGACGGGCTTGACCTTCTACGATGACGATGTGACGGCGTTCTTCTCGCCTCATGCCGAGGGCAAAAGCGCGATCTTCGTGATGGCGCTCGGGGTGGCCGGCCCTCGCCCCAGATGGTGAGCGCCACCTTTGCACTCGCCACTGAAGAGGGGCGAGATATGATGGAAGAGTTGATCACGGAACAAGCGAACCCTCGCACGCGGGATATTGATGAGCGGAGCACGTTGGAGATCCTCCGTCTCATGAACGAGGAAGATAAGCTCGTGGCGGAGGCCATCGGACGCGAGCTGGAGCGCATCGCGGCAGCCGTAGAAGTGATTGTGGAATGCTTACGGAGGGGAGGACGCCTCTTCTACGTCGGGACAGGGACGAGCGGCCGTCTGGGAGTGCTCGATGCCGTCGAATGTCCGCCCACGTTCGGTGTGGCCCCGGAGAAGGTTCAAGCGATTCTGGCCGGGGGATATGAGGCCTGCTACGGTGCGGTCGAAGCGGCCGAGGACGATCCGATAGCCGGAGCTGCTGCCATCGCCGAACGCGGGGTGACGGCGGGCGACGTCGTCGTGGGCGTGACGGCGAGCGGACGCACGCCGTTCACCTTGGGCGCATTGAAGGCCGCCCGTTCTCTGGGAGCGATCACCATCGGCATCGCGTGTAATCCGAATCCGGACATCGCGCGCGTCGCCGATCTCACGATCACGCCCATTGTCGGTCCGGAGGTGATCGCAGGCTCGACCCGCCTGAAGGCGGGGACGGCCGAGAAGATGGTCCTCAACATGCTCAGCACGGCAGCGATGATCAAGCTCGGCTATACCTACGGCAATCTGATGTCGAACCTGCAGTTGAAGAACGAGAAGCTCCGGCGGCGCGCCATCTCGATCCTCCGACAGGAATTCGCCCTCTCGGAAGACGATGCTCGTCGCCGATTAGAGGAGACCGGATGGGAACTGAAAACGCTCATCGTGATCCTGAAGACCGGTGTCGCTCAAGAAGAGGCACGACGCGCTTTGGAAGAGAGCGACTTCTCCATCAAGCGCGCGATCCAGAAGCTCACCGCACCGGCCTGAGAGACGCCTGCGAACGAGCCCTTTGGCGCCGAACGCTCGGCCTCACTCTCCTCCTCATCTTGGGAGGGGGATGCCGCCGCTCGCCCACGACCAGTTCGGAGCCGAGCCACCGCGAGTCAAGGACCGAGATCTCCTCTCCTCCATATGAATTGGGCGAAGGGCGGCCGTCCTCACCGGTGCCGGAAGGTTTTCCTTCGGATGTGCCGGTCTATCCCGGAGCGACTGTGCTCGTCAGTCGTCGAACGGCCGCTCAGCTCGCGGTGACGTTCACGACAAGCGATGGGCTCTCGCCAGTGCTCGCCTTCTACCGCGAACGCTTGTCCCAAGAAGGATGGGATGTCCGAGAGCAAGGGCTGATCGAGGGGGCTTGGGTCCTCAAAGGTCGAAAAGGGCTGCGGACGTGTCGGGTAGAAGTGACGGAAGATCACGCGCGCACCTACATCGCTTTCGTCCTCCCGCTCGCCCCAGAAGCCGGGGCGAGAGAGTGAGCCCATATGGCGCCGATCTCCCGTCGAAGCTGGCTGACGCGTAATGTCCTGGCCATCGGATTGGCCAGCTTCTTCTCTGATGTCAGCCACGAGATGGCGACGACGGTGTTGCCAGCTTTCCTCGCGCTGGAGATTCGCGCGACACCGCTGGCGCTCGGAGCGATCGAGGGGATCGCCGATGGCTTGGCGAGCTTCTTCAAACTCATCGGCGGATGGTGGACGGATCGAACGGGGCGACGCAAACCCATCGCCGTCTCCGGATATGCGGTGACGACGGTGGCGACGGCGAGTTTCGCGCTGGCTGCGAGCTGGACAGTGGTCTTGTTCGGACGAGCGCTCGCGTGGATGGCGCGCGGTTGGCGGACTCCGGCGCGCAATGCCCTGCTCGCAGATACGGTCCCTCGTGATGCGTACGGCCACGCCTTCGGCTTCGAGCGCGCGATGGATACAATCGGCGCGTTGGTCGCGCCGGTTCTCGCCCTCAGCTTGCTCGAGGCCGGAGCGGACTATCGTCACATCTTCGCCCTCGCCCTCATTCCAGGAACGCTCGCCACGCTCGCCATCGCGCTCTTTGTCTCCGAAGCGAAGCGTTCACCGCAGCCGCCTCAAACCCTTTTTGCGGACATCCGGCATCTGCCCCGTCCTTTCTTCCTCTTCCTCCTCGTCGCCGGCGTGTTTGGACTCGGACAGTTCGCGCCGACGCTTTTGGTGCTTCGCGCGACGGAGCTGACCGGGAGGCCGGAGGTGGCCATGGCCCTCTACGTGCTCTTCAATGGTGTCCAAGCGGCGAGCGCATATGCGTTTGGCGCCCTGGCTCATCGCGTGGGAAGCCTCAACCTGCTTGGAGCGAGCTACCTCGCCTTCGCCATGGTCGCGCTCGGATTCGCACACGTGGGAGCGAGTATGCCGCTACTGGCATTTCTTTTCGCCTCCGCCGGTCTGGCCGTCGGCGGCATCGAAGCGATGGAGCCGACCGTATCGGCCGAGTTGCTCCCAGCAGCAGTTCGTGGTACCGGATTCGGGGCTCTCGGGGCCGCTAACGGGCTCGGCGATCTGCTCTCCAGCCTCCTGGTGGGGGCACTCTGGAGCGCCTACGGGCCGGAAGTGGGCTTCGGCTTCGCCGCCTTCATGAATGGTGTGAGCACCCTCTTGCTGCTCCTCTGGCGACAGCGGATTGTTCATTCGACATAGCGGATCCTCACACCATCTCGGTGAGGATCAAATGAGCGGCTTCGCTGAGCGTGCGCACAATGGGACATTCTACTGATGGCGCCGCTTCAGCGAGCTTCCCGGCGTAATCCACGAGCACCGGACGCACGCCGGCTGCCAAAGCACCAAGATAATCGAACACGAGGTCGTCCCCGATGTGACAGGCGCGCGCGGCTTCGACGCCGACCAAGCGCAGAGCATAGGCGAAGATCTCCGGATCGGGCTTCTCGACCCTCGCCACGTACGACGAGATCACGCATTCGAAGTACTCCCGAATGCCGAGCTGAATGAGAAACGCCTCCAACGTATCGTCCCAATTCGAGAGGACGCCGAGCCGACATCCGGCCGAGGCGAAGCGTTCGAGCGCCTCGATCGTATCCGGGAAGAGTCGCAGCCAGCGTCCCGAGCGATATTCTTCCCACAGATGCCACGCGACGCACTCCGGATCCCCACGAAAGCCGGCCTCCCCAAGCGCCAGATGCACGAACTGCCACCACCAGCGCCGATACGCATCGAGATCAAGCGAGGTCGGGCGCGGCGGATGCATGCGATCGAGCGCGCGCTTGAGGGCGCCGCCAAGTACCTCTTGCTCGATCCACTCCCCCTGTTGCGCGCACGCGCGGGCGATGAGCTGATCCAAACGCGGCGTGTGAATCAACGTCCCTCCGGCGTCTAAGAAGACGAAATCCGGTCTCGCCATGTCCTTCCTCCCCAACGCGGATCACGGTGCGCGCCGCTTGTTCCCTCGATCATTGGGCCGGAACGATACGGAGCACGCGGTCGTCGCCCGCCCTCGGCAGACCTCGCCCATCGCGATTGCTCGTCGTCACGTATAAAAATCCGTCGGGGCCTTGAACGACATCGCGCAATCGCCCGAAGTCGTCGACAAAGAGCTTCTCCGCTCGCTCCACACTTCGGAAATCCGGCGCTTGCAGCCTCACTCGCTGCAGATGTCGTCCGCGTAGCGCGGCGAACAAGAAGCGCCCGCGCCACTCCTCCGGCAAGCGGTCTCCCGAATAGAACGTCGCCCCTGAGGGGGCCCACGTGTCCAAACCCGATTCCAAGATGGGATCCACAAACTGCGGATCCCGAGCGATGCCGAAGACGCGCGGCCATCCGTAGTTCCGCCCAGGCTCGATCACGTTCACCTCATCGTGGCAACAGTTGGGCGGCAACCCCGACGGCCCATGCTCCGTACTGAAGAGCGCGCCAGTGATCGGATGCCACGCCAAGCCCTGCGGGTTCCGATGTCCGTAGCTCCATACGGGAGAATCGGGAAACGGATTATCCGCCGGGATCGAGCCATCGGGATTGAGGCGCAAGATCTTCCCGGCCAAGGACGTCACCTCTTGCGCCGAGGATGGGGTATTGGCATCGCCCGTCGTGATGTAGAGCTTCCCATCAGGGCCGAACTTGATGCGCCCCCCATTGTGAATCACATTTCCCGGGATGCGATCCAGAAGAATGAGGGGGTCAGCGCCTCGCCCCTCGCGCTCCATAAGCCGCACAACGCGGTTCCAGAGACGATTCCCCTCCCTATAGGTGTAGTAAACGTAGACGAACCCGTTCTGCGCGAAATTCGGATCGAGGGCGAGTCCGAGCAACCCCCCCTCGCCTTCGTGAGCGACCGGGAGCTGCGCCCATGGCTCCGGGTGCAGCTCACCCTTGCGGATCACGCGAATGCGTCCGGGGCGTTCCGTCAGGAAGATGCGCCCATCAGGGGCGAAATCTATGGCCCAGGGAACCTGCACCCCTTGCGCGACGACTTCGATCCGAATGTCCTCGGGGGGAACAGGCTCTCGTTTCAGACATCCGGAGGACGGGGGCAGCGCCACGAGCTCCCCCCAAGCCATCATGAGCGCGAACCATCTTACCCACGGCTTCATCTCCACCTCCAATCTGAAGCGCATCAGAGCACGCTCAGCCGATGACTTCCAGCTTCGTCACCTCTCCGGTGAGAAGAGCTTCCCGACGCCCGTCCTCGGTCTCCACAAGTAACGCGCCCGTCGACGCCAGTCCGCAACTTCGCCCGCGCACGCGCCGCTCGCCGCAGAGCACGCTCACGGGTTGACCGCGCACGTAGCTGGAGAGCTGTTCATAGCGTTCGAGGACATGCGTCTCCCCTTCCGCCTTCCAGAGCTCGTACCACTGCTGCAGTCGAACGAAGAACCGATGTCGAAATCGCTCCACATCGTAGATCATGCCCGTCTCCCGGCGCAGCGAGGTCGCCACATCGGCGATCTCTTCGGGAAAGCTCGCCTGATTGATGTTGACCCCGACGCCGAGAACGGCGTACTTCACGCGATCCTCCTCGGTCTCCAACTCCATGAGAATCCCCGCGACCTTTCGCCCACCGATCATCACATCGTTCGGCCACTTGATGTCAGCCGCGACGCCGTATTCCTCGCGTAAGGTCTCGGCGAGCGCGACGGCGGTGACGAGCCCCAGCAGCGGTGCGCGAGAGGGGGAGATCGGAGGACGCAGGATGATCGAGTGATAAAGCCCCTCCCCCTTCGGAGAATGCCAACGCCGCGCGTATCGCCCTCGTCCCGCCGTCTGCTCAGCGGCCACGACCGTTGTCCCTTCCTCGGCTCCCGCTTCGGCCAGCTCGCGCGCCACGTCGTTGGTGGAGGTGACGGAGTCATACCGATAAACGAGCTCGCGCATCATACCTCCAACGCCATACAATCCTGCCATCTTGAATTTCGCGTCGTCAAGTGACCCCATCCGAAGAGCCTTCGCGCAAAGAGAGCGAATCCGTCGCCTTGAACCTCCCCCTCTCTCGTCTATACTTGAACGTGTGCGAATCGAGATGCCGAGACAGCAGGTCGGGGAACGGGCGCTGCGGAAGCCACTTTTTCCCCCCTCGGGTTATCGGGAAGACGTCCAACGCGTCCTCCGTCGGATCTTCATCGTGAACTCGCTAGTCGTCCTGGGAAAGCTGCTCATCGGCTGGCGCGCGCACTCGCTCAGCATCCTGAGCGACGCCGTGCACTCTTCCGTCGATGCGATGAACAACATCGTGGGCCTGATCGTCATTCGCTACGCGACGGCCACTCCTGATGCCGGCCATCCCTATGGGCATCGGAAGATCGAGTCCTTGGCCGCTTTCACCCTCGGGGGCATGCTCCTGGTCACGTGCATTGAGATCATCAGCCGCGCGATAGAGCGCCTGCGAGACCCCTCGCAGATTCGCGTCCACGTCGAGCTCCTGACTCTCGTGGTCTTGATCGGGACAATCCTCGTCAACGCGGCCGTCTTCATCTACGAGCGCCGAAAGGGGCGCGCGCTCGGAAGTCCGTTCCTTCTGGCTGACGCCCTGCACACCCGGAGCGACATCTTGGTGAGTGGAGCGCTGCTTGTCGGCCTCGCCTTCATGCGGTGGAAGCTTCCGATCCTGGACCCGATCCTGGCCCTCGCCATCTCGGTGGCGATCGCGATAAGCGGTTGGCAGATCTTCACCCGCACGGTCCCCATCCTCATCGATGCCGCCCCCGTCTCCCCCGAGCGTGTGGGGGCCATCGTCCGAAGCGTGCCCGGCGTCGAACAGGTCCGAGACATCCGGTCTCGAAGCGATGGGGAACGAATTTTCCTGGAGCTTGTGCTCGTCCTTAAGCCGGAGGATGTGCGGACGGCCCACCAGATCACCGAACAAGTCGAAGAGCGGCTGCGCGAGGCTCTGGGCCCCTGTCAGGTCACGATCCACATGGAGCCCTCATGACCACGCGGAAGGATCGGTGCGCGTGAGGAGATAGAAGCCTCGCCCTTCGTCCTTTACGCGGAAGAACTCCTCGGCGATGTACCCGGCCTCGAACGCTCGAAGGAACGCGCGCTGAACGCTCTCTCTCCAACGGCGGGCGGCCTCCAGATTTCGCGACTTCAGCGCGTTAATGTCCAGCGGGATCTCCACCAGAAACGGCTCGCCTCGGATCAGGACGTCGAGATCTGGCTCGGCAGGGAATGCTGAGGCCGCCGAACTCGGATTCGCGATCGGCCAGTGACGCCACCTCGTCGGCGCTATTTCGCGCACCCCGCACTCGACGCGCTGTAGGCGCTCGGCGACACGCGCACTCGCGATCGGCCAACTCACCCACAGCCGATCCGTCCCCAGCCCCTGATGAAGGAAACTCGAACTCGCCTCTCCATAGAAATTCACCTCGTACCGAGCGGCGTAGACGCCGAGCTTGGCGAAATTGAAATAGGCATTGCGCGCTTGAAGCGGATCGAACGTCCAGGTGATCCATCGAATCCCGCGTTCCAACGCGCGTTCCCGTTGCGCTCGCTTGAGCAGGAAGCCGATGTTCTGCCCTTGATACTCAGGCCGGACGGCCAACATGTGCGAATGCACGGTGAGCTGCCCGTGCTCCAGGCCCAGGAATCCGTAGACGAAACCGATCAATCGTTCGCCGTCGAAGGCGCCAATGAGGATGCCGCCGACTTTCTGCACCGCCCGCAGATGCGAGCTCGGTACGACATCCAGATCGGCGAAGCCCCACACGTCCCGTTGCAGGTGTTCGACGGCCTGTAATTCGGCGATGCCCTCCAAATCCCGAATCGCGATCGTCATGGCTGATGCCGCTCCCTGTTCGGAAACGTCTCTCCGCGCGCTTTCGGATGCGCCCTGTCGTAGACCTCGATCAACTTGTCCGCCGAGACGTGCGTGTAAATCTGCGTGGTCGTCAATCGGGCGTGACCGAGCAGCTCCTGGATGGCCCGCAGATCGGCCCCCGCGTTCAACAGGTGCGTGGCGCAGGAATGGCGCAAACTGTGCGGGCTGATCCTCGGCGGGATGTCGGCGCACATCTTCGCATACCGCGCGATGATCCGCCCGACGCTGCGCGTCGTGATGCGCGTCCCCTGGTAATTCAGGAAGAGCGCTCGCGGATCGCGCTCCTCTTCCGGAGCCTGTAGCAAAAGCTGCCCCCGAACGCCCAGGTATGCCTCCAACGCCTCCAACGCCTTCCGTCCGAACGGCACAATGCGCTCCCGCCGCCCCTTGCCGCGAACGCGGATCGAGCGATTCTTGAAATCCACATCGTCGAGGTTCAAAGCGACCAATTCGCTCACGCGCATACCCGTCGCATAGAGCAGCTCCAGGACGGCCCGATCCCGCTTGCCGAGCACTGTGTCCGTATCGGGAAGCTCCAGGAACCGAAAGACCTCCTCGACTGAGAGGAACTTCGGCAGCTTCCGCTCCAGTCGGGGCGTGGCCACCAGACTCGCCGGATTCATCTCCAAGACCTGCTCGCGACACAAGTACCTGAAGAAGCTCCGCAGCGTCGCCAGCTTTCGGGCGATCGAGCTCTTCTTCTTCCGCCTCACATGGAGCGAGGCGAGGAATTCCCGAATGGTGAGATGATCGATCTGACGCACGTCCACCGGGCGGCGATTCCCCTGCTCATCGGCCGGCGCCAGATGGTCATAGAATTGCAAGAGGTCAATGCGATAGTTGCGCAGCGTGTGCTCGGAGACGTTCCGTTCGTACTTGAGGTGGTCCAGAAAGGCATCGATGTACTCTTGCATCGCTTCCCTCCTTCGAGGGATTCTCCATGCGGCCTCTCGGCCGACGATCCCCACCACTCATCGCCGCGGTGCATAATAGCCTTCGCGCGCGCGGGCAATCACTCCATGGCGCTTGACGCGCACGGTCAATCGGCGAAACGCGCCGTCGCGCGCCTCATTCGTGCTGTAAAAGCCCAGGACATATTGGGTCCGCAACTGCTCGACGAGCCGGGCGAAGATCGGATCCAGCTCCTCCAACTGAGTCGGCGAGAAGACTTCGCCGCCCGTCTGCCGCGCGATCAGCTCAAGGGCCGTCTCGCCGATTAATTCTCGAATGTTCGCCGAGAGCGGCTCATCCACGTTGATGGCATAGACGGTCACCCCAACCTCTTGCACACGGCGAAGCGCTTGACCGAGCGTCGTGCGACTGACCGTATCCCGACCGTCAGAGAGCAGGACAATGGCGCGCCGTCCTTCGATCGGCGCCAAATATTCCGCTGCCATCACGAGGGCATCATAGAGGGCGGTCGCGCCTTCCGCTTTGAGCCCCCGGACGGCATTCACAAGTGGCGCGATGTCCTCGGTGAAGCCTTGCCGCAAAACGGGCTCCGTGCTCACGGAGATGAGCGCCGCCAGATCACGCGGACGCATGACGGAACGGAAGAAGCGCACCACGGCCTGCTTCTCGAACTCGAGCCGATTCTTGACGCTCAAGCTCGTGTCAAACAGGACGACCAGGCGAAGTGGCAAGGCCGCTTCGCCGCTGAAGAACACGATATGCTGCGGGACGCCGTCTTCCAAAATCTCGAAATCTGCCGGCCCCAATCCCGTGAGCCATTCACCGCGCGGCCCGAGGACGCTCACCGTGACCAGCACCAGATCCGAATGCAGCGAGATGACCTCCGGCGACGTGGACTCCGGCGGGAGGGGGATCGATGACTTCTCCGCATCCGGCGGCACGGGGCGCTGTCCCGGTCGTACGCGGCGCGCTTGCGTCACCTCAGAGGTCCGCGCGGGCGCGATTTCCAAGCAGAGGACGATCCCCATGAGCGCGAGACTGATTCCGAGCACACGTCCGAAGCGCCTCATCTCGACTCGGATACCAAGAGTGGGGATTCCGCGCGCAGGCGTCGAGGGGCCATCCACAACTCGAAATCGCGAAGCGCACGTTCGATCTGTCGGCGATGGCGTTCGGCTTTGGGGCGCCTTCGCTCCCGCTCCTCCTCCAACGGCGGCAAGAGCGCGAAGGTGATGTTTCCCGGCTGGAAATTCCCCGGATCGCTGTGCGCGACATAGTGCAGGAGACTCCCCAATGCCGTCGTGCGCGGAGGGGGGACGGGCTCGCGCCCGGCCAGCCGATCACTCACAAAGAGCGCGACCATCAGGCCAGTCGCGATGCACTCCACGTATCCCTCCACCCCGCAGATCTGCCCGGCGAAGAAGAGGCGGGGATCGAAACGAAGCTGCAGCGTCTCCGTCAGACAAGCCGGGCTATTGATGTACGTGTTACGATGCACCATGCCGTAGCGAATGAATTCGGCGCGCTCTAATCCCGGGATGAGCCGGAAGACGCGCTTTTGCTCGCCCCATTTGAGCTGCGTCTGAAAGCCGACCAGGTTATAACTGTCGGCCAAGAGATTCTCCTGGCGCAATTGCACGACCGCATAGGGCTGCCGCCCCGTGCGCGGGTCTGTGAGGCCGACCGGCTTCATCGGCCCATAGAGCAAGGTCTCCCGCCCGCGCCGCGCCAATTCCTCGATCGGCAGACACCCTTCGAAATAGCTCGCGCGATCGAAGTCGTGCAGCGCCACCTTCTCCGCTTGCATCAGGGCTTCGTAGAACCGGTCGTACTCCGCCTTGGTCAACGGGCAGTTCAGATAGTCGTCGCCACCTTTTCCATATCGGGACGCGCGAAAGACGACGTCAAAATTGATCGTCTCCGCATCCACGATCGGACTGATGGCGTCGTAGAAGTAGAGATGTTCTCGACCCGTCAGCCGACGAATCTCCTCCGAGAGGGCCTCCGAGGTGAGCGGCCCCGTCGCGATGACGACGATCCCATCGGAGGGGATGCGCGTGACCTCCTCCCGAACGAGCGTGATGCGCGGATGCGCCGTGATGGCGCGCGTGATCTGCTCGGCGAACAGCTCGCGATCCACCGCGAGAGCGGCGCCGCCAGGGACGCGACAGGCCGCCGCCAGACGAATCAGCAGCGATCCCGCCCGCCGCAGCTCCTCCTTCAAGAGATACGGCGCCGTCCCCGGTTCGTCCGACTTCAGCGAATTGCTGCAGACCAATTCTCCCAGCCGATCCGTCCGATGCGCCGGCGTCATGCGATGCGGGCGCATTTCGTAAAGGCGAACCAGGATCCCACGCTCGGCCAATTGCCAGGCCGCTTCACACCCGGCCAGTCCCCCGCCGATGATGGTCACTCGCGCTTCGGACATCACTATAAGAGTGTAGCCGCGTCCCTCCTCCGCCGACAACGACGGATCGGGCGCTTCCCCCGCGTCATTCTTCGAAGAACCGCTCGGGATGATCTCGATATTCCAAGGTCCGACGCCGCGTGCGGAAGAAATTCACGGCTGCCCAGAGCGCGACGACGGCGAAGAGCAGATAGAGCGGCATATTGAAGACGCCCATCGGTTGCCAGAAGGCATGGATGAGCGCCAGAAAATTCACCGCGCTGATGACGAGCGCGATGAGAGCCAGGGCACCAAAGAGCATGGCGCGGCGGGTCAAGGCCATGTGGAGGCGCTGCTGCTCGCGCTCTTCATCCGACAGTCTCACGACGCCCCCCTCTCGCGCAACAGTTCCTCGATCGTTTGCCGAAAGGCCTCATAGGGCTGAGCTCCGCGCAGCACACGCACGACGCGGACTTTCCCTCCGGGCTCGGCGAAGCCCACGAAGAACGAGGGTGTGCCGCGCACGCCCGCCCGTCGCCCCTCCGAGAGATCGCGTCGCACGCGCTCGGCGAATCGCCGCCCTTCCAGACACTGCCGAAATCGCTGCAGATTGAGGCCGAGGGCTTCCGCATGGGCGATGAGATCCTCCTTCCCGAGCGCGTTCGAATAGGTGAAGAGGCGATCGTGCATCTCCCAGAACTTCCCCTGTTCCCCAGCGCATCGGGCTGCCTCTGCCGCGTGAAAGGCCTGAGGATGAATCGCCTCAAGCGGGAAATCCCGGAAGACGTACTTCACCTTTCCCGTCCGCACATAGGCGCGCTCGATCTCCGGCATCGTCTCCCGAACATGCCGCGCGCAGAATGGACATTGATAGTCCGAGAATTCCACGATCACCAGGCGCGCGTCCTTAGCCCCTTTGGAAGGCGCTTCGGCGATGTCCAGCACGACCTCGGACGAGAGTCTCTCGGCCACCGAACGCGGGGTAGGGCGTGGCGCTCCCGTGCGTCGTGGCGGTACTGATGCCGGGCGCGTCACCTCCCCCCCTGATTGCCGAGCTGAGCGACCCAAGTACCCGATCCCTCCAACGATCACCACACCCAAAAGAATCAGGATCAGCGGAGCGAGCACTTGCTCTCGAGTTGTTGGTGGCTTTCCATTCATCCTCGGCTATTTTAAGGCGTCACCCCCGCCGCGTCAATCACTGCCGGCGTTCGCCCGGATCGTACAGTTCGAACGTCGCCCGCGGACGAGGAGGATTCACATAAGCGGAGACCAAGCTCTCGTTCCCGTCTTTGTCCACGGCCTTCACGCCAAAGGTCACGGCATCAATGGAGACACCTTCGAGCACGTACTCGTTCACCAACCCCACGAAGATCTCCCGTTCCCAATCCGGAGCCGTCGTCGCCCGCATGACGATGACATATCCGGCCAGGTCCGGCTCCGGATTCTCATCTCGCCACCGGAGATGCGCAGCATATCCCGAACGTCCGCGCCCCAGAAGCGGCAGGCCGCGTTCGGTCGTCACCACAGGCGGCTTGGGCGCCAGAGCGAGAGTGGCTGCCACCGCAGCATTGATTCGCGTCACGAGCGTCGTGTACGTCGGCGACGCGTTGGCGAATGTATCGGTCGCCGAATGTTGATGAGCGAAGTGCTCATTGGGCGTCGTCAATCGCACGGCGGCATATCCCTCGTGATTGAAGGGAATATGATCCCCTCCGCGCCCGAACCGGTCGTGCCGAAAGATCATCTCCACGCGCATGGCGGGGACGTACAACTCACCGATGCGTTTGACGTATCGCGCCAGCTGTCGCGAGGGCGAATCCGTCGGATCCTCCGAGAAGACCCAGACGACGCGATTGGCCGAAGCACCATCGCCGGCGACCTCGCTGCCGATGATGTCGTTGTTGAGCACGGCCTCAATGATCTCTCCCTCGCGCCGCGCCTTCTGCGCGTAGAGCGTGCTGCCGACTAAGCCCTGCTCCTCGCCGGCGAAGGCGATGAAGACGAGCGTCTTCTCGAACTCGTATTGGCTGAGCACACGAGCCAATTCCAATACGGCCGCCGTCCCGCTTCCGTTGTCCGTCACGCCAGGGGCGAAGGCTTCCGTCTGCGTCCAATCTATCTGACCGTCCGGCCCGCGCACGATCGCCAGGGAATCGTAGTGCGCACAGATGAGGATGCGCCGTTCGGGGTGGCGCGTCCCCGGCAAGACGGCGACGACGTTGCGCAGCTCAACGTCGCGCACCAGGCGTTGGCCTTGCCGCTTCACGCGGTATGTGTCGAAGCTCACCTGAAGGCGAGGGCTGTAGCTCCGAAATTGCTCGAAGATCCACGTCCGCGCCGCCCCGATGCCTCGCGTTGCAAGCGTGGGATCTGAGAGCGTATGTCGCGTCTGGAAGCTTTCGAGCTTCCTCAAATTCTCGGCGATCCGCTCCTGGGAGATCGCCGCCACGATCTGTTGCACGATCGGATTCGCTCGCCCATAGGGCTCCGCCGGGGCCACAGGGGGCGAAACCCTCATCGGACCGATCACCAGCGAGCAGATCACAGCCGCGTGGGTGAATCGCCGCATCCTTTCCCTCCTCACGAAAAGCTCACCACACAGGTGAGGAATTGTACCACAGCTCCAAGCAGAACGACCTTGCTGGGCGCTCCGCCCCATTGCTATACTCCCTGCCTGGCACCTCGCATGAGCCGCCGGACCGCATCGGGATCGAACAGTCGGCAAGGAGCGCCCTCGCTCCTGAAGGATTCCTCTCGGACATGCGATTTCGCATTCCGCGCTTACGGAGTGCGTATCGGCATACGGACGGATCATCCGGATGTGCTGGCGCGACTCATCCCTTTTCTTCCACCCGGCTGGGAGCCCTTGGAATCTTCGCGCGTCGAGCGCTTCTACGTAGTTCGTCGCGGCACACCCGCGGACAATTCGGCCTATGTCCTCTATGCCGATGCGCGGCAGATGCTTCAGACGGCAGAGCTCGAGCAACTCCTCTCCAACCTCGCTCTCGATCTCCAGTTCAACGTCGCCGAGCGGGCGCGCGATCACGTCTTTGTTCATGCTGGGGTCGTTGGCTGGCGCGGGCGCGCTCTCGTTCTGCCGGGGCCCAGTCACAGTGGGAAGACCATGCTCGTTCACGCCCTCGTCCGTCGCGGAGCGACGTACTACTCGGACGAATATGCCGTGTTCGATCGGCAAGGGCGCGTCCATCCTTTCCCCATGCCCCCTCTCCTACGTCGAGGAGACGAAGAGAAGTCGATCTCGATGGGAACGCCCAGCGATGGGGTGGGAACGGTACCGCTGCCCGTCGGCCTCATCGTGATCACCGCCTACAATCCGGCGGGCCGATGGCGACCGCGCCGCCTCTCTTCTGGCGAAGCGCTGCTTGAGCTTCTGGCTCATACGGTTTCTGCGCGGCGTCGTCCGGCTTTGGCTCTCGCCGCGCTCTCCCGCGCCGTCTCCCAGGCGATCGCGCTCAAGGGAAAACGGGGTGAGGCCGAACCGACGGCTCAAGTGATTCTGGAACGCTGCATGCCCGGGGAGGAACCATGAGCCCGCGATCCTCTTGGGCAAGAGCGCCGCGCCTGATCACCGAGCTCTCGGATGAGGGGCCTTTGCCTCATGACCATCTTCGCGATCGGGCGCGCGGAACGATCCTTCCTCCATGTTCGACGTGAAAGAGCGGCAGCGACGACGCGGCGCCCTGATCGCGCGCGCGCTGACCGGATGCTGGCGCGCTGCGCCGCCGCCGTGGGATCTTCGGCCTGAGGAGCTGGATGATATCGGCCCGCTCCTGCTGGACTCCGGTGTCGCGGGCTTCATCTGGCGACGGCTTCGCGCTTCTTGCGGAGAGGCCAAGCGCTGGACCTTTCGATTCCACCAGGCTGCTCGCGCATGCGCCCTTTACGCTCTCCGACAGGAACAGGTGCTCGCCCGCGCGCTCGCTTTCTTCGCCGCGGCCGGAATCGAGCCGCTCCTCGGAAAAGGCTGGGTTGCCGCGCAATCCTATGCGGAGCCGAACTTGCGACCGTATGGCGATGTGGATCTCTACGTCACGGTCGAGCATGCGGCGCGGGCCTTCGCCCTTCTGCGCGATCCCCAGTTCCCACCGTGCCCCGTGGACCTTCATGTGGGATTCGCCGAATTGGACGACCGAATGCCGGAGCAGTTATACGCGCGCTCCCGATGCGCTCGATTTGGGGAAACGACGGTGCGCATCTTCGGGCCAGAAGATCACCTGCGCTTACTGGCGCTTCACCTGCTGCGACACGGTGCGCGGCGTCCGCTCTGGCTCTGTGACGTCGCCGCGGCCCTGGAAGCGCTCCCCCAAAATTTCGACTGGGGATATTTCCTCAGCGGAGATCGCCGGCGTTCGGAATGGGCGATGATCGCTCTGGCGCTTGCCGAGCAGATGCTCGGTGCGTGGATCGAAGGCCTCCCGATCGCGCGCGCTCGGCCCCCTCGGTGGATGATCCCGACGATCTGGCGCGAATGGGGGAGGCCTTATCGTCCTCGCCGGCCGCTAGAGATGGCGCTGCGCTCCCCCCGCTCTCTCGTTCGGGAGCTGATTCACAAGTGGCCGAATCCCATCGAAGCGACGGTGACCGTGGGAGGAACATTCGAGAGATGGCCGCGCTTCCCGTTTCAACTGGCCGATTGCGTGGTTCGCACCGGGCGATGGCTGCGCCGCATCTGCTCTCACCTCGGCCAGTGATCCGCCTCACGGCCGGAGCGCCGCGCGCATCTTCAAGCTGGCGATCCGCTGCTGAACGGCATCTACGCTCGGCAGATCGGATGGAAGGGAGAAGCTCTCGGCGCCCGGTGCCAACCCCTCGCGGGCTTCCTCCGCAAGCATCTCGGCATGAGCGCTGGCGATCTGCACATAGGTCTCGAATTCGGCGATCGCCGATGCCCACTTCTCCTGCCGCTCGTAGACTTCGCCGAGGTAGTAATGCGCTAAGGGAAATTCGACCGGCGCGCTCAGTTCGATGGCGCGTCGCAACTCCTGTTCTGCGCGCTCCCACTCCCCCTTTGCCAGATACGCGCGCCCGAGCTCCAGGCGAACGGCTGGCGTCTCGTAGCCCTTTCGGATGGCCTCGCCAAGCTGAGCGATCGCGTCCTCGAAGAGCTCGGCGTCGAGGAAGACCTTCGCCAGCTCATAATGGATGGCCGGATGCGGATACCCTTTCGTAATGGCCGTTTGAAACTCCGCGATCGCGCCTTTCACATCACCGAGGGCGTGAAAAAGGATCTGCGCGAGCTGATAATGCGCTTCAGGGAAATCCGGCTTCAGCTCGATGGCGCGCCGCAGCTCGGCGGCAGCCAATTCGTACTGCCGCTCGTTGAGCAGCTGTTCAGCGCGCGCGTAATGATCTTCAGCGCGAGGAGCGAGCGAACGGCACGCGGTCAGTATCCCGAGAACGAGGATCCCCAACGAGACGCCGATATGCCGAGCGCGACTCAGCCAGGTCCGGGAGATCGCCCCATCTCTCGGACGGTCTTCAGGGGAGACGGCCTTGAACACACCTTACCACCCGTAGGGCGAATAGTACGGATTCCGCCCAGCCGCGTGATCCGTCGTGTCGAAGATATTTCCGACCTCCGGGATGTGCTCGCGGATGATCTCCTCGATCCCCATCTTCAACGTGATGTTGGCCGCACCGCATCCCTGACATCCACCACCCATGCGCAGGAAGACGTCATTGTCAATGACGTCAATCAGCTCGACGAACCCCCCGTGCATGGCGACCGCCGGATTGATGTACTGGTCCAACAGCTCTTGGACCTTCCGGCGAATCTCCTCGCTCGACTTGCGACGCGCGCGCACCTCTTCGGAGACGGGCGAGACGCCCGAGCGAATGACCTGGCGAATAGCCGCGCCGATCTGCTTGGCCACCGGCACCCAATCCTCGAAGTCTTCCTTAGTGACGGTGATGACGCTCCCTGAGATGAGGACGGCCGAGATCTGATCGCTGACGGCGAAGATGGCCTCCGCCAGGGGCGATCCCTTCGCCTCCTGGCGGCTCCGGAAATAGGCCGTCCCTTCGTACACCGAGCGATCCACCGTGAACCGACATCTCGATGGATCGGGTTGGATCTCCGCCATGATTTTGATCTCATCCATCTTGACTGCCCTCCACACGGACGTTGACCGAAGCCCGCTCTTTCTGATCTCGCCGGTGAGCGTCGACTCCGGTCTCTGCACGGCTTTCCAGAGAGCCGATTCTCAAAAAACGGCCCGCCGCCTCCGACTCACGCCCGACACATGGTGAAGATGTAGCGCAGAATATCCTTGATCGAGACGACGCCCACCGGAGCGCCATCGGATCGGACGACCGGGAGCCGACGGAACTCACCGATGGACATCTGATGCAGGGCGAAGGCGAGCGTATCGTCCTCGTGCAAGACGACGGGATGAGGCGTCATGACTTCGCGCATGCGCAGCGCATTCACGTCCCCCGAAGCGCCAACCAAGTGTAAGAGCGCCCCTCGTTCGGTGAAGATCCCAACGAGCTTCCCTTCCTCAACGACCAACACGCTCCCAATACGGTGCCGGCGCATCAGTTCAAGCGCCTGGCCGACTGAGTCCTCTGGGGAGAGGATCACCGGTGGCCGCAACAGGAGCGCGCGGATAGGATCCTCCATCAGGCGCTTTTGCAACCCCTCTTTCGGCTGCGGCAGATCAAGGCCCATGAGATCCTGCAGGCACTGCTCGCACAGCTCCGCGCCCGGCAAATTGTCATGGCCGCAGCTTGGACAAAGCATCGCGATCCTCCACTCATTCGATCACCCAGATGTCGCCGCTCCGCAGAAGCCTCTCCAAATCTCCCAGCCCGCGCTCGGCGATGGCCGCCTCGACCTGCGCAGTGACCAACTCATCGTAGGTCGGCTTCTCAACGGCGCGGAAGACTCCGACCGGAACCGGATACTCCGGGTAATCCATCCGAGCCAGCAGGAAGGCGATGGCCGGATCCGGCCGCTTCTCGTCATGCACGAGGAGATCCGATTCCGTGATCCCATCGCCGAGCGTGACGACCTCCAACGTCGTGCCATTCAAGCGAATCCCCTTATCGCGATTCTTCCCGAAGATGAGCGGCTTCCCGTGCTCCAACACGACCATGCGATCATCCTTCACCGAGCGATCGGCGAACGGCTCGAAGGCACCATCGTTGAAGATATTGCAGTTCTGCAAGACTTCGACGAAAGCGACGCCCTTATGCCGCGCCGCGCGCTCCAGAACGGCGGCGAGATGATCCGTATGCCGATCCACCGAGCGCGCGACGAAGGTCGCCTCGGCCGCCAGTGCCAGACAAATCGGGTTCACCGGCGTCTCGACCGTGCCCATCGGCGAGGACTTCGTCTTCTTGCCGAACTCCGACGTGGGAGAATATTGCCCCTTCGTCAATCCGTAGATGCGATTGTTGAAGAGGATGATCTTGATGTCCACATTCCGGCGCATGGCATGCAGGAGATGATTCCCGCCAATGCTCAATCCATCCCCATCGCCGGTGACGACCCATACGGAGAGGTCGGGATTGCAGATCTTGATCCCGGTCGCGATGGCCGGCGCGCGCCCGTGAATGCCGTGAAAGCCGTAGGTGTTCATGTAGTAGGGGAAGCGGCTGCTGCAGCCGATACCGGAGACGAAGACGAACTTCTCTCGCGGAATGCCCAGCTCGGGCAAGACCTTCTGCATCTGTGCCAAAATGGCATAATCGCCGCATCCCGGACACCACCGGACTTCTTGATCCGAGACGAAGTCCTTCTTTGTCAGTTTCACGACCGTCCCGTGTCCGTTTCCTCCCGTTGTCATAGCAACTCCCCGATGCGCTCGATGATCTCGCTGATCTTAAACGGTCGCCCCTGCACTTTCGAGAAGGGGATAGCGTCCACCAGGTAGCGACCGCGCAGAAGCAGCGCCAGGTGTCCCAGATTCAACTCTGGGACTAAGACCTTCTCGAACCGATGAAGGACTTCCCCCAAGTTGCGGGGGAAGGGATTCAAGTACCGGAGGTGAATGCTGGAGACCGGAGCCCCTTTCTTCTGCCAGTGCTCGACGGCCGAGGTGATCGCGCCATAAGTGCTCCCCCACCCGACGACAAGCACCCTGCCCTCCGGCTCGCCAAAGACTTCAAGCGGAGGAATATCGTCTGCAATGCGAGCGATCTTCTCCGCGCGCAATCTCACCATCAACTCGTGATTCTGCGGGTCGTAGCTCACGTTCCCCGTGATATGTTGCTTTTCCAATCCCCCGATACGATGCTCAAGTCCCGGCGTGCCCGGAATCGCCCACGGCCGCGCGAGGGTCTCCGGATCTCGGAGATACGGATAGAATCCATTGGGATCGGTTCGGAATCGCAGCTCGATCTTCGGCAACTCCTTGACCGAGGGGAGCCGCCAGGGTTCCGCCCCATTGGCGAGGTAGCCGTCCGAGAGCAAGATCACGGGCGTCATGTACTTGGTGGCGATCCGAAAGGCCTCGATGGCCATGGAGAAGCACTCGGCGGGCGTCGCGGGAGCGACCACCGCGAGGGGACTTTCGCTATTGCGTCCGAAAAGAGCCTGAAGCAGATCGCCCTGTTCGGTCTTAGTGGGCATACCCGTGCTCGGCCCGGCCCGTTGAATATCGCAGATCACGACAGGCAGCTCCACCATTACGGCGAGATTGATCGCCTCCGACTTCAAGCACATGCCCGGACCGCTTGTGCCCGTCGCGCCGAGGTAGCCGGCGAAAGCCGCTCCAATGGCCGCGCACATCGCGGCGATCTCGTCCTCGGCTTGAAACGTGCGCACCCCAAAATTCTTGTGAATGGCTAACTCGTGCAGGATGTCGCTGGCCGGCGTGATCGGATAGCTCGCATAAAAGAGCGGGCGGCCAGCCAACTGCGAGGCCGCGATCAGCCCAAGCGCCAGCGCCTCGTTGCCCGTGATCTTGCGATAGACACCCGGAGCAATCTGTGCCCGCCGCACCCGATAGTGAACGGTGAAGATCTCGGCAGCCTCCCCATAGGCGTACCCAGCCCGCAACGCCGTCGCATTGGCCTGCGCGACCGTCGGATTCTTCTTGAAGCGCGCCTCAATCCACCGCAACGTCGGCTCCAGCGGACGATCGAAGAGCCAATAGACCAACCCGAGCGCCCAGAAGTTCTTGCACCGCTCCTTGTCCTTGACCGGAAGATCGATCTCGCGCAGAGCGCTCAGCGTCGCCGTCGTCATCGGGATCGTGTAGACGCGATACTTCGCCAGTGAGCCATCCTCGAGTGGATTACTCGTGTACCCCGCCTTCTTCAGGTTGTACTCGGTGAAGGCATCCACGTTGACGAGAATCATCCCCCCTTCCGGCAAATCCGGAAGATGGACCTTCAGCGCGGCCGGATTGAAGGCGACCAACACATCGGGCTGATCCCCCGGGGTCCGAACGTCCTGACTGCTGAAGCAAATCTGATAAGCGCTCACACCGGGCAGCGTTCCCGCAGGCGCACGGATCTCCGCCGGATAATCGGGAAACGTCCCGAGATCATTCCCGACCAGGGCCGTCGTGTTCGTGAAGAGCGTCCCGGTCAGTTGAATCCCATCGCCGGAATCCCCGGCGAACCGAACCGTGACCGTCTCCAGCTCGACGATCCGATGTCGCACTTCCGGTTCAACGGTCGTGAACGGGCTTGTCTTCTCCCCCATGCGTTCCTCCACCACGACTCAGGCTCCTTCCGGAGCCGCGAAGACCTGGTCCGAGCGAGGTGGGAGATTGAACACCTCCGTCGGAAAATGCTCGGCCAGAAAGTCGATGATGTCCCGAACCGAAACCACGCCCGCGACGCGATCGCCTTCGACGACAAGCGGGATGTGCCGATACCCCCCTTCCTCCATCCGCCGCATGGCCTCCCAAACGCGATCCTCAGGATGGAGCGTCACGGGCGACGGCGTCATGAACGATTCGATCGGCGCCTCCCAGTCCACCGGCAGGCCGAGAATCTTCGTCACGACATCCCGCTCGGTGAAGATGCCGCGCAAGCGCTCCCCCTCGCACACGAGGACGCAATGTGCGCGCTCCCGCTTCATCAATTCCAGCACTTCGCCCACGCGCGTCCCCAGGGCCACGCAGGTCGGTGGGGACAAGGGCAACTCGCGAATCCTCGCCTCCCGCAATGTGTCTTCCACCGACATATCCGTTCCTTCCCGGACTCGCTCGGGAAATATCCATTATACGCGCTCGCGCGCGGATTGACCAGGAGAGGGCAAGCCCTGCAGAGCTGACGCCTCTTTGCTGAGCGCGCGCTTTCCTTCGGGAGCGCGTTCCGATAAAATGATCATGCGCTATGAAGGGATTCGGTGGCCCGCGAATGCGACGGCGCTCGATTGTCGTCCAAGTCGGCCGAGTGCGGATTGGCGGCGATCACCCGATCGCTGTACAGTCCATGACGAACACGGATACGGCGGATGTGGCGGCGACGGTCGAACAGATCGTCACGCTCGCGGAGGCGGGATCGGAACTGGTGCGCATCACCGTGAACACGGAAGCGGCGGCGCGCGCCGTTCCGGAGATCGTCGCGCGAGTGCGCGATCGCGGCACTTTGGTCCCCATCATCGGAGACTTCCACTACAACGGCCATCTCTTGCTCTCGCGCTTCCGCGAATGCGCGCGCGCGCTGGATAAGTACCGCATCAATCCGGGGAACGTGGGCGTCGGTCGTCATCAGGACGAGAATTTCCGCCGCATGATCGAGATCGCTGTGGAATACGAGAAGCCGATTCGCATCGGCGTGAATTGGGGCTCGCTCGATCACGCGCTCTTGACGCGATTGATGGATGAGAACGCCCGGCGTCCTGAACCACAAGATGCGCGCGCCGTCTTGCGCGAAGCGATGATCCGCAGCGCCCTCGACTCGGCGGCGCGCGCCGAAGCCTACGGGATGCCGCACGACCGCATCATCTTGAGCGTCAAGACGTCCGATGTCCTGGATGTGATCGAGGTGAATCGTCAGCTTGCTGCCCGCTGCGACTATCCCATGCACATTGGCCTGACCGAGGCCGGAATGGGCCTCAAAGGCATCGTGGCCTCGGCGACGGCGCTCGGCGTGCTCCTCTACGAAGGGATCGGCGACACGATTCGCGTGAGCGTGACGCCGGCCCCGGGCGGCGATCGGCGCGAGGAGGTCTTCATCGCGCAGCAGATCCTGCAAGCGCTCGGCCTGCGCTTCTTCATGCCGCAGATCTCAGCCTGTCCCGGATGCGGGCGCACGACAAGCGTGTTCTTCCAGGAGATGGCGGCCGAAATCCAGACTTATGTCCAGCGCATGATGCCCCAGTGGCGTCGCTGCTACCCCGGCGTCGAGAATCTGCGCATCGCCGTCATGGGCTGCGTCGTCAACGGCCCGGGTGAGTCCAAACAAGCGGACATCGGGATCTCGCTCCCAGGCACGGGTGAAGAGCCGAAAGCACCGGTCTTCGCCGATGGCCAATTGGTAGCGGCGTTGCGCGGGCCGACGCTTGTGGCCGACTTCCTCCGTATCTTGGAGGACTACATCAGCGCGCGTTTCGGTCAGTCCGACGGCGAACTAGCGACGGAGTCGCCCTCCTCGGCCTGAGACGTTAAGCCTTCGAGTTGACGATCCGCAGCCGGTGTCTGTAGAATCCACCTAAGCACCGGTGAGGTCAGAAAGGAGGTGACGACCATCATGTCGGCTCGAAAGGCGCTCGTACTTGTGGATGTGCAGAATGATTTCCTGCCGGGTGGATCGCTCCCCGTGCCGGAAGGGGATCGGATCGTCCCGCTCCTCAACCGATACATTGACCTCTTCCATCGAGCGGGTCTGCCGATCTACGCGACGCGCGATTGGCATCCGGAGCAGACCCGGCATTTCAAGGCCTATGGGGGCGTGTGGCCGCCACACTGTGTGCAAGGCACGCGAGGCGCCGAATTTCACCCCGATTTGAATCTCCCGCCGGAGACGATCATTGTCTCGAAGGGAATGGACCCGAACGAGGACAGCTATTCGGGCTTCCAAGGTCGGACGCCCGATGGGCACACGTTCACCGAGGCGTTGAAAGCGCGCGAGATCGAGCACCTGTATGTCGGTGGCGTCGCCACGGATTACTGCGTGCGCCACACGGTCTTGGATGCGCGACGCGAAGGATTTCAGGTGACCGTCCTTGAGGATGCGATCCGCGGTGTGGACCTTGTGCCGGGCGATTCCGAACGCGCGCTGCGGGAGATGGTCGAGGCCGGAGCCCGCATCGCCCGATGGGAAGATATCGCGCGCGAGATCGCAGCCCGCGCGGAAGCCTCATCATGAGCGATCCCGACGCTCGACTACGTCGCTTGACAAAGCCGAAATCGAAATAGTAGATTTTGCACTCGCATTGTCGGCCATCCTGACACAATGTCAGAAATGACGACGAGCGAGAGGCGATTGCAATGGATGTGAACGATATGGATCAGGTGACCGAAGCCCATCCCGTGGGCATGCCTCTGACACCGAGCGACTCCGAAACCACTGTGCCGGGTGAGAGTTTTGGGGAACTGCTTGGATCTCTTGAAGAGCAAACGACGACGACGCTGAGCATCGGCCAACGGCTCACAGGCAAGGTGCTCGCGATCAATGAGGACGTGACGCTTGTGGACATTGGCTATAAGACCGAAGGCGTCATTCCTACTGAAGAGCTGCAGATCAGCCTGAAAGAGATCACCGTCGGCGACGAGATCCCCGTTGTTGTGAAGCAGCTCGAAAGCCCGGATGGGTATGTGAAGCTCTCCTACGCCGAAGCGCAGCGCAAGCTCGTATGGGAAGCCATTGACCGCGCCGTCAAAACAGGCACGCCGATCAAAGGGCGCATCACCGAACGCATCAAAGGAGGGTTGAGGGTCAACTTGGGGGGGGTGGATGCCTTCCTGCCCGCGAGCCAGGTGGACCTGCGACAGGTCCGGAATCTGGAGATATGGAGGGGTCGGGAGATCGAAGCCAAGGTCATCAAGGTCAATCGGCGACAGAACAACATCGTCCTCTCCCGCCGCGCCCTCCTCGAAGAAGAAGAAGCGCGGCGCCGCGCGGAGATCCTCAGCCAACTCGATGAGGAGTATATCGTCGAGGGGCGCATCAAGAGCTTGGCCGACTACGGTGCCTTCGTGGACATCGGGGGGATCGATGGCCTGCTTCACATCACCGACATCTCGTGGAAGAAGATCACGCACCCGAAAGAGGTCTTCAAAGTCGGCGAGATCGTTCAGGTGAAGATCCTCAAGATTGATCGGGAGACAGGCCGCATCAACCTTGGTTATAAACAACTCTGGCCGAACCCTTGGGATACGCTTCCGGAGCGCTTGCCGCCGGGTTCTCGCATTAAAGGGAGGGTCACGCGCGTCACCGACTATGGGGCGTTCGTCGAGGTGGAAGATGGCATCGAGGGGCTGATTCACGCTTCCGAGCTGACATGGGAGAAGCGCCCGAAACATCCGTCGAAGTATGTGGCCGTCGGCGATGAGGTGGTGGTGGAGGTCCTACAGGTGGACGCGCAGAATCGCCGGCTCAGCCTGAGCCTGCGACAACTGCAGCCGGATCCGTGGCGGCTCTTCGCTGAGACCCACGCGATCGGCGCGCGCGTGCGCGGCCGCGTGCGTGGGATCACGGACTTCGGAGCCTTCGTCGAAGTCGAGAAGGGGATCGAGGGTCTGGTCCATGTTTCCGATATTTCGCGGCGGCGTGTGAAGCACCCCTCGGCGGTCTTGAAAAAGGGCCAGGAGGTCGAAGCCATCGTCAAGGAGTTGGACGTGAACGCCCGGCGTCTGGGGCTCTCGATGAAAGAGTTGGAGCCCGATCCGTGGGAGGAATTCTTCGCCACGCACCGGGTAGGCGATATCGTTCGTGGGAAGGTCGTGCGCTTCGCCAGTTTCGGCGCCTTCGTGGACGTCGGCGGTGTCGAAGGCCTCTGCCACATCTCCGAGCTGTCCGATGAACATATTGAGAAGCCTGAAGACGCCGTCCAGATCGGCGAAGAGCTGGACTTCCGCATCCTGCGCCTGGATCCCGAGGGCCGACGCATCGCCCTCTCAGCCCGAGCCGCGCGTCGCAATCGCGAACCCGCTTACACGATCGGCGAAGACACCGGACGCATCGCGAGCCTGGGTGAGATCGCCCGACAGAAGGGGGAGTAAGCCTCTCGAAACAGTCCCAAGATGGCGGAGAGCTTCTTTTCGGGTTTCAAGCGGCTGTTGGGGAGGCGGCGCAGGCCAAGAGGTGGGAGCGAAGGGCACATAAGCGGCGCGTGATGTGCAACTTGTTGATCGGATTGGCAGTGACTCCAACCCTCGGTGTAATAGGTCAAGAGATCGTTACCAGGGCCGAGGATTCAATCCGTCGAGATACTATCTAACACGATCGGCGGCAGCACCGCGAATTCCTTCGGCACCTGTACTCCTAACTCCCTCAGCTTACGCCACGGACTCACTCCCCCCATCCCCTTGCCCGTATGAGGCCGCTCCACATTGTACACCCATTGTGCGGCCCGCTTCACCAGCTCCCGCTTGTCGTGGATCGTAAGTAGGTAGAACTCCTTGTCATCGGTGCAATGGCTCCGCTCCACCCTGCCGTTGTAGCCCTTCCTTCCCAAGGGGAAGCGCACTAACTCAGCTCCTAAGGGCTGGAAGAATCGCCGGTTGAGCCGCTCAATCCGTTGCAAGCTCTCCCCACCCCACTTGCTGCCCCAATCGGTCTGCCCCTGCAGCTTCTGCTTGATCCCATGCGCCCGCAGCCAGAAGAGCACCAGCCCGGCAAAGCAGAGGGCGTTGATCGAGTTGTTCTGGTGGCTAAACGCCAGGAATCTCAAGCGGGTTCTGCCCTCCAAGAAGGTCCACTGGGAGCGCGGCAGCTTAGCCTGAGTGAGGTGATGCACACGCCCGGGGCCGAGGATCGCCTCGTCCCGGATCTCTTTGACGTCCACCTGGGCTAGGGAGAAGGGCTGCTGAGTCTGCCAGGCCCAGTGAGCGGGGTAGCAGACCTTCCTCTTCTTGCGCGGTCGCCCCAACTCGTGGCGACGCAGGATGTGGCGGATGGTGTTGGCGGAGAGGGCGATCCGTTCCCGTTGCCACAGGAGGCGGCTGAGGCGCTCCCTGCCAAAGCCGGTCTTTTGGCGCAGCTTGATGACCCTCTCTTCCACGGCCTTGGGGGTCTGGTGGGGGCTCCTGCTGGGGCGGCGGCTGCGGTCGGCTAGTCCGGCCTCGCCCTGCTGCTGGAAGCGGCGCACCCACCTGCGCACGACCTGACGGCTGGTCTGTCACAGGCGGGCGGTCTGGGTGATCGAGCCCCTCTGCAGATAGGTCTGCACCAGGCAGCGCCTTGCTTCTGTGCGATTCATGGCGTAGACTTTCTGGTACGAAAGTTCCACAGCGAGCCTCCTCTCTGAGCACTCTTCCAGAATCGTGCCCGTGAAAGGATGCCCGCTTTCTTGAGCCGGTGCCACACCTCCCCCTGGTACCGATCTCTTGGCGCAGGGACCCTGGGGACTTGACGGGCGAAGAGGAAGTAGGTATACTGCGGGCCCGAAAGTCGGTCAAAGCCAAACTAAGGAGGGTAGGCGATGCGACAGTTAACCCGATGCTGCATAGGCCTGCTTTTGGGCATGGGGATGATTACCACTGGTCTTCCCTTACGGGGCCTAGGGCAAACGGCGGCGACGGCGACCATCACTGGGATCGTGACCGATCCTGCCGGAGCCGTCCTTGCTGGAGCTTCAATCGAGCTGGTGGATCTGGCCACCAATCAGGTGCGCAAGCAGACAACCAACGAGGCTGGACACTACATCTTCACGGCGGTCTTGCCAGGAATCTACAAGATCACGGCCAGCATGCCCGGCTTTCGCCATGCGGTCGTTCCCTCCCTCAAAGTGGATGTGGCGAAGTCCTATCAGGTGAACCTGACCTTAGAGGTCGGTCAGATTGCAGAAGTCGTTGAGGTCACAGCAGGAGCGGGCGTTGAGTTGCAGACGCTGGACGCTACCGTTGGGGCGACAATCGGTGGGGAACAGCTTCTGCGCTTGCCCACGATCAATCGAAGCTCGATTGCGCTCTTCACACTCCAACCGACCGTGCAACCCCACCGCGGCGTCGGCGTGAACTTCGGCGGCCAAGTCGCCGGAGCCCGGAGCGATCAGAGCACATTCAATTTGGATGGAGCGGATGCGACTGATCTCGTAGCCGGGACGAGCAATTACACGGCAGGGGCGATCGATTGGGTTGGACCAACGCCCATGATCCCCGTCCCGGCTGAGAGCATTGAAGAGTTTCGCGTGGGGACGACGAACCCCAACGCTACGTTCGGGCGTTCGGCAGGCGGTCAAGTGAGTCTTGTCACGAAGCGCGGCACCAACGAGCTGCACGGATCAGCCTATTGGTATCACCAGAACGATCAGCTCAACGCGAACCGGTGGGAATTCAATCGCGTGGGTATTAAGGAGCCGGAGTTGAAGGACAACCGGTTTGGATTCTCAGCCGGTGGCCCTATTGTGAAGGATCGGACGTTCATCTTCGGCCACTACGAAGGGCGACGGTTGCCCAAATCCGAGAGCGTCCTGCGCATGGTCCCGACGGAGACGTTGAGGCAAGGCATCTTGCGCTTCCGCGATGCCGCGGGAAATGTGGTGACCTACAATGTGAAGGACTTCGACCCTCGCGGCATTGGGCTGAGCCCTGTAGTGCGCGAGCTGTGGAGCCGCCTCCCAGAGGGAAACGATCCGACGGTGGGAGATGGTCTGAACACTATAGGATTTCGAGCGGCAGCTCGAGCGCCATTGACGATGGACTTCGCGGTCGTTCGGCTGGACCATCACTTCGGCCCCAATTGGCGATTCTATGGGACGTACCGCTATAGCTCGCAGGAGGTCTTGGATGTCACGCAACTGGATATTGCGGGGATCGTCAAAGGGAATCCGCGCGGACAGGCGATTCCGACAGCGTCAACGCCTGTAGAGCCCCGATTCGTTAGCGCTCGACTCACGGGACAGATCACTCCGACGCTAGTGAACGAGCTCATCTTCGGCTTCGCGCGGAACTGGTGGGCCTATAAGCGCGTGGCTCCTTTCCCTCAGGTCCCTGGGACGAGTGGCGCGCTGATGATCGCTCTTGGAGATCTGGACCAGGGTATTGATGTGGACACGCAGCGAGCTCGAAGCCGCATTTGGAAGGATCACGTGTGGCAGTTCGGAGATAACCTGACCTGGACCAAGGGCAGACACACCTTCCAATTCGGCGGGGTATGGCGGCGCATGCCGGTCTTCCATCAGCGGGATGACAAAGTCATCGGCTCGCTCACCTCACTCGTCTACGAATTGAACGCACGGACGGCTGTAACGGTTCCCGCCACCAGTCGTCCTCCGACCTGCGGGGGGAACATCACGACGAACTGCTTACGCTCGGCCGACGTCGGACGGTGGAACGATCTGCTCGCTGGCGCCTTGGGCGTTGTGGATAAGGCGGGCGTGTTGATCGCGCGAGATGGGAACCTGAATCCTCTCCCCATCGGAACTCCGCTCTTCATTGACTCGACCTTCCACGCCGTCGAGTTTTACGCCAATGATACCTGGCGCGTGACACCCTCGCTCACCTTCTCGTTGGGCGTGACCTATAACGTGCAGACTCCCCCGCGGGATAAGAACGACAAGCAAACGCTCATCATTGATCGAGACACGGGCGAAGTGCTGCCGGCCGAACTCTACTTCAACCGTCGGCGGGCTGCGGCTCTTCAAGGCCAGGTGTATAATCCGACGCTGGCCTATCTGCCGATCGCGAAGTCCGGTCGCAAGTACATCTATGACATCGATTGGAACAATGTTGGGCCTCGAGTGGCGGTGGCTTGGAACCCCTCGTTCACGAGTGGATTCATGGGGAAGCTCTTCGGAGATCGCAAGACGGTATGGCGCGGCGGATATTCCCTGGTGTTCGATCGCGTCAATGGGGTGGGCATCATCATGATCCCCATCCTGGGCGTCGGATTTGCTCAGACGATAACCTGTATCGGCCCAAGAAGAGATGGGACGTGCCCGGGGAGTAATGATCTCACCAACGCCTTCCGAGTCGGAGTGGATGGAGCGACTGTATCTCTGCCTTCAATTGGGCCGGCGACGTCTCCTGTGGTCCCGCAAACGCCTTTTGAGGAGACGCTCTCCTTCTCGATCGACCCGAAGTATACGATCGGCAAATCGCACAGTCTGGATCTCACGATGCAGCGCGAGTTGCCAGGGAACATGATCTTGGAGCTCGGATACGTGGGACGCCTCGGCCGCAATCTCCCGCAGAGCGTGCAGCTCAGCTCCGTTCCGTACTTCATGAAGGATCCAACCTCGGGACAGACGTTCGCCCAAGCTTTTGATGCCGTGGCGCAGCAGTTGCGGGCCGGGATCGCACCGAGCGCGGTGGCGCCCCAACCCTGGTTCGAGAATCAACTGAGGGGGAGCGCCTTGTGCCCCACTCCGGGCACGTGCACGGCAGCGCTTGCGGCCGCACGAGCCACAGCTTTTCAACAGGGGCAGTTGAACGCCTTGTTCAATTTTATCAATCTTCGACGCCCGGCCGGTCCTATCACGAACATGCAGGTGTTGGATCTCTGGGTGCGCATCGCCGGCGGCCGCTCCAATTACCATGCGGGCTTCATCAACGTGACCAAGCGCTTATCTCACGGGCTCACGTTCACGGTGAACTACACGCTCTCACAGGCCCTGGACCAATACGGGCTGAACCAGGAGTTCATTGGCGTCAATTCGAACGGGTTCGACCTCGACCTGGACTATGGTCCGGCCCTCTTCGATCGCCGGCACACGCTTAATGCCTTCTGGACCTATGATCTGCCCTTTGGGCGCGGACGGCGATGGAGCGCTGCCGGAGTGGCGGACGCGCTCATTGGCGGGTGGTATCTCTCGGGCATCTTCACGGCGAATAGCGGCTTACCGCTGACCGTGGGACAGCATCAGCAAGTCTTCGGCGGAGACCCGCTGAACTTCGCGATCACAGCGGGAGCCATCCCGATCCGCAAACCGAACTTCGGAAACTCCGTGCACCGTGGAGTGACGGGCTCCGGAGGCGTGGGCGTAACGGGTGATCCGGCGCGCCGGGGTTCAGGACTCAACCTCTTCGCCAATCCGGAAGAGGTCTTCCGGAGTTTCCGCTACGTTTTGATCAGCCAAGACGGTCGTCATGGACGCGGTGTGCTGCGCGGTCTGCCCCGCTGGAACGTAGATCTCTCGATCGGGAAGAAGACGGCGATCACCGAGAGCGCGCGAATCGTCTTCTCCTTCGATCTCATCAATGCCTTTAACCATGTGGAATTCAACGATCCAGGTCTGAGCCTCTTGAATCCAGCTACCTTCGGCGTGCTCACGTCGCAATTCGGAGGGCCGCGCGCGATCCAGTTCGGCTTCCGATTCGAATTCTGAAGCGGGTGCAATCTCTCCTTGGAGGCGAGGAGTCGCTCCGGGCTCCTCGCCTTCCATTTGCATTCCAGGCAACCTTTCCTCTTTCAAGAGAATCTCACGAGGTGACCACGTACCACCACGATACCTCCTTAGTTTGGGCGGGGTGAGCCAGAAAGACCGGCTCACCCTCTCTGCATTCGGCAATGCAAAAATTTCTTGAAAAGACGCAAAATTACGCGCTCATCCATTACGCACGACGACGGCGAAGGCTGCCGTCAGCGCCGAGACCAGCTCCTCAATGTGATCCTTCGTGGCAATCAACGGCGGACCGATGCGGATCACATTCCCATAGAGCCCCCCTCGGCCGATGAGGACGCCGCGCTTTTTCGTCTCCTCGAAGACCTGCTGCAAGGCTTCGGGATTCGGCTCCTTGGTCTTGGGGTCCTTCACCAGTTCGATCGCTTGCATCAGTCCCATGCCCCGCACATCGCCGATGATTTGCGGATACGCCTCCTTGAGCGCCTCTAACTGTTCGCGCAGATAATCGCCGACCCGGCGCGCATTCTTCGGCAACTCCTCCTCCTCGATGACGCGGATCGTCGCCAAGGCGGCGCGACAGGCGACGGGGTTGCCGCCGAATGTGGAGAACGTGAGCGAGGGATAGGCATCGGCGATCTCCGGCGTCGCGATCGTCGCGCCGATCGGCATCCCATTGGCCAACCCTTTGGCGAAGGTCATGACCTCCGGCTCCACTTCCCAATGCTCGATGCCGAACATCTTCTCGCCCGTGCGTCCCCATCCCGTTTGCACTTCGTCGCAGATGAAGATGCCGCCGTAGCGACGCACGATCTCGACGACGACCTTGAAGTACTCCTTCGGAGGGACGATGAACCCACCGACGCCCAGGATCGGTTCGGCGATGAGCGCGGCGACGCGACCCGAAGTCGCCGTTTGAATCAGCTCTTCCACATCGCGTGCGCAGGCCAAATCGCACGCCGGATAGGTGAGCGTGAAGGGGCAGCGATAGCAATATGGCGCGACGGCGTGCACGATCCCGGCGACGTAAGGCGTCCCGAGTCTCCAGGGGGCGTGTCCGCTGACGCTCATCGCCAAGGCAGATCGGCCGCTATAGCCATGTCGCAGCGCGATGATCTCCTGTCGTCCCGTGTAGAGCCGCGCGAGCACGAGCGCCGTCTCATCGGCCTCGGTACCGCTGTTGGTGAAGAAGCTCTTCCGCAGCCGTCCCGGCGTGACCTGGGCCAATTTTTCGGCCAACTGCACCTGCGGCTCATTGATGTAGAGCGTGGAGGTGTGCGAGATCTTTCGGACCTGATCCGTGATCGCCTCCACGACCTGCGGATGCGCGTGGCCGACACTGATCGTTAAGACTCCGCCAAAACAATCCAAGTATCGCCGTCCCTGTGCATCCCACACATACATTCCCTCGCCCCGCTCGATCACCAAGGGCTCCTGATAATACGTCGAGACGCACCGGAAGAGGTGATCTTTCTGCTTGCGCACGAATTCTGCGCTGCCCATAGCCGTCAACTCCTTCGGTCATGTTGCGGAGAAAGCGTACCCGGCAGATGCCACCTCGCGCAACCTCACGAGCAGGAAGGCCTGCGACATTCGAGCCGGTTCGGGGACGGTCCAGTCGAAGATTTGACCCTCCCGCCGGTGGGGTGTTAATCTGAAGGGTTGGGACGGCGTGTTCGCGGGAGTCGAGCGTAACGATGTCGGCGAAGATCACGGTCATCCTGTACATCCTCGTCTACTTCGAGCTGGGAGCCATCTTGATCGTGGCGCCGTGGACGTCCTTTTGGAGCGACAATGTGCTTCTGGCATATCTCGTGCAACGGACGGGATCGGCCGAATTACTGCTCACGTTCAATAGCCTCGCGGTCAAAGCGAGCGTCACCGGGCTGGGCGTGCTCAACCTCATCCTGGGTGTGTGGGAAGCCTCCCGATACCGCGATCTCCTTCGGTTGATCGAGGAGGGGAAGCAGCGTCCCCTCTCCTCGGAGAGCGAGCGATGAAGACATTAGGGAGCGCGCCCCTTTTGTACCTCATCACTGATCGGAACCTCTGCACGTCACGTTCCGTCCTCGATCTCATCGCGGAAGCGGCGCGCGCTGGCGTGGATCTGATTCAGATCCGCGAGAGGGATCTGCCGACGCGAGAGCTATGCGCGCTCGTCGAGGAAGCGGCGGCGCGAATGGCTGGGACGTCAGCGCGGTTACTCGTCAACGATCGCGTGGATGTCGCCGTAACCTGTGGGGCGCATGGCGTTCATCTGACGACGCGATCGCTGCCCGTCGCGGTCGCGCGAGAGCTTGTCGGGTCGGATTTTTTGATTGGCGCTTCGACGCATTCGCTAGAAGAAGCACGACAAGCGGAGGCCGAGGGGGCGGACTTCCTCGTCCTCGGCCCCATCTTCGAGACGCCGAGCAAAATGCCTTATGGGCCACCGCTCGGCCTGGAAGCGTTCGCGCGCATAGCGGCGACGCTTCGCCTCCCCGTCCTCGCCATCGGCGGCATCACTCCAGAGAACGCCCCGCAGGTGCTCGCACATCGGGCAGCGGGCATCGCCGCCATTCGCATGTTTGCTGAGGCCCAACAGCTCGCGCCGCTGGTTGCCCGGCTCAAAGGGCTCCGATGAGCGCCCCATCGTTCACAATTCGGCGACGCCTTTGACGATGAGTGCCAGCGTCAGCGCTCCTCCGGCCGTCGTCCCCACCGGCGCGACAAGCAACGTATATCGAGAGGCCAAGTCCATGACCGCGGGGATCGTCTTATATCCCTCCGCCGAACGAAGACTGAGCCCGGCCGGATGATTCGTCCCGGCCGCCTTGGCGCTTAGTCTCACCAACTCCTCAAACGAATAGCGCGCCGTCGCATCTTGATCCAGATCGGCTGGGACGAGCAAGAGGAAGTCGCGATTGGGAGCGATGCCCATGTGATTGCCGTCTGCCGGATACAATGCGTACCGCAGTGTGTAGGCGCCCGGCTTGATCGCCTGTCCCCGATAATCGGTCGTCGGTTGCGGAAATATGATCACGCCGATGAAGGTGGATTCTTCCAGCCCCGCGTACACGACGTCGGGCTCCGCCGTCTTCCCCGCATGAAGGGGAACGGTGGCGCGAAACCAAATCTCGCATACCACGCGCCCATCGGCTTGGAGAACACGATACCCCTTTTCCTCTAGGGCCTTTCGGACAGATTCCGGGATGGATGATGCCGTCAGCGGACCAATGGTTTCCACCCACCCCCCCTGAGCGAGAGTCGGGCAGACGAGGCCCACCATGAGGATGAAGGCCCTCATATGAGACCGTCGCATGGCTTCTCCCTCCTACAAGAAGCGCGAGATTCCCCCACACCAGGAGAAGGAGGCCGCGGCCTCGCTCTCAAGCGTTCGTTTCACGAAACGAGCGCCTCGGCGCTCATTGTGCGAAGTGGCCGACGAAAGCGCCTCGTTTGCCGCTGATGGTCCAGGTGACGCCCAAGCCATCTCCGCGAAATTGATTGAGCACGGCGACAGCCGGCATCGCATGTTGGACCGGAGCGAGCGGCGGATAGAAGACCTCCTCATTGCCGCAGATGTGATCCCACTTATTTAAGGGTCGCGTCTCGATGCGCGCCCATTCGCCCGCGCGCACGATGGCGCGAGTCGCCTGTTCGCCTTCCTCCCAAATGTCGAAGCGAATGGACGCCGCCACCACGCGCACGACGTTTCGGAACAATTCGCCAGCCATCGCTTGGGCGAAGCGAAGTAAGGCGTGGCGTTGTTCCGGGCTCGCCCGTTCATCCACGACCAGGACGGCTTTCGCCGGATACGGTTTCCCCTGAGGGTCTCCGAGCGTCGCGCGCGCTTTCACGACGCCGACGACGCTCAAGCCATCCAGGCGAACGCCCCCCCAGCTTCCTCGTTGAATGCGCCAAGCGAGGATCGCCTGATCACCCACAAAGCCCGCTTCGGCATTGGCGAAGCAGGGGCCGGTATAGACATCGGCATTGCGCGCCTCGACGTAGTCGCCGAGGATCTGCTGCGCATGCGCGCTCTCGGAGAAGCCCGCGATTCCCGCGAGCGTGAGCAGAGCCATCATCAGGCTTCGCATGGACCTCACCTCCCCAAAAATCTCAGTATACTCCGCCGGACGCTTCGCGTCCACCGGAGTCTCAGCCCTCGCCTTGCCGAACAATATCTTACCGCACTCGCCCCGTCCCATAACAAGCCCGATGGGCAGAGGCACACGATTCGGGCTCCACCACAGCGCCATCGGGTCCCAAGCACGTTTGCGTGAAGGCGCACCAGAAGAAACCATCATCGGGAGGTGGCGGAGGGGTCGTGGGCGTCTCCGTGTAGAACTGCGTCTTCCACCGCAGGTGCGGGCAGAGCGTCCAGTACACTTCGGCGAATCGCTCGGCGTCAATCATCGTCGCGTTCCTCCTCCGACAGCTTGCTGGATCGCTCGACGCACGGCGACGCGAGCAAGCTGAATCTTGTACTCGTTCTTCCCCAGGCTTCGCGCTCTCTGCACGGCGGCGTCGGCCGCCGCTTGCGCGACCTCCTCGGTCACGGCCTTTCCCACGAGGGCGCGTTCGGCTTCCGGCGATGGCCAGGGGATCGGCGCGACTTGCCCGAGCACGACGCGCGCTGAGCGCACGCGCTGGCCATCGAACACGAGTGCCACCGAAGCCGTCACAAGCGGCCAATCCAGCACCTCGCGTTGACGCACCTCATAGGTCGCGCTCACCATCCCCACCGGAGGCGGCGGCACGAGAATCTCGGTCACGATTTCATTCGGCTGCAAATCATATTCGCGCTCGGCCTCCGACTTCGGGATGCGGAAGAAACGCTCGAGCAGGACTTCGCGCGTCCCCCGCGGGCCGAAAATCCGAAGGCGCGCACCATAGGCGATGAGCGCCGGAGCCAAACTCGATGGATTCACGAAATAAGCCGGCCCCTCATTGCCCAGGATCGCGTGGTACCGATTATCCCCTTCCAGGACGAGCGAGCGTCCTGTCTGGTCGCGAGCCAGAAGGCCGAAGCCCGAGCGGAAGTACCAGCAGCGCGGTCGCTGACAGAGATCCCCGCCGACGGTCCCCATGCTCCGAATTTGCGGGCTGGTAACGCCGCGAGCCGCCTGCACAAGCGCCGGATAGTGGCGCCAGACATCGGGATGATCGAGAAGCTCCGACAGGGTGACCGTCGCGCCGATGCGCAATCCCGTTGACGCCGAGAAGCTGATCCCTCGCAGCTCGGCGATCTCCTTGATGTTGACCAGGCGTCGCGGCCGCACGACGTCATCCTTCATAAGCGCGAGCAAGTCGGTGCCGCCGGCGAGGATCTCGGTCTCCCCCCACGTGCTCGAGAGCAGCGCAACGGCCTGCTCCTTCGTCGTCGGACTCACGTACTCAAACGCGCGCATGACTCCCTCCCTTCTTCGCCAAGGCCTCCAAGACGCGCTCGGGCGTGAGCGGCAAAAAGGGCACGCGCACGCCGATGGCGTTGGCGACGGCATTGGAGATGGCCGCTCCCGGCGAGATCACCGGCGGTTCCCCGAGTCCGATGACACCTCGCCGATCGTACTTCTCCCCAGTCATCATGTGGACGACCAATTCGCCGATATCCGCCAAGCCCGCCAACTTGTAGAACTCCATGTTCGGATTAAGCATTCGCCCGGTGACCGGGTCCATGATCTTCTCCTCATAGAGGGCGTAGCTGATGCCCATGATCATGGCGCCGTAGCACTGACTTTCGGCCGTCTTCATATTAATGATCAGGCCACAGTCTTGAACGGCGACCATCTTGTTGATGCGGACGATGCCCGTCTCGATATCCACGGAGACATCAGCCATCTGCACGCCGGCCGCGCCGGCCGTCGTCAGCTCTCCCGGCCCGGGATTCTCACCGCGCACCGTAAGCGGCATGCCATCGAGTCGCGCGCACGCGTGTTCCCACGCGATCGAGCGGCTCGGATCCCCTTTAACCCGAATGCGCCCATCCCACGCTTCGAGCTGATCCGGCGAGGCGTTGAGCAATGGGGCAATGCGGGCGAAGAGCTGATCCAAGGCGTCGAGAGCCGCTCGGCGCGCCGCCGAACTGACGCCGCCGATAGTCGTGCTCCCGCCGGATCCACCAGCTGGAGGATACTGAGTGTCTCCGATCCGCACGCGCACGGCCTCCAGCGGAATCCCCAACGTGTCGGCGACGACGATGGCGATGGCCGTGCGCGTCCCCGTGCCCAAGTCTTGCGAGCCGAGCTTCACCTCGACCGACCCATCCGGATGAATGGTCAGATCACAGCGGCAGGCATGCCCGCGTCCGGGCCAGGTGTGGATCGAGACGCCAAGCCCGCGCTTGATCGGCCCGGGCGACGGATCGCCGCGCGGATGCCACCGCTTCTTCCATTCCATCAGCTCGGCCGCGATCTGCAGCTCTTCGCGATAGACGTCGGCGCGCTCGCCCGCTAACTCAATGTTCTTCAGGAGCAGATCCAGCGGATCCATGCGCAACGCAGCCGCCAAATCATCGAGCGCAGCCATCGTCAGCAAACACGCCTGCGGATGCAGCGGCGCACGCCACGCCCGCGCCGGCCCGCTATTGGTCACAATCGCGATGTGTCGCTTCCGCTGATTGGGAATGCGCAACACATACGGCACCGGGAGCGGACTCGTCGGCGGGATCCCCCCTGTCCCCCACGTCTCCGATTCCCACGCGATCACCGTCCCATCGCGCTTGGCACCCACGCGAACGCGCCCGTAGTAGGAGGGGCGCGCTCCGGCCACCATCAATTCGGCATCCCGTTCGAGCATGATCTTCACGGGTCGTCCACCGGCCATCTTCGAGAGCCGTGCGGCGGCGATCCCCCAACTGTCCGGGCCAAACTTGCTCCCGAATCCGCCCCCAATATGCTCCTGTTTCACGCGGATGTTGCCCGCCGGAACGCCCAAAGGTCCGGCCATCTGTCCTGCGATCCCGGAGACCGCCTGTGTCGAGATGTGGACAAGCACGTTGTTCTCCCCCTCCCACTCGACGACGGCGCCGTGCGCTTCCAAACAACAATGCGTGATGAGGGACATGCCATAGAGGCCCTCGGCGACGACTTCCGCCTCACGAAAAGCGGCATCGGGATCCCCCTCGACCTGCTCGGCCGCCGGACGCGCGCGCTCGCCCGCTGCTTTCGGATCCGTGTCCAGAACGAAATGCGGCAGCTTCTCATACTCAACGACGATGGCGCGAATGGCGTCCTCAGCCGTTGGCTCATCCACGGCGGCGACGGCGACGACTTCATCGCCTGCCCAGAGGATCTCATCGCCCACTTTCTTCAGGGGGAGGACCGCCTGCACGCCCGGCATCTTCTCGACCGCGCTCGTGTCCAACCGCGCGATTCGCGCATGCGCATACGGACAGCGCAAGATCTTCCCGGCGAGCATCCCCGGGCGATTCACATCATAGGTGTATTTGGCCCGCCCGGTCACCTTCTCCGGACCGTCCACGCGCGAGATACGCTTGCCGATCAAGCGCCGCCGCTCCGGTTCCGGCCACTTGTATTCCGCCATCTCCATAGCGTCTCGCTCAGCCATAGCTCACCCTCCTCTCTGCATTCGCGCGGCCTGTGCGATGGCCGCTCGAATCCCCACATAGGTCCCGCAGCGACAGAGGTTCCCACCCAATCCGGCCACCAGATCCTCCGGCGTGGGATTGGGGTTTCGATCCAAAAGCGCCTTACAGGCGACGACGAATCCGGGCGTGCAAAAACCACACTGAAGGGCATCGTTCTCGATGAACGCCTGTTGAATCGGATGTAGCTTCCCATTCTGCATGAGGCCTTCGACGGTCGTGATCGCTCTCCCCTGCGCTTCGATCGCGAGCACGGAACAGGCATAGACGGGCTTGCCGTCCAAAAGCACGGTACAGGCGCCGCACGTCCCGCGATCGCACACCCGTTTGGCGCCGGTCAGCTCGAACTCGTTCCGAAGTGCATCGAGCAAGGTCACGCGCGGCTCAAGCTCCGCCCGATACGTCTTTCCGTTGATGGTGAACGTCATCGGGACTCTCCCTGGGCCGAAGACTTTCACCTCTGCTCCGGCGACCTTGAGCACGCGCGGCCCGATCACCAGCGGGACCGTGAGCGTGATCCCCGAGACTTTCAAGAAATCGCGTCGCGAAAGGCTTCCCGCTCTTGAGTGCTGTTTCTCCATAAGGCCCCATCCTCCTCATCACCCCGGCGGTGCGCTCTCATGGAGCGAGGGGAGTCCCCGCGTGCGCCAGTCGTTCTGACAACACGGGCAGACCCCACGCACCGAGGATGTGATCTGACAAACGTCACGCACATAAGCGATGTCGTTCAATCGCCCGCCTCGAATGAGGCGAACGCCACTGCTCTCCAAATGATTATTGTCATGCCGAAGGGCCATGCTCTGAAGCTCCCCGGCGCGAAGACGCGAATCCGCCAAGAGGAAGAAATTCCCTCGCTCCTTGGGGGCGAATCCCGATGCGTTTGAGCGAACGCGAGTCCTCGCCCGCAGCTCGGCACACACAAAATGCCCGCGCACGAGCCCAGAGGGAGGATCGCTCGAAGAGGCGGATGCTCCACTCACCGCCAATAGCCTCATTGCCAGGCTCACCTCGACACTTCGCCTCCGAAATACACGCGCTCACCGTCCCCCTCTCCCTCCGGCATGAGCGAGCCAAATCTTACTGAAGGAACACCGAAACTGTCAACGCGCCAGCGCGCGCCTTCCTCTCAAGGGGTATGGGCATCCGAGCGAAAATCCTCAAGCGTGAGATATCCGACGATGTAGCCGTTGGCATCGAGCACGGCGGTGGCGCCCAGGCCATTGCGGCGCAGCACGCGATGCGCTTCCCAGAGCGGTGTCTCCGGATGGACGAACAGTAAGGGAGCGACCGGCCGCATGACCTCTCGAATAGTCGTCTGCGCCCATCGCTCGCGCGGCAGTGCCTGAAGAGCGGGCACGAGCAAGATGCCGTGCAACCGGCGGTCACGCGAGACGGGGAACGTTCGGCTCCGATACATCGTCAGCACGCGCGCGGCCAATTCTTCAACGGTCATCTCCGGCGGCAAAAGCGCTGGGGGATCGCGCATGACGTCCGCGACGCGAATGCGCCGCATCTGATCCGCCTGCTTGAGGGAAAGGCGGCTGCTCTCGGCGACATCGCGGAGGAAGATCCCGATCAGGATGGACCACGCTCCGGCGAAGAGATCGGCGCTCGTGCGCGCGCGCAACGCCCAGAAGACGCCCAAGCCGATGAGCAGATACGCGATACCTTGCCCCACTCCAATGGCCCACCGACTCGCCCGCCAGTAATCCCCCCATCGTGCCCACAACCATGCTCGGAAGATGCGCCCCCCATCCAGGGGAAATCCCGGCAGCAGGTTGAAGAGTGCCAGGATCAGATTCGAGAGCGCTAGATAATTTGTGATGAGTGCCGCCGGTCGCGAGTCGAAGACGGAGGTGCTCAATTGATTCAGGAGGAAGAACATGACGGCGTAAAGGAAACTCGCGCTCGGGCCCGCGACGGCAATCCGAAATTCGGCACCCGGCGAATACGCCTCATGCTCGAAGCGCGCGAACCCGCCAAACAGATGGAGCGTGATGTCGTAGATGCGTATGCCTTCGGCGCGCGCGACCAGCGCGTGCCCGATCTCATGTCCAAGCACCGAGAGGAACAACAGGAGCGTCGTCCCCACTCCGAGCGCCCAATAGGCGAAGGGATGGAATCCCTGCAGGTGATGGGGGAGATAAAAGACCGAGACGGCGTACACATGCAGGAGAACGACAGGGATCCAGCCATAGCTCACGCGAATCGGGATGCGAAAGAGCGTCGCCACGTGGATCGGTCGGAGTCGCACGACCATCTCCTCGCGTTTTCGCAAGGCACAAGAGTCCGCCGATCACAATAAGGGCGGCGACCGATGGACGGGCGAAGTCGTGGAGCCCATTGAGGACGCCGCCGGATGAAGCCCCAATCGGTAGAGCGCGTGCGCCGTCGGATACCCGGTCACTTCGATCCCCTCCGCCTCTTGAAATCGCTTCATCGCCTCGACGGTCCGCGCATCATATACGCCCGTCGGAGGCCCCTCCAAGAATCCGCGTTCGATCAGGGCTAATTGAATCTCGCGCACGCGCTCGCGCGGGATCAGCCCACCGGGCCGAAGGACAAGGCGACGCGCCGTTTGCGGGGGTGCGGAGGCGTGACGGCGCGGCCTTGCAATACGCCGATTCCGCGCCGCAGACGCGCGCGAGCGCGCAACAGGCTTTCGCGAGCGCTGTGCCAGCGAGCGAGCCCTCGGCTTCCGAGAAGCCGGCGTCTTCGAGCGCGCGCTCTGTCGGCGTTGAGCGAGCGCTTCTCCCTCGCGCTCCTCCCACCTCGGGATCATCGGAAGGAGCAGGAGGAGCGCCACCATGCTCGCCGCAATTCGAACGATCACTCTCACAACGCCCCCTCCTACGGGATCGTCCCCGAGAGGACAGAGCGGTTCGGACCGACCCCTCGACTGGCGCGCGCGACGATCATCACCACATCGTCGCCCGCTTTCAATCCCTCGAAGACGCGCTTGACGTCTTCCGGGCCGCGAATCTCCGTGCGATTGATCGAGAGGATCACATCGCCCGGTATGAGGCCAAGGGTCTCAGCGACGCTCTCCTCTTCGATCTCCCCGACGACGGCCCCGCGAACAGCTCCGAGCTTGAGGACGTCGGCCACATGAGGCGTCACCGGTTCCAGCCTCGCGCCCAACTGCGGCGGTCCGGATGACTTCCTCTCCTCCGGCGGCTGAGCGTTCTTGCCGCGAGGCTCACCTCGCAACGGCTCCTCACGACGATCCGCCAGCGACGGACGAACGCCGAGTTTAACGCTGGTGATGTACTCGCGCCCATCGCGGATATACTTCAATCGCACCGTGCGCCCGACGTCCATCGAGGCCACGCGCCGCGTGAGATCGCGACTGTCTCGGACCGGCTCGCCGTCGATCTCCACGATGATGTCACCCGTCTGCAATCCCGCTTGTGCCGCCGGGCTCTCCGGATCCGTGAGGCTCTCGACGAGCGCTCCCTGCGGCTCCTTCAATCCATTCAAGCGCGCGATCGGTGGCGTCACCGGCTTCACATAGACCCCCAAATACCCCCGCGCGACGCGGCCACGACGAACCAGTTGATTGTAGACCTCAACGGCCAAAGACGACGGCAGCGCGAACCCCACGCCGTTGAAATAGCCGGTGCTTGTCGAGATCTGCGTGTTGATGCCGACGACCTCCCCCATCAAATTGACGAGCGGCCCGCCGGAATTCCCAGGATTGATCGCCGCATCCGTCTGCAAGAAACGCTGGAACGGCGCGTTCTCCCCATCGGTGATGCGATCCTTCGCGCTGATGATTCCCGCCGTGACCGTTTGCTCCAACCCGAATGGACTGCCGATGGCCAGGACCCAATCGCCGACGCGCAGTTTATTCGAGTCGCCCATGCGCGCGTAGGGGAAGGGTTCGCTCCGCGAGATCTTGATCACAGCCAGATCTGTCTCCGGATCCACGCCGATCACCTCTGGCGTATAGGTCTTGCCGTCGAAGGTCTTGACGCGAACCGTCGAAGCGCCGCGAATGACGTGGTAGTTGGTGAGGATGTACCCCTCCGGATCCACAATCACGCCCGATCCCGTCCCGCGGCGCGGCCGTCCGCGCGGGCCAAAGAAGAAATCGAAAGGATCCTCCGAGCGCCGACCCGTTCGGGCAGCCTCCGTCTCAATATGGACGACGGCGGGCTCGACCTGGTGGGCGACCTGCGCGAAGGCCTCCGAGAGGGCGAGCGCCGTCGCGAGCGCTCCCGTCGGCGCGACGTGGCTCTCGCTCACCTGAAGCAGCCGTGTCGATGGCCGAGCCGAGGTCCCCCCGGAGATCCACACTCCTAAACCGATGCCGAGAACCACACTCAGGCCCAAGCCGATCGGCATCATCCATCGCTTCCAGGGCCCTCTTGTCGGCAAAGGGCCGGCCGTTCCTTCCGACATGCGTTCCATGTTCGCCTCCCTCAGAGTGTGCTCACGCCTGTTCATTATACCAGATTCGCAGCGCATATCGAGTCACTCGCGGCGTTTGACAGTGGCTCGCCTCATCTGGTAGTTTGCCTATTTCGACGGACGGTGAACGCGGGGCTCTGTATCAAGAAAGGCGGCGCAGTCCTCCTTATTGTGTGGGGCCTGTCGAGCAGCCTCGGCTGTGGTCTTGTCTCGCGCGAGGTCAAGGTGCCACAACTGGTCGCTCCGTTGAGCACGGCGACATTAGAGGACTTGCTCTCGCGCTTGAACGACTTTCAGCAGGTGCGCACGCTCTCGGCACGCGTTGCCATTCAGTTCCAGACCGAAGTGCCCGAATCGGGATTGGGTCGGCGCTATCGCACGGCCGATGGACGACTGATCCTCGCGCGGCCAGCCAACGTGCGCCTGCTCATTCAAGCGCCACTGGTGAAGACGACCATCGCCGAGCTGGCCTCGGACGGTCATCGGTTTCAGCTCCTCGTCTATCCTGAAGAGCATCGCCTCTTTGTCGAGGGTTCGAACGATCGAGATTACACAGAGCGCGAAGAAGCGCTCGAGCGCAATCCGCAGTGGCGTGAGGTCGGATCGCTGCGCCGCGTCCGCCCACAGCACCTCACCGAGGCGCTGTTGTGGGAACCGGTGGAGGCGACCGAGACGAACGGGCTCACCGCGCTGGAAGAATTCCGGCAGATCGAGGAGGAGCGCGCGCCCGGGCAAAAGCCGCGCTGGATCATCCGCAGCTATTATATCATCTCGCTGCTGGAACCGATCGGGCCCAATCGCGCGCGCATCCGGAGGAAATTCTGGTTCGATCGCACGCGCGGCCTGCTCCTTGTGCGGCAACAGGTCTTCGGTGAAGCGGGCGAAATCCGCAGCGAGATTCGCTACGAGGAATTCACGACTGCTCCGAACTCCTCGTCTCTCATCCCCGTCGAGATTCGGATCGCGCGCCCATACGATCGGTACGTGGTCCGCCTTGGCTTGGACCGCACGAGCTTAGTCATCAATGGCGAGGTCTCCCAGGCGCTCTTCCACTTAGAGAAACCCGCCGAGTGGGGGGACGCCGTCCGGGTCATCAATCTCGATCGAAAAGGGAATTGAATGCGGCATAGCTTCGTCCTGGCCAATCTCCTGGCGCGTCCGACGCGAACGATCGCGAGCATGCTCGGGATCGCCTTAGGCGTCGTGTTGATCCTGGTGACCGTCGGATTGGCGCGCGGGATCCTCTATGAGACAGGACAGCGAGAGAAGAACGTCGGCGCGGAGATCATCTTTCAGTCCGCCGGCACGCTGGGGGCGAGCATCACGGCGACGCCCATGGCACTGCCCATCGCTTACGCCAAACGCCTGCGCGAGATCGAGGGCGTGCGCGCCGTCACCCCCATCGGACGCTATATTCGGAGCGGAGCCGGCGGCATCGGCTTCGAGATGATCGAAGGCATCGTTGATCACCCGACCGACGACTACACGACCTACGCGGCGATCAGTGGCATCCGCATCGTCGAAGGGCGCCCCCTGCAGAGCGATGAGGAGATCATCGTGGATCGTCACTACGCGACGACGAAGAAGCTCGCTCCCGGCTCGCGCATAGAGCTTCTCAATCACACCTTCACAGTCGCCGGCATCTACGAGCCCGAGAGCGGTGCGCGCGTGAAGATGCGGCTCACGAAGATGCAGCAGTTGCTCGGCGCCATAGGGAAATGTTCCTCCCTCCTCGTGAAATGCTTCGACCCGAATGAGCAGGAGCGTGTCGCCGAACGCATCGAAGCTCTCCTGCCCGGAAATCAAATCATCTTCACGCGCGATATCCCAAGCTACTACGATCGTGGCATCCCGTCGCTCAACATCTTCCTGCGCGTTGTCGTCGGACTGGCGCTCACCGTCAGCGCGCTCGTCATCCTGCTGGCCATGTACACGTCCATCACCGAGCGCACGCGCGAGATCGGCATCTTGAAATCGCTCGGCGCCTCGCGTCGCTTCATCATCGCCGCCATTGAGAAGGAGGCGTTGACGATCAGCGCGTTGGGCGTCGCCGTCGGATATGTCCTCTCGTTCCTCACGAAAGTGGGCATCATGCGCTATACCTCGCTCATCGTGCGGTTCGAGTGGCCGTGGCTCCTTGTGGCGACGTTCGTGGGCCTTCTGGCCGGTGCTCTGGGCGCTCTGTATCCGGCCGTGCGCGCCGCCCGTCAGGATCCCGTCCGAGCGCTCGCGTATGAGTGATGGAGGGACACCGATGTCGGTCATCTTGAAGACCGTGGATTTGCACATGATCTACCGTACAGGCAAAGTCGGCGTCCATGCCCTGCGCGGCGTGAATCTGGAGGTCGAGCGCGGGGAGTTCGTCGCCATCATGGGACCCTCCGGCTGCGGCAAGTCTACACTCCTGCACATCATCGGCGGATTGCTCACGCCCACCGCTGGCCGGGTCTACGTCGATGGCATCGAGATCACGAGCCTCTCGGACGCCGAGCGCACGGAACTCCGACGGCGCCGGATCGGCTTCGTCTTCCAACGCCTGAACCTCTTCCCCACCCTCACGGTGGAGGGGAATCTGCGGCTGGCCGAGCGCATCTATTACAACGGGACACGCGACATCGAAGGGGATCCGGAACGTCGCCGCCAGATCCTCCGCCTACTCGGCCTCGAAGACAAGCTGAACCATAAGCCGAACGAACTGAGCGGCGGCGAGCAGCAGCGCGTGGCCATCGCCCGCGCCATCATCAATCGCCCGGCGATCATCCTCGCCGATGAACCGACCGGCAGTCTCGATTCCGAGAATTCGCAAATCGTCCTCCGCATGTTGAAAGAGCTGAATGCTCACTTCGGCCAAACCATCGTGATGATCACCCACAATCCCGAGGCCGCCGCCATGGCCAACCGCATCATCCACATGCGCGACGGGAAGATCATTGCTCCGTGAACGACTCCCCCCTTGTCGCCAACCGCGTCCTTTCGTACAATTTACCCCTTGCGCGCGGGGATGGGTATGAAGCTGCTCGCGGCGCTCAAGAGTGTCTTGCTCTGGTCTTATGAGCGCGGGACATGGCAATATGATGTGCTCTGTCTCGTGATCCTCGCCTTCATCTTCCTGACGCCGAGCTATTGGTTCAATCGTTCGGGCGCCAACTTGATCTCACATCGTGGGGTGGAGCAGCGCGAGACGCCCCCCCGACCTCCTGTGCGAGCGAACGCGCCGCCATCGGAGAAGCAAAGGAGCGATGCGCGAATCCCTCCCGCGCCGGCCATTGACAAGTAGCGCTTCCCTCACCTATCTTGCGGTGAGCGCCGTATGTGGAAGACGTGGACGACATCGAGGCGATGGGTGAAGGTCCTCTCGGGCTTAGGCGCTGCACTCGCCCTTTTGAGCACGCCTTTGCCGCGCAGTCATGGAGCGCCCAATTCGGACATGGCCGTCACGCCGATTCTGGAGCGGATGACGCAGGCCGTGCGACGCATGCAAACGCTGCGCGCCGCGCTCAGTCAGGAGAAGTTCTACGTGCAGCTTGGTCTGAAAGATCCGCCCGAAAAGGGCGTCCTCTATATGAAGCGGAAGGACGAACGAAACGTCTTCCTCCGCATCGAGATCACCGTCCCCGAAACACGGATCATCACGGTCAAAGGCGACCGCTTCCTGCTCTATCAGCCCCGGATCAATCAGGCGATCGAAGGCGTCATTGATCGCCACGCGCTGCGCGCCGCCGCCGGCTTCCTCGCCTATCTCTTCAACGGCCTCGCTCAGGCCGCCGAAGATTACGAGATCGCCTTCGTCGGGCAGGAGACGATCGAGGGCCGTCGCCTCTCGCATCTGGTCCTCACCCCGAAGCCGAATCGGCGCGGCCTCTATCGCCGCGTTGACCTCTGGGTAGATCACCAGCTCTGGTTGCCCACCGTGCAGAAGATCGTCGAAGCGAATCACGATGAGACGCTCCTCAAGCTCGAGGATGTGCGGCTCAACGTGAATCTTCCCGAGAGCCTCTTCGAGCAAAAGCTCCCATCGGGCGTGCAACGGGTCAAAGGCTGAAGATTGATCCTCCCGTTTTGGAAAACTTCTTGACGATGCCCGCCCAATTTGATATAAGTGGACTTCGCCATGTGTGAGGAGGAAACGATGAGGTGTTCTGGTCTTCGGAAAACCCTCAAACGCATCTCTCGTCCCCTCACCCATTGGCCCAGAAGTGAAAGGATCTCATGACCGCATAAGGAGGGGTTCACATGTCTTGGCAAACGGTCCGACGCCTTTCTCCCCGAATCGTGGCGCTTGCGTCGCTCGCTCTTCTGATCTGCGGGTCGTGGCTCGTGCGCTCGGCGCGGCCTTCCCAGTCGCGCGAGGACGCCGTGCCCGCCCTAGACTTTCAACAAGGGGCTGACTGGACCTTGGTCGGGATGACCCCAGGAGATGGCATCACGGTGGAGGCTGCCGGCCAGATCTCCGGCAATATCAATGCCATCGCGGCCGATGTCAATGGGGATGGGACGAACGATTTCATCGTGGGCGTGCCGTACAATAACGGACCGGACGGAGCGCGCTCTAACTGTGGGGCCGTCTATATCGTCCTGGGGCGGCAGGGACAGAGACTGCCGCTTGTTCGAGACCTGGGTGCCGAAAAACCGGACGTCCTCATTTACGGGGCGGATTCGGGCGATCAGTTAGGTTCAAGCCTCGCTGCCGGCGATGTCAATGGGGATGGCGTGGCCGATGTGATCATTGGCGCTCCCTTTGCGGGCGGGCCGAATAACAGCCGGCCGAACGTAGGTGAGGTCTACGTCCTCTTTGGCGGTCCCTCCATCGCGGCTACTGCCGTGCGCGACCTGCGCGCTCTCTCGACTGCGGTCGATGTCACGATCATCGGATGGGGGGGACCAGCAGGGAAGAACGTGCAGGATAATGCCGGCACAGCCGTCGCCGTGGGCGACGTGAACGGCGATGGGATCGCTGACCTCATCATCGGTGCACCGGGCGTGAAAGGCCCGGATGGAGGCCGAACTGGCCCCTTGGCCCATGCGGGCGCCATCTATATCCTCTATGGCTCTCGGAGCTGGACGCCCACCAAGGATATCGGGAGTAATCCGGCTTCGCCGTCTGCGGACATCGTGATCTATGGGCGAATAGTGGCCATTGCTTCAACTAAGGTTGGCGAAGGCCTTGGGCAGGCCGTGGCCGTGGGAGATGTCAACGGGGATAGAGTCGGAGATGTCATCGGAGGCGCACCTTCCTATACAACAGGAAACAACTTCTTCCAAGGACGAGTGTATGTGTTTTTTGGGAGCCGTCAACCGGCATCCCGGCGCGATACCTCAAAGACATCCGGCTCCGAAGCCCCGAACGTCACAATCAATGGGATTGACGAACTTGATTTTCTGGGAAGCACCGTTACGGCGGGCGATGTCAATGGGGACGGCGTGGATGATCTCATTCTCGGCGTCCCTCGAGGCTCTGGTCCGGGCAATGCGCGCGCGGGTGCAGGAGAGGTCTATGTCCTCTTTGGCAGCAGGTCATTAGGGGGAACTCGGGATCTTGAGAAAAATCCACCTGACGTGCGCTTCTACGGCGCGGATCCCGGGGATGCCTTGGGATTCGCTGTCGCCGTCGGAGATTGGGACGGAGATGGCCAAAAGGACTTGATCCTTGCAGCGCCGGCGGCTGACGGGCCGGAAAACCGACGAGATGGGGCTGGCGAGATCTATATCATCCGCGGCGGAGCGGGCTTCCCGCTGGGCACGGTGGATTTCTCGGAGACGCCGCCCGATCCGAATCGAACGATCTACGGCGCCATGATCGGAGATCAAGTGGGGTTCTCTCTTGCCGCGGCCGATCTGGACGGCGATGGGAAAGCGGACATCATCGCGACGTCTCCATTTGGGGATGGCCCGTCGGAGATTCGACGCCCGAAGGCTGGCGTGATCTATGCCATCCGAGGCCGATAGCTCGGACAGAGGGGCGAAGGGATTCGCCCCTTTTGGTGTTCGCTTCTAACGGACGACCGATCTACGTCGCCTCTGCTTTCCGTTCATACACCAAGCGGCCACGGACGAAGACGGCCCGCACCATGTTCGTGCCGAAGAAATAAGGGATCTGACGATAATCTGAGGCCTCGAAGAGGACGAGGTCGGCTCGCTTACCGACCTCGAGCGATCCCACCTGATGTCCGCGATCGAGACTATAGGCGGCGTTGATCGTCGCCGCTGCGATCGCTTCGGCCGGCGTCATTCTCATCTGCGCGCAGGCGAGCGCGAGGATCATCGGCATACTCGGCGTGGGCGAGGTCCCCGGATTGAAATCCGTGGCGAGGACGACGGGGACGCCCGCTTCGATGAGCTTTCGCGCTGGGGGGTAATCGCATCGGCCGAGATGAAAGCACGCTCCGGGGAGAAGGACGGCCATCACTCCGGCTTCCGCCAAGGCCGCGATGTCCTCGTCGGCGATCTTCTCCAAGTGATCGGCTGTCCGCACGCGAAACTCAGCGGCCAAGCGCGCGGCGCCCGAGCGCGTGAGTTGTTCCGCGTGAAGGCGAAGCTTCAACCCATGAGCGCGTGCGGCTTCCATCAAAAGTCGCGCCTCTTCCACCGTGAACGCGCCCACATCGCAAAAGACATCATGATACTCCGCCAGACCTTCGCGCGCGACTTCTGGCAACAGCTCCTCCACGATCATCCGAATGTAGGCTGAACGATTGGCGGCATATTCTTCGGGAACGACATGAGCGGCTAGAAGCGTCGGGATGATCTCGGCCGGACCTTCTCGGTGAAGCCGTCGGATCACGCGCAGGATCTTCAGCTCTTCCTCTCGGCTCAAGCCATATCCGCTTTTGACTTCGACCATCGTCGTCCCGTGTTCGAGGAACCATTGAAGGCGGCGGCGCGCGATCGCCAGCAGTTCATCCTCGGATGCCGCGCGCGTTCGGCGCACGGTCATGCGAATACCGCCTCCTCGGCGAGCAATCTCCTCGTAGCTCAGGCCGCGCGTCCGCCATTCGAACTCCTGCACGCGATCGCCGGCGAAGACCAGATGTGTGTGCGCGTCCACAAAGCCCGGCAGCACGACCAGGCCGCGCGCATCCCATCGCTCCACGTCGCCGGGAAGCGCGGCTTCCAACGCCTCCGTCGGTCCGACGGCGGCAATGAGCTCGCCTTCGATCAACACGGCGCCATTCTCGATGAGGCCCAGCTCCTCAAGCTCTCGACCGACGCGCGGCCGGTTCGGCCCGGCGAGCGTCACCACCTGAGCCGCCGAATGCAGGAACAACGGCCGTGCTTTCTCCCGATCGGTCATCCTCCCCTCCTCGCCGAGTATCCTACTTCCCCCCGGCGAGAGCGGCAACCGATCGAGCATCCTCTCGATTCGATGTCTTTGCGCGGCGCGGAGCGATCGGCTATACTGCCAGAACGAACATGTTCGACCAGGGCGAGCGGAACGAGCACGCACACGGCATCGAGGACACCGTGCGCGCTTACGCCGCGCACGTCTTCGGTCTCGAGCCCCACGCCGTTCGAGTGGAGCGATTGGCGGGCGATGCTTCTGTGCGACAGTACTTCCGCGTCCGCCTCCCGGACGAGAGCCATTATGTCGTCGCGCGCTATCCTGAACCGTTCGATCCGGCCACCCACCCCTATTGCGACGTGACGGCGCTCTTCCTCAAAGCGGGATTGCCCGTGCCGAAACTCTTCGATGCCGATGGCGAGCGGGCGATGATGCTCCTTGAGGACCTCGGCGATATCCGACTTCAGGACTGGCTTCCCGCAGCTCGACCCGAAGAGCGACGAGCCATCTATCGAGAAGCCGTCAGGCTGATCCTTCGGATTCAGGAGGCCACGCGCTTGGCCAAGGAGTGCGGATCAGTGGCGGCACGCCTGACCTTCGACGTGGAGAAATTGGATTGGGAGCTGCGCTTCTTCTTCACGAACTTTTTCGAGAAGCATCTCGGCCTCTCGCTCGAGCTCGAACGTGTGGAGCGCCTCCATGCGGAATTCCTGGAGATCGCCACGGAGCTGGCGGCGATCCCGCGCGTGCTGACGCATCGGGATTTTCATTCGCGGAACCTGATGCTGTATCGAGACTGGCTCTACATCATTGACCATCAGGACGCGCGCTTGGGGCCGCCCAGCTACGATCTCGCTTCATTGCTCGGCGATCCGTATGTGGAGCTGGAGGATGCTCTTGTCGAGGAGCTGATCGAATTCTTCCTCAAGGAGAAAGCGCGCGTGGACGTGGGTTGGCGCTCGGCCAAACGGCGGGCGACCTTTCGCCAGGAGTTGGACCTTATGTCGCTACAGCGGCTCTTGAAGGCGACCGGGACTTACGCCTATCAAGCCGCCGTGTTGGGGAATCTCGTCTACATGCCTTACATCCCGCGAGCGCTCCAACGGGCCGCGCGCGTCCTCTTTCGGCTCAGACGCTTCCCCGCGCTTCACGAGACGTTTGAAGAGATCATCGCGCCTGCCCTCTTGGAGTGGGAGCGAGTGGCAGCGGAGGCGGATCGCCAATGAGCGAGGAGCGGTATACGAACCGACTGATCCATGAGGCGAGCCTCTATCTGCGCCAGCATGCGCGAAATCCCGTGGATTGGTATCCGTGGGGCGAGGAGGCGTTCGAGCGGGCGCGGCGGGAGGACAAGCCGATCTTGCTCAGCATCGGATATTCGGCCTGCCACTGGTGCCACGTCATGGAGCGCGAATCGTTCGAGAACGAAGAGATCGCGCGTGTGATGAACGAACACTTCGTCAATATCAAGGTGGATCGCGAGGAGCGGCCCGATCTGGATGCCATCTACATGAGTGCCGTGCAAGCGATGACGGGACAGGGAGGATGGCCGCTGACGGTCTTTCTGACGCCCGAGGGCATTCCGTTCTACGGGGGAACGTACTTCCCACCCGTTGATCGGCACGGGTTGCCCGCTTTCCCCCGCGTGCTTCGGGCCGTCGCCGAAGCGTACCGCACGCGTCGCCAAGAGATCGAAAAAGTCGGGCGAGAGGTGCTCGATCATCTGCGCGCGATGAATGCCTGGAGGTCATCGGATCGTGACGTGACGCCGGAGCTGCTCGAGGCGGCGTATCGCGCCTTGACCGAACAGTTCGACGCCACTTACGGCGGGTTCGGACGCGCGCCGAAATTCCCGGCGCCGATGGTCCTGGAATTTCTGCTCCGCATGTACCTCCGCACGGGAGAGGCGGACGCGTTGAAGATGGTCGACCACACGCTCACACGTATGGCCCGAGGCGGGATCTACGATCATTTGGGCGGCGGTTTTCACCGATATGCCACGGATGCGCAGTGGTTGATCCCGCATTTCGAGAAGATGCTCTATGATAATGCCCTTTTGGCGCACGCGTACCTGGCCGCATATCACCTGACGCGGAATCCCCTTTATCGAGAAGTCGTCGAGGAGACGCTCCACTACGTCCTGCGCGAGATGACCGATCCGCAGGGAGGCTTTTACGCCACGCAGGATGCCGAGAGCGAAGGCGAAGAGGGGAGATTCTACCTCTGGACGCCCGAGGAGATCCGCGCTGTGCTTGGCGAGCGGGAGGGAGAGATCGTCTGCCGCTATTTCGGCGTCACCGAATGGGGAAACTTTGAGGGGAAGAATGTCCTCAGCGTCCCGCGGGATCCCGAAGTGATCGCGCGCCTGGAAGGGCTCACGGTCTCGGAGTTGGAAGCGATCGTTCGGCGTGCTCGGCGAGCGCTCTGGGAGAATCGGGAACAGCGCGCAAAGCCCGCGCGCGATGAGAAGATCCTCGCCGCCTGGAACGGCCTCATGCTTCGCAGCTTGGCGCGCGCGGCCGTCGTCCTGGAGCGGGGGGAGTTTTATCACGCCGCGCGTCGAAATGCGGAGTTTTTGCTGACGGTGCTGCGGCGCGATGGTGCGCTCTGGCACATGTTCGCCGATGGGGTGGCGAAGATCCCGGCTTATCAGGACGATTACGCGTGCGTGATCGATGGGCTGCTGGCGCTGTACGAGGCCGATTTCGATCCCCGATGGTTCCGAGGAGCGCTCGCACTCACGGATGCGATGCTCGAACGCTTCTGGGACACGGAGCGCGGCGGCCTCTTCTACACGAGCGCGGAGCACACCGATGTGCTTGTGCGGGTGAAGGAAGCCTTCGACCATGCCACCCCATCGGGAAATGCCGTGGCCGCTGAGGTGTTCCTGCGACTCTATCACTTCACTGGCGAGGCCACGTATTGGGAGCGCGCGCAGGCGATCCTTCGCCTCTTCGCCGATCCGATGCGGCATCATCCCTACGGCTTCGGGCGCTTGCTCTGCGCATTGGACTTGGCGCTCGCTCCCGCGCAAGAGATCGCGCTCGTGGGGGATCCGGAGGCACCGACGACGCGCGCCATGCGGCGTGTTCTCTCCGAACGCTATCTGCCCCATGCCGTCATCGCCTTCCGCCGCATCGGGGATGAGGAAGCGCCGCGTCTGATCCCGCTCTTGCGCGGGCGCGAACCGCTTCGCGAATCCGACGGGCGTCCGGCTCCCTGCACGGCTTACGTGTGTCAAAATTTCACGTGCCATCAACCGGTGACGCGCGCCGACGAGCTGGAGCGACTTCTGCCGCCCATGCCCTCGGCGATGGCCTAAGCCATGTGCGTTCCGGATCACGACGGTGAAGGTCCTGCACATCGGAAAATTCTACTTTCCCGTACCGGGTGGCATGGAGACGGTCTTGCAGCATCTGTGCGAGGAATTGAGCGCGCACGTGGACCTTCATGTCCTCGTCGCCAATCTTCGACCGTGGACGGTGACTGAGCGGATCAATGGCGTTCGGGTGACGCGCGCGGCACGATGGGGGCAGATCGCCTCCACCCCGCTCTGTCCTTCGCTCCCTCATCTTGTGGCCGAGCATCGGGCCGACATCATCCACGTTCACGAACCGAATCCGACGGCCACACTCGCCGTACTGGCGGCGAACTCCAGGGCGCGCGTGCTCGTCTCTTTCCACAGCGAGATCGTGCGACAGCGCGTATTGCGCCAGATCTATCGTCCGCTTCTCGCGCGACTCTTGCGACGAGCGGATCGGATCATCGTTGCCACACCACGCCATCTCGACTTCCCTACGCTTCGCCCGTATCGGGAGAAGTGCGTCATCATTCCCTTTGGCATTGACGTGACTCGCTTTCAACGGAACGAGGCCGTGCAACGGCGCGCCGCAGCGATTCGCGCTGAGTTCGGACCTCGCTTGATCCTTTTCGTCGGTCGGCTCGTGTACTACAAAGGCGTGGAGTATTTGATCGAGGCGATGTCGTGCGTCTCGGGGCGACTCCTCATTGTCGGGCGCGGGCCGCGCGAGCGCGCCTGGCGACGGCGCGTCCGTGCTCTCGGGCTTGAGGGGCGGGTCGTCTTCCTCGGAGAGGTCGCGCACGAGCACCTTCCAGCCTATTACCACGCGTGTGAGCTCTTGGTCCTCCCCTCCACACACGAGAGCGAAACCTTCGGGATCGTCCAGCTCGAAGCGATGGCGGCCGGGAAGCCGGTCATCAGCACGGCGTTGCCGACTGGCCTGGCATGGGTGAATCGGCATGGGGTGACTGGCCTCCTTGTCCCTCCGGCGAATGCCGACGCCTTGGCGGACGCCATGAATCGCTTGCTCGAAGATGACGCGCTTCGCCAACGGCTGGGGGAAGCTGCACGCCGATATGTCGGCGAGCACTTCACGCGCCAGAGGATGGCGCGCGCTGTTCTGGCCCTCTACGAAGAGGTGCTTTCCAGTGCGCCACAACCGCCCCTTCACGCGCGTCGTGAAGAACGTCTTCGCGCGCGCACGTTCACGACTGCTTCGGCCGGAGACCCAAGCGACGAATGATCTCGTCGGCTATGCTCTCCGGCGTCAAAGATCCGGCCTCCACGTGCAGATCAGCCTGTTGATAGGCCGCAAGGCGCGCTTCCAGCAACGCGCGCATTTGTTCGGGCGAACGATAGAGGGGGCGGTCCGTCGTCCCTTCCAAGCGCTTGAGGATGACCTCCAGCGGACAATCGAGCCAGACCGAGACACCCAATCGTTTCACCTCGCGACGATTCTCCTCGCTCACGAAGGCGCCGCCGCCGAGCGCCACGACGACATCCTCCCAGGCCTTGAGCGCGCGCAAGGCGCGGCTCTCCATATCGCGAAAGGCACCTTCACCTCTTCGCGCGAAGATCTCGGGGATCGAGAAACCCGCCTGTTCCTGAAGCAACTCATCGAGATCCAGGAAGGCGTATCCGAGCTTCTCGGCCAAGAGGCGTCCGACCGTCGTCTTCCCCGATCCCATGAAGCCGACCAGGAAAATACGCCTCATCGTTCGACGATCCGCTCCAGCACGTGGAAGAACGTTGGGAAGGAGACGGCCGCGACCTCAGGATCTCGAATGCTCGTCTCCCCCTCGGCCAGAAGCGCAGCGATCGCGAATGCCATCGCGAGGCGATGATCGCCCTCGGGCTCGATCTCCGCCCCCCGCAACGACTGCGGCCCAGCAATGGCGAACCCGTCTTCGTATTCGAAGACGCGCGCCCCCATGCGCCGCAGGTTCTCCACGGTCACACGAATGCGATCGCTCTCCTTGACGCGGAGCTCGGCCGCATCGCGCACGAGCATCCCCCCGGGCATTTGTGTCGCGAGAACAGCGAGCAAGGGAATCTCATCAATCACCCGCGGGATGAGCGCTCCGCTGAGGACGAGCGGTTCCGCCTGTCCGCGCTCTCTGCAAGGAGAGGAGACGACGCGCACATCTCCCACTGGCTCGCCATACCACCACCGCACGTTCTCGATCTCGATGCGCGCTCCCCACAGCCGAAGCACCTCGAGGAAACCCGTGCGCGTCGGATTGAGCAAGACGTCGCGAATGAATAAGTGCGAGCCCGGCAGCGCGAGCGCGCCCGCGATGAAGAAGGCCGCCGAAGAGATATCGCCAGCAATGCGATACTCCCGCGCGCGGAGCCGAGGCCGCCCTGAAACGGCGATGACCCCACCAACGACGCTCACCTCGGCACCGAATTCAGCGAGCATGATCTCCATATGATCTCGCGTCGGCACGGGCTCTTCGACGATCGTCGTCCCTGAGGCGAAGAGCCCGGCCAACAACACGCACGACTTAACCTGCGCGCTCGCCACCGGCAGCCGGTACCGAATCGGACGCAACTTCCCCCCGCGAATCGTCAGGGGCGCATAGCGCTCCTCCCGCGCTCGCACCGAAGCCCCCATCAGCCGCAGCGGATGCGCGATCCGGTCCATGGGCCGACGCTGCAGCGACACATCGCCGGTGATCGTGCTCTCAAAAGGTTGTCCGGCCAAGATCCCCGCGAGCATGCGGATGGTGGAGCCGGAGTTCCCCGCATCGAGCGCTCGCCCAGGCGGCACGAATCCCTCCAAGCCCACCCCACTAATGGTCACCGTCAGCTCGTCTTCGGCATCAGTGATCTCGATCGGAACGCCCAGCGCTCGTAAACAAGCGAGCGTGCGCTCACAATCGAGGCTTGGAGAGAACCGGTGCAATCGCGAGACGCCCTCGCCGAGCGCGGCGCACAACGCCGCGCGATGCGAGAGCGACTTGTCCCCCGGCACGCGCAGCTCGCCCACGATGCGCTTCGCTCTCCCGATCACGCAGCTTGACATAGAGCCCTTGCTATGTTACATCATTCCCTCCGAAGATGCACAGCGTTGGCTCCGCTATCGAGAAACACGCGCGCGCGGACGACACTTCTCCCGAACACGCCGTTCGGTCCCGGAGCTTCCGACGCGCCTGGGGGGCTCCATGAGGGGGGACAAGGCCCCAGAGACCTACAGCATCAGCCTGAGTGTGGCGAGCGGCTTCGAGTTCGTCGAGCTTGTGGAGGCGGTGACCACTACGCTGGCCCGCCTTACAGGGTTTGACGAAGAAACCGCCATGTGGATCAGCATGGCCGTGCGCGAAGCTGTCATCAATGCCATCAAGCATGGCAATAAGGAAGATCGGCAGAAGCGGGTCGAGATCCAATATGCCTTTAATCACGACGGCCTCAGCATCTGCGTGAGAGACCAGGGGAGCGGCTTCGACCCCTCCCAGGTGCCCAATCCTCTGGACCCGGAGAATCTGTTGAAGCCGACCGGACGCGGCATCTTTTACATGAAGGCGTTCATGGACGAAGTGGACTTCTGGTCGTCACCGACTGGGGGAACGATCGTCCGTCTGCGAAAGAAGATTCGTTCGAGGAACCCGTAGATGCTCCACATCGCGCATCGCACCTTCGGAGACGTGCATATCCTGGACATCGAGGGGCGGATCACGATCGGCGAGGGGACGCTTCACTTTCGCGAGGCCGTGCATCGCGTGCTCCAGCAAGGGGGACGCAACGTCCTGCTCAATCTCGCTGGCGTCACGCACATGGACAGCTCGGGCATCGGGGAACTGGTGAGCGCCTATACGGCGGTGGGGAATCGCGGAGGATGCCTGAAGCTGCTCCAGGTCCCTCCGCGCATCCGAGAGGTTTTGACGATCACGAAACTGGCCACCGTCTTCGAGATCTTCGAGGACGAGGCGGCAGCCGTAGAGAGTTTCCGGTAGCCTTCCGTCCCCACGGAATGTCTCCCCCGAGTCGCACGATGCCCTGCCCATATCAGGGGATGTATCTCACGGCGAGAGGTCGCGCAGGCTCTCGCGAAGGAGGGCGCGGACGATTCGAGGAGGAACGTCATCGCGCACCGTCACGTGACCGATGCGCGTGGGGAGTACGAAGGTCAAACGTCCGGCCCGTGCTTTCTTATCATGGCGCATCGCGGCCAGGACCGCATCGGGATCGAGATCGGCGATCGAAGGGAAGCGCCCGCAGGCGATGACCGCACGATGGAGACGCTCGGCCTCTCCCGGCGACAGCAGGCCCAGACGCACGGCCAGACGTGCGGCCATGATCATCCCATAGCCGACGGCCTCGCCATGCTTCAAGCGGCGATAGCGGGTGACGGATTCCAGCGCATGCCCGAAAGTGTGTCCGAAGTTAAGGATTTGGCGAAGCCCAGCCTCTCGCTCATCGCGGCAGACAATGTCGGCTTTGATTTCGCAGCAGCGTCGGATCACGGGGACCCAAGCCGCCGCTTCTCCGCTTCGGAGCGCGTTCAGGTGCGCGAGGATCTGGTCGAAGAGCTCGGCCTCACGAATGACGCCATATTTGAGGGCTTCGCACAAACCGGCGGCTACCTCTCGAGGCGGAAGCGTGCGCAGGGTCGCGACGTCCACGAGCACGAGCCGCGGTTGATGGAACGCGCCGACGAGATTCTTCCCTTGCGGTAAGTTCACGCCGGTTTTGCCGCCGATCGAGCTATCGATGGCCGCCAACACGGTCGTCGGGATATGCACGTACGCGATCCCCCGCAAGAACGTGGCGGCCACGAATCCGGCGATGTCGCCGACGACGCCTCCGCCGAGCGCTACGATCGCCGATGTCCGATCCAACCGCTGTTCGGCCAGCTCCTCGTACAGCCGCTCGACAGTTCGCAAGGTCTTGTATCGTTCGCCATCGCCGACAAGATGGACGGAGAGGGCGAAGCCCGCTCGCCGAAGACCGGAACAGAGCGTTCGCCCATACAACCCGAATACGCGTGCGTTGGAGATGAGGGCCAAGCGCGAGGTCCTCAGCCCGGCCACTTCCAAAGCCTTCCGCGCCAGCGCTCCGGCGCGCTGCATCAGACCTTCGCCGATCACGATGTCGTAGCTGCGCTCAGCGAGCGGAACGCGAACGCGCTCTTCGTCACTCATCCTCGCCTCCGTCGTCGTCCCAATGCCGCGCGCACTTCGTCCACAAGAGGTTCAATCGAAGGGTCACCGGCATCGATCTGCCGGATGAGCTCCTCGACCGTGTAGCGCTCGCCCGTCTCCCACAACTCGATCAGAAAGCGTCCGGCTCGTGGATGCCGCCACCACCGATGTCCGAATCGCGTCTTCACGTGATCGCGCAGCCAGACCTCGGCCACCCACGCCCGCCAATAATCGGCCGCGTAGAAGCCATCGTCCACATCGCTCAGGAATTCCTCGGGCCCATGGCGAAATCCCGTCGCGCGCGTGAGTCGTTCGGCGTATTCCGAAGCGAGGGCCTCCGGCTCATCGGTCGCATGGAGGAGCTGCTCGTACTCGCACCGGGCGGCGTATCGGCGCAGGAGGAAGAGCCGATGCACCCACATGAGCTTCAGGAAATGCTCGCTCGCCAGGAAGTGCAACGCCTCATCAAGCCAACGCGGCTCCCGAAGCAACGACTCGAACAGGAACGCGTAGCTCTCACTCACGGCGCGATCGCCCGAATACTTGAACTCAGGGAGGAGCGCCGCCGATGTCCACGCGTAGTGCTGCGCATGTCCGGCCTCATGAAGCAGGGCCTGGTAATCCGGCACGCCGCCGTTCGGGGCGATGACGAGCTTGATCTCCTCCGGGATTCGAATCGGGACGCAGAACGCGCGCGGATGCTTGCGGGGACGTTCCTCATCATCCACCTCGATGTTCTCCTGCCGATCGACTTCGAGGCCGAGTCCCTGCCACACCTCTTCATAGATCGCTCGCAAGCCATCGCGGGGGAAGACATCCGCATAGCGCTCCAGGTGAAAGAAGGCCGGGATATCCGCGCGATCGGCTTCCGCCGGGCGCAATCCCAATTCGCTCATCAGCGCGTCATGAAGATGCGCCCGATACAGCTCGTCCGTCTCCTCCAGGAATCGCGCCCACTGGTGCCCGAGCACTTCGAAATCCCGCGCGCGCACGGCTTGATAGAGCGCTCGAGAGTTCGCATACCCGAACCCGCGCGCCGCGCGATGCAACTGGCGCCATCGCTCCAGGCGGAGCTCATTCGTCCGCCGAATGACCTCGGTGCACTGCGCCTGCAGCTCCCGACGCCGCCGAGGATTCGGCTCGGTCGCCAACCGTTGCTTCGCCTGATAGAACGTGAGCGTCACCTTGTCCCAGAGGATCTCCGCCTCCGCCTCCGCGCGCGCGATCTGCTCCGTCAAGGAGTGGACGCTCATCTCCAGCGCGCGTTCGGTGGCATCGGCGATCAAGAGATCGAGCGCGCGGCGCGAGGTCTCGAAAGACTCGGGGATCGCCTCGCGCTCGCGTCGCAAAGCCTCGATGGCCTCGCGCGTGAAGAGGTGCCCGTACCGATCGTAGATCGGCTCCAGCTCCAGCGTCTCCTTGCGTCCCGAATAATGCTCGTATTCCTCGCGCGCGAGCGCTTCGTGGAATCGGGTCAACTCCCCTCGATAGGCGTCGAGCATGTCCCACTACCAAACGATGATGGATCGAGGCCATTCGGGCTGTCAAGCTGAAGCTTCCGCCTCGCCCGATGAGGCCAAGGAGCGGTTTCTTGACAAGCGCTTCCGAAGGTCGGTACGCTTGTCTCCTGAAACGCGATGGGCGCTATGGGTGAGGGAATCTCCATCACGGTCGCCGTCACGGGTGCCAGTGGCGCCTGCTACGCACAGCGGCTGCTGCAGCTGCTGGATGCGAGTCCGCGTGTCCGGCAGATCAATCTGCTCATCAGCGACAACGGACGTCGCGTCTTCGCCGAGGAGTTGAATGTGGAGATACCTGCCCTGCTCAGTCCCGAGGTCGCCGACCAGCTCGGTCTCTCTCGCCGCAAGCTCGTGTGTTTTCAACTGAACGACCTGGGCGCGCCCATCTCCAGCGGCTCCTATCCGGTGGATGGGATGGTCATCGTTCCCTGCAGCGTTGGGACGCTCGGCGCGATCGCCACGGGGGCGACGATGAACTTGATCCATCGCGCCGCTGACGTGACGTTGAAAGAGGGGCGGCGCCTCGTTCTCGTCGTGCGGGAGACACCGCTCAACGCGATCCACTTGCAAAACATGCTGACGCTGCGGCAACTGGGAGCGGTGATCCTGCCGGCCATGCCGGCCTTCTACCATCGCCCGCGTACGATCGACGATCTGGTGCAGCACTTCGTCTATCGCATTCTCGACCATCTGGGGATCGAACATTCCCAAGAGACGATGTGGCGAGGAGGGCATGGGTGATGAGGAGCGCGATGTCGAAGATGTCCGCGCGGCCTTCTCCGGCAATGGCGCTGTGGCGAAACACGCATCTGACGCTGGAGATGATCAAGATTGAGCACACGCTCTTCGCCTTACCGTTTGCGCTCTTAGGTGCGATTCTCGCTGCCGAGGGTCTGCCCGACGGGCGTACGCTCTTTTGGATTCTGGTCGCCATGGTGGGCGCGCGCAGTGCCGCGATGGCCTTCAACCGGCTCGTAGATTGCGAATTCGATCGCCAGAATCCGCGAACGCAGAATCGCGCACTGCCAGCCGGGCGCGTGAGCCCAGGCTACGTCCGCGCCTTCACGGTCGTCTCGGCGGCCGCGTTCCTAGTGGCGGCGGCCATGTTGAATCGGCTCACGCTGATGTTGGCCCCGGTGGCGCTCGCCTCGATCCTGCTCTACTCTTACACGAAGCGGTTCACCGCGTACTCGCATCTGGTGCTCGGCTGGTGCCTGGCCATCGCGCCGACAGGGGCCTGGATCGCCGTGCGCGGCGCTTTGGACGATTGGCTCCCCATCTCGGTGAGCCTCGCCGTCATGATGTGGGTGGCCGGCTTCGATGTGATCTACGCTTGTCAGGACGTGGACTTCGATCGGCGTGCGGGCTTGCACTCGCTCCCGGCGCGATTCGGCCTCCGACGCGCTCTCCGGATCGCACGGGTCTTTCACGGGATCGCCTTTGCCAGCCTCGTGTGGGCCTTCCGCTTAGCCGGACTGCGCTGGCTGGGCGGAGCGGGACTTGCGACGACGCTCTTGCTCCTCATCCGACAACATCGGCTCGTTCGCCCCGACGATCTCTCGCGGGTCAACGAAGCCTTCTTCACCACCAACGCCTGCGTGAGTCTCATCCTTTTATTCACGATGGGCGGGGAGGTGCTCTTGCGATGACGCCCGCTCGCGCATGGAAGGGGGAGAGCATGAAGATGTATATCGCACGTTCGGAACTGGCGCCGATCGTCGAGAAGGTTCTCGCTGGTGAGCGCCTCACGTTCGAGGATGGTGTGGCGCTCTATCGCTCGAACGATCTGCTGACGCTCGGCGCGCTCGCCAACTATGTGAAGGAGAAGAAGAACGGCAACGTCGCCTACTACATCATCAACCGCCACATCAATCCGACCAACATTTGCTTCGTGGACTGCCAGCTCTGCGCCTTCGCGCGTAAGGTCGGGGAGGAGGGGGGATGGACAATGAGCATCGAAGAGGTCGTCCAGACGGCCGCGCGCGGATACACCGACTCCGTGCGCGAGTTCCACATCGTCGGCGGGTTGCATCCGTATCTCCCCTTCCAATACTACGTGGACCTGCTGCGCGCGCTGAAATACCACTTCCCGAACGTACACCTGAAGGCCTTCACCTGCGTGGAGTTGGACTATCTGGCGAAGCTGGCGGGGAGATCCTTGCGCGAGACGATCGAGATCCTGAAAGAGGCAGGATTGGATTCGGTCCCCGGCGGTGGCGCTGAGATTTTCGCCCGGCGAGTGCGCGATCTCATCTGCACGCATAAGATCAGCGGCGAGCGCTGGTTGGAGGTCGCGCGCACCGTCCACGAATGTGGCCTGAAGTCCACGGCGACGATGCTCTATGGCCACGTCGAGACCTATGAAGAGCGCGTGGATCATCTGCTGCGGCTGCGCGCGCTGCAAGATGAGACGGGCGGCTTCACGGCGTTCATCCCGCTGGCGTTCCATCCGGAGAACACGCGGCTGAGCCATCTGCCGTGGACTACGGGCATGGACGATCTGAAGAACATCGCCGTCGCGCGCCTCCTGCTGGACAACTTCGATCACATCAAGGCATATTGGATCATGATGGGGCCGAAGCTGGCGCAAGTCGCCCTGCGCTTCGGCGCCGATGATTTGGACGGGACGGTGGTCGAGGAGAAGATCTATCACATGGCGGGGGGGCAAACGCCACAAAGCCTGACGCGCGCGGAGATCGAGCACTTGATCCGACAAGCGGGGTGCCTTCCCGTCGAACGAGATTCGCTCTATAACCCGGTCACTCCGGCCGCCGTGGGTTCCGCATGAACGAAGGCGGTGGCGGCGAATCGCCCCGTTGCCAAATGGAAGACTCTCGCCTACAATGCCTCCGCATACGGCGCGGTGAACGACATCACGGACATGGAAAAGAGGCGAGTGAACCATGAGATGTGAGTACTTCGTCTGGACGGATCGGACTCGTCTCCCCTCGGTCTCGGATGTGATCGCCCAGCTCAAAGAGAGCGGGTATACCTGCCGCGTGCACCCGCGCGGCGGCGAGGCGCTGAACGCCGCTCATTGGACGGCCCTTGAGATCGAGGCCGAGACCGAGCGCGGGCGCGAAGTCTGCACGATCACGGTCGCACATCCTTCGGCCGAGGAGATCGAAGAGTTGCGGCAGACGTATGAGTCTTTGCCCCTTCAAGTGAAGAAGGCGGCCCGTAAGTTCAAGATTGAAGCGGAAGTCGATGAGTATGGGCAGCCGACCGATTTCCATCTGAAGGTTATCGCGGCGCTGGCCCGCTTGACTCATGGCGTCGTGGATGACCCACAGGAGAACGGGCTCATGCTCCTGGAGGAGTTCGAGGAGTACATGAGCTGAGACGTCCGCGGATCGGCGCCTCCGAACGGCGGTGGCTCTCATGACACGCCCGTTGAAGATCGGGATCACGTGCTATCCCACCTATGGCGGCAGTGGCATCGTCGCCGCCGAATTGGGGAAGGAGCTGGCGCGACGGGGCCACACGGTCCATTTCATCGCGGCCGCTTTGCCAACGCGACTCACCGAGCTGTCCGAGCGCCTCTTCTTTCACGAGGTCGAGATGCTCGACTATCCGCTCTTCGAGTATCTCCCCTACGACATGGCGCTCGCGACCAAGCAGTTTCGCGTCGCGCGCGAATACGAGCTGGATCTCTTGCACGTCCACTATGCCATCCCCCATGCCATCAGCGCCTACCTGGCGCGCGAGATGCTCCGCCCTCATCGGTACCTGCCGGTGATCACGACGCTGCATGGGACGGACATCACGCTCGTCGGGCGCGATCGCTCCTACTTGCCCATCACGCGCTTCGGCATCGCGCAAAGCGATGGCGTCACGGCCGTCTCGCAGTATCTGCGGCGCGCGACCTGCGAGATCTTCGGCCTCGGTGACATCCGAGTCATCCCGAACTTCATCAACGGCGAGGAATACGCGCGTCGGCCGCATCCGGAGTTGCGCGAGCGTTTCGCACCTTCGGGAGAGAAGGTCCTCGTGCACATCTCCAACTTCCGCCCGATCAAACGCGCTCCCGATTGCGTGGAGATCTTCGCCCGCGTGGTCGAGCGAGTTCCCGCCTCTCTCATCATGATCGGCGACGGACCGGATCGCGCGCGCGTCGAATGGCTCGTTGAACGCCATGGGCTCACCGGACGCGTCCATTGCGTGGGGAAGCAGCCCAATATCGTCGACTTCCTCTCGATCGCCGACCTGCTGCTGCTGCCGAGCGAAATGGAGGCGTTCGGATTGGCCGCGCTCGAAGCCATGGCCTGCGAAGTCCCCGTCATCGCCAGCCGTACCGGTGGCTTGCCCGAAGTCGTCGAAGATGGAGTGACGGGGTGCTTGCTCCCGTGCGGAGAGATCGCGGCGATGGCCGAAGCTGTCATCCGCCTGCTGCGAGATGACGCCCAACGCCGCGAGATGGGCCGACGGGCGCGCGAGCGCGCCCTCGCCGAATTCTCCAGCGAACGCATCATCCCCATGTACGAAGCCTATTATCGCGAAGTCCTCGCGCGAACCTCGGAGCCCCAACAATGATCGAACGCCTGACGAACGCTCCGGTTCCTCCCCCGATGCGAGAACGCGTGCGAGAGATCCTCGAGCAGCTGGAAGCGGCCTACGGTGTGCCCCAGCTTCACCGCAATCGCAACCCTTTGGACACGCTGATTGAAACCGTCCTCTCCCAATCCACGAACGATCGGAATCGTGATCGCGCGTTCGCTCGCCTGAAGGCGCGCTTTCCGACGTGGGACGCCGTGCGGCGCGCGTCCACGCGGGAGATCGCCGCGGCGATTCGCGTCGGCGGCTTGGCGCGAATCAAGTCGATGCGCATCAAACGCATCCTTCAAGAGATCGAGCGGCGTACGGGCGCGCTCGACCTCTCTTTCCTCTGCCGGGCACCGCTTGAGGAGGCGCTTGGCTTCCTGCGCTCGCTCGACGGCGTCGGCCCGAAGACGGCGGCCTGCGTCTTGCTCTTTGCCTGCGGGCGCCCAGTCTTCCCCGTGGACACGCACATTCGCCGCGTGGCGGGACGGCTCGGTTTGATCCCCCAACGCTGCTCCGACAAGCGCGCGCACCAGCAGCTTGGCCACCTCATCCCCGCCCGCCACTGTTATGCCGCGCACATCAACTTGATCCGCCTCGGACGCGACGTCTGCCGCCCGAGAAACCCGCGGTGCGAGGTCTGTTGCCTCATCCAATACTGCGCCTATGCCCATGAGACGGGGATGAGCTCGCTCAGCGAGAGACGACCGCGAGAGCGCCGTTCCCGCGAGAAGGCGCATCGCGCGCGAGCGCGCCTTCTGCTAAGCTCTTCATCTCCGGAGAAGACCTATGGATGACTTGGTCGCTCGTATCCAAACGGCGCTGAAGGAGGCTGGCGTGGACGGATGGCTCTTCTACGACTTCCGCAGGTCGGATCCGTTGGCCTATCGCATCCTCAACCTCGACGAGCATCGCTTGGGGACGCGCCGCTGGTTCTATTTCATCCCGGCCGAGGGAGAGCCCATCAAGATCGTCCATCTCATCGAATCGGAGCAGCTCGATTCGCTTCCCGGGACGAAACTCATCTATTTGCCGTGGTCTCAGCTTCACGAACATCTGTACCAAATCCTGCGCGGATGCCGACGCATTGCCATGCAATACTCCCCGGACAACGCCATCCCCTACATCTCGCGCGTAGACGCCGGGACCATCGAGCTGCTCCGCCGCTTCGGCATTGAGATCGTCTCTTCGGCCGACCTCGTGCAACAGTTCGAAGCCGTCTGGAGCGAGGAGCAGCTACAGACGCATCTCCGCGCAGAGCCGAAGATGCGTCGGATCGTGGACGAGACGTTCGCCGAGATCGCGCGGCGCGTCGCCTCCGGGCGGGCTCCCGATGAGTGCCAGATTCAGCAGTTCATCCTTCAGTGTTTCGAGCGCGAGGGACTGGTAGCCGATCATCCTCCGATCGTCGCCGCGGATGCCCATTCGGCGACCCCGCACTACAGCCCGACGCCGGACTCGGCCTGGCCGATCCGAGAGGGGACCTTCGTGCTCATCGATCTCTGGGCGAAGCTGCGCGACGTTCCCCGCGCCGTCTACGTGGACATCACGTGGACGGGCTTCGTCGGCGACGTCGTGCCCGATCGCTACGCGCGCGTCTTCGGCGTCGTGCGCGAGGCGCGCGATCGGGCCATCGAGTTCGTGCGTGAGGCCGTGCGCGCGCGACGCCCGATTCGGGGATGGGAGGTGGACGAGGTCGCCCGCGAGGTGATCCGCCGGGCCGGACTTGGCGACTTCTTCATTCATCGCACCGGCCATTCCATCGGCGAGGACGTGCACGGCAACGGCGCCAACCTCGATAACCTGGAGACGCGCGACGAGCGCCGCATCCTTCCGCACACGTGTTTCTCCATCGAGCCTGGTGTTTATCTGGAAGGAGAGTTCGGCGTGCGCAGCGAAGTGGATGTCTACGTGGGAGATGATGACGTGATCGTGACAGCTCGCCCGATTCAGACCGAGATCGTGCCCATCCTCACGCTCCTTTGACGCTACGGGCGCAGCACGTATCCGACGCCGCGAACCGTGTGAATCAAGGGACGCGAGAAGACGCGATCGAGCTTCTTCCGCAAGGCAGTGATGTACACATCCACGATGTTGGTCAGCGCATCGAAGCGCTCCCCCCACGCTTCCTCCATCAGCCGAGCGCGCGTCAGCACTTCGTTCGGATGGCGCATGAGGCATTCGAGCAGGGCGAACTCCTTGGGCGTCAGGGCGATCGCACGACCGGCGCACGTGACGCGTCGCGTCACAGGATCGAGGACGAGATCGCCGACGCGCAGCCGCAGGTCCACATGCTGACGACGGCGCACGAGCGCCCGCGCGCGCGCCAGCAATTCCGCGAAGGCGAACGGCTTGGTGAGATAATCATCGGCCCCACTTTCGAAGGCCTCGACCTTTACCGCGACGGCATCGCGGACCGTCAGCATGAGGATGGGTGTCAGCACGCCATGCCGGCGCAGCTCGCGACACACTTCGATCCCATCGCGCTTGGGAAGCCGAATGTCGAGGATGATGAGCTCGTACTCCCGCTCGCTCCCCAAACGCAGGCCGTCTTCCCCATCCGCGGCGATCTCCACGATATATCCCTCTTCCTCCAGACCGCGCCGGAGTGCCTCGGCTATCTTCCGTTCGTCTTCGACGATCAAAACGCGCATCGCCTCCTCTTCAGGCATCGGCCGGGAGCCTTCGCTCAAGGGGCCACCTCGGAGATCGAAATAACACCCTCCCCCCATGAAGAGCGTCCTCCACCCGAGCCCTCATGGGAACCACCGTTCACTTCTTGAACAAGCGATCGAAGGCCGCGCGCGGATCCTGAATCTGCATGGGCGAGGTGGTCGTTTCCCGTTCCACGACCTTTCGCGGCTCGAAGAACTCACACTCGTTCCGCACATCCTTTCGCGGGATGCGCGTGGGGATCGGCTCGGTGCATTCGAATCGACTCCGCGGATCGAAATGGAGGCAATTCTTACACGTGTGCAGATCGGCATGACACTTCGGGCACTCACCGTCCACCGGGATACCGATCTCCATTGGGACGACAGCTCCGCAAATCGCACAGCGGAAGACCTCGCGAACGGTCAACAGATTCGGTTTTGGGAAATCCCGCGAGCGTCGAGCGGCCTGTCGCCATTCGTCTTCCAGATGTTTGTACTTTTCGCTCATACGCGCTCCTTCAGCTCTCACCTGGGATGTTGGACTCAGGGACGCCCAGCCCTTCGACTGGACACCGCGAGCAACGTCAGGCGTCATTATAAACCGACGCGGGCGCACTGGCAAATCCGCATGTTCCTCCTCGCGCCAGGTCGGATCCTCCTGAATGCGGCGCCCGTGTCCCGCACCGGAAGCCTCTTTATCGCACCCCGGAGACGTGTTCCGGGCGAATCTTGTAGAGGACGCGAACCTCTCCCGGCTGACGATAAGGGTAGGTCTCCACACCCAGATATTTCTTGGCCAACTGATCGATGTGCACGTCCGCTCCCTCCTCGGTGATCTCGACGACGCGCCCGCGAATCTCCACGTAGCGATATGGATTGTCCGGGTCCAAGATCACGAGCGCGACGCGCGGATCGCGCCGCATGTTCCGATCCTTCACGCGACCGCGCGCCGAATTCACGAGCACATGCGCCCCATCGAAATCGCACCACACCGGCGTCACCTGCGGGGAGCCATCGGGCATGAGCGTCGCCAAGACGGCGAACGCGCGCTTCTGGAAGAGGTCAAGATACGCGTTCGGAATCGTCTCCGGCATCTCCCATCAGCCTCCCGAATGAAGTGCGAGGGAAGTCAGTATATCAGAGGCTCTCGCGTGCCGCAATGCGTCCTCACTCCCGCGCGTTGACGCCTGAGCGGTTTTGTGTATCATTATCCTTCGTATGAGGGTCAGATGCCCACGCTGCGGGAAGCGCGTCCCCTGGGAATCGAATCCGTTCCGTCCGTTCTGCTCGGAGCGGTGTAAGCTCGTGGATCTGGGGATGTGGGCGTCGGAGGCATATCGGATCGCCGGCCCATCGGTCGGCGTCGCCGTGAGAGAACGGGCGGAGACGGAATCAGCCAAAGGCGAGGAGGAACGTGGCGACCGCTGAGACGACATCGAGGCGCTCGGCTTCGGCGCGCCTGACGGCTCTACTGGTGATCGCCGGGATGGTAGCGGCTTGGGCCGTATACGTGGGCTTCTTCCGAAGCGGCGTGCGACCCTCGACGGCAGCCATCGATGGCTTGCCGTGGGCGCCCGACGGCCATCGGCGCGCCCCCGACTTCCGCATCCGTACGCTTGAAGGCCGCGAGATCACCCTCTCAGACTTTCGCGGCAAGGTCCTCATCGTCGATTTCTGGGCGACCTGGTGCCCCCCCTGTCGCGAGGAGATCCCGCTCTTGATCGAACTGAAGGGCGCGCACGGCGATCGCGGATTGGAGATCCTCGGGCTCACGATTGAAGATCCGGAGCACGACGCCCAGCAGGTCCAACGATTCGTCCAACAATTCGGCGTGAACTACACGATCGGCTTCGCTCCCGACGGCATGTTCGAAGCCTTCGTCGGGCCAGGTGAACACCCCATCCCGCAAACATTCCTCTTCGATCGAGAAGGGAAACTCCGCGAGCATCTGGTGGGATACGATCCTCTGACGGACGCCCGACGGCTGCGGCGCACGATCGCGCGACTCCTTCAAGAGTGAGTCACGGGACGCCCGCTTCTCGAAGACGCGACTTGTCCGATGGCACCGATTTCGATATATTTTCCCTGCTCGACGAAGCGCTATGGGTGAGAAGGGGACGACAGGGCGAATGCGATGGCGCGTGGCGGCGATCGCGCTACTGGCGACGTTCCTCAGCGCGACGGTCATCCTTCTGGTGACGCGCGAGCGCGCCTCGGGTGTGGTGAGCATTGCGACCGATCCGCCGAAGGCGACCGTCCTCATTGATGGCCGGTGGGTCGGCCATACGCCCTTGGTGATCGAATTGACGGCGGGAACCCACCGCATCGTCATCCAGAAAGAGGGGTATAAATCGATCGAGCGCGAGATCTTCGCCGATCCGTCAGAGCCGGAGGCGAGCTATGATTTTTCGCTTGAACTGGCGATCTCCTCAGATGCTTCCGACGATCGGCAGGAACGCATCCGCCAGCTCAAGCTCTTGGTGGAGGAGGCCCTTCGACGCGGGAATTACGTCGCGCCGGAGAACGAGAACGCGCTCCACTACCTCAACCACTTGCGGCGTCTCGCCCCGGACGATCCCTTCGTCTCTGAGATGCGCGAGCGCATTCGTCGGATCCTTCGCCAGCAAGCGGAGACCACCCGTCGTCGAAAGCACCTCTCCTAGGCCGACGGTTCTCCGAGAGGCTCAAAGCTGCCGGTTCTGCACGCGCACCAGCTCTCGCAACTTCTTCACCCGTTCGCGAATCTCGGCGGCGTTGGTCGCGTTCGGGACCTCTTCGAGATACTTCTCCGACTGCTCCAACGCGCGCGCGTACTCCCCGCGCCGCAGGAAGAGGTTCGCCAGATGCAAGCGCACGATCGAGGCCGTCGGTGGAGGACCGAGCGAGAGCGCCCTCTGCAGCTCGTTCTCCGCGCGCTCGAGATCGCCCGTCTGCATGAGCGCGATCCCATGCAGCATGCGCGCGGACCAATTGGCCGGATCGAGCGTCACAGCCTGCTGCAGATGCGCGAGCGCCGCTTCATATTCCCGTTGCAGCAGGTGGAGGAATCCCAGATTCACATGCGGATGGGGGGCCTGAGGGTCCACTTCGATGGCCTGTTGAAACGCCGTGCGCGCTTGGGCGAGCTCGTTCAGGCGGAGATACTGGACGCCGAGATCATTGAGCGCCTGGACGTATCGAGGATGAAGAGCGAGCGCCCGTTGGAAATGCGCGATCGCTTTTTGCGGATTCCCCTTTCGTGATTCTTTGGCCCCTTTTTCGTATGCCTTTCGCGCCTCTTTCGGGATCGCTTCGGCCAGACGCGCCACGGAGACCGTTCCGGCGGCTGGTCGTTCGGAGGCCACGCGCTCCTTCTCGCGCAAGAAGACGTTCTGCGTGAAGACGCGGGCAGCACGACTGAAGACCTCGATGCGCTCGACCTCGGTCGCGTATCGGTCCGTCTCCCACACGACGATCTCGTAGGTCCCATTGGGCACACCGCGGAACTCGAAATTCCCCAGCGAATCCGTGAACGTCTCATTCACGACGCTCTGCCCGAACGTGCGCAGCGTCACACGAAAGCGCTCTTCGGCGGGCGCGCCCGTCGGGAGATAGACGCGCCCGCGAATCTGATGCAGCGCGGCACCGGGGCTGGACGCCGGCCGCCCTTGCCCCTCTTGACGCGCTCGCCCCTCAACAGCGAAGACCAAAGTGATGAGGATCACACAGGCGGCACGCATATCCCTTGACTCCTCCTCATGGGACGAACGAGGACTCAGCGAAGCGGGGCGTCCTCGAAATATCGCCGCAACTTTCGATAGGTCGTCTCCAAATCCTCGGGCAAGACGCGGGTCTCAGCGATGACGGTCGTGAAGTTCGTGTCGCCAAACCAACGCGGGAGCACATGCAGATGGAAATGATCGGCGATGCCCGCTCCGGCCGCCCGCCCCAAATTCATCCCGAGATTCAAGCCATGCGGGCGGTAAACCTCCGTGAGCACCCGGCAGCAATACTTGGCCAGATCGGTCATCTCGTCGGTGAGGCTCTTGGGCGCTTCGGCAAAGGACGCCAGATGCGCATAGGGCGCGATCATCAGATGGCCCGTCGTATAGGGATAGAGGTTCAGGATGATGAAATTCTCCCGCCCGCGATACAGGATCAAAGCCTGCTCATCGCTCAACCGAGGGGCCTCGCAAAAGACGCAGCGCGTTTGCTCCTCGGCCGTCGAGACGTAGCGGAATCGCCATGGACTCCAGAGAAGGTCCATCCTTACTGATTGAGCAACTCCTTCAGCTCCTTCCCCGGCTTGAAATAGGGCATACGCTTGGGAGGGACATCCACCACCTCACCCGTCTTCGGATTCCGCCCGCGCCGAGGGCCACGCTCGCGAAAGCGGAAGGAACCGAAGCCGCGCAACTCGATCCCCTCGCCTCGCTTCAGCGCGCTGACCAAGCTCTCCAAGACCGTCTCGACGATGACCTGCGAGTCCTTTCGCGCGAGTTCGGCCGCACGAGCGACCTCCTCGATGAGATCCGCCTTCGTCAACGTCTTCTTCTTCGGCAACGACACGCCTTCAATCGGCTCCTGTGCTTCCATAGCCTCCCCTCCCGCAGAAGACACGCGCTAAGGTAACAAATCTCCCCCCACAGATCAAGATGCGCTGAGGGATCGTTCGAGCCACTCCAAGTAGGCCTCCGAACCCTCCACGATGGGGAGGGCCAGGATCTCCGGGACTTGATAGCTATGCCGCTCCCTCACCGCCGCCATGAGCATCGGCCACTTCGCTCGCGCCGTCTTCACCAGAAGCAGCACCTCGCGATCCCGAACGACCCGCCCCTCCCACCAATACACGGATTCGACCTCGGGGACGATCGTGACGCACGCGGCCAGCCGCTCGCGGACGAGCGCTTCGGCGATCCGCTCGGCCTCCTCGCGAGAACTCGTCGTGATCAACCCCACGCAATATTCCCCGCTCATACGGCCTCCGAACTCAGAGGAGATAGGAGTAGATGTTCATCGGGCGCGTGAGCAGCGCGACGGGATCCTCGATGTTCAACGCTTCCCGCACGAGAAACGCCTCGCCATGCTCGACGTCAATGAGCGCTCCGTAGTAGCGCTGCCGAGCTTCCACGCGCCGCAGGAACCCTTCCGTACTGATTCGCGTCTCCGGCTCCGGGCGCGAAGGATCATAGAGCTGCGAACGATGCGCGCGAATCGCCCGCTGCTTCTCCTCGGCGAACGCTGTGATATCCACGATGAAGCTCGGCGGAAGGGTGCGCGGGAAGAGGAAATACGCCACGGCGTTCGGCCGATGGCGCGCATGCCCCGTCTCGGGATCGTATTTGGGCAATCCCGCGAGGAATGCGGCCTCGCGCACGATCCGGCTCGTGTGCGCGTGATCCGGATGCGGATCCTCCCAATAGTGGGTGAAGACGATCTTCGGTCGGAGCCGTCGGAGCACGCGCACGAAGGCACGTCGCGTTTCATCCATGTGGAGGACGCGGGTATCGGGCAGCCCGAGTGTCTCACGCACGGCGACGCGCAAGATGCGCGCCGCTTCGGCGGCCTCGCGCGCTCGTTCTTCGGGCGTCCCGCGCGTTCCAGCCTCCCCTTGCGTCATATCCACGATCCCCGTGCGGTACCCCAAGGAGGCCAACTTGAGCAATGTCCCTCCCATCGCCAACTCGACATCATCGGGATGGGCCCCCACGGCCAGCACATCGATCGTCTCCTCGCTCATCGTCCCTCCTTACGGTTCAATAGCGCAGGAACGCGCCCAATCCTCCGGCCGCTTTCAGCTTCTCCGCCGCCGAACCCCGGACCTCTTCCACGCTCCCGCCCAAAGCGAGCGTGCGTTCCAGGACGCGGTCCAAGAAATCGGGCACCGCTTCTAACTTCCCGCCGCAATACCAACAGGTCTCGCGCTGTGGCTCCCAAAAGAGCGCGCCGCACTGCGCGCACGCCGAGCCCATGAGGGCATGGTTGCCGACGTAAATGAGCCGCCAGACGCGCCCCTCGTGAAGCGCTTCCAGCGTCGCCGTCGGACCGACAACGGCACGCTCGCCCTTGCCCGCCGCCGTCAGCAAAGACTCCACCAACTGGTGCTCCGTTTGCCGCTCGACCTGCTCCTCGAGGCGAAGCACCTCGGCGAGGACGTCCGACACCGACGCCGTCACAGGGACGGAGATCGTGCCCGCCACACGCTCGCTCAAGCGCTTGGGCAGAACGCGCAGCAGTTCGCCCACGGCTTGCACCGTGCCCCCGATAATGAGCCGATCGAAATGGTAGCGCTCAACTAACTCTCGCAATCGCTCGGCCACATGGGTGGCATGCCAATGCACGTGCATATCATGATGCCGCTGGAGATTCTTCTGCGACCAGAGCCGATCCATGCTCGTCGTCACCGTGCGGCGCGGCACGTCGTCGAAGACCGCCTCATGCTCTTCGATCTCGCCCAGGTGCACGGTGAACAGGCGCGCCTTCTCCTTGTCTATGAGGACGACGCCGTATCGCTCATATTCGTCGAGGACTTCGATGAGCGGTCGAAGATACGGGGCTCGCTCAAAGCGAGCGAGGTTCGGCAAGAGGACGGGCAGCTCGCGATCCCACCAAAACTCATGTCGCACATCGGAGAAGATGACCACACCCTTTTTCCTCGGCTCATAGCTCTGCAGGAACCGCAGCACGCGCGCTCGGTTCGCCGCGAACTCCTCGCGGGCGTGCTCGTCCACCCCCCGCTCGACTTCCCGCAGGAGATTCTGCAGCACCGTCTCGAACCCCCGCTTCAAATTGCTCGCCTTCGACTGATCCACATCCAGATACACGCTCAAGACCCATCCATCGCCTTGCGGCCCATAGGCCTTCAATCTCTCGATGTCCGCGTACGAGACCATAGCGCCCCTCCGAATGAGAAGTCCATCGCTCAGGCTTCGGCGTCCGTCGCCGCGCGTTCGTGCTCTCGAATTCGCCGAACGGTGAAGCGATAGATTTGAATCGGCTCGTCCGGCCGAACGCCGGCCTTCGCGCGCGCGTAATGGAGCTGTCGTTCGACGGTCTCAATCCCCGGCAGATCCGGCAACAGCAACCCGCGCCGTCCGTCCTCGGCCTCCACGATGACGCCATATCGCTTCGGATCAAGATCGTGCGGATCGGCGACTGGTTCCGGCGGAGAGAGGATGTCCACCGAGAAGACCAGCTCATCGAGTTCGTCCGCGCGTACCGGATCGAATCGCGGATCGCGCGTCGCGGCGGCGATGGCATTGTGGATGACCTCGCGCGCCACGTTCTCTTGAGTGGGCTCGATGGTTCCGATGCACCCACGCAACTGGCCCTGACGCGTCTTGATGCTGACGAAGACGCCGGCGCGCTCGGCCGCGCCCCCGTGAAGCAGCAGTGGGGGATCGAGAATGCGCCCCTCCGTCACATACGCGTGAACGGCTCGCCGCGCGAGCGCGGGCAGATCCGACTCGCCGATGCTCTCCGCCGGCGATTCCGCCTCTGACGCTTGATCAGAATAATCGGCGAGCACGGCTGCCATGTATCCGACGCCGAAAGGACCTTCGTAGGAGAAGACCTCCGGACGATGCAGCGCGCGGCCTAGGGCCCCATAGGCGATCAGCAACGAGCGATAGATGTCCTCACCAGCCTCTTCCCGCAGGTCGGGATCAATGCGCAGGATGCGCTCGAAATCGCCCGCGCGAATCGCTTCCACGATCGCCTCATCATATCGGTGCGCTTCGGGGTGATATCCGGCCGGCGCCCCCGGTTTCAACCGGTGACTCATATCGCCGCTGGCGCAAAGCGCCAGGCGCAGGCCCAGCTGCGCAGCTGCCTCGGCAAGGCATTCGCCGAAGCGAATGTGATCCTCGAACGGCCGCAGCGACAGCCCGACAACCAGCACGCTCGAGCGCCAGCCCGCCTGAAGCAGATAGTACAGCGGGACCATCGTGCCATGATCCAATCGCCGTCCGGCCGGAACGAGCCACATCGGCAGGCCGCGCTCATGCGCGACGGCAGCCAGGCGCGAGAGCAGGACGACATGATTGGGGACGTCGAATTCGACCTGCGGCGCGCCAAACTCCCAGAAATCGCCCCGTAGCCGAGGTCCGCTGTAGGCGCTGAAACTTCGGGGATCGAGCGGCGCGTGCGGGCTGATGATGAGGACGACATCCGGCCGCGCGGCGACCAGACGGCGCATCATCTCCTGGACGCCGCGCACCGTCGCCTCCACGTCCTTCAGGTGTCGCCCGCCGATCTCCGGGACGATGATCGGAGGATGCGGAGAGACTCCGACAAAGACGACGGCCGACATAGCCCACCTCGCTTTCCCCTCCCAGAACGAGGCCGCGCGCCGGAGGCGCTCGATCACCCTCGTTCCGAATCGGCCTTCACGTGACCGGCGCGTGCGTCGCGACGGCCATGCTCTCGCGCACTAACTGTTCCAACTCCTCGCGATCCAAGGTCTCGCGTCTGATCAGTTCTCGCGCCACATGGTGAAGCACCGCGTGCTTCTCACGCAAGATCGTCCGCGCGCGCTCGTAGGCCTCGGTCACCACTTGCTGCACCTCCTCATCGATCATGCGCGCCGTGTGTTCGCTGAAATTCCGCTCCTCGCCCACCGGGGCGGAGGCCTGCAGGAACTGTCCGGTCCATGGGCGCCCATAGGTTAGCGGCCCCAAGCGCTCGCTCATGCCGAAGCGCATGACCATCTGCCGCGCGATCTCGGTCGCGCGTTCCAGGTCATCATGCGCCCCCGTGGAGACATCGCCGAAGATCAACTCCTCGGCAGCGCGCCCCCCAAGCAGCACGACCAAGCGGTCTTTCAATTGCGGCTTCGTCAGCAGATACCGATCCTCCGTCGGCAATTGCAGCGTCGCGCCGAGCGCGCCGATCGTGCGAGGAATGATCGTGACCTTGTGCACGGGATCGGCATGCGGGACCCAAAGGGCACAGAGCGCATGTCCGATCTCGTGATACGCCACCCGCTCTTTCTCCTCGGGCGACATGACCCGCCCCTTCTTCTCCAAGCCGAGCAAGACGCGATCAATGGCGTTCTCGAAATCTCGCATCTCGACGGCCTCCGCTCCACGGCGCGCGGCCAAGAGCGCGGCCTCGTTCACGATGTTGGCCAAATCGGCGCCGACCATCCCCGGCGTCCGCGCCGCGATGACGCGCAGATCCACGTCCGGCGCCAATCGAATCTTCCGAACGTGCACGCGCAGGATCTGCTCGCGCTCCCTCACATCGGGCTTATCAATGACGATCCGCCGATCGAAGCGCCCGGCCCGCAGCAGCGCCGGATCCAGAATCTCCGGCCGATTGGTCGCCGCCATGATGATCACGCCCTTGGACGAATCGAATCCGTCCATCTCGACAAGCAGTTGATTGAGCGTCTGCTCGCGCTCATCATGAGCGCCGGCGAGCCCGCCGCCGACGGCCCGCATCTTCCCAATGGCATCCAGCTCGTCAATGAAGACGATGCACGGAGCGCGCCGCTTCGCCTGCTCGAAGAGATCACGCACGCGAGCCGCGCCGACGCCGACGAACATCTCGACGAACTCTGAGCCCGAGATGGCGAAGAAGGGCACACCGGCTTCGCCCGCTACCGCGCGCGCCAGAAGCGTCTTGCCCGTCCCCGGCGGCCCAATGAGCAACACGCCTTTCGGGATACGTCCGCCCAACCGTTGATACCGGGCCGGATGCTTCAGGAAATCCACAATCTCCATCAGTTCGGCCTTCGCCTCGTCTACGCCCGCGACATCGGCGAAGGTCACGCGATTCTCGCTGCTCGTGTCATAGATCTTCGCCTTGCTCCGACCGAAGGTGAGCACGCCGCCTCCGCCCTGCCCCAAGCGTCGCATCCCATAGCCCCAGAGAGCACCCAAGATCAAAAGCGGCAAGACCCAGTAGAGGAAGACCTGCTCCCACCATGACGTGCGCTCAATCACGCCGGAGAATTTCACCCGATGTTCTTCGAGCGCCTTGAGCAAGGCCGTCTCCTCGATCCCCGGCACGCGCGTGGCGACCACGAGCTTCCCCGCCGTGGAGAGACGCGCGCGAATCTCGTTCTCGCTGATCCACGCCTCGGCGACCTGACCGCTGCGCACGGCCTCGAGCAACTCGCTGTAGGCGATCGGCTGCGGCCTCACCCGCGCATACTGGTGGATGGAGAACAAGACCCCCAGCATGAAGAGCAAATAAAGGCCACTGAAGATCCACTTCTGCTTCGTGAGCTTGTCCATATGCCCCTCCCTTTTGGGCGAGCGCCCCTTCCCCGCGCCCTTCTCTCCAAAGGGACAGCGCCCGTTATGCCGCCTTCGGGAGCACCACTTGGCCGAAGACCTCCTCCGGCGAGATCTCACGCCCGGTCCTCAAATCCGGATCTCGGCCATCCACGAGGAAGAAGCGAAGCGGACGATCGCCGAACCACCGCCTGAGCACGCGTTCGTCTGCTGGAGCCAGTACGTAGACCATCAGATCCGGGTTCGCGCTCTTACTGCGCCGCACATCTTGTTCCTCAGCCCAGACGGCGATGTAGGAGACGCCCCCTCGCTGGAGCGTGAAGATCTCGCCATTGGCTCGCCGCAAGATGTAGAACATCGCCCTCCTCTCCGCCTGATGGTTCACCCGCGCGATTCGAGAACGATGAGGAGACTTCCGCCCTGACGCTGACTGTACACGCGCAGCACCGCTCGGCGCCGTCCGACCTCGGCGGCCAGACGACGGAAGTCAGCGACCGTGCGAATCGGCTGGCGATTGATTTCTTGGATCACATCGCCCGGCATCAGGCCCGCTTCCGCCGCCGGGCTCCAAGGGGCGATATCCACGATGAGGACACCCGTGATCTGGCGCGGCAGAGCATACCGCTGCTGCAGCGTGGGCGTCAGCTCTTGAACCCCGATGCCGCCTAAGGTCGCCTCGCGTTCGGCCTCCTCTCCGAACCGCACGCCCGCCCGTTCCTCCTTCAGCTCGCCCACTTCGACCGTGAGCGTCTGCTCGCGCCCCTCGCGCAGGATCTTGAGCGTCGCGCGCGTTCCGGGAGCCGTCATCGCCACCAGGTTTCGCAACTGCTCGCTCTCGGTGATCTTCTGCCCGTTGTACTCAATGATGACGTCATCGCGTCGGAGACCAGCGCGATCGGCCGGGCTGTCGGGAACGACTTCGAGCACGATCACCCCACGATGCCCTCTCACGCCGTAGACTTCGGCCATCGCCGCATCGAGCGTCTGGATGTTCACGCCCATGTAGCCGCGCACGACGCGCCCGTATTTCAGGATGCGCTCCATGACCTCACGGGCCATGTTGATCGGGATGGCGAAGCCAACACCGGCATTGGCCGGCGCGCCCCGCGTGAAGATCGCCGTGTTGATGCCGATCAACTCTCCCCGCATGTTCACCAGCGGCCCCCCCGAATTGCCGGGATTGATCGCCGCATCGGTCTGGATGAAATCGCCGTAATCGGCGATGCCGAGACTCCCCCGTCCCGTCGCGCTCACGATCCCAAAGGTCACCGTGTGCTGCAGTCGAGGGTCGAACGGACTGCCAATCGCGATGACGAAATCACCCGCCTGCACACGGGAGGAATCGCCGAAGACGGCCGCCGGCAGTTTCGTCGCTTCAATCTTGACGACAGCCAGATCGGTCTTCGGATCGGCTCCGACGACGCGTCCCCGAAAGCGACGCCCATCAAAGAGCGCCACGTCCAGCTCGCTGGCGTTCTCTACGACGTGATGGTTTGTCAGGATGTATCCGTCGGGGCTGACGATCACGCCCGAGCCGAGCCCTCGGCGATATTGCTCCCGCCGCGGGATTTGCGGACGACCGAAGAACCATCGGAAGAACGGATCATCGAAGATATCCCATCCCGCGCGATCCGGGGTCTTCGTCTCGATCGTCACGACCCATTCCCGCGCCGCGCGCACAATTGGCGCCAGGCCTTCCAGCAGCGAAATGTTCCCGCTCACCGGCGCCCCTGTGGCCAAATACACGGGAATACGCGCCTCATCCCCTCGGTGGGGAAACGGTGACCACGCCGTGCGCGCCGTGATCGCCGACCCCACCAGAACGCCGATGAGCACCAGCGCGAGCGACCCGGCAATCCGCCACGAGCGCGGTCCAAAAAGGGCATGGAGTTTCGTCCTGAGCGCGTTCATCCTCATCCCCTCCCTCCAGGCGCTCATTCGGCCACCGACACCTCCTTCGGCTGAACCGAGAAGGTGAGGCGGCCGCCATCCTCATCCACGATCACGAGAGAATTATCTCGCACCTCTCCCTGCAAGATCAATTTTGCCAGCGGCGTCTCCACCTCCCGCTGGATCACCCGCTTGAGCGGCCGCGCGCCGAAGACGGGATCATAGCCCCACTCGGCCAGGCGCGTCTTCGCTCGCTCGGTCAGTTCCAACTCGATCTGCCGATCCCGCACGCGGTGCCGCAGTCGTTCGAGTTGGATCTCCACGATGCGCTTCAGATGCGCCTCCGTCAGCGCATGGAAGACGACGATCTCGTCCACGCGGTTCAGAAATTCTGGGCGAAACGTCCGCCGCAATTCGGCGAGCACGGTCTCTTTCATCCGCTCGTAATCCTCACCCCTCTCGCCACGATGCTCGAGGATCAAATGGCTCCCAATGTTCGACGTCATGATGATGATCGTGTTCTTGAAATCCACCGTCCGACCATGACTGTCGGTGAGCCGTCCGTCATCGAGGATCTGCAGGAGGATGTTGAAGATATCCCAATGCGCCTTCTCCAGCTCATCGAAGAGGATGACCGAATACGGCCGACGGCGCACGGCCTCGGTGAGCTGCCCCCCTTCTTCGTATCCGACGTAGCCAGGCGGCGCACCGATCAATCGAGCGACCGAATGCTTCTCCATGTATTCGGACATGTCGATCCGAATGAGGGCGCGTTCGTCATCGAAGAGACACTCGGCGAGGGCGCGGGCCAGCTCCGTCTTCCCGACGCCGGTCGGACCGAGAAAGATGAAGCTGCCGATTGGGCGATTCGGATCTTTCAAGCCCGCGCGTGCCCGACGCACGGCCTCGGCCACGGCGCGAACGGCTTCCTCCTGGCCGACGACGCGGCGGTGCAACTCGTCCTCGAGCCGCAGCAGCTTCTGAATCTCCCCTTCGAGCAGACGGCTCACGGGGATGCCCGTCCAACGGCTCACCACCTCGGCGATGTCCTCCTCATCCACCTCCTCTTTGAGCAAGCGCACGCCACCATGTCGCGACGCCAGCTCCGCGAGCTGTGTCTCTTGCTCGCGCATCTGCCGCTCCAACTCGACCAAACGCCCGTAGCGTAACTCGGCCGCACGATTGAGATCATAGGCCCGCTCGGCTTGCTCGATGAGGATCTTCGTCTGCTCGATCTGCTCGCGCAACTCGCGCAAGCGGGCGAGGATCTGCTTCTCCTCCTCCCACTGCGCGCGGAGCCGATCCGCACGCATGCGCAATTCGGCCAGCTCCTCCTCGATCTTACGCAATCGCTCGCGCGAAGCCGGATCGGTCTCCCGCTTCAACCCCTCGCGCTCGATCTCCAGTTGCATGATCCGCCGCAGGATCTCATCCAACTCCGAGGGCATCGAGTCGATCTCGGTCCGCAACCGCGCCGCCGCCTCGTCCACAAGATCGATCGCTTTGTCCGGCAAGAAGCGATCGGAGATATAGCGATGGCTGAGCATTGCCGCAGCCACCAGTGCCGAGTCCTTAATGCGCACGCCATGATGGACCTCGTATCGCTCCTTCAACCCGCGCAAGATCGAGATCGTGTCTTCGACCGAGGGCTCGCCGACTAGGATCGGTTGGAAGCGGCGTTCGAGCGCGGCATCCTTCTCGATGTACTTGCGATATTCGTCGAGCGTCGTCGCCCCGATGCAGCGCAGCTCGCCGCGCGCGAGCATCGGCTTCAGCAGATTGCTGGCATCCATCGTCGCGCCTTCGGCCCGACCGGCGCCCACGACCGTATGCAACTCGTCAATGAAGAGGACGATCTCGCCCTGCGACTCCTGCACCTCGCGGAGCACGGCCTTCAGCCGCTCTTCGAATTCGCCACGATATTTCGCGCCCGCGATGAGCGCCCCCATGTCCAGTTGAATGACGCGCTTGTTCTTCAAGCCCTCGGGGACATCCCCGCGCACGATGCGCTGCGCCAGCCCCTCGACGATGGCCGTCTTGCCGACGCCCGGCTCACCAATCAGGACCGGATTGTTCTTAGTCCGACGCGAGAGCACCTGAATCACTCGTCGGATCTCATCGTCCCGTCCGATGACGGGATCGAGCTTCCCTTGGGCGGCGAGCCGGGTCAGATCGCGCCCATAGCGCTCGAGCGCTTGATACGTCGCTTCCGGCGTCGGGCTGGTCACCCGCTGCGTGCCGCGAATCTGCTGCAAGGCCTTCATCAGGCGATCCCGATCCAGGCCAAGGTCCAGCAGGATGCGTCCAGCCGCGCCACTGCGCCCCTCCTCCAGGATCGCCAGCAGGATGTGCTCGACGCTCACATATTCGTCCTTGAGCCGCGCCGCTTCATCCTCGGCCACCGCGAACAGACGATTGAGCCGCCCGGTGATGTAGACGTAGTCGGGGCCGGCCGCCGGACCGCTCACCTTCGGCCAGCGCGCCAGCTCCTGTTCCAAGCGGGTTCGGACGAGCTTCGGATCCACACCCGCCTTCTCCAGAATCGCCGAGGCCAAACCGCCTTCTTGCTGCAGGAGCGCCAGCAGCAGATGCTCGACGTCAATTTGTTGATGGCTATAGCGCGCCGCGAGGCTTTGCGCTGCGCGCACCGCCTCTTGCACCTTCTCCGTCAGGCGATTGAAATCCATAGCCCCTCTCCCAACCCTGATCTCTTCAGAAGCGCATCTCGATGAGGCTCTGCACGATGCTCACTGTCGCGGGTTGAAGCTCGACTCGCGCGCCAATTGCTCGAACAAGCGACGCTCGGCCGGCGTCGGATTCGTGGGGACGACGATCCGAAGCTGCACATACTGATCGCCGCGTCCACCGCGCCGACGGTTCAAGCCCTGACCACGCAGCCGGAGCTTCTGCCCGCTCTGCGAGCCTGGCGGGAGCGTCACCTCCACGGTGCCCTCCAACGTGGGAACCCGGATCTTCCCCCCTAGCACGGCCTCCCAGGGCGTGATCGGGACCTCGACGTAGACATCGTCGCCGGAGACCGTGAAGATCGGATGCTTCTGCAACCGGACCTTCAAGTAGAGATCGCCTGCCTGACCGCCCAGGCCTGGTTCGCCTTGTCCCGCGAGCCGAATCACCGAACCCTCACGCACGCCAGCTGGGATCTTCACCTCGACCGTCCGCCCATTGGGGAGCGTGACCCGTCGCGTCGTCCCGCGATGTGCTTCCTCAAGCGTGAGCGTCAGCTCGGACTCGATGTCGTTCCCTCGAATCCCCCACCCGACACGCGTGCCCGTCGCCGAACGGCGCGATGCCGCCCGACCACGCAGCCCCCCAAAGAGCGCCTCGAAGAAATCGCTGAAGCTCCCGGGCCTACCCGTGAAGAAGTCGAAATCGCCGAAGTCGATCCGAATCTTCTCCCAATCCGGCGGTGGCGTGAAGTCCGCGCCCGCTCTCCAATGCGGTCCCAACCGATCGTAGAGTTCGCGCTTCTTGGGATCCCCCAGGACCTCGTAGGCCTCGTTGATCTCTTTGAATTTCTCCTCCGCCTGCTTATCCCCCGGATTCAAATCCGGATGATACTTTCGGGCCAAGCGGCGGAAAGCCGCCTTGATCTCATCTTGAGTGGCCGTTCGAGGGACACCCAGGATCCCGTAGTAGTCTTTGTACTTGACCGCCATAGCCCATCCCCAGCAGGGGGTGGCTCAGTTTGGGCCCTCTTGGCCTTGTGGCCTTGGCCAGGAGCGCGCCATGCCTGTTCATCCTCGCCAATTCAGGGCCTGAATCAGCTCGGCCCGCGCCAGGTTCTCCTCCCGCCGCGCCGCGCTCAGCTCAGCAATAGCTCGCTGATATTGCTCCTTCAGGCGGTCGGGCGGACGAGGTCCGGCATCGCGCAACTGCGCGTTGATGTCGCGCACGCGCTCCAAGGTCGCCCGTACGCGCTCGCGCGCCGCCAGCAGCCGTCGCATGAGCCGCGCCAGCATCTCCTGGCGCGTCTCATACCGAGGAGCAACCGGCTCGACCATCTCTTCCTCAGGCTCGGATACCGCCTCCGAGATCGGCACTTCCTCCTCCTCGACCCCCTCTTCGGCGAGCTCTAAGGGCTCTTCCTCTACGGCGAAATCGTCCTCGTAGTAGTCCTCCTCGAGGACATCATTATAGGGTTCGATCGGTTCTTCATAGGTGGAAGCCGGCTCTTCCGGCGTGGGGAGAGCCGGCTCTTCGGCTTGCGTCTTCTTCCGACGTGGCATAGGATGCCTCCACTAGGTTCCACGCCATGGCTGACCTCAATGACTGGGTTTGAATTCCGCATCAATCACATCATCGGATCCGCCATCGGATCGGCTCGACGTTCCTGCCCCAGCCGAGGTCGCATGCCCATACGCGATGGCTGCGATCTGATGCGCGACCTGTTGCAACTCGGACGTGAGCTGGCGAATCCGCTCGATCCCCGCCTCCTCCTTGACGGCTTGGCGGATCTCCTGGATCAAATGCTCGGCGCGCGCGCGCTCCGGCGCTGGCACCTTGTCGCCCAGATCGCGCAAGGTGCGCTCGACCTGATAGGCAAGGCTATCGGCCTGATTGCGCGCTTCGACCAGCTCGCGCCGCCGCCGATCCTCCTCCGCGTACATCTCCGCCTCGCGGATCATCCGTTCGATCTCCTCCTTGGAGAGTTGCGTCGAGCCGGTGATCGTGATCTTGGCCTCGCGCCCGGTCGCCTTATCGCGCGCGTTCACATGCAGGATGCCATTGGCATCAATATCGAACGTCACCTCGATCTGCGGGACGCCGCGCGGCGCTGGCGCGATGCCCTCCAGACGGAACCGCCCGAGCGTGCGGTTATCGCGCGCCATCTCGCGCTCGCCCTGCAGGATGTGAATGTCCACGGCCGTCTGATTGTCCTCGGCCGTCGTGAAGATCTCCGTCCGCCGCACAGGAATGGTCGTGTTCCGCTCGATGATCTTCGTCATCACGCCTCCGAGCGTCTCCACCCCCAGTGAGAGCGGGACGACATCCAGCAGCAGGACCTCCTTGACCTCACCCGCCAGCACGCCCGCCTGAATGGCCGCCCCGATGGCCACCACTTCGTCCGGGTTCACCGACTGATTCGGCTCCTTCCCGAGCAACCGCCGCACCAGCTGCTGCACGGCCGGGATACGCGTCGCTCCCCCGACGAGGATGACTTCATGAATGTCCCGCTCAGTCATCTTCGCATCGGCGAGCGCTTGCTGGACCGGCCCAATGCAGCGTTCGACCAGATCGGCCGTCAACTGCTCGAACTTCGAGCGCGTCAGCTTCATCTCCAGATGCTTCGGTCCGGTGGCATCAGCCGTGATGAAGGGGAGACTGATAATCGTCTCCATGACGCTCGAGAGCTCGATCTTCGCCTTCTCGGCCGCCTCGGTCAACCGCTGCAGCGCCTGGCGATCCTTGCGCAAATCAATCCCATACTCCCGCTTGAACTCCTCGGCCAGCCAATCCACGATCCGTTTGTCGAAATCATCGCCGCCAAGATGCGTGTCGCCGCTTGTCGCCTTCACCTCGAAGACCCCATCGCCAACCTCCAGGATGGAGACGTCAAAAGTCCCTCCCCCGAGATCGAAGACCAGGATGGTCTCATTCTTCTTCTTGTCCAATCCATAGGCGAGGGCCGCTGCCGTCGGCTCGTTAATGATCCGCAGGACGTTTAACCCAGCGATCTTCCCGGCATCGCGCGTGGCCGTCCGCTGCGCGTCGTTGAAGTACGCCGGAACGGTGATCACCGCATCGGTGATCTTCTCGCCGAGATAACGCGAGGCATCCTCCACGAGTTTGCGCAGGATCATGGCCGAGATCTCCTCCGGCGAGTAGAGCTTCCCCATGATGTCAAACCGCACGGCATCATTGGGTCCAGCCACAACCCTGTATGGGACATTGCGGATCTCGCTCGTCACCTCCGAATAGCGCCGCCCCATGAACCGCTTGACCGAATAGATCGTGTTCTCCGGATTCAAGATCGCTTGCCGCTTGGCCAACTGCCCGACGAGCCGCTCCCCCGCCTTGGTGAACGCGACGACAGAAGGGGTCAAACGACTCCCCTCACTGTTGATGATGACCGTCGGCTTGCCCCCCTCCATGACAGCGATCACGGAGTTCGTCGTCCCTAAGTCAATGCCTACGGCCTTCGCCATGGTCCCTCCCTCCTCGGCAAGATTCGGCTGTCGGCCCCCTCAGCGAGCAGCCCGACTGCGTCGGCCACGACGCGCCTGTGGCTTCTCCAACTCCGGTTGCTCGAAGGGGATCTTCCCCTCGTTCAACTCCTTCAACGCCTGAGTGATAGCCCACGCCAGCCCCTGGCTCTCCGGATGCTTCACCAGCTGCTTGGCGCGCTTGGCCACAATCGAGCAAATCAAATAGCGACTGTCAAACCTTGAGAGGGCCTCCTCCGCCAGCTTCACCCTCGTCGTCATTGTCCCTCCCTCCTGGTCGTGAAGTCTGCAAGGACTCCTTGCGAGCCCTCTCCCTCGCGCCAGGAGATTATATTCAATGAACAGCTCACGTTCAAATACCCCTGCTGCGGCTAAAAGCAGAACTGCAAGCTTTTAGCCAATTCTTATAATAAAATATGAGTCCGAGTTTGTCAAGTCCCCCATAAGGCGCATCCCGCCGATTCCCTCTCCCCAGAGATAGAATGGACCGGCGAAAACTTGACAAAGCTAGACTCATATATTAGCATTCCCTTTTGGAAACGAGGGTATGTCTCGTCCTCCAAATCGCGGGAACGGGAGATGGCCAATGGGGTGAAAAAGCGGAGAGAGAAAGGCTACACAATCAGCGCAGTCTCTGAGGCCTATGGGATTCACCCTCAGACACTGCGGCTCTACGAGCGGCATGGGCTATTGAAACCTTCCCGCTCAAAGGGGAACACGCGGTACTATTCTGAGGAAGACCTCGAGCGATTGGAGTTCATCCTGACACTCACGCGCGAGTTGGGTGTGAATCTGGCAGGAGTGGAGATCATCCTCAATATGCGGGACAAGATGGATGCCATGCAGCGAGAGATACAGCGGTTCTTGGAGTATCTGCGGATGGAGGTGGGCGAGCGCCTGGTCTCGCAAGTGACGGAGAAGTTCGCGCTGGTGCCGCTCAACTATAGCGCGTGGCTGCGCGTGCGCGCTTCGGCTTCGGAGGCGGAGGATGAGCACGATGCCTCGTTCACCTACATCGAACACGATCACTGAGTGAAGGAGGTGAACGCCTATTAGCAAAGAGGATATGATTCCGGTGGATGGAACGGTCGTTGAGGCGCTGCCCAATGCGACCTTCCGCGTGAAGCTCGATGGCGACGGCCATGAAGTACTCGCGCACCTCTCTGGGAAGATGCGGAAGAACTACATCCGCGTCCTGCCTGGGGATCGCGTGCGCGTGGAGCTCTCCCCGTATGATCTGACGCGAGGACGGATCACCTATCGCTACAGCAAGTGACGAGTGCTCTCGCGCTCGAGCTCTGCTGCGCCCTGTCCACTGAAGCCGAACATGAGGGCCCTCTGGGCGAAAAGGGTGTGATGCCTCCGCTTGGGGCCGGAGACCGAACGGTCTATTGCCCTGACCGCTGAGCTCCCCCGAAATCATCATCCCGTTTTACCAAACTCAGCTTGACAAATGCGGGCCTCATGTGATATGGTCCCCTCCTTTTGTGAGGATGTTCATGCCGAGGATAGGCGGGGTGGTCGTTCATAAAGAGCTGAAGGAGGCGCGGCGGAATCAGATCCTCTTCTTCGCCAAACAGGTCTTCTCGCAGAAGGGGTATCACAACGCGAGCGTCTCGGACATCATCGAAAGCGCGGGCATCGCGCGGGGGACGTTCTATCTCTATTTCACGAGTAAGCGCGATATCTTCGACAGTCTCCTGGATGAAGTCCTCAAGGAACTGCGCCAACGGATTCGGCCCATTGACCTCAGCCCGGGTGCGCCCGATCCGCTCGCGCAGGTCAAGGCGAACATCGGTCGCGTCCTGGAGTTTCTTGTTCACGATCCCGAGCTGACGAAGATTCTCCTCCATCAGGCAGCAGGCTTGGACGAACGCTCGGCCGCCATGCTGCAGACCTTCTACGATCGCGTCCTGTCGCTCATCGAACGCTCTCTGGAACATGGGATTCGCATGGGCCTGGTGCGTCCTTGTCGAACGCGCATTGTCGCGTCCTGCATCTTGGGGACGATGAAGGAGGTGGCCGATCAATTGACAACTCAGCGCGAGGATCTTCCGCCGCTTGAGGTTGTCATCGAGGAACTCTTCAACTTTGGCCTGCGCGGCGTCTTCGCCCGCTCGGCCACGTCGTGAAATTTTTTTACCTCCCCACTAGACTGACATGTCAGTCTAGTGGGTGGCACCACAGATGGGAGATGCGCCTATGGAGACGATCCAGAGGATCAACCACTACACGGCCTATCGGCCTCGCCCCTTTACGCGAGAGGAGCGGGCAACGGTGACGATTCTCTTCGGAGGATTGACCTGGAAGCACGAGCGATTGATCCAGGGCGTACTGCACAATCTGGGCTATAAGGCCCAGCCGCTGCCGAACATCACGCGGGCGGATTTGGATGCGGGGAAGGAGCTGATTGATGTCGGGGCGTGCTGTCCGACGATCTTCACGACGGGGAATCTGGCGAATTTCCTCAAGTCGGAGATGGCCGTACTGGGCCGCGACGAGGTCATGAAGCGCTATGTCTTTCTGACGGCGGGAGCGTGTGGTCCCTGCCGGTTTGGGCAGTATCATGAATCGTACACGATGGCGCTTGACGGGCTTGGACTTCGGGACTTCCGCCTATTCTTGCTGGCACAGAACCAGCTTGATCAGGGCGCGACCCACGGCGGGGGGTTAGAGATCAATCTCCCCTTGAGCTTGGGGCTCATCTGGGCGATCCTCTGCGCCGATGTATTGACCGATCTCGAATACATGACGCGTCCCTACGAGATCGTCCCCGGGGAGACGGATGAGGTCCTGCGCGAGAGTATCGCGTATCTGTATGACGTCTTCCGTAATCGGCCTCCGGAGAAGCTGTGTGGAGGGAAGCTGAAGGTCTTCGCGTGGCATGTCCTGACCGACTACTTCACCGATGCCTTGCGTGAAGTGCGGAAGCGATGGGATGCCATTCGCGTGGATCGGCTTCAGGTCAAGCCGAAGGTGAAGATCACGGGCGAATTCTGGCTCCAGACGCATGAGGGCGATGGCAACTACAACATCAAGCGGTGGCTCGAGCAGGAGGGGGCGGAGGTCATTCCGCCGCCGATCGCCGTTTGGCTCGACTATCTGCTGCATTCGCCGATCACCTCCGAGGAATGGAAGGGTGCCGAGCGCAATCGCAAGAAGATCGCGCTTCTTCGAGCCGTGGAGCAGATCTATCACTTCGTCTACAATCGTTTCCGCAAGGCGCTCGGCAATCTCCCCTATGAGCTTCCCGATCAAGAGGAGCTCAAGCACTTGGCCAAACCCTACTACCACTACGAACTGCGCGGGGGCGAAGGGCATATGCTCGTGGGGAAAGCCCTCTATGCCTATCGGCATAAAAAGGCGCACATGATCTGCGAGCTGTCGCCCTACTCCTGTATGCCGAACACGATGTCCATCGGCGCGATGGCCAACGTGCTCGGCCGCTATCCGGATCTGCTCTATGCACCGATCGAGGTGAAGGGGGATGCCGAAGTGCACGCGCTCTCCCGATGCCAGATGATCCTGACCGAAGCCAAGCGGCGCGCTCATGCGGAATTTGAGGAGGTGCTCGCCAAGACCGGCCTCACCGTGGAGGCGATCCGCCGTTACGAGGAGCGGCATCCGGAGGTGCAACGGAGCACCTATCGGATCCCGCACTACGGCTACGCGGGCACGGCGGCCAATTACGTCTTGCACCTAGCGCGGAAGATGCGGTGAGCGCCGGGAGACGTCTCGACGAGAGGCTGCTGGCAAGGAGGGGAGGCGATGATTTGCGGCATTGATGTCGGCAGTACGACGTGCAAATACGTTTTGGCCTCGTCCGAAGGGGAGATCTTGGCACAAGCCTACGAACGGCACAACACGCGACAAGCGGAGAAGGTCCTGGAATTCCTCACCCGCCTGGAGCGCGAACATGGGCTGACGCCGGGGCGAGACCGCGTCTTCTTCACCGGGTCGGGAGCCGGCATGATCGCTTCGCTCGTGGGCGCTCGGGTCGTTCAGGAAGTCGTTGCCGTGGCGGCGGCCGTCGAGCGCTTGCATCCGGCCGTTCGGTTCGTCAGCGAGATCGGGGGCGAGGACATGAAGACGATCTTCTTCACTGGCGACGGTTCCTCCAAGGGGAAGCACGTCCTCATGCAGAGCGCCTGCTCGGGGGGGACGGGCACGTTCATCGAGAAGACGGCACGCAAGTTGCAGATCCCGTTGGAGCAATTGGCGGAGATGCGCTACGAGGGGTATCCGCTCCATAAGATCAGCAGCAAGTGCGGCATCTTCGCCGAGGCGGATGCCAATACGCTGCTGAAGGCGGGCGTTCCTGTCGAGGAGATCATCGCTTCGCTCTTTGAGGCCGTCGTCTATCAAAATCTCGCGACGCTCACCCGCGGCAACACGCCGATGCCGGAGGTCCTGCTCCTTGGCGGGCCCAACCTCTTCTTCAAAGGCTTGCAAGAAGCCTGGCGCCACCACCTGCTCAAGATCTGGAAGGAGCGTAAGGTCCCACTGCCGGAAGATCAAGACCCGGCCTTGCTCATCAGCGTCCCCAAGAATGCGCTCTATTACGCGGCCCTCGGATGCATCGAGATCGCGCGACGTGAGCCGGAGCATGTCGGGGTGTACCAGGGTGGAGAGAGGCTTCGGTGGTGGATCGAGGAGGGGCAGTACGAGGAGAAGAAGCGAGAGGGGCGAAGGGGCCTCTGGACGACGCCAGAGGAGCTGCAGCAGTTTCGGATCATCTACGGGAACAGTGGGCGCTCCGATTCTCGACTCTCCCTTCGGAAGGGGCGCACAGCTCCCGATCTCTCGCGCGTGATCCTCGGGTGCGATTTCGGCTCGACGACGGCCAAAGCCGTTTGTCTCTCGCCTGAGAAAGAACTGGTCTTCTCCTGCTACGCCCTCAGCCGCGGCAACCCCATCGAGGATGCCAAAGCGCTCTTTCGCCAGATTCGAGCGGCCGTCGGAGATGGGGAGATCCTGGCCGTCGGCATCACCGGTTATGGGAAGGACCTGCTCAAGGGGATCATCGGGGCCGATTGCGCGGTGGTGGAGACGATCGCGCATGCGACGGCCGGACTCTATGTCTTCCCCGATGCCGATTGCATCTGTGATGTGGGAGGGGTGGACGTCAAGATCATGATCCTCAAAAACGGCACGGTCTCGGACTTTCGGCTCAACTCGCAATGCTCGTCGGGAAATGGCGCCTTCCTTCAAGGCGTGGCCGAGCGCTTCGGTATCCCCCTGGAGCAGATCGCCGACTATGCCTTTCGCGCGCAGGCCATGCCGCAGTTGACGATGGGCTGCGGCGTCTTCCTCCAGAGCGACATCGTGAACCAACAACGCAAGGGCTGGCAGGCTGAGGAGATCCTCGCCGGACTCTGCACCATCCTCCCGCTGAACGTGTGGATCTACGCCGGAGGGTTGAACAATCTCGCGCAGGTCGGACGAAAATTCATCCTCCAGGGGGGGACGCATAAGAACTTGGCCGTCGTTAAGGCGCAGGTGGATTTCATCAAGTCGAAGGTCCCGGAGGCCGAGATCGTCGTCCATCCATATTCGGGCGAGGCGGGGGCCATCGGCGCGGCGCTCATCGCCCACGAATGGTGGGAGTGCGGCGGGCGCACCCGTTTCCGTGGCTTCGACGTCATCGAGAACCTCACTTACAAGACGACGACTTCGCCCGATACGGTGTGCAAATGGTGTCCCGTCAACTGTCAGCGCAGCTTCATTGACGTCGAACTGCCGGGCGGCAAGGGGCGTCCGTGGAGCAAAGTGCCTCTCCCCGAAGGATGGGAGCGCGTGATCGTGAACAATTCGTGCCCGAAGGGGCTTGTCGAGGATGTCAACGAGATGAAGGTCATTAAAGCCGCACTGGAGAAGACGAAAAATGCGTATCCCAACATTGCGGATTTTGTTCGGAAAGAAGGCTTCCGCCGCGTCGCCACCTAAGGATCGCTCGTCGGTGCGCGTGGGGATCCCGAAGGTCCTCAATATCTGGAGCACCCATCAATTCTGGGTGGGATTTCTGACGGCTCTGGGGATCGCGCCCGAGAACATTGTCTTCAGCTCCGACACTTCTGAAGAGCAATATCGCGAGTACGGCAAGGGGCGCGGTACGGTGGACTGCTGCTATCCGGTCAAGTGCATGAGCGGACACTACGGGGAATTGATCTTCGGCCAGAAGAAGAAGATCGACATCCTGCTGAGCCCGATGATCTATTCCCTGCCCTCCTTTCTGCGCGGCCATGTGCTGGACACGCTCACCTGCACGCGGGTGATGGCGGGACCGGAGAACATCAAGGCGGGATTTCTCAAAGAGCGCGACGTCTTCGCCGAGAATGGGATTCGATACGTCTCGCCGTTTGTCTCGCTCGGTGAGCCGGAGAAGGTCCCGAAGCAACTCCATCTCGCGCTCAAAGACGTCCTCGACCTCGACGAAGAGGAGACAGCGCGGGCCGTCGAAGCCGGATACCGGGCCCTGGAAGCGTTCACTCAGAAGATGCGGCAGAAGAGCCGGGAGATCCTCACCTGGTGCGCGCGTCACGACCGCCCGTGCATTCTGGTGTTAGCGCGCCCGTATCACATGGACCCGGGCATTGGGCATGAGATCGAAGCCGAACTGCAGGCACACGGATTTCCTATCCTCTGGATGCAGTACCTCCCCATCGACGACGATCTCATGCAGTGGCTCTTTGGCGAGGAGATCCGCGCCGGACGGATCAAGAGCCCCTTCGATATCTCGGACGTCTGGCCTTCGTCCTACAGCAGCAACACGAACGAGATCCTGTGGGGAGCGAAGGTCGCCGCTCGCTGCCCGTGGATCACCTGCGTCATCCGCTTCTCCAGCTACGAATGCGGGATGGATCAGCCGACCTATACGCCAACGCAAAAGATCGTCGAGGCCTCGGGCACGCTCTATTTCAAATTCGGCGATCTGGATGCCACGAAGCCGGCCGGCAGTATCAAGATTCGCGTCGAGACGATCGTGCACTATGTTGAGAAGTACTCGCGCGACCTCATTCGGCGCAAGCTCGCGGCGTTGCCCCCGCGCTGTCCGCTTCTGGAGGACGCGGCCCCGACCTCTGAGAGCGCATCGCTGGCGGCCTGACCGATGCGTTCATGACCGCACGCGCACCCGGTAAATGAGCTTGGCTTCGGCACCGCGCGCGATCGGGACTATAAATCGAATCGCGAAGGCCCCAGCCCGTTCCCAAGGGAAGGTCGAATGGATGACCTCCCAATCTCCCCCGACGGGTTCGATGACCGTGAGCGTGATGTCTTCATCTTTGCGATTGCGCACAAGCAGCTCGTACTCCGACTCAGAAACATCGCGACCGATCCGCTGAAAGGCCGTCTGCCGGCGCTCGACAACGAGATCGAACGCGCGTCCGACACTGACCCGCACCCACTCGTCGCGCGGAGTATGCGAAAGGCGATCTTCGCCAAGGAATTGCGGGCCGGCCTGTGGATCCCTCTTGTAGATGCGAACCGTTCCGGCCGGGAGTGGAAGGCCGAGGCCATGATCTTTCGCATTCTTGAAGCTGAGCGTCACGCGCACGGGTTCGCGGATGGGCTGTCCGGGTTCGACCGGCTGACGGTAATAGTATCCCTGCCCAGTCACCACGTACTCTTTCCTCAGGCTCACGTCGCGAGCCGTCACTAACGCCAGGTGTTTCGTCTCGTTGTGTTCGAGAGTTACCGGACGATCGAAGGCGTAGAGGTGATACTCGAAGACTTCCTGCTCGCGCACCTCAGGCATGGGGACTTCGCGGGCGAGCGCGTAGAGTTCGGCTTCGCGCGGCCGCGGTCGCCCTTGCCCGATGCGCTGTATCTCACCGGCTATCAAGCGCAGCTCGGCGTCGCGAAAGGCGAGGCCGCTTTGGTTCGTGACCGTCGCCCAAACGCTCAAATCGGCCGCGCGCTCGGCCTCATCTATCGTCAGGACGTAATGCGCTTCCCAGCGGAGGCCGCTGGCCAGGTAAGACACTTCCAGCTCTCTCTCGCTCCCGGCCTCATTCCGCACTGTCCAAATGAGCGTCGGATGAACCGTCAACCCCTCTGGGATCGAGGGGAATCGAATCTCCGCAATCGCCGGTTGGATGACGATCTCGTCGCCGATCCTCCACACGGCCTGACCATCCCGATAGGTGAGGAGCACGGCTTTGATCGGAACTAACTGCTCGACGCCGTTCACCAGGAGGCGACGAACGAGCGTCAGTTCCTTCCCCACCGAACGTTCGAGTAGTCGGTCGGGCTTGAGGACGTCGTACGCGTAGGCTTGTTCCAGCACGGCGAATGCCGCGCCACGATCGCGCGCCGTCACGGAGATGGTCGCCGGATCGAGCGTGCTCGCCACATCTTGAACGCGAACGCGCGTCATCCCGCGCGGCAGGCGCAGCCGACGGATCTCGCGAACGAGGCCGAGGTCATTCCCGTAAATGGTCAGCGTGATGCGTTGCCGATCGTTCTGGGTCGTCGTTACGTCCTGAGCGAGAACGAGCGGCGGGGAGACTCGCCCGATCCCCACGCAGAGCGCGCCGACTCCAAGGAGACGAAGCCAATCGTTCATTGTTCCCTCCTTCTCGAAGGCTCTCGCTCATACGGATGCCCGGAACTCGACACCCGTTGTCCTGTTCAAGCCTACCCCACGTCAGCGCCCGCTCACAATGGCGGCCCGCAGTCTCCTCGAGGGAGCGAAGAACGACTTCTCACCCGCGTAGGAAGGCGCCTCCTCTCTTCTACCTTCACGCGCATCGCGAGCGGCGCAGCGTCGTCTCGCGCTGGGGCCGAGCGCCGATCGGCTCGCTGAGGGAGAGCGAGGGGGGCACCGTCGCCGTCTGCACGAGCAGACACCCGGTGATCACACAAGGCCGCCAAGCGATGGGGCGACCGTTGAAGACTCAGTATCCCTTCACATAGCCCCCTTTCGCGAGGACGCGGACTTTGATCCTCGTCAGGGTGTGATGCGCTCAAGCGCGCGGCCATCCTATTCCAAATGCGAGGCGAGCGCAAGAGGCGCGAGGGTTCTCCGGAGCGTCGGATGCGAGACACTCACTCGGTCGAACGGACGACGGCTCTCGACGCGGCAAGCGGATTCGGCTAAGCTTACGACCTCTCCGGCGGCGATGGTTCGCATAGGAGCTGTTCGAAGGGATTCCGGGAGGTGATGATGGGGACGCCAATTTTTCAGGTCAACGCCTTCACGGATACGCCGTTCTCGGGCAATCCGGCCGCCGTGTGCGTGCTCTCAGAGCCGAGAGACGCATCGTGGATGCAACGGGTCGCAGGGGAGATGAATCTCTCGGAGACGGCCTTCCTTTGGCCAGGCCAAGAGGGGTTTCATCTCCGATGGTTCACGCCGACTGTCGAGGTCGAATTATGCGGTCATGCGACGTTGGCGAGCGCGCACATTTTGTGGACGGAAGGGTACGTCGCCACGTATGTGCCGATTCGTTTCTTCACGCGAAGCGGTGTGCTCGTGGCGGCGCGCGGCGGCGAATGGATCGAATTAGATTTTCCGGCGACGCCGGCTGAGCCGACGGAGGCCCCTCCCTTGCTTCAGGAGAGCTTAGGCGTGACGCCGCGTTTCGTCGGTCGGAGTTGCTTCGATTATCTCGTCGAAGTCGAATCCGAAGATGTCGTGCGGCAGCTCGCCCCGAATTTCTCCCTGTTGGAGGCGATCCCCACACGGGGTGTCATCATCACCAGTCGTTCAGCGACGCCGCCCTTTGATTTCGTCTCACGCTTTTTCGCGCCGCGCGTCGGCGTGCGAGAGGATCCGGTCACGGGATCGGCGCACTGTTGCTTGGGGCCGTTCTGGGGGCAGAGGCTCGGACGCACGGAGCTGCTCGCCTTTCAAGCCTCCGCGCGAGGAGGTGTGGTCCGGATTCGTCTCGCTGGTGATCGTGTCCTTCTCGGTGGGCAGGCCATCACAATGTGGCGCGGCGAATGGCTCTGGTGAGGGTCGGACATATGCGCGGATGGACGATTCGACTTCTGCGCGATCTGGTAGCCATCAATTCGGTGAACCCTTCGCTGGTGCCCGGTGGGGCGGGGGAGAGGGAGATCGCCGAGCTGGTAGCCGTGACGCTTCGACGGCTCGGCCTGGACGTCGAAGTCACGGAAGTCGCTCCCTATCGTCCAAACGTCGTCGCCGTGCTGGAGGGGCGCGCGCCGGGCCGTTCCTTGATGTGGTGCGGGCATCTGGATACGGTCGGCGTGGCAGGCATGAGCGCTCCGTTTGAGCCCAGGGAACGGGACGGGCGCCTCTATGGGCGCGGCGCGTTGGACATGAAGGGGGGATTAGCCGCGATGCTCGGGGCAGCACGCGCGGTGGTGCAAAAAGGGGGCGTGCGGCGCGGTCGCGTGATCCTCGCCGCTGTCAGTGACGAAGAGTATGCGAGTTTGGGCGCCGAGGCCTTAGTGAGTGCGTGGACGGCGGATGCCGCCGTGGTCTTGGAGCCGACCGATCTTCGGATCGGCATCGCGCATAAGGGATTCGCATGGATCGAAGTGGTGACCACGGGCATCGCAGCGCACGGGAGCCGCCCGCAAGAAGGTCGAGACGCCATCCTGCGCATGGGGCGCGTGTTGCAGCGGCTGGAGACGCTCGATCGGCGACTACAAGCGCAGCTGCCACATCCGCGGCTCGGAACGGCCTCCCTTCATGCTTCGCTGATCCGCGGTGGGCGCGAGCTGAGCACGTATCCCGATGAGTGCGTTCTCCAGCTAGAGCGGCGGACGCTCGCCGGAGAGCCCCCGGGTACAGCGCTGCGCGAGGTGGAGGAGCTCCTCGCCGATGCGCGACGCGAAGATGCGGAATTCATCGGCCATGCCCGATTACTCTTGGAACGACCACCCTATGAGACCCCTCCAGATCACGAACTGCCCCGCCAGCTCGGAGAGGCATTGACGCGAATTGGTGGTTCGCCAAGCTATGTGGGATTGAGTTTCTGGACGGATGCCGCGATTCTCGGCCGCGCGGGCATCCCAACGGTGATCTTCGGCCCCGGAGGGGAAGGCCTTCACGGCTCAGAGGAATACGTGCGCGTGGACGATGTCCTCGCGTGCGCGCGCGCTCTCATCGAGCTGGCCGCTCTCGCCACGGCGTGGTGAAGGCGTGGAAGGGATAAGGGGGCTGAGCGAGTTGTTTCTCGCCAACTTACGCTCAGCGGATTCGCTCCCTATGTGGCGACGAGCATCGCCGAGCTGCTCCACATGTTCGTCTCCCATCGGGCGGAGGCCGCTCCGAAGGGACAGAGCGACGAACATCCCTGGGCATCCTGATCGCTCCAAAATGGGCAGGTCCCCGCTGAGGGGCCGCGCGCTTGGTTCGCGCGGATGCTCGTGCTCAATCAGAGTGTCCATCCTCGCGGGTAGGCTCTTGGTCCACCTGCGAGTTCAGAACGTCCCCCTGCTGTGGGTCTATGAACCGACGGCGGATGAACCGCACCGGTAGAGCGAGGACGGATTGATCGCCGCCCCGGGTCGGGAGCTTCTCACCGCGACGGGGGTTTCGCGGCGTCTTTCTTCGGGGCATAGTATCCGGCGCGCGTTCGCGCCGTGAGCGGACCGCGCTCTTTGTCAGGCGTGACTTCGACGCGGACTGTGCGCCAACTGCCATCTCGCTCGGGGCTGCTCGGGTAGTAACCGATGGCGTATTGCGTGCGCAGCTCTCGCGCGATGGTGCTGGCGATGGTCTCCAGCTCGTCAAGACCTTGCGGAAAGAAAGCGCGCCCGCCGGATTCGCGCGCCAGCTCCTCGAGGAGCTTGCGCGCTTTCTTCTCCTGACCGCTCAAGCGGCGGCTCTCGGTTTGCCGAAAGATGGCCGCTTCGCCGAGCCCTTCGGTGAAGCCGACGGCGTAGACCTGCACGTCGGACCCGCGCAGCCGCTCAAGCACTTGCTCTCGGGTGTAGTAACTGTCGCGCTCCTCGCCATCGGTGACGACGAGGATCGCCTTGCGCCGATGCGTGCCGTATTTCTGCGCATGCTCGACCGAGAGATAGATGGCGTCCAAGAGAGCCGTCTGTCCGCTCGCGATGAGGTTATCGAGGGCATCGTGAATGAGGGAGACATCCCGCGTGAAGTCCTCCAGCAGTTCCACCTCACCCTTGAACTCGACCAGGAAATACTCGTCCTCGGGATGGCTCTGGCGCATGAGGCTCTTGGCGGCCGCGATGACCTTACCGAGTTTGCGCCGCATGCTCCCACTGGTGTCGAGCACCAGGCCGAGGCTCACCGGCGTCTCCTCCCGGCTGAAGAATGCGATCTCCTGCCGCACGCCGTTCTCGTAGACGGTGAAGCGATCCTTCTCCAGATCGGCGACGACGTGATGGCGCCGATCCACGACCGTGACATCGAGGATGACCAACTCGGCCGTCAAGGCGACGACGTCGCCAACCTCCTCGCCCCGCGACTGAGGGACGCTCTTCTTCCGCTGCCCCTCGGCCGGGGGCACTTGCTGTGGCCATAGAGCGAAGGGGATGCCGAGCCACATCGCGAGCGCCCACGAAAGCGCGCGCTTCATGCGGAGACGGTGATGGGGCTTCGCGCCGCGCATTGGGTGATCACTGTAGGGAGATGGCGTAGTACCCCTCGCGCGCGCGGACAGTCAGCCGCGGCAGCCCGCGCGGCGGGTTGACGCGCACGCGAATCCGGCGCCACTCGCCTTCGCGCGAGGCGTTCGTCGGATAGAATCCCAGACTATACTGATGGCGCAGCTCCAACGCAATGCGCGTGAGCACGTCATCGAGTTCGACGGGCGTATCCGGGAAGAACGCTCGCCCTCCCGTGAGCGAAGTGATCTCTTCCAAGATCGAGCGACCGAGCGCCTCGTTCGAGGTGGCGCGCTCATTCAATCCGAAGATGCCGATGGCGTAGATCTGCACGTCGGACTCTTTCACCAGCTCGCGCAACTGGCCGTAGGTGTAGCGCGAGGAGTTATCCTGCCCGTCGCTGATGATGAGCAAGGCCTTGCGCGCATGCTTGCCTTGTCGGACCTTCTCCAATCCCAGATAGACGGCGTCGTAGAGCGCCGTGCGCCCCTCCGGCGCGATCAGCACCAACCGCTGAATGATCGTCTCGGCGCTCGTGGTGAAGTCTTGGACAAGCTGCACCTGGTGGTTGAAGGCGATGACGAAGAACTCATCCTCAGGATGACTGGTGTCCAGAAACCGCCGCAGGGCGACGCGGGCACGGGTGATCTTCTCGCGCATGCTGCCCGAAACGTCGAAGATGAGGCCGACAGAGAGGGGGGCATCTTCCTCACTGAAGAAGACGATCTCTTGCTTGACCTTCTCATCGTAGATCTCGAAATGCTCCTTCTTGAGCCCCGTGACGAACCGATCGTACGGGTCCATGACCGTGACCGGGACGATGACGAGGTTCGTGCCAAGCCGGACGGCTGGCAGTTGCTCCAGGGAGGCTCGTTGACCGAGAGGACTGGTCCCCTGAGTAGAGGCCGTCTGCGCCAGGACAAGCGGAGCTGCGAGCCAGAGGAGAAAACCGATCAGAGCGGCGCTCAGGGTGTTCATCTCTCCCCTCCGAACACTCTTTGAGCGGCCAATTCACGCCCATCACACGTCAAGCAGGCGCCTCGATTGGCCGAAAGGTATTTTAGCACTGCAGAGCCGCCGCTCGCCACCTGCGCGTGACCTCCAGGGGGCGGGCACCTCTACTCTTGCCAGAGATTCTCGAACCGCGTGAACTCCTTCACGAAGGCCAGCTGAACGCTTCCTGTCGGTCCGTTGCGTTGTTTCCCGATGATGATCTCGGCGATCCCTTCGTTCTCCTCTGTAGGATTGTACATCTCTTCCCGGTAGACGAAGAGCACCACATCGGCATCCTGTTCGAGCGAGCCCGAGTCGCGCAGGTCCGAGAGCTGCGGCCGGTGGCTGATCCGCGCCTCGGGCGCGCGCGAGAGCTGACTCACGGCGATGAGCGGGACGTTCAAATCCTTGGCAATCTGTTTCAGCTCGCGCGAGATCGCCGAGACCTCCTGCTGCCGATTCTCGAAGCGTCCTCGCGTGGCCATCATCTGCAGATAATCCACAATGAGCAGGTCCAGTCCCGTTTCATGCTTGAGGCGTCGCGCCTTGGCGCGCAGCTCCAGCGCCGTCACGGCGGGCGTATCGTCAATGAAGATCTTGGCAGCCGCTAGCCGCCCCAAAGCTTCCGCCAAGCGCCCCCATTCTTCGCGGCTCAAGAACCCTCCGCGAAAGCGGTGGAGATTAATCCGCGCGGCCGAGCAGAGCAGGCGTTGCACAAGTTGCTCCTTGCTCATCTCGAGGCTGGCGATTCCGACGACGTATCCGGCGGCGGCGACGTTCTGAGCGATCGAGAGGGCGAAGCTCGTCTTCCCCGAGGAAGGCCGCCCGGCGACGATGATCATATCTCCGGGCTGCAGGCCTGAGGTCATCTGATCCAAATCGGTGAATCCCGTCGGCAGCCCCGTGAGCATTTGCGGCCGACCGGCCATCTGCTCGACCTGAAAGAGCTCGGCGCGCGCGATCTCCCCGATGCCGACAAAGCCTCGGCCTGGGCGCTCCTCGGCAATGCGCAGGATCGCGGCTTGGGCGCGATCTAAGACTTCCTCGGGATCTTCCGGAGCGGCCAAGGCTTCGGTGATGATCTGATTGGCCGCGCGAATCAACTTCCGCAGAAGCGACTTCTCACGAACGATGCGGACGTAGTGCTCGACGTGTGAAAGCTGCGGCAAGCCGTCCACCAATCGGGCCAGGGCCGCCGAGCCCCCCACCCGCTCCAATTCGCCTGAGGCCGCCAGTTCCTCCCTGAGCGTGATCGGGTCTACAGGACGCCCCTTCTCGTAGAGCGCGAGCATCTTCTCGAAGATGCGCCGATGGGCGTCTAGATAAAAGTCCTCACCCGAAAGCTGAGATACGACGACGTGGAGCACCGAATTATCGAGCAAGATGAGGCCGAGGATCGAACGTTCCGTCTCGACGGCATGGGGCAACAGAGCCGCCGAACCTTCGTAGACACTCGACATTGATCCCCTCCCCGCCGAAGGGGGATTATAGCGCATCGCGGTCATGAAAACGCAAGGGAGATTTTTACGTCTCGAAAAAGCCAAAGGAGGATTATAGCGCGCTGCCGCGCAAAAGGCTCTCCGGTGGACAAGAGCCGTGTTTTCACCGTATGATTATACATCGCGTGTGCCGAAAGGCCCACATGAGATGATGTCAATATGAGGCCAGTGATCATCAGTGTCTCGCCGCCGGCTGGCATTGATGGCGGAGAGGTGATCATCACGTGCCAGAATCTGGATACGAGTCGCTTCGGCCACTTCCGCGTTCTCTTCGGGAACGTGGCCGGGCGCATCGTCGGCGCCTCGCCGCATCGGGTGACGGTCGCTGTTCCCGGCGAGGCTGGACGAGAACCGCAGCCAGTGCCGCTGGTGATCGAGGTCAACGGCGAGCGCAGTCCGAGCGTCCCCTTTCTGGTCGGCCGCTTGATCGCCACCGAGCTGCACCCGGTGACGAATCCCGCTTACGATGTCGAGAGCGGGTACATCTACGTCACCTATAGCGGCAGCCGAGGACAAAAGGTCCCCTGTTCGATCTACCGCATCTCGCCCCTTGGGGAGAAGAGCGAGTTCCTGCACGACATCATGAATGCGACGGCCATCGCCTTCGATCGCGAGGGGATGATGTTCGTGACGAGCCGTTACGATGGCACGGTCTATCGGATTTCGCCCTTCAAAGAAGCGGAGCCGTTCGCCCGCGATCTGGGTATTGCGACAGGCCTGGCGTTCGATCGTGAGGGGCGCATGTTCGTCGGCGATCGAAGTGGGACGATCTTCGCCGTGAACGAGATCGGCGAGGCGAAACCCTTCGCGGAACTGGAACCGAGTGTCTCGGCGTATCATTTGGCCTTCAGCCCCGATGAACATCTCTACGTGACGGGGCCGACGGCTTCCAGCAATGAGTCGATTTATCGGATTTCGCCCGATGGGGAGGTGAGCGTCTTCTTCACGGGACTTGGGCGACCGCAAGGGCTCGCCTTTGACGTGGAGGGGAATCTCTACGTGGCCGCCAGTTGGCGCGGGCGCCGCGGCATCGTCAAGATCACTCCGCAAGGCGAAGTGGATCTCTTCGTCGCGGGGAAGACGCTTGTCGGCTTGGCCTTCGATGATGCCGGCAATATGATCCTGGCCAGCACGCAAGGGGAGCTGTACATGCTCCCTCTTGGCATTCGGGGATACCTGCTCGAGCTCTGGTGAGCGGGTCCCGGAAAGGAGCGAGCGACCTTGATCGAACGCAGCATTGGCGATTTCATCCTCTGGTTCGTCGTCTTCCTCTTCTCCCTCTCACTGCACGAAGCGGCGCACGCGTGGACGGCGAACCGATTCGGGGATTACACGGCGTATTATCTCGGGCGGGTGACGCTCAATCCGGCCGCCCATGTGGACGTGTTCGGCACGATCCTGTTCCCGATCTTCAGCTTTTTCTCGGGCGTGCCCCTGATCGGATGGGCGAAGCCGGTCCCGGTGAACCCCCTTCATCTGCGCGAGACGCGAAAGCATCACATTCTGGTCTCGCTGGCCGGTCCGGGGAGCAATCTGTTTCTGGCTGGCATCTTTCTGGGGCTCATCCTGCTACTTAGCATGAGTTGGGAGGCGACGGCGCGAAGCTTAGGGGGCTTGTTCACCCCATTGGGGAAGATGCTCCTCATCGGCCTAATGCTGAATGTCGCGCTGGCCGTCTTCAATCTCATCCCGATCCCACCGCTTGATGGACATTGGGTCCTCTATCATCTCCTGCCGGAGAGCATGGCCGAGGTGTTCGATCAGATTCGCCCGCTGGGCATCTTCGTGCTCTACGGCTTGATGCTTCTGGGCGTCTTGCGCCTGGTCTTCGTTCCCGTCTTCTGGCTGGTCATGAACATCCGGCCAGTGACCGAACTCTATCTTCTCGTCCGATGAAGGAGGCCCTATGCCGCGCGTGGTGAGCGGAATGCGACCGACGGGAAAGTTGCATCTCGGCCATCTGGAAGGAGCCTTGAAGAACTGGATGCGGCTTCAGCATGAGTACGAGTGTTTCTTCTTCGTCGCCGATTGGCATGCGCTCACGACAGATTATGCCGATCCATCGCCGATTCGCCCGAACACGCTGCTCATGGTCGGGGATTGGCTGGCGGTAGGGCTCGATCCGAACCGCGCGACGCTCTTTGTGCAATCGCTTGTGCCTGAGCATGCGGAGCTGCATCTGTTGCTCTCCTGCGTGACGCCGCTTGGATGGCTCGAGCGCGTTCCGACCTATAAGGAACAGCGGGAGAACATCCGGGACAAGGACTTGGGGAACTACGCCTTCCTCGGCTATCCGGTCTTACAAGCCGCCGACATCTTGATCTACCAGGCCCATTTCGTCCCAGTGGGGGAGGATCAGGTGCCGCACATCGAGTTGACGCGCGAGATCGCCCGGCGGTTCAACAAGCTCTACGGAGAGGTCTTCCCCGAGCCGCAGGCGCTCTTGACGCAAGCCCCGCGACTGCCCGGTACCGATGGCCGGAAGATGAGCAAAAGCTACGGCAACGACATCCGCCTGACCGACCCGCCCGAGCTGATGTGGGAGAAGCTGCGGACGATGGTGACCGATCCGGCCCGCGTGCGTCGCACCGATCCGGGGAATCCGGACGTCTGTCCGGTCTATGCGCTGCATCGCGTCTTCAGCCCGCCGGAGCATCAGGTGCATGTGAACGCAGAGTGTCGTCGGGCCGGCATTGGCTGCGTGGACTGCAAGCATATCCTTTACGAGAACCTCCGCGAACGGCTCGCTCCGATCGCAGACAAAAGCGCCTATTACGAGGGCCATCCCGAAGAGGTGCGAGAGCTCCTTATCGAAGGCTCGCGTCGAGCCCGCCAGTGCGCTGCCGAGACGATGGCGCGCGTTCGCGCGGCCATGCGGATGGCCGTATAGGAGAGGACCGTGCGCATGGACGACTGGCTTGATCGTCTCGAAGAGATCCCCCCTCGGGAACCGGAGTGCGACAGGGAGCCGCCTCACCGTTACATGGTCAAGCTCGACGTCTTCGAGGGTCCGCTCGATCTGCTGCTCCATCTCATCAAGCAGGAGCAGGTGAGCATCTACGACATCCCCATCGCGCGCATCACCGAGCAATATCTCGAATACCTCCGCCGCATGGAGGAGCTGGACCTGACAATCGCCGGCGAATATCTGGTCATGGCGGCGACGCTCATCTACATCAAGTCGAAGATGCTGCTGCCGCGAGATCCGATGCTGGCCCCGGAGGCGGAGGGTGAAGAGGATCCCCGTCGAGAACTCGTCCAACGCTTGCTCGAATATCAGAAGTACAAGGTGGCTGCCGAACGCCTCTGGTCGAAGGCTGAGCGAGAGCAGGCCGTCTTCACGCGCGGCCGCCTGGAGACCGATGAGGCGAATTCGGAGGTGAACGCCACGCTGTTTGATCTCTTCCGCGCCTTCCAACGCGCTATGGAACGGCTCAAGGAGCGGCGAGAGCTGACCATCGCTCGCGAGGAGATCACGATGGCCGAGAAGATCGCCGAGCTGCGGGCCCTACTTGAGCGAGAAGAACGCGTGGACATCACGGCGCTCTTTGAGGCCGCGCGCTCGCGGCGCGAGCTGTTGATCCTCTTCCTCGCCGTGCTAGAATTAGTACGGATCGCCGTCATTCGGCTGGTGCAGACGGAACGGTTTGGTCGCCTCCTGGCTCTTCGAGCGCGCGCTTTGGCAGAGATCATGGCGTGAGCCGATGGGACCTCGCGCGAGGGGATGGCCATCGAGAGATGACCATGACGATTGAGGAGCTCAAGCCGATCCTCGAGGCCTTGATCTTCGTCGCTTCGGAGCCGATCACCGAGGAGGAGCTCGTGCGGATCCTCCCGGAAGTGGATCGGGCGAGCCTCGAAGCAGCCCTGGGCGCGCTCCGGCAGGAGTACGAGGCCGACGGGCGCGGGTTAGAGCTGCGGCGCATCGCCGGGGGGTATCGGATCACCACGCGCCCGGAATATCACGACTATATCCGACGGTATTTGAAGACGCGACCCTCGGCCCGCCTCTCGATGGCCGCGCTGGAGACGTTGGCCGTCATCGCCTACAAGCAGCCGATCACGCTGCCGGAGATCCAAGAGATCCGCGGCGTCAACTCCGCGCGCGCGGTGAAGACGCTGCTGGAGAAGCGCCTCATTGAGCCGAAAGGGCGAAAGCCGGTCGTCGGCCGCCCGATCCTGTATGGGACCTCCCGGGAGTTCCTCATCCAATTCGGCTTGCATGACCTGAGCGAGCTGCCGACGATCGAGGACCTTGAGGAGCTCGGATCGGAAGGCTCATGAACGGCCATGGAAGTGCGTTTGCAGAAGTTGATCGCCGAAGCGGGGATCGCCTCTCGGCGAAAAGCCGAGGAGTTGATCCGCATGGGGCTGGTGACCATCAACGGACAAGTCGTCACGAAACTGGGGACGAAGGCTGATCCCGAGCGGGACCACATCAAGGTTCGGGGGAAACTGATCAATCCCCTTCTGCGTTCGCGGAAGAAGCTCTACATTGTGCTCAACAAACCAAAGGGGTATCTCTCGAGCCTCTATGATCCGCAGGGGCGCCCACTGGTGACGAAATTGCTGCCGCCACTTCCGGGGCGCGTGCATCCGGTGGGACGGTTGGATTTCAACACGGAAGGGTTGTTGCTGCTGACGAACGACGGAGAATTCACCTCTCTCATCACCTCGGCGAAGTTTCGGATCCCCAAGGTCTATCACGTGAAGGTCAAAGGCATCCCGGAGGAGAAGGCCCTCGAACGCTTGCGGCGCGGTGTGGTCATTGACGGTAAGCGCACCGCGCCGTGCGAGATCGTCGAGCTCGAACGCACACGGACGAACGCTTGGTATGCCGTGACGCTCTATCAGGGGATCAGCCGACAGATTCGGAAGATGTTCGACCTGATCGGCCACTCCGTCCTCAAGCTGCGGCGCGTGGCCATCGGGTTTCTCACCGATGAGGGGCTGAAACCGGGCATGTGGCGATACCTCACGCCCGAAGAAGTGCGTCGCTTCTTCGCCGTGCGCGAGGGGAAGACGATCGCCCCGGTCGTCCCCATGACGGTGCGACGGACAGAAAGGTGAGATATGACCGAACGCTTGCGTCGAAGCGATCCCTCGCCGACGCCGCTCTCACCTGAACCGGGGCAAGGCGCTCAGCCGCGGACGCTGCGCCAGCGGGTGGAAGAGCTGCGCGCGTTGGAAGCCCGCGTGCGTCTGGGCGGCGGTCCGGAGAAGATCGCCCGCCAGCATCGGCAGGGCAAGCTGACGGCCCGCGAGCGGATCGAGCGCTTGCTGGATCCGGGCAGTGACTTCCTGGAGATCGGGCTTCTGGTCGCCTACGACCAGTATGAGGGGGAAGCGCCTGCGGCCGGTGTCGTCACGGGCATCGGGATGATCCATGGCCGTCCGGTCGTCATCGTCGCCAATGACGCGACGGTCAAGGCTGGGGCGTGGTGGCCGGAGACGATCAAGAAGATCCTGCGTATGCAAGAGATCACCATGCGCAATCGTGTCCCGATCGTGTACTTGGTGGATTCGGCGGGCGTTAATCTCCCCTATCAGAGCGGCGTCTTTCCCGGACAATACGGAGCGGGGCGCATCTTCTACTACAACTCGATCATGCGGCGGTATCTGAAGGTCCCGCAGATCGCCGCCGTCATGGGACCTTGCATCGCCGGAGGCGCATACTTGCCCGCGTTGAGCGACGTGATCCTCATGGTCGAGAAGACCTCGTTCATGGGGCTGGGCGGGCCGAATCTGGTCAAAGGCGCGACGGGGCAGACTGTAGACAGCGAGACACTCGGTGGCGCGTGGACGCATAATGCGCTGAGCGGCGTCGCGCACTATCGTGTGAGAGACGACGAAGCCTGCCTGAGGAAGATTCGCGATTTGGTCGCGCTGTTGCCCCCTCCTCCGCCTCCCCGGCTGCCGATCGCTGAGCCGCGACCTCCGCTTCATCCCCCGGAGGAGATCTACGATATCTTGCCGGCCGATCATCGCCAGGCCTACGACATGTACCAGATCCTCGTGCGCCTCTTCGACGGCGGGGAGATCACGGAATTCCAAGCCGATTACGCGCGCGAGATGATCTGCGGGTATGCGCGCATTGAGGGCATCCCTGTCGGCTTTCTGGCCAACCAACGTGGGCTCGTCAAGAATCCGAAAGGGGGGCCGCCGCGCTTGGGCGGGATCCTCTACACGGAGAGCGCGGAGAAGTCGGCCTACTTCATCGAGACGTGCAACCGCGAGGGCTTGCCCCTTCTCTTCATCCAAGACGTCTCCGGATTCATGGTCGGGCCCGAGGCCGAACAGAGCGGGATCATCCGCGCTGGAGCGCGCATGGTCGAAGCGATGGCGACGGCGACTGTCCCGCGCCTGGTCCTCACCATCAACCATGCCAGCGGAGCTGGATATTATGCGATGGCCGGTCAGGGCTTCGATCCCGACTTCATCTTCACCTGGCCCACAGGACGCATGGGCGTGATGGAGGGGGATACGGCCATTTACGCCGTGCTCGGCCCGCAGTTGGAGAAGGCGAAGGAGACCGGACAGATGAGCGACGAGCTGCGCGCGGCCGTCGAGCGCATGCACGCCGAGTACGAACATACGCTCGATGCGCGGTTCGCCGCCGCGCGTGGTTTCGTGGACGCCATCATCGCGCCGGAGGAGACGCGCCGCGTTCTCGCCCTGGCCTTGCGCGTGACGCTGCACAATCCTGGCCCGCATATTGGGCCCTTCCATATCCCTGCACTGGAGTGACGCGCCCATCATGCGTGACGATTTCGAGCATCGGCTCCCTGAGGGCAAGCCCTTCGACGCCGTCGGCTTCGGTCTGAACGCGGTGGATTATTTGATCACCGTCCCACAATATCCGGCGTTCAACACGAAGGTGCAACTCCGCGAGCACGTCGTGCGCCCGGGTGGGCAAGTGGCCACGGCGATGGTCGCCTTGGCGCGGTTGGGTTGCCGCACGCGCTACATCGGGAAGGTCGGCGATGATGAGTTCGGACGGCTGCAACTGCAGTCGCTCGCCGAGGCTGGCGTGGAGCACTCTCAGGTGAAGATCGTCCCGGGCGCCACGAGCCAGCTCGCCTTCATCCTCATTGATGAACGGAGCGGCGAACGGACGATCATCTGGGGGCGCGATCCCCGCTTAGTCATGCGCCCGGAAGAATTGAGTCGCGAGGCGATCACCGCAGGGCGCATCCTTCATCTGGATGGCCACGATGTCGCCGCTGCCGTTCAAGCCGCTCGGTGGGCGCGCGCGGACGGCATCCCCGTCGTCATTGACCTGGACACCTTCTACCCGGGCGTCGAGGACTTGTTGCCGCTTGTGGATTATCTCATCACGTCAGCCGAATTTCCGAAGCAGTTCCTGGGGATCACCGAACCGGAAGAAGCCCTGCGCGCGCTCAAGCGATGGTACAAAAATCACTTCGTGGCCATCACGCTCGGCGATCAAGGCGCCATCGCCTATTATCACGGCGTCTTCATCCACTCGCCAGCCTTTCGCGTCCCGTGTCGAGATACGACGGGTGCGGGCGACGCCTTTCGCGGCGGCTTCATCTACGGGCTCTTGAAGGGCATGAGCGTCACCGAGACGCTGCGCTTCGCCAACGCCGTCGCGGGGTTGAACTGTCGGGGCGTGGGCGCTCGCGGCGGTCTGCCGACGCTCGCGGAGGTCGAGGAGCTCCTCCGCACGCAGTGACCGAGTGCGCACCTTTGCAGTGACGAGCGAAAGATGGGAAGCGATGCCATCCGCCTCGCCCTGATCTCGCCAGAATTCCCCGCTCCGCCGACCAGCGGGGGGAAGAAGCGGACGTTTCATCTGCTCGATGCCCTCGCTCGCCTCGGAACGGTGGATCTCATCACCTTCTCCGAGCATCCGGAGGCCGAAACGCCGCAACTCTTGCACGCGATATGCCGACGCGTGGACATCATTCGCCTGCCCGAGCACTCGCGACGACTCCTCCCCTTCCTCATTCGGAATCTCCGACGCGCCGCGCGAGGGATCAACCCATTGATTGATCGCTTCTCCGAATCCTCCGTGTGCGAGACCCTGTGGCGCCGCCTCCACCATGAGACATACGACCTCGTCGTCCTCGAACATTCTTGGATCGCGCATTATATCTCACTTGTGCGGGACGTGCAGCCGCAGGCTCGGATCATCCTCGACTGCCACAACATCGAATCCGATCTCTGGCGCCAGTATTACGAGCATCCGCCGAAGTTCTGGCACAAGCTGGCGGCTTATCGCTTCTGGCGATCGGCGCTCGAGCAGGAGCGGACGTATCTGCGGCTCGCCGATCTCGTCTGGGTCGTCTCCGAAACCGATGCCGAGCGCGCTCGCGCCCTCGCGCCATCGGCGCGCGTTCGGGTGATCCCGAATGGGACGATCCCCCTCCCGAGAGAAGCCCTCTCCGCGAACGTGACCGGACCTCCGATCATCGGCTTCCTCGGCTCCTTGGACTATCCCCCGAATGAGAGTGGGATGCGGTTCTTCTTGGATCGCATCTGGCCCGCGATTCGAGCGGCCGTGCCGGATGCGCGCCTGATGGTCATCGGGCGACCGAGCGCCTGGCTGTTACGGCGCGCGCGCACCGATGCCCATCTGTTCGTGGTCGGGGAGGTCTCAGACATCACCCCATACCTTCGACAATGGGCGCTCATGGTCGTCCCCCTGCTATATGGAGGGGGGACGCGGATGAAGATCCTCGATGCGTGGGCTCATGGGATCGCCGTCGTCTCCACGAGCAAAGGAGCCGAGGGGATTCATACCAGGCCCGGCGAAGAGGTGTGGATCGCCGATGCCCCGAACGAGTTCGCGCATGCCGTCATCCATCTGTTGCGCGATGCGGCGGAACGTCACCGTTTGGCCCGCAGCGGATACGAGCGCGCCAGATGCGACTATAGCTGGGATACCATCGCCGAACGCGCGCGCCATCAGGTCATCACGCTGCTCACCGGGAACGACGTTTCGCTTTAGAAGAGGCGGCTCGACGCCGGCGAGTCTCGGACGCCTCGGGCTGACGCGCGCTCTCCGGAGGCATCGCCCTCCGACGCAAGGAGATCGGAGCCGACTCGTGGATGACGTACGAGCAACAGGTCCCCCCACTGGCGATGTGATTGATGCGCGTCACTTCGACGCCGAGCAATTCCCGAATGAAGGCCAACTCCGTCTGACACGGCTGCGGATAGACGCGCGCGACGTGATACAGGGCGCAGTTGTGCTCGGTGAGCACATATCCTCGTTCCGTCTTCTGCCATCGCGCCATGTAACCGTTCTCGCTCATGATGCGCGCGATCTCGGCCACACGCTCTTCGAGCGTCTTCCCCTCAAGGCGCGGCGCATACGTAGCGATCAGTCGTTCCTTGCGGTGCTCGAACAGCTCGTCAACACGCCCCATCCCTTCCTCGGCCGCGAGGCATTCGAGCAGATTCAGGACGAGCTGATGATACCCCTTCGGGAAGAGTGCCTCCGCCTCTTCCGTGAGCTTATACACGTGGGTCGGACGCCCCATCGGGCGACGCTCAATCTCGATCCGCACCAAGTCGGCGTTCTCCAAGGCCAGCAAATGGCGTCGCACGCCCATTGGCGTGATGTTCAACGCCGCCGCCATCTCCTCGACCGTCGCGCGGCCGCGCCGCTTGAGCAGATCGAGGATCTGACGCCGCGTCGAATCCCGGACCCATTTGTCCGTCTGCAGCTCATTGATCTCGCGCAACTCGAGCGTCATCGTCCCCCTCTTGAAGACCCATCGCTCAGCACCAGCGCGACGCGCGCCTGGCACGATGCCCTTCCCGCAAGGCCTCTGGTGCCGTTCGGGGCGCTCGCTCCTCTCCCGATCATTACGGCTTCATTATAGGTCAATTCCGAGCGCTCCTTCCACCATGCGGAGTCCCGGTCGCTCGCTTCCATATCCACAGGACGAGAACGGCCAAGAGCGCCCCCCCGAGATCGATCCCCCAATCGCGGAGTGAACCGGTCCGCGCCGTCAAGAGGCTCTGCCGATATTCATCCACAGCGGCCACGACGGCGACCAGCAGAAGCGCGCGCCTGACATCGCGAGCACCTGCGATGCCCAATCGTCCGCTCCAGGCGCGGATGAAGAGCACCGCCAGGATCGCGTACTCGACCACGTGAGCGAGTTTGCGAATCCCCAAGTGCAGCGCATCGAGCAGCTCGGGATCAGCTGCAGGGAACATCCAGCGTAACAGCGGCAACAACAGGCGCGACGTCTGCGTCGCCGCGAATGTTTGCGACGAGAAGCCCAACACCAGACTCGTCCATAACAGCGCGGGGAGCCATCGAATGGCGAAGTCCCGAAGGGCAGAACCCTTCCACGAAGAAGGAGATGCCCGATGCTCTCGCGATGGTTTTCGAGCGCGCGACGCCCGCCCATCGGCAGCGATCGCCGAACCTTTCGATATGGCGCATCCTCGTCTTCGGTTCATGAGGACCTTCGCCTTCTCGGTTCCGGCATACCCACCATGGTGAAATCCACCAAATTCACCGTTGCGTAGACGGCTGGTCGGAACGAGCGCAAGAGCAGGAGCGAGAGGACACCGCCCTCACGCCGACCGGCGAATTGATGGACGAGCTGCGGGAAATCCCGCACTTCGCGAAGACCATGGCGCGAGATCGAGAACTCCAGCGCTCTCACCAAAGCGAGGAATTCCGCCCTGCGTCCTTCCTCCAAAGGCTCGGGCACGCGACAGATCATCGGCACGTTGCGCTCCGTGAAGTGCTGCATGACCGTCTCAGGGGTCCGCATCAAGCGCCCGACCACGAAGGCGACGCGTGGGGCGTGAACGCACCGCCATCCCCGCCGATGGAGCACGCCCGGTGCCACCAATTCCTGCACGAGGCGGACGATCCCGCACTTTCGAGCCATGGGGAAGTTCGCGGAGAGCTGCCGCAGCAGCTCGCCCCGTGTCCATCCGCGCGTGACCTGCGGCGCGCGCCCCCCTGTGGGGGACGCGCGCTCCAACAGCTCGAACGCCGCCGCGTAGAGCCGCCACATCATCCCCGAGGCTCCAGACACGTGAAGGTTGAGTCTGACAGATCCCCCCAGTCCCGGTAAAGCCGGTCCAGGGCCCTCACGCCGATGCGCCGGTCAAAGAGGGCATGTCCTTGAGACGGCGCCGCTTAGCCGAGACCACAATATCTTGTGATCTTTTCTCTTGACAAGCCAGCATATTGTGCATACACTAGGGGCCGTCACGCTGGTGAGCGGTTCGACCGGCGTCGCCGCAGTCAAAGTGAGAGCGCGCGAAAAGAGGGGGATTTTTCCCCGCGAAGGCCCCGTCGTTAGGGGTGAGGGGGCCCTTGGGCGCGCTAGGTGGCCGCGGCGCGAAGATACGCTCAACGTGAGGAGGGTGACCTATGCAGAAGCGGGAAGAGATCGGCCCTGTGTCCTTCGGCGATACTGTCCTAATCCAACGATTCTTCACGCGTCCGGGCATACATCCTTTTGACGAAATTCCGTGGGAGCGACGAACGGCGCGCATTCTCGGCAGCGATGGCTCGGTCGTCTTTGAGCAAACGGATGTGGAATTCCCGGCCTTCTGGTCGCAGTTGGCGACCGACATCGTGGCGCAGAAATATTTTCGCGGACGGCTCGGCTCTCCTGAGCGAGAGTCCAGTGTGCGCCAATTGATCGGGCGCGTCGTCAACACGCTCACCGAGTGGGGGATCAGAGGCAGCTATTTCGCCTCTCCCGAAGCTGCCGAGACCTTCCGCGCTGAGCTGACCTATCTCCTGCTGCACCAGATGGCCTCGTTCAATAGCCCTGTGTGGTTCAACGTCGGCGTCGAGCCCCATCCGCAATGTTCGGCCTGCTTCATCCTCTCCATTGAGGACAGCATGGATTCGATCTTGGAGTGGTACAAGACCGAGGGCAAGATCTTCCAAGGTGGATCGGGATCGGGGATCAACCTCTCGAAGCTCCGCTCCTCGAAGGAATACCTCTCCAAAGGGGGGAGGGCATCAGGCCCTGTCTCCTTCATGCGCGGTGCGGATGCCATTGCCGGGACGATCAAAAGCGGCGGGAAGACGCGGCGCGCGGCCAAGATGGTCGTGCTCAATGTGGATCACCCCGACATCCTCGAATTCATCTGGTGCAAGGCGAAGGAGGAGCGGAAAGCCTACGCGCTCGCCGAAGCCGGATACGACATGTCCTCCCTCGATTCCGAAGGTTGGATCTCGATCCAGTATCAGAACGCCAATAACTCCGTCCGCGTCACAGACGAGTTCATGCGCGCGGTGCTCGAGGATCGAGAATGGCCGTTACGTGCCGTCACGACCGGGGAAGTCGTGGAGGTGCTGCGGGCACGAGAGATCCTGCGCCAGATCGCGCAAGCGGCATGGGAGTGCGGCGATCCGGGGATACAGTTCGATACGACGATCAATGCCTGGCATACCTGTCCAAACAGTGGGCGAATCCATGCCAGTAACCCGTGCTCCGAGTATATGCACTTGGACGACAGCGCCTGTAACTTAGCCTCGCTCAACCTGATGAGGTTCCTCCGCCCTGATGGCGAGTTCGATATCGCGGCATTTCGACATGCTGTTTCGGTCATGATCCTGGCCCAGGAGATCATCGTCGGGAATTCGAGCTATCCGACGCCGAAGATCGCGCACAATGCCGTCGCCTTTCGGCAATTGGGCCTGGGCTATGCTAATCTCGGCGCTCTGCTCATGTCGCACGGTCTCCCGTACGATTCCGAGGAAGGGCGGGCGTATGCGGCGGCGATCACGGCCCTGATGACCGGACAGGCCTATCTGACCTCGGCGCGGATCGCCGAGCGCATGGGCCCCTTCGCCGGTTTCGCGCTCAATCGCGATCCCATGCTGCGCGTCATTCGCAAGCACCGCGACAGCCTGGCCCGCATTGACGCGCGGCTGGTCCCCCCCGAACTCCTGGGAGCGGCTCACGAGGTCTGGGAAGAAGCCCTCCGCCTGGGCGAGCTCTATGGGTATCGCAACGCGCAGGTGACGGTGCTCGCTCCGACAGGAACGATCTCGTTCATGATGGACTGCGATACGACGGGGATCGAGCCCGACATCGCTCTGGTCAAGTACAAGAGGCTCGTCGGCGGCGGCGTCATCAAGATCGTCAATCAAACGGTCCCACGCGCCCTTCGTCAATTGGGCTACGAGGAAGGACAGATCCGCGAGATCATGGCGTATCTCGAAGAGCGCGGGACGATCGAGGGCGCCCCGCATCTCAAGGAGGGGCATGAGCCGGTCTTCGATTGCGCCTTTCGTCCGGCCAATGGTCGGCGCTCGATTCATTATATGGGGCATGTGCGGATGATGGCCGCCGTGCAACCCTTCCTGAGTGGCGCCATCAGTAAGACGTGCAATCTCCCGCACGACATCACGGTCGAGGAGATCGAGCAGCTCTTCATTGACGCCTGGAGGATGGGGCTCAAGGCCATCGCCATTTACCGCGATGGGTCCAAGCGCACGCAGCCGCTCTCGACGGGTGAGAAAGAGAGCGCTCGATCACCCGCCGATGAGAGAAAGGTCGCGGAGACGACAGCTTCCGGAGCGTCGCATCGTCCGATCCGGCGCCGATTGCCCGATACCCGTCGGGCGATCACGCATCATTTCACGATCACGACGCAAGATGGGTCGGTCCACGATGGCTACATCACCGTGGGCATGTATGAGGACGGCAGTCCCGGAGAGATCTTCGTCACCGTCGCCAAGGAGGGGAGCACGATCTCCGGCCTGATGGATGCCTTCGCGACGGCGATCTCCATCGCCCTGCAGTACGGCGTTCCTCTGGAAGTCCTCGTGCGGAAGTTCAGCCACATGCGGTTTGAACCCTCGGGGGTGACGACCAATCCGGAGATTCGCGTGGCGAAGTCGCTCGTGGACTACATCTTCCGTTGGCTCGCCTCGCAGTTCCTGGATGCGGAGACGCAAGCGCAGCTGGGCGTGCTGACGCCACAAGTGCGCGCGCGGCTCGTCGCCGAAGCGGAACGGCCCCCGACCGCCGAGGAGCGACAAAGAGCCCTCATCGCGCACGACACCTACATCACCCAAGCCGATGCTCCCGTGTGCCCGGACTGCGGGACCATCATGGTGCGCAACGGCTCGTGTTACCGTTGCTTCAACTGTGGCGAGACGACCGGATGCTCGTGAGCGAGACCCGACCCCGCGCGCTCGGCCTCGTCGCACCAGCGCGCGGGGCGCGTTCCTCTCCCTTCTGAGGAGCGCCCATGATCCGAGCGATCCTCGCCGTGAGCGCGGGCGCGCATGCTCTCTTCTGGTTCACCACGTGGCGCCGTCTCCGACGGACGCAGCGGGGATGGTCGAAGGCGATCATCGCTTCGACGGCCGTTCCCCGCCTCGGACTCGCGCTCTCGCTCCTTGGCTATGCCGGATGGTTTCTCGGTTCCCTCAGCTATGCGGTGAATCCCACGTCGCTGCTTTTTCAAGTGCTCTCTCCGAAACTTTTCTTCCCCCGCGTGGGGCTTGGGCTTCTCGTCAGCGGTCACGGACTGGTCATATGGGCCACGCTCTCTCTGGGTTCTTCCTTCGGCCTGCTCCCTCGCATCATCGCCGAGCATCGCCTCATCCGGCATGGACCGTATCGCGTCGTCCGACACCCTCTCTACACGGGAGTGCATGCGCTGTATGTGGGAACCTTCCTGCTGGTCCCCTGTGCGTTCTTCCTCCTGAGCGCCATCGCCGCCGTAATCGGAAACGCATGGCGGGCGCACGCTGAAGAACGCCTCCTCTCTGCGCATTATGGTGAAGCGTATCGAGCATATGCGCGATCGGTCGGACGCTTCCTCCCGAAGGTGGGCCTTTTCGATCGGAGGTGCGAGCGCGCCCCTCACGAGTGAACGGAACGAGATGACGTCTCCTCAGACAGCCGCTGCCGGATGATCTCCAGCATATATTCGACGACCTGCTCGATGCTCATCTCGGAGGAATCGAGGTAGATGGCCTCCTCCGCCCGCCGGAGGGGGGAAGCCGAGCGCTCTTGATCTCGATGATCGCGCTCGAGCGTCTCCCGCAACGTCTCCTCGAAAGAGACGTCACGGCCCTGCGCGCGCTCTTGCTCCAGTCGCCGTCGAGCGCGCACCTCGGGGCGCGCGTCTAAGAAGAATTTCACGTCGGCATCGGGGAAGACGACCGTCCCCGTATCTCGACCTTCGAGCACGACGCCGCCATCTCGCCCCATCTCGCGCTGCGCGGCGACGATCGCTCGACGAACGCCTTCGATCGTCGCGATGAGGGAAGCGGCGCGGCTGATCTCTGGGGAGCGGATCGCCTCGGTCACGTCGCGACCATCAATGGCGACGCGCACATGGTCGGGATCTCCGGAGAGCGTGATACGCGAGACCTCGGCCAAGCGCGTGAGCGCCTCCGAATCCTCCAAGGCGATCCCCATGTGGAGGGCTTTCCACGCGAGCGCGCGATACATCGCGCCCGTGTCCATGTAGAGGTAGCCGAGCCGTTGGGCCAAGAGCCGTCCTACCGTGCTCTTTCCCGATCCGGCCGGTCCATCGATGGTGATGATCCCCCTGCGCGGCATTGGAGCCCTACGCGCTCGCTCCCGGAGCTTCCTGAAGGACATCGCGAATGAGGCGGAGCGCCGTCAGGCAATCGTCGCGGCTGACCTCATAATGCGTCACGAAGCGGACGGTCGTCGCGTTGAGGCTCCCTACGAAAACTCCTCGCGCCCGAAGTCGCTCGGCGAACTCGGCTGCCGTCCATCCGGTCCCCGCGACGTCCACGATGACGATGTTCGTCTGGACCTTCTCGGGATCGAGCACGAGCCCAGGGAGCTCGGCCAACCCACGGGCGAGCAGGCGCGCGTTCTCGTGATCCTCGATGAGGCGCGCGGGCATCTCCTCCAAGGCGATCAATCCGGCGGCGGCGAGCACGCCCACCTGCCGCATCCCTCCGCCGAGCATCTTGCGCACGGCGCGCGCCTCCTGGATGAATGCGCGCGAGCCGAGGATGAGCGAGCCGACGGGAGCGCCGAGCCCCTTCGAGAGGCACACCATCACGGAATCGAAAGGCTCCGCCAGCTCTGCGACCGATCGCCCACATGCGATGGCGGCATTGAACAAGCGCGCTCCATCCAGATGCACGGGCACGCCGCGCTCATGGGCGCGCGCGCAGATCTCGCGCGCCGTCTCTACGGGTAGGACCGTCCCCCCCGCCAGATTGTGCGTGTTCTCCAGACAAATCAGTCCCGTCGGCGCGCGATAATAGACCGCCGGGCTCAGCGCCGCTTCGATCGTCGGCCAGTCCAGCAGCCCATCGCGCCCCCGCACGACGCGCGGGAGCGTCCCCGAGATCACAGCCATCGCGGCCATCTCGAAGTTGTAAATGTGGCTCTTCTCCTCGAGGATCACCTCCTGTCCTGGCCGCGTCTGCACTTTCACGCAAATCTGGTTCCCCATCGTCCCCGAGGGGACGAAGAGCGCCGCCTCTTTCCGAAAGATCTCGGCCGCGCGCTCCTGCAACCGATTCACCGTCGGATCTTCCAGATAAACATCGTCGCCGACCTCGGCACGGGCCATCGCCTCGCGCATCTCCGGCGTCGGCCGCGTCACGGTGTCGCTGCGAAGATCAATGAGCCGCATCTTCCCCTCCCCAGGCCTTCGCGAGAGGGTAAATGTACCCGACCTCAGACGAAGACGGCAAACACCTCGTTGGCCAAGACCAAGCCTTTGCGCGTGAGACGCAGGATGCCTCCACCGATCTCCACAAGCCCGGCCTCGCACAGCGACGCGAGCTGATCACCGTAGCGGTCGAGGACGTCCACGCCATAACGATCTCGAAAGGCGCGGAGATCCACCCCCGAACGTCGGCGCAGCCCGAGCATGAGCGCGTCTTCGATCCGCCGCTGCTCGGTCATGGGGATTCGGCCCGCGACGGCTTCCCCCCGCTCGCGCATCGCTTCCACATAGGCCCACGGCGTCGCCAGATTCCATCGCCGCTCTCGGAAATCATACGAATGCGCGCTGCAGCCGAAGCCGAGGTACGGTTCGTCGGACCAATACTTGAGATTGTGCCGAGAGGCGAATCCCGGATGGGAGAAGTTCGAGATCTCATAGTGCTCATATCCCTCGGCTTCGGCCCGCTCAAGAAACCGATCGTACATTTGAACGGTGAGCGCCTCGTCCGGTTCGACAAGGACGCCGCGCACCAATTGAGCCGCCAGCGGCGTCCCCTCATGAACCTCCAGCATGTAGACCGAAAGATGCGTCGGCCGCAGCGAGAAGGCGCGATCCATCGCCTGCTCCCAACTCCCCAGGCTTTGACCGGGGATCCCAATGAGCAGGTCCAGGTTCACGTTCTCCACACCAGCCTCCCGCAGGAGAGCCACGGATTCCCCAATCTGCTCCACCGTATGACGACGCCCGAGCACGCGCAGGTCGCGTTCGGAGAAGGTCTGCGCTCCAAGGCTCACGCGATTCACGCCGAGCTGACGGAGCGCTCGCGCCTTCTCCACCGTGATCGTCCCCGGATTCGCCTCGAGCGTGATCTCCGCCTCCGGTCGGATGACGAAATGATGGCGAATAGTCCGAAGGAGATCTCCGAGTGTTTCCGGATCAAGCAGAGAGGGCGTCCCGCCGCCGATGTAGATCGTATCCGCCACGAGATCGTCGGGGCTGAGGACGGCACTCGTTCGCGCGATCTCTTCCCGCAAAGCGGCGAGATAGGCGGAGACCATCGGCTCCGGATAGACGCCGGAGTCGAAGTCGCAATACGCGCATTTATACGGGCAGACCGGAATGTGCACGTAGATGCCCCACGGCGCCATACGTGTCAGTATAGCACGATCTGGCCCCCTCCTCAGGGTGCCCGGCGGGCCGGATGAGAGGGCAAGCCTCTGCTTGACGCTCAGAGAGGAATGGCCTATCATTGTAGCTTAATCGTGAAGCGAGGTGAGGGGAACAAGACCGTATCCCGGCGATGGGAGGATCGCACAAGCCATCGCCCCCTCTGTTCTCATCATCCTTGAACAAGGAGAGGATACCATGCGAGAAGTCACCGTCGGCATTGGTGGAGCGGCCGGCGATGGCCTGGATAAGACGGGGGATACCTTGGCTAAGACGGCCGCTCGACTCGGCCTGTACGTCTACGCCTACAACAGCTACCAATCCGTCATTCGCGGTGGGCACATTTGGCTGCGCGTTCGAATTGGGGAGAAGAGGGTGACCTCTCACGGAGACCACCTGAACGTCCTCATCGCCCTGAATCAGGATTCGATCGAGCGCCATGCCCGCGAGGTCGAACCCGGTGGGGCGGTCATCTACAACTCCGACAAGTTGAAGCTCGATCCGACGCTTTTGCGGAATAACGTGTTGCCGGTCCCGCTGCCGGTCTCCGCGATCACGAAGCCGCTCGGAAAGATCCCACCGGTCATGCAAAACACGGTAGCGCTCGGTGCCCTGCTCTTTCTGATCGGATTGGATTTCGAGACGGCGGCGAGCGTGCTCACCGATACGTTCAAGCACAAAGGACAGGCCGTCATTGATCAGAACGTCGCCATCGCGCGGGCGGGATATGACTATGCCAGGGAGCATTTCGTCCCGCTCGGCTACACATGGACGTTCACTCACATACGTCGGCCCTTCATCACGGGGAACGAGGCTTTCGCCATCGGGGCCGTGATGGCCGGATGCAAGTTCTATTCGGCTTATCCGATGACGCCGGCCTCCTCGATCTTGCACTGGATGGCCGCTCACGCCGAGCGATGCGGCATCGTCGTCAAGCAGTGCGAGGATGAGTTAGCCGTTGTGAATATGGCGATCGGGGCCGGATATGCGGGCGTCCGGGCTATGTGCGGGACATCGGGCGGCGGGTTCGCCCTGATGACGGAGGCGATCGGACAGGCCGGGATGATCGAAGCGCCTCTGGTCGTCATTGAGGTGCAGCGCGGAGGGCCTTCAACGGGCTTGCCGACGAAGACCGAGCAAGGTGACCTCAATCAGGTCTTCGGCGCTTCGCAAGGGGATTATCCACGAGTCATCATCGCTCCGGGAGATGTGGCGGATTGCTTCGCGACGGTCGTCGAAGCGTTCAATCTCGCCGAGAAGTATCAACTGCCCGTGATCATCATGAGCGATCTGCTGCTCAGCGAGCATCCGGAGACGATCGAGCCCGAAGCTCTGCGCTACGATGTCCCCATCGAGCGAGGAGAGCTGGTGACCGAATGGGATGAATCTCAGGGAAGATACAAGCGCTACGTGTTCACGCGCTCGGGTGTCTCCCCCCGCGCGCTTCCGGGAACCGAAGGCGCCGTTCATGTCGCCGCCACGGACGATCACGATGAGGAGGGGATCTTGATCAGCGACATCTTCACTTCCCCCCCGGTGCGACGCAAGATTCATGAGAAGCGGATGCGCAAGCTCGAAGCCGTCCTCCGCGAGCTTCCGCCGCCTGTACTGGAAGGGCCGGAGGACGCCGACGTGACGCTGATCGGCTGGGGCTCGACCAAAGGCGTCATTCAAGAGGCCGCCGAGAAACTCGCCCGGGAGGGGATTCGGGCCAATCACTTGCACATCAAGTACCTCTTCCCCTTCCACGCGCGCGAAGTGACCGAGATCCTGCGACGCTGCCGGAAGATAGTGGGCGTCGAGGCGAATTACAGCGGACAATTCGCGCGCTACCTGAGGGCGGAGACGGGCATCTCCGTGGACGCGCTCATTCGCAAATACGACGGCGAGCCGTTTGAGCCCCATCAGATCGTCGAGTCGGTGAAGGCGATCCTCCAGGGGAAGCCGCGCACGCTCGACGTCGCTGAAGACGAAGCGTGCGAGATCGCCAATCACTACATCCGCACCCATCTTGATGACGATGCGCGGCCTGGGCGCGTCTCCCGCCTCGAGCGCGATGGATTCGAGGAACCCCTCTGGAGCGTGGAGATCATCTCGCGCGAGACGGGACAGAGGCGCGGGCGATTGCTCATCGGCGTCGAGACCGGTTCGACCTATCGCTGGGAGGAATCGGCATCTTGAAGGAGAGGAGAGCGTATGGCGACCGTCATTGAGCTTCCGATCGAGACGTATGCGGGACCGGTTGATCCCGATTGGTGCCCGGGTTGCGGGGACTTCGGCGTTCTGAAAGCCGTGAAGGTGGCGGCCGGAAAGCTCGGCATCAAGCCGAAGGACCTGGTGGTCGTCTCCGGTATCGGCTGCTCCTCGAACCTGCCGGGTTTCATTCACGCCTATGGCGTTCACAGCCTTCATGGACGCGCCGTCGCCGTGGCCCAGGGGATCAAGCTCGCCAATCACGATCTGCACGTCGTCGTCACCGGAGGCGACGGGGATGGGTACGGCATCGGTATCGGACATTTCATTCACGCCATGCGCCGGAACATTGACATCACCTACGTCGTGATGAACAACCAGATCTACGGCCTCACCACGGGGCAAGCGTCGCCGACGACGATGAAGGACGTGCGGACGAAATCCACGCCGCGCGGGAACGCGGAGCCGCCGATCAATCCCATTGCGTTGGCGCTCGTCTCCGGAGCGACCTATGTCGCGCGCGGCTTCTCGGGAGAGCCCGAGCATCTGGCGCAGTTGATCGCCGGAGGGATCGCACACCGCGGATTCGCGCTCATAGACGTCTTCAGCCCGTGTGTGACCTACAACAAGGTCAACACCTACCCGTGGTTCAAGCAGCGCATCTATAAGCTCGAGGAAGAGGTCGGATACGATCCGTCTGACGCCATGGCCGCGCTGCAGAAATCCTTCGAGTGGGGCGACCGCATCCCCATTGGCCTCTTCTACAAAGACGCGCATCCGATCTACGAGGACAGCGAACCGGCCTTGCGAAGAGGGCCGCTAGTGCGCCACCCCTTGAGACCGGAGCGCGCCATCTTTGAGGAGTTGCTCGCAGAGCTGATGTAGCGCGGTGCCGACGGTTCTGGCCAACGGCGTTCGGCTCTACTACGAGACGCACGGGACCGGCGCGCCGCTGCTGCTCATCGCTGGGCTCGGCGTAGGGAGCTGGATCTGGTACAAGCAGATCCCGGCCTTCTCCCCCCACTTCCACACGATCGTCTTCGACAACCGAGGGATCGGGGCCTCGGAATTGGGCGAGGCCCCCTTCACAATGCGCACGCTCGCCGAGGATGCCGCGGCACTGCTTGGAGCGCTCGGGATCAAACGGGCACACATTTTGGGCGCCTCAATGGGGGGATTTATCGCGCAGGAGCTGGCCCTGATGTATCCGGCGCTCGTCGAGCGGCTCGTCCTCGTGTGCACGAGCTTCGGAGGACCAAACCATATCCCCGCTTCCCCGGAGATCGTTCACGCGTTCCTCTCCCCGGAGGGGTTGAACACCGAGGAGCGCGTGCGCGCTGGCCTGCCCATCGCCGTCACGCCGCGATTCCTGGCGGAGCATCCCGATGAAGTCGAAGACCTCGTGCGACGCCGGCTCGCACACCCGGTCTCCGAGCCAACGTTCCTCGCGCAGATTCAAGCGGTGATGGCATTCGATGTCGAAGACCGCGTCCCCGCTCTCCAAGCGCCGACGCTCGTCATCACCGGAGATGCGGACCTCTTGATCCCGCCGGAGAATTCGCAGAATCTCGCCGCACGAATCCCTAATGCCCGACTGCACATCGTCGAAGGGGCCGGACACGCCGTCTTCATCGAGCAGGCCGACGCTTTCAATCGCGCCGTCTTGGAGTTCTTGGGCGTGACCGCATGAGCTATTCTGTTGCAAGTGGATGCCCCCATCCCTTGGGGAAGCGCGCGCGCTCCCAGAGCTTGGCATTCTTGAGGAAGACATAGTAGGCGGCAAAGCCCGAGATCACCAGCCCGGGAATTCCATCGCGAAAGCCCTGCCGGAGCACATAACTTCTCAGGAAGGCCAGCAGCGGTCGCACGCACAAGGCGAACCACCCGGCACGCTTCCCGTGAGCGAAGGCTTCTTCGGCCGCGAGCGTCGTGTAACGATTCAGGACCTCGTGATGCTCGCTCAAGCTGCGCCGCGTCATGTGCCAGAGATCTCCCTCGAGCGTTCCCACGCTCCCTTCCACGTGCACGGATTCATGGACGTAGTCGCCGACCCATCGAGCCCGATCGCGGCGATAGAGGCGAAGCTGATAATCCGGGTACCAGCCGCTGTGCCGAATCCACCGTCCGAGATACCAGGCGCGGCGCGCGACGCGATAGCCCTCATGTCGCGGCCCTTCGCGCTTCAGGCGCTCGATCGAGCACCGCAATTCGGGCGAGACGCGCTCGTCGGCATCGAGAGAGAAGATCCATTCGTGTGTAGCTTGTGCGTCGGCGAATCGCTTCTGCGCGGCATAGCCGGACCAAGGACGCACGAAGACGCGGTCCGTGTACTGTCGAGCGATCTCCGCCGTGCGATCCGTGCTGCGGGCATCCACGACGACGATGATCTCATCCGCCCACGTGACGGACGCCAGTGCGTCGCCGATCCGATCCTCTTCATTGCCGGCGATGAGCGTGGCTGAGATCTTCATACACAGGTGGGGAAGCCCTCCCCGACTCCCGCGCGGGGGATGCGCAAGTGAGAGGCCCCATCTCGGGCGACGAGGCCTCCGAGAGCCCTCACCTGCCGGACTGCGCGGAGATCCTGATATTGTATGCGTCCAGCGTCGTGGACATCACGCGCTGGAGGTTGGCGATCGCTTTGTTGTAGTTGACCAGCGCTTGCAATTCCTGCGCCCGCGCGGCGGCCAGGAAGTTCTGGAACTGCAGGACGAAGAAGGTCGTCGAGAGCCCGGCCTCAAACTTCTTCTGCTCGCCCTCCAGCTGACGCTCGCGCGCGATCCGCTCGGCGCGCGCGGCTTCGATATTCTGGCGCGCGACCTCCACCTGTTGCAGCGCGTTCCGAACTTCGACGCTGATCTGTTGGATCAACTGCCGCTCTTGAAAATCGAGGCTGCGCCGTTGCGCCAGCGCCGCGCCGAAGTTCCCCTCGGCCGTTCGATTCCGCAAGGGGAAGCTGAATGAGAGGCCGAAGCTGTAAGAGCGAAAATCGTTCGAGAACGCCGTGCGCAGGGCTTTGGCCGCCCCGCCGATGAAGCGCGGTGACACATCGCGCGGGACGCGCTCCAGGACGGGCTCCCCCGTATCCGGATCCGTGATCGGATTCCCATCCTCGTCCAGCTTAATACGCGTCACCATTGTCGGCGTCCCCGCCAAGCCCGAACTCCCATACGTCGCCACGAGATCGATCTGCGGGCGCATTTGGTTCCGGAAGTACTTCAGATCAATCTCGTTTTGCGCCCTTCGAAAGCGCAACTGCTCCAGCTCCGGACGATTCTGGAGCGCCATCCGCAGCGCACTCTCGAAGTCCACGGCCGGCGGCAGAAAGTCGATGCTCTCGGTCGGGACGATGTTCGCCGACCATTCCGGCGAGTTCGGATCGCCGAGGATCAAGTTCTTGAGCGCATTCTCGGCGACGGTGACCTGCCCGATGGCCGCCGTCACCTCCTGCGTCCGGCGCTGGACCTCAGCCTCCGACTGCGCCAATTCGATGGGCGCGAGCGTCCCGGCCTGAACCTGCCGCCGATTGTTCTCCAAGTTCGCCTTCGCCAGCTCAAGCGACTGCTCGGCGATCTCCACATTGCGGAGGGCGAAGATGAGGTCCCAATAGGCGTTCTGCACTTGCGTGATGATCTCGATCACGCGTTGCCGGAATTGACTGTCGGAGAGATCGAGCGCTCGCTTCGCGATCTCGATCTGCCGCCGCGTTTGATCCATGCGGAAGCTTCGGAACAATGGCTGGCGCAACTCGAACTGCACGGTGCTCACAAACGAAGGGTTGAACGCGACGGCCGAATCGCGGCTCTCGATACCCAAGAAGCGCGAGACGAAGACCTGATCGGTCGTCTGTCGCGTGTTCTGGATCTGAAAGCGCCAGCTCCCGCCGGTCGGCAGCAGTTGCTGCACCGACAGGTTGTAGGTGAGCTGCCGATTGGTGAAGGCCGGATTATCTGCGCCGGTGGTGAAGGAGCTGGTGCTGGGCCGCGTCGCCGTCGTGCCCGTGGTGTCGAAACCGAAGAGAATATCGTAAGCGCCGCGCGCTGCCAGAAGGTTCCGATCGCTCGAGTGTACGCTCATGCGCTCGATCTGAATCTGATTGTTGTTCTCCAACGCCTTCAGGATCGCATCATGGAGGGAGAGATACAGGAGCTGATTCGGATTCACGCCTACGCGCGGCACGCGAAGTGGTTTCGCGCGTTCCAGGACGACTTGAGGTCGAGTCGTCTCCGGCTGCCCCGACGATGAGGACGACTGCTGCGCCCACGGCGCCCCCAAGGTCCCCATCGTCAGGACCAGGATCCCAATCCCAGCGAGGAGTCCATTGAAGATCCGTTTCCTCATACGCCTTCCCCCTTCTTTATCGTCATGCTAAAGGCTCCGCTCAGAGAGGCGATAGCGTTTCATCCCAATCGCCCCACGAAGAACGAGAGCGCACCTCCTCGGCACGAAGAGAGGTCTTCCATCTGATGCCGAAGGGGAGATGCGTGATCGCCATGTGCGGCTTTGCGCCTCACGTGATCCCATCAACCTGAGCGCTCACCGTGCTCGCACCTTCCTCACCCGCTCTTGGATTCGCGTGCTAGAGTAGCACATTCACCCAGTGGGAGCAACCCAGGCGCGGACGCGCGCGAGATTCCGACGATCGTCCTCCACTGTCTTCCTCGGCGTTTCAAGGATGAGCGGGCATCCCCGGAAAGCGGCGCCCGCGAGGATCCGACGGAATGCTTCCGCGCCGAGATTTCCCTCGCCGATATGCCAATGCCGATCCACGCGCCCTCCGCAGGGTATCCGCGTATCGTTGAGGTGAAGGACGCGCACGCGCTCCAGGCCCACGGTCGCTTGCAACTGCACGAGCGTTTCGGCAAGACCCGCTTCGGTTGCCAGATCATACCCGGCGGCGAACGCATGCGCCGTGTCCAGACAGATCCCAACCGGCAGTTCTCCCAACTCTTCAAGGAGCGCCGCCAGATGTTCGAACCGCCATCCGATCTGATGCCCTTGACCGGCCGTGTTCTCCAGCAAGAGGCAGAGCGAATCCATGGCCACGTCCCGCACCACCTGCCGGATGGCGCGCGCGCACGCGCGAATCCCATCCTCGACGGAGCGACCGAGAGCGCTCCCCGGATGGAGGACGAGATAATCGGCGCCCAATTGAATGACGCGCTGGATCTCCTGCCGGAGGGCCTGAATGGAGCGTTCCCTCACTTCGGGGTTCGCCGCCGCAAGGTGGAGAAGATAGGGGGCGTGAATGACGAGGGGATCCAACCCAAGTCGCTCGCGTTCGCGGCGAAAGGCGCGAACCTCCGTCGCCTCGAGCGCGCGCGCTTCCCACCCCCGTGGATTGCGCGAGAAGAGCTGCACGGTTTGACACTTCAACTCGGCCGCTTCCCGCAACGCATGGATCAGTTCTCCGGAGGTCGAAGCATGAATGCCGATGCGCACATCAACTCCGGACACCGACCCTCCCTCATCGCTCTTCGGGTGGCTTTCCCGCCTCCGACGACGGCCGATCCTCGGCGCACGCTGAGCGCGAGAGTCACGTCGGCACGCCGAGCCGAGGAAGAACGTACCGCATGAGGAGCCCATAGCCGACCACGAAAAGGACGATCACAAGGACATCCGTCATCGCCACTCTCCCTTCGGAGAAGCGGAAGCAGCGCTCATTCTCCTTTGTTTCCTCCCCCCACGCATGAGGGGACGCCCACTGACCGAGCGCTCATCGGCGCGCGGATCCCTCAAGCGCGCGCTCATTCGGACGTCTCCAGCGACCGCTTCACGCCCTGCCGCACCGCGTGCACGATCTGCTCCAGCAGCGTCCCCGGCAGGAAGACTTCGGCCACGCCCAGGGCCTTCAGCTTCGGGATGTCCTCCTGTGGGATGATCCCGCCAATGAAGACGACGACATCCTGAAGCCCCTTCTCCCGAAGGAGCTGCATCACGCGCGGGACAAGCGTCATGTGTGCTCCAGAGAGGATGGAGAGGCCGATGACATCCACGTCCTCCTGAAGGGCCGCTGTGACGATCTGCTCCGGCGTTTGTCGAAGCCCTGTGTAGATCACCTCCATGCCCGCATCGCGCAGGGCCCGCGCGACGACTTTCGCGCCTCGGTCATGCCCGTCCAAGCCGGGCTTGGCGATGAGCACGCGAATCTTTCGCTCTCCCATGGCTCGCCGTGAGGCCGCCCCGGAAAGATCCGCGATCAAAACGGCGGCTCTTGATACTCCCCGAAGACTTCCTTCAAGGCGTCGCAGATCTCCCCGAGCGTCGCATAGGCGCGCACGCACTCGAGGATATACGGCATCGTATTCTCGGTGCCGCGCGCGGCCTCCTTCAAAGCCTCGAGCGTGCGTTGTACCTTCGCGGTGTCGCGCCGCGCGCGCAGGCGCCGCAGCCGCTCTTTCTGGATCTCCGCGACCGATTCGTCAATGTAGAGGATGGGGACCTCAATCGGCTCCTTCTCCAGGACGTATTCGTTGACGCCGACGATGATCTGCTCCCGCCGATCCACGGCCTGTTGGTACCGATAGGCCGCCTCCTGAATCTCCTTCTGCGGGAAACCGCGCTCGATGGCCGCGATCATCCCCCCCATGGCGTCGATCTTCTCGAAGTATTCGTAGCACCCCCGCTCCATCTCGCTGGTCAACGCCTCGACGAAGTAGCTTCCGGCCAATGGATCCACCGTGTTCACGACGCCCGATTCATACGCGATGATCTGCTGTGTGCGGAGCGCGAGCATAGCCGTGAATTCCGTCGGCAGGGCGAGCGCTTCATCCAGAGCGTTCGTATGGAGGCTCTGCGTCCCACCGAGCACCGCCGCGAGCGCTTGGATCGTCGTGCGCACGACGTTGTTGTACGGCTGCTGCGCCGTCAAACTGCATCCGGCCGTCTGCGTGTGGAAGCGACACATCCAGGAGCGCGGATCGCGCGCGCCAAACCGCTCGCGCATGACGCGCGCCCAGACCTTTCGCGCCGCTCGGAACTTCGCGATCTCCTCGAAGAAGTCATTATGGCAGTTGAAGAAGAACGAGAGGCGCGGCGCGAACGCATCCACATCGAGACCGGCGCGCACACACCACTCGACGTACTCGATCCCATCCCGCAAGGTGAACGCCAACTCCTGCAAGGCCGTCGCCCCCGCTTCGCGAATGTGATAGCCCGAGATCGAGATGGGATGCCAGCGCGGCACCTCCTGCGTACAAAAGGCGATCGTATCCACGATCAAGCGCATCGAGGGCGCCGGAGGATAAATCCATTCCTTCTGCGCGATGTACTCCTTCAGGATGTCGTTCTGGATCGTCCCGGAGATCTTCTTCCAATCAGCCCCTTGCTTCTCGGCGACCACCAAATACATGGCGAAGATGACGGCCGCCGGCGCATTGATCGTCATCGAGGTCGTCACCTCTTCCAGCGGAATGCCATCGAATAAGACCTCCATGTCTTCGAGGCTGGAGACGGCCACGCCGCACTTCCCCACCTCGCCTTCCGCAAGCGGATGATCCGAGTCCAAGCCCATGAGCGTCGGCAGATCGAAAGCGACCGAGAGGCCCGTCTGCCCCTGCTCCAAGAGATACTTGAATCGCCTGTTCGTGTCGAAGGCCGTGCCGAATCCGGCGAACTGTCGCATCGTCCAGAGCTTCCCCCGATACATCGTCGGGTGAATGCCGCGCGTGAACGGATACTCGCCCGGGAAGCCAATGTCTTGCTCGAAGTCGAGATGCTGCACATCAAGCGGGGTATATAAGCGCTTGATCGGTCGAAGCGACGTCGTCGTGAACTCGGCCATGCGCTCCGGCAGGCGCGCGAGTGTGGGGCGAAGCGTCTGTGCCTCCCACCGGCTGAGCGCTTCTTCCAACTGGCTTGTCATCTCCTTCGTCGTCATACGTCCCCCCTCTCGTGCGACTCGGAGTGTAAATGGTAGGGCAGCGCCAAGGAGCGTGTCAAACGCGTGGCCGAGTCGCGTGGCGCGCATCCCTCTCACGCGCAACTCACTGAGTGGAAGATTGAGGCTCGATGAGGGCTCTCTTGGAAAGCGCACGAAGAAATGATGCCCAGCAGGGGAGTGCTCCGAAGAACAAGAAACTCACCCCATAATCGGCCAGATGCAGATCGAGCCGCTCGGCCTGAAGCGTCGCGAGGATGAGACCGCACACGATGGGGAATGCGAGCACAAGCGCGCTCTTTCGAAGGAAGCCGATCGCATCCGCGCTCGCGTGAGAGCAAGCGAGTGCATACCCCCCTGCTGCCAAAGGAACAAGGAGACTCGCATAAGGCACGATGTCATCGAAGCGAGCGAACTTGTTCTGTTCCAGGAACGGAGAGATGCCATGCGGAGCGTGCAGCGCGAAAGGCAGCAGGACGCTCCCGAAGGTTCCCACGACAAGCCCCAGGAGCCCGAGCGCCACTTTCCCCCCAACTTCTCGCCACAGGAGCGCGAAGAGGGACGGCAGAAGAAGTAGGAAACTCACCCGCCAGGCTAACCCCAACCCCAGCAGGAGTGCCGCTGCGGGTCTCCACTTCCCAGGGGCACAGATCACAAGCCAAGAGAAAACGAGGACGACAATGCTGTTGGCCGGAAGGTCGCTGCCTGTGACGATCTGCTGCAAGAGCACGGGTGAGAAGGCAAGAAGGCCCCAAAAGAGCAGGAGCGCATGCCGGGCCTCGCGCAAGACCCGTCGGGCGAGGAGGAAGAAGATGGCGAGCCAGAAGAAGTTTTGATAGGCGCTATTTCCCAGTAAGACGAAGGGGAGAGAGAAGAGCAGCCCTCCCGGAAGCGGAGCGATCGGATTCCCTAAATAGGTCCTGACGTGATACGGACATCGCCCCTGAAGCAGCTCGCGAACGCCGAGATTCAACGCATCGTCCCGATCGCTCCCCCCACCCACGATCCCGGAATCGGCCAAGGGATAAAGCGCGAGGAAAAGTAGCAGGAGCCCGAGCCCCGTCACGATGGCGAACCCGTAGGCCCAGCGTTCCGAAGCGATGGCGCCCGGTCCCCGAAGGAATCGAGGGGCGAGGATCCAAAATCCGAAGACCAGGAGGGCATAAAGGAGCAGGCCCCACGTCCCCGCGTACTTCTGTACCTGACCAAGAGACGGCCCCACCAGGACGAAGGCTAAAGCGAGGGCCGCTTGTTTTGCGCTTCTCCGAAGCGCATCGTCCTTCGGCAAAGCCGCTCCGTGCCACATCAGGGGCTGCTCTTCGTTCACCTTCACATCGGACGCTCACGCTCCCGCGAACTGATTCGGCGCCGTGCGGATCGGACACGTCCTCACGGATCCGCTCCCGGAGACCGAGCAATCCACGCCACTGGCATTGATCGGCAAGCCGGTTCCTCCTCCAGGCGGTCCCGCACAGTTCGATCCCGTGGCTTCGGGACACGTTGTATTGCCAGGAGCAGGATCTTCGGCCGAATCCGGCCCCGTGTTCGCTCCCCAATAGTTGCTCCGCGCATCCAGCGTATAGGTCCCGTGGACGAAGCTGAGCCCCACAGCTCCTGCTGCCCGACAGGCTCCGAGACTCATGCATGTGATGTTGTTGTCATTGATCACCGGCGCCATCCCGCTTGTCGCCGTCGTCGTATCCACGGCGATCCCAACCCCATTATCCTGAAGATGGTTGGCCAGGATCTTACTCCCCGGCGATCCATCCACGACGATCCCCGTCCCGAAGTTCAGGATCGTGTTGCGCTGCACGATCACGCCAGGGCTGCCGGGATTGAGCAAGATGCCAATGGCTCCTCTTCCAAGGTCTCCCCCTTCCAAGATATTCCGTTCGATCACGACCGAGCTTCCCGATGGGATATCGGAAACAATAATCCCGGCCGTCACATCGCTCCCAACACGGTTCCCTCGCACGATCACCTGTAAGGGCGAAACATTTCGGCCATCAATGAGAATGGCAGCACTCACCAGTTGATTCGTGATCTGGTTCCCCTGGATGAGAAACGGCCCTCCGAATTCGTTCACCAAAGCGATGCCGGAGAAGAGCGCCAAGCGGTCGCGCCCGACGAATCGGCAATTCCTCACCGTCAAGGGACGTCCGCTATCGCCGGAGAGGATGCCGTAACATCCCGAAGGGACTTCGATGTTAAGCCCGACGATTTGGACGCGGCCCTGCCGACCCCGCGCATCAATGACAGCCTGATTTCCAGGACACGCCGCCACCGAGATGACCGCCGGGATCCCCCCATTCATTTTCCCAAGGAGGGTGATTCCACCAGGAGCTAAGGAGAGGTCCACGGCACCCTCGACCCTCCCAACGATGAGCAACGTGTCGCCATTGCGTGATTCCGCCAGCGCTTGATTCACCGTCGGGTACGTTCGTCGCAGACGCGGATTGTAGACGCGACCCGCTCCCTGCGTGAAGACGAGATCCGGAAGAACGAGCCCTCCGAGAATCCCGATCGTCATGAGCCACATGAACACGTTCGACCGCATGATCGTCCACCTCCTTTCCGAAAAATTCGCTCCTCATCGCACAGGCGTCCGCACGCGCAGATAGCCCGAGGATTCGCTCGAACCGGCACCCGAATGCGGACGAAATCCCCACACCGAGGACGACTTTTCAAAGAGCGCGCCTTATTGTCGTTGATGGGAAGTATAGTCGGAGTGGAAAGCTTCGTCAAGCTGAAGCTGATGTCCATGTTATCCTGCGACCTTGCGGCCATCGAGAGAAAGCGCCGTTGACAACTCGCGGGGATGGAGCATATGATTTTGAGTCAGCCTTCGGGGCGTAGCTCAGCCTGGTGAGAGCGCACGGTTCGGGACCGTGAGGTCGGTGGTTCAAATCCACTCGCCCCGACCAGCTTCTTATGCGCATCGCGCGCCGCTTTTTGATCAGTGGGATCGTGCAAGGTGTGGGCTATCGGTATTTCGCCCTTCGCGCGGCTGCGCGTCATGGGATCGTGGGCTATGTGCGCAATTTACATGACGGACGCGTGGAGGTCGTCGCCGAGGGCGAGCCCGAAGCCGTAGAGGCCTTCAAGCGAGAGCTGCAACGCGGCCCGGCAGCGGCTCGCGTGACCCATGTCGCCGAAGAGATCTTGGAGCCGACGGGCCGCTACCGCCATTTCGGCGTCGCGTATTGAGAGGGCCTCTCCAAGACCAAAGGAGTGACGTGCATGGAGAGACTCAAACGCCTGATCCGAGAGATCCCGGATTTCCCCCGGCCGGGCATCCTCTTTTACGACATCACGACGCTTTTGAAAGACCCAGAGGGGTTCCGCACGACAGTGGATCTGCTCTCGGAAGCTTTCGCCAGCGAGCGCGTTGATCGCGTCGTCGGGATCGAGGCGCGCGGCTTCATCTTCGCCCCGGCCCTCGCCTATAAGCTCGGGGCCGGGTTCATCCCGATGCGTAAATCCAACAAGCTTCCGGCTCCGACCGAGAGCGTGACCTACACGCTCGAATACGGAACCGACCGCCTGGAGATCCACAAGGATGCCATCGAACCAGGCCATCATGTCCTGATCATTGACGATCTTCTGGCGACGGGAGGGACGGCGAAAGCCGCGATCGAGTTGGTGGAGAGGCTTGGAGGTCAGGTCGTCGGCGTGGGGTTCGTCATCGAGCTGGAGTTCCTCAAAGGGCGCGAGCGGCTGGCTGGCTATCGCGTCGTCTCCTTGCTAAAATACCCGTTTTGACGGTGCTCCCGTAGCTCAGTTGGATAGAGCGAGCGCCTCCTAAGCGCTAGGCCGCAGGTTCGATTCCTGCCGGGAGCACTTCATTCGACGGTGACCGATTTGGCCAAGTTCCGCGGTTGATCGACATCGCAACCGCGTCGGACAGCGATCTGATAGGCCAGAAGCTGTAAGGGCAGAATCGCCAGAAGCGGCGCCAGCCAGCGAGAAGCCGGAGGGATCGTCAACACCTCGGCCCCAGCCTCCTCCCGACATGCCCGAAGGACTTCCTCGTCCGCCTCGTGAATGAGGGCGAGCACCGGCGCCCCTCGCGCCCGCACCTCCAGCAGATTGGCGAACGTCTTCTCGTAAAGCACTCGTCCCAATTCTTCTCCTCGATCGTAGGCCGCGAGCACCACAACCGGCACCTGCTCCTCCAGCAACGCGTTCACCCCATGCTTCATCTCTCCGGCTGCACATCCCTCAGCATGAATGTAGCTCAACTCCTTCAGCTTCAACGCCCCCTCTAGCGCTATCGGATACAACAACCCTCGCCCCAAATAGAGCGCATTTCTCACCCCAGAGAAGCATCGGGCCACGGCCTCGATCTCTGCGGTCCGCTCTAACACCCGCTCCATCCGAACCGGAAGCCCACGCATCTCTTCCAGCAAGCGTCGAATCGTCTCCTCCGAGAGCACACCCCGCCGCCATCCTAGCTTCAACGCCAAAAGCAGCAGCACGGCCAGTTGCGCCGTGAAGGTTTTGGTCGCCGCTACCCCGATCTCTGGCCCCGCTTGCGTGTAGAGAACGCCATCGGCTTCTTGCGTGATCGTCGAGCCCAAGACGTTTGTCAGGGCCAGGACCCGTATTCCCCGCTGCCGCGCCTCCCGCACGGCCCCCAACGTATCGGCCGTCTCTCCCGACTGCGTGATGGCCAAAAGAAGCGTTCGTTCTCTCAAGACCGGACGCCGATACCGAAACTCGCTGGCCAGCTCCACCTCCACCCGAATCCGCGCCACTTCTTCGAGCAAGTATTTCCCAAACAGCCCGGCATGAAAGCTCGTGCCGCAGGCGACGATGATGATCTCGTCCACCTGCTCGAACGCCTCTTCGCTCACTCCCGTAAAGGTGATTTCTCCGACAGCCGGATCCATATATGCGTTCACCGTCTCCCGCACCGCGCGCGGCTGTTCGTGAATCTCCTTGAGCATGAAATGGCGATAGCCACCTCGCTCGATCAGGATCGGATCCCATAGAATCGGCTGTGCCCGCAACGGGCGCTCCCGCCCCATGCTGTCCAGCACCCGCACCGTTTGCGGCGTCAGAAGCGCCAGCTCCCCATCCTCCAACACATGTATTCGCCGCGTGAAGGGCAGAAGGGCCGGAATGTCTGAAGCGACCCAGTACTCCCCCTCCCCTAAGCCCACGACAAGCGGTGCTCCCCGCCGTAAGGCCACAATCGCTCCCGGCTCCTTGGTCGAAAGCAGCGCCATGGCGAAAAGCCCTTGAAGCTGCTTGGCCGCCCGATGCGCGGCCTCAAGAAGCGGAACCTCCCGAAGCTGCTCCTCGACCAGATGAACGATGACCTCCGTGTCCGTCTCCGAGGCGAAATGATGGCCCCGCCCTTCCAACTCTCGTCGCAGGGGGAGATAGTTCTCGATGATGCCGTTGTGCACTACGGCCACCTGGCCCGTGCAATCCCGATGGGGATGGGCATTCTCCTCATTCGGCCGCCCGTGTGTCGCCCAACGCGTATGTCCGATCCCACAAGTCCCTCTCACCAGGCGGCCGCGTAACGCTTCCTCCAACCGGTCCACCTTCCCCCGGACTCGATAAAGCTCAAGCTGCCCATCGGCATCGGCCACGGCCACTCCTGCCGAATCGTATCCCCGATACTCCAACCGCTTCAGCCCTTCCAGCAGAAGGGCCACGGCCGGGCGCGTTCCGGTGTAGCCGATGATCCCACACATCGCTCTGCTCTCATCAGCGGACCATATCGCCGCCAAAAGGCGGATCGTTCTAGGACCTCCTGGAGAGCAATCGCCCATCCCGGAAAGGCCTGTGGGGATACTCGCCGGCCTCATCCCCCCTGCCGCTCAGCACTTCTCGTTCGCCAGTGACCGGCTTCTCCAACATCACCTGCAGAGTCATCCGAATGTAGCCCGACAGCCTCCCCCACACCATGTCTGAGCCTCCTTACCCTCCTCGCTCCAGATTATAGGGCACCCAACATTTCTTCCCAAACGTCCTCAAGGAATGGACCGATATGCCAGACACCTCAGTTCCCCATGGAGAGGACATGGGGCCCTCTGCATGAAGGCTTCAGGCCAGACCGCTTTCAGACGCTCACGGGAGACACCGCGGCTATAGAGCCAAGCTCCGATCCACCTCGAACCGGCGATGGTGCAGAAGAACTCGCCACAGAATCTCCTCCAATCGAGTCGTTGGCCGATATCCGATCAGTGTCCGAATCTTCGTCAGATCGGGCACGCGCCGTCGCATATCCTCAAAGCCATCGCCGTAGGCGCGGTCATAAGGGATGAAGACGATGGGGGAAGCGCTCCCGCTCAGAGCCTTCACCTGATAGGCTACATCCGCGATTCGCACCTCCTCGTCGCTGCCGACATTGAAGATTTGACCCACAGCGCCCGGATGTTCGGCCAAGGCCATGAGCGCCCTCACCGTATCCCCCACCCAGCAAAAGCTCCGCGTCTGCTGTCCATCCCCATACACGGTGATCGGCTCTCCTCGCAGGGCCTGTCGGACGAACGTCGGAATGACCATCCCATAGCGATCCGTCTGCCTCGGTCCGACGGTGTTGAACAAGCGCGCGATCACGACCGGCACCCCATATTCCCGCCAATACGCCAAGGCGAGAAATTCCCCCAGAGCTTTCGAGCATGCATATCCCCACCGGGAGCGCCAGGGCGCCCCCAAGACCAAATCATCATCTTCCCGAAAGGGTACCCGCGAGGTCTTACCGTACACTTCGCTCGTCGAGGTGAAGATCACCTTTTTCCTTTTCGGCGCGGCCAACTCCAAGACGATCTCCAGCGTGCGCACATTCGTCTCGATCGCTCGAGCGGGATCCTCGACGACCAGCCTCACCCCCACCACCGCTGCCAGATGGAAGACGACATCTGCCCAATTCACCAACTCCGCCATGAGATGACGGTTCAAGACCGTGTCGATGACGCATCGGAACCGGACCTCCGACCTCAATGGCTCGATGTTCTCGAGACTCCCGGTCGAGAGATCGTCCACGACGGTCACTGCATGGCCTGCGCGCAGAAGCTCCTCAGCCAGATGAGAGCCAATGAATCCCGCTCCTCCTGTGATCAAGCACCGCATATCCACGCTTCCTCCTGAGTGAAGGATAGTACGCCTTGGGGCATCAGCACCATGGGCTGTGTTTTCCTCACCCTCGAGATCGCATCCCTTCGGGGGAGAACCGAAGTGCCCATCCCCCGCCTTCCGCCCACCGCTCAACAGTGCCGACTATAGCGAGCATCGGCCCGCACGCGCTCGAAGACCGCTTCCAGCCTCCTTCGGACTCTCGCCGGATCGTGGACGGTGAGATACCGGCGTCGCGCATTCTCCTGAAATCGCCGGAGCACATCGAGATTGGCGATCACGGTCTCGAGCCGTTCGATCAACCCGCGGACATCTCCAGGTGCGACGAGGAACCCGACTTCGGCATTGGGAAAAAGTTCCGGCAGCGGATCAAAGTTCGAGATGACGATGGCACACCGATGAGCCATCGCTTCGACGGCCGCAACGGCATATGTATCCGCATATGTGGGCGATACGAAAAGATCAGCTTCCCGCATCAACTCGAGGACCCGTTTGTGGGGGAGCGGAGGGTGAACCCGAAGTCCCCACGCACCCGATAGTTCGCTTATCTCCCACACTCGCTCCCGCAGCTCCCCGTCGCCGAGGCGCACCACAATATCGAGTTGAAGGCGAGCGTGCCTTCGCCTCAACCATTCGTAGGCGTCCAGCAGCTCCGGCAATCCCTTCAGGACCGGATCGAGGCCGACGAAAAGCAGACGGATAATCCCATCGCGTTGTGAAGGCTTCATCTCCGGAATATCAGGAGGGACGAGGACCGGAGCGGGAACGACGTGCGTCTTCGCTTCCAGTTCAGGACACCATCGAAGGAGGTGGCGCGCTCCGGACTCCGTCGCGATCAGCAAGGCCTGCGCCTGAGGACCGAGAACGCGATAGAGAAAGATGACGTCCTCGAGCGACCATTGCCCGCAGCGCTCATAGTACATCGCCGGAGAGATCCCCTGCGAACTCCAGATCAGCGGGATGCGCGGACGCGGGAAGGGAAAGCAAATGTGCGAGAGCAGGAGATCAGCTGCGCTCGCCGCGCGATGCGGGAAATAGAGAAGCCGCGCGGCCACCAAGAGGGCACGCCGAACGCCCGTCGGTTCCCATGCGCGCGCGAGCTTCTCGCACGCTTTTCTCAGGAAGGCCTGCGTCCGCCGCCTCCATGTGGAGGGGAGCGTTTGGAAGGAGAGACGTTCATCGCCCAGGTGCATCCAGTTTCGATAGAACATGATGTCACCGCCACGCCCCTGCAGCTCTTCGAGCGTCGCATTCAGGAGGATGCGCAACGAACCCCCTCCCACCTGCAGTCCTCCTTACGCCCGTGGTGAGAGGCGTTCATCGGTGAGTCCCTTGCTCATGGCGGAGCGCGCGAAGCATTCGGTCATATCGGCCGACGGCGAGAGATCGCTCATAGAAACGCAGGAGGGCTGCCCGACCGTTACGGCCCAGGTGCTCTCGCCGAGACGGATCGGCCAGGAGCGCGCGCAGAGCTTCGGCCAAAGCTTCCGGCTGTCCCGGAGGAACGATCACGCCGCAGTCATGCGTGCGGGCGATCCGAGCGACTTCGCTCCCGGAGCCGATGGCCGCGACGAAGGGCCGACCACTGGCCATGATCGCATAGACCTTGCTCGGCTCCACGTATCCCTCCAATCCCGGCTTCAGCAGGATCACCGCCACATCGGCTGAGGCGAGCGAATACTTGACGCGCTCCTTCGGCTGGTACGGCAGGAAAAGGACATTTGTCAGCCGACGCTCAGCCGCTTCTTGCTGAAGGCGGCGTTTGCTCGCTCCATCGCCGAGGATGACGATCCTCACGCCGTCGAGGCCGCCTTGAGAACGAAGCTGTTCGGCACAGCGAAGCAGGGTCTCGAAATCCTGCACGAGCCCGACGTTCCCCGAATGCAGGACGACGCGTGCGCGGTCCAACCCCTGGGCGCGCGCGAACGGATTTGTCCTCTCGCACGGGACAATGGCGCGCCCATCGGCCCAATTGGGGATCACGAGGATCCTCTCCTTGGGGACGCCTTTTTCCATGAGGCGCCGCCTCATCCCTTCACTGATGGCGACGACGCGCGCTGCCCGACGAAGCGGCAGACGCAGGAGCGCGCTCGCCACGCGAATGAGCCAGGGATGGCGCAGCATCCCCATGTGCACGGCGACTTCAGGATAGATGTCTTGCACGACGACGACCAGAGGCCGACGCCGCGCGAGCGCGATCATCCATCCGACGAATGGAATGAGCGGCGGATCGGTCCACGTCATCAACACATTCGGACGACGCACGAGAAGCCCCGCAAACAACGCCGATAGGAGAAACGTCACATACGTCGCCGCCCGCGAGATAAGCGTCTTTCGGGAACCGCGCCACGTGTAGACGCGGAGGACACGTACTCCCTCCATCTCCTCGCGTGCGAAAAGCCGCCGCCGTCGCGGCTCTACGGGATCGTAGGTCGGGAATCCCGTGATCACCTGCACCTCATGCTCGCGCGCGAGGCTCACGCACAGCTCCGTCAGCAGCTGCCCGGTGGCCGCGACGTCCGGATGGAAGTATTGGTTAAGGACAAGCACCCGCATACGCCGTCGTCGGCATAGCGCGGTGCGCACGATACCAGGCGATCGTTCGCCGCAAGCCCTCAAGGAGCGGCGTTCGCGCCCGAAAGCCAAACTCGCACTCAGCGCGGCTCGTATCGAGGCACCGGCGTGGTTGACCATCGGGCTTTGACGGATCCCAAACGACGCGCCCCTGAAAACCCGTCAGCCGCATGATCACCGCGCACAACTCCCGAATCGTGATCTCCATGCCCGATCCGATATTGACCGGCTCGGGCTTGTCGTACCGCTCGGTCGCTAGCACGATGGCTTCCGCCGCATCCTCCACGTAGAGGAATTCGCGCGAGGCGCGTCCCGTCCCCCAGACGACGATGTGATCCCGTCCCTCCTCCATCGCCTCGAAGCATTTTCGAATCAACGCCGGGATGACGTGCGACGTCTCGGGATCGAAATTATCCCGTGGCCCGTAGAGGTTCACCGGCAACAGAGAGATGGCATTGAACCCGTATTGCTGCCGATACGCTTGCGCTTGCACGATCAGCATCTTCTTGGCCAAGCCATAAGCCGCATTCGTCTCCTCCGGATACCCATTCCACAGATCCTCTTCGCGGAAGGGCACGGGCGTATGCTTCGGGTATGAGCACACAGTTCCGACGACAACGAACTTCTCGACGCCAAAGCGCCGCGCTTGCTCCATCAACTGAAGGCCCATGATGGCATTCTCGTAGAAGAAGCGCCCGGGCTCGCGCCGATTCGCGCCGATGCCGCCGACGCGCGCTGCCAAATGAATGACGATGTCCGGGACCGTCTCCGCGAGCAGCCGCACAATGTCCTCTTTCTCGCGCAGGTCGTAAACTGCGCTGCGGGGGACGAAGACGTACCGACAGCCGCGTTCCCGCAGCTTCTCCACAACATGTGACCCGAGAAATCCGGCCCCGCCCGTGACGACCACGCGTTTAGCCGTCCAGAATGACATCACTCCCCCCCTTCTTGACGAGATAAGGACCAATGGCCAGTAGGTCCATGCGCGTGCGCTGGAAACAGCGAAGGGCGTCTTCGGGATGACACACGATCGGTTCGTTCTCGTTGAAGGACGTGTTAATGAGCACGGGGACGCCTGTGAGACGTTCGAAGCGCACGAGGATCTCCCAGAAGAGCGGATTGACGGTGCGGGAGACCGTGTGCACCCGCCCCGTCCCGTCCACATGAAGAGCCGCCGGGATGAGCGCGCGCTTTTCAGGCCGCGCGGGATACGCCATGAGCATGAAGGGCGAGGGATGCGTCTGCTCGAAATATTCCCCCACGGCTTCCTCTACAATGGAGGGGGCAAAAGGGCGAAATGACTCCCGATTCTTGACGCGGCGGTTGAGGATGTCTTTCATCTCCGGGCGGCGGGGATCAGCCAGGATGCTGCGATTCCCGAGCGCGCGCGGGCCAAATTCCATCCGTCCTTGAAAGAGGCCCACGATCTTCCCCTCGGCCAGCGCGCGCGCGATCGTCTCGACCAGCTCCTCGAAGAAGACGCGCCGAGCGGTGAGGCCTTGACGATGAAGCGCTTCTCGGATCTCCGACTCCGACCATTCCGGCCCCCAGTACGCATGTTCCATCGCGAACGCGCGAGGACGCCTGAGCCGCTCGTGCCATACGGAGAAGGCCGCGCCAACGCTCGTCCCAGCATCGGACGCGGCTGGCGGGATGTAGATGCGCTCGAAAGGCGTGCCTCGCAGAATCTTCCCGTTGACGACACAATTCAACGCGACGCCCCCGGCCAAGCACACCGCCTTCACGCGCGTGCGCTCGTAGAGCTCTACCAGCAGCGCGAGCATGGCTTCTTCGAGGACGGCTTGTAGCGAAGCGGCGATCTGTGCGTGTCGTGCTTCGATCGGGGCACCCGGCTCGCGCGGCGGCCCGAGCGCGCGAATCAGCTTCGAGGAATAGAGGGGGCCGAGTACGGGCGCCCCTTCGCTCCACGTCATCGAGACGCCATCCCTGTGATGCGTGAAATACGAGAGATCAAGACGAAACCGCAAACCGCCATCCCTGCGCACGATCCGGCGGAAGAGATCGAGATGGGTCGGTTCGCCGTACGCGGCAAGCCCCATCACCTTATACTCGTCCCCATAGTGGGGGAATCCGAGGTACTGCGTCACGGCCGTGTAGAGGATTCCCAGCGAATGAGGGAACGGCACGACGCCCATGATCTTCATCTGCGAGCCGCGCCCGATTCCCCACATCGTGCTCACGAAGTCGCCCATGCCATCCACCGAGAGCAGGGCCGCCTCGTCCCATCCCGAGACGAAGAACGCGCTCGCCAGATGCGCGCGATGATGCTCGACATAATGCACCTCAGCCCGCAGATCGCGCGGATCCACACCGAGACCCCACGCGAGCGTCGCCTTCGCGTCCTGAAGGCGAAAGGCATTCCGGACGCGATTGGCGAAGTGATCCAGTTTCGGCCTGCGCGCGAGCACGCTCAGGAGCTTTCGATGAAGGCGCGCGCAGGGGTTCCGCGAGAGGGCGATGTGGGTGATCTCCCGAGGTGTGATCCCCGCCGCATTCAAGCAATAGGCGATGGCGCGATGCGGGAATCCCGCGATGTGCTTCACGCGCGCGAAGCGTTCCTCCTCAGCCGCCGCCACCAACTGCCCATCAATGACGAGCGCAGCCGAGGCATCCCCATGATAGGCGTTCACGCCCAGGATGACGGCCATCGCAAGTCCTCCGTCTCCCCAATCGCCTCCGGCCTCCTCGGTGTCCGATGGGCGATCTCGACATAGAGGCGCTCCAGCTGATCGATCGGCTCGCCCCACGAAAGCTCTCCGCGCAACTGGAGCGCTTGCTTGGCGAATCGTCGGCGCAGCGCGTCGTCCTGCAACAGGCGCCGCAAAGCATCCTTCAACGCTTCCTTCTCCGGCTCGATCACGAATCCGGCCCGTCCCTCGACCAGGGGCGCCACACCACACCGATTCGTCACGATGACGGGCGTTCCACAGGCGAGCGCCTCGGCGACGGCGTTGCCGAAATTCTCGTGCATCGAAGGGAGGACGAACACATCGGCATCCACGAGCGCGCTCACGCGTTGGCGACCGTATAGCGGATCGAGGACGCAAACGGAATCTTCAAGCCCCATCCGAGCGATCGCGTGCTCGATCGCTCGGCGCGTCCCATCTCCATCGTCCGGCCCGATGATCAAGAGCCGGGTGTTCGGCAACCGCATCTCGCCAAAGGCCTCGATCAAAAGGGGGATGTTCTTCTTCACAGCGAGCCGCCCGAGATAAAGGATCACGCGCTCGTCATCTCCGATCCCCCCCCGCGCGCGAAACGTCCCGCGCGACGGCAGCGGATCGAATTCCGAGAGATCGAGTCCATTCCGGCGCACGACGATCTTCTCCCCAGGGATGCCCCAGGCGATGGCCTCTTCGGCTTCTTGCCCTGAGGTCACGATCACACGCGCGGCATGCGCGAAGAGGGCGCGTCCGAAGAGCCGATCATACGCCCGCTTCTTCCAAAGACTTCGACCAATGGGGAGAAGCATTCCCATCGGCTCGACGATGTACGGGAGACCGCACCGCCGAGCCGCCCAACACACGAGGGTCGAGAGGAAATCCCGAACGCCGTAAACGTGAATGAGATCGAATCGCTCCAACTCACCCAGGTATCGAAAGACATCCGGTTGCACGCCATCCCACCGGTATCGCAGGACCGTGTGGAAGTACACGACACGAATCCCCTCCTCCTCGACCACGAGCGTGCGATCTGACAACCGGCGCGCGGCATCCAGCAGATTCGAGGTATAAACGGTCACCTCATGTCCCCGGCGCACCAGCTCACGCGCGATGTGTGAGACGGTCTGGCTCATGCCGCCGCCGGCCAGAGCCGGTGGGAAACACCGCGTGAGTTTCAAAATTCGCATCGTCGGTGTGCGAGCGAGTGCTCGCCGGACATTTTGGAACACCTCCGCTCCGGAGCAAGAAACCCGAGCTCGCCTAAAATCGTTGCGAGGTTCTGCCGAAATCGTTCGGGCGCGAACTCGCGCCAAGCGCGCTCGCGCGCCTGCGCGCCGAGCCGCCGGCGTCGCGCATCGTCCTGGAAGAGCTCCAGAGCCGCGCGCGCGACCTCTTCGGGATCGGAGGGATTGACGAGCAGGCCGGTCACACCATCGAGGACAGCCTCAGCGCTCCCCCCCTCGCGACCGGCGATTGCAGGCTTGCCGAAAGCGGCGGCTTCGAGATAGACGATCCCAAAGCCTTCGCCCTCGCACGGATCCACGAGCCGCACCCGACTCGGCATCACGAACAGATCACAACTGCGATAGTAGGCGGGGAGCCAGGCGTCGTCCACATCTCCGGCGAAATGCACGGCCGTATCCAGCCGCAACTCGCGCGCCAACTGCTCCAATCGCGGGCGATCGTCCCCATCGCCGACGATCACGTAGACGACCTCCGGCAAGACGCGTCGAAGGTGCGCGAGTGCACGAATCACGATGTCGTAGCCTTTATAGCCTCCCGCCCGCGTCAGGCGACCGACCGTGAGCAACACGCGTTTGCCGCGGAGCCCATGACGCTCGATCACGCGCTCCGGGGGAATGGACGAGTGCCAAAGCCTCAGATCGAGCGCGGGCGGAAGGAGCCGAACCTTCTCCACGCCCACGCGGTGCCGGCTGATGAGCCGATCAGCAGTGAACCGGCTGACGCTGAGAATCGCCTCTGCTTCGCGAAGCGCATAGGCGGGCGCCCGACCCCACACCTCATCCCCATGCGCGAGGACGAGATACGGAACGCCGAAAGCCGCTTTCATCACGGCGGCGACGCGCGCAATCCCCACATGTGTGCACAGGATCGCCGTAGGTCGAAACCGCCACCTGTCCAGGAGCACGGAGAGGGCGAACGCTCCTTTCTCCCCCACATCGGGTGGAGACGCGCCCTTCCAGAGAAAGCGCACGCGCACCGCCTCGGGCCCGAGCAACTCGCGGAGACTCTCCAGGAGAAGATGGGTGTACCGCTGAATCCCCCCGCGCGCGTGCGCATCTGTGGCGAGCACGAGGATGCGGGGCGTGGTCCTCATCGTTCGCTCTCACACTGTATGCGCGTCAGGAATCGCTTCTCCAGCGATCCTCGGCAGTCGAAAGAGCAGACCGCACAGGAACCAATGGTAAGCATTGTTCACGTAGTTCTGATACACGGGCAGCCCCAAGAAGAAATAGGGGAAGTGCAACAGCGCGAGAAAGAGCGCCAGCGCGGCTGCGGGTCCGAAGAATCGAGACCCCTCGAGCCGCCATGCCGTACGCGCGGCAGCGAAAACCAGAACCGCCGTCCACCACAGCCAGAAGGCGACCCCGATCCCCCCCCATTCCCAGATGACTGAGGCGTAGCCCCCTTCCACGCGATAAAGGGATCCCGTCTCCCCTTGGTAGAAGTAGTCCAAGCCATACAGATACTGCAGGCCGAGCGAAGCCGTCCCCGTGCCGTGCCCGAAGACGCGCGATTCCTGAATGGCGAAGAGAATATCGCGCCAATAGACCTTGGGGCGCCAGCTCACCTCCGTCTCTCGGGCGATCGGCGAGAGCGTCTCGACGCAGAACCGATAGAGGGCGATGAGGCGCTCCGGGCGGACCAGGGCGAGCCCAACAAGCGCCAGAACAATCCCCCCGCCGATCTTCCCGATGGGAAATGAAGGCTTCCGAAACCGAGCGGTCCACGTGGCGAGCCGATCTCGCCCAGCCTTCATGGCGAGGATGAGGAGCGCCGCACCGACGAGAAGGAGCGCAGCGCGCTGTGCGCTCACAATGAGCCCAGCCCCAATGAGCGTGAACGCGAGCCATAAGCTCCGTTCTTGGCGGCGACGCACCGATAGCACGCGACACGCGAGCGCGCGAATCCTCGGCCTCGGCTCTTCCCACAACGCCCGCTCTTCGTCGCGGTGAAGGCCCTGCCAATACGAGAGCGCTCCCAGCCCGAGGAAGAACAAAACGAACAAATATTGCGCGAATCGCCCGGCATCCACGAAGACCGACGTCGGCCGAGGAACGGACATCTGACTCTCCGGAGCCACGCGAATCAATTCCAGCCGGAGTCCGGGGACGAACCCCTTTGGGTTCAAGAGGTCCAATCCCATCAGCGCCTGAAGCACGCCGAGCGCCGCAACCCCTCCGCCAAGAAGGAGCGCGAACAGCAGGAAGCGGCGCAGCCGCTCCTCGGAGTCGAAGTACGCATAGCCGAGATACAGCAGCGGGACGTAAAGGAAGTACATGCGCATCCCGATGACAGGGATGAGCGGATGCTCGATCTGCGGATTGAAGCATTCGGCCACTGCCAGCACGATCAGGGCGACCAGGGGCGTGCGAATCGGATTGTGAAACTTTCCGGTGCGCCGGTTCCTCATGCGAGCGAAGAGGAAGCTCACATAGGTCAGTAAGATCAACGCATCTTTCACTCCGTACAAGACGATGCGATTCCCCAAGTACTTGCGGATCAAATCCTCCACGACGATCCAAGCGAAGAAGCTCAGGATGCCGAATCGCCAATTTCTCAGAATCTGAAGGCCCAGTGCCCCGGCGCCGACGAAGACGAAGACGACGACTACCGTTCGCCAATCGGCTTGAAGCAAAAGGTGTGCCAAACCGAACCCAGCGAACACGGCGACGGCGAATGCCATCGCCGAAGCTTTCATCACAAAACCCTGATGGGGCGTCGCCCGGTGCATTCCGCGCTCCCCACGGTGGAGTGGCGCATCGCCACGCGCCATCGCCAATAGGTCCGCAAGCCCTGCCACTTCCCCGCCAGCGAAAGACGAAGCATTTCGTCCCACGATCGGCGAGGAGTGCGCAGGGCTTCCCAAAGAGCCGTCAACAGCCCCAACGACCGACGCTCCCCCCGCACGAGGAAGTAGAGCAGGAAAGCGAGCTTCCCGAAGGGGGGGAGATGCTTCAGCATGAGATAAGTGTGGTTATGGCTGTAGGTGTAGATGAGTCGCTTGAGGTCTTCGCGCGCTTCCTCCCGAATGGCGCGCGGCGCTTCAAAATGATGGACGCGACATTCGGGATCGAAGAGGATGCCATATCCGAGCCGCCGGACTTGAAAGGCGATGTCCAGCTCGAATTGAAGGCCATAGCCGATGAAGCGCGGATCCACAGTGATGCGCTCGAGGATGGCTCGCCGGATGGCCGCATTGGCTCCTTGGAATCCGGCGACTGGTACCGGTGCGCGCGCCTCTCCCGGTTGCTCAAATCCTCCGATGTATCGACCATACCAAGTAACGGCCCCCACGCGCTTCACCGGAGGCAGGTCCACGGGATGGCCATTCCTGTACGGGATGATCCGACCAGCGACGATCCCCACCCTCGGGTCGGCGAAATGGCGGCTTCCTCGCTCGATCCACTCCGGTTCTGCCTCTGCGTCATCGTCTATGAGGAAGATCAGCTCCACATCCTCGCGCGTGCGGAGCACCTCCACCCCTTGCTTGAAGGCCCATACGGGGCCAGGGAGGGTGACGCTCACCATATGGATCTCCACCTGCGATCCCGAAAGAGCGCGCTCCTCTTTCGACGTACTGAGTCTCTCATCTCGGAAGCGCTGCAGGAGGGCGATGGACGCCTCATCGTCGTCCCGCACGACGACTACGATGCATCGCGGGCGACGAGTCTGCTGAAGGACGGAGTGCAGACAGCGTTCCAGATAGGCCGGCCGACGATATGTCGGGATGAGCACCGCGGTCTCCGGATGCGCCGGCCGCTCTTCGCTCACTGCAGGGAAGTGTTGTGAGGCGTCACCGGTGAGAAGGCCTTCGCCGAACTCCGCCATCGCGTCCACAGATTCCAAACGAGCTGCCGAAGTGTGTCGCTCCACCATCCGAGCCCGAGCGCGTAGACCGCTGTCCCAAGCGCAGCCGCCATGATCAGCTCTACCAGATTGGAGAGGTGTGGACTGACCTCATGCAAGACGCCACCCACGATTCCGCCGACGAGCACCGGTTTTCCGACGGCTTCCCAAAAGCGCACGCGCTCGGCGCGCGTGGACAAAAGCGCTTGCACCTGCTGCGCGAGCCAGAAGGTGGGAACCCATACGGCGAACGCGGAAGCCGCGGCGATGCCATAAAAACCCAAGAGCGGCGCCAGCACAAGCGCCATCCCCACCTCAAGTGCTGCCCAGAGGACGACGCTCCTTGAGGCGAGGGAGAACAGCCCCATCCCATTCGCGAAGAAGACGAAAAGCCCAAGCAGCGCGCCGCCGGTCATACGGATCCCGAAGAGATAGAGTGCCGGAAGAGCGGGCATCCATTTCTCCGTGTAGATCATGGCGATCACGGGATGGGCCAGACCCAGAAGCGGCATCAGCAGGAGCGTCATCAGACTCATCAAGGCGAACGTCATCCCCTCGAGGACTCGGCCTATGGACAGCAGGCGCATCTCTTCCGATTCGGATAACCGGGCCACCAGCGAGAACCCCACGCGCATGAGGGCGGAGGCGAAGACGTGATAGCTCACGTAGGTGAGGTTCCGGGCCCACACGAGATACCCCACAGCCGTGGGGCCGAAGATGGGTCCCGCGATCAGCGGGGGTGTATGTTCGCGAAGGAATCCGAAGAGGTCAGCGCGTTGGCACGGGCGCCCACCTCGCCACAAAGCGGCGAGCGATTCCCGCTCGATGCCAACGCCAATGGGCCAACGCGCCAAGCTCGCACTCAAGAGCGTCCGCCCGACGCTCGCCGCGAACATCCCCCCTACCAAGCTCCAGAGGCCGAATCCCCGCCACGCCAAGCTCACAGCCACCCCAGCATACAACATCCCACCCACGAGCGAGATCGCGCTGATCGCTCCGTACGCCATTCGCCGCTCCAAGGCGGCGTTGGAGAGGCGCTCCACAGGAGCCAGCATCACCATCGGCACCCCCCACGCGAGCGCGCACTCGAAATCCCTCCCGAGATTGAAAGCGCGCGCCAGAGAAGGCGCGAGCGCAAGCAGCAGAAGCGACAAACCGGCAGCCCCGATGAGCTGAAGGGTGAACGACGTGCGCCATTCGTCCTCCCGCAATGCGACCTGGCGCTGGATGAGCACGGTCCCCTGACCAAATTCGCCCAGGACGTGTGCGAGCGAGACGACGAACATGAGAATGGCGAACGTCCCGAACTCCGCCGGATTCAACCTCCGTGCCAGGAACACGCCACTCGCGAATTGAATGGCGAGCGACGCCGCCTGTCCCAGGGCGAGGACGACGACGCCGATGATAGCCTTCTCAGCGAGAGAGGAACGCATCGGAGAAGGTGCGCGCGGTCACGCCCAACGTTCAGCGAAAAATTCCACCGTCCGACGCAATCCTTCCTCGAAGGAGACCAGCGGCCGATAGCCGAGCGCAGCTTCGGCTTTGCTCATATCGGCTTGCGTATGGCGGACATCCCCTTTTCGAGGGGGGGCATAACGCGCCGGAAGCGATCGGCCGAGAATTCGCTCCAAATGAGCCTTCACCTCAAGCACGGAATACCGCTGTCCGCACCCGATGTTGAAGACCTCGCCGGCGATGCCACGCTGCATCGTCGCACGCAGGTTCGCCTCCACGACGTTCTCCACATAGGTGAAATCCCGCGATTGCAGCCCATCACCATGAATCTCCAAGGGCTCTCCTCGCAGCGCCGCGAGGATGAAACGCGGGATGACGGCGGCATATTCCGACCGAGGATCTTGTCGCGGTCCGAAGACGTTGAAATATCGGAGGCTCACGGTCTCCACCCCATAGAGCTTCGTGAAGAGCGCGCAATAATGTTCCCCGGCGAGTTTCGAGACCGCGTAGGGAGAGATTGGGCGAGGCAGTTGCGATTCGCGAAGCGGGAGTTCCGATGTCTCACCGTACACGGACGAAGACGATGCGAAGATGACGCGCCGCACGCCCGCTTCACGGGCCGCCTGCAAGAGATTCACCGTACCGAGCACATTCACGGCCGTCGTCGTCGTCGGATCCTCAACCGAGCGCGGGACCGAACGAAGAGCCGCTTGATGCAAGACATAGTCCACATCGCGAACGGCGCGGCGCACGATCTCCGGATCGCGCAGGTCTCCTTCGATGAACTCGATCCGATCCCACACCGCGGCGAGATTCTCTCGCCGCCCTTCGGAGAGATTGTCGAGCACGCGCACCCGATGGCCCAGAGCGACCAAGCGCTCGACCACATGCGAACCGATGAATCCCGCTCCTCCCGTGACCAAATACGTCACCATAGGGGTATCCTACACGGGCGCGCCTCTTCGGAACAAGGGATACGCTCGACATGCACAGGCTACCGCCGCTCAGGCCAACGGCCTGCCCTCCCCCGCATTCGGTCCACTCTTGTCACCACTCGCGACCGAGGCGCAGAAGCACGGCCACTAGGCTCAGGAAAACGAGCGCATTCGCCGTGATCTGCAACCCGAAGTCCACGAGGCTATGGATCAAGCCGGCCACGATCCCCACGCTCGCTCCCACGGCCAGGCTCCACTGGCGCGTCCCAACCGTGCGCGAGAGCGCCCGCCGCATGATCCGAAGCAGAGCTACAAGGAAGCCGACTCCGATGAGGCCGCCCGCGATCCCCGTCTCGGCCAGAAGCTGTAGATAGTCATTATGCGCTTCCGCCGTATACCGCAACCCATTGCCCGAGTCATAGTGTGGATACATCGTCGCGAACGCGCCGAGGCCGACGCCGAAGAGCGGGTGATCGGCGATCATCCGAAGCGTCGCTCGCCAAATCGCGCTTCGAACGGCGAACGCGTCGTCGCGAAAGCGTCCAACCAGGCGTTCGCCGAGCTCCTCGCCGCCCACGCCGATCCCAATGCCGATCGCGAGGCCGAGGATGAGGCACGCGCGTCCGAGAGTTTGGCGAAGCCCATGCCCCCCCCGCCTCATCACAAGAGGTACAGCGATGCACGGCAGGAGAGTGAGCACGAGGCCCGCGCGAGAAGCCGCTACGCCAACGGCTGCGGTCATCATCGCGATGGCCAGCACGAACGGCAATCGCTCGCCGCGCCGACCAATGCCCTCCGAGAGCACGCGCGCCAACCCAAGCGGCAGGAGCATCGCGACGAGCGTGGAGAAATGCGCGCGATTGGCATAGGGTCCGAAGGACGGCGAATTCGAGGAGAAAGCCCAGAGGATCGGTCCCACCGAAGAGAGCGCGTTCACCATTCCGAGGAGAGCGAGCACGGTGCCGTTGCCGAGAAGCGCTCGCTCAAGCGCGTGCACTCGCGCAGCAGAATTCGCACCGAGCGTCATCAGGAAGAAAAACGCCAGCACGAGCGCGAGCTTCGCCGCCGCCGCCGCCGTCGCCGCTGGATCGCGCGTGAGCCGATTCCAGGAGAGCATACCCCCTTCAGGCAGCGGGATGCGCTCGACCGACAGGGGTAGGGGAAGGAGTTGAAGGACAGCGAGACCGAAAAAGAGCGCCATCCACGTGTGTCCTCCTGACCACGCCCACCGTCCGGCGCCGGCTAACGCAAGGGTCGCCAGCCACAGCAGAAGGAGCGCCGCCGCCCCCCATCCGAGCAGCAGGAGCGCTCCCGCGTGATCGGAGCCGTATAGCCAGGGCGCAAGAAGCAGGAGAGCGAGCACGCCACCGAAGATCGCCCGATCGCCCACGCGCACCCCAAGTGAGCCGAATCCCACGCCCTCGCCGTCGGCGAAGGCCGCTCTTCTCCACGCGAGGGTGGTGCGGTCAACGATGACCAGCTGTCGTGTGGCGGACGTCACGGCCTTTTCTCCACTCCAGCTTCGATCGATTGAATCGCGAAGGCATCGAACCAAATGCGCCCGTTCACGAAATCGGCGAGCGATGCGGCCGGCTCTCTCCGCACACGCAGGAGGACGAGCGACGTCGTCGGTGATGTCTGGAAGGTCTCGCGCACGAGTGCCCATCCGGTGCGATTCGTCTCCGGCGGCATCCACCACCGGAAGAGCACACGGTCTTCCTGCGGCACACCTCGAGGGGCTTCGACGATCTCCACAAGCACGCGCGGATCACCTCGCAGATCGGCCCGAGAGGCGAAGCGCAGTTCGTACTGCGTCGCCGGACGTAAGAGCACAAGCTGCGCGACTCCGGAGAAGCGGGTGCTCTCGGGCTTCACGAATTCGAGACGAAGCGCCCGTTCGCCCTCGTAGGCCTCCTCGCGGGCGATCTCGGCGACGACGCCATTTTCTCCTGCGATCTTCCAATCGAAATCGCGATCGAGGATCTCAGAGTCCACCATCGCTCGGAGCGAGGGTGGTGGCCGATCAGCGATCTTCTCCACAAGAAGGGGCTGCTCAAACCCTCCGTTCCAGATGAGGGTTTCGCTAGCGCGCCCGTAAAGGCGCTCCCCCATCGCGTGCCACAGGGCGAGCGCCCATTTGGCCTCCCCGACGTTGATCCCGCGCGAGATCAAAGCGCGCGCCAACCAGAGCTTCACCCCTTCGTCATCGTCCCACGCGAGATCGCGCCACAGGGCGAGCGCCGATGCCAGCGCATCGTGCGTGAGCAGGAACGCGCACAAGCGCGCGCGCACGCTCATCCGATTCGCCAGACGATCGAGCCGCCGGAGCGCATCCGCGTCCTGCAGCAATTCAGCGACATTGGCGACGGCCTCCGGGTTCGCACCCACAGCGCGCGCGAAGACTTCGATCGCCCGCTCGCGCTCTCCGTGCTTGAGCAGGAAGTTCGCATAGAGCCACGGGGGGAGGAAATACGCGGGTGCAGAAGCGAGGGCTCGACGATAGGCCACGTCCGCTCGCGCGCGATCACCTGTGGCCTCATACCCTTGAGCGAGATGCAGCCAATTCCGAAAGTCAAAGGGATTCTCGCGCACGGCCTGCTGCAGATGGGCGAGCGCTCGCGGCGGGTCAAAGGTCAAAGGGTCGTAGAGATACTGCACCCCTAACCGCACGCGCACTGCGGAGGGTGTCCAGGGGACAACAGAGAGCGCGACTTCGACGTCTGCCGCTCGCAGACTGCTCGATCGCACGAGAAGGGCATGCGCGCGGGGGTATCCCCAAAGAAGGAGCAGCCCACCAAGCGCCGCTCCAATCCCCACACTCAGCCGAATCCCACGATGCCGAATGACGATCCAGACGTCTCGAACGTCCGCTCCCACCATGTCCGCTCTCACACGAGCCAGTGCGCGAACGCGGGCTTTCGCTTCCACACGCGCTATCGCGCCGGAACCTCAGAGAGCTCCGCTCCCTCTACAATCGCCTTCGGATTCTCGATGAACAACGCACGAGCAACCGCTTCACCATACGTTCGAGCGATATCCTCCCACGCGCGCCGCAGTTTCGGCGGACGCGCCCGCAGGCCATGCGCATCGGATGCAATGGCGTGCACCCATCCGGCTTCGACCCAGCGCGCCGCGACGCGCTGCGCCTCCCGCCCGTGATCTCCCAGGAGAGAAGGGGCATCTACCTGGACACCGCACCCCTGTTCCACGAAGCGGCGCAGCCGCTCAGGCCGATACCGCAGCGCCACGTTCCGTTCGGGATGCGCGAGGATCGGTCGAATGCCGGCCGTCAGCAGCTCGAACAAGAACGACTCAACGCCCGGAGGAATGACCTCGGGCGGAAACTCCAGAAGCACATATGATGTGCCGTTCAGAAGAAGCGCGCGATCGCCATCCGCCGGCGAACACATCATGCGTTCGGCCCAGGCTCTCAGCTCGGGGACGATCCGCACCTCCGCGCCCGGAAGGACGCGCAAGCGCCCCTCAAGAGCTCGATTCAACTGCGCGATGCCCTCCCGGATGCGCTCGGGCTCGGGATTCGGATAGCGTGCCCAAAAGACGTGTGGCGTGGTCACGGCGAGCGTGACCCCCTCTTCCGCGAGCCGAAGGCCAAGAGCGAGGGCCTCCTCCCACGTCCTCGGTCCATCGTCCACGCCAGGCAGAAGATGGCAATGCAAGTCGATCACAAGGCTTCTTCCGAAGATGAACGATCCTCGGCGATCGCCGGAGCGGGTTCTTCCACCTCGCGATCGCTCGCGTAGTAATAGCGATAGTAGTAATACGAGTACCCATCCTGCGTCACATCCACGCGGTTGAGGACGACGCCGAAGATGCGCGCGTTCACATCCAAGAGCGCTTGATGAGCGCGATGCACCAGCTCGCGCGGCGTCTCCCCACAGCGGATGATAAGGATGACGCCGTCCACCAGAGCTGAGAGCACGAGCGCATCGGGCGTGGAAGCCGGCGGAGAATCCACAAGGACGAAGTCGTAGCGTTCGCCCACCTGCGCAATCAGCTCGCGCATCTTAGCTGACCCAAGCAGCTCCGACGGATTGGGCGGGATCGCGCCCGCTGGGATCACGAAGAGATTCTCCGCCGGCTGATGAAGGACGACGGCGTCCACCTCGAGCGGACGTGTCAGATAGGCCGAGAGCCCCGGATAGTTCTTCACATTCAGGGCCTTGTGGAGACCGGGCTTGCGCAGGTCGCCGTCAATGAGCAGGACGCGCGCGCCCATCTGCGCGAGCGAGATCGCCGTGTTCACAGCAGTCGTCGTCTTCCCCTCACCGGGGCCGCTTGAGGTGAAGAGGATCGTACGCGGCGGATGTTCGGCGTGCGAGAGGAGGACCGACGTGCGCAGCGTGCGGAAGGCTTCGGCGAAACTCGAACGCTGCCGCTGGCTGATGAGAATGGGACGCTCCTCTTCTTTCGCCCGATGGACGCGCGGCAAGGCGGACCACCGCCTCCGCTCCAAGCTCTCCAACGCCGGCACCAACCCGAGCACCGGCAAGCCAAGCAGCCGATCCACATCCTCGGTCGATTTGACCGTGTTGTCCAGATACTCGACGAAGAGGGCGAGGCCGACGCCGAGAATGAGCCCGACGAGCACGCTGAGCCCGATGTTGAAGAGCTTGCGGGGCCGAGCCGGATGCAGGGGGACCTCAGCCTTGTCGAGAATTTGAATGTTGGTCGTCGTCAAGGTCGAGAGCAGTTTCACATCGTTGAGCTTTTCGAGCAGGCCCTCATAGAGTTGCGTCGTCACCTCAACCTCGCGCTTGCGCAGGCTCAATTCGATGGCCCGTTCGTTCTGACGAAGCGTCTCGGCCCGCTGCCGTTCCAAGGCCGCGCGCAGATCGTTCTCCCGCCGCACGGCCGCCTTATACTCGGCCTCGATGTTGGCCAGAATACGCCGTTTGGCCAGCGCCAGTTGACGCTCGGCCTCGGCGATCTGTTCGCGCACGCGAGCGACGCGCGGATGCGTCGGCTGATATTCGACATTGAGCTGCGCCAGCTCTTGCCGCAGTTCAGCCAAGCGGGCGTTCAACGCCTGAACCTGCGGATCGGCTAACACGGGCGGCAGCGCATCCACCTCGCCTTCGCGACTCAACCGATAGAGCGTCTCGGCGCGAATGCGATCGGTCTCGGCCTCGATCAAGCGTCGGTTCAAGTCGGCCAATCGCTCGACCGTGATCGTTTGATTCTCGCTGAGTTGCACGATCTCGTTCTCGCGGCTGTAGCGGACCAATTCCTCTTGCGCCTTCTCCGCGCGATCGCGTAAAAGAGCCAGTTGCTCCTGCAACCATTCAGTCGCCTTGCGGGTCGAATCCGAGCGCGCTTCAAGCATATACTCGCCGTACTGGGTGAACAACTCATTGACGGCACGCGCCGCCAACTGGGGATCGTGCGCGCTGTATGTGACGGCCACCACGCGCGTGTTGCGCACGAGTTCGACCTTGAGGTTCGCCAGAAAGCGATCGATGAGCAACACGCGCTGCCGATCCGGATCCGCGGCGCGCGTCGTGATGCCGGCGAACTCCGGATGTCGCTCCAAATGGAGCGCCTCGATGACGCGCCGCGCCAGCTCTCGACTCCGCAAGACGTTCTGCTGCGTCTCCAGATACTGCGCGTCGTTGGAGGAGAGATCGGCGCCGGTCTCCTTCTCCTGCGTCACCCGCAGCGGCAGTTGCGGATTGATGATGATCCGCCCCGTGGCTTCGTAGATGACCGGCAACTGAGACATGCGGATCGTCACGATGGTGACGATCACCAGCAGGACGCTCAGGACGATCCACCGCCGCTTCTTGATTACCCGCCAGTAGTCGAGCAAGTGGACATCGCGCTCGCCCCCCTCCTCATCGCGAAAAGCGCTCGCCGGATAAAACTTCATCACCTGTCCCGACATCGCTCCGGGAGCCTGCAGTGATGATCGTTCCGATGGCGTCGCCGGAAGAGAAGGCTTTTCGTTGGATTCCGTCATAAAGATCTCCCTCCTCGCCTCATCGTAAGAGCCAGATCAACTGCGAGGCCGCCCCCAAGCTGAACGCGTTCAACATCGCCATTCCCACGTTGCGCATCGAGGAGGAAGGCACGAAGACGATGTCGTTCGGCTCAAGCGGCACATCCTTCACCTGATCGCGCTCCACCTTCTCCAGGTCCACGACGATCTCCACGCGCTCGCTCCGCCCCGGTACATGCCGCAGGATCGTCACCTTGTTCTTCTGGGCGTGCGGGCGCAGGCCGCCGGCGAGTGCGATCGCCTTGGTGAGCGTCATATCGCCGCGAATCCGAAAGGCGTTCGGATTCACCACGTTCCCCGTCACGAAGATCTGGTCAGCCTCGGGCACGCTCACGATGTCGCCCGGGTACACGCGCATGTTAACCAGGTCCCACTGTCCGCTCAACAACTGCCGCAGGTCCACAATCTCCAATTGCGGCTCCGCTTCGCTTCCGCCCAAGGGGTGATCCGCTTCGGCCGGGCGCACGGGCTGCTTCCCCGTGCGGATGATGTGCACCGTATTGCCGGCGCTCTCGGTCAACCCCCCGGCCGCCGCCAGCAGATTCAGCAGGCGGGTGCCACGCACAATCTCATACCGATCCGGTTTGCGGACTGCGCCGATGACAGCCACAAATCGGCTACGCGACTCCTTCACGCGAACGACGACCTGCGGATTCTTGAACAAAGTCGTGAGTCTCTCGCGAATGATCTCGGCCAGTTGATGCTCCGTGTAACCGGCCGCCTTGATCGGTTCCGGGAAGGGAAGGATGCGAATGTAGCCCTTGAGTGAGACGCGCACCTCGCCGCTCAAGTCCGGCTGCTCGAAGACGCGAATCTCCAACAGATCTTCAGGACCGATGACATATTCCTCGTCCTCATCCGGCAGCGAGAGCACCGATGGGGCCCCTTGCCGTCCCTCCTGAACGACAGGAGCCGATGGGCGCGCGCCCGATGCCTGCAAATCCTCCGCCAGAACGCTCCCCCATACTCCGAACAGCACCAGAAGGCTCAAAACCCACATAAGCGTCTCTCCCTCTCACTCCACGTTGCGTCTGGACGACCCGGCTCACTCTTAAAAACCACATCGATTGGCGGCGATCTCCCGCCCCACTTGTGTCACCACTTCGACAACGCCTCCAGCGGCCAGATCGGCCGGCGTCGCCGCAAAGAACGCCTGGTAATAACCAAGGGAAGGGCCATCAGCTCCTGTGACGACATTCAACACTGTCAGGCCGGGAAGCCGATTCCGAAACAGCACGCGAACGATCACGGGCGCGCCGCCAATTGGGGTCGTCCCCAACGCGACCCGCCCGATAACCCGCAGCCCATGACCGAACAGCTTCTCCGCTCGACATTCGATCACCAACGGAGGCCGCTCGGTCGTCTCCGGTACGGGCATCGGCCCCGGCGAATATCCGAGGCGCGCGCGCTCATCCTGCTGTTGAAACGGCCGCATGGCGAGGGCAGTGGCCACTTCCGGCGTAACAGCGCGAAGCGCCTCGCCCGGCCCGGAGCGCCCGCCCACAGCATGAACGAGCATGGTCTTCTCGCGCACCAAGAGCGAATAGATCGCCGCGCCCTTCGACATTCGCGGATCACGCGACGGACTTAAGCGAAAGGAGCGATCCGGCCCTTCGACCTCGACATCGTCTTGACTTCGGATCGTCGCCTCACCATAGAGCACGCGCAGGCGTAAGCACGAACGCTCGCGCGCAATCCGCACTCGACTGGTCGGGCCGATGAAGATCACCCCACGACCGTCGCGCAACCGCACAAAGGCCAGGCTCGACGTCGTCTCAATGTCACTGCCGTCTAAGACGGCGCTCCCCCAAAAGATCGGTACGCCATTGAGCCGCACAAGCCCATCCCCGACGGTGATCACCTCACCGAGGATCGCGCGCTCAGGAGTCCCTTTCTGCGTTGGCCCCGAAGGATTCAGGACAGGACTTTCGGTCACCGCTACATCCGCCATCTCCGCTGACCCACGGCCCACCCATGTCCCGACCAGGAGGACAAACCCTGCGCATCCGATCCCCCAGCTCATGACTCGATGTCCGAAGCCCCTCATCCGCTCGCTCCTTCCAGAGCACGTCCGCACGCGCCGCACGTCCATCTCCGCTCACGCATATCCCCTAGCGCTCCACTTCCCGCCACAAGGAACATTCGTGGGATGCGTCCGCACGCTCCGCAACCCGCCGCCCATGACTGATGAGGCCACGTCCGCTTCCGCGCCTTTTCACTGCTTGCATACGTTCCCCACTCCATTGGCCCGTATTGTAGGTTTTGCCTACTGCAATGTCAAGGAGATTTTGGACGCAACGCCCTTCTCTCGTCAAATCCAGTGCGAGGCCTTCAATGGGAGCCCCCGCTTTCAAGTTAAGTCCACATATTACCGAGCCTTACGCTGAATCGAGATGCTGCCCAGCTCTCTCCCGACGCGAATCCGTTTTTCTCAGTTAGCCTACAGTATTGATGTGATGCATGAAATCGCCAGAGATGGTCTTTCGCTGAGTCGTCTCCGTCGCACGTGTGATGGGCTTGTGGACGCTCTCGACCGATGCTACACTCACTGAACGATGAGACGGGCTTGGAGCCGTACTCGCGCGCGAATCTTCACTGGGGCGAGCGACCGACCGGGGGTCTTCAGAATGATGGGAAAGCGACTTCGCATCGCGCTCAACGTTCTCCTCCTTTTGTGGGTCGCCACCGGAGACGTGATGGAGCGTCCGGTCAACGGGGTCGCCCCGCCGACCCTCGCCCAGTCGAATCGGCCGCATTACGTGTCCACCCATCTCATTGTCGGCTTCCGTCCTGGGGTGCAGCTTCCGACCGAAGCTACTGTGGCGGCCGAGGAGCAGCCGGAAAAGCTCTTTCAAGACCTTGTCCGGACAAACGGGCTTCGTGAGATCGCGCGCCTGGTGCCAACGCTCCCTCTTCCCCGCGATCGGCAAAGGGCGAGCGAAGCGCTCGCGCGGCGAGCTCCGCGCTCGCTCTCGGAAGCGGCGCTCCTTCTGGAGCGTCACGGCCTGGATCGCATGGCCGTGCTCCGATTCACCCGCCCCATTGATCCTCGGCGATTAGCCGAAACGCTCCTGCGCCGGTATCCGACGGTGATCGAATTCGCCGAGCCTGATTATGTGCTTCGTTCCCACATCGTGCCGAACGATCCGCTCTTCAGCTTCCAATGGTATCTTCGCGATCGCCAAGTCTTCCCGGAGCGACGCGCGGATATTTGGGCCCCGGAAGCGTGGGACCTCACCACGGGGCGTTCGGACGTAGTCATCGCTGTCATCGACACCGGGGTTGACACCACGCATCCGGATCTTGTACGGAAGCTCTTTGTCAATCCCGGAGAGATCCCCAATAACGGCGTGGACGATGATGGCAATGGCTTCGTGGACGACGTCTCCGGATGGGACTTCCTCCGGCGGGATAATGATCCCGATGACGAAAATGGACATGGGACGTGGATGAGCAGCCTGGCGGCGGCCGAGACCAATAATGCTCTGGACATCGCCGGCGTCAGTTGGGCAAGTCGCATCCTCCCGCTGAAGGCGGGGGATGAGCGAGGGAATTTCCAACTATCCAACATCATCCGGGCTGTGAGCTACGCCGTGATGATGGCTCAGTTTGGGGTGCGCGTCATTAACATGAGCTTCGGCGGAGTAGGGGCGAGCCAGCAGGGGCTCGAACGTGCATTGGCCGCCGCCAACGACGCGCGCATCATTGCCATTGCTGCGGCCGGAAACGATGGGCAAAACAATGACGTGACCTCCTGGTTCCCTTCAGACCTTACGACGCGGCTTGACAATGTCGTCGCCGTGGCCGCGACAGATCGGTTCAATCAGCTCGCCTCGTTTTCCAACTACGGGCGGGTGAGCGTGGATGTCGGTGCGCCGGGCGTGGCGATCCTTGGCCTCACGACGCGGAACCCTTCGGCGGAGCTGGGGCGTAGCGATGGCCTCATCACGGGAAATGGGACCTCCCAAGCGACAGCCATTGTGAGTGGTGTCGCGGCGTTGATCTATTCGGCTTATCCCGAAAGCACGCCAATTCAGGTGAAAGTCCGCCTTTTGGCCAACGCCGATCAAATCCCAGAACTCGTGGGGAAACTTGTCGCTGGCGGACGCGTGAACGCCTTCCGCGCGCTCGATCGGGATGAAGTCCCGCCGGCTCCGATCACCGATCTGCGCCTCCTGAGCAACGTCACTCCGCTTGCGCTCACCTGGACGGCGACGGGAGATGATGGGCACGTGGGGCGGGCCGCTTTCTACGACATTCGTTATAGCGTGTCGCCGATCACGGCGAGCACTCTGCGCTTCGCCGTTCGGGTGAAGGACCCACCGCGCCCGCAGCCGGCGGGGACGGGCGAGACTTGGGCTATTCCGTTGAACCTCCCATCGCGCACGTACTATTTCCTGATCCGCGTCTTCGACAACGCCGGGAACATGGCCGAATCGAACCAGGTAGAGATCACCGTCCCCTGAGACCTCAGCAGTGGAGGAATAAACGGCGCGCTCAATTGTGTTCTCTCAATGAGTGGCTGATGCGGGGCGATGCTTATCCAGCAGGCGGACCGGGCGCAGGTCGTCTGAGGATGTCCTCGCGGTGAGGACTGGCGATGATTCGACGATGGCGAGCGCAAAATCACGCCGAGCGCGAATTCGAGCGCCAAGCGCTGGCGTATCTGGAAGGGCTGTACAACTTCGCCATGGCGCTCACGCGAGACCCAACGGAGGCGGAGGATCTGGTCCAGGAGGCCTATCTTCGCGCGTTTCGCGGCGCGGCGCAGAGATTACCGACCGGCGATATCAAGGCATGGCTCTTCACGATCCTGCGGAACATCTGGATCAACGAGCGACGGCGGAAGCGGCGACAGCCAGATACGGAAGAGCTGGACGCCGAAGAGGAGGACGGGGGAATCGGCTGGCGCACCCTGGCCGACGAACGGCATCGCCCGGACATCGTGCATGAACAGAGTGCGCTCGGACAAGAGATTCGCCGCGCTATCGAGAGTTTGCCCGCTGTCTACCGCGAGGTCATCGTCCTGCGATTCCTGGAGGGATTCAGCTACAGCCAGATCGCAGCGATCACCGGTTGTCCGGCTGGGACAGTCATGTCGCGCATCAGTCGCGCTCGCGCCGAACTCCGGAAGCGGTTGACCCCTTATCGGGAATCCGTCGCGAGTCCATCGTCGGATACCGGAGAGCGCACGGCGAGTGGGAGGATTCGCGAAGCAGGAGAGACCCATGGGTGAGCACGTCGTCCATCTCATCGAGCTGTATTTGGATGAAGAGCTGCAGGGTGAAGAGCGACGACAGTTCGAGGCGCATGTCGCCGAATGCGCGGAGTGCTGGGCGCGCTTGGAGCGCGAGCAGCGCCTCATGGCCTTACTCGCGCATGCGCGGCCGCTCTATGACGTGCCCGAGGGCGTCCGCAGGCACATCGAGCAATTGTGGGCGCGCCCGTCCTGGACCCGGATCCGCGTCTTCAAATGGATGCTCGGGTTGACGGCTGTGATCCTCGTGGCGCTTCTCGTCCGAGTTGTCGTTCACGACAACGTTCGTCGTTCGGCAGCCGATCGCGCAAACCACCGTTCGGAATTTGCCCTTCTGGCCGCGGACACGCATCAACGATGGGTGCGCGGACAGCTCCCGCTCGAGATTCGGAGCCAATCTCCCGAAGAGATCTCGGCCTGGTTCGCCGATAAGGTTCCCTTCAACCTGAAGCTCCCGAGCTTTCGCGAACTCTCTGGCCAGCCGAAGCCCTACCAACTGGAAGGCGCGCGCCTGGTGGGGTTCAAAAATGACTATGCCGCCTACATCACCTATCGCATGCGGAATCGCCCGATTTCGCTGCTGGTCACTTCGGAGACGGTCGCTCGCCCTTCCGGAGGCGAGGAGATTCGCTCCCAGGGTCTCGTCTTCCATTTCGAGGAGCTCAACGGATGGAAAGTCCTCACGTGGTCCGATCGCGGGCTGACCTATGCCTTGGTCTCCGACTTCGAAGAACGCGGCCAAGCCTCATGCATAGTCTGTCATCCGAGCGCCAGCGAGCAACGCAAGCTCGAAGACTTGCGACGGTGAGTCGAGCGTGGGACGCTCACCCAATGTCTCGCGCGGCTTTCTGAGCGAGGCGTTGCCGAAAGCGCGCCAACTCCACCGGGGCGCGCACGTGAGTGCCCTCGCCGATCTTCTCCCACTCATCATACGCTTCGACGGCGAAAGTGATCGCGCGCTCGTCCACAGCGATGACTTCGGCGCGGGCGGTCACCGTCATCCCGACAGGCGTCGCCGCCAGATGCCGTACCGATACGGCGACGCCGACCGAGATCCATCCATCCGGAAGATACGGCTGGATCGCCTCGGCCGCCGCGACCTCCATCAAGTAGATCATCATCGGCGTCGCGAAGGCCGCCGGAAGGCGGTCGTCCACACGCGCGATCGTCAATTCCCGCGTCACCGTCCACGTCTTCGTCACCGAAGCGCCGAGCGGAATAGTCATGCTCAGACCTCCTCGCCTCGTTCGTCATGTCAAACCGTCACATTATACTCGGCCTCGCATTGACACGCCCGCTCTTCGTGCTATGCTAGAGAGGGAATTCATCCGACCGAAGGAGCAGGAGGTCATGTCGGAACAGAGAGTCGGACGTCCTGTTGGACTCATCGAGACGATCTTCGAGGATTTCCTCGCCCGTGTCGAAGAGAAGCTGGCTGATTCGCGGCTCGATCGCAACGAGATCGTGCGCGATCTGCTCTACGAGCTGTATTTGGCCGAAGCCCCGAATTTCCAGAGGCTCGGCGATTACACGTTTCCGATCGCCGCGCGCGCGGTGATCGCGTGTTTCGATCCGCGGAACGTGACATTGGAGGCTGAGGGGGGTCCGGACGTCGATCCACAGAAGTACGCCGAGCGGAAGCCGCTCATCTGGTTCTGGCAGATGTTCGACGGCTCGCCGCTTGGGCTGAATGCGCATGTGGGACAGCGCTTGCGCCGCATCCTCGCGCCGTACATCTTCGCGCGCGTGGGAGCGAACTTCGTGTGTCATCGCGGGCTGCGCTGGCGCTGCGGCTATCAGATTTCGATCGGCGAGAACGTCACGATCGAGAATGATGTGACCTTGGACGATCGCGGCGCGCTGGAGATCGGAGATGACGTGCACATCGAAAGCGGGGCACATATCGCCGCTTCTGCTGCCGGGGCGACGAGCCTCGGACGAGGGGTTCGGATCGGCGCGCGGGCGATCGTGCTGGCCGGAGCCCGTATCCCCGAGGGGACGACGATTCCGCCGTCCGGCATCGCGGGACCGTGAGGGAAATGGACCGATCGAGGGTCGCCACACGCGCATGGCGCGGGATCGCAGGGGTGAGTCTCACCCTCCTGCTATGGGGAGGAAGTGCTCCGTACGATCCCGTCCCGTCGGCGTGTCCTTCCCAAGCTTCCTCGGCGCCCTCTGCTCAAAAACCCCCATCCCCCAGCGCGGAGGCCCCGCGTCCTCAGGAGAGGAGAGAGCCGGAATCGGCCTCTCGGGATCCGCTCACGGACCCGGAGAAAGAGCTTCTGGATCGCGCGGCGATCGAATATCGAAAGGCCGAACACCGTCGTGCTGTCGAAGCGTCGGAGCAGCTCCTCAAGCGGGCGCGGGAATTGAGCGAGCAGTGGGAGGGACATCGTCGTTCCCGACGCTTGGAAGAGCTGCTGCAGGAGATCGAACGCTTCGCCCGCCGCATCCGCACTCTCAGCGGCGCCGGCGATCTGGAACTCCGCGAGCCGCTGCCCGAGGATCCGGCGCGAGCGCTCTCGCGATTGCGCGAATCGGCTGAACGGTTGCACGACGCTGTGAAAGCGCTGACGGCGTATGTCATCTCCGTCGAAGTCATGGAGCGCGCGGATGAGATCGTGCGGCTGGCTCGCTACTTGCGCCAGCACGCGCGCACCGATCGAGGGACGTGAGATGCGCGTCTCTGGTGCCCTCCTCCTCATGGCGTTCCTATTCGGACTGGCAGCGGCGCAGCGCCCCGAGCAAGAGCCCCTCGTTCGCTTGGAAGCCCCACTGGTGCTGTTGAACGTCACGGTGACGGGAGGCGACGGTCGCTACGTCTCGAAGTTGAGCGAGCGTGACTTCACGATCCTCGAAGACGGACGCCCACAGCCGATCGCGCACTTCAGCGCCGAGGAGACGCCTTTCGCCGTGGCTATCTTACTCGACGTCAGCGGGAGCATGGAGCGCATGCTGCGGATCGCACGGGCGGCCGCGCGCGGCTTCGTTCACGGTCTCCGCGAGAACGATGTCTTCGCCCTCTACGCTTTCGCCACGCAATGTGCGCAAATTCAGCCCTTCGGGGCGTACCCGGAGATCGAGCCGGAGGTCTGGAGCCTGAAGGCCGAGGGGTACACGGCGCTCTACGATTGCCTGGTGCGCGCCGCGCGCGATTTGGCCGAGCGTCTGGAGAAGCGACGTGCCATCCTGCTGCTCTCCGATGGAGCGGATACGGCCAGTCGTGCATCGCTCGATGACGCGCTTCGGGAAGTCTTGGCGGCGAATGTGACCATCTACGCCGTAGATCTCATGGACGAAGCGTCCGCTTCGGTGGCCGACGCCGTGCGCGCCCGCATAGCCTTACGCGCTTTGAGCGAGCAGACGGGCGGCCGCTATATCCGCGATCCGGGTGGGGCCCGGATGTACGCGACGTTTCAGGCGATCGTTCAAGAGCTGGGCCATCAGTACACACTCGGCTATTCCCCGACGTGGGAGCGGCGCGACGGACGATGGCACCGGATCGAGGTGCGCGTCGCTCAAGCGGGCGTCACCGTGCGCACGCGGCGCGGTTACTACGCCTCGCAGCCGTGAGGGCGACGCACAAGACGAAGGGCCAGCAGGACGTCTGCGAAGCGCATCGGACGAACGGCGTTCCCCGCCAAGCCCCCTTGCGGCGGAAGCCCTACCTCTCGATGAGGACTTGTGCGATAGCCAGATCGCGCCCGTGCGAGAGCGAGATGTGGGCGCGTTGTCCGCCGAGCGCGCGTAAGCGCTCGCGCGCACTGGCGTGAAACTCGATTCGCGGCTGGCCGCTCGGCGATGGTAAAATCTCCACGTCATGCCAACGAATGCCACCGCGCTTGCCGGTGCCGAGAGCTTTGAGCGCCGCTTCCTTAGCCGCGAAGCGCGCGGCGAAGCGTTCGGCCGGATGCGCGGCCCGCTGACAATAGGCGATCTCTGCCGGCGTGAAGACACGCTCGAGGAAGCGCTCGCCGAATTTCGCGATCGCGGCCTCGATGCGCGAGATCTCAACGACATCTATGCCAATGCCGACGATCATGTCCGCGTTTCAACTCCGAACGACCGATGGCCTCTCGTATCTCGTCTGCGTTCCCCTTCTCTCTTTCGGTGTGCTCGTCGCCACGAGCACGCGGCAGAGGCAAGAGCATGCCGCAAGTGACGTGGCTTTTCAAGACGAGTTGTCGGCTTCGGAGGCCGGCTCGGCAGATGGCCGGCGCGTCGTGTCATCGGCCTTCGTTCGATTCCTCTCCGCCGTGGGGCTCGCCCATCGGCCGCTGCTCACCCTGCGGCAACGGCATACGAATCGTGGTGTGGTCTTCGATGCCGCCATCGGGGATTGGGGGCGAGAGGCTCCGCCCATTGGCGACGCCATCGTGACGCGCGAGCGTGGGGTTGTGCTGGGCATCTACACGGCCGATTGTGCGCCGATCTTCCTCTTCGACACGCGGACACGCGCTCGCGCCGCCGTTCACGCCGGATGGCGGGGGACACTCGGACGCCTCACGGAACGCGCTTTTCGCCTGATGGTCGAACGCTTCGGGACGCGCGCCGAAGAGTGCTTCGCCACCATTGGTCCGACGATCGGTCCTTGCTGCTACGAGGTCGGCCCTGACGTGCTGGAGCCGTTCCATCGGGAGTTCCCGTATGCCGAGGCGCTCCTCTCATCGCCGACGGCGTCGGGCACAGCTCGCTTGGATCTTGTGGAGGCCAACGTTCGCCAACTGCTCGCCTGCTCGATCCCGCGCGCACAGATCTTCACGAGCGGGCTCTGCACGGCGTGCTCTCCACAGCTTTTCTTCTCGCACCGGCGCGACTTCCCAACCCTCGGCCGCGTCGGACGCATGCTTTCGGTCATCGGAGACCTCTCGCTATGAGCCGTCTCGCGATCGGCACCTCAGGTTGGAATTACGCGCACTGGAGAGGCCACTTCTATCCGGAAGACCTCCCTTCGTCTCGATGGCTCGAGTTCTACAGCCGCCACTTTCGCACCGTCGAATTGAACGTCACGTTCTATCGGACGCCGAGGGAGACGACGGTGCGGAAGTGGGTGGATGCAACGCCGGAAGACTTCGTCTTCTCGGTCAAGATGAACCGTCAGATCACGCATCGGCATCGGTTGAGTGACGCTGAAGAAGCTCTGGAAGCCTTCCGCGCGATGCTCTCCGGGTTCGGCCAGAAACTGGGCGTCGTCTTGATTCAGCTGCCGCCGAGCTTCCGCTTCGATCGGGAACGCGTCGGGCATTTCCTCGAAGCGCTGCGCCGCAAAAGCCCACACATCCGTTATGCGCTCGAGCCGCGGCATCAGACATGGCTGCAAGAAGACGCTTATGCTTTGCTGCGCCATCAAGAGATCGCCTTCTGCCAGGCCGATTCCGGCGGACGGTATCCGACGGCTGAGGTCGTGACAGCCCCCTTCATCTATCTCCGCTTTCACGGGCCGGGAGCCCTTTACGCGTCGGCCTATACGGACGAGCACCTTCGCGCCGTGGCCGAGAAGATTCGCGCTTGGCACGACCAGGGGCTCGACGTGTACGCCTACTTCAACAACGACTTTCACGGCTACGCTGTCGAGAACGCGCGGAAGCTGATAGAATTCACCGGCATGGGGTTGGGGAACCGTGGCGCGCGGGAGAAAGGATGGGATGAACCGGAGTCGGGTGAACTGGGTGGACGGGCTGCTCTTTCTGATGTCCACGGTCTGGGCCGTCAACTTCACCGTCGTGAAGATCGCCCTGCACGATTTCTCCCCCCTCAGCTTCAATGCCCTGCGTTTCCTCATCGCCTCGCTGACGCTCGCGCTGCTCTTTCGGATGCGACGGGAGACTTGGGCCGTCGAGAGTGAGGACCTCGGCTCACTCATCGCGCTGGGCATCTTAGCAAATACGATCTATCAAGTCGCCTTCATCGAAGGCCTGGCGCGCTCGCGGGCGAGCACGGCGGCTTTGATCCTGGCGACGACGCCGATGGTCGTCGCCCTGCTCGGCGCTGTGCGGGGGCAGGAACGCGTGACCGGGCGCATGGCTCTGGGCATCGGACTCTCATTTCTGGGGATCATCCTCATCGTCAGCGGGGATTGGAGTCGCCTCCGAGCACCTCGTGCGTTCCTTGAAGTCGATGGGCCGTCACGCGAGACGGCGTTTGGAGACCTCTTGCTCCTTGTGGCGACGGTATGCTGGTCCTTCTACACGATCGAAGTGAAGCGACACGTCTATCGCTATGGGGCGTTGAAGAGTACGCTGCTGACGATGATCTCGGGGACAATCCCGCTTGTGTTGCTCGCGCTGCCGGTCCTGCGAGAGCAGTCGTGGGCGACGATCCGTCCGAGGGCATGGATGGCGCTCTTCTTCAGTGCACTTGGCGCCATCGTCTTCTGTTTCATCGCGTGGAATTATGGCCTTAAACGCCTGGGGAGCACGCGCACGGCCATCTACTCGAATATGAGTCCGGCGATCGCGCTGCTGGTCGCGTGGCTCGGATTGAATGAACGGCCGAGCCTGGAGCAGTTGAGCGGCGCGGCCGTGATCCTGCTGGGGATCTTCCTGGCGCGCACTCGGGGGGAGGAGTCCGAGCTCACGATCTCTTGAATCCTTAGGACTCGGACGAGCCGATGCGTTCCGACGGCGCGCCGTCCGGAGGAGCCTCAGCGCGCGAAGGTGACGCCTGGGGACGCCAGCGCAAGACGGGATGTCGCGCTGCCGCGACTTCATCCAAACGCCCGAGGCGCGTTCGATGTGGGGCCGTGCGCACAAGCTCGGGATTCTCTCGGCACTCGCGATCAATGGCCTTCATCGCCGCGATGAACAGGTCTAACTCCTCACGACATTCGGTCTCGGTCGGCTCTACCATGAGGGCGCCCGGGACAATCAATGGGAAGGACATCGTCGGCGGATGGAACCCATAATCAATGAGCCGCTTGGCAATGTCCACGTTCCGAACACCGTAGGCCCGCTGCCGTTTGTCCGAGAAGACCACCTCGTGCATGACGGGACCGGGATAGGCGATCTCATACGTATCCTTCAGATGGTGGGCGAGATAGTTGGCGTTGAGCACGGCCGTCTCGGCGACTTCGCGCAAACCCTCGGGCCCCATCGTCAGGATATAGCTCAACCCCCGCACGAGCACGCCGAAGTTCCCGTAGAAGGCGCGCACGCGTCCGATCGAATACGGTCGATCGTAATCGAGAGCGAGTCGGCCATCGGCCCGACGCACGATGCGTGGCACAGGGAGAAAAGGCTCCAATTCAGCCGTCACCAGGACAGGCCCTGCTCCCGGTCCTCCCCCACCGTGGGGCGTGGAGAACGTCTTGTGGACGTTCAGATGAATGACGTCCACGCCCATGTCGCCCGGACGCGCGATCCCGACAAGGGCATTCATGTTCGCCCCGTCCATGTAGACGAGTCCCCCGGCCTCGTGCACGATACGTGTGATCTCTTCGATCTCCTCCTCGAAGAGCCCGAGCGTATTGGGGTTAGTGAGCATGAGCGCCGCCAGATCACGGTCAGCTGCGCGGCGAAGAGCATCGAGGTCGATGAGTCCTCGTTCATTAGATGGGATCGTCTGTACGCTGTAGCCACAGATGGCCGCGCTCGCGGGATTCGTGCCATGCGCGGAGTCTGGGATGAGGACTTTCCGCCGTGGATCGCCGCGCGCCTCCAGACAGGCGCGGATGAGCAGAAGGCCCGTCAACTCGCCGTGCGCGCCGGCAGCCGGTTGCAAGCAGCCGGCCACCATGCCTGTGATCTCGCAAAGGAGCTCTTCCAGCATCTTGAGGACGTCGAGACTCCCTTGCGAGAGCTCCTCCGGCGTCAGGGGATGGTGAAGGGCGAAACCTTCCAGACGAGCCGCCTGATCGTTCATCTTCGGATTGTACTTCATCGTGCAGGAGCCCAAGGGATACATCCCGACATCCACGGCATAGTTCCATCGGGAGAGCCGCGTGAAATGCCGGATGACATCCACTTCGCTCACCTCCGGCAGTCCGGCTACAGGATCCGGGCGCAGAAAGCGCGCTTCGATCCATGTCTCCAGCGGAACCGTCGGGACATCGAGCGGGGGCAGGCTATAGGCCGCTCGCCCTGGGTGAGAGCGCTCGAAGATCAAGGCTTCGTCGCGACTGACATGGCACGGTGTCTCCCTCATAGCTCATCCAGCACCTGCAAATACGTCTCCATCATCGAGCGCGGGATCATCTCCGTCACGCAGACGAGGAGACATTCGCGCAGCTCGGGATAATACGGCTCAAGGGGCAGGCCACCTAAGATCTTCCGCTCGCGCAGTCGGTCAAGGACGAGGGCGACCGGCCACTCCGACTGTATGACGAACTCGTTGAAATGCGAGCCAGAGAAGCGAAGTCGGAACCCCGATTGGCGAGCGATCTCGCGTGCCAGATAGGCCGCCTTCTGCGCATTCTGCTCGGCGACCTCGCGCAATCCGCGCGGCCCCATCGTCGAGAGATAGATGGCTGCCATGATGGCGCACAACTCTTGACTCGTGCAGATATTGGACGTCGCCTTCTCGCGCCGGATGTACTGCTCGCGCGTGGCCAGCGTCATGACGAATCCGCGCCGCCCCTGCTGATCGAAGGCTTGCCCGATGATGCGCCCGGGCATCTGTCGCACGAACCGCTCGCGCGTGGCGAAAATCCCCAGATATGGCCCGCCGAAGCTGAGCGGGAGACCAAAGGATTGCCCCTCGCCGACGACGATATCGGCGCCCAGCTCTCCTGGCGGCCGCAATAGGCCTAAGCTGATCGGTTCGGTGATGGCCACAATGAGCAGCGCTCCCACTTCGTGCGCCCGCTCGGCGAGCGCCGCGATGTCCTCGATGACGCCGAAGAAGTTGGGCGACTGCACGATGAGGGCCGCCGTCTTCGCACTCGGCGTGACGGCGCGTAGGTCTATCCCTCCGGTCTCCGGATCATACTCCAGGAGGCGAAGCGTCACGTCGAACGCGCGCGTATACGTGGCGATGACCTGCCGATATTCGGGATGCACGCTGCGCGCCAGCAGAATCTCGCGCCGACGCGTCACCCGCTCGGCCATGAGTACGGCTTCCGCCAAGGCCGTCGAACCATCATAGAGTGACGCATTGGCGACCTCCATACCCGTGAGCTGACAGATGAGCGTCTGGTACTCGAACAGCGCCTGCAGCGTCCCCTGCGCGATTTCCGGTTGATAGGGGGTATAGACCGTCGCGAATTCCGCGCGCGAAATGAGCGCGTCCACCACCGAGGGGATGAAATGATGATACGCACCCGCGCCCAAGAAGAGGGCATACTCGGTCGCCGCCGCATTACGTGCGGCTAATTCTCGGAAGAAGGCTAAGACCTCCACCTCCGATCGCGCTGGCGGGAGCCGCAGCGGTCCTTTCAACCGGAATCTCTCTGGAATGGGACGAAAGAGCTGCTCGATCGTCGAATAGCCGATCTCCCGCAGCATCTCGGCCCGTTCTTCCGGCGAATTCGGAATGTAGCGCATGCGGATCTCCTTCTCCCCGTTCCCACCGCACGCCGGGCCGCCGCGCGGTGACGACCCGGGAGGGCAGTTCCCCGGGGCATCATTTCTCCTTCTCCTCCCTCACGTACGCCTCGTACTCGCTTGCCGACATGAGCGTCTCCAACTCCGTCGGGTCCGAGAGCGCGATCTTCACCATCCATCCGTCGCCATACGGGTCTTCGTTGACCAGCTGCGGGGACTCGGCTAAGTCTTCGTTGATCTCCAGGATCTCTCCGCTCACAGGCATGTAGAGCTCGCTCACGGCCTTGACCGATTCCACGTTGCCGAACGGCTCCCCTTGACTGAAGTGATCCCCCACGCTTGGCAGCTCGACGTAGACGATGTCACCGAGCGCCTCCTGCGCGTAATCGGTGATGCCGATCACCCCGGTGTCATCCTCGACGCGGATCCATTCGTGCTCCCTCGTATATAGGCAATCCTCAGGATAGGTCGCCATCCTCATCTCCCTCCCTGTGAAACATCCACGAGGCCACCTTTATCTCGGCCTCTTGTAAAACGGCGTGGGCACGACCTCCGCCTCGACCTCCCGCTCCCGCACGCGAATCTGGAATCTTGTCCCGACAGTCGTGTGCTCGATCGGCAGATAGGTCAAGCCGATGTTCTTCCGAAGGAAGGGTGCATAGCTGCCCGAGGTCACCTCCCCCACGATGCGACCCCGGATGAGGACGGGATACCCCGTGCGCGCCGGAGTGCGATCATGGACCTCGAAGCCGATGAGCTTACGTTGCACGCCCTCTTCCTTCTGCCGCCGTAAGGCGTCGCGCCCGATGAAGTCTCCTTTCTCCAACTTCACGATCCAACCCAGGTCGGCCTCCCACACCGTCGTCGTCTCATCCATGTCGTGGCCGTAGAGCAACATCCGCGCTTCTAATCGAAGAGTGTTTCGTGCCGCCAGGCCGCACGGTTTCAATCCCGCCGCCTGTCCGGCATCGAGCAACCGATTCCATACCCATTCGACCGAAGCCACTGGGACGTACAATTCGAAGCCATCCTCACCCGTATATCCTGTGCGGGAGATCAAACAGGAGACGCCCGCCACTTCTCCGTGTTCGAACCAGTAGAAGCGAATGTGATCCAATTGCACATCAGTCAACGGTTGAAGGATCTCGCTGGCCGCCGGACCCTGGAGCGCCAGTTGTGCCAGGTGATCGCTGATGTCATAGACCTCGGCCTCTTCCCCCTCCCGATGTTCCCGAATCCAGCGGGCATCCTTCTCCCGATTCGCCGCGTTGACGCAGAGCAGGAAATGGTCCTCGCGAAAGCGATAGACGGTGAGATCATCCACGAACGTCCCGCGCTCGGTCGTGAGCGCCGAGTACTGGACCTGATGATCGCGCAGGCGCGCGGCATCGTTGCAGGTCACTTTTTGAATGAGGGCCAGGGCATCTCGCCCACGAATCTCCAAACGCCCCATGTGGCTCACGTCGAAGAGGCCAGCGGCCATCCGCACGGCCAGATGTTCCTCGATCACTCCCGTGTACTGCAGCGGCATGAGCCAGCCGGCGAATTCCATGAAGCGCGCGCCCAAAGCTTCGTGCGTCGCATGCAACGGCGATCGCTTCGGTTGTGCGGCTACCACGTCATGATCTCCCTGCGCGTCCTCAGCGGATTTGGCAAGCTAGCATAGCCTCTCCCCATCGTCAAGCGCCGTACTTCAGGAGCTTCTGCGCGTGCGCCAGAAGCTGCGGCAAGCCCTCCACCAAGCGGAAACGCCCCAATCCACCGCGCATGAAGGCGCGTTCGCTGAACTCCGTCACGTCGTCCGATTGCAGGGGCTTCGCGTAGAGCAGATACGGGACCGGATGCCAAGTGTGTCCCCGCAGGACCGACGGCGTGCTGTGATCTCCCGTGATGGCGACGACGTCCGGTCGCAACGCCAAGATCGTCGGGATGAGGATCTCGTCCACCCGCTCGAGCACGCGCACCTTGCCCTCGAAATCGCCATCCTCGCCACAACTGTCCGTCTTCTTCACATGCACGTAGAAGTAGTCGTAGCGCTCGAAGTTCTCGCGGAGCCGATCGGCGAGCGCGCTGAGATCCTCCTCCGGCGGCGTCTCGATGATTCGCATGCCGACCAATCGCGCCAGACCGCGATACATCGGGTACGTGGCGATGGCTGCGGGTGTGAGGCGAAAGACGTCAAGCATTGAGGGGATCTCTGGTCGGCGCGAGAATCCGCGCAGCGTCACGCCATTGGCCGGACACTGATCGGCCAAAAGCTCAAAGGCACGTTCCAAGAAACGACGCACGATGCGCGCCGTGCGTTCGGACGCTTGATCGCGCGCGTGGACGGGCTTGGGCTTCAAGCCAATGCGCTGCGGATCCGTATCCTCCAAGCCATCGCCCAACCCCTCACCCCGCAGGATCAACACGAAGCGATGCTCTTTCACGGGGCGGATGAGGATCTCGACGCCCTCGATCTCGCGGATCTCCGCCTGCAGTCGCGCGCATAACTCGACGCAGCGCTCGGTAGGGATGCGCCCGGCTCGCCGATCCACGATCACCCCCGCTCCATCGAGCGTGACGAAATTCCCGCGCGCGGCCACATCCCCCGGCTGCAACTCGAACCCGATGCCCAAGGCTTCAAGCACCCCACGCCCGATCTCCCATACGAGCGGATCGTAGCCGAAAATGGCCAGATGACCCGGCCCGCTTCCAGGCGTGATCCCCGGAGCGACCGGATCAGCCAGACCGCAGAGCGCGCGCCGCGCTAACTCATCCAGATTCGGCGTGCGCGCGGCCTCTAATTCCGACCGGCCCGTCTCATTCGGTAATCCCCCCAACCCGTCCAGGACAAGCTGCACGATCTTCGTATCCGTCCTCGTCGCCAGTTGTCGCAGATATTCCAGCGAAAGCATACCCCCTCCTTTCACGCTCTCGGCCATTCGGCCTGAAGACGAGCCGCATGCGCGCGGAGCAATTCCCACGCGCGCCGCACATGCCGCTCGCTCGTCCGCACATTCCCAATGGCCAGCCGCAGCGCCAGTTGCCCGCGCACCCGCGTGTGCGAGAGGAAGCACTCGCCCGTCACATTGACGGCTTCCAGCAATGCCTCGTTGAAGCGATCCAGCTCGGCCTCCGACAAAGCCCATCCTCGCGGGCGCGCGCGGAAACAGACCGTGCTTAACGGCGTCGGCGCCAGACGCTCGAAATCGGGATCGGCATCCACCCAGGCGGCGAAGTGCTGCGCCAATCGGATGTGCTCGCGAATGCGCGCCGCCAATCCCTCTCGCCCGAAATACCGGATGACCATCCATAGCTTCAAAGCGCGAAACCGACGCCCGAGCTGCGGCCCGTAGTCCATGAAGTTCCGCACTTCGTCCTCCTCCGTACGCAGGTATTCGGGCACCAGACTGAAGGCGCGCCGCAACACGTCCATGCGCCGACAGTAGAAAGCGCTCAGATCGATCGGTGTGAAGAGCCACTTATGCGGATTGACGACGAGCGAATCCGCGCGCTCGCACCCCTCCAAGACGTGCCGGAACTCCGGCACGATCGCCGCCGCTCCGGCATACGCGGCATCCACGTGCAACCACAATCCGGAGCGCTCGCACACGCGCGCGATCTCCGCGACCGGATCGATGCTCGTCGTGGATGTTGTGCCCACGGTCGCCACCACGCAAAACGGTCGCCATCCGGCTGCGCGATCCTCCTCGATGGCGCGCTCCAGCGCCTTCACGTCCATGCGAAAGGCCTCGTCGGTCGGGATCTTCCGCACGCCCGCCTGCCCCAGGCCAAGCACGATCGCTCCTTTTTCGATGGAGGAATGCGCCTCTTCGGACGTATAGAGGCGGAGGCGCGGTAGCTCCGCTCGCCCGGCCAACCCCTCCTCGCGCACGCCCAGCCCCACCGCTTCGCGCGCCGCTGCCAACGCGCACAGGCTGGAGATCGAAGCCGTGTCGTAAATGATGCCTTCAAACTCCGGCGGTAGCCCGAGCATCTGCCGCAGCCAATCGAGCACGACCTGTTCCAACTCGGTGGCCGCTGGCGAGGTCTTCCACAGCATCGCATTCACGTTCAACGCCGCCGCGAGCAGCTCGCCGAGAATCCCCGGCCCCGATCCTGTGATCGCGAAATAGGCCATGAACCCCGGATGATTCCAATGCGTGATCCCCGGCAGTACGATCCGCTCGAAATCGCGCAGGATCGCCTCAAAGGGCTCCCCCTCGACCGGCGGATGCGCCGGCAAGCGCTCTCGAATCTCCCCCGGCCGAACGCGCGCCAGGACGGGATAGCGTTCGATCTCGGCCAAGTAGTCGGCGATCCACTCCACCACCTGATGCCCGAACCGCCGAAATTCCTCCACAGGCATATCCGAACGGGTGGTCTCAGCCATAGCGCGTTCCATACCTCCTGACCCAAATAGCCGTAGTGTAGAACCGTTCGGAGAAAAGTTCAAGGCGACTCACATGAGCGATGCGCGCCACAAGACCAGGCGACAGGGCCGAATCTTGGTCACCACAGTGTCTTCAAGCGGCATGGCGCGATAGCCCGGATACTTCTCCCGGGGTCGAGCGAGCGCCCGCGCATGCTCTTGGCTCGAGGCCAGCAGCTCGGCCTCCCCCAGAACGAGCACATAACGCAATCGGCTCCAATCCTCATCGCATGCGTCAATCAGGAGAGCGACCCGGGGATTCGTGCGCGGGTTCTGCACGCGCCTCAAGCGCTCGGGAGCGACTCGTTTTGGCTTCGCATCACGGAATAGGACGCCTCTCCATCGAGGACGAAGCAGATGGGTGCAACGTGAGGCTCAGCGTCCGGACTCGCCGTCGCCAAGTGCGCCACACGCGCATTTCGGATCAGCTCTTCCGCCCACTGTTCCATACGAAGAGAGCTGACCACATCGGCACCTACTCGACCACTTCGCGCGCATTGACAGCTCGCCGCTTTTACCTCACCATAAGCGCGATGGTGGCGAGGGCGATCCTCTTCAATGCGGCCGGGCGCGTGCGCGCTGGATGGCGCGTGTCCGTGTTCTTCGCGCTCTTCCTCGCCTTCAGCCCTCTCGGAGGAGTACTTCTCGGCTTCGCCTCCGGTGTCCTCTGGACCGGCGACGCGTCTGGCACGCGATTGAGTGCCCTCGGTTTTCAACTGCTCGCCTATGGCCTGCTCATCGGTGCGACGCTTTTGGCCTCCGCCGTCTGCCTGCGCTGGCTTGATCGGCGCCCTTTCCGAAGTCTCGGCTATCAATGGCGCCGGCGCGGATGGCGCGAGTATCTCGTCGGATTTGGCCTCGCCGCGCTGATGATCACGCTCATCGTCCTCATCGAGCTTCCTCTCGGTCACGTGAGCCTCCAGTGGGAGGGGCATTCTGCTGCGAAGACGGCCGGCGGAACGCTCCTCGCCTTCTTCTTCTTCAACGTGGCCGCGGCCTTCGAGGAATTCCTCTTCCGCGGGTATCCACTTCAGACGCTCCTTCTGGATGCGCATCCGACGCTTGCCATGAGTGTCCCCTCAATTCTTTTCGGACTCGGGCATGCAGGGAATCCGAACGCATCGGCGCTGGGAGTCTTCAACACGATATTGGCCGGCGTCTGGCTCTCGATCGCGTACCTGAAGACGCGGCGACTATGGCTGCCGATCGGATTGCATGCCGGATGGAACTTCACGATGAGCGCCATCTATGGCCTGACCGTGAGCGGCATTGAGGAGCGCATTGGGACGTCGTTCTTTCGCGCCGCGCAGACCGGCCCCACGTGGCTCACTGGGGGGAGCTATGGTCCGGAGGGCGGCGTGTTGGTGACGGCCGTGTTGATCGGTGCGAGCCTCTGGCTCTGGCGCACGTCGCACATGTGCCCGCAGGAGGGGGTGTATCAAGCATCCATTCGGTCGTGATCCTCGCATTGGGCGATACATTGAAAATCCCTGGTGAGGCCGTTATACTCTGCCCCGATGACGCGAGAGAAGCACCGATCGGCGTACTCGAATAAACCCGTCGCGCGAGCGGAGAAATCGCGCGACGCCGGGCTCGATGTGGGAGCGTTTCTGCGCTGCTATCGATGGATTCGACGCGCGGCCGGCCTCGGATTGCTCTCGGCGCTCTATCTCACCTGGCACTACAAGCTCTTCCTCTCTGGAGCCGGCGACCAAGCATTGTGCAATGTGAGCGAGTTCATCAATTGCGATCGCGTGGCCGCATCTTCCTGGAGTCAGCTCTTCGGACTGCCCTTGGCCGTTTGGGGTGCTGGGGGGTATTTGGCCCTCATCGTGCATACGACGCGCGTCTTGCGTCGCACGACGGGGGGGCGGGGAGAACGCCAGCTGACCGCGCCCTCGGACTATGCGCCCTCGACGCTGCTGCTCATGGCCCCGTTTGTCATCGGATTGGCGATCTTGCCCGTGATCTCGCTTGCGCGCCTTCGCGCGTTGTGCCTTGGATGCGCCGTGAGTTGGATCGCCGATCTGGGACTGCTCATCTTCGGGATTCACCTTCTGCGACGCGCGCGCCTCGCCAAGGGGCGTGCGGCGCTCGTGCGCCCGCTGTGGCCTTCGGTCGCGCTCGCCGCTTTGCTCATCGTCCCCCTGAACTGGTACACTCGTCCTTCACCGCCACCGACTCCTGCAGAATCGAGGAGAGTGTTAGAAGAGAAGGCGCGTCCGGTTGCCGAGGCGACCGACGTGACCACCCCTGATCCGCTGAGTCCGACGTTTGGAAGCCCGGGAGCGCCGATCACGATCGTCTACTTCACCGACTTGCAATGTCCCTACTGCAAGCTGCAAACGGAAGCGCTCCGAGAACTCCTCGCGCGGCACCCGCGTCAGGTGCGCGTCATCTACCGACATTATCCGCTTGATCAATCGTGCAATCTCCGCCTGACGCGAACGGCCCATTCGTTTGCGTGTCTGCTGGCGCAGCTCGCCATTGATGCGCAGCGGCGGGGCGTCTTCGAGACCTGGTCTGCCGAGATCTGGCGCGCGCAAGAATCGCTCACACTGGACCGCATTCGCGAGATCGCGCGCCACTATGGGCTCGATCCCACAGGCGCGGCGCAAGACCCTGAGATTCAACGGCAGCTCGCGCGGGATATTCTCCTTGCCGAACGCTCCGGCGTGGACTCCACTCCCACGCTCATCATTAATGGCCGCCTCATCCGCGGCTATCAGCCCCTCGAACGCTTGGAATCTTTCCTCGCCGCGTTGCTTCACTCCCCCTCTGGGTCAACGAGCCCGCGAAGATGAATGCCGAGGCGTCGGGCAGTCTCTGGCCGCTCAATGAGCCTCGGCCCACACGCGTTGGAAGCGCTCAAGGAACGGCTCGCCTGAGGCCTCGGCCACGGCGCTCGGCCAATGGCGAATATCAGGACCAGACGAGCGATTCGCTCGAATTCCGCTGGCCGGGTTTGGACAGGGCAAGACTATCCTTCTGTGAGCGAAGCCCCGCACAGCCACCAATATGCCGTAGCACGTCCGCGCGTCGCTCCGGGCCAGCGCCCAACGTTCCCTCTCTTGAGCCTCCGGGCTCGCTGTTCTCCCTTTGACCGGTTCCCAGCAGTCCCTCCTGGCGTCAGAAGACGAGCCTTAAGGCCAACTGAATCTGCCGCGGATCGAAGGCCGCCGTCGGCTGCCCCGCCGTCAGGAAGTTGTTGCTCACGTCGCTCACGTTGACGCGATTGAACGAATTGAACATCTCGAAGATGGCATCCAGGCGCCAGCGTTCGGTGAGGAAGAACGAGCGCGTGAGCCGAATGTCTAAGCTGGCGAATCCCGGACGCATGCCCGTATTGCGTCCGAGGTTCCCAATCTGTCCTTCGGGCGGGACGGCGAAGACGCCGAAAGGCCGCTCGCGCGTGGGCGGTCCGATCAAGTTCGGCCGATCGTTGAACGGGCTCGTGTCGAAGTTATTGTCCTGCCCGAGATAGATCGTGAAGGGGCGTCCCGACGAGAGCTCCAGGATGGGCGCGAAGGTGAAATCGGCCAGCATCTTTCTCCAGAACCCACTCTCCGAATGCCGATACGGACTCTGGAAGACGCCGCTCAGGACGAAACGATGCCGTTGATCGAAGTTCGAGAGCGAGCGCTCCAGATCGGCGCGGAAGCTGTCCTGCGGGATGAGCTGCGATTGCAGATCGGTCGAATCGTCGATCGCCTTCGAGAGGGTGTAGCTCACGAGGAACTGAACATGCCGACTGTAGCGCTTATTGATGTTGAGCGAGAAGCCGTGATAGGTGGAGCTGCCGGCCGTCTCCTGCAGGATGATCTGCGCGTAGGGGATGAAGACGCCTGGCCCTTGAGGCAGACCGAGCGCGCGCGCGATCTGCAGCGCTTGCTCGCGCCCGATCCCCGCACGTTGCAATAGGGCGAAATTCGGCCCCGAGGGGCGGAAGAAGTTGAAGAAAGCCGTCGGCACAACGCCGCTCACAGGATCGAAGACGGTGACCTGCAGCGGATTCGTCCCCGGCGGGAGGAGCCCAAGTTGCACGGCGCGATCCCGATTCCGCAGCAGCAGCGGGACGAGCGGCGGATTGATCTCGCGCGGCCGATTCAGATGCGTCCCCTTCACGAAGAGATACCCGACGCTGACGCTCACGTCCGAGAAGAGTTGCCGCTCGATCGTGAGATTCGCATGTTGGGCATAGGGCAAGACGTTCTTCCGCGAAGTCGGAAGCATGAAGGGCAGAAGCGGGCTGACCTGCAAAATGCCCTCCTGGGTTTGAAAGGCCGGCGCCTTGGTGTCGAAGCGCTGCTCACCCGGCAGATAACCGGGGAAGACGAGCACGCCCTGAAAGAGCGAAGCGGCATTGATGCTCGTGGGCGCGGGCGCCCCAATGGGGAGCACCAGATGGCGCGTGCCGTTGGCGACGCGCGAGTTCGCGAACGTCGCCAGAAACGATTTGTCGTGGAAGATCCCGTAGGCGGCGCGAATGACCATCTTCCCACTGTTGCTCGGGTCCCAAGCCAGAGCGAAACGCGGTTGCACGTTGTTGAAATCGCGCGCGATGCCTTCGAGCAACCCCAAGGCCCGTTCGGCCTCGGCCGAAAGCGGTGTCGGCGGCGAGAGCGAAGGCGTCAGCTCGACCTCGTAGCGCACGCCGTAGTTGATCGTCAGATTGGAGCGCGGTCGCCAACTATCCTGTCCGAAGACGGCCAGCGTCTTGTTTGAGCCGGCGACGTGGGGATCGCCGAACCCCTGAATGAAACTCTGCGGCAGTCCGAGCCCGTACGCCTGCACCGCCGTCAGCGGTGGCGCCAAACGCAGATTCGGATCGAGGACCGAGGCCGGCAATGGTCCGAAGTTGTACACTCCGCCGAAGTAGAGGTGAAAATCCGCACGCAGCGGGAGATAGTTGATGTCCGTCCCGAACTTGAAATTATGCGAGCCATGAACGAGGGAGAGATTGTCCATCCACTGGAATCGCTTCTCCACGCGATCCAAGGGGGAGAAGGCCTCCTGCCCGAAGAAGGCGAATCCGGCGATGTTGACGGCGACCTGCGTGCTCTGCGGCTTGAAGCCGAGGCCACGACGTGCCGCCTGAAAGCGCGCTTCGTTGACGAAAGTTCCGCCCCACACGCTCGTCAGGTGCGCGGCGAAGGCGAAGTCACGGAACTGCTCGATGGCCGTGCGTGAGAAGGCGTTCTGCCCAAAAGGTTGGTTCTGCGACGTCGTTTGAATGCCGGCCGTCGTGCTCGGCGTCACCGAGAGCCGCGTCATGAGCCGATGCGCTGACGAGAGCTGATGATCGAACTTCGCCAGATAGAAGCTCACCTTCTGCGAGATCGGATAATTCTGTCCTAAGGGAAGAAGCGGCTGGAATCCGGAAGGCAAGGGACGACCGGCGGGGAAGATGCGCGGCCCCCCAGGACCAAGCGGACTGCCGAAGAGCGCCGTTGCCGACGCGGCCGCGAGCGTGCGGAAGTACGCCGCGCGCAATGGCTCGGGCACGGTCGGATTCGCGACGAATGCCGCTTGCTCCCGCGTCAGGAGTCCCGTCGTGCCGCCGAAGGTCACCGGCACGAGATCGAAATTCCCTTGTCCAATTGTGGAGAAGCCCGTCTCTTGCCGCCGCGTCGTTTCGTAAGAGAAGAAGTAGAAATGGCGATCGCGCACAAAGGGGCCGCCCAGCGTCGCCCCCGTCTGCACGCGCGTGTAGGCCGGATCCGGTTCCGTCGAGAACGCGTTCGTCGCCTGAAACGACCGATGGCGAATGAACCCGAAGATGCTGCCGTGCACTTCGTTTGTCCCCGAGCGCGTGACGATGTTGATGACGCCGCCGGTGGCCCGCCCGAATTCGGCATTGTAGCTGTTGGCGATGATCTGAAACTCTTGCACGGCCTCCTGCGAGACCGTCGCCCGCACGGCATTCACTGAGTTATCGTTGTTGTCCACGCCGTCCACCTGCACGTTGTTGCCCCGCGCGCGCTGCCCACCGAAGTTGAGCCCGGACGTGGGAGCCGGACCAATGGCCGGGGCATTGTCGCGCGTCGCCAGCGAGCTGGTGAGGGCGAAGAAGAGATAGTTCCGTCCATTGATCGGCAGATACTCGATGCGGCGTTGATCAATCGTCTCCACGACGGCCGTGCGCGTGCGCTCGATGATCTCCGCCCCTGCCTCGACAGTGACCTCCTCGCCCAAGCGCGCGACCTCCAGTCGAACGTTCAACTCAGCGCTCTGCCCGACCGTCAACACGACGTTCGGGTTCACGACCTTGGCGAAGCCCGGCGCCTCGACGGTCACCTCGTAGCGCCCGGGGGGAAGCGCGAGGAAGCGAAATTGCCCGGCTTCGTCGGTCGTGGCCGTGCGGGAGAGATTCGTCGCCTGATTGCGGATCGTCACGGTCGCTCCGCCGACGACGCGCGCGTGCGGATCGAGCACGATCCCTATGAGATCGGCCGAGGCCGCCTGCGCTTGCCAAGCGGCGAGCACAGTGGGACGTGTCAAGCACACTCCGAGGAAAAGAACGACCCAAAAGAGAAGCGCCCGTCTCATGTTTGTCCCCTCCATACGTGGCCTCACCTGCCCTGTGGTCAACCCAAGCCTACCACAACCCCGCGGGAGCTGCAATTCGGGAAGGGGCAACCCCTCGACCTACGGGGCAAAGGTCGAGCGATAGCCGGTGAGGTCCTCACACGCGCCTTTGCGCACGGATCTCACGCCTCACACCAGCGCGATGTCGAACTGCTCCTGATGGATGAGCGGATCGGCCGTAACGGTCACGTTGCCACCGAGATACGCTTCGATCTCCTCAAGGAGTCTCGGATACTTCTCGCGCAGCACGTGCGCGACTTCGGGATGAACGCGCAGGATGGCCTCTTTGCCCTCTTCGACCTCTTGCGCGAGGGCCATGCGTTTGGCCTCATCCAAGATCTCCAAGCAGACCGTCTGCGGCGACTTCACCAACCCGCTGCCATGACAATAAGGGCAAGGCTCGCAGAGCGTCCGTTCGAGGCTTTGCTTGACGCGCTTGCGCGTGATGGCGACCAAACCGAAGTCGTTGAACTGAAGGATCTTCGTCGGCGCGCGATCCTTCCGCAGCTCCTCCTCCAGCACCTGCATGACCTTCTGCCGATTCTTCCGCTCCTCCATATCGATGAAGTCGAGGACGATGATCCCGCCCAGATCCCGCAAGCGAATCTGGCGCGCGATCTCACGCGCCGCCTCAATATTCGTGCGCGTGATCGTATCCTCGAAGCGGTTCGTCCTGCCGACGAATTTGCCCGTGTTCACATCAATGGCCACGAGCGCCTCCGTCTGATTGATGACGATGTACCCCCCGGATTTCAGCCACACGCGCGGACGGATGGCCTTCTCGATCTCGGCCTGAATACCATAGTCCTCGAAGATCGGCGTCGGTCGCGTGTGCAGCTTCACTCGATTGAGCAGCCTGGGCTGCAAGCGGGCGATGAAGTTGACGATGCGCGCGTAGTCGTCCTCGTCGTCCACGCGAATGGCCGTGAAGTCGTCCGAGAGGCGATCGCGCAGGATGCGCTCGACCAAGTCCAGTTCCCGATGGACGAGTTGCGGGGCGCGCGCCCGTTCGGCGCGCGTGCGGATGTCGACCCAGGTCCGGTAGAGGTAGAGCAGATCATCGAGCAATTCGGCTTCGCCGCAGCCTTCCGCGGCCGTGCGCACGATCACGCCACCGGAGATCTTCTGCCGCGCGCGCAACTCGCTGACCAGCCGACGCAAGCGCGCGCGCTCGGCCGAGGAGGTGATCCGTCGCGAGACGCCAATGTGCTCGAACGTCGGCAGGTAGACGAGATACCGCCCGGGCAGCGTGATGTGCGTCGTCACGCGCGCGCCTTTGGTGCCGATCGGCTCCTTGGCGATCTGCACCAAGATCTCCTGTCCCTCTTCGAGCAATTCAGTGATCGTCGGCTTAGCCTCCGCGCGTTCCTCGCTCGCCGAAGGTTCGGCCGCGCCCGTGCGTCCGGTCCGCCGACGCCGCACGCGCCGCCGCGCCGCCAGTCGCGCTCGAACCCGCGGCGAGCGCACCGACGCCTCCCCATCCGGAAGCGGCGGATCGCTCGAAGCAGATTCTTCAGACGTAACGCGTGTGTCCGCTGAAGCTGCTTCCGATTCGGGGATCGAAGTCGCCTCAATCGAAGGCTCCCTTTCGGACATCGGCGAGCTCTCGGTTGGTGGCTGATCCGGTGGTTCATCGTCCACAATCCGCTGTCGTCGTGAGGAGGCACTGAGCTGTCCCTGAAACGAGCCGACGCGCGGTGCCTGCTCTTCCGAAGGCGTGAGCTCTGGGGTCTCCGCGCGTTCTTCGCACGTCAGCTCAACGCGCTCTTCTTCGGCATGTAACGCCTCGGTGATCTTCTCATCGAAGATCGCCTCCTTCAAGTCCACCTCGGGGACGATCGCGCCTTCCTCACCCGCTTCAGCCGAAGGCAACTCCTGAACTAAACCCTCGACGAAAGCCTCCAGCTCGCGCTCCGGCTCCGAGGGCGCTGCCTTTTGCGGCTCGCGCGCATGCTCAAAGGTCGCGGCGGGCGGCTCCGCTAACGCCTCGAGGATCTCCTCCACCTCATCTCCCGCTTTGGACTTGCGTCCGACCGACGGAGCGACCGGCGGCTCGACGGCCAACTCGAACTCAATGTCCAGATCCTCCATGTCAATGACATCGGAGACGTAGAGGAAGGCATCTCGCTCCAGGCCGATGTCCACGAAGGCCGATTGCATGCCCGGCAGGACGCGCGTCACGCGCCCCTTGTAGATGTTGCCGACAATCCCCTGGCTTTCGCCGACCCGCTCGACATAGTATTCGGTGAGTACGCCGTCTTCGAGGATGGCGATCTTCCGTTCGAAGTTGTTGGAACTGATGATCATCTCCTTCGCCATCGCCGAACTCCCTCCGCGTGAGGATCTCGCCGCCGATACCCGCTTTGACCCGCTCCCTCACAGAAGCAGGCCCCATATCTGTCCTCCATATCCCCTCGCCATCGGCGGCGTCAATTCACATACCGATGCAACCGCACGTTGGCGATCAGCCCCAGGCCGATGAATGTGGCGATGAGGGCCGATCCGCCGTAGCTCATCAGCGGCAGCGGGATGCCGATGACGGGCACAAGCCCTACGATCATGCCGAGGTTCATGAGGATGTGAAAACTCAGCAAGGCGACGACCCCTGTGACGAGCAATGTGCCCACCGAATCCCGCGCCAATTTCGCATGATTGAGCGCCCGCAGTAAGAGGAACGCGTACAGCACGAGGACGCCCAACATGCCCAAGAATCCCAATTCCTCGGCCACAACGGCCGCGATGAAGTCCGTATAGGCTTTTGGCAGAAAGCGCAATCGGCTTTGCGTCCCACGAAAGAGACCGCGTCCGGTGAGCCCGCCGGAGCCCACGGCGATCATGGATTGATAGGTCTGATACCCGTAGCCGCGACGATCGGCGCGCTCCGGGTGAAAGATCACTTCGATCCGCTGCACCTGATACGGCTTCAAGACCTGATAGCGGAAATACCATCCAAGGCTCAGCGCGACGGCCACACCCACGACGCCGGCCGCGATGACGCGCGGGCGCAACCCGGCGACAAAGAGCATGCCGCCCAAGATCGGGAAGAACGTGAGGGCCGTCCCCACATCCGGCTCCAGCAGGATCAGGAGGATCGGTGCTCCGGCGATCCCCGATGCAATGAGGACCTCGCGCATCGTCAGATATGGGTGTTTCTCTCGCCGATGCTCTTCCCATCGCTCGGCTAAAAAGAGCGCGAGCAGGAGGATCGTGCCGATCTTGGCGAATTCCGAGGGCTGAATGTTGAAGCGCCCGATGCCCAGCCAAGCTTTCGTCCCATAGACCTCTTGTCCAAAGAGCAGGACCAGAACCAGCAGGAACAGAGAGAGGCCGTAGATGAAGGGAGCCGCTTCGACGATCCGATGATAGTCTATCGTAGCCGTCACGAACATGGCCACAAGGGCGATGCCCAACCACAGCAATTGCCGCTTCCAGAAAACCTCTTGCGGTTGCGAGCTATAGATCTCCAGCGCGCCCAGCAGCGCCAACACCAGCGCTCCACCAAGCAGCCACCAATCGAAATCGAGAAGAAAGCGCCGTTTCTGTCGGTGCGTGATCATCGTCGGCCCATCTGCGGTTCCCCCGCAGGCAAACGGCGTCGGGTCGCCTCCAGCGCCACGGGCGCAACCCGTGGCGAGCGCTCGGGCGAGGGGGATTCGGACGCCGGAGAGACGGCTGCCGCGACCTCGCTCGCCCGCCCGTACTTCTCCTTGTACGTCTCGTAGAGGACGCGCGCCACCGGCGCGCTGAATCGTCCACCGAACCCCACATTCTCGATGAGCACGACGACAGCGATCTGCGGGTTATCGCGTGGCGCGAAGCTCACGAACCACGCATGATCCTTCAGGTGAGCCGCTCCGGCCGCTCGTTCCTTGGCGACGACTTGCGCCGTCCCCGTCTTGCCCGAGACATCTAAGCCCACAACGCGCGCAGCCCCGCCCGTTCCCCCACCCTCATTCACCACCCCCCACATCGCCGAACGAATCGCCTCGACCGTCTGCTTCCTGAACGGCACAACGAGCGGGCGATCCGCTGTGTAGACCGTGCCGGCCGGCCCAAGCGCTTCTTTGAAGACATGCGGCGTATGGAAGACACCCCCGACGGCGATCCCTCCAATCGCGCGGAGAAGCTGCAGCGGCGAGATCGCCACCGATCCCTGCCCGATCGAGGCGATCACCGTGTCGAAGTCCCTCCAGCGCGGATCACGCGGATTGAATCTCGCCTTGAGCGCGCGACTGGGCACGAATCCGGCCACCTCATCCGGCAGATCAATGCCCGTGCGCTGCCCTAATCCGAATCGCTTCACCCACTGTTCCATGCGAGCAATGCCGAGCCGAAGCCCCAACCGATAGAAATACCCGTCGCAGGAGACGACGATCGCCCGATGCAGATCCGGCATCCCGTGCGATCCGAGACATCGCACGAAGCGATTGCCCACTTGAAGTCCCCGACCGCAAGGGAGTGTCGAACGCTCGGGCGTAATGAGTCCTTCCTCCAAAGCCGCTGTGGCGACGAAGATCTTCCACGTCGACCCTGTCGGATAGATGCCTTGAATCGCGCGGTTGTAGAGCGGCCGCTCCGGATCAGCGAGCAATTGGCGATATTCAGCCCGTCCCTCGGGCGTGTTGATCCGTTGCGAGAAGAGCGAGGGATCGTAGGCCGGATGACTGACCAGAGCCAGAATCTCGCCGTTTTGCGGATTCAGGGCGATGATGGCGCCGCGCCGCCCGCCAAGCTGTTCCTCGGCAACCCGTTGCAGGTCCAGATCAATCGTCAGTTTGATATCGTGCCCGGGGATCGGATCCACGCGCTCGATCTCTCCGACCTCATGCCCGGTGCTGTCCACGATCACGCGCCGATAGCCATCGCGCCCCCGCAGCAGACGATCGTAGATCAGCTCCACACCGGCGCGCCCGATCAGATCGCCGGGGCGATAGCCTTGGAACTCGGGCCGAGCCAGTTGCTCGCGAGAGACCTCCCCCACGTAGCCGAGCACATGTGCGAGCAAGGTCCCGTAGGGATACCGGCGCTGCGGCTGCTCCATGATGTCCAACTCCGGATATTCGACTTGCCGCGCGCGGACCCAGGCGACCTCTTGCAGCGTCGCGTTCTCCTTGAGAACGACCGGATAATAGGCCGGCTGTGCGCTCATCGCCTCCAAGCGCTGCCGCACGCTCTCGCGATCGAGCGCCAAACCTTGAGCGATCAGTTCCTCCACCAGCTCCTGCGGCTTCCGCCCTCGAGCGCGCAACTCCTCGCGATTCAGGATGATGCTGAGCGTCGGACGATTGTCCACGATGACGCGCCCGTGCCGATCCAAGATCGCCCCTCGGGGTGCGGGGATCGGAATCAGGCGAATGCGGTTGTTCTCGGCCGCTCGCAAGTATTTCTCATGCTGCACCACCTGCAGCGACCAAAACCGCACACCTAATCCGATAAAGAAGATGAGCAGCAGATACTGCAGGAGCGCGAGGCGATCGGTCGCCGCCGCTTCTCTCGCTCGCTCCAAGAAGTCCAATCCTCGACTCGCCATCTCGTCACCGCCGGCGCCGAGCCGGTCGGCCCAAGGTCCGATCCCGCTCGGCGAAGATCCGATCTAAAAGCGCGAAGAGCGCCAGAGCCGCCACCCCGTTGGCGCCCGCCAGCCACCCCACCTCACCAAGGAGCGTCGGCCACACGGGATTTCCAACTAAATTCTGCCCGAAAAGCCCATGCAGGCCAAGATAGATCAACGCGTGCAACGCCGTCGCCAGGACCAGCGCGATGAAGCGCAACGGGAAATGGTCCAACGCCACCCGAATGCTCACCCACGAGACCAAAAGGGCGACGACCATCTTGGCCAGACTCTGCGCCCCCACGATCCCGCCAGAGAAGCTATCCTGGAGCAGCCCCGCCCCGGCTCCGACCAACATCGCCCGCACCGGATCGCGCGCGAATCCCACGTACACAGTCACGATCAACACCACATCCACAGGGCGCAACACGCGCACGTATCGCACGATGAGCAAGTGCACGAGCAAAGCCGCGATGATGACGACGACCGTCTTGGTCAAGCTCACCGTGATGACGCGCGACGCTCGGCTTCTCCAAGGAGCAACCTCCAAAGGGCGACTGGCGGAAACTCGCTCATGGCGAAGCCGAATCTGCCTCCCCATGTTCTCCGAGACGTTCCCCGCCCTGGGGGAAGCGCGCACGGGCGAACTACGGTGTGGGCAATCGCACCTCCTGAGGGCGTTCGAGGAGGATCAAAACTTCTTCCAGGCGACTGAGCCGAGCCGCCGGTTCAATCAAAATGTCATGGGAGACCAGAGCCGATCCCCGCCGCACGGCGATGACCCGCCCGATGGGAAGGCCGCGCGGATAGATCCCATCTTGACCGGTCGTGTAGACCATCTCGCCCTCTTGAACGGGTTCGCTGCCGGGCACATATCGCATGCGACAGAGGGCTTCGTTGCTGCCGGTGACGACGCCGATAGCGCGCGTCTCTTCCAGAATCCCAATGGCCGCCCCCACGCCGCTCCGCTCATCGGTGATGAGCTGTACGCGCGCGACTGTCGGACCGACTTCAATCACGCGCCCGACCAATCCCTCCGGCGTGATCACGGCTGCCCCCGAGCGCACGCCGTGGCGCGCTCCCCGATTGACGATGAGGGATTGAAACCATACGCTCGTATCACGCCCAATGACGCGCGCGGCAATCGTGCGCACGGGCAGCTCCCGGTGCAACTCCAGCAGTTGGCGCAAGCGCTCGGCCTCGCGCGCCTCCTCCTGCAGGCGCGCCACTTCGCGCCGCAGCTCGGCCACCGCTTGACGCAAGGCGCGATTCTCCCGTTGGACTTCGCCCACGCGCGCGTAGCTCTCCCACACATGCTCCATCCACGAGACGACAGCATGAACCATGGAGAGGATGGGCGCCGCCGCCGTCACCGACCACACGCGCAGCAGCGATTCCCCCGATCGGGGATGTCGCGCCTGCGCCGACATCAAGAGCATCTGTGCGCTGAGCAGGGCGAGAAAGAGGATGACGACCGATCGCCCCCTCGGAGGCTTGCCCATGTCAATATTCCAGACGCTCCAGATTCGTACAGACTCGCTTGAGCAAATCAATATCGTCAAGCATCTTACCAGCTCCGAGGACAACGGCCGAGAGCGGGTCTTCGGCCAAGATGACCGGGACGCTCGTCTCTTGCATGAGCCGCTTGTCCAACCCCTTCAGAAGCGCTCCTCCACCAGCTAACACGATACCATGATCAATGATGTCGGCCGCCAGCTCCGGTGGCGTGCGCTCCAATGCCACGCGCACGGCGTTGATGATGGTGGAGACCGTATCGGCCAGGGCTTCCCGAATCTCCTCGTCCGTGATGGTGATCGTCTTGGGCACTCCCTCGATCAAGCTGCGACCGCGGACCTCCATCGAGAGCGGCTCCTCTAAGGGATAGGCCGATCCCAGCTCGATCTTGATCTGCTCGGCCGTCCGCTCGCCAATGAGGAGATTGTACTTCTTCTTGATGTACTGGATGATCGCCTCATCCATCTCATTGCCGGCGATCCGAATGGAGCGGGAGTAGACGATCCCCGAGAGCGAGATCACAGCGATGTCGGTCGTCCCTCCGCCGATGTCCACGATCATATTCCCGATCGGTTCGGTGATCGGTAATCCGGCCCCAATGGCGGCGGCGATGGATTGCTCGACCAAATAGACCTCGCTGGCGCGCGCGCGATAGGCCGCGTCAATGACGGCCCGCCGCTCCACCTGCGTGATCTCGCTGGGAATCCCAATCACCACGCGCGGATTCACCCACGAGCGCCCGTTGTGGGCTTTCCGGATGAAGTTCTGCAGCATCGCTTCGGTCAGCTCGAAGTTCGCGATGACCCCATCGCGCATCGGACGGATCGCCACGATATTCGCGTGCGTCCGCCCGAGCATCTCTTTGGCCTCCCGACCGACCGCCTCCACCTTATGCGTCACTTTATTGACAACGACGATCGAAGGCTCGCTGACGACGATCCCTCGGCCCTTGGCGTAGACCAACGTATTGGCCGTCCCCAGATCAATGGCGAGATCGCTCGAAAACCATCGAAAGATGGAGAACGCGCTCATTGACCCCTCTAACTGCCTTCAGGTCTTTCAAACATACGGTTCACGCATTCAATTTACCACACCCCTATAGGACATTCAACACCGCGCCCGAAAAATCCCTGATGCCCCTTATCAGTTGATACAGTTTGGCGATCGTGTCTTTATCTATTTGATTCGGGCCGTGGCCCGAATGCCATTCCCTTCTGCCGGGTAGGCCACCACGTCGTAGAAGGTCCCTTCGCCGGCTTTCAGGCCGAACAGGGGAGTGGCTCGCCGTGCCGAGAAGGTGCGGTGGCACACTTTGCATCTCAACAGTTGGGTATTCGCTTTGCCATAACGGCCGGTACCCACAATCCGGTTATCGGGCCCCACTTGGCCATAATTGGGACAATCGGTATGAGGGCGAAAGTACGTGCTGGTGTCCATCTGCTTCTTGCGGCCCACTGGGAATCTCCTCGGGTCTGATTCTCAAGAGGGAAAAAATCCCACCCCTTCGGTTGCTCCACCCGCCGGTCCCGGTCTACAATCAACGCGTCCGAAACAGGAGGAGGCCGACGCCTATGCTGCGATTCTTGAGCGAGAAGCAACGCGCCCGAAACATCCTGCTCATCCTGATCGCCTTCATGATGGTCGTGGGCTTGGTGATCCTCTACATGCCTATCGGCCAAGCCCTCTATCGCCGAGCGGTCGGCTCGGATGAGGTCACCGATTCCACGCTCGTCGCCGAGGTGCTGCAGGAGAAGATCACCGCTGGGGAATATCGCGCCGCCCTCCTGCGCCTCACCCAATCCCGCCTGGGCCGCGGCCTTGAGGATCCGACTCTGCTGAAGCCGTTCAGCTCGACGCTCCTCAACGAGCTGATTGAGGATCGCCTCGTCCTCATCTTGGCCCGACAGCTTGGACTCTCCGCCACCGACGAGGAGGTCTTCAAAGCCCTGTTGCCGATGTTCCGCGACGCCAGCGGCCGCTTCATCGGGCGCGAACGATACTTCCGCGCCGTCCAACAGAGCGGTCAGACGGTCGAGGAGTTCGAGGAGAACCTCCGCCGTTCGATCGTGCGCGAGAAAGTGCGCCACCACCTGACAGCGGCCTTAGAGGTCAGCCCGCGCGAGATCGAGGAGGAATTCCTCCGCGAGAATACCTCGGTGGACCTCGTCTACGTCATCATCCGATCCAAAGACCTGCTCGCTGATATCCCGGTTGGGGAGAGCGAGGCCCGCGCCTATTTCGAGCAACATCGCGGGGAGTTCACCATCACGCAGCTCGAACGCCAGGTCGAATACCTCCACATCCCCATGGCGCGCATCCCCGTCTCCATCTCCGAGAAGGAGATCCGCGAGGAATACGAACGGACGAAATCCGAGCACACCACAGGCGCTTCCGTGAGTCAGATCGAGTTGCCCTTCACCGAGCAGAATGAAGCGGATGTCCGCCGCCAAGCTGAAGACTTGGTCAAACGCGCTCGCGGCGATGAGAAGACGCCAGCCGAGGATTTTCAAAAATTGGGCGGCAAGAGCATCGGCTTCGTCAAAAAGGATCCCAAGGACACGTCCTATCGCCAGCGCGTCTTCACCCTGAGCGATTTTCAGAAGGACGTCACCGAGCCAATCCGCGAGGAGGGGAAGTTCTACATTCTGAAGGTGACGCGTTGGCAGCGTAAGCCTCTGACCGAGGTGCGCGCCGAGCTGGTCCGACGCCTCCGCGAGCGTAAACAGCGGGATGAGGCCGCCAAGCTCGCCGATGAGATCAAAAAACGCCTGGACGAGGTGAAGGACCTGCATCGCGTTGCCGCCGAATTCTCGCCGAAGCTGGGGAACCTGCCCGTCGAACAGATGGTGCGCCGGACAGGCTTCTTCGCCGCGGGGGAGGACTTGCCGGAGTTCGGCGACTACGCCTCGGGCTTCAGCAGCGCGGCCTCAGAACTTGAGGAGATCGGTCAGATCGGGAGCAAGATCTACCTGAGCAATGGCTACGCCATCCCCCGCCTGATCGCCAAACGCGAGCCGAAGACGCCGAGTTTCGAGGAGGTGAAGGATCGCGTCATCCGAAAGCTGCAGGAACAGAAGGCTATGGAGCGCGCCCGCCAACGAGCTGAACAACTGATTGCTCACTCGCCAACGGTCGACGCGTTGCGAAAGGCCGCAGCCGCCTATAAGCTCGAGGTCAAAACGCAGGAGGGATTCAAGCGAGGGAGCTTCCTGCCCGAGCTGGAGCGGTCGGAACAATTGGAGGGCATGGCCTTCGCGCTCGACGTCCCGCGCGTGGCGCCGCGACCGGTACGCATCGGCAAGGACTTCGTCGTCTTCGGCGTCACCAAGCGCAGCGATCCGGATCGCGCCAAGCTCGAATCGGAACGCGCGGCCATCCGCGAGCGCTTGCTCTCGGCCAAGCGCGACCAGTTCTACCGTTCCTATCTGGAGACGTTGCGCGAGAAGATGATCGCCGACGGGCGCATCCGCATCCATCAGGACGTCATCGAGGCGATCTTCTCGACGATGACCGGCTCGGCGCCGGCACGGGCGAAGCGGTGAGCCCGACGCATTCCCTGATGATCTTGGCCGGCGAAGCCTCAGGCGATGAGCGAGCGGCCGAGGTGTTGCGCGCGTTGAAGGCCCTCGCCCACGAGGACTCATTTCGCGTCTTCGGCTGCGGTGGTCCGGCCCTGCGCGCCGAAGGCGCCGAGACGCTGGCAGACATTGCGGAGACGGCGATCATCGGACCACTGGAGATCGCCCGCGCCCTCGCTCGCTTCTACGCCCTCTATCGCCGTCTGCTTCGCGCGGCGCGGGAGCGACGACCGGCTGCCGTCCTGCTTGTGGATTGGCCGGAGTTCAACGTGAAACTCCTTCGTCCGCTCAAGCGCCTGGGCCTGCCGACGATCTACTATATTGGCCCGCAGGTGTGGGCGTGGCGCACCTACCGCGTGCGAGCGATCCGCCGCTACGTGGACCGGCTCATCGTCACCTTGCCCTTCGAGGTCGAATTCTACCGCCGCTACGGCATCGCCGCCGAATACGTTGGCCATCCGTTGGTGGATACGGTTCGCCCGACGCTCTCGCGCGCAGCGTTCTACGAGAAGCATGGGTTGCGCTCGGATCGGCCGGTGATCAGCCTCCTGCCTGGGAGTCGGCGAACGGAGGTCGAACACATCCTCCCCATCCTCGCTCGCGCCGCGCGCGCGCTGCACGCTCGATGGCCGGCACAATTCCTCATCCCGCTGGCGGCGACGATTCCGCCCGAGATGGCGTGGTCCGTACTGCGCCGCGCGTTGCAGCCACCGGACCTCCCCGCGCGCCTCCTCGAAGGAGAGACCTATGATGCCCTGGCGCACGCGGATCTGGCCGTGATCACCAGCGGCACGGCGACGCTTGAAGCCGCCGTGCTCGGAACGCCAATGATCGTCGTCTACCGCGCGCGGGCGATCAACTATCTCCTGGTCCGTCCGCTTCTGCACCTGGACACGTTCGGCATGGTGAATCTGCTCGCTGGAGAACGCATCGCCCCGGAACTCATCCAATGGGATTTGACGCCGGAGCGACTCGCGAGGACAATGATGGAGGTGCTCGCCGATCCGATGCGGCGAGAGCTCATGAGGGCGCGCTTGGCCGAGGTCAGGAGACGCTTGGGGGAGGGGGGGGCTGCTCGCCGCGCCGCCGAGATCATCCTACGCGTCATCACCGAGGCCGAAGCGCACCGCTTCGGGCGAGGAGGATTGAGGGATGAAGACCGTATCGTTTGAAGCGCTCGTCGAGCTGGTCGAGAAACTGCGCGGCCCCGAGGGCTGCCCCTGGGATAAGGAGCAAACGTACGAGACGCTCGCCCCGATGACGCTCGAAGAAGCGTACGAGCTGCTCGAAGCCATTGAGACGCGGAACGTCGAGCAGATGAAGGCGGAACTCGGCGACCTCATCTTCCAGGTCGTCTTTTACGCGAAGATCGCGAAAGAGCGGGGCGAATTCACCATCGAGGACGTCATCGCACACGTCCACGAGAAGATGACCCGCCGCCATCCGCACGTCTTCGGCAACGCGACGGCGCAAACGAGCGAAGACGTTCTGCGCCGTTGGGAAGCGATCAAGCTCCAGGAGAAGGCCCAACGCGGAGCGACCGAGTTGCCCTCCATCCTCGAGGGCGTCTCCTCGCGACTGCCCGCGCTCATTGAAGCCACGCAACTGGCCGAGCGCGCCGCTCGCGTCGGCTTCGACTGGGGGGACGCCGCGAGCGCTCTGGAGAAGCTCGACGAAGAGGTCGCCGAACTCACGCACGCGATGACGGCGACGCCCGAAGCGCGGGAGCGTCTCAAGGAAGAGATCGGCGATCTGCTCTTCATGGTCGCCAACCTCGCTCGACTCCTCGGCCTGGACGCCGAGACGGCGCTCAAAGCGGCCAACCGGAAGTTCAGAGAACGCTTCCGCTATATCGAGCGCGAACTGCAGCGTCAGGGACGTTCGCCGCAAGAGAGCACGCTCGAGGAGATGGAACGCCTCTGGCAAGAGGCCAAGCGGAAGACCGTCCCGCCCGCGGAGTGAGTCCCTCACGTCGCATCGGCGAGCGCGCGCTCGATCGCCTCGCGCAGCCGGGCGAGCCCGGCCCCCACTTCCCCTTCAATCTCCACGCCAAGCTGACGACGCCCCCGCCGGGCCAAGACCGCGAAATCCCCATACGCTTGCGCGCGCTTGATGAGGCCGAACGTGTACGGACGTCCCGGAACCACTCGATCCCAAGCATCGTCGCCGAGCACGTGCAGGAACACTCCCGTATTCGGCCCGCCTTTGTGAAGCTGCCCCGTCGAGTGCAAGAAACGCGGTCCAAAACCGAGCGAGGTCGCCACCTGTCGCGCGTCCCGCACGCGATGTCGAATGTCGCGAAGTTGCTGCCGATGTACGCCGCTCCGTTCCACATAAGCCAAGAGCGCGAAATAGTCGCCCTCCCGCAGGCGCTCCAGATGCGCGCGCAGATACCCGGCGAGCGAACGCTCCCGCACGCGCGCGCTCACCTGCTGCCGATTCCACTCGTCGGCGAAGAGCACAAGACCCTCCTCGTGCAGGAGGACATCGGGTCGCGAGAGCGCGCCCGTCTCCTCATACGCTCGGGCCAATGCCCGCGCTTCCGCTTTACTCGCCTCGACATCGGGCTGATCGAATGGATTCACCCCGAGGATCGCGCCGAGCACAGCCGTGGCCATTTCCCAGAGGAAGAACAACGCGCCGAGCTCATCGTGGTCCGAAAGCGTGAGCTGAAGGATCGGAGGCCCAGAGGAGGGGCGCGAAGCGGCGTCGGAGAGCCCAGGGATCGCATGCCCTGCGGCCCGAAGCCGAGCTACGAGGCGATCCGCCGAGGGATCGGATTCGAATCCGACCCCGACGAAGACCCGATCTGAACCATACACGTCCGGCGGTCCGAGCGCCTCATCGTCCACCGGGATGACGCCCTTTCCGTCCTTGCCCGTGGACTCCGCCAGAAGCTGCTCCAACCATATCCCGAATGCCTCAAGACTCCGCGACGCAAGCACCGTGACCTTATCCCGCCCGCGTCGCGCTGACTCGCCCAGAATCGCCCCGAGGACGACGCCCGGATTCTCCGCGATCGGGACCTCAGGACGACACCGTCGGATCATGCGTTCGGCGCGCTCCAAAAGCCGCGCGACATCCACGCCTATGAGGGCCGCCGGGACGAGACCGAAGACCGAGAGCGCCGAATAGCGTCCACCGATGTTCTCGACCCCGTAGAAACAATGCCGAAAGCCCTCGCGCAAGGCGACTTCGCTCAGCGGAGTCCCCGGATCGGTGATCGCTAGGAAATGCTCGCCGGCGCGCTCCGACCCGAGCGCGCGCTTCATCTGGTCGAGGAAATAGTCCAACAGGAGATTCGACTCCAGCGTCGTCCCCGATTTGCTGGAGACGAGGATGAGCGTGCGGCGAAGATCGAGCCGTTCTTCGACGGCATGGATGTCACCCGGATCAATCGAGTCGAGCACGAGCAGTTCCGGCGCATCCTCCTTCGGAGGGAACACGCGAGCGAAGACCTCCGGCGCAAGGCTTGAGCCTCCCATGCCCAGCAGCAACACGTGCGCGATCCCGGCGCGTCGCGTGCTCTCCCGCAGCGCGGCATACATCGGCGCGCGCGCGCGCTCGTGCTCGACGACATGCAACCAGCCTAGCCAGCGATCCTCCCCATCGCCAGTCCACACCGAGACATCCCCCGCCCACAGCCGCTCGACCATCCGATCCCGTTCCCACTGCGCAAGCCGCTCCCCGACAGCATGCGCGAGCGCTTCCGGCAGAAACAGCTCTTCCCTCATGCTCCCCCCTCGCCCGCACTCTCGACGGCCGCCGGCACACGGTCATAGTCGTCCGCCAGTCGCACAATGTCATCCTCACCGAGATAGTCCCCGTACTGCACCTCGATGAACACGAGCGGCTCGGTCCCCGTGTTCTCGATGCGATGGGGCGTCCCCTTGGGGATGACGACGCTCCGATTCGCCGAGACCGAGATCACCTCCTCGCCGCGCGTCACCCGTCCGACTCCAATGACGATCACCCAGTGCTCGGTCCGATGGCGATGATACTGCAAGCTCAACCGATGTCCCGGATTCACGGTGATCCGCTTGATCTGATAGCGATCGGCCTTCTCCAAGACCTCGAATTTCCCCCACGGACGCTCCTCAACGTAGCGCTCCATGGCTCCTCACCTCCTCCAGGAAATCACGAAGCGCCAGCGACCACAAGCGAAGCGGCGTCAGTCCCAATTGCTCCGAGAGCAGACACCGCAACACCGTGTAAAGCGGACGCTCGGCCGGACGATTCAAGTCGGCGCTTCGAACAGGCTCGATCCGTACTCCTTCGCATCCTAACTGCCGCGCGACCTCGCAAGCAAATTCGTACCAGGAGCACGCGCCGCTGTTGGTGACGTGATACGTCCCGGGCTGCCCCCGCGCGAGGATCTCGGCGATGCGCGTGGCCAGATCCGCCGCATACGTCGGCGATCCCACTTCATCCACAATCGCCGGAAGCGAAGTCCGCGTCCGCAACAACAGGGGCAGCGAGCTGGCGAAATTCCGCCCGCCGAAGCCGAAAAGGCGCGCCGCCCGGATGATGTAATGCCGCTCCCAGGTTCGCCGCACGGCCTCTTCCCCAGCCCATTTGGACGCCCCATATCGATTGATCGGGCACGGGGGATCGGCGATCGTATACGGCTTGCGTTTGCGCCCATCGAAGACATAGTCGGTGCTGATGTGCACAAGCGCAGCCTCGATCTCGCGGCAGACTTCGGCGAGATGCCGAGGCCCTTCGGCGTTCACCTGAAAGGCCAGCCCGGGATCGCGTTCGCACAGATCCACGTCCGAGATCGCCGCGCAGTTGATGACAAGCTGCGGGCGCACGGTGCGCAGCACGCGTTCCACCTGCTCGCGATCGCGCACATCCAGATCTGTACGCCGCATCGCCCACACTTCATGCTCACGGGCGAACGCCCGAACGACGTAGCGCCCCAAGAGCCCGGCCGCTCCGACGACGAGAACGCGAGCCATCATCCGATCACCTTCCGCCGCCCGTACATCCGTTCGTAATACTGCCGATACGCGCCACTGCGGACCTTCTCCACCCACGCTCGATTCGCTTGATACCACGCGATGGTCTTCCGCAATCCGCTCTCGAAGGTCTCCAGCGGTCGCCATCCGAACTCATGCTCGACCTTGCTCGGATCAATGGCATAGCGCCGATCATGCCCCGGACGATCCTCGACGAATCGGATGAGCGACCGCGGCTTGCCAAGCAGCTCCAGGATCGCCTCCACGACCTCCAAATTCGTCCGCTCCGAGCGCGCGCCGACGCAGTAGACCTCCCCCGCTTGTCCCCGACGAAGGATCACATCGAGCGCGCGACAATAATCCTCGACGTAGATCCAATCCCGCACATACAGGCCATCTCCGTAGATCGGGAGCGGAAGATCGGCCATCGCGTTGGTGATCATCAGCGGGATCAATTTCTCGGGGAACTGATAGGGTCCGTAGTTGTTCCCCGCGCGGACGATGAGGACGTCCATCCCGAACGTGCGATGAGCGGCGCGAACGAGCAACTCGGCCGCCGCCTTGCTGGCGGCATAGGGGCTGTTGGGCCGCAGCGGACTCTCTTCGGTGAAGTAGCCGGTCGGCCCCAGGCTCCCCATCACCTCATCGGTGGAGATCTGCACGAATCGCGCGACCCGACGCACGCGCGCCGCATCAAGCAGGACCTGCACGCCGAGGACATTCGTCCGCACAAAGGGCGCCGCTTCCTCGATGCTCCGATCCACATGCGTCTCGGCGGCGAAGTTCACGAGCGCCTCGGTCCCCTCCTCCAAAGCCGCGAGCACCGCCGAGGGATCGCAGATATCTCCCCGCACGAACCGATACCGGGGGGAGTCCTCAACATCCCGCAGGTTATCGAGGTTCCCAGCATAGGTCAGCTTGTCAAAGTTCACGATCTCGGAGTCCGGATGCGCCCGAAGCATGTAGCGAATGAAGTTCGAGCCGATGAATCCCGCACCTCCGGTGACGAACAACTTCACGGATAGGCCTCCTTCGCGCGTGTTCGCCAACGGCGTAATTCTAGCGCATGAGAATACGGAAGGCCCACGGCAAGCGGGCATAAAAAAAGGATGGGAATCCCATCCTCTCTCTGAGCGAGAAAGCCGCTTTCAGAAACAATCACCGCGCGCGTCCGCTTCGGGCCGATGTCAGCGCCGGAGTCGGATGCGCTCGGAGGCCCTCACTTCTTTCCGCCCTTCTTCTTGGTCGCCTTCTTTTTGGCCGGCATGTTACTTCTTTCCTCCCTTCTTGGCAGTCTTCTTGGCGGCCTTCTTCTTAGCGGCGAACCTCGCCGTCGAAGCGCGCGCCGTCATCTTCGCGGCTTTCTTCGTGGTCTTCTTCGCCGCAGCTTTCTTCTTGGCTGCGGTCTTCTTCGCAGCGGTCTTCTTCGCTGTCGCTTTCTTCGCCATCGTCCTCTCTCCTTGCTGAGATTTCCGATGACCACAATATCCTGTGGTCACCTTGCGCTTGTGCACAATCAAAGATCAGCCCCAACATCTTGGCCTATCTTATAACCCGTTTCCCGCGAAATGTCAATAACTTTTTTCCGGGCTCGCGCCCCCGGACCTCGAGGGAGTGGTGCGTCACCGCGTCAGGCGGCGATAGATGCTCGGCAAGCGCTCGGGCAGGCTCAGCACATCGTCAATGATCGTGTACCCCACCTCACCATACATGTCGCGGAGCTGGACTTCGGATTCGCGATCAATGGTGATGCAGAAAGGGATGACGCCCGCCATACGGGCTTGGCGCAAGGCGATCTTCGTGTCCTCGCGCGCGTATCGCGCATCGCCGTAGTCGTGATCGTAAGGTCGGCCATCGCTCAGGACGATCAGGAGCTTCGTGCGCGCCTCCTGCCGCATCAAGCGAGCCGTCGCATGACGGATGGCCGCGCCCAGGCGCGTATTGTTCTGATAGGTGATGCCTCCGATGCGCGCTTCGACCTCGGGCGAGTGCTTCTCATCGAAATCCTTGATGATGTAGAATTTCACATTGTGCCGCCCTTCGCTGGTGAAGCCCTGGATGGCGTAACGGTCGCCGACGGCCTCCAGAGCCTCGCTCATGAGCACCAGGCCTTCCTTCTCGATGTCAATGATCCGCTTGCTCGCGGCCCGCGACGAACGCGGCGAGACCGTACGCGCTGTGGAGCTGGACATGTCCAGCAGGAATGAGACGGCCACATCGCGCTGACGACGCAAGCGTCGCACGTATAAGCGCTCGGAGACGCGCCCGGACGCCTGGCGATCCAACGCGTAATCGATCACCGCCTGCAGATCGAACTCCTCCCCATCCAGTTCCCCCCGCACCTTCTGCAACGCCTCCGGGCGCAGCAACTGGAACTGGTATCGGATCGAGGAGATCATCGCCCCATACTGCGCGCGCACGTCTTGGACGAACTTCCGCGCGCCGCGCCGCGCCGGCCGCTCGATCACCCGACACCAGGCCGTGCGAAAGTCGGCCAGTTCGTGATCCCACTCCTCGTAGTAGAACGCCTGATCACCCGGCTCCAGCTCTTGAGCATCCAACTCCTCGGCGAAGGGCGACTCCTCCATCTGTTCCCATTCCATGTACTCGGCATCGCGATGGCGCCGGATCCAGAAATTGAACGGTTCGATGCGCTCGGTCGGACGCGGCCGACGTTCGGGGAGGACGCGCGGATGCACGGGCTGTTCCCCCATCTCGGGCTCGGCCTCGGCCCTCAGCTCCTCCGTCGCCGGTTGCTCCGATGTGGCCTCGGCCTCCTGCAAAGCGCCCTGTCCCTTCAGGAGTTGGAGGACCAGATGCGTCGCCCGCAAGCTGTCGGCGACTGTGGCGTCCACGCGTCGGATGAACTGATCCAAGATGTTCTCTAAAAGCATCACCAGATGCGGCAACCGATGGCGCACCTCTTCCGCGACGCCTCCAAGAAGGGCCAGGCGAAAGAGCATTTCCACGATGAGATCGGCGGGCGACAGCTCTTCCAAAGGCGGACGCCGTTCGCGCATCCGATGCCGCACGAAATCAAGATCCCGACGCAGTCCGCGATAGTGATGGCGGAGGAGAAAATCTATGCGACCGTTCTCGAACGTGGTGAAGAGGCGTTCGGCCAACTCGCGATCCGGTAAAAGGGCGAGGATCGTCGAGAAGGTCATGGGCTCGGATGCCGAAGCCTCATGGCCCGAGGACGGGGCGCGCCGCAGCTCGCGAGCCAGGGCGATCAGCTCGGGCAGATCGCGCGCATACGTGCCGAACTCCAACTGTCCCGCCGCATGCGCAGCGAGGACTTTGTAGAGCTTGAAATCGGCCTCCTCTTCTCCGAACTCGGCAACGGCCGCCGGCAGATAGATCGTCTGGCCATCGTTCACGGACATGTGATCGGGCAGATGATTCAGCGGGCGGATGGTCACCGAGCGCCCGGTCATCCCCTGGATGTACAAGCGCAGCGTCTGACCCACCCGATCGAGGGTGATCCCTCCCGCCATGTGTCGAAGGGCCTGTTGACTCGTCTGCGTCTCCAGTGCGTAATAGGCCTGCGCGCGACGGCTGTCCTTGGGATAGAGCGTCAACCCGGATCGGGCCCACCGCACGAACTGCTCGACGGTGGCTGACGCCAGGGCACGAGGACTGGAGCGGAAACATTCGATCCCCAACGTGAGGCTGCGATCGCTCACCTGACGCACGACCTCAAGGACCTGCCGGATGAGCGAAGGCGCCACCGATCCATGAGTCCGCGCGAGCGCCTTCAGGACGCCCGGCGTGAGCTTCAAGAAGTTGTACACGGCGGCGTTGTCCTGCAGGGCGATCCGCCAGGTCAAGTCCGTCCATCGCGCTAGGCCGTCTGCTCCCGCTAGCGCGAGCACGCGCGTCGCGACCTGAAAATACTGCAAAGCGATACCCCCGCCACGTTCCAGGAATGCATGCGTGTGATCGAGCAGCTTGAGCTGATCCTCCAGACGAGCGGCAACCGGCAAGCGCGCGAAGGTCGAAAGGAACTCCGTCGCCACCCCCCCGGCCTTCTCCGCGAAGAGCGCCGTCAGGGCGAGCGCCCGCTCCAGGAGCCGACGCGCGGCTCCTGCTCCATCGGAGAGGTCGCGCGCACTGGGCTGGCGCTCGCCCCGGTCAAGAAAGCGCGCGATCAGCTTGGGCGCGCGGCTTAAGAACTCCGCACTCTGCGTCGCGCTGCGGCGAGCGATCTCCCCGGCGATGATGTAGACGCGCACGACCAAGTCTTCATCCCCAATGCGCCGCAGGACTTCGGGCGCGTGCTGAAAGCAGTCGAGCGCCACCGTGCTGGAGATTAACGACTGCCGATGCACCGTGAGCAACAGCTCACGCCGCAGATGAGGAGGAAAGACCTCGAGGACCGAAGGGCTCGCTTGGAAAAAGGCGATCGCGCTCTCCGGATTCACGCTTGCCAAGCGTCGGCCGACTTCCCCCCAGACCTTCAGCCCCTCTGGCCCCAGCAGCCTCCCCACCTCGGGAGCGATGCGCACGAATTCGGCGGCCGCCCAAACGCTCGTCGTCGTCAGGCCCAAGCCCATCTCCAAGAGGAGAAAGGCGCGATCAGCCGGCAGCCGCAGCAGTCGCCCGACAAGATGCTCGGCCTTCTCCGGCGCCATCCCTTTCAATTGCCGCTCCAACGCCTTTCGCATCGAATCGTCCATACCTCAGATGATCGTCGTCATGATCTCGCGGAGGCTCCGCTGGATCTCCGGATCGTCCGTGATCGTCTGGATGATGGCGGCCTCGCACGCCTCATACGGGGAGATGCCACTGCGAATGAGCTGCGCGGCATAGACGAGCAAGCGCGTGGAGACGCCCTCTTCCAGGCCGTGCCCTTTCAGATTGCGCGCTTTCTGTCCGATGCGCACCAGATCGCGCGCCGTCTCCTCGTCCACCCCACCTTCGTGCATGACGATGCGCACCTCGTTCTCGAAGGAGGGGTAGTCGAATTCGAGGCTCACGAAGCGCTGCCGCGTGGATTGCTTCAGGTCCTTGAGCACGCTTTGATAGCCCGGATTGTAGGAGATGACGAGCATGAATTCATCGGGAGCTTCGAGCAACGTCCCCAACTTCTCGATCGGGAGGATGCGCCGATCATCCGTCAGCGGATGGATGAGCACGATCGTATCCTTGCGGGCTTCGACGACTTCATCCAGATAGCAGATGGCGCCGATCTTCACAGCCGTCGTCAGGGGTCCATCGTGCCAGACCGTCTCTTCCCCTTCGAGCAGGAACCGTCCGACCAGATCCGTTGCCGAGAGATCCTCGTGGCACGCGACGGTGATGAGCGGTCGCCCCAGTCGCCATGCCATGTATTGCACGAAGCGGGTCTTGCCGCATCCGGTCGGCCCCTTCAGCATCACCGGGAGCTTCTGACGATATGCCGCCATGAACAACTCCACCTCGTTGTTCGTCGGTAGATAGAACGGTTCACGCTTGATCCGATACTTCTCCGCCACTTCCATCATAGCCTCTGCTATAATAGCATCTTTGGAAGGAGCGCGCTACCACACCAAAGGAGCACGCACGATGCGAATTGCCGTCGCCATGAGCGGAGGCGTGGACAGTTCCACGGCGGCGGCCCTGTTGAAGCGCGAGGGGCATGAGGTCGTCGGCTTCTCGTTGCAGCTTTGGAACCAGCGCCGCTTCACGGGGCCGAATGGGGAGCCTCTGCCCTCCCGCTGCTGTTCACTCGATGACCTCTACGACGCGCGGCGCGTCGCCGCGCAGTTGGGCATCCCCTTTTACGTCCTCAATCTCGAGGAGGAATTCGAGCGAGAGATCGTCCTCCCCTTCGTGCGCGAGTATTTGCGCGGGCGCACGCCCAATCCCTGCATCCCCTGCAACTCGCGGATCAAGTTCGCTGCCTTCCTCCGCTTCGCCGAACGGTTGGGCTTCGAGCGCGTGGCCACCGGACACTACGCGCGCGTCCAGTGGGACAGAGAGCGCGGTCGCTTCCTGTTGCAGCGCGGCGTGGATCGGCAGAAGGACCAGTCCTACTTCCTCTTCGAGCTGACGCAGGAGCAACTGGCGCGCACCGTCTTCCCCTTAGGGCATTTGACGAAGTTGGAAGTCCGACGCTTCGCTCGCGAGCTCGGCCTGCCCATCGCCGAGAAGGCAGAGAGCCAGGACCTCAGTTTCGTCCCCGATGGGGACTACGTGCGCTTTGTCGAGCAGTACGTCGAGACGGGGCTGGTGGTGGATGGTCGCGATCCCCTGGCTGAGGAGCGTCGGACGCTCCCACGACCGCAGCGCGGGGAGATCGTCACGACCGATGGCCGCGTCCTCGGCTATCACGAAGGAATTCACCGCTACACGATCGGCCAGCGACGGGGCCTCGGCATCGCCTTGGGACGTCCCGTCTACGTCGTGGATTTGGACTTCCGCCACAACCGCGTCATCGTCGGCGAGGAGCATGATCTCTTCAAGGAGACGCTCCGCGTGGTGAACCCCAACTGGATCGCCATCGCCCAGCTGCGTGAACCGATGCGCGTCACGACGAAGATCCGCTCCCGGCATGAGGAGGCGGCGGCCACGATCGAACCGCGTGCGGATGGCTCCGTGCTCGTGCGCTTCGATGAGCCGCAGCGCGCCGTCACGTCCGGTCAGGCAGCCGTCTTCTACCAGGACGAGCTCGTCATTGGCGGCGGTTGGATCCTCTAGTGTCCCTCAGCAGGAACGCGCCGTCTGAGGCGGATGCTCCTCCTCAAATATCCTGACGCCGAAGGAGCCCCTGAGCCAGCCAAGCCGGGAGGATCCCCCAGAGTATCGTCCCCACTATTAGGGCCACATGGGCCCACCCCTCCCCGCCGAAGAATTTCACGAGCATCACGCCCGCTGCCCCGAAGATCGTCGGGTTATCCAAAGTCATGAAGCCGGAGACGCGCACCAGATCTACCGGATTCCCGAAGAGGGAGAGGAAGACCAGCCGATTCGCTATCGGCTCGGGCACGAGGAACGTCAGCCCGATCACCAGCAGATCGTAGAAGAGCACGAAGAAGAACCAGAGGAAGAGAGCGTAGCCGAAGGCTCGAGGCTTTCTCGCGCTAGCAATGGCCACTAATATGCCGAGCGCGAGGAAGGCCAGGGCCAGCAGCAACGCGTGCCCGACGAAGAGCAGGTATCGCGTCACTCCCGCTGATCCCACGCGAGCGGCGATGATCATCCCCGCCAGTCCAAAACCAGAGCCCGTGGCGATGGCGATCGAAAGCATGAGGCCGAGCAGCTTCCCCCAAACGAGGCTCTCGCGGGCGATCGGCTGTACGAAGAGCAGCTCGCCGGCATTCTTCTCCCCGGCGAAGCTCATCGTGCCCATCATCAGGGAGACGAGCGGGATCACATAGAGCGCGAGATTGAGCAGACTCGCCGTCGTGCGAGCGAACCCCTGGAAGCCCGCGACTCCCGCCGTCGCTAAACCGAAAGCGGCGATCGCCACCGCCGTGAAGCCGAAGACGAAGGCGAACACGAGCACCCATCGGTTCCGAATGTGAACCTTCATCTCGAAGAGAGCGAGCGTGGCTATGGTACCCATGTCCAGATGTCGGCGAATGATCCGATCCGACCGCGGAAGCGGTCGGCGAGGGATTCCGCTCGAAGACGATCGTTCACGGCAATGATCCCATGCCGCATGGGGCTCGGAATGGATTCCGATTGGACATAAATCGCGCGCTCGGCCTCGATCCATCGAAGCGTCTCATAGTCGAGGACGAAGAAGGCCGCCCGCTCCCGCAGGCCACGCTCGCGGGCAAAGCGCACCAGGCATCCGAGGTCGTCGAACGGGAAGACCCGCCCCTCGCGATCGATCAGCTCGGCCGCATACGGCTTCTCCGAGATCGCCATCTTGCAGAACGAGCAGACGTCACTCGGATGGAGCTCGACCGGCTGTGGTCGCGGACTCCGGCACGCGATCCCCGCGATCAAGAGCATCCCCAGCAGACCTTTTGCCCACATGGTTCCAGTAGACTTCTTCCAGCGAAGGCTCTGGTGTCCAGAACGTTTCGATCCGCGCCCCTCCCGCCTCCAGAGCGCGCAGGATCGCCAGGCGATCCGAGGCCTTCGATCGGAAGAGGAGAGATGAACCAAGAAGTCGCGCCTCACTCGCTCCATGGCGATGGGCGAGTTCGACAAACCGCTCGTTCGGATTCCACAGATGCACGCGCGTGAGCGCGTTCTGTCGCCAGTGATCGCGCAGCCCCTCGACCGATTCGAGAGCGACCAGCTTCCCGTGGACGAGGACGGCGACGCGATCGGCGAGGGTTTCGACGTCCGAGAGCACGTGCGAGGAGAAGAGGATCGTCCGCCCCTTCTCCCTCAACTCGGCGAGGACGGCGCGAAGTCGTCGAACTCCCTCAGGATCGAGGCTGACCGTCGGCTCGTCGAGAACGAAGATCGGGACCTCGGCGAGCAAAGCCACCGCCAGCCCCACCCGTTGCAGCAAGCCGCTGGAGAGCGTGCCAATGGGCCGATTCGAGAGTTCTTCGAGATCGAGCCGAAGCTGATGACACACGCGCGCGATGCGCTCGGATCGTTCCCCTCGCAGTCGCGCGTAGAACGCCAGCACCTCGCGCACCGTGAGCCCCTCAGGAAAGGCGACACGTTGCGGCAGGTAGCTCATGAGCGACAGGGCCGCGCGCGGATCGCTTCCCACCTCGATCCCACGGACTCGAATGCACCCGGAGTTCGGCTTCAAAAGCCCCATCAGGCATTTCAAGAGCGTCGTCTTCCCGCTCCCATTCGGACCGAGGAGGGCGAACGTCTCGCCCGCCCGCACGCGAAGAGAGACGTCGTCCACAGCACGCACGCCCTCGAACACCTTCACCACATGCTCGACTTCGATCATCGCCTCCCCACCCAGAGGAAGAGGCCCACGGAGAGGCCGACCATCGCCATCGGGGCCAAGAACGCCCACCGGGAAAAGGGAATGCGCTCGATCTCCAGCGCATCCGATGGCCACAGAGCGCGCGGCTTCCGAAGCGGGGCCGGATCCCATTCCTGCGGCCCCGGGATGATCGGAAAGGCCTTCTCGGCGAACGCCAACGCCTCGGCGGCCGCGCTCGACAAATAGACCCGCAGGCGCGGATGATTCCCCTCCAAGCGTTCGAAGAGGTCCTGAAGGCGAAACGGCACATCTCCGATCCCATCACCATCCGCATCGAAGCCCTCATAGGCGTCCCAATAATTCCCCACCCCTTGCCAGCTCCATCGCGTCGTCGTTCCTCGGCCGATCACCCGCAATAGACTCACGTTCCGAACGAAGCTGTTCTCCGTGAAGACGTTCTCGCTCGCGCTGCTGAAGAGATACACGGCCACGTCATTGGTCGTGATGAGATTTCGCCGAAAGACGCTTCGACGGAGAGCCTCCATGAAGATCCCTACGGCATTATCGGCGATGAGATTCCCTTCGATGACGCAGTCGTCGCAATCTTGAAAGAGGAGACCGTAGGAGCTGAAGCCGCGATTTCGGAAGAAGATGTTCCGCCGCAGCCGAATGCGCCGCGAATACATGATGGCCGCTCCGACCATGTTGTCGAAGAACCGATTCTCCTCGATGACGTTGTCGTCCGAGAACATGTAGTGGAGGCCGTAGCGCAAGTGGAAGGCGTGATTCTCGCGGATCACGCTTCGAGAGGCGTTCTGCAGATACAGTCCGTCGCGCATGTGCGAGATCGTGTTGGCGATGATCCGATTGCCGCTCGAATTCCAAATGTGGATGCCGTTGCCCCGCTCCCCGAACTCCAGCTCGGCGAGACCGCGAATGCGATTCCCGCGAATGAGGTTATCGTGGGCGGCATAGAGGTAAATCCCATAGAGGACATCGCGAATCTCATTCTCCTCGATCCGATTTCGGCTCGACTTCACCAAGATCCCGGAATCCTCTTCGACGAGCACCCGACCGCTTCGCTCGATGACCATACCGCGAATGGTGCATCCATCCGCCAATACGGTGATCACGCTCCCGCTCCCTTCCCCGAGGATGAGGGGTTTGCCCACGCCTTCGAGAGTGAGCGGCTTCTCCAGCCGGAGATTGCCCCCATACACGCCGGCTTCAATGCGGATCGTGTCTCCAGCATCGGCCTGGCGAATCGCCTCGCGGACCGAGGCCAATGGACCCTGCGGCCTCACAACCAGCGTCTTCGCCTCGGCGCTCCCCCCTATCCCCATCAGGAGCACCATCCCCCACCACGCGCATCGTCGAAGCGCTCCATGATGCGTCTTCGCCCACCGTCCCCGTGAGACCGGGCTTCCCGGCATATCCCTTGCGATCTCGTCAACCGGCCATCCCAGGACCGATCTCCCCGAACCTTCGCTCCTTGGTCGCGATCCAGATCGCCACCAGCGAGAGGATGAAGAAGCCCACCATGAAGAACGACGCCGCTCCCGGATAACTGTGAACGCGAAAATTCGCGATCTGTTGGGAGCCGAAAAGCGGCGGCATGAAAGGCGAGACCTTCACCGGCGCCGTCGGGTCCAGATTGTGTCCGTACTCGAACAATCGGCGATAGAAGCTCCAGAACGAGAAGAGGCCAAAATACATGAAGAGCACGGTCGTATCCACGAGATTCGACATCTTGCCGATCACGATCGCGCGCAGCGCGAGGATGAAGAAGACGCCGACCATCAAGGGGATCCATTTGAATTCGCTGAAATCGCTCTCCAGAAGCGGGCGCATGCCGATGTAGTGGTTCAGGGTATTGATCTCTCGGAGATCATCCCGTCTCGGCGACCGCCCCCCTTCCAGCCCGTGCGAGTAGATGTAGAGCCGCAGGCCGTCGGGGAATTGATTGGAATAGAGCGTCATCTGCCAGAGGGGGAAGAGGTACGTCGGGATGAGCAAGAGCGCGGCCACGAGAAGGACGACCCGACTCCGTACCCCGAGCGGGAGGTCGAAGAAACGGTTCGCCCTTTCCAAAAAGCGTTCCATCTTGTTCCCTTCACATGTGCGCGGGCATCCTCAGCTCGAGCGGGCGGCGAGCTGCGCGCAGATGGCGCGCCCGAATTCGGCGGCCGCCTGCGGTCCGCTGGCCGTGATGAGCCGTCCATCGGTAACGACATCCACGCTGTGATAGTGCGCGCCGCCCTGTCGCAACTCGCGCAGGGACTCCTCGGTCGCGTACACGGTTGCCCGTCGTCCGCGCAAGAGGCCGGCGCGTGCCAACACCGCAGGCGAGAGACAGATGGCCCCGATGAGCTTCCCCTTCTCCTCCGCCTCTCGCAGCAGCCGATGGAGCGCCTCGTTCGGCCACAAGTACGTCGGCGATCCCATCCCCCCGACGACGACGATCGCGTCGTAATCGTCCGCGCGCGCATCGGCAATGAGCAGATCGGGCGAAGCGCTCCCGCCGAGCATCCCGCGCGCCGGACCGAGCCGCGTCGAGGCGATCTTCACTTCCGCCCCCTCGGCCTCGAAAAGACCCTTCGGCGTGAACAACTCTTCATCCCGGAAATCCTCCGGCGCGATGACCATGAGGATCCGCTTCCCCTTCAAGTCCTTCTCCCCCATGCCTTCCTCCCTGGATGGAGGGGGAACCGCTCCCCCTCCGAAGGATTCAGGATCTCGGCTTCACGAGCAAATATCCCTGCATCTCCTGATGCAAGGCCGAACAGAAGTTCGTGCAGTAGTAGGGGAAGACACCGGGCTTGCGCGCGACGAATTCGATCGTCTTCGTCTCGCCCGGGTCCACCACCACATTGATGTTGTACTCGCCGATGGCGAAGCCGTGCAATTCATCGGTCGTCTGCTCGATGTTCGTCAGGTGAATGATGACCTTGTCCCCTTGATTCACTTCGATCTTCCAGGGCTCGAAGCTGCTGCGCACGGCGACCATCTTGACGACCACCTCGTTGCCTCGCCGCTCGATCTTCGCATCCTTGACGTCCCAGATCGCATGCGGATGCGTGTTCTCCTCCTTCGGATAGACCTCGATCGGCTTGAGCTTGTCGGCCTTGATCATCTGCGCGTAATGCGGCTCGGGCTCGGTGAAGGCATCGTAGAGGAGCTTCATCTTCTCGCCGGAGATGTCGATGAGCTGCGAGCTCTCCGGCTGCGAGGGGCCGACGCCCAAGTGCCGTCCATGAGAGAGCTTGTTGAGCGCCACGAGATACTTCCCATCCGGACTGACCGTATCGCCCTCGGCAGCGGCCAGATGGCCGATGTTGTAGGAGACGGGGATCTTGTCCACGACCTCCCAGGTGCCGAGCTTCCATTTGGCGACGGCGCTTTCGACGAAGAGGCTCGTGTAGGCGTACCCTCGATCATCGAAGACCGTGTGCAGCGGCCCGAGTCCCACGTTCACCTCCGCGTCCTTCACGGCGTCATAATTGAGAACGGGAATGCCATCCTCCTCGCCCATGAAGTTCTTGTTCTGGATCGCGGTCAAGATCTTCTCGATGTTGAAGACGGTCGTGATTGAAGCGAGCTTGCCGCTGGCGATAATGTACCGGCCATCCGGACTCACATCTACCCCATGCGGGCTCTTCGAGCAGGGGATCAAGTAGACGACGCCCGGCACGGCCTTCGGATCAATGACCTTCACGCCATCGATCATCGTGAACTTCCCCTCTCGGATCGCCTGCTCAGCCGCCTTCCAATTCACCGCCGCGATGTAGTCGCGCTCCCGCTGCGTGGAGGTGACCTCCAACTTCCCAATCGCCCGCTCCGCGTTGTAAGAGGTCCAGAAGGCCCAGCCATGGCTCGGCCCCTTGCCGGCATCCCCCAGATCGAAGTTGAATGGCGGCATCAAGACCTGCCAGCCCACGCTCATCTCTCCCGTCTTCGGATCCACGGCGATGCCGGAGACGACCCCCTTATATCGCGTGGCGTACTCCTCGACCGGTGCATACGTCCCCTTAGGCAGAGGGACGGAGAAGCGCGAGGCCGCGAGGATGTATTCGGTGTTCGGGGTGACGAACGATCCCCCGTGATAGCCGGAGACGTTCGGGATCGGTCCCAAGATCTGCTTCACCTTGAAATCACGCAGGTCAATCCGCGCGACGCGATTGTTGGCATTATCGTTGACAAAGAGCCACCGCCCATCGTAGTCGCCATTGGTCTCGCTCAAGGCCGGATGGTGCACATCCCCCCACGTATATTCGCCGAGCATCTCTCGGGACCCCTTGTCGAACCCATAGCCCGTTGACGGATAGGGGGTGAAGACCGGGATCGTCGCGATGTGGCGCATCGAGGGGATGCCCGCGACGAACACGTTTCCCGAATGCCCACCGGAGTAGAAGAGGTAGTACTCGTCCAGATCTCCTGGAGCCACATAAGTCGCGACGGCGGCCTCGGCGACTTCGCCGCGCTCCACCCTCGGCCCACGCCCCCGCATGGAGAGCACCAGGGCCGTCACGGCGACCGCGACGACGAGGCTCACGATGACCCAAGGCAAGGCGATTCTCGTCTTCATCATGGCTCCCTCCTTCTTTCTCACCTCCTCACGCCCACGGCTCGCGCAAGGAGAGGAACAGAGATGCTCATCTCGGACCGGCCTCGCGCTCGAGCTTCCGCTGATAGGCGAGCTTGAGCTTCTCGATCGCTTCGCGCTTCTCCTCGTCCGTCAGCGGAATTTGCGTTGCGAGCACGACGGCCATCGTCCCCGTCGGATTCATGAGGAAATCCTCCAACGTCTTTCCGAAGCGACTTTGCACATCCACATAGGCGTTCGCCAGATCGGGGCCGATCTTCGCCGCCGATTCGATGCCGAGCGAGCTGACCTCGTGGCAGACGAAGCACCCTTTCTTGACAAAGAAGGCCCCTTCGCCCGTGAGCATGCGCTGCTCGCGTTCCAGCTCTTCCGGCGTCGGTCGATCGGCCCACTGCGCGCCCGGAAGATATTCGACCGGGAGGGTCACGCGCCTCCAGCTCATCACGAGCATCGCGAGGGCTTGCGCCTCCCGGCTCCCGAAGGTGAAATTGGGCATGACGGTCTCGGCCACCATCGCCTTGGGATTCTTGAAGTGCGCGACATGCCAGGCGAAGACCGACTTCACCCCACCGAGCCGCGAGTAGTCATATTGCTCCGGCGACTTGTCCCCGACATACGTCAGATCGGGACCGATCACCCCACCGCGTCCGTTGATCTTATGGCAGGCGCGGCACCCCTTCTCCCTCACCAATTGCTTGGCATAATTGATGAGCTCGGCCCCCTTCGTCTCCCGATCGTACCGATGGCAAATATTACAGTTGATCTGCAGCAGCGCCTTCCGATCACTGAGCAGATAGGTCTTCCCCAACTCCGTCGCCAGAAGCGGCTCCTCCCAATGTTCGATCCGCGTCGCATGGGCCGAACGCACATCGGTCGCATATCCCTGCCCGCCATGACAGATCGTGCACCCGAAATGAGTGATCGGATGCTTCTGCAGGATCTCCGACGGATGGGTGCGATACGGATGGGGAGCGTTCTCAAGCCCTTTCCACTCGATCCCCAAGTGGCAGGTCACGCACCGATCCACACGTCCCAACGGCGGGATCCAAATCTGTTGTATGCCTTTCGGGACATGGGCTGCGCGATCCGGACCAAAGCGCCGGGCGACCAACTCCCGGAATTCTGCTTGATAGCCCTTCCAATCCGGACGCCACTCCTCCCAGTACACCACGCCCATCAGGAGAAGAAGGGCGAGACCCAAGGAGTAGATCCACGTCACATCGCGCTGTCGGTCCATCGAGCGACTCTCCTCCCCCTTCGTCTCCCCATCGCACGGAGACTAAAACCGGCGCGGGATCTCCGGCCACAGCTCCCACGGCCAGTAGAACTCCCAATACGGGCCACGCATGAACGTCCCCGTGAAGATGAGAATGAGGATCCCCACCGCGATGAGGAGGAAAACGAGATTCTGTCGCCGCCGTTCGGCGGGGAACCAGACGCCCACCGAAGCGACCGAACTTTTATCCAGATAGGGCCAAACGGCCAGCCAAAGGATCAAGAGCCCGGGGATCAGCACTCCTCCCACAAACGCCCCGTTGAGCGTGTACGAGCCGATCCGCACGGTCGTCAGTGCGACCAGCTCTTGCAACCAGAGGAAGTACCATGGCGCTTTGGCCGGATTCGGCGTCACGCTCGGATTGGCCGGCTCCTCAAGCGGGGCGCGAATCACCAGCGCCAGAAGCGACGTCGCGATGAGCGTGCCGAGCGCCACCAGAACCAGGCGGCGCACGAGAACCGGCGAGGCCGGAACCGTGTGCTCCTCTTCGTCAATCACCGCCGTCTCGATATGGATCGTCCGGCCGCGCGCGATCCCCAGAAGCGAATAGGTCTTGCTGCGGATCGGCGCCGCCCATTCGCGCTTCTGCTCGCGCGCCAGCCGATCGGCGCACGCCAATCCCCCGTCCTTCCTCACGCGCCACATGTGCCAGGAGAAGAGGACGAGCACGGCCGCTGGCAGGACAAAGCAATGGAGCACGTAAAACCGCAAGAGCGCGTTCTGCGCGATCTCATGCCCCCCAAGGAGCAGGAAGCGAATCTCATCCCCAATCCATGGCGCCGCCGTCGCAATGCTGGTGCCCACCGTGATCGCCCAATAGGCCAACTGATCCCACGGCAACAAATACCCGGTGAACGAGAGCAAGAGCGTCGCCAGAAGCAGAAGAATCCCGATGATCCAATTGAGCGGACGGTTCTGATCGGCGGCCACGCCGTTCCGATACGCGCCGGTGACGAACACGCGCATCATGTGTAAGAAGACGACCGCCACCATCGCATGCGCGGCCATCCGATGCAGGCTCCGCACGAACCAGCCGAACGACACCACATGCTCGATATCCTTGACCGACGCATACGCGCGCTCGACCGAAGGCACATAGAGGAACATGAGGACCACACCCGTCCCCGTGAGGAGGAAGAAGAGCACGGCAGCGATCGTCCCCAGCCAGAACGAGTAGCGGAAGCTGAGGCTCTCACGCAAGACCTTGGCCGGGAACCAGTGCAGGAGGAAGTTCCGCACGATGGCATCTCCGGCTTCGCGCGTGCTCTCCGGCCTCCAGCTCCAGAACATCCGCTCCCAGATCGTTCGTTCGGCGGCCATAGGATCCCTCCGCTCACACCGTCAGCCGAAAGTCCTGGCCGACGCTCTCATCGAGATTCACCACCAATTGCCCGTCTTCGGGAGCGACCTCTAACTTGTACCAGGCGAGCGGACGCGGCGCCGGTCCCGCATAGTTCGTCCCATCGCCATAGTACTTCGAGCCATGGCACGGACAGTGAAATTCATACCGCTCCTCCTTCGTCTGCTCGCCGATCCGAACGCGCTTGGGTTGAGGAAGCAGGATCATCTTCACCGTGCATCCCAGATGGGTGCATGTCGCCGAGATGGCGTAGAACGTGTTCCGCTCGCGGAAGATGAAGAGCCGCCGCTCCTCCAGGAAAGTCCCTCCTTCGGCGAAATCCTCCGGACGCCCAATCTTGATGCGCCGCGGCTCCTCATACAGGACATTGGGGAAGAGCGAACGCACCCACGCATAGACGTGGCCGAAGAGCCCGGCCAACAGGGCCCCCAGTCCCATCCGTTGGAGGAAAAGGCGCCGCGAGGCCGAAGACGCCGATCCCGCTTCGATGTCGGGATTCGGAGGCTCAGACGGCGTGACCAACCGATGGTGTCCCTTCGCCTTCTTCATAGGAGAAGACCTCCATCGTCATCGCTTCTGTCGGACATCGAATCGCACACAATCCGCAGCGAATACATCGGTCGTCATCCTTCAGCATGACCGAGAGGGATTCGATCGGTTCTCCTTCCAGCCCATAGTGGGCGAGCACACGCGCGCGCTCCTCCGGCTCCCACGCGATCTCCTCAAGTGGCACGAGCTTCAAGCAGTACTCCGGACAGACATCCACGCACCGATTGCACAGGACGCATTTCTCCGGGTCATAAATCGTCTGGATGTGACAGTAGAGGCACCGCTGTGCCTGTCGTCGCGCTTCCGCTTCCGTGTATCCGATCTCGACCTCGGAGATCCCCGTGCGCCGATCCAGTGGGATCGTGGGTGGAGGTTGGCGCCCAAGCTTCTCATATCCGGGAACCATGCGGTAGCGCCGCGTGGGGATCGGCTTGACGGTGAGGCGGAAGGCCGGTTCGGCCGTCACCCGCCTCAGGTACGCGTCAATGGAGAGCGCCGCGCGTTTCCCATTGGCCACGGCCTCGATCAAGTTGCGCGGACCGAATGCCACATCTCCCCCGGCGAAGACGCCCGATGCCGTCGTCGCCAATGTCTGGGGATCCACCCGGATCGTCCCCTGGGGGGTCAGCTCGAGACCATCTTCCGGTTTCACGAAGGAGAGATCGGCCTGCTGCCCGATGGCGAGGATGACCGTATCCGCTTCCAGGACCTCATGGATGCTGGGGTCGTAAAGAGGAGCGAACCGCCCTTCCTCATCATAGGTGCGGAGGACGCCGATCAACTCGATGGCCCGGACGCGCCCGCGCTCGCCCAAGAATCGGCGCGCGCCACGCTGCGGGTGGAAGATGATCCCTTCGCGCTGCGCTTCCTCGAACTCCTCGCGCCCCTGCGTCGTGCGCATGACGGGCATCTCCTCGAACGACTCCAAGCTCACCATTCGCACGTCGGCGACGCCCGCTCGAAGCGCGGCGCGCGCGGCATCGAGCGCCGTCTTCATCCCCGCTCCATCGGCCACCGCTTCCGCTTCCACAGCAAGAGCTGTCCGCAGCGCCAAGCGCGCCGCATCGAAGGCGACGAACCCCCCACCGATGACGACCACGCGCTTGCCCAGATTCACGCGATACCCGTGATTCACATTGAGGAGGAAATCAATCGCCTTGATGACGCCATCCAAATCGGCGCCTTCAATCGCGAGGTCGCGCCCTTGCTGCGCGCCCACGCTCAAGAAGATGGCCTCATAACCGAGCTCTCGTAATTCCCGCAGCCCGAACTCCCGCGTCAGCGGCGTATTCGTCCGCACCTCCACGCCCAAACGCAAGATCTTCTCGATCTCTTTCTCGATGATCGAGCGCGCCAGGCGGAACTCCGGAATACCGTGAACCATCATGCCGCCGAGTCGCTCTGTGGCCTCAAAGATAGTGACGCGATAGCCCATGAGCGCTAAATCATGCGCGCAGGCGAGTCCGGCCGGACCCGCCCCGATGACGGCGACCTTCTGCCCACGCGCGACCCTTCTCCGAGCGGAGACCATCAGCGGTAGGTGCCCGAGCGTCTTATTGCCCGGCTCACCCACGCCTTCGAAGAGCGCATCCTGCGTATCGGGCCGCAACGATTCCACGCCATAGCGCTCACAGACGAATCGCTTCAACGCCCGAATGCTCACCGGAGCATCCACCTGTCCGCGCCGACAGTAATCCTCGCACGGTGCCGCACACACGCGCCCGCATACGGAGGCGAAGGGATTCGGGGAACGAGCCGTCAAATACGCTTTCTCAAGCTCGCCTTCGGCAATGAGTTGCACATACTTCCCCGCATCCGTGTGCACCGGACAGGCGGCTTGACAAGGGATCATCCGCTTCCAAAACGCGACGTCCGGTACGATCACACAATACCTCCCCCTCATACTCGTCGCTCTTCCTCTGCAAGTAGCGTGCCGCATTCGCCTCTTCTCGATTTTATATCTCATGCGTGCAGAGAGTTAGGACCTCTTGGGCGAGAGGCGCGCCGAAAAAGAACCTGTGGGATTTTTCCCAAGGGTGGGGGATTTCCCCCTCCATGAGGGAGGCACAAGCGGGCTATCAAGAAAAGTCTCGCCGCGCCAACAAGAAGGCACCCGGCGAACGGGACGCTTTAGCTCGAGGGCTTAACGGCTCCGAGGAAGGCCACGGGCTCACCTTGCGAGATCGGCGGCGTGGCGACGATGTAGAGCACAATGCCCTCCAACGGCGCGCGCACCTCCGCGATCGTCCGACCGAAGAAGTCCGTGATCGTGGCCAGAAGCGTTCCAGCCCTCACAAATTGGCCGCGCTCCACCTTCGGATAGAGGATGCCGGTCGCTGGACTTGTCACCACGCGCGTTGGATCGAGGAAGACCGGATGGGCGACGCGCTCGGGTGCTCCATCAAGCATCTGCAGATGGCGCATGAGGCTGAGCACACCGCGAAGGATCCGTTCAACGGATTCCGGATCGGTCGTGCCCAAATATCCCGATTCGACGGTGATCGCTGGCTTGCCGCGCGTGATGGCCGTCGTCGAACAGTAGACCGAAGCGGCGGGGTCCCTCGGCCGATCCCGATCCACGACGATGTACTCGATGCCAAAGACAAGCGCCATCTCGCGCACGGCGGCATCCAAACGAGGGTCACCCGTCACCGGCATGTACACATACGGACGCAGCGATTCGTTCCCATCTCCGCAATGCAGGTCCACAAGCACATCACAACGCTCGATCACCTCGGTCGTGATCACATAGGCGATGCGCTCCGAAAGCGTTCCATCCCGGCGACCGGGATAGACGCGATTCAGATTCTTCCGATCCACCGGGCTGTAGTAGATCGTCCGTCCGAAGAACGACGGCATGTTGGCGACATGCACGAGGATGAGGGTCCCGCGCAGTCCCTTCGGATTCAGATGTGCCCGCAACCGTTGGAGCGCCAGAATCGGCGCATACTCGTAGCCGTGATTCCCTGCGACGAGGGCGAGGATAGGCCCGGGCCGTTCTCCCCGCACGATCGTCACTGGAATCTGCGTCCCGGGATCGGCCGCCGCTGGGACCTCGATCATGCCCGAGACGATCTCCCCCGGCCGCACAGCCAGTGGCCCGACGCGAAAGGCTTCTTCCTGCGCCGGAAGCGCCGATCCACAAACCAAGACGAAAAGGAGGGGGACGATTTCCTTCCCGCGTCGCCAAGTGCGTGACATCTTGAGCCTCCTTCGGAGAAACGGCTGAAACGTTCGTTTCGCTTCATCCCTCAATCAAGCGCGTCCACGCGTGAAAGACCCCGTGCCCGACTCGCTCAAGCTCGGGCAGATGTCGCGCGGCGTGTCGAACGATCTCCTCACCGGAGAGGCCCGCCTCGCGCAATTCCTCAGCGAAGGCCCGGACCATCTCGGCGATGATCGGCTCGGTCACTTCTAGGTGGAAGAGCAATCCGTAGGCGTTCGTCCCGTAGCGAAAGGCCTGGCATTCGGTCAGCGCCGAGCGCGCCAACGAGATCGCTCCCGAGGGGCAGTCGAACACATCGCCGTGCCAGTGATAGGCGATGAACGAAGATGGCACATCCCTAAAGAGCGCGTCCGCGCGCGCCGCCTCCGTGAGCATGACGGGGAACCATCCGATCTCCTTCTGCGGCCCTTTCCAAACGCGAGCGCCAAGCGCCGCCGCCAGCAACTGACTTCCCAAGCACACGCCGAGGATAGGCTTTCCCGCCGCGAGCGCGCGCTCGATCAAGCGCATCTCCTCAGCGAGGAACGGATACCGATCCTGTTCGTAGACGCCCATCGGCCCGCCCATGAGGATGAGGCCGACGGCCTCGCCCATGTGCGTGGGGATCGGATCTCCGGCGAACACTCGAATGTGTGCGATCCGCACCGGCGCGCGTTCCAGCGCGTCCCCGATCGTGCCGAGCGTCTCGCAGGCGGCATGTTGCAACACTAGGACTGTTCGCATCGGCCTCCCTCCGTGTTGAGGACTCGCACGATTTCCCCCAACGTTACCGCCACCTCTAAAGCGCACGTCAAGCCCGCGAACGCCGCCCGGAGAGTCCCGCGAAGGATCCTCGCGCGAGCAACTCGCGTGCGAGGGCGAGTGCTTCCTCTAAGGTCGTGACCTTCCCCTCCAGTTGCATCTCGTACACCGCCCGTAAGAGGCGTCCCATTTCAGGACCGGGCTCCATTCCAAGCTGGAGCAGATGACGCCCCATGAGCAGCGGACGAGGCGGCGCATGCTCGACGCCCAGCGCGCGCGCTCGCGCGATGAACCATTCCTCGGCTTCCGCGTTGGAGACCGGTCCGCGCGCCAAGGCATCGGCCTTCGCCACGAGATACAACAGTTCCAGATCGCATCGCGCGGCCAAGCGCCGAAAGGCTCCATCACTCACGCGCTCGCGACTCTTGAAAAACTGTGCGGGCTTCAGGTGGTTGGCGACGAGCGCGAGCACCTGTACACGAACCGGATAGCCGTTGATCGTATGGACGTTCAGACGATCGAGCACGCGGCGGGCCGGCTGAAGACCAGCGTCCTCGTGCCCGATAGAGCGAATCCGCCCCTTTTCTTCCCTCGTCGTGAGCGGCTTCCCAATGTCGTGCAAGAGCACGGCCAACATCACCGTCAGCCATTTCGCCTTCTGCAGCTCGTGCTCCCGGACAAGCACCGCCGCTTGATCTACAGCCAAGAGCGTATGCGTCCACACATCTCCTTCTGGATGCCAGATTGGATCTTGCGGGCATCCGACGAGCCACTTCAGATCGGGAAAGAGCTTCTCGATGATGAGCAGATCAAGCGCCGCCTGGAGTCCAATCGAGGGGCGCAAGGCCCCAATCAGCAGCTTCTCCATCTCCCCCCAAATGCGCTCGCTCGGCAAGTCGGAGAGATCGATCCGGCGACAGAGCGCCTGCGTCTCCGGCTCGATCGTGCACTCGAAGCGTGCTGCCAGTTGCATGGCGCGCAAGACGCGCAGACTGTCCTCCGGGAACGTGCGCGCATCCACCATCCGAAGAATCCGCCGCTCAAGGTCCGCGCGCCCGCCAAAAGGATCAATGAGCTCATCGGTCAGCGGATCATAGAGCAGGGCATTGATCGTGAAATCACGCCTTCGAGCGGCTTCCTCGATGCTCAGGAATGGATCGCCCTCGATGAGAAAGCCACGATGTCCTCGCCCGATCTTGGTCTCTCGACGGGGCAGGCTCACATCCACATCCGCTCCATTGATCCGCAGTTTGTAGACGGTGAAGCGCTCGCCGACCGTCTTCACTTCCCCGAAGCGCTCCAGCTGCCCCTTCAACGCCTCGGCCGAGAGGCCGTACACCTCCAGATCGAAATCCTTCCAGGGCAAGCCGAGGAGCCGATCGCGCACGCCACCGCCAACCAGAAGCGCGCGCCCCCCGGCCTCCCGAATGGCGCGACAGAGCGCGAGGATCGTGTTCGGGACATCGAATGTCGCCACCGCTTCTCCCATCGAAAGGTCAAAGGCCTACCCAACAAGCGACGTCTCTTGGCGAAACTGTTCGGCGAAATACTCCGCCAGCCTGTCGGCGGGAAGCCGCACCTGCTCCATCGTGTCGCGATCGCGAACGGTCACCTGACGATCCTCAAGCGACTGCACGTCCACGGTCACGCAGTAGGGCGTGCCGATCTCATCCTGGCGACGGTAGAGACGCCCAATCGAGGCCGTGTCGTCGTAGAGAACGCGCCCCGGTATCCGCGAGCGCAGATCCCGGGCAATCCGATGCGCCAGCTCCCGCAGCTCGCCCCGGTTTCTGAGCAGTGGAAAAACGGCCACCTTGATCGGAGCAAGATCCCTGTTGAGCTTCAGCACAACGCGCTTCTCCCCACGCACGATCTCCTCCCTGTAGGCATCGCACAAAAGGGCCAAAAAGATTCGATCCACACCCGCCGATGGCTCGATCACATACGGCACAACATGCTCCCCCGCTTTTTGGTCGAAAACCGTGAGATCGCCCGTGGAATGAATGTTCCCAGGATCGGACTTCGAATGGGCGCGCAAATCGTAATCCGTCCGATTGGCAATGCCCTCGATCTCCCCCCACCCCATCGGAAACCGATACTCAATGTCCACAGTGCGCTTGCTGTAATGCGCGAGCTCCTCAGAGGGTTGCTCTCTCAAGCGGAGATTCTCAGCCCTGAGGCCCAAGCGGAGATACCAGCTCAAGCGCTCCTCAACCCAGTGCTCGAACCACTTCTCATCCTCACCCGGATGCACGAAGTACTCGATCTCCATCTGCTCGAACTCCCGCATGCGGAAAAGAAACTGCCCCGGCGTAATCTCATTGCGGAAGGCCTTGCCGATCTGCGCGATCCCAAACGGCAGCTTCCGCCGCGCGGTCACAAGGACGTTCGAGAAATTCACGAAGATGCCCTGCGCCGTCTCGGGCCTCAAATAAACGAGCGTCGATTCCTCCTCAACCGGCCCCATGAAGGTCTTGAACATGAGATTGAACCGGCGCGGCGGTGTGAACGATCCGACGGCCCCACAATGAGGACAGCGAAGCGCCTTCTTCTCATTCACGAAGAGGAAAAGCTCGTTCCACGATGCCCGCACCACTTCGGTCGTCCACGGCCGGTACATCACGATCGTTTGCTGAAGGAGTTGATCGTCGGACCCATAGGTCCGCCCGAAACTCGCTTCGATAGCCCGGATCGCGTCCAGCCGCTGGCGAAGGCGCGGCGTGATCTGCTCCAGCGCTTCCACCCACGCCCCCATTGGACCGGAATCCATCCCCGGCATGGGGCGCGAGAGCCATTCCGAGAATTCCGGGACCCGGCGCCGAAGCTGTTCCTGAATCTCGGGGCTCTGCAGCGCTTCGGTGACGAGCGTCCATCGGTTCGAATAGATGCGCCCGCGTTCTCTCTCCCGGCGCTCAAGCTCATCGAAGAACGCCCCGATCTTTTTCCCGATCTCTTCAAGGCGCCGGAGCTCGGGCATCACTTGCTCCGCGGCGCGGTTGAGGGACTCCTCCAAGAGATCATCGGCCCGGAATCGACGCTGGCACTCCCGGCAGTCCACCAGCGGATCGGAGAACGTCTCCTCGTGTCCCGAATACTTCCACACCAGCCGATTCATCAAAATGGCCGCATCGAGCCCCTCGACGTCGTCCCGCTCGTAGACGACGGCCCGCCACCATGCCCGCTTGATATTGTTCTTCAACTCGACACCCAGTGGCCCGTAGTCCCAAATGCTCTCCAGCCCCCCGTAGATCTCCGAGGACGGAAAGACCAGTCCTCGACGCTTGCACAAGCCCCGAATCGTCTCCAAGCTCACGCTCATCGTCCCTCCTCCAGCTGGGATCAAGACAAGTATAATACCAAACGATCCGGTGGGAAGGACATACGGCGCTGCTTGGCCGGTCGCATCGAATGCAATGAGAGATGCGTCGCGCCATTCCTCATTTGACATCGCGAGCCTTTGGTGATACGGTGTGCAAGCCAATCGGCAAAAGCCGGACGATGGACGCTTTCGAGCGAAGCGTTCGTGACGGGACACGCGGGTGAGGCGAAGGCACGGAGCGGACGGGCGAGGCGATGAAGACGTATCTGGCGCTGTTCATCCTGGCTCTTGTCCTCTCTTCCGTACTGACGCCTTTTGTTCGACATCTGGCGGGGCGGTGGGGAATCCTCGATCGGCCGGATCGACCGCAGAAAATTCACGAACGTCCGACGCCTCGGCTGGGCGGACTCGCCATCTACGCGGCCTTTCTTCTGGCGCTCGCCGGATTGTTCCTTCTGGAGAATCGGGTCGCGCTCCATTTTCGGGCGCAGCTTTCGGAGGTCGTGAAGCTCCTCGTGCCGGGTACGTTGGTTCTCCTCCTTGGCCTCTATGACGATCTGCGCGGCGCCAATGCCCGAATCAAATTCTCCGCGCAAACAGCGGCGGCCTTGCTGGCTTACGTCCTCGGTCTTCAGGTCACCCGAATTTGGAATCCCTTTGGGGGAACGATCGAATTGGGCCTTCTGTCGCTTCCTCTCACAGTGCTTTGGCTCGTCGGCATCACGAATGCCTTCAACCTCATTGATGGACTGGATGGTCTCTCGGCGGGCGCCGCATTCTTCGCCACGGTGACGCTCCTTGTGGCCGCGCTCTTTTACGACCAGCCGTTGATGGTCACCCTCACGGTCGCGCTCGCTGGGGCGATCGCGGGATTCCTCCGGTACAACTTCGCGCCAGCGACGATCTTCTTGGGCGATTCGGGAAGTCTCTTTCTGGGATTCCTCCTTGGAGCCCTCGCCGTCGAAGGCTCGCAGAAGAGCGCGACAGCCGTTGCCATTGCGATCCCGCTGGTCTCCTTCGGCCTCCCGATCCTGGACACCCTGTGGACGCTCGTTCGTCGCGCGCTGGGTCGGCGGCCGCTCTTTCAAGGCGATTTGGAGCACATTCACCACATGCTGTTGCGACGCGGACTGACGCGGCGACAAGTCGTGCTTGTACTCTACGCGGCATGCGCCGGGTGCGGCCTGTTCAGCCTCCTGTTTGTGAACCCGCAGGGGAAGCCCCTTGGCATCCTCCTCTTCGTCCTCGGAGCCTCGGTCTTCTTTGTCATCCAATCGCTCGGGTATCCCGAATTTCAAGAGCTGCTCCACGCCTTGGGGAGAGCCCTTCGACATCATCGCGCCTTGGCCAAGAACATTCAATGGCGGCGCGCCATCGCGGACTTCCAGCAGGTGGAATCGCTGGATCAGCTCCGCGCCGTACTCGCCCGCTTGTTGGAGATCGGCGATTTCGACTCCGCCGAAATTCGATGGACGGAGCGATGGAGGCTCTCGATGTCTCGACATGCGTCGCCGGACGAACGCGCGCCGATGTGGAGCGTCCGTCTTCCCCTGACTGATGAACGCGGGGAGAAGCGGGGCGAACTCCGGCTTCGCGGCGTGCTGGAAGCGGACGATCTTCTTGCGAGATACCATCTTCTCGCGCTCTTGCAGCGGGAACTCACCCGCGCGCTCGAACGTGCGAGCGTGGAGCCTGCCCCTGCCGCGCGTTCCTTCCCTCGGCCGGGCCTATGAGAATAACGTGAAGGGAAAACTTCCGTTGCATTGGCTCGCGATTGTCTTTATCATTAGGAGTCCGCGCCGGAACAGGGTTCTGAGAACGGGAAGACCAAAAACTAAGGAGGGAACGATGAGCCCAAGGACCAGGAGAAGCTCTTCACTCTTCATGTTCCGACGATGGCGGGCGCTGGCATACGTATCGGTTGGGCTTTTGCTCCTCCCGCTTGGGCCTTCTCCGATGCGACCACTGGCAGCCCCGACATCAGAAGATCAATCCGTGACGAGGAAGGTCGCGCAACCTCGTTCGGAGACCCCAGAAGGAACTTCAACCGAACCGCAGAGCGCATCGGGACAAGTCACGCGAACGACGGCCGCCACAGATCAATCCCTGCAGGAACAGTTCATCCGGCTCAAGTCGGAATTGGTCCTGCTCTCCATCAGCGTGACCGATCAACTGGGGCGCTTCGTCACCGGACTGAAATCGGATCACTTCACCATCTACGAGGACGATGTCCCGCAGCAGGTCAAGTTCTTCAGCACCGATGACATTCCGATCAGCGTGGGGCTTATCCTGGACATCTCTGGCAGCATGAAGAGCAAGATCGCCCGCCTGCGCGAGGCCGTGCGCCGCTTCATCGAGTGGAGCAATCCGCAAGACGAGTTCTTCGCGATCGCCTTCAACAAGCAGGTGATGCTCTTGGCGGATTTCACCGACGGAGAGGTTCTCCTCACGTATCTGCCGTTCCTTCGCGCGCAAGGTCGAACGGCGCTCTTCGATGCCGTCTACGAAGGCGTGCTGAAGCTGCGTAATGCCCGACATGGCAAGCGCGTGCTTCTGGTCATCAGCGATGGACAGGACAACAGCTCGCGGTACAGCTACGGCACGCTCTCCCGCTTGCTGAAGGAATCCGACGTACAGATCTATACGATCGGGACGCCCGACCCGACGCTCTACAACACCTACTTCGAGCAACAAGGGATCGCCATCCTGCAACAGCTCTCGAAGCTGACCGGAGGTCGTCACTTCACCGTCATGGGGGCCTCGCTCTTGGAAGCCGTGTGCGCGACGATCGCCCGCGAATTGCGCCAGCAGTACAACATCGGGTACATGTCCTCAAACACGAGTCGCGATGGGAGGTGGCGACGCATCAAGATCGAGGTCGCCCGCGAGGGAGGGAAGAAGTTCAAGGTCCATGCTCGGCGCGGCTACTACGCCCCGGTGGGTCAGCCGTGAGCACGGTGGTTCTCCCAGGAGGAGGACGAACGAACGTTCGACATCGTATTGGCCTCACTGCATGGCTTCTTATCGGAGTCGGACTGGCCGATCCTCTTGGAGGGGAGGGGTGTCTGTGTGGGGAGCCCTGGAGTCCCCTCGCGGAAGCGGGTGAACAATCCCCAGATGTCCGCGCGTTGATCCCACGTCCGGTTGTCTTGGAGAAGCGCCTCGATGTCTCCTCGTTGAGCGAACTCAAGATCGAGAATCCGCATGGGCGCATCCTCATCCGCGAAGGCGGCCCCGATCGGATCCTCCTTCGAATCGAGAGCAATCTCCCGATCGCGGAGGACATGGTGCGCCTGAAGGCGGGAAAGGGTCACATGAGCCTGCGCTGCGCGACTCGCCAACCGGAGCAAGCGCTCGATGTCTACGTGACCGTCCCTCCGGCTCTGCGTATCGAGGCGAAAGCGGAAGAAGGGACCGTGCAGGTGCATGGTCGGCCGCGCGCCGTACGCGTGGAGACGCTGAGCGGTGATGTGATCCTCGGGATCCCCGTCGAGGACATTCGAGCGGAATTGGTGTGGATCGAGGGGTATGTGCGCTATGCCGGCCCATCGCTGCCGCGTGTGGAACGACCGGCCCTGCCTCAATCGCCCGTGCCAAGCGCCGCACCTTCGCCGGCGATCCTCGCCGGGAAGCTGGGGCAGGGTCGGCTCTCCGTCCAGGTGCGCACACTCAACGGATGGGTGGAGCTGGGCCCGCCGACAGCTCCCGGTCGCCTGATCTTGGGGATGCTTCCGCCGCAGCCGATGACGCGCGCCGCTCGCGTCCTGGCGGAGAATCGGCAGAGCGTCTTGGGCGAAGCGCTGCGCCTGCTGGAACCTCGCCTGCTCCGCCTCCTCGAACCGGAGGGCCCGGTGTCATGGCCCGTGGCCTCGGCCGAGGAGGAAGACGTCATCCGATTAGAAGCGCCATTGGTGAATCTCCTGCTGAGCGTCACCGATGCCGAGGGGAAGGTCCTCAGCGGACTCGCGGCGAACGAATTCACCGTCCTAGAGGATGGCGTGCGACAAGAGGTTCGCCATTTCGCCGTCGAGACGAGCCCCTTCAACCTCGCCCTCCTGCTGGACGTGAGCGGGAGCATGCGCGGGCAGTTCGAGATGCTTCGGCAAGCGGCGCGTCGTTTCCTTGAGGTGATGCGCGCGGAGGATCGGGTCGCGCTGCTTCTGTTCGCCCGAGATGTGGAGGTCGTCGCACCGCTCACGCACGATCGCGCTCAGGTCTTGCGCGCGCTTGAGGCCGTCGTGCCGCCGCTTGGCAGTACGGCGCTGTACGATGCCATCGGCTATGCGCTCGTCGAAGTGCTCGGCCCAGTTCGTGGACAGCGCAATGCGCTCGTCGTGTTGACGGACGGACGCGACAGCTCACTGGCGTATCGGGGCACGCCGCTCTGGACCGATCCCCTGCGACGTCCGGGGTCCTTCCTGCGATTCGAGGACTTAGTCCCCGGGGTTGTGCAATCGGATGCCTTGATCTATCCCATCATGATCGAGAACGAAGCGGAGCTGGAGGCGGCGCTCAACGAATCCGGACGCGAGCAGGTGCGCGCGGGCACGCGCCTGGCGGAAGAGCACCTGCGCCGATTGGCCGATCTCTCCGGGGGTCGCTTCTATCGCATCCAGAGCTTGAATCAGCTTGAAGGCGTTTACGAGGAGATCGCGGCCGATTTGCGCACGATCTACAGCCTCGCCTACACGCCGGTGCGCGCCGAACGCGATGGGAGCTGGCGACGGATCGAAGTGCGCGTCGCTCGTCCTGGCGCGCGCGTGCGCGCGCGCCCCGGATACTTCGCTCGCTGAGGCCTGCTTCAGAGCGGCTCGAAGCGAGCCGTGAAATGCCGCAGAAACGGCGCTTGCCATACGATACGATAGCCGCGAATCGTCTCGCGCCGTTTGTAGACCTCCAGGATCGCCTCGATCACGTAGTCGATATGACTCTGCGTGTAGACGCGGCGCGGGATCGCCAGCCGCACCAGCTCCATCGGTGCCGGGAGCTCCTCCCCCGTCTGCGGATCCCGCTTGCCGAACATGACCGAACCGATCTCGACCGAGCGAATCCCAGCCTCGCGGTAGAGTTCGACGGCGAGCGCCTGCGCGGGATAGTGCAAGGGGGGGATGTGCGGGAGCATCGCCCCGGCGTCAATGTAGATGGCATGACCACCCGGTGGTTGCACGATCGGAACGCCGGCCGCAGCGATATGCCGCCCCAAGTAGCGCGTCGAGGCGAAGCGGTATTGCAAGTAATCTTCGTCCAACACTTCCTGCAACCCCACGGCGATCGCCTCCAGATCGCGGCCGGCTAAGCCCCCGTAGGTGGGAAAGCCCTCGGTCAGGATGAGCAGATTCTTCTCCTGCTGCGCCAACCGATCGTCGTTCGTGCAGAGGAACCCGCCGATATTGGCCAGCCCATCCTTCTTCGCCGACATCGTGCACCCATCCGCATAGGAGAACATCTCGCGCGCGATCTCTCGAACCGACTTCTCGGCATACCCCTCTTCGCGCAGCTTGATGAAGTAGGCGTTCTCGGCGAAGCGACAGGCGTCCAGATAGAGCGGAATGCCGTACTCGGCGCAGATGGCTTTCACCTCGCGGATATTGGCCATGGAGACGGGTTGCCCCCCACCGGAATTGTTCGTCACCGTGAGCATGACCAGCGGGATGCGCTCTGGCCCAACGCGCCGGATCAGGGCGCGCAACGCGTCCGTGTCCATGTTCCCTTTGAAGGGGTGATAGACCGAGGGCTTGTAGAATTCGGGGATCGGCAGATCCACGGCTTCCGCCCCGACGTATTCGATGTTCGCCCGCGTCGTGTCGAAATGCGTGTTGCTCGGCACAATGTGCCCAGGCTGGCACATGATCGAGAAGAGGATGCGCTCGGCCGCCCGCCCTTGATGTGTGGGGATGACATGCTTGAATCCGAAGATCTCTCGCACGACGGCCTCGAAGCGATAGAAGCTCGCGCTCCCGGCATATGACTCATCGCCCCGCATCATGGCCGCCCACTGTTCGGAACTCATAGCCGCCGTGCCGCTGTCGGTCAAAAGGTCTATGATGACGTGCTCCGACTTGATCAAAAAAAGATTATAGCTGGCCTCGCGCAAGTACCCTTCGCGCTCCTCGCGCGTCGTCATGCGGATGGGTTCGACGACCTTGATCCGAAATGGTTCGATGATGGTCTTCATAGGCGCTCCTCCGGCAAAGGCTGTCCTCCGACGCGATGCGCTTTTGGCCAAAGCCGACCGCGCCTCACTCTTCGGACCCGATGCGGCTCTTCAACATCTCCGTAGCTTCAGCGCGAGGGATCTTCACGCTGGCGATGATGCTGCGACCCTCTTGCGTGATGCTCAGCCGCGAGAGGAGCGCCGCCGCTTGAGGATCCAATCTCCCCGCATTCAAGCGCGCCAGCAGAAGCAATCCGTTCAACTGGCTGACAAGCTGAGCGGCTCCCGCCTCCGACGGCGAGACGATGATGAACCGCAGCTCGGTCGTCTCGGCGATGACGAGCTTCACGGTCACGGATTGAGCGGTCACAAGCGGTGCCAAGATACGCGCGCGACTCGCTTCCTCGACGATCATCAACGCGGCCGCATCCACCTGCGGAAGGCCAGAGGGCTCTACAAGCGCGACGTCCGTGAGCGCCCCGTCCTTCTGCACGCGGAAGGAGACGGCGACGCTGATATCTTGGAACGCGAGACGCCCCTCTTGCTTGGCGCGGTAGATCTCGATGATGGCGTCGCGGATCGGTCCGATGTTCAGCTTCCGCGCCTCATCCTGGACCCGTCGCTCCAGCTCCTCCCACGTCTCCGGGAGATCGGACATCGCTGCCTTCGCCCGCGCCGTCTGCGCCATGTGCTCACGCAAGCGGCGCACCGCCTCTTGACGCCGTCGCCGTTCCTCAATACGGCGCCTCGCTTCCTCATCCGGGGACGAAGTGAGAAGGCCGGGCGGATAGTAGAGCGGGGCTACAAGAAGCGCGCGATCCGGCAGCCGCAATCCCCGGCGATGCCCCGGCTCGCTCACGATCGCCAACCCGATCAACCCCCTCCAGGATGAGAGCGTGCGATACGAGTCATAGAGGATGTAGCCGAAGAGCGAACCATGCAGCAGCCCCGTCAGCATGATGCCGATGCGAACATACCGCCGATCCGGTCGGATGCGTTGTTCCAAAAGACACGGGAACTCGCTCAGAGCCGGCTCCGCTTCAGAAGCTCGTCGAAGATCATGAAGGATCTCCCGCCTCATACCCCGTCATGGAGGCTTCAGACCCGATCGGGTTCGATGTTCAAGCGTCGCCGCATGGCGGCCAACGTCGTCTCCTTCAAGCGGAGGAGTCGCGCCGCGCGGCGCTGATTCCCCCCGGTCCGCCGCAACGCCTCCACGATCAGCCCGCGCTCGAACTCCTCCACTAGCTCGTAGAAGTCGATCCCCCCTTCCGGGAGAGGGACCTTGGGAACGCGAGGCGCCGGACGCCCAATCGGTTCCGGGAGATGCGTGACGTCAATGGGCAGGGGGGCGGTCCGACGCACGGCGACTTCCAGAACGCGCTGCAGCTCGTCCACATTCTCCGGCCAGGCGTAGCGCGCGAGCGCCTGAAGCGCGTCATCGGTCAGCACGCGCTTCTCCCTCTGTTGGCGCTGGCAGATGCGCTCCAGGAAATAGTCCACGAAATAGGGGATATCTTCCGGGCGAGCGCGCAACGGTTCGATCGCCAGATGTGCTTCCCGCACCAGGTGATAGAGGTCCTCGATGAGCAATCCCTTGCGCCGCAGCTGCTCCGGCGTCCACTGGCTGCCGAAGATGAAGCGAGGTCCCGAAGAGGCGCCCTCGGCCTCAGGCGTTTGTCGCTCGTGAAGGAACGCCGCGAGGCGATACTGGAGCGGAAGGGGAACGAGCGACACCTCTGTGATGTAAACCGTCCCCGCGCTGAGCAGCGACATCACTCCACGACCGATCGGCTCGATCTCTCCCTCGATCCATCCCGAATCGCCAAAGAGCAACCCGGAGAGCGCGCTCGCAGGCACAGATGCCGTGTCCACGAGAACGAACGGCGCCAGCGCCCATGGGCCACTGTAATGCACCGTCTGCGCGAGCATCTGTTTGCCGACACCGCGTTCCCCAGACAGAAAGAGCGAATGCCGCACGCTCGCGAAGGTGCGGACGAACGCCCGGCGCATCTCCGCCCCTCGACTGATCCCGATGAGGTTCTCGATGCGATACCGCGCGCGCAGCTCATCGCTCAGGCGCGTCGTCGTCTCCTGCAGAGCCACAAGCTCCAACCGATCGCGCACGGCTTGAAGCAGCTCCTCGGGATGAACCGGCTTGAGCACATAGCGGCCGAAGGTCAGTCCCATGATCCACGCCCCCGACTCCCGCAGTCCTTCGGGAATGAGAGCGAGGATCCTCTGCGGCTCGATCCGCGCGAGCGCTCCCCCAAGAGGCGACAGATCGCGCTCCACATCTACGACCACGAGTTGAAACGCCTTGCTGTCAATGGGCAAGCTCTCCAACTGCAAGAAATCGGCCGTCATCACCCGGCACCCGAGCCGCTCGATCACATGTCCGAGTTCGGCCTGACGACTCGCCGTCCCCGCGACGATCAGGACTGCCATCTCTCGGATCCGGCGGGAGACCTCGACCGGCGCGACGCTCATGGACATCCGTTCGTCCGACATCCTCATCCTCCCACATTCAACCTCCACTCACTCATTACGCCTCGGCAGGGGAGCGAGTTTCAAAAGTCCCTAACGGTTCGCACTTTCGCCCTGTCCAAGAAGTTTATCACGCGCCGATCTCTTTGTAAAACGTGACGAGCACGTCACACAACGTCTTTGGAGCTTCGAGCATGGGGAAATGAGCGGGAGACGCCATCGTCACGAGCCGTCCAGCATGAATCCGCTCGAAGAGCCAACGCGCCGTCTCGACCGATGCCCAACCATCTTGGCGACAGGCCACAAGCAGAATGGGGCGCGCATATCCGAAGAGGGCCGCGCAGAATCGGCGTAGGGTGGTGTCCTCCGTCGCCGAATGCACCAGCTCCCACGCAGCTCGCGCATCTACATGAAGGAGATCTTCGGCGAGGATGCGCTGATATGCCTTCGGAAGCCGGCCAAGGGCATATCGTCGAAAGAGGAGGGAGCGAACAAGCGGCACGGCGGCGAGCTGTCGCAGGAGCAGCAGAAGCTGCGCTGACGTGACATATTTCTCCACGCGCGGGGAGGACGTCGGCCCCAGTGTCGGATTGAGAAGCGTCAACGTGCGCACGTCCTGCGGATGGAGCTGAAGACAGAGCGCGGCCGGGATCGCGCCGAGCGCATGCGCGACCACATGCGCCTCGCCCAAGCCGAGCGCCGTGATCAGCTCGTGCACGTCCTCGGCATGAGCCTCGACGTCATAGGCGGCTGCCCCCGCGAATGATCGGCTGCGTCCGAAGCCGCGCGGATCGAACGCGATGACGTCATACGAGCGCGCCAACCGCTCAGCCAACGGCTCCCAATACCGATGAGAAAACGGCCAATCGTTGACGAGGACCAGAGGTGGCCCTCCCCCCACACGGTGATAATACAGCTCTCCTTCGGGAACGCGAACAAACGGCATCTTCCCGACCCTTTGATCGCCAACGGCGAGCGCGCGCTCAATTCCTGCTGCCCTGGCGAGGGCTAGTCCGCCTGAGCCTTTCACAAGGCGAAGGCTGCTCGGATCGCCCTCACTCGAGGGGCCGTTTGAAGGTGAACTTGACGTACCGGCTGATCGAGACGATATCTATGCTCTTTTGCGAGCGATGGACGACGAACCCATCCACGTACACGCCGACCAGTTCCCACCCCTCCTCGCCCAGCTTGTTCAATCCCGCATCCACGTTCTCATCCACGAAGTCCTTTCCCGTCACGATGGCCCCGAGCTTCCTCAGCTCGCCCCAATCCAACGTCTTATATTGCCACTTCCTCATCTGCTCCCCTCCGCCACGTTCCTTCCCCACCCGAGGCTCTCGGTGAGCCTCGCCGTCTCCGTCAGCGCTCACCAAGCGTGAGCGCGCACGCGCGCGGCAAGAGTGCGCCCGACTTCCTCGGTCGAGAGCGAGCCGCCAAGATCGCGCGTGACCTCACCGGCTCGAACCGCCGCGACGACGGCGCGCTCGATGGCGCGCGCTGCTTCTTCCGCCCCCACGTAGTCCAACAGCATCGCCGCCGTGAGGATCGCGCCCATCGGATTGGCCACGTTCTTTCCCGCCAACGTCGGCGCTGTCCCGTGCACCGGCTCGAAGAGCGAGATGCGCCCAGGATGGATATTCCCTGACGGCGCCAATCCCAATCCGCCGATGAGTGCCGCCCCGAGATCGCTCAAGATATCCCCGAACATGTTCGTCGTCACGATCACATCGCACGAAGCCGGATCCTGCACCATCAGCAGCGCCATCGCATCCACATATTGATGCGTCGCCTCGATCTCGGGATAGCGCTGAGCGACCTCCCAGAACACGCGCTGCCACAGCCCATGCCCATAGCGCAGCACGTTCGATTTATCCACGAGCGTCACGCGCCGCCGCCCATGCCGCCGCGCATACTCGAAGGCTGCGACGACGATCCGCTCCGTCCCCCGCCGCGTCGCGATCTCCTCTTGAATGGCCACTTCCTCCGGCGTTCCCTTCCGAAGTACGCCCCCGATATCCACATAAGCGCCCTCGGTGTTCTCCCGCACGATGACGAAATCGATGTCTTCCGGCGTCCGCCCCTTGAGTGGCGTCAGACGCTCATCCAGCAGCTTCACCGGTCGCAAATTCATGAACAGATCCAACTGCACGCGCAAGCCGAGCAGGATCTCCCGCGCGTGCCGATGGTCCGGAATACGCGGATCGCCGAAGGCGCCGGCGAGGATCGCGTCGTAGTTCTGTTGGAGCATCGCGACGGCCCCCTCCGGCAGCGCGACCCCCTCGCGCAGATATTTCTCCGCCCCCCAATCGAAATGCGTCATCTCCAGCGCGAGGCCGTACACCTCGGCCGCCGCCTCCAACACGCGCACGGCCTCGCGCGTCACCTCGACGCCGATCCCGTCCCCCGGAATGACGGCGATGCGCGTGACCATCTCACCGTCTCTCCGCCGCAGCGAGCGCCGCCTCGATCCGCGGCAGCGCTCGAAGCACGACATCGCCCACGATCTTCAAACTCCGCGGGCTCACTTTATCGAGCGTATCTTCAGCCGTATGCCAGTACCGATTCCACAGCCCGTAGTTGAAATCGATGAGGTCCACCGCCGGCACGCCCTTTTGCAGGAACGGGACGTGATCGTCATCCACAAATGTCTCCCGACTCGTGAAGTGTCGCTCGTAGCCGAGCTGCCGCGCCGTCTCCCAGAGGATGTCCTGAAGCCAACGGGTCGAGTACGCGTCGCGCACGATGTCCAGGTCCTTGTCGCCGATCATATCCAACAGGATGAGCGCCCGAATCCGAGAGAGTTCCCCCCGACGTTCCAGCTGTTCCACCATGTACCGACTCCCGTATTTGCTGTCCGTCTGCGACCATGAGACGAAGGCCTCCTCGCCATCGAAGAAGACGAACCGGAGCATGTACGGCGGCGTCTCCTGGCGCGCGGCGAGCACGCGCGCCAGTTCCAGAAGCGCTCCCGTGCTCGATCCCCCATCGTTCGCCCCCACGAAGGAGAAGTCGGTGAAGAGCTTCGTGTCATAATGGCTGGCGAGGATGATCACGTCTTCGCTCGCGCCCGCGCGCTCGGCGATGATATTGACCATGGGCTTCTCCCCAAGCGGGGTCTGGGCCCGAAACTCCTCAGTCCGAACGCTCAACCCATATCCTTTCAGCTCAGCCAGGAGATAGGCGCGCATGCGCGCATGCGCCTCGCTGCCGACGGGTCGCGGCCCCAACGCGACTAATTGGCGGACATGCTCGAAAGCGCGTTCGCCACTGAACTCCGTCGGAGCGAGCGCCGTCGCCGATTGTTCCCGGTCCACCATCGTGGAAGAGGATTTCGTCGAGCAAGCGGCCAGGGACACAATCATCGCAACCAGGAGCTGAGGGCTCTTCATCGCCTCACCTCGCTTGCCGTGAAAGTCGGCGCACCATGCGGCAGAACGCGCGCGGATTCACGCGGTGCTGGAATGCCTTGATCCCGCCGATGAAGATGACGGGAATCTGCTCCCCATATTGGCGGCGCAGCTCTTCCTCCTGCTCGATGTTGACGATCTCCAGCTCGAAGAGGTCGGCGCAGTCCACGGTCGCGAGGACGCGCTCGGCTTCCTCGCAGAGCTGGCATCCCGGCTTGGCATACATAACCACACGTATCCGTTCGCCCATGGCGCCGCGCGCTCCCCATCGCGAGATGCTCGTCGCTATAATAACGAGCGGACGTGGAGAAATCAACGGGGGGCACAAAAGAGGCGATGGTCCATGCGGGAGCGATCCTCGACGCGCTCCGAAAGCCCTTCACGCGGCGACGGGCGCCTGAGGAACGCACCGGCGAGGAGACTGTGGATCGCATAAGAGGCCGCGTTCACTCCTCTCGTCGTCGAAGGATCGCCCTGCTCGCCCTTCTTCTTGCTGGAGTCGGCGGGCTCATCTTCCGAGGTGCGATCGCCAAGCGGCGCGCGCCGAGCGAGCTGACGCCGCAAACGGTGCTCTTCTATCTCGAAGTGCGCGATCCCTTACGGGTCTTCGAAGGCCTGCGTGCGACGCGCGCGGTGAACGATCTTCTGTCCGATGTCCCATGGCAGGGCGCGCTCTCCGAACGACTCCCGCATGAGCTGCGGGAATGGGGATGGCTCGCACGCTCTCCGATGGCGCTCATCGTCACGGGGATGGACTGGGAAGGGGAGACCGTCCGACCTCATCTGGCGCTTCTTTGGATGACGACGCGTTCTGAGGAGGCGCTCCGCCGATTTGCCGAGACGCACGCGCTCGCGCTCGCCCGCCGCGCCTACGGCACGTTCACCCTCGAGCGCACCACTTATGGAGGAATGCCGATCGTCGGCTATCGCGCGCGGGCTTCCGAAAACGGTTTCTTCTGGAGCGTGTGTGCGAGGACGCTCATTGTGGCGACGCATCCGGACACCCTGCGCGCGATCCTCGAGACGGCCCAGGGACGTCGCCCCTCACTGCGCGCGCATCCGCGACTGCACGCTCTCCACCGCGCGCTCGAACAGGCCTCGAGCGACTCCACATCCTGGTGGTGGGAGCGCGAGCGCCCGAGCCCCATCTGGGGATGGGCCAGTGGCGAAGCCCTCGCTCTCGGAGCGCGCGCGATCGCCGCTCCCCCGCTTCAACGCGAGATCATGCGCGCGATGCTCAAGGCCGTCTCGCTCAACATCGCGTTCGCCGTCGAGTTCGACGACGGCGAAGTCGTCATCCGATACCTCCTCGATCTGGACGAGAAGTGGGTGAAGCGCTACGCTCCGATCCTTCGCCCGAACGCGTCGCCAGCGGATGATGCGATCCTTCGCCTCATCCCAAGGCGGATTCGCCATTTCACCCTCTATCGGTGGACGGATGCCCGGGAGTTGGCCGCGGCGCTCGAAGAGACGCTCATAGCGCCACTTCCCGAACCGCTCCGCCTCGCCCTCACGGGGGTGCGCGCGCGCATGCGTCAGGCGCTCGGATGGGCCCCGGAGGATACGATCGCCGATGCGCTCGGCTCGGCGCTCGCCGTCGTGGACACGGGAGATCCGACGCTCTTGCTGCTCGTCTCCGTGCGCGATGCGCCGAAGCTCGCCACATTGATCGGGAAGCACTTCAAGCACATGGGAGCGCGCGTGCGCGAGACTTCCGTGCGCGGAGTCTCACTCTTCGCCTCCGAAGCGCATCCGGAGCGCGCGTTCGCTTTCTTAGAGGGACACCTCCTCATCGGTCATCCGAAGCAGATCGAGCACGTCCTCCTCGCGCGCGAGAGACAGGAGACCGTGGGCGACGATTCGGTGCTGCGCGCGCGATTGTCGGCGAGCGATGGATTCGAGATCACGATGTCCTTCGAGCACCAGGAGGCGGTGCGCGCACTCCTTCGCGCGCTTGAATGGATCGAGCGCGCATCCTCGATGGGGATCCATGTGCCGGATGCGGAAGTCGCGCATCGCCTCGCCGTGCGTTGGCCGCCGAGTCGGCGCATCTCGTCGCTTCGCTCGGAGGGGCTGTGGAGCGAGAGCCGTTCGCCGCTTGGCCCGTTCGCGCTGCTCTTTGAGATCATCGAAGGGGGAGGAGAATGAAATGCCGCTTCGACCGAACGAAGGGTGCGACTCCTCGTGCGACACCAGCATGAGCGATCTCGCGTGAAACGATGAGGTGACACATGGGCAGCATCATGGGGATTCTCGGACGTCGGCTCCTGCTCGTCATTCCCGTCATGTGGGCCGTGGTGACGCTCGTCTTCGTGCTGCTGCATCTGGTGCCGGGCGATCCGGTCCTCGCCTTCCTCGGAGAGACGGCGACGCCCGAGCAGGTGGCGGAGATGCGCCATCGGTTCGGGTTGGATCGGCCGCTGCTGGAGCAATACGCGAATTACTGGAAGCAGGTGCTGCGCGGCGATCTCGGCGTGACCTTCGTGGATCGGCGTCCCGTTGCCGAGAAGATCCGCTCCCGCTATCCGGCGACGCTGCAATTGGCCGTCGCGGCCTTGCTCGTGGCCGTGCTCATCGCGATCCCGCTTGGCGTGACGGCGGCTCGTCATCACGGAGGGGTTCGCGACGCCGTGGCCTCAGTGATGGCACTTTTGGGGATCGCGTTGCCGAACTTCGCGCTGGGACCGCTCTTGATCCTGCTCTTTTCGGTGAAGCTCAGGCTCCTGCCTCCCTCGGGCTTTGGCGATCCCGCGCACCTCATCCTTCCCGCGCTCACGCTCGGAGCGGCCCTGGCGGCGATCCTCACCCGCCTGGTGCGCACGAGCGTCCTCGAAGAGCTGCACCAAGACTACGTGAAGACGGCTCGGGCCAAAGGCCTCGATGAGCGCACAGTACTCTATCGCCATGTCCTGCGCAATGGCCTCATCCCGGTCGTCACCATCGTGGGGTTGCAGTTCGGCGTCTTGCTCGGCGGGGCGATCATCACCGAGCGCATCTTCAATTGGCCGGGCATCGGCACGCTCACGATCGAAGCCATCGCCGCACGCGATTATCCGCTCGTGCAAGGCTGTCTGCTCGTGATCGCGCTGACCTACATCGTCGTCAATACGGCGACCGATCTCCTGTATCGCGTGCTCGATCCTCGAATCAAGGTGGAATGACCATGGGCTGGACGGGGAAGATCGGCTGGATCCTGGTCATTGGGCTGCTCCTTGTGGCGCTTTGGGCGCCGCGCTTGGCCCCTCACGATATTCAAGCACAAGACCTGGCGGCTCGATTGCAACCGCCCTCGCGCGCGCATCCGATGGGGCGAGACGAGTTCGGGCGCGATGTCCTCTCTCGATTGCTGTATGGGGCGCGCGTCTCTTTGCGTGTCGGACTCCTGGTCGTCGCCATCTGCGCGAGTGTGGGGACGCTCATTGGGGCGCTGGCGGGCTACTATGGGGGATGGACGGACCGGTTCATCTCGGGCTTCCTCTTCAACACGTTCCTGGCGTTCCCCGGCATTCTGCTGGCCTTGGCGATGATCGCCTTCCTTGGTCCGAGTGTGAACCATCTGATCCTCGCGCTCTCGATCATCGGCTGGGTGAGCTACGCGCGCCTCATTCGCGGCCAGGTCCTGAAAGTGAAGGAGCTGGACTTCGTCCAGGCCGCGCGCGCGATAGGAGCGAGCGACGCCCGCATCCTGCTCCGCCACATCCTGCCCAACGTCGTACAGCCGCTCATTGTACAAGCGACGCTTGGCGTGGCCGGCGCTGTGCTCGCTGAAGCGAGCTTGAGTTTTCTCGGGCTCGGTGTTCAGGAGCCGATGCCCAGTTGGGGGAAGATGCTCGATTCCGGACGCGCATATCTGACGACGGCGCCACATCTGGTCCTCTTCCCCGGATTGGCCATCGCCGTGACCGTCCTCGCGTTCAATCTCGCGGGCGATGGGATGAACGAATGGCTCAATCCGCAGCGCCCTCGCCCGCCATCGTAGGCGGGTCCCTACGCGAAGGGAGCGATGGACTGGTCGGTCTTCGACGCGATGTCCGCACGAGGGCTTTGCCAAAGGGCTCATCTCCCAACGCGATTGAGGGACGGCGCATCCAAATAAGCGACGCTGCATATCCTGCGAGAGGCCCCAAGAGGGGAACTCGCGAGGGCGAGACAGGAGGCCGCACGATGAAGAATCGAAGCGCCTCGCTCATAGCTCTGGCCCTTCTCCCCCTACTGCTTTGGCCTTCGGGAGGCTTCTCCCGTCAATCCGGCCGCCACGCGACCGTCCCCATCGTGGAAAAAGCGTTTGACTTCCCAATGGGCGGAAAAGCGCGCGTGGAGAATCTCTCCGGTGGCATCCAGCTGCAGACCTGGTCTCGATCGCGCATAGAAGTGGAAGCACGACCCATGTCCGGCGCTCGCGCCTTTCGCGCCTCGCTGGTGTCGTTGAACGCCTCGTCAGAAGCCTTCACGTGTGTGATCCCCGCCATCCCACAACTTCGTCTCAATGTGCGGTTGCGTGTGCCGGATGGAACGATCCTCGAGCTGAAGTCCGCCGACGGACCGATCGAGCTCTCTGGCGAGCCCGGAGCGACGACGATCGAGACGATCAGCGGAAACATCACGCTTCGCCTGCCGGCCAGTTTCGACGCGGAGATCGTACTGCTCGCGCCGCAAGGGGCCATTCAGTCAGAGCTTCCGATCCTCGTCAAAGGGAAGTTCGACGCCCATGCGATCGAAGGCCGATTGGGGCGCGGCGGACGCTCACTGATGGCCAAGACGATGCGTGGAGACATTCGCTTGCTAGCGCTCCCGCCGACGGGGTCTCCATCCCCATCTCTGGCGCGCGCGGAATCGCCGCCATCGACTCCGCCGCGTGAATGGCCCGACCGCGAAGAATCCCCATCGCCCCGCTCTCGCCCGAGCCTTCGCACGGATCCGCATGAGGAATCCCCTCCGCCGCCGCGCCGAACGCGGGCGGAAGATTCCGGAGACGTCATCACGCTGGAAGCGCCGCTTGTGAACGTCAACGTGAGCGTGACCGATGAGTACGGGAGGGCGGTGAGCGACCTCCAGAAGCAGGATTTCGTCATCTACGAAGACGGCGTGGAGCAGCCAATCACGCACTTCTCTCCGGTGACGGCCCCGTTTGATCTCGCTCTGCTTCTGGACGTCAGCGGGAGCACCGAATCGAAGCTGGGTGTCATCCGCCGCGCGGCGCAGGCGTTCGTGGATATGATCGGGCCGGAGGACCGCATGGCCGTCTTCGCTTTCGCGCGTCGCGTCTATGAGATCGCGCCCTTCACGAACAATCGCTTCCTACTCAAGCAGAGCATTCAGGCGATTCGAGGGGGTGGGGGAACGGCATTCTACGACGCCCTCTGGCGCGTGCTCACGGAGGTGGAACGACAGCCCGGGCGCCGCAAGGCCATCGTCGTCATGACCGATGGCGTGGACAATTCGATCCGTCAACCGTGGCTCTTTCCGACGGAGCACACGTTTGAAGAGTTGCTGGCGCGCGTTCAGGAGTCGGACGTGCTCATCTATCCCATCTACCTGGACACGGAATACGAGATGGTCGTGCGCCAACGGCGCGAGAGCCCGATGAGCTATGCCGTCGCCCGGCGGCAACTCTTGGCGCTCGCCGAGAATTCGGCCGGGACGCTCTACCGAGCGGATACGGTCGAGGATTTGGAGGGCGTCTATCACCGCATCGCCGATGAGCTGCGCACGATCTATAGCCTCGCCTACAGCCCAAGCAATACGGTGCGCGACGGAAAATGGCGCACCATCCGCGTGAAGGTCCTTCGTCCCGGTGTCCGCGTGAAGGCTCGCCGAGGATACTATGCCCGATAGGTTGCTCCGAAAACTCGGGAACCGGATATCTGGCGCTCGCGTAAGAGTGAGCGGCGCGAGCTCCGCATAAGTGGGCATTTGCGCCAAAATCCTCGCGAAGGAGGAGTGCTATGCGTAGGGCGCATCGCTTGAGCGGCCTCGTGGCATTGAGCCTCATGCTCCTGTCGAACGGATGGGGGGCGCGGGCCGTGGAGCTCCCGCCGCTCATCCCGCGTGAAGTCCTCTTCGGAAACCCCGAGAAGGCTAATCCTCAAATCTCTCCGGATGGGACGAAATTCGCCTATCTGGCACCGCACAACGGCGTGCTCAACGTCTGGGTGCGGACCATCGGCAAAAACGACGATCAGGTCGTGACCGCGGATAAAAAGCGCGGCATTCGCGCCTATTTCTGGCAGGAGGATAGCGAGCACATCCTCTACATCCAAGATCGAGACGGCGACGAGAATTGGCATCTCTATCAGACGAGCCTGAAGACGAAGGTGACGCGCGACCTGACGCCGCTGGAAGGCGTGCAGGCACAAGTCGTGGCGACCGATCCGCAGTTCCCCGATGAGCTCCTCGTCGCGCTGAATCTCCGCGATCGGCGATGGCACGATGTGTACCGCATCAACCTGAAGACCGGCGCCCTCGAGCTGGACACGGAGAATCCTGGAGATGTCTCCCAATGGGCCGTGGACCATCGGCTGCAGGTGCGCGCCGCGTCCGGATTCACCTCGGACGGAGGGATGTTCATTCGCGTGCGCGAGGACGCGAAATCGCCTTGGCGCGAGCTGTTGCGATGGGGACCCGACGAAACGTTCAGCAGCATCGGGACGTTTACGCCAGATGGCCGTGGCCTCTGGATCATCTCCAGCGTCGGCGCCAATGCCGCGCGGCTGATCGAGGTGGACACCGCTACGGGAAAGACGACCGTCATCGCTGAAGACCCGCAGTATGACGTGAGTAGTGTGATGATCCATCCGAAGACGCGGCGCCTGGAGGCCGTGCAGTTCATTCGTGCTCGTCGGGAATGGCAGCTTCTGGATCCATCGCTTCGCGCCGATTTCGAGCTGCTGCGCAGGGAACGCGATGGTGACCTGAACATCGTCAGTCGAGACCGCGAGGATCGGATGTGGATCGTCTCCTACATCGTGGATGATGGCCCCGTCTACTACTACGTCTACGATCGTTCGGCGCGGCGGCTCAACCTGCTCTTCAGCACTCAACCAGCGCTCGAGCGGTATCGCCTGGCGAAGATGCAGCCGATCTCGTTCACGGCGCGCGATGGGATGACCATCTACGGATACCTCACACTCCCGGTCGGCATTCCGCCAAGGAATCTGCCGATGGTGTTGCTTGTGCATGGCGGCCCGTGGGCGCGCGACGTGTGGGGGTTCAACCCGATCGTCCAATGGCTCGCCAACCGCGGTTACGCCGTCTTGCAGGTCAACTTCCGCGGCTCGACCGGATACGGGAAGGCGTATCTGAACGCGGGCGATCGGGAGTGGGCCGGGAAGATGCATACCGATCTGATTGATGGCAAGAACTGGGCCGTGCAGCAGGGATACGCCGATCCCAAGCGCGTGGGCATCATGGGCGGTAGCTACGGCGGCTACGCGACGCTCGTCGGACTAGCTTTCACGCCTGAAGAATTCGCCTGCGGCGTGGACATCGTCGGCCCCTCGAACCTCGTCACGCTCCTGCGCTCGATCCCGCCATACTGGACGCCGATGAAGGCGCTCTTCGACAAACGCCTGGGGAAAGTGGAGACCGACGAGGAGTTCTTGAAGTCGCGCTCGCCGCTTTTCCGAGCCGACCAGATCAAGGCCCCACTGCTCATCGGTCACGGGGCGAACGACCCGCGCGTCAAGAAGGCCGAGAGCGACCAGATCGTGCAGACGCTGCGGGCGAAGAACGTCCCGGTCACCTACGTCCTCTACCCCGATGAGGGACACGGATTCGCCCGCCCGGAGAACCGGCTCGACTTCTTCGGTCGCGCCGAAGAATTTCTGGCCAAATATCTGGGCGGACGCTTCGAGCCGTGGCGTGAAGTCCCCGGTTCATCGGCTCAACTTCAGTGAGAGAGAGCCCGTGCGCGGCGCTCTCGGAGCCTTGCCGGATGAGATCGAGGGCACCGCGCGCGCTCCTCAAATATCACGCGGAGGTTGGCCATGTGGCAACTAAACCTGATGCGATGCACGACCGCTCTCCTGCTTTTGCCCGGTCTCACCCTCGGTCAACGCTCGCTCGCCGAAGAGGTGAGCTCCACGCGCGAGCGGGTGCGCACATATCGGCTCGCTCATGAGAAAGCGATCCTCGGCGAGTTGGTGGAATTTCTCTCGATCCCCAATGTCGCTTCAGATCGCGAAGCCATCCGCCGAAACGCTGAATTCCTGCGGGCGATGCTCGAGCGGCGCGGTGTTCGCGCGGAGATCCTCGACATCGGTGATGCCCCGCCGGCCGTCTACGGGGAACTCCCTGTCCCCACGGCGCGGCATACGATCGTCTTCTATGCGCATTTCGATGGCCAACCGGTAGATCCCTCACAGTGGGCGAGCGATCCGTGGACGCCCGTGCTCCGTGATCGGCCCCTGGAACACGGCGGGCGCGATATCCCATGGTCGGCGATCCCAACGCCTATCCCCGGCGAGTGGCGCCTCTACGCGCGCTCGGCGAGCGATGACAAATCGCCGATCGTGGCACTCCTTGCCGCCCTGGATGCCTTGCGCGCTGCGCAGATTCCCCTCTCGGTGAACATCAAGTTCTTCTTCGAGGGGGAAGAAGAAGCGGGCTCGCCCCATCTGCGGACGATCTTGCAAAAGTATGCCGATCGGCTGAAGGCCGATGCCTGGGTGCTCTGCGACGGACCGGTCCATCAAACGCGCCGTCAGCAGGTCTATTTCGGCGCGCGCGGGATCGTGGACCTGGAACTCACAGTGTACGGCCCCGTGCGCCCTCTGCACAGCGGACACTACGGGAATTGGGCGCCCAATCCCGCTGCCCAGCTCGCGCATCTTCTGGCGAGCATGCGCGATGAGGACGGACACATTCGCATCGCCGGATTCTCCGAGGATGTGCGTCCACTCACTGAGAGCGAACGACACGCGCTCGCCGAAATCCCCGACATAGACGCGGCGCTTCAAGAGGAACTCGGGCTCGGTTGGTCCGAAGGTGGAGGACGACGTTTGGTCGAACTCATCATGGCTCCTGCGCTCAACGTGCGAGGCCTTCGCGCCGGGCACGTGGGCGAAACGGCGCAGAACGCCATTCCAACCGAAGCGAGGGCTTCCATCGACTTTCGCCTGGTGCCTGATCAAACCCCCGAGAGCGTCCGCCGTCGCGTCGAAGAGCATATTCGCCGACAGGGCTTCGCCATCGTCACCGAGGCGCCGACGCTCGAACAGCGCCGCCAGTATCCAAAGATCGCACGGCTCGTCTGGGGACCTGGATACCCGCCGGCGCGCACCTCAATGGATCTGCCCATCTCTCGCGCCCTCGTGCGCCTTATCGAGGAAACGATCGGAACGCCCATTGTGAAGATGCCGACGCTCGGCGGAAGCGTCCCCCTGTACTTGTTTCAAGAGCTGCTCAATGTTCCCATCATCGGCGTGCCCATCGTCAATCACGATAATAATCAGCATGGAGCGAACGAGAACCTGCGCCTGCAAAACCTCTGGGACGGGATCGAACTCTACGCCGTGCTCTTCGCCCATCTCGGACGCGCGCTCGAAGCCAAATGACGCTTGAACTGGAGAAGAAGGGCTCGATCAACTGAGCCGAAGAGTACTTCTCGGACACAGAACCAGGAGATGGCTATTGGCGATTAGCGGTGAATGCGGCGTACAACGCGGCCGGATTGGCCGTCACACGGGCGACAAGACGAAGTGCGAGCCCATGGCCGTAGCGATGGGGGGACCAAGAGGGGCGATGAGCCGGAGTTGGTCCCCCACATTGTCGGCGAGACTGGACTCCCTCGCTCTTGGAGTGAGGGGTCCGAATTTCGGCTTTGTCAGGCCAGCGGTTGATCTTGTTGACTTCTCCGTGCAGATAAGTAAAATGCAAGTTGAAGTCCTCACGGTCGAAGCGGCAAGGGGAGCCCGCGTAGT